>OZ242294.1:0-1904368 GCA_965207685.1 Thermodesulfobacteriota bacterium | reverse complement strand
CGGCCGCGACTGGCAGGAGTAAACTCCTTCGGGATATCCGGGACAAACGCCCATATAGTGGTGGAGGAATACATCGCCCCGGGGGAATCGCCCTACGGAAAGCGTCAGCTTGTGGGCTCAGCCCAGGCGGTGACAGTCTCTCTGCCGGAGACCGAGGAGAGTCTTCCGCTGCCGGAGCAGGAGTTAAAGATGCGCGAGACCCGTTTGCTGCCGCTGTCCGGAAAATCAGTGAACGCACTCAGGGAACTCGCGGGGCGTTACCTCTCGTGGCTGGATGAACATCCGGAGGATCTTGCTTCCCAAAGCGCCTCTTCAGGGCCATTGCTCTCGGATATGGCGTGGACTGCAGGCGTAGGGAGGAGCCATTCTGATCACCGTGCGGGCGTGGTGTTTCGGGATGCCGGATCGCTGCGGGAAGGGCTGAAAGCGCTGGTGAATGCGGGCGAGAGTCCAGGGCCGCAGACGGCGACGAAGGTGGCGTTCGCTTATACCGGGCAAGGAAGCCAATGGGCTGGCATGGGAAAGGCACTCTACGAACGCGAGCCGGTGGCGCGGGCGGTTCTCGACCGCTGTGAAGAGGTGTTTCTGGCCGAAAGGGGCGCCTCGTTGCTCGACGTGATGTTCGGGCGCGGCGAAGGCAATATGAACGATACGGCGTGGGAGCAGCCGGCCCTCTACGCCCTCGAGTGCGCGCTCACGGCACTCTGGTCGAGTGTAGGGGTTCATCCCAGCGTGGTGTTGGGGCACAGCGTCGGGGAACTGGCGGCGGCGCAGGCAGCGGGAGTGTTCAGCCTGGAGGATGGAATGCGGTTTGCCGAGGCGCGAGGCACCCTGCTGTCGGGAACCGAAGCGGGCGCAATGGCAGCGGTTTTTGCCACTCCGGCACGAGTGGCGTCGACGGTCGAGGAGCTGAACGAATCATCTGCCAGTGTCGGGGTGAGTATCTCGGCGGACAACGGCTCCCACCAAGTGGTGAGCGGCCCGGTTGCAGAGATTGAAACCATCTCGAAGTGTTTTGAATCGGAAGGAGTCCGGGTAAGACGGTTGAACACGGCCCGCGCATTCCACAGCGCTTTGGTGGAGCCAGCTCTCGACATGCTGGAAGCTTCCTTGGACAGTGCAAACATTGAGCCACCCTCCCTCACCGTGGTCAGCAACCTGACTGGCCAAGTGGTGGAGCCCGGCCAAGCGCTGGACGGGGCCTACTGGAGGCAGCATGCCCGCGAGAAGGTGGCGTTCGCCAGCGGTGTCCGGACGTTGGCGGAACTCGGGGTGGACTTGGTGCTGGAAATAGGGCCAAGACCGATCCTGGCCTCAATGACGGTCTCGGCTTGGCCGGACTCGGCACGGACACCGGCTCCCACGGTGCTGTCGAGCCTGCGCCCACCGTCTGGCGAATCCTCAGCGTCCGCGGATGACGCAGATTTCACGCGGGCGGTCGCGGAAGCGTATCAGGCGGGGCTCCCGATTCACTTTGAAGGGCTCTTTGCGGGGGAGGCGCGCCGTCGCATCTCGTTGCCAAGCTACCCATTCCAACGCGAACGCCATTGGCTTGATTCGAAGAGAAAGCAACGCTCGGGCGCCGGCCATCCCTTACTGGGGACCCGGCACGAATCCGCCAGTGGCGAGGTCACATTCGAGACAGAAGTGTTCCAGTCGGATCCGGAGTGGTTGAGCGACCACCAGGTGTTTGGCCGGGTTATAGCTCCGGGCGCGCTCTACGGGGCCATGGCAGCATCGGTATCCCTTACCGAAGAGAACGGCGGGGTGGTTATGGAGGACATGCAACTGCTCAACGCGCTGGTTTTCCCGGAGGAGGGTTCCGAGGACGGTGCCGGTGACGAGGGCAAAAAGGTGCAGGTTGTGCTTGATTCTTCCGAGCGGGCAAATTCGCGTCGTGTCCAGATATTCAGCAAGGGGAGTGAAGAGGACTGGACGGCACATGTAGAAGGCCACATATCGCCGGGCGCCCCCATGCCGGAAGCCGGCAAACGCATCGATCTTGAAAGCCTCAAGGCCCCTCTGTCGCCAATAGACGTGGCAGACTACTACCGCACCCGGGCCGGTACGGGGATTAATCTCGGCCCGTTCTTCCGTACGCTCAGGAAGGTCTGGTCCCGGCCGGGCGAGGCGTTAGGCGAGATTTCTTTTCCTGAAACTCTCGGCCGCAATGAGCTGGACGTTCATCCGCTCCTGCTGGACGGTTGCTTTCAGGTTGTGGCCGCAGCGCGCAACCCAGACGGGATAGAAGAGGGAACCACCTATCTACCATTTGGCTGGGAGCGACTGTGGCTGGCGGACCGGCTGCCGGATCGCTTGTTCTGTCACGTGCGCATGAGTGAGATTTCCCAAGGGACGGAAGCAGAACAGGACGAACCGCCTGAGGTCTGGAACGGAGAATTGCGCATCTACGACCCCAACGGGGTTCTGCTTGGCGGGTTGAACAGATACATGGTGAAACGCGCGACGCGGACGGCGCTGCTCTCTGCAGGCGAAGGGGTGAATGAACTGCTTTATGAGGTTGTGTGGCGCGAAAGGGCTCTCACGCCCGGAATGCTGCCCGCAGATTTCCTCGCGTCTCAGGCAACGGTTGCAGCGTGCTCGGGGCTGCTCTCAGATTACTTGGCCGACGAGGGAGTCGCGCCCAAAGACAGAAGCGCCCTTCTGGCCGACCTGGAGCGGTGGTCTCGATCCTGCGCGCTCGAGACCCTGGAGGAACTGGGGTGGGAACGCGAGGCGGGCACGACCGTGGATTCAGAGGACCTGCGACGGCGCTTGAACGTCGTGGAGGAGCATAAGAAGTTGTTCCGCCGGATGCTCGAGATGCTGGCCAAGTCCGGGGTTCTGGAGGAGGTGGACGGCGACTTCGTCGTGAGGATCGGACCCGGGGATACCTTGCCGGATGAAATGCCGCCTGACACCGAGGAATTCGCTGCCCAAATGGCTGAGCTATATCCCCACGGCCTGACCGAGATCGGGCTTTTTCGACGGTCTGGCGACGCCCTGGCAGACATCCTGCTGGGCCGAGCGGACCCGTTGACGGTCCTGTTCAGCAGCGGAGACCCGACCCCGGGCGATCTGTATCTAAAAGCCCCGGTGGCGCGTGCGGCGAACCGTCTACTGCGAGAAACGGTTCAGACTCTTGTGGCAGGGTTGCCCGACGGCCGACGCCTCAGGGTGATTGAAGTCGGGGCGGGTACAGGGTCGGCGACCGCGGCCATTCTGCCGGAACTTCCGGAAGGACGGTTCGACTACATGTACACGGATATCTCGGCGGGCTTCTTTGCGGAAGCAGAGGCGCGTTTCGGGGGCGAGGAAACGTCGATAGATTACCGCATGCTGGATATCGAGAAGGATCCGGTGGAGCAGGGATTTGACTCCCACGGTTATGACCTGGTAATTGCGTCCAATGTGTTGCATGCCACGCGATACCTGGATGAGACGCTTGCGCACTGCAAACGGCTTCTCGCGCCATCAGGACAGATGGTCGCGCTCGAGAACCTGAGGGGTATGGGTTGGATGGACCTGACTTTCGGGCCGCTCGACGGCTGGTGGCGGTTCGCCGATGCCTACCGTCCACAACACGCCTTGGTGGAGCCAGCTGTGTGGCGTCGCGTACTTACTGACGTGGGCTTCGGGGAAATAGGAGTACTGGGGTTGGAGGAGTCCGACTCGACCGGGATGCCGGACAAGGGTGTGATTGTGGCGCGGGGTCCGGCTGAGGTGGCCGAAAAACCGGGTGTCTGGGTTCTGGCGGCGGATAGCGCCGGCGGGGCCGAGGAACTGGCAACAGAGTTGGCCGCGCGCAACCAGACAGTCGTGCTGGCGGACCATCAACTCCCGGAGAGCGGGTATTCAGAAGTGGACGGGTCTGGCATTGTCCGGTCAACGGTGGATATGGAACGCCGCGAGTCGTGGCAATCGCTGTTGGAAGGCCTACCTGGAGACGCGCCTCTAAGCGGCGTTGTGCACCTCGTGGCGCTGGGCGGCCACGGCCAGAATGCGACAACCGAAGAGATGGCGAAGGACACGAGGCGAGCGGCGGCGAGCGCGCTGGCGTTGACGCAAGGGCTGCTTGACTCCGACGTGGTGCCCGAGAACGGAGTGTGGTTTCTTACGCGGGGCGCGCAGGTGCTGGAAAAGGAACTTGGCGGGGAACTTGCCGGCGCGACGCTATGGGGTTTCGGGAAGGCGGTGGCCCGCGAAGCGGCGCATCTGAAGCCGAGGATGATTGACCTCGACCCCGCAGAAATGCAGTCATCTGAAATCACGAACGAGCTGTTGTATCCCGATCACGAAAATCACATCGCACATCGCTATGGCCGGCGCATGGTGGCCCGCCTGGTCCGAGCCGGAACCAACACGGAGCGGTTAACATTGCCGGAGCAGTCGGGCTGGGTGCTGGCCCCGGACCCGGACGGCATATTCGATAAGCCTTACGTCAAGCCGCTGCCGGAGTGTTCCCTAGAACCGAAAGAAGTCCGCGTCGCGGTTGAAGCTGCCGGGCTGAACTTCTGGGATGTATTTCGTTCGCTTGGCTTCATTGAAGAGGGGGACTTAGGCAAGGAGATATGTGGCCACGTGCTCGATGTGGGTTCCGAGGTGTCAACCGTCTCGGCCGGCGACCATGTGGTTGCATTGGGGTTCAGTGGTGCGTTCGCGGACGAAATGATCATACGGGAGGAACTGGTGGCCCCCGCGCCATCGGGAATCTCGGTGACGGATCTAGCCACGGTGCCGAATGTGTTCGCCTCAGCCGCATTCTCGTATGAGCTCTCAGGGCTAAATGCTGGCGAACGGGTGCTGATTCACGCGGGTGCTGGCGGCGTGGGACTCGCGGCCATCCAGCTGGCACACGCCGCAGGCGCCGAGGTGTATGCCACGGCGAGTGCGCTGAAGCGGCCCTATCTCCGCTCCATCGGTGTGGAGCATGTGTTTGATAGCCGCACGACAAAGTTCGGGGAAGATATCCTCGAGGCCACGGACGGCGCAGGAGTCGACGTGGTGCTGAACAGCCTGACGGGAGAGGGATTCATCGAGGCGAGTCTGTCGTGCCTAGCGCAGGGTGGCCGGTTTGTGGAATTGGCCAGGCGGGACATTCTGAGCGAGGAGGAGATGGCCGAAGTTCGTCCCGACGTTGCCTACTCCATCCTGGAGTTGGATGTTTTGAAGAAGACTGAGCCGGCTCAGGTCGGAAGGGTTCTCCGGGAAGTGATGGAGCGCCTTACTGCGGGAGAACTGAAACCGCTTATCCACAGCAGGTGGCCCATGGCCGAAGCGGGGGCTGCGTTGAGATTCATGCGATCGGCCCGGCACATCGGAAAGATCGTTCTGACGACACCACCGCTTGCGGGAGGTGGGTTGCGACAGGACCGGACCTACCTGGTGACCGGCGGTCTGGGCGGTATCGGGTGCGCCGTGGCCAGCTGGTTGGCGGATCACGGTGCGGGGGCGATCGTGCTGAATGGACGACGGCCACCGGACCCCGAGGTTGAAAAAGAGATCGACTCGTTGCGTGAAGGCGGGTCCACGGTGAGGGTGGAACTGGCGGATGTTACGGATGCGGCGGCTGTGGACGACATGCTGGCGCGGATGGATCGGGAACTGCCGCCGCTCGGCGGAGTGATTCACAGCGTGGGAGTGTTGTCGGACGCTTCGCTGTCGAACCAGAATTGGGAGAGGTTCGAGCAGGTGCTGTGGCCGAAAGTGCTGGGCGCCTGGCACCTGCACCGTGCGACGGCGGACCGCGATCTGGAGCTCTTTATCCTCTTTTCGAGCCGAGTTGGCGTCATGGGCAATCCGGGCCAATCAAACCACGCCGCGGCCAATGCGTTCCTAGACCAGCTCGCCGCCCACCGGCGGGCGGTGGGGCTTCCAGGACAGGCGATTGCCTGGGGGGCGTGGTCAGAGATCGGCGAAGCAGCAGAACAACGAGACCGGATTGAACGGCAACGAGCGGCGCTCGGCGGCCGCTGGTTCACACCGCAGCAAGGTCTCAGGGCATTCGACAGGCTGGTGCGCCAGGACGTAACGAATTCCGTGGTGATGTCCATGGACTGGGCAGTTTTTGAGGAGGCTGTCGAAGACCGTCCCTCCCTGCTAGAGGACCTGCTGTCCACCAGTCCCAAGGCCGACGCCGACTCGCCTGCTCAGGCGGACGACCTGATGTCCAGGGTGCGGAAGACGACTGTAGCGGAACTCGAGGGCATGCTGGTGCCATTCCTGCAGGGGGAAGTGCAGGCAGTTCTGCGGTTGCCGTCGACACCGACGCCAACGGTGGGATTCTTCGATCTGGGAATGGACTCATTGATGGCAGTAGAACTGAGAAATCGGCTCAACCGCGCATTCGCGGGCGAGTATATCGTCTCCAACACAGCTGTCTTCGACTACCCCGACATCACGACCTTAGCCCGCTATCTGGGGGATGAACTCGGTCAACTGGGCGGGGACAGTGGAACGGCTCTGACGCCCGAGACAGCCGCACCACCGCGTCCGTCCGCCGCTACCGAGGATGACGACATAGCGATAGTCGGCATGGCGTGCCGTTTCCCAGGCGCGAAAAACCTTTCGGAATACTGGCACCTTCTGGAATCGGGCATTGACGCGGTGACCAACGGACGCCAGGCTGACGATTTGCGGAGGAATGCCTTTGGAGACTCGAACTCCGAGAGCAGCACCCACCTGCATGGCGCGTTTGTTGAGGATATCGAGTGGTTCGACTCACGCTTCTTCCGCATTGCGCCGATAGAAGCGCGAATGATGGACCCACGACAGAGAATGATGCTGGAGACGAGTTGGGAGGCTATCGAAGACGCTGGAATCGCTCCCGACAGCCTACGGGGCAGCCGCACCGGAGTGTATGCCGGAGCCAGCCACAGCGAATACCAACATGTGATTGAAGAAACCAGAGGCAAAGCCGACACTTTCCTCGGCCTAATGGCCAGCGTCACCGCCGGGCGGGTCGCGTCCGCACTGGGTCTTGAGGGCCCAGCAATGGCCATCGATATGGCCTGCGCCTCGGCATTGGCTGCGGTGCATCAAGCCGTCGTCGGGCTACGGCGGGGCGAGGTGGACCTGGCCCTTGCCGGAGGCGTGCACGCGGCGCTGTCGCGCAACATTTCCAAACTTATGCTGGATGTGGGGATGCTGTCGCCAAGCGGGCAGTGCCACCCCTTTGATGCGTCTGCGGACGGCTACGTACGCGGCGAAGGCTGCGGAATGCTCATTTTGAAACGGCTGGGTGAAGCTGAGGTTGACGGCGACCGGATATGGGGCGTCATCAAGGGTTCTGCCGTTAACCAGAACGGGGCAAGCGCGGGATTCACCGTCCCGAACGGCCCGGCACAAGAGCGTGTTATGGAAGAGGTGCTTGTTCAGGCAGGCCTCACCGGGAGGGATGTTGACTATCTCGAAGCGCACGCGACAGCCTCCCAGTTGGGCGACGCAATTGAAGTACACGCAGCAGGTTCGGTGTACGGCAGAGGGCGCGACGCCGACCGACCGCTGCTGATAGGCACCGTAAAGTCAAACATCGGATATCTGGAGACGGCGGCGGGCGTTGCCGGCCTGATAAAGGCTGTGCTGGCGATGAAGCAAGGTGTCATTCCGAAACATCTGCACTTCAAGGAACCGAACCCACAAATCGACTGGGACAGACTGCCCGTGCGGGTGACTTCTGAAAAGACCGACTGGCCGCCCCATCCTGACAGGCCGCCACGCGCGGCAGTAAGCGCGTTCGGCATATCGGGCGCAAACGCGCATATGGTGGTGGAAGCCTATGGAATCACGACAGAAGATGGCAGCACAAGTGCCGGAGTGCAGTCGCTTAGAGGCGCTGCACGGCAGGTGCCCGTTTCTCTGCCGGAGCCGGTTGCAAATCTGCCGCTGGCCACAGACGGACTAACGGAGCGCACAGTGCGTTTCCTGCCGCTATCGGGCAAGTCGGACGGCGCCCTTCGGGACCTAGCAAGACGGTACCTGTCGTGGTTCGACAAGCATATTGCTGAGTCGTCGCCTGAAGCGCCTGCACTTGCTGACATAGCGTGGACGGCAAGTGTCGGACGCAGCCATTTTGACCATCGCGCCGCCGTAGTGTTCGGGGATACGCAGTCTCTGCGCGCGGGACTGACGAAACTCGCGGAGACCGACGCTACGCCTGATAAACCAGACCCGCAGCCTTTAACAAAGGTGGCATTCGTGTACACAGGCGAGGGCAGCCAGTGGGTTGGCATGGGCGAGGCACTGTACGATAGCGAGCCGGTCGTGCGCGCTGTTTTGGACCACTGTGACGCCGCTGTGCGCGCGGAGAAAGGAGCATCGCTGCTCGATGTGATGTTCGGGCGCGCCGAAGCAACGGGCAATTTACATGATGCAGATTGGGCACAGCCAGCTCTCTACGCGTTGGAGTGCGCGCTGACGGCACTGTGGGCGAGCGTTGGAGTTCGCCCGAACGTCGCGCTGGGGCACGGTACGGGTGAGATTGCCGCGGCGTGGGCTGCGGGAGTCTTCACCCTAGAGGACGGATTGCGCTTTGCCTTGACTCGCGGCACTCTGATGGCGACGCTGCCGGGAGTGGACCCAAACCAATCTCTGAACGGTCTGGAAGCGGCATTTGCAGAGAGTGCGGTTTCACCTCCATCCCTCACTCTGGTGAGCGGCGTTACGGGGCAAGTTGTGGATCCAGACAGCCCACTAGACGGGGCGTATTGGCGTACGCAGGCGTGCGAGACTGCGGCGTTTGGCGCAGGTGTCTCCACGCTTGCCGAGTTGGGAGTGGATGCAGTGGTAGAAATTGGCCCCGGCGCGGTATTGGGGCCGCAGGTGAGTCTCGAGTGGCCGGACTCGTCGGACGGAGAGGAAGCCACCACTTCACCACTCGTGCTTGTGAGCCTGATGCGGCCATCCGACGAGGATTCAGAGGAGGACGGTACCGGTTTTGCGGAGGCGGTTGCAAGGGCATACGAGGCGGGACTGGCACTTTCCTTTGAAGGCATGTTCGCCGGGGAGTCGCGCCGCCGCACCTCGCTGCCGAGCTATCCGTTCCAGCGCAGGCGTCACTGGGTGTAATTGAGGTGCCGTGTCATGGAGAAAACTAGAAGAAAATCGATTGACCTAAGCGCCTATATGTTATACCATTGAATCCTAATATCTTAGATTTCTAAAAGGAGGACTGTATCTTATGGCTTCAGTTGAAGAAAGAGTGAGAAAACTTGCGGACGAAAACCTGGAGGTAGATGGACAGCCGGTAGGCAAGTTGCTGGACCCGGACAAGGGCCTTGCTGATGTGGGTGTTTCCTCTATGGACGCAGTGTCATTCGCCAAAGTGCTCGAATCGGAGTTCAATGTCTCTCTCCTTCCCGGAAAGGCCGGAGAGATCAAGACGATTGGAGAGTTGATAGCGTACCTGGAGGCCAACGCTTCTTAACACCTCTCTGCTGTAGAGGTAACCGGCATCTGATGTCCGTTTCTGCTGCAAGGCGCTGGTGGAGTTCCTTCCGTAAAGCTGGTCCCGTTGCCGTCATGCATGTAGACCTGACTCCTAACGCCAGCCGTGAGGCGTCATCTTTACTATGGCTGAACGAGGAAGAGCGGGTGCGCTGTCGCCAATATCCGCTCCCAGGTCCTCGTCGCAGGTTTGCTCTGTGTCGTGCTGCGCTTCGGGCTATCCTCTGTCGCCAGCTCGGTTGCAGCAATGAACGCCTCAGCTTCGGTTCTTCTGACCATGGAAAGCCGTTTGCGCTAGTAGACGAGGAACCGGCAGCCATCAGCTTTAACCTCAGTCACAGCGGAAAGCACGGCTTGATAGCTCTTGTTCCCCAGGGACGTCTGGGCGTGGATGTGGAGGAGTGCGTCCCCCGAAGGGATTTTGACGAACTGAGCGAAGCCGTGTTCGGTCCTCACGAACAGTCCGCCCTTGCATGCTTACGCGGATCGGATAGGGCTCAGCTATTCTTCAGACTCTGGACCATCAAAGAAGCCCTGATCAAGGCTCTTGGTCTAGGTTTTACCCTTGATGTGTCTCAGTTTGAAGTGCCACCAGCCTTGCATCAGGGGAAAATGAGCATGTTTCGCTTCCCACAGCTGCCGGAAGTACGCTGGCGCGTCGAATACATCGGCAACGAGGATTTCTCAGCAGCCATCGCGCACGAACTTGTCCCGTCCCAATTGGGCGAGCGGTCATTACAGCGGCTAAGCGGCGACGTGTCAAAAAGACGAGGAATTTGCCAGTGACTTCAGAAATCGTATGGAAGATACCTGAGCCGCTTTCCACCCACGATGTCCGCGTGGACGACGACACCGTCATTACGCTGCGGCAACATGGAAACCCGTCAGGACCGCGACTCGTTCTGAGTCACGGCAACGGTCTCGCAATCGACCTTTATTATCCGTTTTGGTCGCTCCTGACCGATGATTTCGACCTTATAATCTACGATCTCAGAAACCATGGCTGGAACCCGGTAAGCAATCTTGAAAACCATAGTCTTCCAACATTGGCTCAGGACAACGACACCATTGTTGAGGCTATCGACCGCCACTATGGAGCAAAGTCCAGAATAGGTGTGTTCCACTCAGTTGCGGCTCTGGCGACTCTGCTATCACCCAAAAAGGGTGGCGACTTTGCAGCCCGGGTTCTGTTCGACCCGCCTGTCTGCAAACCTGGCCGGAGCTTTAAGGATTATGAAGATATCGCAGGACGTATGGCCAAAACGATCCGTCAAAGCACGAGTCAATTTAAAACCACGCAAGAACTTGTGGACATTCTTCCCTACATTCCAGCCTGGCAGCATGTGGTGCCAGGGGTATTCGACCTTTATGCAAGAACAACCCTGCGTGAGTGTGCGAATGGAGAGGGGTATGAACCTCGCTGCCCTCCTGAGTACCAAGCGCAGTTAATAGAGTACGCCAGCGCCTTTGCCGTACTCGTGGACTTTCAGTCGCTCCTCTGCCCGACAAAGGTCATCGGAGCTGACCCGACCTTGCCATACTCATACCTGCCGACGCTCGACCTGAGCGATATGTCTACCGTGGATTACGACTTTCTGCCTGACACTACGCACTTTCTTCTTTTGGAAAAGCCGCAGGAATGCGTCAAGTCCATGCTTGAGTTCATCGAACCGATTATCACTACGTAAACTCGACCCCTTCCCTTGCGTTGCAATCCAGAGAGTCGTTACGCTTCGACCCGCACCGTAACGATATCCATCCCCTGATATTTCCGGTGGCGCACCGACGAGGCATAATGACGCAGCAGGCGAAACGATATTTCCCTCTCATCCACACTTTCGTCTTCTTCGTTCAGATACGCGAGCCGGTCCTCCAAGTTCCCCTCGTCCTCAAGCGTCGAGATGAATTCCATCTCCACTACCCTGCCGTCGGGACGCACGGATATGATCAGGCGCGGAGTCTTGTCTGTCCCACTATCCGCGGGATATTCGCTGTCCGGCTGCAGCAGGCTCGATAGCGTCTCCTCGCCCGCCGAACGCAGCCGCTGGGTCGCCTCCTCGCTCCAGCGCATATCGGCGGCAACTTCCCGCATGAAGGAGTCAATTCGTGGCAGGTCGGAAAAGTCCAGTTGAACCTCCAGCTGCCTGGAACGCGGACTGGTCAAATTCAGGAAGGCGTTAAGCGCAATCGCCGTTGCCGCACCCACCGTGATGCCGTTGCCAAGCAGTGTGCCCCACGGGTGCACCAGCAAGTTCTCCAGAATGTTCTGTTGCTCGAACCCGGCACCAAGCGCGAAAGACACGCCTACTACAACGGTCTTTTGAAAGTCGAGTCCGTCCCGCACGATAGTCTGTACTCCCTCGACAAAAAATATTCCCACGGCAATCAAGAGAAATCCCCCCATCACCGGACTGGGTATGGTGAGCAGCGCTCCCGTGAACTTTGGCAGCAGGGCCAGCACCAGAAGCATGATCGCTATGACGTATCCAACATTGCGGGCGGCGACTCCCGTCATGTTCACGACCGACGCCGTGAATGACGAATACGGCGATGCAGGAGGCGTTCCGGCAAGACCCGATAGCAAAACACCCACCCCATTTGAGTAGAGCGAGCCTTGCAGCAGCCGAAAATCGGTCGTCCTCGGTCTGCGCCGCGAAACCCGTTGAATCACCACATTGTCTCCAATGCCTTTGATCGCCTGCACCAGAGTGACTATCAAGAACATCGGCAGCAGTGCCCAGAATCCGGCAGAAAATGTAAGGTCCAACCCCTGGAATCCAACTTGGGGAATACCGACCCACGGTGCTGCGTACAGTGGCTCAAGGTCATACACTCCCAGCAGGGCAGCGGCTATACAGCCGGACACGAATCCGATCAGTATAGACCACGGACGCCAACGCCTCGGGGCACGCAGTATCAGCACCGTGGATACCACCAGCGTCACCAAAGCTACGCACAGCCCGGCGAATGCCGGAGCACCCTCCGGTACTTCCCCGAATCGATCCAGGCAAATGGGCAAAACCATCACGGCTATCAGCATAAGCACCGTGCCTGACACGGTCGGCGTTATCACGCGCCGCAGTTGCGGAAGCCTTGTCGCTATCGCAAAGAAAAAGAGCGCAGACACGACCATCAGGCTGGCCAGCATCGCCGGCCCTCCCTCATCCAAGGCAAGCACCGACAGCGGGATGTAGTTTGGAGTCACTCCAATGACGACCAGATGCCCCGCGCCCAATCGACTTATCTTGGAGGCCTGCAGCGCGGTGACTATCCCGACGATTATCAGCGCCGAGGATACGGCCCAGGTCAGATATGCTTCGTCCTGGCCGGTCGCTAGAACATTAATAACCACTATTGAAACTGCGAGCGGCAGCACGAGAACGATGCCCTGTATACCGACGACGAAGGACGAGAGTGGCGTGCACTTCTCATCCGGCTCGTAGCGGATGTGGTCGTTTACAGGGCTTGAAGCCAATTCGAATCTCCCAATCAGGTTTCATCGCTGGCGTAAAGAGTATCGGTATCAGCTCAGCGTTTTAACCAGTTTAGCTTCGACGATTCTGTGATCCTGAGTCAGAAGTGTCGCGCCGAGCACACGGGCGGTCGCCACGAGGATGCGGTCCGCCGGATCGTGGTGAAAGGAATCCGGCAACGACACTAACTCGGCCGCTACCGCCGGAGAGATGCCATGTCGCCGCACCAGCGGAGGTGCAACCACCTTCTCCAACCACTCCCGGAGGGGAATCTTCAGGCGAATACGACCCAGACTGTGCAGCATCGCCACTTCCCAAAGCGAAATATCGGATACCTGCAACGGCGAGTCTGCGTCGGCGGACGCAATAACGTCCTGTTGATCCCGAGACAGCCGACTGCGGTCCCCGTGCCACCACAGCAGGATATGTGTGTCGAGCAACACATTCTTCACTTCAGGCTGTCCCACTGCTCTTCTGGGAACACTGGTTCCACGACATCGCCATCTATGATGACCGTCTCCTCCAGTTCACTCTGGGGATACCGGTTTCCCTCGCTGAGCACACGTGACAGCTCCGCAACTGGCTTACCACGCTTCAGGATAACCACCCGTTCACCGGTCTCGTGAACGCGGTCGAGGATGGCTAGGCACCGCGCCTTGAAATCAGATGCATTAATCGTCGTCATATGACCAGTATTCATGACCGGTCATATTATGTCAAGGCACTTCGAAAGAATGCAAGAAAACCGAAGGAGTAGGTTTTTTCTCCTGACTTCTACCTGTCGACTTCCCCGAGCACTATATCGATGCTGCCTATCGCGGCAACGACATCGGAGACAAATCCCCCCTTTACCATATCCGGAAGGGCCTGCAGGTTCACAAACGACGGCCCACGAACCCGCATCCTGTAGGGCTTTCCCGTACCGTCGCTTACTATGTAGTAACCAAGCTCCCCCTTGGGATTCTCCACGGCGTGGTATATCTCCCCCGGAGGAGTCTCAAAACCGCTGTAGACCAGCACGAAATGCCTGATCAGGGATTCCATCTTAGTGTAGACAAGCTCTTTTTCGGGTAAGACGATATCGGGAAGGTCGGCTATGTAGGGGCCGTCGGGAAGATTACGAAGAGCCTGCTCGATTATGCGAAGGCTCTGTCTCATCTCCTCCATCCTGCAGAGGTATCTGGCGTACGCGTCTCCCTCACTGGCAACCGGTATGTCGAATTCGTAGTTTTCGTAATCAAGGTAGGGAACGGCCTTTCTTACATCGTAGGGAACGCCGCTTCCTCTAAGTATGGGACCGGTAATCCCGAGATCAATCGCCTGCTCCTTGCTTATAACCGCCACATCCTTAGTGCGATCGATCCATATCCTGTTTCTCGTAAGAAGCCTGTCTATCTCGCTTAGGGTCTCGGGAAATATCTTAAGGAAGTTCTTTATGGTGTCCGAGAAATCTTCGGGAAGATCCATGGGAAGCCCCCCCACCCTGGGGTATGAAGTCGTGAGTCTCGCTCCGCACACCATCTCGAGAATCTCGTAGATACGTTCCCTCTCCTTGAAGCAGAAAAGAAAAGCGGTCATCGCGCCGAGATCCATGGCGTTTGCGCCTATGCCTATGAGGTGGGACTCGATCCTGCCGAGCTCAAACATTATCACCTCGGCGACCTTCGCTCTCTCGGGAATCTCGTCTTCAATCCCAAGGAGTTTCTCAACGGCCAGTATGAAGCCTATGTTGTTGCATATCGAGGCCAGATAATCCATCCTGTCGGTGTACGGAAGACATTTCTGGTAGGTGATGTCCTCGCAGAGCTTCTCTATTCCCCTGTGCAGATAGCCGATGTGAGGAACGGCCTCCTTGACTATCTCCCCGTCAAGGTAGAGAACCACCCGCAGGACCCCGTGGGTTGACGGATGCTGCGGCCCCATGTTAAGCATCATGGTCTGCTTTCTCGTACCGTCGGCCTCAGTGCCGAGCTCTTCTGTAACAATCTCTACTCTTTCCATCACTCAAGCCCCTCATCAAGAGCCCGCTCGAAACATCTCTTTGAAGATTCCCTGTCCCTCACGTCGAAATCCTTTCTGAGCGGAAACTGGTCGTAATCCTCGGGCATCAGTATTCTTCTCGGGTCGGGATGTCCCCTGAAAGTTATCCCGAACATATCGTAGGCCTCTCTCTCAAGCCAGTTCGCCCCGGACCACACCGAAGTTACGGAATCAATTGCGGGGCTGTCCTGCTCAAGAGCAGTCTTGAGCCTTATTTTCAGATTCTCTTCGTAGTCATCGCCGAAGCGGTGAAGGAGGTAGACAACCTCATACCTCGGGAATTTAACGGTCAGGTAGTCGACAACCGTAACGTCCACAAGGTAAGTAAAACCGAGCGTGTTTTTAAGAAGCGAACAGCACTCGACTATCGATTCGGCCCTTACGGTAAAGGTGGTTTCCCCGCGGAATTCGCTCTCCGAGAGAATGTGCCCGCTTATTTTTTCCCTTATTTGATCGACAGGGTCAGGTGGGGAGGTCATACGATCGGGGGGCCCTCGTTATCTATTTTCTTCTGAATTTTCATGACGGCGTCAATAAGGGCCTCGGGCCTCGGGGGACAGCCGCCAACATAAACATCCACCGGAAGGAACTCGTCTATTCCCTGAACAACGGCATAACTGTCAAAAGGTCCGCCGCCGCATGTACACGACCCCATCGCTATCACCCACTTGGGCTCGGGCATCTGCTCGTAGATTCTTCTGCAGACCGACGCCATCTTGTAGGTTATGGTCCCGGAAACTATCATCAGATCCGCCTGTCTCGGCGAAAACCTCACCGCTTCGGCCCCGAACCTCGCGATATCAAACCTTGAGGAGAAAGTCCCCATCATCTCAATAGCGCAACAGGCCGTTCCGAAAGCCATGGGCCACAAGCTGTTTTTCCTTCCCCAGTTGGCAACTGCGGAGACCTTGGTCGTTAGAAAACCGTCTCCGCCGAGAAGTGATCCGCTGCTTACTCCCATTCCAAAGCTCCTTTCTTGAGAACGTAAAAGTACCCGCCGATTACAACAACAAGAAACGCCAACACCTCAATAAGCGCCACCATTCCAAGCTCCCTGAACACGACCGCCCAGGCTACGAGGAACACGATTTCTATGTCAAACAGTATGAAAAGGGCTCCTATGAGGTAATACCTGAGCGAAACCTTCTCCCTCGCGTCTCCCCTGGGGACCATTCCCGATTCATACGGAATCAGCTTGCGCCAGCTTCCGTATCTTTTCGGACCGAGCAGATAGGAAACGGACAGAAGCGCCGCGGCCAGAACGATCGCTATTACTATTATCAGGAGGACGGGAACATACTGGTCTAACACAACACAGACAAGGTTAGTATCAGGGGATAAATTGTCAAGAAAATCCCCCGCTTCCTCGATCAGGGTTTTACCACGGTGATTCCGTACTTGCGAGTGGATTTCGGGGGGAATATCGAGGTGGAAGCGATTTTTCGCGAAGAACTCTGAGTTTTTACCACAAGACACCTTGATTGCACCTTAACAGTCCCGCCGAAGACACAGGTTGCCGTCTTTTGGACGAACTGCTCCCGTGACATCTGAGGTTTTCATGGCAATATGAACGTAATTCCTAACCCGCTTCGAGCAAGGACTCAAAAGCGTCTTCTCTGTTGAGAACAAAATGCCTTATGGCCTCCGGCGCGGTACTGAAACCCCTTCCGAATATAATCGCAAGCGCTATGTTGGCGCACACCGCGTTGTTTGCCGGAGCGCAACGCACACGCGAGCGGCATCCGTCCTCACCGAAGGTAACATCTCGTATATAGTGGTTTTTCGCCTCCACCGCCCAATGTCCCCTGTTCCACGAAAGCAACTGCTCGGCAGACGCTCTTTTGTCATCCACTGACGTAATGCCGTAAGCGTACTCTGTGCTCCGCGCGCCCGTCTTTACGTTTTTTGTCCGGCGCTTCACCCGAAACACCTGCTTTACGTGCGGATAATCAATCATACGGAAATAAGCGTTCATAACTTCTATTGAACGCTGCTCTACGCGCCCGTGGTCCTTTGACGCCTTCTCCGTAAAACGCCCCGCCGAGTCGCGCTCCCACTCAAGCGAACTCAAACGCTCGTGCGCGAGGGCGCTGTTGCCCTTTACGGTGAACACGAAATCCGCCCCGTGGCTCTCGACAATCGTCTTTGCCGTCTTTGCTGTCGTATGCAGCGCGTCAAGCGTAATCACCTTCCCCTCAACGCATACCTCTTCAAGCAGCGCAAACACCGCGGCTCTCTCCGCTCCTTCCTCCCTGAAGTCAACACTGCCAAGAGGCACTCCGCTTCCATGCTCAACCACAGTCACCGTTTCATAATGATCATCTCCGTTTCTGTTGGCTCCCCGTATGCGCTTTCCGTCAATGGCCACAGCTTCGGCAAAACGCACCCGCTGTGAGCAGTAACGGGCAAGCACAGGCTGAAACTCCCGCGTGTCCAGATTGCTTGTAACTCTGTGCATAGTGGTCTGTGAAGGGGGCTCATATCTTCGTTTCCTCCTGTTGTACCAGGCCCCGAGCATCTCAAGTTCCTTCTGGGAGAGACTTTTTGCGTACTGGGCCGCCGCCACCGGCCCTCTCATCCCCGAGAGCAAAGACAGAATATATATGGACAGCACACACCCCATGCTGTGCCTTCTTGCCTGGGCCCTGCGAAAATCACCGACCTCGCTCAACTCCTCGTAAAGTGATCTGAGCTCCCCGTCGGAGCGTCGCGTGACAGCTCTTTTGGCCCTCCACCGTTCCCCCAGGGCGTCGGCGTTGCGAAGCATCCCAAGCGCGTTGCGCCGAAGCGGATAAACGTAAAGCTCCTTTTTGTTGCCGTGAGGCTTCCTGTAGTGGCCATTGGAACGTGCGTATCCCCTGGTCAGACCGGCAAACTCCCAGTTAGACGCCTTGTACATCGCCCCGTCAAAGCGCCTCGGGTCCACGAAACTCTCCGCAAGCAAAAGACCATGTCCATAGCGCTCCATCCAGTCCGAGCTCAGCCGTCTTGTCATGGACGAAAGAAAATACGAAGCCAGATTGGGGAACTCTCCGGCTTTGCCCAGCACCAGAAACCGGGTGTTGTTCCCTATGAGATGCAGATTTTTGAACTGACACTCTTTTTTCCACCCCACCCAGCGGTCGCGGGGGCGGCACTTGAAAGCTCCGGCCTGCCAGCCGGCAATAGCCAGCCACTTCCCTTCATGCTCCGCCACGTAGCGAAGACTCCGGCCGGCGAATTGCTTGAAGCCAAGGTAGTGATTCTCGTTCATGAGCCTGTCCCACCTGGGAAATTCCTCGGGACGGGCTATTCTTACAACAACGTCGCGGGGGGAGAAACTCCGGTGGTTGTGTTGAGATGATTTATTGCCCATGATTACAGGTATACCTGTAATCATGGGAAAAAGCCAGCGACTCCTCTTAACTCCCCGTAAGTTTTTAATAAAACTATTGCCTATGTCTAGAACGGAATCACCGTGGGGTTTTACGGTCGGCAATGGGAAAAAACCCGTAAAACGGTTAACATATCCCGGGTTGCCCGGACATGGAAAAAGACATCGCAAAAGCATACGAACTTGTGAGCAATTCCAACGAGATCGTCGTTCTTACAGGGGCGGGAATCTCGGCTGAAAGCGGCATTCCCACGTACAGGGGACAAGAAGGGCTCTGGAGGAATTACGACCCCCACGAACTTGCGACACCCGAGGCCTTTTTCAGAAATCCCAAACTCGTATGGGAGTGGTATGACTCGAGAAGGGCCATAATGAAAAACGCAAAACCCAACCCTGGTCACTTCGCAATAACGGCGCTTGAAAAAGAAAAAAGGGATTTCACGCTAATAACGCAAAATGTAGACGGTCTCCACTTTGCGGCCGGAACCCGAAACGTAATAGAGATCCACGGAAGTCTCTGGGAAATCAAATGCACGGAATGTGAAAAGGTGGAAAAAAACTATCAGGTGCCTATTCCGGAACTCCCCCCAAAATGCGATGCCTGCGATGCGGTAATGAGGCCGAACACCGTGTGGTTCGGAGAAATCATCCCGATGGAGAGAATAGACAGGTGCCTGTTTGCCATAGAGCAATGTGATCTTCTGCTGATAGTGGGAACCTCTGGGGTGGTTGAACCCACAGCTTCGATGGGACTCATAGCGAAGAAAAGCGAAAAACCTGTAGTCGAAATCAACGTCGAGATAACCCCGGGCACAGGTCTATACGACGCAAGCGTAATGGGAAAATCGGGAGAAATACTTCCCCTGCTGGTAGAATCCGAAACCTCCAGAAACCGTATGTAACCAGGATCAGACCGGGCCTCGAGAGCCAGGATTAGAGAATTAATCCAGAAAGAATTCCCTAAACCGTAGAAAGATTAGACGCCTCCGCACACCTCACCATCCTGCTGCAACACCCACCGTTAGCTGCCTGCCACGCTTGAAAAACCGGGCATATAAAATACTTTTTAATATTGGGGGTTAGAGCAGGAAATGCCTCTCCTGAGGAAAAGGAAAAACAGTTGTTTTTGGGGTGAATTAACGTCGCGATGCTTGTGGATATTGCTGGCACTGGTTGCGTTGCTTGGTTTTGCGGGCTGCGGGGGCGGTGAGAGCTCATCCTCCACAAGTTCCCCCGGAACCCCGTCGACAGAATCAGGTG
The DNA here is from genome assembly GCA_965207685.1 of Thermodesulfobacteriota bacterium. GTDB lineage: Bacteria > Desulfobacterota_D > UBA1144 > Nemesobacterales > Nemesobacteraceae > Nemesobacter. Next base: position 1,884,778 of record OZ242294.1, on the reverse strand, counting down.
AGACAACGCCGCCAGAACCACCACCGCTATCTCCGTCAGAACCGGTTGAACCACCACCCCCGCCACCCCCGCCAGAGCCAGAGCCGGAACTACCACCTCCACCAGAGCCAGAACCAGAGCCAGAACCGGAACCGCCTCCGCCTCCTCCGCCTTGCAGCAGCAGGAGTGAACCATGGCAGGAAAATTTCTTTTGTCCCAGCGAGAACTTTCGTCAATATTGCGCAGACCTGAGCAAAGCTGTCAGCCAAGACGCCATGCAGGGCACACGAGTGGATGAAAACAACTGGCTTCGGTCTTGGAGTCACGAAACCTATTTCTGGTACGATGAAATCGAAGATGTGAATCCGGCCTGCTGCACTACTCCTGAGTACTTTCAGCTAATGAAAACAAACGAGACGACATCTTCTGGAAATCCAAAGGACAGGTTCCACTTCTCACGATCCACCAGGGAGTACCGGCAACTCTCCAATGAGGGGATTGCGGTTGGATACGGTGCCAGATTCAGGGTTCTGCAACGCACGCCTCCGCGAAACGTAGTAGTGCAATATACTCAACCCGGCTCTCCAGCGACCGCAGTCGGCGTCAATCTTGTGCGCGGCACGCAGATTCTCGGCGTTGATGGCATTGACATCGTAAATTCCACGGACAGGGATGAGGTAAGTAGGATAAACGCCGCTTTGAATCCATCGGACGGCGATACGCACACATTCACGGTTAAGGACCCCGGTTCATCTTCAGTGGAACGCTCCGTCACAATGACTGCCGGGGAGATAACGACGCATCCGGTACAGAACGTAAAAGTGATAACCACTTCCGAAGGCGACCGGGTAGGTTACATGCTGTTTAACGACCACAACGACCCAGCGGCGCTGCCGCTTATAAACGCTGGCAATACGTTTCTTGAAGGAGACGGTATCGATGATCTCGTACTTGATCTTCGCTATAACCCTGGCGGATTCCTCTACATCGCGCGGATCATAACGTCGATAATAGCCGGGTCTGCGGGCGATGGGAAGAACTTCACAACAATTGAATATAACGACAAAATAGATAATGTATCCCGTCCCTTTGCCGACGCGTTCGAAGATGAAAACGGTACTCGGTACCAACTGCCGGATCTTGATCTTCCGCGTCTGTTCGTCCTTACTACTTCCGAAACCGCCTCGGCAAGCGAACTGATTATCAACAGTTTGCTCGGCATTGACATAGATGTAATCAGAATCGGTTTGAGCACACGCGGCAAGTACTACGGTTTTGTTTCGACGGACAACTGCGGCACAACCTATTCCACCATCCAGCTAAGGGTAGTTAATGATAAGGGAGTTGCTGACTATGATGATGGTTTCTCTCCAACCTGTTCCGTTGCGGACAATGACTATGACCACCAGCTAGGCGACCCGGAGGAAAGTCTTCTCAAAACGGCTCTCGCTTATCAGGCCGACGACGCGTGTCCTTCCTCAAGTTCAGCTCAAGTTCAACGGACCACAACGAAAAGTTCCCAGGAAGGGCCGTCAATTGATCCCGTTCCCTCGCCATATTTCGATATGCCGGGGCTGATTGTTGTCCCATAAACCGTTAAACAAACCCGCTTTCATGCTTTTTCCGTGCCGCAGCTTGCCGCACCACCCGACATAAGCTTTTGACTCCGTATACGTAATTTGATAAATTCAGACCGTTTGATCATAATCTAATTCCACCTAAATCCAATCCGACTTTTAACCACAGAGGAGAGCTAAAGTGCATAGAAGAAAAAACCGCCTTTCCCCTTACAGATTCACCTCGAAACGACTGCTCGCAATATGCCTGGCGCTGCTTGGAATATCGGTTTTTCTCGGTTGCGGCGACACCTATGAAACAGTTCTAGGAGATGAACCGGTATTTCCACCAAGCGATATCTTCGAAGGTTTCTGCGCCGACCCAAGCAAAGCTATCCTTGGGGGTTCTCAGGGGCTTTATACGGATGAAAACAACTGGCTTCGGTCCTGGAGCCACGAAACCTACCTCTGGTACGATGAAATCATAGATCAGGACCCCGCCTGCTGCAGCACTCCCGTCTACTTTAACTTGATGAAGACCTTTGAAACAAATGCTTCCGGAGCTCCCAAGGATAGATTTCATTTCACCATACCTACTGCGCAATTCCTGGCGAACAGACAAAGCATTGATATAGGATACGGCGCCGAATTCGTGCTTCTGCGAGCCGCCCCGCCGCGAGATGCAAGGGTCGCCTACACGGAACCCGGTTCGCCGGCTACCGCTTCCGAGGTTAATCTTTCCCGCGGCGCCCAGATTCTCGAGGTCGATGGGGAAAGGATTTTAGATTCGAATAACATAACCGCACTAGACAACGGCCTGTTTCCACGCAGAGTAGGCGAGAGCCACACGTTCACCGTCTTGGACCTCGGATCACAAACTCCCCGCACCGTAACCATGACTTCCGTGGAAATAACTTCTCATCCGGTTCAGAACGTAAGAGTCCTGACCACTCCCAGCGGAGACAGCGTAGGTTACATGCTGTTTAACGCTCACAACGCACCTGCTGCTGCTGCTATCGTAGAAGCAGGCAAACATCTGAAAAACGCAGGCATTGATGACCTGATCGTTGATCTTCGCTATAACGATGGCGGACTCCTCTATGTAGCGCAGATATTCTCGTCAATGATCGCCGGGACTGAGAAAGAAGGGCTTATTTTAGAAGATATTGAGACAAACGGCAAGATTCCATCGAGGAGCTATGAGTTCACTTTTGAATTCGCAGCGGATGACATAATTGGCGACACAGACTTAACGGTTCCCAGTCTCGGCTTGCCACGCCTGTTTGTTCTTACAAGCCCCCGAACCTGCTCAGCAAGCGAAACAGTCATAAACGGCTTGCTCGGCATCGACATAGACGTAATCCGAATCGGGACGGCTACCTGCGGCAAACCTTATGGCTTCTCTCCAACCGAGAACTGTGGCACTGTTTACCATTCGATTAACTTCAGGGGAGTAAATGCCAAGGGCGAGGCAGATTTCGAAGATGGTTTTGCTCCGCACTGCCAAGTTGCAGAAAACTTCAATCACCAGCTTGGTGACCCCGAGGAGATTCTTCTCAAAACAGCTCTTGCCTATAGAGCCAGCGGCGCTTGTCCTACTGAAGAAGAAGGCAGCAGAACCATAGGTCCGTCGTTGGAGTCGTCCGGTGAACCCATTTCCAGGCCTCCCGGGTTCTCAGGGAAGATAGTTGAATCCGAGATTCTGAATTAAACCGGCCCCTGATAAGGGTCGGGGTCTGTATCGTTGTCCGCCGAGTTTCTTATTAATTATTAAGGAACTGATAGATAATTTAGATCTTTTACCAGACAGTTTTCGTGGCTACGGCGATGCGCCTTACTACCTCGCGTCGCATATCTCCATGGCTACTTTTATCGCCTGAATCATGCTCTCGGGCCGTGCCGCGCCTTTCCACGCTATGTCAAAAGCGGTTCCGTGGTCAGGAGAGGTCCGCAGTATAGGCAGTCCCAAGGTAACGTTAACCCCGGTATCGAAAGAAAGCATCTTGAAGGGCACAAAGCCCTGGTCGTGGTACATGGCGACCACAAGGTCCCACTTGCCGCGAAGAGCGTCGTAGAAAAGAGTGTCCGCGGGAAGGGGACCCTCGACCGATATTCCTTCTGCCCTCGCCCTCTCAAGAGCCGGAATGATATGGTCCTGCTCCTCATTTCCGAAAGATCCCGACTCTCCAGCGTGCGGGTTAAGCCCGCAGACAACTATCTTGGGATCCTCGACGCCGAATCTTTTTTTGAGTTCCCGGGCGGATATGGAGACGGTCACATAAACGCTTTCTTCCGTAATCATGTCCGGAACCTCGCGAAGGGGAACGTGTATCGTCACGGGCGCGACGCGGAACCTCGTTCCTTCAAAAAGCATTACCACGTTTTCAGAACCCGTAAGATCCATAAGCATTTCCGTGTGCCCCGGGTAAGTAGAACCGGCCATGTGTATGGATCTCTTGCTTATGGGAGCCGTAACTATGGCTTCAACCTCTCCTGCAAGGGCCATGGCCACGGCCTTCTCTATGCACACAACAGATGCCCTCCCCGCTTTTTCAGACCTGACGCCCGCTTCAATATCCCCCAGGGAAAAATCCGTGGGGTCTATAATAGACAGGGGGTCGCCCTTTCCGAACTTATAGTTAGCCCTCTCGAGTACCGACTCGCTTCCGACAAACACGATATCGTATATATCCTCGAAGAAACCGTCGTAAAAAGCCCTTATGCAGACCTCTGGGCCTATTCCGTTTGGGTCTCCCATAGTTACAGCTATTTTTGATTTTCCGCTCACGAAAACACCTCTTGATTTCTCTTCAGCTAGATAAGACCGTCTTTGTCCTTCGATACCTTCGGGAAAAGCTCTACTACGTTCTCAAAAACAACCTCAGTAAACTCCTCAAAGGACAGTCCTCTGAGCTTCGAAACAAGCCTGGCCACGTGAACTACATTGCACGGCTCATTCGGCTTTCCCCTCTGGGGCACCGGTGCCAAGTAAGGAGAATCCGTCTCGTAAAGAAGCCTTTCAATGGGTATTCTGGCAGCCGCGTCCCTTACCTCCTCAGCCCTATTAAAAGTCACTATGCCCGAGAAGGAAATGAAGAAGCCTAGATCAAGGTATTTCTTCGCCGTTTCGTAATCCCCTGAAAAACAGTGAATGACTCCGGGCCTCGGACCAAGGTCGGCTCCCCGGAGCATCGAAAGCAGTTCCTCCTCCGCGTCCCTTACGTGAACCACGAAAGGAAGATTCCGTCTCTTCGCGAGCTCCATGTGCGCTTCAAATGACCTTATCTGATCTTCCCTGGGGGAATTCATGTAGTGATAATCAAGCCCGGTTTCTCCAATTGCCACTACCTTCGGATCTTCGGCCATTCCCTCAAACTCCCGCATCACTTCTTCATTGAAACTGGAGGCGGAGTGCGGGTGGATTCCGATCGACACGTAAACCCCCCTGTACTTCCTCGAAAGCTCTATGGTGGAAAGTGAGGACTCAATTCCCGTCCCGATGGATATGATCTTCCCGACCCCCTCGGCCGCGGCTCTTGACACGGCGCCCACGGGGTCTTCAATGCTAAGCAGATGGGCGTGGGAATCGACCAGCATGCGATCTATTTTTTCTCCTTAAGGAGACCCGTTACCTCGTCGAGAAACTCGTTTACGTCCTTAAATGACCTGTACACCGAGGCGAACCTTACGTACGCGACCTGGTCGATATCATAAAGCTTGTCTATCAGCTTTTTCCCTATCTCCTCACTTGATATCTCCCGCTCTCCCCTCTCGAGAAGCTCCTTTTCGAGACCGGAGACAAAATCCTCTATGACCTCAGTGCTTACCGGCCTTTTCTCGCATGCCTTGCGCATTCCGGCTATTATCTTGTTGCGATCAAACTCCTCTCTGCGCCCGTCCTTTTTAACCACCATGACTTCGGCATGGTGGATTCTTTCGTAGGTGGTAAATCTCTCCTGGCAGTCGTTGCACTCCCTGCGTCTTCTGACGGAAAAACCGTCTTTCCCTTCCCTTGAGTCAACTACTCTGGTGTCATCAGATTTGCAGAAAGGACACTTCATTTCTCATCCGCCGAGCCTGTGACCGTAAACGGGAAAACGCAGGCACAGTTCCTTCACGTCTTCCTTTATTCTATCGAGGACCTTTTCGTTCTCATGATTGTTAAAAGCTTCCATTATGAATCCCGATATCGCGTCGATCTCCGGTTCCTTCATTCCCCTTGTAGTAATGGCAGGGGTCCCGATCCTTACGCCGCTTGTAACCATGGGAGGGCGGGGATCGAAGGGAATAGTGTTCTTATTGACTGTTATGCCCGCCTTCTCCAGGGTCTGTTCAACAACCTGCCCGGTAAACTCCGTTTCCGTGAGATCAACCAGCACCAGGTGGTTATCGGTTCCACCCGAGACAAGCTTGAGACCAGCGTTTAGGAGATTTTCCCCGAGACGCTGTGCGTTTTTCACTATCTGGCGCTGGTACTCTAAAAACTCGGGTGTAAGAGCCTCCTTGAACGCAACGGCCTTGGCAGCTATGACGTGCATAAGCGGACCACCCTGGGTTCCCGGGAAAACCCTGCTGTTTACGGTCTTCGCGTGCTCTTCCTTCATCATTACCATGCCGCCTCTCGGTCCCCGAAGCGTTTTATGAGTGGTGGTAGTCACAAAATCGCAGTGGGGCACGGGATCAGAGTGAAACCCTGCGACCACAAGTCCCGCAGGATGCGCTATGTCCGCCAGCAAAAGCGCCCCGCACTCATCCGCTATGCTTCTGAACTTCGCGTAGTCCACGTCCCTCGGATAAGCGCTCCATCCGGCGATTATAAGTCCGGGAGAGTGCTCGAGGGCAAGTTCCCTCACTTCATCGTAATCAATCGTTCCCGTTTCTTTTGAAACCCCGTAGGCAACAACATTGTAGAGGCGGCCGGAAAAATTAACGGGGTGTCCATGGGTAAGATGCCCTCCGTGATCAAGCCTCATTCCCAAGACGGTCTCTCCAGGTTTAAGCGCGGCGAAGAACACGGCCATGTTCGCCTGGGCTCCCGAGTGCGGCTGTACGTTCACGGCGTCTGCCCCGAAAAGCTCAAGTGCCCTATCGCGCGCCAGATCCTCGGCCACGTCAACAAATTCGCACCCACCGTAATAACGCCTTCCGGGGAGACCTTCAGCATACTTGTTAGTAAGCACAGACCCCATGGCCTCCATGACGGCATCGCTCACGTAGTTCTCAGACGCTATCATCTCGAGTTTCCATTCCTGGCGCTGCGTTTCCATGCGGATAACTTCCGCTATCTGCTCATCAACCCCTATTAGATGGCTCATCTATTCACCTCGAAACGAAAAAATATTTAGAAGATGGCCCCTCTGGGCCAAGCGCCGTCCGGCGCGGCGGCCCGTCGGTAATCCAGTATTCCGGAAAAAAGTCGCACGATAATTGTGTAAATTTAAAGTGAGAAACCACGGGATATTTCATTTTTCCCGAGGAAAAGAATACCGAATGCCCCGGAAACCTCAATTTCGTCATAAATGCCGTTCGGGGGGACAGAAAATCCCCCTGAGAGAGGATAAACACGGGGAGTGGGAACTGCGATGGTAAAAACCGCAAAACGAAACGGATACATAGAGATAAAAGGCGCCAGGGAAAACAACTTAAAGAACATAGATGTTCTGATCCCTCAAAACAGGTTCACTGTGGTGACCGGTCTCAGCGGCTCGGGCAAGTCATCGCTAGTACTTGACACCGTTTACAAGGAAGGACTCAGAAGGTACATCGACTGCCTTTCAACCTATGCGAGGCAGTTTATAGAAAAGGTCGAGCGCCCAGCTATGGACGACATAGAAGGTCTCCCGACCCCGATAGCTATAGAAAGCCGAAACAACGTCATAAACTCCCGTTCCACAGTAGGTACCACAACCGAGATATACGACTACATAAGACTTCTGTTCGCGAAAATCGGAAAAACCCGCTGCCCAGGATGCGGAGAGGAAGTGATGGAGCACTCTCCCCAGTCCCTCACCCGGCTGCTGCTCGAAAAATTCCCGGGAGAAAGAGCCATCATCTGCTTTGAGACCGAAGAGGACACGGACCTCTCTCAATACATGAAAAGAGGCTATTCCCGCACCTACCGGGACGGAAAGACCCTGAACATGGAAGAGAGCATTGGGGATCCGGATGCAAAGACCCAGATAGTCACCGCCAGAACCGTTATAGGCGAGCGGTCGAAATCGAGGATCACAGAAGCGCTCGAGGCCGCTTTCTCCGAGAGCAGCCGGGCGTTTGTACACATCGTTTCAGGGCAGAGCCTGCGTTTCTCAAAAGAACTTCGCTGCGATCTTTGCGACATCGGGTTTGAAAAACCCTCCCCGAACATGTTCTCCTTTAACAGTCCCTACGGGGCTTGCGAGCGATGCAGCGGATTCGGAAGAAACCTTGAAATCGATCCCGAACTCCTTGTTCCGGACCCCGCTCTCAGTCTCGCCGAAGGGGCAATAGATCCCTTCACGAAAACTTCCTACAGAAAACAGATGAGAAAGCTGCTCGCCTTCGCCGAGGACGCGGGGATAGATACGGAAAAGCCCTTCTCAGAGCTTTTGGCAAGGGAAAAAGATCTCGTCTTAAACGGAAACGAGTACTACTACGGTGTGAAAGGGTATTTCAAAAGGCTTGAGCGGAAAAATTACAAGACCCACATAAGGGTTTTTCTCTCGAGATACCGCTCCGCCTTTACCTGCGAGGACTGCGGGGGAAGCAGGCTCAAGGAAAAAGCCCTTAACGTGCGGGTAGAAGGAAAAAACATATTCCACCTGTCGGGGATGTCCGTAAAAGATCTAAAATCCTGGTTTGACCGCTTGACCTTGTCTGCTCATGAACTCGAGATCGTCTCCGACATAATGAAGGAAATAAACTCACGTCTGGATTTTCTTATCCACGTGGGACTTGATTACCTGACCCTCTCGAGGCTCACCCGCACCCTCTCGGGCGGAGAAGCGCAGAGGATAAACCTCGCCTGCCAGATGAGTTCGCGGCTTACCGAGACCCTGTATATTCTGGACGAACCCTCGATCGGTCTGCACGCGAGGGATATGAGCCGGCTTAATTCGCTGATAAGAGAACTCCGGGGAAGAAACAATACCATCATACTCATAGAGCACGATCTTGACACCGTAAAGTCCGCCGACTACATAGTGGAGCTCGGTCCCCGGGCGGGAGACGGCGGGGGAGAGGTCGTGTACCAGGGAACCCTGAAGAGGTTTCTGCGTTCGGCGAAAAACTCGACCACGAAAAAATACCTCGCAAACGAAAAGAACATAGAAGTTCCCGGTTCCCGAAGAAAGACCACCGGCAATTCAATAGACGTAATCGGCGCGAGCGAAAACAACCTTAAGAACATAGACGTCCGCTTCCCTCTCGGAACTCTTACGTGCGTAACCGGGGTATCGGGTTCGGGGAAAAGCTCGCTTGTAAACGACATTCTGTACAACGCCCTTCTAAGAAAATTCAGAAGGAAAGCCGAAAGGGTCGGAAAACACGAACGCATAGAAGGCACAGAATATATAGACGACGTGATAATTCTTGATCAGGCGAGCATAGGAAGAACCTCGAGATCAAATCCCGTCACTTACATAAAGGTTTATGACGACATACGAAAAATCCTCGCCGCACACTACCAGGCGAAGCTCCGCAAGCTCACGCCGTCACATTTTTCCTTCAACGTGAGGGGAGGCCGCTGCGAGAAATGCATGGGTGAGGGAAGCCACAGGGTCGAGATGCACTTTCTGGCCGATGTCATGGTGACGTGCGAGGAATGCGGAGGAAAAAGGTTCGGGAAAGAAGTGCTAGGCTACAGGTACAAGGGGAAAAACATAGACGACATACTTAACCTCACCGTCGATCAGGCCATGGCTTTCTTTTCGGGAAGCCCGGCCGTTACCAGAAAACTCAAGGTTTTAAGGGACGTCGGATGCGGCTACCTGAGGCTCGGACAGCCCGCGACGACGCTGTCGGGAGGAGAAGCGCAGAGGATAAAGATAGCCAGGGAACTCTCGAAAAAAGAAAAAAACAACATCCTCTACATCCTTGACGAACCCACGGTCGGGCTTCACATCGACGACATAGGAAAACTCCTCGACGTTCTTAACAGGCTTGTCGACGCCGGCAACAGCGTAATAGTCATAGAGCACAACCTTGAGATGATAAAATGCGCGGATTATGTGGTTGACCTCGGACCTGAGGGAGGAGACAGCGGGGGACAGATAGTGGCCTCCGGCACTCCAGAACAGGTTGCTTCGGTAAAAAACTCTTACACCGGGGAGCACCTGAGGCCGCTTCTCGGTTAGCCGGATTATATATTTTTTCGACATGGGACTTCCTGTCTTTATCAAGCTTAAGTTTTATGTATAGAGCGAATTTGTTTTTTTAAGATTTCTCCTCTTGATCCGTGCTCACGCCGCAATATTCTCCAAGGGTTTCTTGAATTCCTTGTCAAACAGATCTCCTTTGTTCAGGATAGCGCATGCAACTGATAAAAGACGGTCGCATACAGTACGAACACACCTGCTGTAACCATGTCCCTTTTCCCGAAGCGCTTCGTACTTCGCCCTGCTCACCGGATCATGCTTTAGCGCTATGCCACCCAGGATATGGAACGCTCGCGACAGGCTTCTGCATACCGCCCTTCGCCTGATAACCTGTCTGCTTTTACCCGATTGTCTCGTTACCGGAGCCGTGCCTCCAAGACATCGAAGCGCCTTCAGGCCTCGGCGGCGTATAAGGTCCCATGCCTCGGCCACAAGACTCGCAAGCACTACGGTCCCCACACCTGGAATGGATCTGAGTATCTCAATATCGGTTGACCCTTCTCCCTCGGTCCTGAGCTTTGAGTTCATGGTCTCAATAACCCGCCTGATAGAGTCTTGGGTCTCCTTGAGCTGACGGTCTGCCACCTTCATGCGCTCAATGATCGTCCTTATATGCGCAACACAGCTCCGCGTGGTCGCTCCGTTTACGTTTATCTTCCTGCCGCGCAATATCCCGAGCACTTCCTCCGCGTCAATACGCCTCACTCTGTTGCGTCTGAGAAGATTCCGTAGCGTTGAGACCCTTTTTCTCCTTGCCGCTTGAGGACAAGGCATAAACTCCCATAATTCCAGATGCCACGGTCTTACCGCGCTGCCCAGAAGCTCGCCGAACTGAGGATAATACCTCCACAGCAGTCCGCCAAGACGATTTACGCAACGGATGCGTTCCGCTGAGAGTTCCTCTCTTGTTCTGTTGAATTCCCGCAGGACTATGATATCGGAGTCCTGAGGTTCGATGCAGCGGAAGTGAGAAGGATCCGTTCTGAGGGCCGAGGCAAGCACCAGAGCGTCTCTTCTGTCATCCTTGGCTCTGGAGACACAGAAGCGGTCAAGCTGCCTGGGGTTTATTGAATAAACCCAAAAGCCCCACTCAAGGAGACTTTCCACGACAGGGCCGTGGGTTACCTCTATGGCTACGGCTATGTCGCGGGCCTCAGAATCCGGGGTCTTCATTATCCACCGGGCCATTTCCAAAAGACCGCCTCCTGAGTGCTTGAAGCCTTTTTCTGCGATCAGGGAACCTTCGTGGTCAACGACGCAGACCTGGTGGCAGTTTCTTCCCCAGTCAATACCCGCAAAAAATAGTGGTTTATCATGTTCCATGATAAATTACCTCCGTAGTGTGTAGTCGGGTATGCCGTGATGGTTGTCAGAACCAGTACTGGTGCTCTTGGGCACGAACTTCCAGTACCATTCCTTCAGTTTTTTCTCAGCGAAATTAAGGTTTAAATAGAAGCACGGGTCATTCGGTCGAGAGCTGCCTCGAACTTCCCGCGCCAAGAGTGCCTCGGTAGGACATGCGCCTCGACCGAATACCGTGATTTTATTCCCGGTAGAAAGTCCGTGCCTCGAGAGCACCCGTACTGGAACAGGAAGTAATCACGGTCGACCCGATTCAATAACTAGGAGGTATTACTTTATCATGCAATCCGTTAATTATGAATTCCTCGCGGGCATTGACTGGGGTTCGGTGTCTCACCAAGCCTGCGTCATTAACCACGGCGGTTCCATTATTGGAGAGCGCTCCTTCCCCCACGGGGGGAAAGGCCTCGGCGAGATGGTTCAATGGATAATGGACGTCTGCGAATCTGCGCCACAGCAAGTCGCCCTGGCTATCGAGGTGCCTCACGGTCCGGTTGTGGAGGTTCTTATGGAAAACGGCTTTTGCGTTCATTCCATCAACCCAAAACAACTGGATCGATTCAGGGACCGGTTCTCTCCCTCCGGAGCGAAGGACGACCGCCGCGACGCGTACGTGCTTGCTTCGGCGCTTGGCACGGATATACGTCACTTCCGCAGGCTCACGGCACCTGAGCCTGGCATTATAGAGCTTCGGGAACTCTCGCGCATGAGGGAGGAACTTGTAAATGAACGCACTCGCCTGGTTGCCCGGATGCGCGGACAATTGTGGAAATACTACCCCCAGTTCAACGAACTGGTCGGCGAGCGCTTTCATCCATGGTTCCTCGAATTGTGGCAGCGTGTTCCAACCCCACGGGACGCAAGGCGTACAAGGCCTCAGACGGTTGAGAAACTGCTCGGGCGTCATGGTATCCGCCGTATTGGCGCCAAAAAAGTCCTGGAGATACTGAGATCAAAGGAAATGAACATCTTCCCGGCAACCACAAACAGCTGCGTCATGCGCGTTCAAAGCATTGTGGAGCGCCTGATGGTGGTACTGAGGCAGATCAAAGATACAGAGAAGCGGATTGACTCTCGGATCGGGTCTGTCGGCACCAGCAGACAGGGGGAAGCGGAATTTGACGATATCGAGATTCTCCTCTCAATTCCCGGAGCGGGAACTATTGTGCTTGCCGCAATGCTTGGTGAAGCCTGTGAACTGTTTGGGCGTCGCGATTACAGATCGCTTCGCAGCCTCAGCGGCGTGGCTCCGGTAACCAGGCAGTCGGGAAAGAGCAGGCGGGTTACGCAAAGGAGAGCTTCGCACAAAAGACTTGTCGACGCAATTTATCACTGGGCTCGGACAGCAATTCAGTACGATCCTGCAAGCAGAGCTAAGTACAACGCGCTTCGCGGGAGGGGACACGGTCATTACAGGGCCTTGCGCTCGGTGGGAGACCGTCTTCTTTACGTGGCGTGTACATTGCTTGAAAAGGGAGAATTGTTTGACAAGAGTTTCGCTATACAGAAAGGAGGACTTATAGAAGCACAAAGCAACTGAGAAAACTCTAATTCTTATTGTTTTTTGATTTGATTAATGGTAGAAAGTCCTGCTGGGCATTTATCACGGCGCTTGACCGAGGCGCGTGTCCCCAGTAGGCGCTCGGGGGCGCAGGGTATAATTAGGCAGCTCTCGGTCAAGCAACCCGTGAATTCTATTAAACTCGATTTTAATTTCTTCGCTTGATTTAAGCTTTTAGAAAGGTACTGGTAGAATAGAACCTTAAAAATAATCTTGCCGGGGAGAAAAAATGCTTGCAGACAGAAAAATACCTTTCAGCGAATCCAAGGAAGAAGAGTGGGAACTTCTTAAACAGAAAGCCGAAGGCGGCATAGAACTTATGCTCGAGGATTCCCAGAGATGGTTCTTGGCCACTACAGAAGGTGACGGAATCAGGATAACTTCCGCCGAGAAAAATGTGCGCCCGCTTGCCGTTCGCGAACCGCCGCTTATCAAGTTCGATGAGTTTAAAAGAGTGGCGGAAGTCTATAATGACTCATTCTTCGGCGGCATAGGGGATCTCTCGGCAAGGCTCGAGACTCACAAGTCAAGTCCGAACATGCGGTACCTCTTCATGTTGATTTACTATCTGATCTAGACAGCCTGAAAGAAGTAATACACAAAGATCGCTCGCACTTGAGGAAATTGCCCGGATCAGGACCCTTGTTGAGCGGGGAACGGCTTAAGAACCTCTTCAGGCTAATTCAAAAAGGCAATTTGAGTTAGCCTGAATTGTAGAAGTGGACCCCAAAAATCGGACAGTGTCTTAAGTGTAATCCTTCAGTAGAGTGGAATCATAAACTGGAGGTTTATTATGAGACGTAAAAGGCGTAATCATTCACCGGGGTTCAAGGCCAAGGTGGCACTGGCGGCAATCAGAGAGGACAAAACGGTTGCTGAGCTTGCCCGGCAGTTTGACGTGCATCCAAACCAGATCTCCGAGTGGAAGAAGCATTTGCTGGATGGAGCCGAGGGTGTCTACCAAGGCTCCCGAGATAAAAAGGGTTCTGACCAGGCCAATACCAAGGAACTGCATGCCAAGATAGGCCAGTTGACCCTGGAGATAGATTTTTTATCAAAAGCGCTCGGTCGCTAGAGCGGGCGCGGAGGAAGCAGTTGGTGGATCACAGGCATGCTCTGAGCGTGGCGGGGTACAACGCCCAGATAGCGGTGGATTCTAAGCACAAGCTGGTGGTTGCCGAGGGGGTGATTCAGGATGGCAGGGATCACCGTCAGTTGTCGGGAATGCTTATGGAGACCGGGAAAAGGCTCTGCAGGGAACAGTTTGTGGGGTTGGCCGACGGGGGTTATTACGAGAGCATGGAACTTAAGCGGTGCGAGGATGAAGGTATCACTGTTTATGTGCCGGTTCCCGACACAAGCGCGGGGATAAGGGGGAGGGGGCGTTACACTCTGGATGAATTCAGTTACGACTCAGCGGAGGACTGTTATTACTGTCCCCAGGGAAAGCGGTTGGCTCCCCGCGGGGAGCCATTACATAAAAGCGGGAAGCGTTACATTCTGTATAGCGCCAGGAATGTTGACTGCAAGGGGTGTGCGATGCGCAAGCGTTGTATTGGTGACAGTGCACGGAGCAGGCTGATACAGCGCTGGGAACATCAGGAGGTGCTTGACAGGCACAGGGAGAGGATGGAGGCGGAGGCGGAGAGGATTAAGAGGCGTGGGAAGATCGTAGAACACCCGTTTGGGACGTTGAAGAGCAGATGTGGGATTCACCAGTTTTTGATGAGAGGTCTTGAGAAATGCCGGGGGGAGTTCAGCTTGATGACGATGGCCTATAACTTTACCCGGGCGCTTAACGTGCTGGGGGCGCAAAGACTGAGGGAGTATTGCGCCGTGAGGAGGGTTTGTGGCCCTCAAATGGCCTGAAACGATGAGAGAAAGCTTGCTGATTTGACATTATGACACCAGATCGGGGGTGTCGAACCGAATTCCGAGGATTTTTAACCTCTTCCATCAGAAAACACATGCATTGCTGACAGTAGATTTACTTTTAAACCATCTCTCCCTCAATACTCTCACAGTCTCGTCTGTCCAGTTCGAGAGGGTATACCGGAGGTGGAAGGAGAAGAAGGTTATACAGGCAGAAGCAGCAGAGCAGCTCGGGATAGGGGAGAGAACGTTTCGTCGTTACGCGGTCCGATACAGGGACGAAGGGATGCGTGGGCTTTTGGATAAGCGCCTGGGAGCACTCTCCCACAACCGGGCCCCGCAGGAGGAGATCTCGGAGGTGGTGGAGTTGTACAAGACCCTCTACCCCGAACGCAACGTGGCTCACTTCTACGAGGCGTATAAAGAGCGCCACGGAGGCCGTCGCTGCTACAACTGGGTGAAGAGAACCCTTTACTCTGCGGGAGTGGCGAGGAGGCCCCGGGGAGGGGGAGTGCACCGCCAGCGCAGGCAGCGGCGGGAGTGTGCCGGGGAGATGATACACCAGGACGCAAGCACTCACAGGTGGGTTCCCCGGGAGGTGTGGGACCTTGTGGTGACCATGGACGACGCCACCGGGGAGATATACAGCGCTTTCTTTGTTTCGGAGGAAGGGACCTGGAGCAGCATGAGAGGGGTAAGGGATGTATTGGAGAGTAAAGGGATATTCTTGAGTTTTTACAGTGACAGGGGGCCTCACTACTGGAGCACTCCGGTGGCCGGAGAGAAGGTGGACAAGGAGAATCCAACGCAGTTTGGGCGAGCGATGGGTGAGCTGGGCATTCTGATGATACCGGGATATTCCCCTGAGGCCAGGGGGCGCAGCGAGAGGATGTTCGGGACCTTGCAGGGAAGGTTGCCCGCGGAGTTGCGTGAGCGTGGTATAGTGGAGATGGAAGAGGCGAACAGGTTTTTGGAGGAGAGTTTCATAGAGGATTTCAACAGGCGTTTCATGGTGGCCGCGGCGGAGAAGGGGGAAGCGTTTGTACCGCTTTTTGATGCCAACCTTGACGATATACTGTGTTTGAAGCATCGGAGGGTAGTGGGCAACGACAACTGCGTGAGGTACAAGGGTATGAGTTTGCAGATCCCGCCGGTTAAGGATCGTTATCATTTTGTGAGGGCTAAGGTAGTTGTGCATGAGTATTCGGACGGGAGCATGTCTGTGTATCATGGGAAGCGCAGGCTGGGCGGATATAACAGTGAAGGCAGGTTAAAAAACAAAGGAGGCGAAAGCAGACCGAGAACCCGGATAAGGGGTTCCCGCAGTTTCACTTCACCCTCTTCGGGCTACGCCCTGGGAGGCTGAAGTGAAAAAAGCAAAAGCGGACAACTCGCGTGCTATAAAAGCGGACAGTTCCTTTTGCTGTTAGAGGCACTTGCGTAGTTAAGTATAGCCATACGGGGCAAGGGTTTTTTGAGGGGGCAAAAAACTTTTTACCCCACAATTTCGATAAAAACCCCTTAGAACCCACCGATTCTCTCCAGAAACCGTAAATTCCACCCCAGGACCAGACCAGTTGAGAAGGGGGGGGGGTGAATACACAAGTAACTTACTGATATTACTTGATTTAATGTCGCCATGGGTTAGAATTAAAGTGCGCTTAAATTCATCTTCCCGGAGGAAAAAACCCATGGCGACGCAAAATAATCTACCCTTTTCCTGGGACGAAGTCGATAAACTCTCCGACCTCAGACGTCTTCGTCTTGTTCTGGACTCCATGCCCGACACAGACATTATCAAGGCCCTTGGGGAGATGAGGGCTAACGGCCGCAACGAATACCCGGTGGCGGCGATGTGGAAGGCTCTTATCGCCGGCATAGTTTTCCAGCACCCGTCCATAGAATCCCTCATACGGGAACTTAACCGAAACTCCTCCCTGCTTTGTGTGTGCGGGTTCAGTTCCGTGCCCCTGCAAAGACGAACCAGGTATGGAATTGAACCGGGCAGTGGCGGAGCCGAGGTAAAGGTTATAAACCTTCCCCCCCGCAGTCCCGCTCCCAGAAGCTTCAACTTCTCACGGTTCCTCTCAAACGTAGTCAGGCTGGAAGAAAAACAGGGACTTGTCTCGGGGATGATTGAAGAGATGAGGGGGGAGCTTATGAGACTGCTGCCCGACTTCGGGGAGAACCTGGGTTATGACGGCAAGGCCATAGAAAGCCACTCCACGGGACACAGGAGCCGCGGGACAGGGGAAACATCGGATCCCGAGGCTGACTGGGGAGTGCATAAGTACTCCGGGATTGACTCAAACGGGAAGCAGTGGACGAAGATAAAGACCTGGTTTGGTTACCGGCTGCATGTAATAGCGGACACCAGGTACGAGCTGCCGGTTGCCTTCACTCTGAGGAGGGCCTCTGTTTCCGAGGCGGGAGAGCTTGACAGAATGACAGGGCTTTTGTTTGCAAAAAATCCTGAGTTGAAGAACAGATGCAGGTACTTAAGCGCTGACAAGGGGCTTGACGGCGCAGAGTTGAAGAAGAAGTTCTGGGATGATTACCGTATCCGTCCCATTATGGACAACAGGGAACTTTGGAGACAGGAGAAGCAGGGTCAGAGCTATGTTGAGGGAGAGAAGATAATGAGACCTCTTAACAGCGTACACGACAACATCTTCTATACTGAGAGAGCCGAGGTATGGTGCCGCTGTCCGGTAAGCGGGACGGAACGCAAGATGGCGTTCTGTGGTTTTGAACCAAAAAGAGAGACTTTGAAGTTCCGTTGTCCCGCGGCTGTGTACGGTGTTGGCTGCGAGGGGTGGGAGAAGTGTCACAGGGATGCGGGATGCAAGACAAACGGTTACGGCAGGGTCATGCGCGTCCCGCTTGAGAGGGACCGTCGTATATTTACCCCGACTCCATGCGGGAGCGTGTCATGGCAGCGCGTTTACAGGAGTCGCGGGGCCATGGAGCGTATAAACTCCAGAATCGACAACAGCTTCGGGTTCGAGAGGCATTACATCAGGGGCAGGGCGAAGATGAGTGCCCGTGTGGGTATGGCGTTTGTGGTGATGATGGCGCTTGCGGTTGGTCACATAAAGGCGGGGAGGCCCGAGTGCATGAGGTCTCTTGTCAGCGGGTGTTGGGCTCGGGCGGGATAATATCCCGGTGATTCAGAAAAATTTAAGCGGTAAGCAACTCTGAAGGGACTGCTGCGTCCTCGATTGGTTGAAACTGGTGATTCCGGGGAAGTCGGCGGTGCGTTCCGTCTGAATCGGGCAACGCGGCCGTCAGATTGCCGGAATGCGGGCCGGCGCCGCCTGGTTCCGGAAACCACAACCCCGAAAAATCGTTACAGCGCAAACCCCACGCATCGAATAATCCTTGTAAAGTACTCAAATTATTGTATAATTATTATAACCGTTATAAAATTGTTTTTCAGCAATTCACTTGGAGTTTTTAGAAAATTAGGTCGGGAGCTTACGGATAAGGTTTGGTAGACGCACCTTCCGGTGGCACCTTAACTTTAGGCTTGAGGTGGACAACTTGGGTTGTCCACTACCGACCTTTTGAGATGATAATCGGAGTGAAACGGGACTTGTCAAGCATCCAGTTTCACTTTTGTTGTGATTAAGTGAAAAAGAGTGGAGTTTATAGACTTAAAGGCATAATTACCTTTTTTTACGATTCCTTTCTCGATATCTTCACAGTCTCAACTAACCCGTTATACGGATTTCGCAGAACAGTATTTGACTTGCCTCGTACTCTCGAGCACCCAAGGCGTACATGTGCTCTGACCGAATACCGCAATTTAGCACCGGTAAAAAGCTTACATAATAAAGCACCTGTACCGGAGCAAAAAACAATTTCAGACAACCCGATTTATAGTAAACTGTGCAGGGTTATGGCAACCCTTGGAGTAGAAATTGTCTTAACCATAAATTCTTTAATAGTTCCGATATTGAAACTTCAAAAATCTATTCAACCGAAAATGCTATCGGCATCCTCCTCAAGGCTAAAAACAATATCGGCATAAGCAAAAACAAGTTGAATAAGGCGCTTTCGGACATATCGTTCAGGGTATATTGTGAAGCTGAAGCAATGGCACATCCTCCTCCACTTGCGTCAGTGAGAAAATCATCGGGAGTATCTTGATCGAATGCTTCTGGAGTTCCCGTGACCTCGTCTGACGGGGAATAGTCATCGGCGTTAACCTTGATCACTATCACCCTCACAGTGTACTGCGTGCCGGCGGCAAGTCCCATTATAATGTGGCCGGTGTCAGTCACAGTGACCTGGCGGGAGGAATCGTAATCCTGCGCGCCCGACTTCCACTGCACCTTGTACCCTTCGGCATCAGCTGCCGGGTCCCACGATACACCCAGCTGCTCCACTCCGGGGATTACGCTGACCCCGGTTACCTGCCCCGCAGCAGCAGCCCTCGGAGTTCCCGTGACCTCGGCTGACGGGGTACCGTCATCGGCGTTAACCCTGGTAGCTGTCACCCTCACGGTGTACTGCGTACCCGCGGCAAGTCCCGTTATGGTGTAGCCGGTGGCAGTCACAACGGCCTGGCGAGAGGAATCGTAACTCTGCGCGCCCGACCTCCACTGCACCCTGTACCCGTCGGCATTATTTGCCGGGCTCCACGATACACTCAGCTGCCCCGCTCCGGGGGTTACGCTGACCCCGGTTACCCGCCCCGGAGCCGCCGCCCTCGGAATTCCCGTGACCTCGGCTGACGGGGTACCGTCATCGGCGTTAACCCTGGTCACTATCACCCTCACGGTGTACTGCGTGCCGGCGGCAAGTCCCGTTATGGTGTAGCCGGTGGCAGTCACAACGGCCTGGCGGTCGGTCTCGTTGTAACTCTGCGCGCCCGACCTCCACTGCACCTTGTACCCTTCGGCATCAGCCTCCGGGCTCCACGATACACCCAGCTGCTCCACTCCGGGGATTACGCTGACCCCGCTTACCTGCCCCGCAGCAGCAGCCCTCGGAGTTCCCGTGACCTCGGCTGACGGGGTACCGTCATCGGCGTTAACCCTGGTCACTATCACCCTCACGGTGTACTGCGTACCCGCGGCAAGTCCCGTTATGGTGTAGCCGGTGGCAGTCACAACGGCCTGGCGGTCGGTCTCGTTGTAACTCTGCCCGCCCGACTTCCACTGCACCTTGTACCCTTCGGCATCAGCCTCCGGGCTCCACGATACACCCAGCTGCTCCACTCCGGGGGTTACGCTGACCCCGGTTACCTGCCCCGCAGCAGCCGCCCTCGGAGTTCCCGTGACCTCGGCTGACGGGGTACCGTCATCGGCGTTAACCCTGGTAGCTGTCACCCTTATGGTGTACTGCGTACCCGCGGTAAGTCCCGTTATGGTGTGGGTGGTGGCAGTCACAACGGCCTGGCGAGAGGAATCGTAATCCTGCGCGCCCGACCTCCACTGCACCCTGTACCCGTCGGCATCAGCTGCCGGGTCCCACGATACACCCAGCTGCTCCACTCCGGGGATTACGCTGACCCCGCTTACCTGCCCCGCAGCAGCAGCCCTCGGAGTTCCCGTGACCTCGGCTGACGGGGTACCGTCATCGGCGTTAACCCTGGTCACTATCACCCTCACGGTGTACTGCGTGCCGGCGGCAAGTCCCGTTATGGTGTAGCCGGTGGCAGTCACAACGGCCTGGCGGTCGGTCTCGTTGTAACTCTGCGCGCCCGACCTCCACTGCACCTTGTACCCTTCGGCATCAGCCTCCGGGCTCCACGATACACCCAGCTGCTCCACTCCGGGGGTTACGCTGACCCCGGTTACCTGCCCCGGAACCGCTGCCCTCGGAGTTCCCGTGACCTCGGCTGACGGGGTACCGTCATCGGCGTTAACCCTGGTAGCTGTCACCCTTATGGTGTACTGCGTACCCGCGGTAAGTCCCGTTATGGTGTAGCCGGTGCCAGTCACAACGGCCTGGCGAGAGGAATCGTAACTCTGCGCGCCCGACCTCCACTGCACCTTGTACCCTTCGGCATCAGCCTCCGGGCTCCACGATACACCCAGCTGCTCCACTCCGGGGGTTACGCTGACCCCGGTTACCTGCCCCGCAGCAGCCGCCCTCGGAGTTCCCGTGACCTCGGCTGACGGGGTACCGTCATCGGCGTTAACCCTGGTAGATATCACCCTTATGGTGTACTGCGTACCCGCGGTAAGTCCCGTTATGGTGTAGCCGGTGGCAGTCACAACGGCCTGGCGAGAGGAATCGTAATCCTGCGCGCCCGACCTCCACTGCACCCTGTACCCGTCGGCATCAGCTGCCGGGCTCCACGATACACCCAGCTGCTCCACTCCGGGGGTTACGCTGACCCCGGTTACCCGCCCCGGAGGCTCCGCCCTCGGAGTTCCCGTGACCTCGGCTGACGGGGTACCGTCATCGGCGTTAACCCTGGTCACTATCACCCTCACGGTGTACTGCGTGCCGGCGGCAAGTCCCGTTATGGTGTAGCCGGTGCCAGTCACAACGGCCTGGCGGGAGGAATCGTAATCCTGCGCGCCCGACCTCCACTGCACCTTGTACCCGTCGGCATCAGCTGCCGGGTCCCACGATACACCCAGCTGCTCCACTCCGGGGGTTACGCTGACCCCGGTTACCTGCCCCGGAACCGCTGCCCTCGGAGTTCCCGTGACCTCGGCTGACGGGGTACCGTCATCGGCGTTAACCCTGGTAGCTGTCACCCTCACGGTGTACGGCGTACCCGCGGCAAGTCCCGTTATGGTGTAGCCGGTGCCAGTCACAACGGCCTGGCGAGAGGAATCGTAACTCTGCGCGCCCGACCTCCACTGCACCCTGTACCCGTCGGCATCAGCCTCCGGGCTCCACGATACACCCAGCTGCTCCACTCCGGGGGTTACGCTGACCCCGGTTACCCGCCCCGGAGCCGCCGCCCTCGGAGTTCCCGTGACCTCGGCTGACGGGGGACCGTCATCGGCGTTAACCCTGGTAGATATCACCCTTATGGTGTACTGCGTACCCGCGGTAAGTCCCGTTATGGTGTGGGTGGTGCCAGTCACAGCGGCCTGGCGAGAGGAATCGTAATCCTGCGCGCCCGACCTCCACTGCACCCTGTACCCGTCGGCATCAGCTGCCGGGTCCCACGATACACCCAGCTGCTCCACTCCGGGGGTTACGCTGACCCCGCTTACCTGCCCCGCAGCAGCAGCCCTCGGAGTTCCCGTGACCTCGGCTGACGGGGTACCGTCATCGGCGTTAACCCTGGTCACTATCACCCTCACGGTGTACTGCGTGCCGGCGGCAAGTCCCGTTATGGTGTAGCCGGTGCCAGTCACAACGGCCTGGCGGGAGGAATCGTAATCCTGCGCGCCCGACCTCCACTGCACCCTGTACCCGTCGGCATCAGCCTCCGGGCTCCACGATACACCCAGCTGCTCCACTCCGGGGGTTACGCTGACCCCGGTTACCTGCCCCGGAACCGCTGCCCTCGGAGTTCCCGTGACCTCGGCTGACGGGGTACCGTCATCGGCGTTAACCCTGGTAGATATCACCCTCACGGTGTACGGCGTACCCGCGGCAAGTCCCGTTATGGTGTAGCCGGTGCCAGTCACAACGGCCTGGCGAGAGGAATCGTAATCCTGCGCGCCCGACCTCCACTGCACCCTGTACCCGTCGGCATCAGCCTCCGGGCTCCACGATACACCCAGCTGCTCCACTCCGGGGGTTACGCTGACCCCGGTTACCCGCCCCGGAGCCGCCGCCCTCGGAGTTCCCGTGACCTCGGCTGACGGGGGACCGTCATCGGCGTTAACCCTGGTAGATATCACCCTTATGGTGTACTGCGTACCCGCGGTAAGTCCCGTTATGGTGTGGGTGGTGCCAGTCACAGCGGCCTGGCGAGAGGAATCGTAACTCTGCCCGCCCGACTTCCACTGCACCCTGTACCCGTCGGCATCAGCCGCCGGGCTCCACGATACACCCAGCTGCTCCACTCCGGGGGTTACGCTGACCCCGGTTACCCGCCCCGGAGGCTCCGCCCTCGGAGTTCCCGTGACCTCGGCTGACGGGGTACCGTCATCGGCGTTAACCCTGGTAGCTGTCACCCTCACGGTGTACTGCGTACCCGCGGTAAGTCCCGTTATGGTGTAGTCGGTGCCAGTCACAACGGTCTTGCGGTCGGTCTCGCTGTAACTCTGCGCGCCCGACTTCCACTGCACCTTGTACCCTTCGGCATCAGCTGCCGGGTCCCACGATACACCCAGCTGCTCCACTCCGGGGGTTACGCTGACCCCGGTTACCCGCCCCGCAGCAGCCGCCCTCGGAGTTCCCGTGACCTCGGCTGACGGGGTACCGTCATCGGCGTTAACCCTGGTAGATATCACCCTCACGGTGTACTGCGTACCCGCGGTAAGTCCCGTTATGGTGTAGCCGGTGCCAGTCACAGCGGCCTGGCGAGAGGAATCGTAATCCTGCGCGCCCGACCTCCACTGCACCCTGTACCCGTCGGCATCAGCTGCCGGGTCCCACGATACACCCAGCTGCTCCACTCCGGGGGTTACGCTGACCCCGCTTACCCGCCCCGGAGCCGCCGCCCTCGGAGTTCCCGTGACCTCGGCTGACGGGGTACCGTCGACGGCGTTAACCCTGGTAGATATCACCCTTATGGTGTACTGCGTACCCGCGGCAAGTCCCGTTATGGTGTGGGTGGTGCCAGTCACAGCGGCCTGGCGAGAGGAATCGTAACTCTGCCCGCCCGACTTCCACTGCACCCTGTACCCGTCGGCATTATTTGCCGGGCTCCACGATACACTCAGCTGCCCCGCTCCGGGGGTTACGCTGACCCCGGTTACCTGCCACGCAGGTATCGCCTTCGGAATTCCCGTGACCTCGGCTGACGGGGGACCGTCATCGGCGTTAACCCTGGTAGATATCACCCTTATGGTGTACTGCGTACCCGCGGTAAGTCCCACTCTCGTGAACCCCGTGGCAGTCACAGTGACCTGGCGGGAGGAATCGTAACTCTGCCCGCCCGACTTCCACTGCACCTTGTACCCGTCGGCATTAGTCGCCGCGTTCCACGATACTCTCAGCTGCTCCCCGGCGTCGGGGGCTGTTACGCTGACCCCGGTTACCTGCCCCGGAACCGCTGCCCTCGGAGTTCCCGTGACCTCGGCTGACGGGGGACCGTCATCGGCGTTAACCCTGGTAGATATCACCCTTATGGTGTACCGCGTACCCGCGGCAAGTCCCGTTATGGTGTGGATGGTGCCAGTCACAACGGCCTGGCGGGAGGAATCGTAACTCTGCCCGCCCGACCTCCACTGCACCTTGTACCCGTTGGCATTAGTCGCCACGTTCCACGATACACTCAGCTGCTCCCCGCCGGGGGTTACGCTGACCCCGGTTACCTGCCCCGCAGCAGCCGCCCTCGGAGTTCCCGTGACCTCGGCTGACGGGGTACCGTCATCGGCGTTAACCCTGGTAGATATCACCCTCACGGTGTACTGCGTACCCGCGGCAAGTCCCGTTATGGTGTGGGTGGTGCCAGTCACAACGGCCTGGCGGTCGGTCTCGTTGTAACTCTGCGCGCCCGACCTCCACTGCACCCTGTACCCGTCGGCATTAGTCGCCGCGTCCCACGATACACCCAGCTGCTCCACTCCGGGGGTTACGCTGACCCCGCTTACCCGCCCCGGAGCCGCCGCCTTCGGAGTTCCCGTGACCTCGGGTGACGGGGTACCGTCATCGGCGTTAACCCTGGTAGATATCACCCTTATGGTGTACGGCGTACCCGCGGCAAGTCCCGTTATGGTGTGGATGGTGCCAGTCACAACGGCCTGGCGAGAGGAATCGTAACTCTGCGCGCCCGACTTCCACTGCACCTTGTACCCGTCGGCATTAGTCGCCGCGTTCCACGATACACTCAGCTGCCCCGCTCTGAAGAAGATTACGCTGACCCCGCTTACCCGCCCCGGAGGCTCCGCCCTCGGAGTTCCCGTGACCTCGGCTGACGGAGTACCGTCATCGGCGTTAACCCTGGTAGATATCACCCTCACGGTGTACTGCGTACCCGCGGCAAGTCCCGTTATGGTGTGGGTGGTGCCAGTCACAGCGGCCTGGCGGGAGGAATCGTAATCCTGCGCGCCCGACCTCCACTGCACCCTGTACCCGTCGGCATTAGTCGCCGCGTTCCACGATACACTCAGCTGCCCCGCTCCGGGGGTTACGCTGACCCCGCTTACCCGCCCCGGAGCCGCCGCCCTCGGAATTCCCGTGACCTCGGCTGACGGGGGACCGTCATCGGCGTTAACCCTGGTAGATATCACCCTTATCGTGTACTGCGTACCCGCGGTAAGTCCCGTTATGGTGTGGGTGGTGCCAGTCATCACAACGGCCTGGCGGTCGGTCTCGTTGTAACTCTGCGCGCCCGACCTCCACTGCACCCTGTACCCGTCGGCATTATTTGCCGGGCTCCACGATACACTCAGCTGCCCCGCTCCGGGGGTTACGCTGACCCCGGTTACCCGCCCCGGAGCCGGCGGCGCCGCCCTCGTAGTTTCCGTGACCTCGGGTGACGGGGGACCGTCATCGGCGTTAACTCTGGTAGCTATCACCCTCACGGTGTACTGCGTACCCGCGGCAAGTCCCGTTATGATGTAGCCGATGCCAGTCACAGCGGCCTGGCGGGAGGAATCGTAATCCTGCGCGCCCGACTTCCACTGCACCTTGTACCCGTCGGCATTAGTCGCCCCGTTCCACGATACACTCAGCCGCTCCATTCCGGTGAGTAGGATGACCCCGGTTACCTGCCCCGGAGCAGCAGCCCTCGGAGTTCCCGTGACCTCGGCTGACGGGGGACCGTCAGCGGCGTTAACCCTGACAGCTATCACCCTCACGGTGTACTGCGTGCCGCCGGTAAGTCCCGTTATAGCGTGGGTGGTGTGTCTCGTAGTGCCCTGGCGGTCGGTCTCGTTGTAATTCTGCGCGCCCGACTTCCACTGCACCTTGTACCCGTTGGCATTAGTCACCGCGTTCCACGATACACGCAGCCGCTCCACTCTGGGGGTTACGCTGACCCCCCTTACCTGTCCCGGAGGCTCCTGCTGCTGCTTCAGTCCGGTGGTGGTTTTTACAGCGCCCAAGGAACAATCACTGCCTGCTGCCCCGGTAAAACTAATGGAGTTTAACCACTCCTGAAAATCCGCATCGGTTGGCGTGCTGATCCGGGTGCACTTTACACTTAGCTCAGAAAGAAATGGTAAATCCGTCAAGTTTTGCCCAAGGCTGCCACTCAGGGAGACATTATGGGAAAGATCAAGGGTTCTTAATGACCTAAGCGTGCTAAAGTCTGGAATTGTTCCGCTTAGCTGATTCTGATTAAGTAACAGTTGTTGCAGACTGGTAAGATCGCCCAGCTCAGTGGGAATCGTCCCGCTTAGACTGTTGCTGTAGAGAGAAAGTGTTTGCAGACTGGTAAGATCGCCCAGCTCAGTGGGAATCGTCCCGCTTAGACTGTTGCTGTAGAGAGAAAGTGTTTGCAGACTGGTAAGATCGCCCAGCTCAGTGGGAATCGTCCCGCTTAGACTGTTGCTGTAGAGAGAAAGTGTTTGCAGACTGGTAAGATCGCCCAGCTCAGTGGGAATCGTCCCGCTTAGACTGTTGCTGTAGAGAGAAAGTGTTTGCAGACTGGTAAGATCGCCCAGCTCAGTGGGAATCGTCCCGCTTAGACTGTTGCTGTAGAGAGAAAGTGTTTGCAGACTGGTAAGATCGCCCAGCTCAGTGGGAATCGTCCCGCTTAGACTGTTGCTGTAGAGAGAAAGTGTTTGCAGACTGGTAAGATCGCCCAGCTCAGTGGGAATCGTCCCGCTTAGACTGTTGCTGTAGAGAGAAAGTGTTTGCAGACTGGTAAGATCGCCCAGCTCAGTGGGAATCGTCCCGCTTAGACTGTTGCTGTAGAGAGAAAGTGTTTGCAGACTGGTAAGATCGCCCAGCTCAGTGGGAATCGTCCCGCTTAGATTATTATCGCTTAGGTCTATAGATGTTACTTCCCCTTGCGTATTTGTCCTCACACCAGCCCAAGTACCAAGCGTCATATTAGTCAACCAGTTTTGATTGGCGGTCCAATTTTGACCGTCAGCGGCACAATAAAACGCTATCAGCAGATCACGCTCCGTTGGAGAAGCAGGTAGGGTATCAGGACAGGATACCATTTGAGCCTGCACGCCACCCGCAAAGGCAAAAAAGACAATAAGCGCACAGAAAAAACCACGCCTTAGATTAGAACTAGAAAAATTAATCATCTTACATAAATTCAATTTGCGAATCAAAGCAAATTACGAAAAATCTAATTCTGATGTTCTGTAAAAAGTTACTAACCGTTACTACCTAAAAATTTTTTCTACAATTCTAAAACATTTGCGTGGATAAAGTCAAGTGTTTGAATGTGGCTTGTAGGGGGTCAATTAAAATGTCCGTTTTTTGAGTTAATTAGTTGTCCGGTTTGGTTTTCTTCAAATCAGCCTCGAAGGGCGAGCCCGAAGAGGCTGATTTCCGTTTAAATTTGTTTTGCGAACCCACGCAGAAACGCTACCCGGTATCGGCGTAACACCCCGAGACAAGGGACCTCATACACTCCGGTCTCCCCGCCTTTATGTGACCAACCGCAAGCGCCATCATCACCACAAACGCCATACCCACACGGGCAGTCATCTTCCACTTGCCCCTGATGTAATGCCTCTCGAACCCGAAGCTGCCCTCTATCCTTGAGTTTATGCGCTCAAGCGCGCTTCGTCGATTATAAGCCCGTTTCCATGATATGCTCCCCCAAGAGGTGGGAGTAAATATACGACGGTCCCTCTCAAGAGGCACCCGGACGACCCTGCCGTAACCGTTTGTCTTGTATCCCACATCCCCGTGACACTTCTCCCACCCCTTGCAACCAAGACCGTACACAGCCGCGGGACAGCGGCACCTTACCCCGGTGCGCTCAGGTATTCGCACCACCTCGCAAGCTCAGGGTCCCGCGCGAACAACACATCCGTCATTCTGTCAAGCTCTCCCGTTTCGGAAACAAAAGCCCTGGTCAGAGTGAACGCAACCGGTATCTCATACTTTGTGTCCGCCACTATATGAAGTCGGTAACCAAACCAGGTCTTTATCTTCCTCCACTGCTTTCCGTTTGAGTCAACCCCGGAGTATTCATGCTTCCCCCAGTCAGCATCAGTATCCGATGTTTCCCCTGTGTTGCGGTTTCTCTGTCCCGTGGAATGGCTTTCTATGGCCTTGGCGTCATAACTTAGGTTCTCCCCGAAGTCACTCAGCAGTTCCATAAGCTCCCCCCTAATCTGTGCAATCATCCCTGAGGTAAGTCCCCGCTCTTGTTCCAGTCTGACTACGTTTAGGAGGAATCGGGAGAAGTTGAAACTCCTGGGAGCCGGAGTGCGAGGGGGAAGGTTCATAACCTTTACCTCGGCTCCGCCACTGCCCGGTTCAATTCCATACCCAGCTCGTCTCTGCACAGGCACGGGACAGAACCCGCACATCCCCAGCAGTGATGAGTTGCGGTTGAGTTCACGTATGAGTAGTGATTCTATGGACGGGTACCCGAATACTATGCCCGCTATCAAAGCTCTCCACATCGCCGCCACGGGGTAGTCGTTGCGGCCCTTGCCGCGCATCGCGCAAAGAACCTCGATGATATGTGCGTTGGGCAGGGAGTCGAGAACGAGCCGAAGACGGTTGAGGTCAGAATGCTTATCGACTTGTTCCCGTAATTCTAACCCATGGCGACATTAAATCAAGTAATATCAGTAAGTTACTTGTGTGTTTATCCCCCCTCCGATACTCTTTATTAAGCTAGATATTTAGGATCTGGCGGAAAGCAAAAAAACAAGTTTAATAGAATTCACGGGTTGCTTGACCGAGAGCTGCCTAATTATACCCTGCGCCCCCGAGCGCCTACTGGGGACACGCGCCTCGGTCAAGCGCCGTGATAAATGCCCAGCAGGACTTTCTACCATTAATCAAATCAAAAAACAATAATGTTAATAGCACGCCATCTGTCCGGAAGTATAGCACGCCGTCTGTCCGGTTTTGCTGAAGGGCGATTGTCTGGATTTATCTTCTCCAAAGGAGGAGGTATTCATGGACCAGACGAGGTTTCTGCAAAGAGTCAGGATGAACCAGTTCGAGAGGGTATACCGGAGGTGGAAGGAGAAGAAGGTTATACAGGCAGAAGCAGCAGAGCAGCTCGGGATAGGGGAGAGAACGTTTCGTCGTTACGCGGTCCGATACAGGGACGAAGGGATGCGTGGGCTTTTGGATAAGCGCCTGGGAGCACTCTCCCACAACCGGGCCCCGCAGGAGGAGATCTCGGAGGTGGTGGAGTTGTACAAGACCCTCTACCCCGAACGCAACGTGGCTCACTTCTACGAGGCGTATAAAGAGCGCCACGGAGGCCGTCGCTGCTACAACTGGGTGAAGAGAACCCTTTACTCTGCGGGAGTGGCGAGGAGGCCCCGGGGAGGGGGAGTGCACCGCCAGCGCAGGCAGCGGCGGGAGTGTGCCGGGGAGATGATACACCAGGACGCAAGCACTCACAGGTGGGTTCCCCGGGAGGTGTGGGACCTTGTGGTGACCATGGACGACGCCACCGGGGAGATATACAGCGCTTTCTTTGTTTCGGAGGAAGGGACCTGGAGCAGCATGAGAGGGGTAAGGGATGTATTGGAGAGTAAAGGGATATTCTTGAGTTTTTACAGTGACCGGGGGCCTCACTACTGGAGCACTCCGGTGGCCGGAGAGAAGGTGGACAAGGAGAATCCAACGCAGTTTGGGCGAGCGATGGGTGAGCTGGGCATTCTGATGATACCGGGATATTCCCCTGAGGCCAGGGGGCGCAGCGAGAGGATGTTCGGGACCTTGCAGGGAAGGTTGCCCGCGGAGTTGCGTGAGCGTGGTATAGTGGAGATGGAAGAGGCGAACAGGTTTTTGGAGGAGAGTTTCATAGAGGATTTCAACAGGCGTTTCATGGTGGCCGCGGCGGAGAAGGGGGAAGCGTTTGTACCGCTTTTTGATGCCAACCTTGACGATATACTGTGTTTGAAGCATCGGAGGGTAGTGGGCAACGACAACTGCGTGAGGTACAAGGGTATGAGTTTGCAGATCCCGCCGGTTAAGGATCGTTATCATTTTGTGAGGGCGAAGGTAGTTGTGCATGAGTATTCGGACGGGAGCATGTCTGTGTATCATGGGAAGCGCAGGCTGGGCGGATATGACAGTGAAGGCAGGTTAAAAAACAAAGGAGGCGAAAGCAGACCGAGAACCCGGATAAGGGGTTCCCGCAGTTTCACTTCACCCTCTTCGGGCTACGCCCTGGGAGGCTGAAGTGAAAAAAGCAAAAGCGGACAACTCGCGTGCTATAAAAGCGGACAGTTCCATTTGCTGTTAACAAAGAATTAGAGTTTTCTCAGTTGCTTTGTGCTTCTATAAGTCCTCCTTTCTGTATAGCGAAACTCTTGTCAAACAATTCTCCCTTTTCAAGCAATGTACACGCCACGTAAAGAAGACGGTCTCCCACCGAGCGCAAGGCCCTGTAATGACCGTGTCCCCTCCCGCGAAGCGCGTTGTACTTAGCTCTGCTTGCAGGATCGTACTGAATTGCTGTCCGAGCCCAGTGATAAATTGCGTCGACAAGTCTTTTGTGCGAAGCTCTCCTTTGCGTAACCCGCCTGCTCTTTCCCGACTGCCTGGTTACCGGAGCCACGCCGCTGAGGCTGCGAAGCGATCTGTAATCGCGACGCCCAAACAGTTCACAGGCTTCACCAAGCATTGCGGCAAGCACAATAGTTCCCGCTCCGGGAATTGAGAGGAGAATCTCGATATCGTCAAATTCCGCTTCCCCCTGTCTGCTGGTGCCGACAGACCCGATCCGAGAGTCAATCCGCTTCTCTGTATCTTTGATCTGCCTCAGTACCACCATCAGGCGCTCCACAATGCTTTGAACGCGCATGACGCAGCTGTTTGTGGTTGCCGGGAAGATGTTCATTTCCTTTGATCTCAGTATCTCCAGGACTTTTTTGGCGCCAATACGGCGGATACCATGACGCCCGAGCAGTTTCTCAACCGTCTGAGGCCTTGTACGCCTTGCGTCCCGTGGGGTTGGAACACGCTGCCACAATTCGAGGAACCATGGATGAAAGCGCTCGCCGACCAGTTCGTTGAACTGGGGGTAGTATTTCCACAATTGTCCGCGCATCCGGGCAACCAGGCGAGTGCGTTCATTTACAAGTTCCTCCCTCATGCGCGAGAGTTCCCGAAGCTCTATAATGCCAGGCTCAGGTGCCGTGAGCCTGCGGAAGTGACGTATATCCGTGCCAAGCGCCGAAGCAAGCACGTACGCGTCGCGGCGGCAAGGAGGATCAGGGTCTCGACGGTGCACAAGCTTCTCAAGCGTCACAGGATAAGGCGTATTGACGCCGAGGGGGTGCTCGACATACTGAGGTCCGAGGAAATAAAGCTTCCCTAGGCAATCACACACAGCCGCGTCACGCACATAAGAACCATCGTGGAGCGCATGAAGGTTGCGGACCGCCAGATAAAGGATGCGGAAGCTTCTGTTGACGAGGTGATCGATTCCCTGGCTTCAAGGCAGAGCGGGTGTGAGGAAAAACCGGGAGATATAGAGGTGCTGCGGTCGATTCCGGGAGTGGGCAGGGTTACGCTTTCAACGTTCCTTGCCGAGGCCTGGGACCTCATACGCCGACGCGACTACAGGGCGCTTCGGTGCCTGGTCGGCACAGCTCCGGTGACGAAACAGTCCGGCAAGAGCAGGTACGTCATGCGGCGCAGAACCGCGTCGCGAAGGCTCGCCGAAGCGCTTTACCACTGGGCAGGGGTTGCGGTGCTTCAGGACCCCGTCAGCAAAGCCCGCTACGCTTCGCTTCGGATCAGGGGACTTCGTCACTCAAGAACCCTTCGCACCGTGGGGGATCGCCTTCTGCGAGTCGCCTGCGCTCTGTTTGAGAAGGGAGAACTGTTCGACAAGAACTTCAAGGAACTGCAAAAGAAGGCCGCCTGACAACAACTCCGAGCAGGCTTCCAAACAGAAAAACGAGGAGGTATCTCAAAAAATCTGAACCCGCTATATATAAATTTAACGCTTGATAAAAGGCAGGAAGTCCCCAAAGTACAATAAGTTCTTCGTAAACCGCCTGTAAGACACCTTGAATTATCTTCTTCTGCTGTTTATCACGGTAATTCTGTGCTAGAAGCGTCACAATTACGCCCAGAAGAGCAAGACCACCACCTATAAAGGAAGGAAAGGCCCAGCATAAGAGTGTTTTACATTCCATAAAGTTTTTCTCCAGCTTTATCTAAAAGCTAGCTAAGGCAGTCAAAGTATGCTTGGTTGTATGGATTTCACGAAAGCTGCTGCTTCGTCAGACTTGGTGATCGAAGAATAGAGATTGTTCGGACAGGGTCTTCGTAGTTAAATTTAGACAATTCTTTTTTTAACGTTTTGATGAGTTTTTTCAAAGATCTCTCAAAACGGTGATGACGTTCTTGTAGACGTTTTGTGAAGTCTAGCACAGTTGGATCATATTCAACGGTTTTTTTTGTCGACTCTCTTTTTTCATGCTCATACAGTATTTTGTTATCTTGTTTGTAATAGTCAATAAGAGCTTTTAACGATGTATATGTTTTTACTATTTTACGTCGCAGTTTTGAGCTCGGGATCTCACCGATAAGATTCGCGTTTGAATGATAGACGGCAAGATAATCTTGAGTAAGTGATAAGTTGACCGGAAAGACTTTTACTTCTCCTTCCTCTTCAAGTGCCTTCCAAAAAACTTCCACCTCTTCATCATATGCATTTCGAATCTCTTTGAGTTCTTCGTAAAGTGCTTGGTAAAGAGCTCTAATTCTCCGGTTTCGACGCTCCTCATCCAACAGGTGATTTCCCACATACAGCACAAGAAGAGCTGAAACAAAACTGAAAAATTCCTTACTTATTTCCATCAATCTTTTTTTTAGTTTTATCTAATGTGGTATTAATAGTGATACCTAAATTCTTTGTATTTCAGAAAATTTAATGATATAAGGCAGTTGCAATTTGATTGTGGCTCCGGCGGCAGGGCTCGAACCTGCGACCCGATGATTAACAGTCATCTGCTCTGCCAACTGAGCTACGCCGGAACTGTAGAAAATAGAAAAAAGTCAAGGAATAGTTAATTTTATATAGATAAGGAAAACAGTCAATAAATCTAATACCGAGTAAAAATGGCCGGAAAAAAAGAAGAAGAAAAGAAGCCGGAGGAAGTGAGTTCATCTCTTCCCGCACTTTCAAACTCCCTGCAAAGCTATCTGGCACAGATTAGGGACTACCCTGTTTTGAGCAGGGAAGAAGAATACGAACTCGCGATGAGGCACAGGGAAACGGGTGATCTCGAGGCCGCCAGGAAACTGATCGTATCAAACCTGAAGTTCGTCGTGCGTATCGCGAACGAATACAAAAACTACAACGTAAACACCCTAGATCTCATCCAGGAAGGCAACATAGGACTCATGAAGGCCGTAAGAGGCTTTGATCCTACAAAGGGATACCGCCTCATCTCATACGCGGTCTGGTGGATAAGGGCTTACATACAGAACCACATAATGAGAACCTGGAGCTTGGTAAAAGTCGGGACGAACCAGTCGCAAAGAAAGCTCTTCTACAAACTTAGGTCGACGAAAAACAAAATCGAAGCCACGGGAGCCGAGATGGGAGAGGATATTTACTCCGAGATAGCCAAGGAACTCGACGTGCCTGACAGCCAGGTAATCGAGATGGACCGGATAATGTCCGGAAAGGACCTGTCTCTTGACGCAACCATAGAAGGCAGCACTGAACGTACCTATGTTGACATGCTGGGGGACACGTTTGATCAGGAGCAGTTCCTCGAAGATTCCCAGACTCGCCCGCTTATGGCCAAGAAGATAAAAGAAGCCCTGGCAAACCTAAAAGACAGGGAAAGATACATTATTGAAAGACGGGTTCTTACCGATTCTCCCGAAACTCTTGAAAAGCTTTCCCGCAAATTCGGCATCTCAAGAGAACGTGTAAGACAGATAGAAAAAAACGCTCTTAACAAGATCAAGAAGGAATTCCAAAAAGAGCATTTTCACGTATAGAATTCCTGGGACAAGCATAAGCCTGGAAGGATTCGTATCTGTAACTTCCTGGAATTCCTAGCTATTCACGAACTTTTCATTTTTCAATTACAATTGCAAATTTTAATTGAATTAGTGCCCGAATTATAATATGGTCTATAGTAGATAGTGTGGTTTATTCCCAACAGCAAATCTAATTGGAGGTATGAAATGAGCAGATTTATAACCCTTACCTCTTTTTTACTTCTCCTCATCCTGATTCCTCTTTCATCAAACGCCCAGCAGTTGTATATAAGTACTGAGTTGGGACTCGGTATCGGGAATTCTCTGGATACTGACGCGAGTGATACTGATTTCGGCACGCTGTGCGATCAACACTTAAATCCAAAGGGCGATAACCATTTTGACCCTGGTGTATGTTCTTGGGAGACATCAGTCTGGAATAACAGCTTTGACGGGGCAACGGGAATAATCGCCGGCGTCGCTTTGGGAGTCAGCACAGATTTTGGCGCCAGAATTGAAGCCGAGTATTTTTATTTCGGCGCACAATACGATACGACATCCTCGGTTGTTGGAGGAGGTCAGGATATTGCGGATAAAGAAGATCAGGAGCTGGTCCGTTCCGATGAACGCATAGGAGCGGTAAATATAAACAGTCTGTTTCTAAACGTTTACTATGACCTTCCGGTCTCCGGGAAACTCCGTCCTTACATAGGAGGTGGCGTGGGGTTCGGAATGGCTGAAGTGGAATGGGACGCTGTCTGGGCCCGCAATATAAACCCGGATGCAATTACGACCGCGGACGATGCGGAGTATCTGGGTTCCGGCAACGAAGAAGAGGACCGCCAGGCTCTGCATCAAAGAATCGCCGGCGTCACGAGCACGGCGAGCCATACTCTTGAAGATACGGTGCTCGGGTATCAGGCGGTGGTCGGAGTGGATTATATGCTGACCGATAGTGCCTCAATCGGAGTCAAGGGACGCTGGGTCCAGTACGCCAAGTTCAGTGGCGGAGATGTATGGGACCAGTTGCGCGGTCACGCCCCAAATAATGGCCCGGGAACGAACACAGTTGACTATACAATTGAGACTGACGACTTAAGCGCATTCGGAGTCAGTCTGGTAATGAAATATGCGTTCTGATTTCCGTTTTCTCAAAGCGAAGCGGAAACAATCTAGCGGATCGAGGTCCCTTATGGTTTGTGGGACATGGCGGTGGTTTCATGTAAAAGTGAAGGCATAGGGCCAGTCACCGTGAATTCATAGGGGACCCTCGATCCCGCTTCAGAGAAAAATCCGAGTTCCACTCTTACAATCACCTTTTCCGGAGCTCCTAAATACCCCATATTCATCCCCCCTCTATTAATTTTCTGAGCAAAGAGCAACTCTTCAAAGGTTTGAGTTCTCAAACCAGTCTGATGGAATTGTTGAAGTCAGAACCGGCGAATTATTGCCAAGCGGGCAGTGGAAAGCCTGTTTTCAATTTCGTAGGATGCGGCCCTTCTGGGAGTTTCGGGCCCGCAGCAGCGGTTATTCGCGGAACGGTTAACAAGATGAGTGCTCTCTCCGAAATCCAGATACAGGCCCTCGAACCTCAAAGCCCAAACATCGGACAACGCGGCTTCCGCACCAGCTCCGACCACCCACCCCACTTCCGTTGAATCCTTGCTGAAAGAATCATCGGGATCCACCATGAAGCCGGAATCACCAGAATCAATATCGGTTACCGAGCTGCTGATGCCGGCAAAAGCCAGCCCTCCAGTGACAAATACCGTTACACAGCCGATTCCTTGTTCAACTCCCCCGCGGGCAGAAACGATCCACGAAAATTCCGATTCTGCGGTTTCGTCCAAGCCTTCGGGATCAAGCTTATTAGTCGATGCCGACACGTTGGTCAATGCCCCGTCAAGCTCCATTCTAAGGGTCAAGCCACCAACATCGAATTTTCTCCCTACAAGAGCGCCGCCTACAAAGCCCGTATCGTCATATTTGGAAACCGAACCGGGATTGCCCCAGTCAGCAAAGCCATCAACGTCTACTATCCTGTTTCTCATAAAACCAGGACCGGCAAAGACCCCGGCGTATTTGTCGAAGCGCACAAGCCCGGTTTCGTTCTGTGTAGAATGATCCTCGGTTTCGCTCTGCGTTAGATCATCCGGTACGACACCCGAAAAACCGGCATTCGGAATGATCAAAGAAGCCAGCAGAAAAACTGCTAAACTGCCAGCCAAAAACTTTTCTCTAGAGGTTTCCATCAAAACAAGATTTACAAAGAAATTAATTATCTCTTTTATATGAGATTTCCCAAGTGGCCAAGCATCTTCGATATGTTTCCGGGCATATTTCCGCCAGCCTGCGCCATCTCGGCACCCCCGCCACCTTTTCCGCCGACAATCCCGGCAAGCTCCTTTACGATTTTTCCAGCATGATAGCTGCCGACAAGGTCCTTGGTAATACCCACAAGAATAAAAACCTGACCTCCGTTCTCAGCGACAAGCACGGCGATCCCGTTATTCATTTTCCCCTTTAGGTAATCCCAAAGAGAACGCAGTTCTGCAGGTTTGGAAACGGAAACTTTGTCCCGAAGTAGATTGACTCCTCCCACATCCTCAACTTTGTCAATCAGCCCAGCGGCCGTCTCTACAAGAGTCCTCGCCCTGAAAGATTCGATTTCCGCCTGGAGCCGGGCATTTTCATCAATCATTCCGGCAAGTCTGGAAAGAAGTTCGGAACGGGGCGCGTTAAGGGTGGTGGAAAATTCGTTCAGGATACTTTCCTGCCCTTTCATGTAATTCCATGCCGCCTGACCGCTTACGGCCTCGATCCTCCTTACTCCGGCAGAAGACGCGCTCTCAGACACTATCTTCACCATTCCTATCTCACCCGAGGCCCCGACATGGGTACCGCCGCAAAGCTCCTTGCTGTAGTCCCCTATCATTACCACTCTCACCCTGTCGCCGTATTTCTCTTCAAATATAGCGGTGGCGCCGTCCTTTATGGCCTCGTCGTATGAAACATCTTCTCTTGTCACGACTTTGTCGTCACGCCTTATTCTCTCGTTAATGAGCTGTTCTATGGAATCGAGTTGTTGTTTCTCGATCGAGGAATAGTGGCTGAAATCAAACCTGAGCCTGTCGGGCCCAACGAACGATCCCGCCTGATTAACGTGATTGCCGAGGATTTCCTTTAAAACGGCGTGAAGCACATGGGTTGAGGTGTGGTGAGCCATGACCCCCTGTCTGAACACGGAGTCAACCTCCATGTGTACCTGGTCACCGACCTTCGCATTTCCCCTCTCGATAATGACATTGTGGATGAAAAACGTGGGGGTGAGTTTTTTCGTATCAAGGACTTTCGCTTGAAATCCCGGCCCGGCAATTTTGCCCCTGTCCCCGGTCTGTCCGCCCGACTCCCCGTAAAAAGGAGTGATGTCGGTAATTATCTGGGCTTCCTGACCCTCCCATGCGGTGTCGGAAATCTCTCCCTGGCCTATTATTCCAGTAACCGCGCTTTCAGAAGATAGGGTCTTGTAGCCAACAAATTCTGTTGTCATCTCTGCTGCAAGCTCAAGCAGGAGAGACGCAAGATCGGTTTCACTCATGCCTCCACGGGCTTTTCTTGACTTGGTTCTCTGCTTCTCCATTTCTTTCTCAAAGCCCTGAAGATCAATATTTATACCCTCGTTTCTAGTTATGTCTTCGGTAAGGTCGACCGGGAACCCGTATGTATCGTAGAGACTGAAAACCACCTTGCCGGGAAGCTTCTTCTTTTTCCCGAGCTTTGCGATTTCCTGATTAAGAAGTTCAAGTCCTCTGTCCACCGTCTCGAGGAATCTCTCCTCCTCGCTTTTTACAACCTGGGATACAAAATCCCCCTTTTCCCTGATCTCAGGATAGGCATCCGCCATGATCCCCTCAACCGCGGGCAGGACCCTGTAGATAAAGGGTTCGTCTATCCCCAGAAACTTCGAGTGGCGGACGGCTCTTCTGAGTATTCTCCTAAGAACGTATCCCCTGCCCTCGTTTGACGGGAATACTCCGTCAGAGATGAGAAAGGCAACCGCTCTTGAGTGATCCGCCATAACCCTCATTGCGACCTCGGTCGAGCGGTCGGCGGAATAATCTTTTCCGGAAAGCTCCTCTATTTTGCCTATTATCCCTCTTAAAAGATCGGTCTCGTAGTTGCTTGGCACTCCCTGAAGAACCGCCGCAAGTCTTTCAAGTCCAAGCCCCGTGTCGATGCTGGGACGAGGAAGGGGCGTCATCTCTCCCTTCTCGTTTCTCTCAAACTGCATGAACACGAGATTCCAGAGCTCAAGGTAACGATCGCACTCGCATCCGACTGCACACCCGGCCTTGCCGCAGCCGAGCGATTCTCCCTGGTCTATCAGTATCTCGGAACACGGACCGCACGGACCCGTATCCCCCATTGACCAGAAATTGTCTTTCTCCCCCATCCTCACGATCCTTTTCTTGGCAACACCGATATCCTTGTTCCAGATCTCAAAAGCCTCGTCGTCGTCTTCATAAACCGTGACCCAGAGTTTTTCCTTGGGAAGCCCGTAAACGTTGGTCATAAGATCCCATCCGTAATTGATGGCTCCTTCCTTGAAATAGTCGCCAAAGGAAAAATTCCCAAGCATTTCGAAAAAAGTGTGGTGTCTCGCCGTATACCCGACATTGTCAAGATCATTGTGCTTTCCCCCGGCCCTGAGGCATTTCTGGGAAGAAACCGCCCTTTTGAAATCCCTGGTCTCGTTCCCGGTGAAGACATTCTTGAACTGAACCATCCCGGCGTTGGTAAAAAGGAGGGTCGGATCGTTTTCCGGTATAAGAATGGAACTGCGGACCGGTTCGTGCCCCCTCTGGGAGAAATACTCGATAAACTCTCTTCTAATTTCGTGTCCTTTCATCTAGCAACCCCCCGAGACGCAAGACGGTGAACCCCAACTGTCTGCAGTACCGGTTGTTCAGCCCGGATGAGAAAATATAACAGGAATGGTAGAAAACTGAATTGAAAGAGCAGAGCGAAGCAGGGGAAGAGCGCTATCTTCCGGTCCGCTGCAACGCTTCTTCCTCAACCCCGGTAACGGCGTAACAAAGATTCCCATCGACCTTTTCACGTCTCACTTCTAGATAATCGCTCGCCCCCTCGCGGAAGCCGGTCGTAACAAATACACTCCAAGCCCTTGCTCCATCGCAAAGAGCCTTGGCCTCGTCCACAAAGGGTTTCGCAAGCGCAAAAACATCCGATCCATCCGACACCGACAAATCAGTCGAGGAAATGCCCATCTTAAGCTTTATATCCGACCGGGCAGATACTTTCTGTCCATCGACCACCCCGGCAAAAAGCTGCATCACCTCAACCGCGCAGCATACGCAACTGAGCTTTGCCACGGGTCCGAGATTGGGATCGGAATTGGTGAAAAAAGCTACGACCTCATCGCGAAGTATGGATTCCACTGTTCCTCCAAAAGAGCCTATGGTGGTTGAAACGGATTTTCTGTAATCGGCCGTAAGGGAGTTAATGCTGGATGGCGAAATATCTTCAATCAGGCTTTCAAAATCCGCGATCTTCACGACGAGTATGCTGATATCCGTATTCTTCCCCTCGGAATCCGCAACTTCGGCAACGGCAGAAGGAACCTCTTCTACAAGTTCGACTTCCTCTTCATCGGGAACATGCACGATTTCCACCAGACCCTCATCAAAAGAATCTTCAGAGGTCTCAAATGAAGAGGTTTCAGGGGCTTCAAATGAAGAAGTCTCAGAAGGCTGTTCCTGGCTTAAGACTATCTTAGGACGGAAATCCGTCTGCAATTCAGCGGAACGCTCAAAGTCCGCATCCCCCGAATCCTCCGTTTCGTCCCGGTCAGCCGACCCGCCTTCAAGCGAAGAGGCCATTTCGTTAAATTCACGGCAGAGCCACTGAACTCCTGCCCCGGCAATGAGCGAAGATCGCCCATCAAGACGGACCGAGTAATCTCCGCTGGCAACGGAACCTACGGCTTCAGAAAATTCGCCCAAAAACCTGAACGCCCGATCACTTATAAAACGTATTAGGGAGGTAAAAACAATCGCTATCAGGGAAGCGAAAATGAGGCTCCAGAGTAAAGCGTCAAGGTAGAACTGCTTGCCGACAGAATTTCTCAGTCCCAAAAGGACAGTCTTTCCGTCAGGTCCCTTGAGAGTGAGCTTCTCAAAGCCTTTGTCATCCTGAAAACCGAAACTTTTCTCAAGCACCCCGTTATGATCAAGGAGCCTTATGTATCCCACGTCGTTTCTCGTATCAAGAACGCTTCTTGCGCGGTCGGCGAAAAAACCCTCCTCGCCGAACACCTCTTCCATTTCCGCGACTCTGAGGTCGGCGTACCTCTCCGGGAAATAAAAATACTGGAACGCGAAAACCGCCAAGAATGAAAGCAAAAGACAAAGGATAAATACGGGAAAGAATGGAACTAGATTGAAAGATTTTTTCCGGTTTTTCAAAGGACTCAAGGTAAATTTCCGTCTAACTCATCCAAGAGGACAACATGCCGGTAAAAGTATTCAGTAATTATAATAGGAGAAAAATAAAAAACTAGTTTTACGGGAAACCGCTCAGGCGGGAACTACGGAAACCTTTGTTCTGCCCTTTCCGGATTTCTGAAACTTCACAACCCCGTCAGACATCGCGAATATTGTGTAATCCTTTCCAAGCCCCACGTTCAGACCAGGCTTAATGCTGGTACCGCGCTGCCTTACTATTATGTTTCCCTTGACAACCGGCTGGCCTCCGAACTTCTTTACGCCAAGCCTTCTGCCTATTGAATCCCTTCCGTTTTTGGAACTTCCGCCGCCTTTTTTGGTCGCCATGCTTACTCGCCTCCGCGAATCAAGCGCTTATGCTTGTAATCTCGACGCTGGTCAGGTTCTGGCGATGGCCCGCCTTTTTCCTGTACCCTTTCCTTCTTTTGAACTTGAAGACTACTATCTTCTCGCCCTTTTTCTGTCTTACTATTTTACCCTCAACCCTGGCACTTTCAACCACAGGGCTGCCCACCTTAACGTCCTCTCCGTCAGCGGACACAAGCAGAACTTCCTCAAAGTTCACCTCTTCGCCGGGTTCGCCGGAGATTTTTTCTATATCAATAATGTCACCCGGCTTGACTATATACTGTTTTCCACCGGTTTTTATAACAGCGTGCATAACATCCTCCGCACTTTATGGAAGCACTATTTTGCCTGTTAGAAAATTCCTTTGTCAAATACCGCCCTGAAGATTCCACGTCCTGAGGCTGGTGTAGCGGGACCCCCGGGGTCCAAGCTCACTTTGAACAAGCCCGATTCTCGTAATGGAGAACTCCGTTCTGTCCGGCCGAAGAATTCTCCTGATTCCCTCAAAATCCCCCCTGATCCTGCCCAGAGTCACGTGCGGGATGAACTTTCTTTTTTCCATCTCAAACCCGTTCTGCAGGACCGCACTCTGCACTTTGTCAAAAAGAGACTGGAACTGCTCGCTTTTTACAAGACCCAAGGCCAACACTCTGGGATTTCTCGAGCCCGGAAACAGGCGAAAACCATCAAATGCAGACTCAACACTGCCCGAACCGCAAACCGCAGAACCTACGTCGACTGCTATGTCCTCAAGGCACGATTCATCAACATCTCCAAGAAACCTGAGCGTGACGTGGAGTTTCTCCCTCGGCTCCCATCTTACGCCTCGGAGAAGACTCCTAAGCGACTCGACATAGGGAAAAAGTGTGTCTTTTGTTTCCTCGGGGAGAAAGGCCGCGATAAAAAGTCTCAAGAGCAAAACCTCCCCATCCGCTACTTCACGCACCAGGTGGAAAACGAATCATTTTTGCCCCGGGAAAGCGGAAGCTTATTCTCGCCGTTTAAGTACATGATATGTATCTGCCTTTTCCCCAGTCTCTTTGAAGAAAAAGTGATGTAGTGACCATCAGGAGACCACGAGGGATGCTCGTTTCTTCCCGAAGAGGTGAGCCTCTGCTGACCCCGGCCATCAGGTCCTACGGCGTAGATGTCGGCCTCGGATTTCTTTACTTTCACAAACGCTATACGGTTAACCGAAGGACTTGGAGACCAGACCGGATCGGTGTTGTAACCCTCCGAGGTGATTCTTACCGCTCGACCCCCCTCGGAACTTATTACGTATATGTTCGGCGCTCCCGCCCGATCCGACACAAAGGCGATTTTTCTGCCGTCGGGAGACCAGGTGGGGGATATATCTATGGCGGGAGACTTGGTAAGTCGCTTGAGTATTTCCCCTGAGGACGAAGCTATGTATATGTCTCCGTTACGGCTAAACGCCACACTCTTGCCGTCTGGGGACCAGCTCGGAGAATTGTCGAGGTGAATGCCCCGGGTTATTCTCTTGCCCTCGGCGGGAAGGGGAGTGGCCTTGAAATTCAGTAAATAGACGTCATGGTCCCAACTTCTGTCGGAAGTGAAAACCACTTGGCTTCCGTCAGGCGAACAGTCGGGAGAGAGCACCGAAGATCCGTGATTGGTAAGCCTTTTTGCGTTGTGCCCGTCGTAATCCATGATAAAGAGATCACTTCCATGACCGTCCTTCTTAACAAACACGATCTCGGAATCGAAAAACCCGTCGAGGCCGGCAAGCTCCCTCATAAGTTCGCCCGCAAACTTGTGCGCCACATCCCTTATGTGGCGCGGAGACACCACGTATCTCTTTCTCATGCGCTCCTGCCTGCCGGGCACATCATAAACTATGAGATCGTAAGAGACCTCCCGAGGCGAAACATCGAAATTCCCACTCACCAGATATCTGGTTTTCTGAGCATCTAAATATTCGAAATCTATATCTTCAAAAGGGGATGAAAACAGGATGTTCACCTGACGGACATCAAAAAGGGCTGCGTTGGTAAGATCGTTCTTCAGGACATCAGTGAAATTCTTCCCGTATACGCTTAAATCCCCCTTGGCCTTAAGCACCGAGACGGCAATCGGTATTTTTTTTATCGGAGAAGCGACCGGGGGAAGCTGTATCTGCGCGGTCGCCAAGCAGGGGAAAAACAAGAGTGTAAAGAAAACCGCAAGCGCTGATCTCATCTTTAGTTTTTTTCCAAGCTCCGAGGCTGCGAACGGACAATGGTCTCGCAGCAAAAACACATCCTGAGACAAACCTTCAGTCAGTCAGTTCAACGTTCCAGTAAGACATATCGACAAAGCTCAGAAAAGGCTCCCACTCCTCATACCTCACGGTTCTGAAATGGAGATTGGAAAAAATACTGGCGGCGGGCTTCACAGGTTTGGCGAGCAGCTTCATTCTCGCCTGCTCGGGAGTCTTCCCTCCCTTTTTCCTGTTGCATTTAACACAACAGCACACTATGTTGTCCCAGGTACTTCTTCCGCCCATTGACCGCGGAATCACATGGTCAAGGGTAAGATCTCTTTTCGGAAAACCCTTCGCGCAGTACTGGCATGTGTCCGCGTCCCTTCTGAAAATGTTTATCCTGTTGAACTTGGGCTGCTTTCTGTGATACCCCTCATACCGAACGAGAATTATCACCCGTGGAGCTTTTATAACGCTGGTAACGGTCCTCACGCAGTCGTCAGCGTCGACCGAACGGATATCCTTCCACGAATCGAAGTCAAAGGTTTCGTACTCCCTGTTTACAGCCTTCGCGGCACCGCCGTAAAGAAGGATAAAGGCCCTTTTCAGGCTCGTTACCGAGACAGGGACGAAGAATCTGTTTAAAACCAGTACCGGTGACTGAAGCATATTAGCCGACTAATTTACCGGCTTGCGGGGGTTATTCAAGCACGCAGCGGCACTTTTATTTTCCTTAACTGTTCGTTAAAATTGTCATCGCCGAGCCAAAAGGAAGTCCCTTAACATGGAAATGAAAACCAACCTGCTGATTCAGATAATCCTCTGCGCAGTACTTTTTCTGTCCATATTTCTTCTCGTAAGATCAAACTCCGAAGCGGAAAAAGAACTTGAATCCGGAGAAGAGAAGAAGTAAATGTTCCCTGAACTCCTCAGAATAGGCGATTTTCAGATTACCTCCTTCGGGGCGATGGTCGCCGTCTCTTTTCTCGTCGCTTTCTGGGTTTCCGGGATGGAATTTGAGAGAAAAGGGATGTCCAGGCGACTTCACGAACACGGTTTTCTCGCCTGCCTCGTGGGAGGCGTACTCGGGGCCAAGCTTCTTTTCCTGATCGAGAACGTTCCCCTAGGCGACCTTATTTCCCACCCCATGCACTATTTTCTTCTAAGAGGAGGACTCACCTTCTACGGGGGATTTTTTCTGGCTCTCTTCGCCTTTTTCGTAATAACAAAAAAGCATAAGGAAAGTTTCTGGAAAGTTCTTGACGCCACCGCCCCGGCTCTCGCAATAGCTTACGCGACTGGGAGGGTCGGCTGTCTTCTGGTTGGGGACGATTACGGGATCGCCTCCACACTCCCCTGGGCGATGCCGTTTCCAAAGGGTTCCCCCCCGACACTCGAGGCGGTTCATCCGACCCAGATTTATGAAACGATCATAATGTCGCTTGTATTCATTGTGCTGTGGAAGTTAAGGAAGAAGGACAGGCCTGTCGGCTGGCTCGCCAGCATATACCTGGGACTCGCGGGTCTTGAAAGGTTCTTTATCGAGTTCATAAGAACTACCACCGAAAGCCCGATATCCGGCCTTTCGGTAGCGCAGATAATGGCGCTCGCACTGATTCTCATCGGAGCGCTTAAATACATATCTCTACGCAAACCCAACGAAGCGTCTTGAACCCGCAATTTCGCCGCTACGCATGAAAAAGATCCGGATAACCAGACCGACCGGAAACGAAATCCTGGCCGCAGGATCCGGGGTGCTTTTCTCCGTATCCCTCTTTTCGAGCGCTCTAGGCGTACTGGGCTGGGTATGCTTTGCCCCAATGCTCTTGGCGCTTCAGGGGAAAAGCGCTTCGCAGTCACTTCGACTGGGCATGATATCCGGGACATCCATGAATCTCGTCTCGCTTTACTGGCTCGTCGGAACTCTCAACAGGTTCGGGGAAATCCCTTTGGTCCCAAGCATGGCGGCGGTGTTTGTGTTCTGCGTGTACTCGTCGCTTCAGTTCG
Organism: Thermodesulfobacteriota bacterium; assembly: GCA_965207685.1. Taxonomy (GTDB): domain Bacteria; phylum Desulfobacterota_D; class UBA1144; order Nemesobacterales; family Nemesobacteraceae; genus Nemesobacter. The sequence continues at coordinate 1,839,863 of OZ242294.1, read as the reverse complement.
GAATTTTCACCTGGTACATATCGAGATTTGGGCTCTGCAAAAGAAAAAGCGTCGCAAACGCGCTCATGATCTCTTTTGCCTGGGTGGTCACAGAGTTTTTCTTCCCGGTTCTCTTTCCCTACGGAATAGGGGTCTCCCAAGGTTACTACCCGAAGGTAATACAGGTGGTCGACACGCTCGGGGTGAACTTTCTGGGGTTCCTGATGTTTTTTGCAAACGTATCGGTCTTCTACCTAGCTGACGACTTGCGGCGGAGAAGAAAACCCGCGCTTGCCGCACCCGCAATCTCGCTTGCCGCAATCGCAATCGTGCTCGGCTACGGATCCTTCAGGATAAACGAGATAGAGAACTTTCTTAAGACGGAACCCCGGGTAAAGATCGCAATGGTTCAGGCGAATTTCGATTATGCGGAAAAAAATCTCGACAACGAACCGGTGATAACGGAAAAACACAGGGAGATGTCGCGAAGACTTCCGGAGGCAGACCTAGTGATCTGGCCGGAGACATCAGTCCAGCACTGGTTTCCCAAAGACAAATCGGCGTACAGAATCGAAGACCAGACAGACGTGGTGCCGGCGGGACACGCAGCGCACTTCCTCATCGGGGGGCTCTCCTTTACCCAAGATCCCGCCCTGCTTGAGGACGGATGGGATGAAGAGGACCACAGAAAATACAACACGGCCTTCCTGGTCGACCCCCAAAGCAATATACTCGCCCACTACAGCAAGACCCGGCTTTTTTTTCTGGGCGAATATTTCCCCTGGATAAACGAGGAGCTTAAGTTCCTAAAAAGGGTCTTCCCCATGATTGGAGACCTCACCCCCGGGGAGGGGCTCAGAGTGCTTGAGGTTCCAGAGAAGAACATAAGAATAGGGCCCCTCATATGCTATGAGGACATAATGGCGAAGATTTCGAGCGACTACGTGAAAATGGGAGCCAACCTGCTCGTTAACCTCACAAATGACGCGTGGTTCGGAAGGAGTATCGCTCCCTATCAGCATCTGCTCCTCTCAATTCCGAGGGCGGTTGAAACGCGCCGTTACCTGGTAAGATCAACAAACAGCGGCGTAAGCGCGATCGTATCCCCCACCGGAAAGATCGAGGCCCGTACGGGCATATTCACTACGGAGAACCTGAAGGGAGAGGTAGTCCTGATCGATTCGCTTGAAACTCTCTACTCGAGGGTAGGAGACATCTTCGCGTGGATAGCTCTTGCGGTAACGATTCTTTTCGTCGTTAAAAGCTACTTAGGAAGAAAATATGCCGACTAGAAATCCGTTGTCTTTGTCGCTCGTTTGAACCGTGGTTCGCAGCCATGGTATTTTTATGAAGAGTTTCCTGCGGGAACACCAGTGATTTGAGTTGCAGGCATCAGCTCAATTGCAAAACGGGGATTAAAAACCTGATCCGTAATCTGTGCCCCCTGAATATTATCGACCAGATAGTCGTCGCGTTCGTTTTTATCAACATCGTGGACTCCAAGGATTATACCGTCTTCTCCATTAAAACGGAGCGAGTAAGGTTCAATACGCCTTATATTTCCTCGATAGTCCAGATCAACGCAAAGCAGGTTGGAAGCAGCGAAACGGATAATTTCGATACATGCCTTTACCTTGGCAGAAACCTGAAGAAGCAATGTGCGTTCGCGTATGATTCTCTCCCCCACCTCTCCAATGTAGGCAGGTGGGACCTGCGGTGTGATACTGCTTTCAAGCCATGTAAAAAAGATTGGCAACTCATTCCAGAATGTCACAAACGGAGGCAAGGCGGGCAATTGGTGTGACAGCATTTGCGCCCATCTGTTTTGTAGGATAGACCGATGAATTTCAAGTTGGGCGAGAACAGGAAAATCGATATTTTTGAACTCGCACTTCTGGCGGAGCACATCAGTCAATACAGCAGTACTAGCGGGCCTTGCGTCGGCATTGCGAAATAAGTTGATAACATCGTACAGGTCACGGGGTCTCCCCCGTTCAGCAAGGGCCCTTATCTTTTCGCCAAACGCTTCTTCGTATGCATATGACCGTATGATGATATCTCCGTTCGGGGCATCGCTGTAAGGATGATAAACCTGAGACCGAACCGGGCTCAGCACTACGAACTCATCGGCCGTCAGGTCAAGCTTGATCCTCGGCATGCTTCTGCCACGCGGTGACACCGGGCCCTGGTACCCTATCCGGGCTTGGCAGGATTTGCCGCCACGCGGGTTTTGGTAAATGTCAAACTTGTGAGAATGCAACGGCAGTTCGATGCCGGTCTGCTCATAGATGTGTTCGCATATCTCCCCAAACACGGTTTTAAGAAAGCCGTCATCGATATGCGCGGCATCGGAAAGAGTAAAATCGAGGTCTTCGGAAAATCTGTAGGTCTCAAAAAAGCATTTTTTGAGACAGGTGCCGCCCTTAAAAAGCCAACTTTCACCTAAAATCTCATGATTAGATATTCCCCACAGCAACCAGCCAAGGACATAGTCCTTCTCTACAATGTGGGGGTTGAGTCCCTTAATTGTCGCTATATCGATGATCTCGCGCTTGCTAATCACTTCTTTCTCCTGTTGTCCAATTCAGCGGAATCCGAAGACGCCATCTTGAGATCAGACGAGGACACTCTAACGCGGGATCAACCTTGGCGTTGCCCTTGGTAAGGTGTTTTAGACATGTCTCGGTCAAATCCCCGGTGTCAGGATATTTTTCAGCCAGAAAGCCAAGCCTTTTGAAAATCGCACCATTAGCAAGTCCTTCCGCGTAGTCTATCAGTGTTTCATCATCTCGATCAGGACGCCTCAGATAAACAGCCAGACAGTCGGCCACATGCTGAATCCCCCCGCCGATGGATGGTTCATCAAGCATGTCAATGATCGTACGGTGAACATCAGAAACCAGAACTTTAGACCGACCGCGCCAGACCGCTTTAGTACCGAAGAACTTTCGTTCCTGTATATGGCGCACTATGAATTGTGCTCCATCACGTATCTCATACTTTTTACGAACTGTTTTCGTTGTCATAACAAGAATCTGGCGGAACAACTGTTCGGTGAGGTCCCAGTATTCCGCTGCGGTCCACCCACCAATATAGGCAGGGGCATAAAGAACTGGTACAAGTATCCAAGGATCATCCAGAATCCGCTCGCTTTCAAGCGAGTCAAGAGACACAGCAACATAGGCACCCGGCCCAACACGTCTTAACCAGCCTTGACCGGCCCAGCGTGAAAGGAGCTTGGCGGCATCTGACCGCCCTGTCGGGAGAGCAGAGACTACATCTTCGATTCGAATAATGTCACCAGACCCTCTGATCACAGTTGCGAGTTTGCGCCTGCCTTGAGGTATTGATCTTTGCTGTATAGCATTACCGTCCATAAATCACCAAAAATGTGAATTATTGATATTGTATTGTACACTACTGAAAGAAAATATTCAACAAAAACTATATATTGTAAATGCAATAAATCACATTTTAAATGAAAATTTGGATATTTACTATCTTGACACTTTTCGTGGAAAAGAAACGTTGACAAGTGCATGGAACCGCCGTAAGCGGGACACTTTTCGCTGAAAAGCTACCTAGGAAGAAAATATGCCGACTAGGGCTTCGGTGAGCCGATCGTTTTCCTCTCTGGTTCCAAGCGTGATCCTGAGGCAATTTGCAAGGCGTTCCTCTCCCCTGAAGCGGCGGACAAGAATATCGTTTTTGACCAGCTCTTCGAAAAGAAAATCCGCGTCCGGAACCCGTACCAGGAAAAAATTCGCGTCCGTTGGATACACGTGAATGGCCTCAATGCGCTCAAGCGACGCGCGGACTCTTTCTCTCTCGCTCAATACAAGGCTTATCTTCCTTTTAATGACCTCGGAGTTCTCAAGGGCAAAAGACATTACATCCTGGCTGAAAGAATTTATGTTGTAGGGAAGGCGCGCCTTGTTCACCTCGCCCGCTATCTGCGGTCGCGCAAAGAACATGCCTAGTCTCGCCCCAGCAAATCCTATCTTGGACATTGTTCTCAGTACCAGGAGGTTTTCATATTTATCTATATGGGGGATGTAGCTTTTTTTCGAAAAATCACAATAGGCCTCATCAACAACCACCGCGCCCGCACTTGCTTTCAGAATCTCGAGCACTTTTTCTTCCGAAAAAGAGTTCCCCGTAGGATTGTTCGGGGTCGCGAGGAAAACGATATCTGGGTCCTGCGCGCGAATCGTCTCCAAGGTCGGCTCGAGATCTATGTCAAAGTTCTCATCAAGCTCAACTTCCGTTACCTGTTTTCCCAGAATAAGCGACGTGATCCTGTACATTGAGAAAGTAGGGGACGGCACGAGCACACGGCCGCTTTTTCCCCCGAACACCTCGACGATCATCTGTATGATCTCGTCTGAGCCGTTGCCAAGCAATATACCGTCCACCGGGAAGCCTACAGCGCGGGAAAGAGAGGTTCTTAGGTCCAGAGCCTCGGGATCCGGATAACGATTTACGGGAAGCTTCGCCAGTCGTTCGGAAAGCGCAAGCTTCTCTTCCCCCTCAAAATCGTAGGGGCTTTCGTTTCCGTCAAGCTTCACCGAGCAGTCGATCCTCGGTACCGAGTAAGCAGATATTGACCTTACGCCCTTAGAAATCCTGCTTTTAATCGAACCTGCGTCAGACACTGGCGTCTCCCGCTCTAAACAGTAGGGTGAACATTTCTCAGGAATCCTCAATCCGTCTTTTTACCGAAAACGCATGACCCGAAAGCCCCTCGGCGTGGGCAAGATTCATAACGGTCGCGCCGAGAGACGAAAAGCCTTTTTTCGACATCGATATGGTACTCGGCATCCTAAGGAAATCATAAACGCTAAGAGGGGAGGAGAACCTCGCCGCTCCTCCCGTCGGAAGAACGTGACTCGGACCCGAGACGTAATCGCCGAAAGGCTCGGTCGAGAGAGAACCCAAAAACACGGCTCCCGCGTGTTTTACGCCCTTGAGAAGGGATTTTGGGGAGCGCACGCAGAGCTCAAGGTGTTCGGGAGCGACCGCGTTTGAAAGCGCCAAGGCCTGCTCCATATTCTCAGTTACGTAGATTCTTCCGTTGTTTGAGACCGCGGCGCCCGCGATTTCTTCCCTGTCAAGTTCCCTTAGCTGCGAGAGCACTTCCTTTTTTACCTCTTTGGCGTAATCGTAGCTTGTGGTCACAAGAATCGGGATTGACATCTCGTCATGCTCGGCCTGAGCAAGCAGGTCCGCAGCCACCCATCCCGGCGGACACGAACCGTCGGCGATAATCAGAACCTCTGTCGGCCCTGCCAGCATGTCAATATCGCAGAAACCATAAACCAGTTTTTTGGCTATCGTAACGTAGATGTTCCCCGGACCTACTATCTTGTCCACTTTCGGTATGCTTCTGGTTCCAAAGGCCATGGCAGCTATGGCGTGGGCCCCTCCTATTTTGTAAACGTTGCTTACCCCGGCGATCTCGCACGCCAGAAGAATCTCGGGATTCACCCGTTCCCCGGAACACGGAGTGACAACGCTTATCTCGATTGCTCCGGCAACCCGCGCCGGTATGGCGGTCATGAGCACGGTCGAAGGGTACGAAGCCTTGCCTCCCGGAACATACACTCCCACCTTCTCAATAGGTCTTATCAGCCAGCCAAGCTCGTTTCCGAGCGCATCCTTATAGGTTCCGGCCCTCGGACGCTTTTTTTTCTGGTAGGAGCGAATCCGCGAAGCGGCCTTCTTAAGATCTCTCGCAATGCCCGGCGCGACGGCTGCTTTCGCCTCTTCAAACTCGCGATCGGTAACCTTTACGTTTTTTGCGGTTACGTACGGTCCATCGAACTTCTTCGCGTAGCGAAAAAGTGCCGAGTCTCCCTGCCCTCTGACACTCTCTACAATCTTTTCCGTCTGCGAAACAAGCTCCGGATCAAAATGTGAGGCCGATTTCTCTATTTCTCTCGACCTTCTTTCCAGATTCTTCGAATTTATCCTTATAATCTTCATAGTTGCAGTAGTGTTTTTCCCTTAAAAACCGAGTTCAGTTTATCCCGTTTGCAGAATCCCCCGAACTCAGTTCTCCGGATCGACCCCTTCTCCGAAGCCGCTTTCAATCAGACGGGAGACTTCCTCCATCGCGAGCTCCGAGTCTTCCCCTTCTATCGTAATGGCAACTTCAGTGCCACAAATGGCCGCAAGGGACAGAACGCCCAGTATGCTTTTTCCGTCTATCTCGAAACTGTCTTTCTTTATCATTATACTGGAACTGAATCTGCTGGTCAGGGCAACCAGAACCGCGGCCGCTCTGGCGTGAAGACCCAAACGGTTTCTTATTACGAAGTTTCTTACAAGCGGCTTCTGGGACAATTCACCGTTCCTCCGCGGACCGGAAAAAAGAAATATCTGCCTTTGAGTTTACCCGTAAATTCTCGTCATAATTCACGTTGAGACTGTAATCGGCGGTCTCAAACACCAGCTTTCTCGGGAAATATGTATCCGAGGCAATCCGCTTCAGGAGCGAGAACTCAATTTTAGCCTTCTTTCCATCAGAAAGCACGCCCTCCACTCTGGTTATGAAGTTTCTCGAGGAATCGACCGTGACCCAGAGGGGGGCACTTTCCGAAAACACGAAAACTATCTCCCCTTCCTTCTCCCCAGCCCGCGCAGAGTAACTTTTCTGGGGAATGACAAACGGGGATCCCCCCAGCAGAAAGTTTACTATGTCCTCAACTCCGAGCTGGGGCGGGAGCCCCGGATAAAGGTAGGAAAGTCTGAAATCCTCCGGGTTTTCAAAGACCAACTCTTCCCAATTGGTCTTCATTCTCACGCTTTCTCCATCGGAAACTACCCTTGCTAGCATCTCACCGAAAGGAGCGAAAACCGAAACTCTCAGAAACTCCGGGCGGACGGCGGTGGCTACCTGATCAAAAACAATCTTCCCCTGCGGGGATTTTATCGACACCCTCGCTCTAGCTTTTATCGAAGTAAAGCCCATCTGAGTGCGTTTTGCCTTTGCCAATATGGCGGAGAGATCGGGGTGGTCGGCAGTAAAGGGCGGGAGTTTGCCGGCGCAGGAAAAAAGCAGAAGAACAAGCGGAACAAAAACCCAGCTATGCCTCATCGCGTCTGAATTCCTTTAGCTTTTCTTGAAGCCTCGCGCGGATTTTTCTGTCTTCAGCCGTAAGAAGCTTCTTGGAATCCAGAAGTTCAAGGGCTTTTGCGTAATTCTCCGCCGCGAGTTTTCCTCTGCCGAGTTTCTCATAAACATCGCCCACGTGCTCTAAAATGGCCGCGTCGGGAGGAGGAATCTTCGAGGCGCGAAGCAGATACTCGAGAGCTCTGGTGAAATCGCCCTTCTGGTAGTAAACCCACCCCAGGCTGTCGATTATGTAACCCCGCCCGGGGGCAAGCTCAAGAGCCTTGTTAATCAGTTCCTCGGCGTAATCAAGTTTTTCTCCCCGCTCGGCGTATGTGTACCCGATGAAATTCATCGCATCGAAACTCTGCGGATTCCTGCTGATTATGTCCTCCATTACTGAAAGCGCTTCCGGTATGCGGTCGCTGTAGTAGTACGAAACGCCAAGCGAATACAGAACGGATTCGTCATCGGGGTGCTTTTCAAGATACCTGCCGTACAAAGAGATCGAATCCTCCTGTCTCCCCTGCCTTCCGTAGATCTCACCCAGAGAATTCACGGCCTTGGGATTGTACGGGTTCTTGTCATGAAGCGCTCTCAGTATCTTGATCGCCTTCTGTGCCGAACCCTCAAGTTCATGTATGTATGCCCCGTGAATGACCGCGTCTATGTGGAAATCAGAGCTTTTGGGTATGGAATCGAGAAGCTTCCTTGACTGGGAGTAGCGCCCGAGTTTGGTGTGGGCGATGGCGGAGTAGTACTTTGCCCCGAAATGTGCAGGCAGGCGTCCGAAAACCTTTTCCAGTTCTCCGATAGCTTCCTCGTAACTGCCGCTTTCAAGATGCAGGAGACCGATTCTGAAGCTGATCTCGGGATTCTCCGGGTCCGCGGCCGCCGCATTGCGATACTGCTTGATGGCCTCTTCGAACCTGCGCTGGCGGTAAAGCATGTTCCCGTAGGAAATAAAGACATCGCGATAAGGAGCAAATTTCCTGATCGCCGACTCGTACTGCTCTATCGCCTCTTCTATTCTTTTCGCTTTCTCAAGGGTTTCAACGAGCCCGGCGAAAGCGGGGTAGTATGTCCGCTGAATTTCAAGAGCCCTTTTGTAGTGCTTTACCGCGGCATCCAGATCGTTTCTCCTGGATGCGATGCTTCCAAGGTAGAAATGACCCGTGACATCTCTAGGACTTATCGAAAGGCTTTTTTCGGCGTACTGCTGCGCCTTCTCAAGATTTCCGGAATACAATTCAGTCGCACAAAGAAGAAGATAGATTTCCTTGTCCCCGGGATCGATCTCGGCCGCTTTGAGCAGGAATTTCTTACCCCTTTTCTTCATGGTTTCGTCAGGGTATGCGAGATAGATGCGGGCAAGGTCCCTGTATGCCGGAGAATTTGACGGATCAAGAACGATGGACTGGGTGAACTTGGCAACGGCCTTCTCGCGCATATTAAGGACCATGTAAATAAGAGCGAGACGGTATTTTATTTCAGAAGACTTGGGGGCAATCCGTTCCGCCTCCTCAAGACTCTCCAGGGCGCGCGGAAGATTTCCCTGTTCCAGATAAAGAGCTGAAAGTGCAAAATGGTAATACGCTTCTTCCTGATCTACGCTCTCAAGACCCCTGTCGGGGCCAACAAAGAGTCCCACGCCACTGCAGGAAAGACAAAGAAACAGAAAAAATAGAAGAAAAAGCTTTTTTTCAGGAAATTTCTTCAAGCCACACACCCAAATACATATCAATCCTCGGTTCCGAAACCCCGGTGCGTACTAGTCACGAAAGGAAAAATCGCCGAGATGCCACTGGGAAGAACCTCCTCAAACAGAATAACAAAAATAGATCAAAATACACAGCAAAGGAAAACAACACCGACTGCTTCCGCGCAGCAAGCTGGTCGGTCAATAGCTATTGTCTTTCAAGCCGTTGCGTCCAGCCGCGCTCCCTAAGGATTTTGGCAAACTCCTCGATTTCCGCTGCGTGCTCCGTATCAATTCGTTTGACTTCACCTTTGTGTTCGAGGAAGAAATAAAGCTCTGAAAAAATACAGCCAGACGGACAATCGCCCCATGCCCTGCGAAACACCGCGTACCATTTCCCATCCGACCAAAGCACTTCAATATCGGAACTATCTCCCAACATGGAATTGGGCCTGGCGTAAATGACTCCTTCTATTCTCTCATATGATGCGCCCGCGGAGTAGACGTGTTCGCGCGGGTCAAACGTGATTTCTATGGCAAGCACATATTCTAAAGGAAAAATTTCCACGCCTCGCAGGCCGACTGCGGCATTAAGAGCGTCAAACTCCGGGTGTCCAGTGCAAAAAGGAGCGGAAACACCCTCCTCTTCGGGCAAACCGATAGACACGGCCTTAAACAAAGACGGTTCCAAACGCAGAACCAGCGTCCCGGGTTCCCATCTTGGACGCGCATTCACCTCGGCCATCTCCGGCCATGTAGAACGTATTACCCCCAGGACCCGCGCTATCTCGTCGATCAGATCGCGTCCGGAAAAATCCGGGATTTCTAAGGCACGCCGGGCTAAAATCACAGGATCAGTCTCGCTAGTCCGTTCAAGAACTCCGAGAGTGACAACCGGTGCCTTATCACCGCACACATCAGGTGAAATAACGGCGGATGGCGATACCGGAGAACCCGCGAAGCATGCCGTCACCAGCATCCACAAAACAGCAATGATTGAGATCCTGACCATGGATATCCAAAACCTCTGAGTAGATACAAAGTATATATTTTTTCAAGTCACCAAGAGTTATTTCAAGCTTGGATAAGATATTAAAATTCCACGCAAATAATCTCTTAAACTTTTATCATCTCGCCAGCCCGTAGGCGTCAGACACTACGCCTCTAAAATATACGCTTTTCCCCAATTGCAGGAAACCTTTCGTTCACACTTGCTTCGAAGGCAGCCTCAGGAACACTGCTTGCGGAATGTAGAGAGTACGTTATATGACCGGTTTTTGAGTTAATTAGTTGTCCGGTTTGTAGAGGCAGTGGTTGACTAGATTTATTTCCTCTGGAGAACGAGGAGGTAGAGATGGATCAGTCAAGGTATTTGCAGATGGTCAGGGCAAACCGGTTTGAGTCTGTATACAACAGATGGAAGCAGAGGGAGTTCACCCAGGCAGAAGCCGGGGAGCAGCTTGAGATGAGCGAGAGGACCTTCCGCCGCTACGTGGTTCGTTACGAAGCGTGGGGAAGACAAGGACTTTCGGACAAGCGCTTGGGCAGGACATCACCTCGGCGTGCTTCACCGCAGGAGGTTTCGGAGGTAGTGGAGCTATACATGGGTTGTTATCCGAATCGTAACATAAGGCATTTCTACGAGGCATACACAGAGCGCCACGGGGGCACCCGCGGCTACAGCTGGGTTAAGAGGTGTCTGCAGGATGCGGGAGCGGTTCCCAGGGGGCGCCGCCGCGGGCCGCACCGGGAGCTGAGGGAACGCAAGAAGCGAGAGGGGGAGATGATACATCAGGATGCGAGCACTCACAGGTGGGTTCCCCGGGAGGTGTGGGACCTTGTAGTGACCATGGATGACGCCACGGGGCGGATATACAGTGCTTTCTTCTGTGCCCAGGAGGGCACACAGAGCAGCATGAGGGGTGTGCGGGAGGTATTGGAGAGTGAGGGCATATTCTCAAGTTTCTACAGTGACAGAGGGTCTCATTACTGGAGTACTCCCCGGGCCGGGGGGCGGGTTGACAAGGAGAATCCCACGCAGTTTGGAAGAGCGATGGCCGAGCTGGGCGTTTTAATGATTCCGGGATACTCCCCTGAGGCAAGGGGGCGAAGCGAGAGGATGTTCAAGACGTTGCAGGGGCGGTTGCCTGTGGAGTTGGAGGAGAGGGGTATAGAGGATATGGAGGAGGCGAACAGGTTTCTCTCGGAGAGTTTTATAGGGGATTTCAACGGGCGTTTCGCGGTAGCGGCGGCTGAGGAAGGCAGTGCGTTCGTACCGCTGCTCGGAGTGGGTTTGGATGACATACTGTGTCTTAAGCACACAAGGGCAGTGGGCAACGACAATTGTGTCAGGTACAGGGGTATGAGTTTGCAGATCCCGCCGGTTAAGGATCGTTATCACTTCGTGAGGGCGAAGGTTGCGGTGCATGAGTACGAGGATGGGAGCATAGGGGTGTTTCATGAAGGGAAACGCAGGCTGGGGTTTTATGACAGGGAAGGGAATCTCGTGGAAGAAACTGAACAGAGAAGGAAGATGGCGACGGGGTAAGGAGACGGTTTCAAATCAGCCTCTTCGGGCTCGCCCTTCGAGGCTGATTTGAAGAAAACCAAACCGGACAACTAATTAACTCAAAAAACGGACATTTTAATTGACCCCCTACAGAACACTGCTTGCGGAATTGACTTTGCCCCCGCTATTAGCTTTATTAATTTTCTCTATGAGTTCGCTTGAAAACATCTACGCAAAGGTTTTTGAAGGTAAGCGGATATCGACCGACGAAGCCGCCCTGCTTCTCGGAAAGGCCGACCTGCTCCAGCTCGGTTCCCTAGCTGATATAGTAAGGAAAAGGTTTAATCCGGAAAATATAGTGACCTTCGTTGCGGATACAAACCCCAACTACACGAACGTCTGCGACACGGAGTGCCTTTTCTGCGCCTTTTGGAGACCGCCGGGCGCCTACGACGCCTACACACTGAGCGTTGACAAAGTGATTGAAATAATTCGCACCTCGTACCATAACGGTGCCACTACAGTCCTTCTGCAAGGCGGTCACAACCCGGAGCTGAAACTTGACTACTACATTGAGATCGTAAAAAGGGCCACGAAGGAGATACCGGATCTTCATCTCCACGCCTTCTCCGCCCCAGAGATAGCCGCCATTGCCAAATATGAAGACCTTGACACAAAATACGTGCTGCAAAGCCTCTGGGACGCGGGACTGAGAACAATACCGGGAGGAGGAGCCGAGGTGCTGTCCAACAGGGCGAGAAGAGCGATAAGCCCTCTCAAGATAGATGCCGACATCTGGATGAGAATCACCAGGGAAGCTCACCTTGTGGGTTTTAAGACGACCGCGACCATGATGTTCGGCCACCTTGAGGATGACGAGGACATAATCGAGCACCTCCTCAGGATAAGAGAGCTTCAGGATGAAACGGGGAATTTCCTGGCGTTTATCCCCTGGACGTTCAAGCCTAAAAACACCCTGCTTGAAAAAAGAATAAAGGACGAGGTCGGCGGGGAAAGATACCTTAGAGTTCTCTCGGTGTGCAGGATATTCCTTGACAACTTCAAGCATGTACAGGGCTCTTGGTTTACCCAGGGAAAGAAAATGGGTTCAATGTCCCTGCACTATGGCGCGAGCGATCTCGGCGGGACCCTTTACGACGAAAACGTTCTGGGGTGCGCCGAGAACAAGATCCGCTCGACCGTGGACGAACTCGTTCACATGATAAAAAGCGCCGGGTTTAACCCCGCGCAGAGAAATACCTATTACGAAATTCTGGAACGGTTCTAGAGTCTATCGCATGCCTCTGGCACCGTAGTCCCAACCTCCCCTTTCCTGCCCACCTTCAAAGCAAACGGCTTGCTCATTGGTTGCCCCTGCCCATGGGACCATTCAGCACGCCTCCCCAATAACATGTCCGGACATATCCTTTTCCGATACAGTTCTCACCCGTACCGAAATTATAGTAATATCCCGTCCGGCTATCATAGCCCCAAGGATTGTAATTGCCATCGTAGCCCCTCATGTTCCCATCCGGTTCGATAGTCGCATTCCAGTACGCCCCTGTTTTCGTGTCAAAGCCATGAACGGTCGTCTTGCCCTTAGAATCCGTATTCCAGTAGTAGCTGTTTCCCGAATGCCAGTCGTGGCCCGTTCCGCTGCTTTGGGCATAAGCGGGTAAGGAAAACGCAGTCACTAACATCAGCAATAACGGTAAAAACCTCATTTTGCTAAGGTAACAGGTTTTAAGCAAGCCCGCAAAAGACAATCAGAAAAGGAAAAACAATATCTAGAACCAGCGGAAATAATGACTGTTTTCAGTCAGTAACGGTTATTATCCAGCTGTTTCCCGCAAAATCTACGCCGCAGACGGCTTTCGATCTTTGGGAAAAAACATAGTCAAAAAACTCAAGCGCGCTGCTCGTATGCACCGGGGTCCCGAGATACTCCTCAAAGTTCTCCGCGGAAACACCCGAACACTCAAAAGCACAAAGCTCAAAGTCGACCGCCCCCTCTGGATCAACCGCCGCGATGCGGGGCGAAAAAGAAGCGCTTACAAGCGGAGTTTCAGAGGCAATTTCCATCCGGACGTCAAAGCCACCGCCGAAAAGAAAAAAGACCTCGGCAAACACCTCGTCTATTGAGTCAAGATAAAACTCCCTTGCCTGCGGCTTTGTATCCATCTTCACGCGGAGAACCGGAAGAACTCCTCGGCCTTTTGTTTTATGGACTGATAGTCGTCCCCTCCGCCCAAAAGCGCGGTAGACACCCCGGCAAGCGCGGCTCCCGCCGAGAAATAATCCCGGATGTTGTCCGCGGTAATTCCTCCGGTGACCATGATATCCATAAATCCGAGAGGCTCCTTTATGGCTTTCACGTAACCCGGACCGAAACTCGAGGCGGGAAATATCTTTACGAAGTCCGCACCGATGCTACGGGCGTTAACCATCTCAGAGGATGTAAAGGCGCCTGAGATCACCGTGATGCCGTTTTTCCGGCAATACTCGATTATCCCGGGGTCGGTGTGCGGAGAAACTATGAAACGGGCCCCGCAATCAGACATCCGCTCGGCGGAATCACGGTCAAGAACCGTACCCGCCCCGACGCATATTCCGTCCTGCGGAGCAAGTTCCCGAAGAAGTCTCTCAGAACCCGGGGAGATTGATATGACCTCTATGATTCTTATCCCGCCATCGACGCATCCCCTTGCGAATTCAAGAGATTTTTCGTAACTGGCGGACCTGATAACGGCCACGACCCTGTTTTTCTTCATAAATTCAATCACAGCTTTCTCCATGCCGTATGGTTTGAGACTTAAACACTTTTAAGGTACACTGAGACTGGCCTGTTTTAATCCCCCTAAAGGGACAGATTATGAAGAATTCGGAACTCAGAACCGAAAACAAGATATCGCAATTCATAAAAAGAAGCAAAGAATTGGGACTTAAGGTAACTCCTCAGAGAATAGCGATATACAGGGAGCTTGCGGGAAGCATGGAACACCCGAGTACCGAAATGATCTACAAGAACATAAAGGACTACTATCCGAACATATCCCTTACCACCGTGTACAGAACGCTCGAGACATTCGAGAGAATGGGACTCATATCAGTAGTCAACACCCTGTATCACGCCGCAAGATACGACGCCAACATGGAACCTCACCACCACGTCGTATGCGTGAAATGCAAAAAGATAGAAGACATCTACGACGATTCCATAGCTTATTCGGAACTTGACCCGCAAATAGACAATTACAAGATTCTTGGGTACTCGGTGCTTTTCAGCGGAATCTGCGAGGAATGCAAGACCTTTAACAACTGACCGGGAACGGGCCGCTTCTCGTAAGGCCGCCTAAAAGAGCGGAAAAATGAAAATCCCGCAGGGCTTTGAACGAGCCATAAACTTCAGTCTTCTGGATTCCATATTCTCAAGAAGATCGCGCCGTTTCGGCCTAGGGATGGAGATCCCCGAGGGGAACCTGGCGTACAGTTCCGCTCACGATCCGGTTCCTCTCTCCGAACTTGAAGAGGCTTTTTTGATCTGGGCAGGTACGGGAACCACGGGGCTTTCTCTGGGAGACCTGCCGAGAACCGGCATATCATGGCTTTTCCAGTGGACCGGCAGAAGCTGGCCGTGCTCCTGCAACTCCCATTCGACCGAGCTTTTCTACACAAACGACCAAGGCGTTTACATGGTGCGGCTTTTTGACCTCATACCCCCCGACACCTCCATTTTCATGTCGCTTGACAGGGAAAAGCAGCTTGAAAAAATAGTCGAGCTTTTCAGGGCAAGCAGAATTACCCTTGAGAACCAGAGAGCCGATCTTCCAAAGAGAGAACCCGGCCTTTTCGACTTTAACGCGTGGAACACAAACAAGCCGGGAACGACTTTCTTCATCCCGGTGACCAACACCACCGTCGAGTACATGGTGCTTCTGTTCATATATTTCGGGGCCAAGTACGGATTTAACATTATTGATGAACTCAACGGGGGAAGATCGTGCGGTCTTGATAAGTGGATAGAGAAAGGCTACATAAGAAACGACGTCAGGCTTTCTCTGTTCGACCTGGAATTAAGGGTGCTTACCACGCTTAACGTCGAACAGGCCTTTATAAGCCAGAACATGAATCTTGCGCTGCAGGCTCTGGGCCTCGGAGGCTGGACTTTCACCGGGTTGCTTCCCCATTACGCCCTCGGGGTCGACCCTTCCCACAAAGGGCTCGGATTCCGGTTCGTCCAGCCGGAGGAAAGCCTCAGGAGCACGAACCCGCCTTATCCCGTCGGAAGGGACGGAGTTTTCGAATCCCTCTGCCCTCCCTACGTGGCGGATATGAGCGAAGCCGTCGACAGGTTTCTAGAGGTAAGGGGACAATTCTGGCAGGAGGACAATCCGTTTCCCTACAGAGACCCCGCATCGATCCTGCGTGACGAATACCATCCTTCCGAGGTCAGGATACAGATAGTAAAGGATTTCTGCACCTACGTGTATGAGAACTACGGAAGATTTCCGGCTTTCCTGGACCCGATGTTCGTGCGACTGGTATTCCAAGCCCACCACCTTGATCTTGAATTCTACGATAAGTATTTCGAGAAAGATTCATACCACGATCTGCACAAAGAACACTTCAAGCTCTGGCATCCGGAAATTGAGGACCCTTTCGGAAAATAAGTAGCAGTTAACAAACAAGAGGTATTCGCTCAGGATTTTGCCCTTTCGAGGTAGTTCCCGTTTCTGGTATCAACTTTTATCATGTCCCCGATGTTGATAAAAAGAGGGACGGCTACCACTGCTCCGGTCTCTATGGTTGCCGGTTTCGTGGTGCTTGAAACCGTATCTCCCTTCACTCCGGGTTCCGTGTGGGTAACCTCAAAGACAACGGCTGTGGGAAGTTCCACTCCTATGAGCTCTCCTTCATGCATCTGCACCGTGACTTCCTGCTGTTCCTTGAGAAATTTCACCGTATCCCCTATTGCATCCGCCCTGAAAGGAAACTGGTCGAAAGTCTCGGAATCCATGAAGTAAAACATCTCATCATCCCTGTAGAGATACTGCATGGTTCTTTTCTGGATATCGGGAACGTTAAACGTGTCTCCCGCGCGGAATTTCATTTCCCGCACGGCTCCCGTGGCGATATTCTTAAGCCTCGCCGTAACTATCGGGCTTCTCTGCGCCATTTTTGAATGCTTATACTCGACTATCTCCCAGATCGCCCCTTCGGTCTCGATCTTCATACCCTTGTGAAAACCACTCGTTTCAACAACAGCCATTTCGGATTCGATCCTCCTCTATAAATTTGCAAAAAGTAGTTTTTCTCGGAAATTCTCGCTTGTCATCACCATGTATCAGCTTTAAGAATCAGGTTCTCTTGAACATCTTTTCAAGCATATTGTACGATATCCGGGTCGCGACCGGCCGGCCGTGAGGGCAGGCGTGCGGATTTTCAGAAGCATCCATATCCGCAAAAAGAGTCCGCACTTCCTGTTCCGAGAGCGTTCGGTTTGCGGTTATTGAACTGTGACACGCCATTGTCGCGCACACGGCATCAAGATGCTCCTCCAAGCTTTTGGGGTCGCCCAGACCATCGAGCTCATCAAACAGGTCGGCAAAAAACCGGGCGTAATCGGAGTCCCTTAAAAATCCCGGAACGGATTTCACCCTCACCGCGCTTTCCCCGAAAACTTCAAAATCAAAGCCGAGTTTCTCCATTCCATCCGCAAACTGCCGCGCCGTATTGATTTCCCGGACCGTAAGTTCGACGACTTCGGGAATGAGAAGTTTCTGAGAACAGGAAAAAGCTTCTTCGAGATAGGATTTTCTTATTCTCTCGAAGTTGACCCGCTCATGGGCCGCGTGCTGGTCAATAAGAATGATGCCGTCCGGGTCCTCGCATACGAGGTAAAGCTTTCCGACCTGTCCCAGGAACCTGAGACCTGAATAAAAACCATCGGAGAACATGTGCTCTCCTGCCGCCTCTGGAGATTTCTCAAATATAGAGGAATCACCGTTGCGGGGGTGCGGAGACCTAGGCTCAGTCTTATGAGCGGCTTGGGCGGAAGCCGTTTTTGCCGAAGGCGCTACGGAGGAGTAACCCCTGTTCTCGGAAAGTCTGGGATCTTTTTGCCTCTCGTAGAAATCTTCAAGTGCCTTCTGGGTCCTTTCCCTGTGGCCCTTCATCCAAGGGGCGTCGGCAAGCATGCCTCCTATCGCGCGGCGAATGCTCTGGCCAACTTCGTACTGGTTCTTGAACATCACCTCGCTTTTGGTCGGATGTACGTTCACGTCCACCAAGGCGGGATCTCTTTCAATAAAAATCGCTCCTTGAGGATATTTCCCCTTTTCAACCATCCTTCCGTAGCACTCCATTATAATTCTGTTTATAAAACGGTCCCTTACGGGTCTTGAGTTTACGTAAGTAAAGAGCCTGCGCATCGAGGAGCGTGGATCTAGAGGACTTCCCAGGAAGCCGCCCACCACAAGCGTCTTGTCTTTGAAGTCTACAGGGTAAAGCAACGTGCCGGGAACTATCTGCGCTACGCGCTGCGCAAACGACTCGCTTGCGCCGTAGCGATGGATGGTTCTTCCATCTGAGGAAACCTCAAAAGAAACCCCGGGTCGCGAGAGGGCTTCACGCTGGATAACCTCAAGGACCCTGCCGAGTTCAGTCTCCGGCCTTTTCAGAAACTTAAGCCGCGGCGGGGTGTTGAAAAACAGGTTCTTAACCTCAACTGAAGAGCCCACGGGAGATGCGGTCTCCTTTATCTTCCTTACGACTCCGCCTTCAATGTAGATTTCGGTACCGGATTCCGAACCCTCAGCGGTGGTTATCATTCTGAACCTTGAAACGCTGGCTATGCTCGGAAGCGCCTCGCCGCGAAAACCGAGAGTCCCTATCGAGAAAAGATCATCAATGTCCCTTATCTTGCTCGTGGCGTGACGTTCAATGCTCATGAGGGCGTCGTCACGGGACATCCCGTAGCCGTTATCGACCACCCTTACAAGCCGCTTCCCTCCGGCTTCAAGGTGTATGGATATCCTAGTTGCGCCGGCATCAATTGAGTTTTCAACAAGTTCTTTTACTACGGAAGCCGGTCTCTCGACTATTTCTCCGGCGGCTATCTTAGAGACAAGTACATCCGGAAGTGTTCTGATTCTCGCCATTAATACCTTAGAAAAACTTAAGCAGAATAAACAGGATGAGTATGGCCAAGGGTAAGATGACCGCAGCAACCGAGAAAAAGGAAAAAGCCGAGAGGGTTTTTTTCGGGTGTGTCCCGAAAACGTCCCGCGACTGTTCTTCCACTACGCCGAAATATCTTTTAAACATCTTTGTCTTCCCCGGATGGCGTTGGGGGCACCTTCTCCGCTCTTGCCTTGTTAAGCGATTTAACCAGAGACTCAACCGAGACCGCCGGAAGAGTTACCAGCTCGACCGTTCCCCTTGAGCAAAGGTCAACCGAGACCTTCCCTATGGTCTCATTATCGGGTGCCTCCACTATGTTTACAAAATCGTATCTGCCCAGAGTCGCATACTGCTCAAGAACCCTGACGCCTATGTCTTCAAGTTCCTTGTCGACTTCCTTTATTCTCCCGGGCCGCTCCTTAACGGTTTTTCTGCCCTCGGGAGTAAGTCTGCTGAGTAATATGTAAATTGCCATTGAAAAAACCCGCTGTTTGTATGAGTTGTGTCGAATCGCACGCCGAAAGAACCTTCGGTTGCCGGTTGAGCTATTCTAGATTTATAACTTTATCTGTAAGATATCTCAAGAAAAAAAGCCCTCCTCCGTAACTTCTGTTAACAGCAAATGGAACTGTCCGCTTTTATAGCACGCGAGTTGTCCGCTTTTGCTTTTTTCACTTCAGCCTCCCAGGGCGTAGCCCGAAGAGGGTGAAGTGAAACTGCGGGAACCCCTTATCCGGGTTCTCGGTCTGCTTTCGCCTCCTTTGTTTTTTAACCTGCCTTCACTGTCATATCCGCCCAGCCTGCGCTTCCCATGATACACAGACATGCTCCCGTCCGAATACTCATGCACAACTACCTTAGCCCTCACAAAATGATAACGATCCTTAACCGGCGGGATCTGCAAACTCATACCCTTGTACCTCACGCAGTTGTCGTTGCCCACTACCCTCCGATGCTTCAAACACAGTATATCGTCAAGGTTGGCATCAAAAAGCGGTACAAACGCTTCCCCCTTCTCCGCCGCGGCCACCATGAAACGCCTGTTGAAATCCTCTATGAAACTCTCCTCCAAAAACCTGTTCGCCTCTTCCATCTCCACTATACCACGCTCACGCAACTCCGCGGGCAACCTTCCCTGCAAGGTCCCGAACATCCTCTCGCTGCGCCCCCTGGCCTCAGGGGAATATCCCGGTATCATCAGAATGCCCAGCTCACCCATCGCTCGCCCAAACTGCGTTGGATTCTCCTTGTCCACCTTCTCTCCGGCCACCGGAGTGCTCCAGTAGTGAGGCCCCCGGTCACTGTAAAAACTCAAGAATATCCCTTTACTCTCCAATACATCCCTTACCCCTCTCATGCTGCTCCAGGTCCCTTCCTCCGAAACAAAGAAAGCGCTGTATATCTCCCCGGTGGCGTCGTCCATGGTCACCACAAGGTCCCACACCTCCCGGGGAACCCACCTGTGAGTGCTTGCGTCCTGGTGTATCATCTCCCCGGCACACTCCCGCCGCTGCCTGCGCTGGCGGTGCACTCCCCCTCCCCGGGGCCTCCTCGCCACTCCCGCAGAGTAAAGGGTTCTCTTCACCCAGTTGTAGCAGCGACGGCCTCCGTGGCGCTCTTTATACGCCTCGTAGAAGTGAGCCACGTTGCGTTCGGGGTAGAGGGTCTTGTACAACTCCACCACCTCCGAGATCTCCTCCTGCGGGGCCCGGTTGTGGGAGAGTGCTCCCAGGCGCTTATCCAAAAGCCCACGCATCCCTTCGTCCCTGTATCGGACCGCGTAACGACGAAACGTTCTCTCCCCTATCCCGAGCTGCTCTGCTGCTTCTGCCTGTATAACCTTCTTCTCCTTCCACCTCCGGTATACCCTCTCGAACTGGTTCATCCTGACTCTTTGCAGAAACCTCGTCTGGTCCATGAATACCTCCTCCTTTGGAGAAGATAAATCCAGACAATCGCCCTTCAGCAAAACCGGACAGACGAGACTGTGAGAGTATTGAGGGAGAGATGGTTTAAAAGTAAATCTACTGTCAGCAATGCATGTGTTTTCTGATGGAAGAGGTTAAAAATCCTCGGAATTCGGTTCGACACCCCCGATCTGGTGTCATAATGTCAAATCAGCAAGCTTTCTCTCATCGTTTCAGGCCATTTGAGGGCCACAAACCCTCCTCACGGCGCAATACTCCCTCAGTCTTTGCGCCCCCAGCACGTTAAGCGCCCGGGTAAAGTTATAGGCCATCGTCATCAAGCTGAACTCCCCCCGGCATTTCTCAAGACCTCTCATCAAAAACTGGTGAATCCCACATCTGCTCTTCAACGTCCCAAACGGGTGTTCTACGATCTTCCCACGCCTCTTAATCCTCTCCGCCTCCGCCTCCATCCTCTCCCTGTGCCTGTCAAGCACCTCCTGATGTTCCCAGCGCTGTATCAGCCTGCTCCGTGCACTGTCACCAATACAACGCTTGCGCATCGCACACCCCTTGCAGTCAACATTCCTGGCGCTATACAGAATGTAACGCTTCCCGCTTTTATGTAATGGCTCCCCGCGGGGAGCCAACCGCTTTCCCTGGGGACAGTAATAACAGTCCTCCGCTGAGTCGTAACTGAATTCATCCAGAGTGTAACGCCCCCTCCCCCTTATCCCCGCGCTTGTGTCGGGAACCGGCACATAAACAGTGATACCTTCATCCTCGCACCGCTTAAGTTCCATGCTCTCGTAATAACCCCCGTCGGCCAACCCCACAAACTGTTCCCTGCAGAGCCTTTTCCCGGTCTCCATAAGCATTCCCGACAACTGACGGTGATCCCTGCCATCCTGAATCACCCCCTCGGCAACCACCAGCTTGTGCTTAGAATCCACCGCTATCTGGGCGTTGTACCCCGCCACGCTCTGCCCCCGCTTCCTGAGCAGCCTCGCATCTTCATCCACCACAGATACCTGCGTTTGCCCCCTTCTCTCCATGCGGGACTTAAGCTTTCTCTTTTCCTCCTGCCGTCGCCTGAGCTTCTCTATCTTCTCCCCCAACACCTCGTCGTTGCCCGTATCCTGCCTCCCCGCACTGTCGTCCGCCGCATCCTGCTCCTCAAGAACTGCCTGATACTCCTCTATCTTCTTCTTTATGTTCTCCAACTCCCTGTCTATGTAACCCTCCGTCTGTATACTCCCCCTGCTCGCGTTCGCAGAGAAAAAAGAACCGTCAACCGCCACCTCATCCCCGCCGAACAAATCCAACTCCCTGCACAGCAAAACAAAATCCCGGTTAACCTCCCGCAACTGCGCCACATGATCCTTGCGGAAATCCGCAATGCTCTTGTATGACGGCCGCACTCCCTTCACCAGCCATATCACTTCAAGGTTCCTTCGGGCCTCAGCCTCCAGCTTGCGGCTGCTGCGTATCCCGTGCTGATATCCGTACAGGTAAAGCTTGAGCATAGACCACGGGTTGTAAGGAGGCTGCCCAGCCACGGTACCGGCCTCGGTGTGCTTGAAGCCCAGAGCACCGAGGTCCAGGGTATCAACATAAGCGTCAAGGGCTCGAACCTGGTGGTTCTCTCCCACGTAATCTTCCACCCTCTCGGGCAGAAGCAATGCTTGCGTGCGGTCAAGGGTGGGCTTGTATCGGCGTTGGTTCATTGTGTGTTCCACCTTGATATGAATTGTTGATGTAATTATACCTTTGGGGAGGCGTGATATCAACACCTAACTGCCTGAAATACAAAGATAATTATGCCGTTTTAGATGTTATGACCGAGGCAGAGGCAAATCAGCCCTTACTCTCCCGCAACGCCATCTCGATTCTCAGTGTTCCGCAGAATAACCAAAACCCCAGAATATCTTCACAGTCTCAGACGGCGTGCTATACTTCCGGACAGATGGCGTGCTATTAACACTTCCATAACAGAAACTCTCCGGTATATTACTGTAAACATTTTTTAAGACCTGATGGAAAGTATGGAATTACAACGATAACTCTACACAGCCAAGTACAATATAGCGATGATAAGGACTTACAAGTGTCGTGCCAAACTGACAAGGTCAGGTCATGAAGCATTATCCCGGGTATTCGGGATGTGCGCTACACTTTACAATGCCTGTCTTGAGGAGCGTATTGACTGCTATGGGAAGACGGGCGAATCCCGCTCATATTACGACCAGTGCAAAGCACTGACCGAAGTGAGAGCGGATGATTCTGAGTATGCCGATATCAGCGTTCAGGTGTTCCGTGGGGTTGTGGGTCGCATAGACAAGGCGTACAAGTCGTTTTTCCGTAGAGTGAAGACCAAGGAAAAAGCTGGTTTCCCTCGATTTAAGAGTTCCAGGCGTTGGCGGACAATAGAGATAAACGACCAGTGCTGGAAAATGCTGAAGCACGAGGGACAGAAACTGGTTCTTAGGGTAAAGGGGCTTCCCCGCATAGAAGTGAAGCCTTCCCGGGAACTCCCGCCTAATAATCTGCTTAAGGCAATACGGATTACCAGAAAGTCTTTACGCACGGAAGTCGCGTTATCGTATGAGTTGCCGACTCCCGAGGCAAAATCAGTCAACAATCCCGTTGGGATAGATATGGGGATATCGAGGCGTCTTACCTTGAGCAACGGGAAGACTGTGGAGAAACGGGAGATGGACAGACGTAGGTTAATACGACTGCAACGCTCCGTATCACGCAAGGCAGTGGGAAGCAACAACAGAAGAAAGGCTGTTTCGTTGCTTGCTAAGGAATGGCAGAAGGTAACGGATAAGGAAAGAGACTATCTTCACCGTCTGAGTGCGGAGATAGTAAGAATGTATGATTTTATAGCGGTAGAGAAACTTGAAACGAAAAAGATGCTTGGTAACAAGTGGTTAGCAAAGAGCATACAGGAACAGACTTGGGGGAAATTCGCTACGCTGCTTAACGAGAAGGCTGAGAGTGCTGGCGTTACGGTAGCGTCAATAGACCCCAAGGGGACTTCGCAGGAATGCTCAAGTTGCGGAGCGGAAGTCAAGAAAAGCCTGTCTACAAGAGTTCACAGGTGTAATTGTGGACTTGTTTTGGACAGGGATGTAAACGCGACAATAAATATCCTTCATCGAGGCATCTCGGTTGCGGGTGGGAAACTCAAGCAGTCCCGTATGGCCGGAAGGATGAGAGATAAGCAGGGCGCTGGCCTTGCTCGGCCAAGAACAGTAGGAGTAACTGTCTAGTTATGGCTATAACTCCCAAAAGCATAATTCACGTCGCGACAATCACGCTTGCCCTTCTGCTTTTTCCGCTTCTTCTCTCTCCGCAAGTGGAGGTCGCTTATGCGCAGCAGCCAAACCCCCGGGAAGATCTCACCGTAACGGACTACTCGTGGAAATCCTACGGAGTGGGGCGCATGGCAACGCTTGGAAAAATAACCGTCGCAAACTCCGGCAACACCAGCTACAAGAACATCAAAATCAGAATTGACCTGTTTACAAGAACCGGCAAGCTTCTGGGCTCTCTTCACGGAAAAATACCCGAGGAACTGCCCGCAGGAAGCCAAAGGACCTTCTCCAACTTGGATTTGGGACTCATGAACTCGGATCTTGAAGACTCCGAGGCAAGGGTAACTGGCGCCGAGGTGTCGGGAAGTTCTTTATCCGCAGGTGCCGAGAACGTGATTTTCGTAAAGAATTGGGAATTTGAAGGTGCGAGTTTCGGAACGGAGGGTTTCATAACCGAAATCACCCTTGAGAACACAGGAGAAACCCACTTTAAGAATATCAAACTGCTTTTAACGGAAAAAGACGGTGGAACCGGACCAGGCAGCACTCACCTTTCCTCGGTGACTATACACAATGTACTTCCCGCCGGAGAGGAAAGAACTTTTACGGGGATAAACGTCGGTTTCTCGAGTCCGAACGCTGTTGAAAGATCTATTGCCGTCTCCGGGACCGAGGTGATAACAACAAAGGAACTCAATTATATCCTTTCCGGCGGGGGGAGCCTAGGGGAGAGGATAAAGAAAAAAATCAGCTCCGTCAGCATACTAAGAAAAAAGGACGGGGAGAAAAAAGCCGAACCGCCAAAAGAAACATCACCTTCAAATGAATCCGAAAGCGCTTACAATGAAGGAACCGAAAGCGTCCCTCCTCCGGCCAGTTCGGTTGGTTCCGCCGGCCTGGCTGCGGACAAGGACGCGGAAATTTCCCGGGAACAGCCCCGGGAAGCTTTCCCGAAGCACGATATAGTAATAAGGGAGTTTGAGTGGGGAAGCGGAATCCCTGGGGCAACCGCGACGCTCAGCAAGCTAGTGATCGAGAACATAAGCGACATCGCTTACGAGAAGATAGAGTTTGAAATAGAGTTTTTCAAATCCTCAAACACCCCTTTCGGATCAAACCGCTTCAAGATAAAAGAAGTCCTGGCTCCGAAGCAGGTGATGTGGCTCAGGAATGTTCAGGTCGGATTTATAAGCAAGCTTCCCGACCCGAATCTTATAAAACTCAGAGTGGTAAAAGCAAAAGCGATCATATAGAAAGCTTAAAGCTTGTGCCGAGGTGGGGAGGGATTAAATCCTGGGGATTTCTCTAGTTTCCAACTAACTCGAGGGATTGTTTTATCGTTTCGACCAGCTTGTCTCTGAACTGCTCTATTCCTTCAAAGGGAACAACTATGCTTGAGCGGCCGCCGCTTAGTTCGGTAATCCTAAGGTATTGACCCTTGTGGTTCTCCTTGACGTCAAAGAAAAACCTTTTGGACTCAATATCAACGTGGTTACTTACATGCTCCTTTTCTGTCCTTTCTTCCATCTAATTCTGCCTCCTAGAAAAATTTGTTGGAACAATTATTGGGGCATGACTATAACCCCTTAAAACCAAAAAGCAAACAATTCTTTTATAGTCCCGAAAATACAGATATATTCAGGGGGAAAATCCGCGAAAATGGCAAGAATAAAAATAGATCTACCGAGCAGATTCGTCTTTTCAACGCAAATCCCGATAAGAATAGACGACATAAACTACGGCTTTCATCTCGGACATGACTCGGTGTTAACCCTCGCACACGAGGCCCGAGTAAGATTCCTCGCAACACACGGCTACACCGAAGCCGATATAGAGGGAGTGGGAATCATAATGGGAGACATCGGAATCACCTACAGTTCGGAAGCGTTTTACGGAGACGTAATGGAAATAAGCATCGGCATCGGCGAGTATGGCAACCATTTTCTCGAGCTTATCTACGCACTGGTGAATGAAAAAAGCGGCAAGGAGGTCGCCAAGGTCAAGACCTCTTTAGTATTTTTTGACTACAAAGAAAGAAAAACCGTGCGGATGCCGGAGGAATTCCGAAGGAAAATCATCCGCGAAGAGTAGTCGCCGAGAGTCCTGCGTTACTGTTTATTTTTTGGGGGCGTAGCCGATGTAAATCGTGTTTTTACGTTTCTTTACCAGAAAAAGATACTGCTTCCCCGGTTCCAGGGCGCTTATGATCTTGTTGTAGTCTCCAAGGTTCGCCACGGGGTTCTTGTTAACCTCCAGTATCACGTCCCCGGGACGAAATCCCGCTTCCCAAGCCGAACTGCCACGGCTTACGTTCGCAACCAGCACTCCGGCTTTATCCTCAAGGCCGAACCGCGCGGCGATATCCGGGGTAATGTCGCTTAATTCAATATCTTCGTCCCGCTGAGACTCTGCAGGAATCTCTTCATCCGGCATTTTGCCGAGAACAACGGAAATCTCCTCGCGCTTCCCGTCGCGGAGAATCGTGATTTTAGAGGAAGTGCCGGGGGCTTTCATTCCCACGAGTTTGGATAAAGACGTAAACTCCTTTATAGGTTCTCCGTCAAATCCCACTACCACGTCTCCTCTCCGCAGGCCCGCTTTTTCCGCAGGGCTTCCCGGGCTTATATCGGATATAAGAGCCCCATCGGTACCCTCATGCCCTATGCTCTCGGCTATCTCCTGCGTTATAGGCTGAATAATGACTCCCAGCCATCCCCTGACCACCTTGCCTTTTTCCATGAGCTGGGATATGACACCCTTGGCCATATTGGTTGGGATAGAAAAACCTATTCCCTGGCCTCTGGACGCTATCGCGGTGTTAACACCGACCACCTCCCCTCCCAGGTTAAAAAGCGGGCCTCCGCTGTTTCCAGGGTTAAGGGACGCATCGGTCTGAATGAAATCATCGTAGGCCCCGAGACCCAGAGATCTCCCCTTCGCGCTCACTATTCCGACCGTTACTGTGTAGCCGAGTCCGAAGGGATTTCCGATCGCCATGACCCAGTCGCCGATCCTAAGTTTGTCCGAATCTCCGAAAATAACGGGCTTCAGATTTTTTTCAGGCTTTATCTTCAGGACCGCAAGATCCGTTTTCGCGTCCTGTCCCACAATCTCGGCCGTATATCTCGATCCGTCGTAGAGAACGACCTGTATATCTTCCGCCCTGCTGATCACATGGTTGTTGGTAACTATGTAGCCGTCTTTGCTGACTATGAACCCGGAACCCAGGCCCTTTCGTCTGAACTCCCGCTCACGGTCATTCGGAAAAAATCTCTTGAAAAACTCCTCGAAAGGGTCCCCTTCGCCGAAATCAGGCAACACCTTCCCCCGCTTTACGACACTCGTGGTGCTTATGTTCACAACAGAATGCTTTTGTTTCTCGACAAGACCCGCTAGAGAGGGAAATTTCTGCGGAGAGCCGGAAGAAGAAAGAAGTTCCGGTACGTTTTCGTGCGACAGAGATCCTGGGCTTTCTTCGTCTTCCTCTACTTTGGCGCACGAAAGGGAACCCAAAAGCAAAAAACAGGCAGCAAAAAACAAGAAAACGGTTTTCTTCATAGTTAAAGCCTCCAACTTCATTCGAGCATCCCAACTATTTTATCAGCGACTTCGGAGATGTTCATATCATCCGTAGAAACAACATGCGGCGAGAGTTCGTAAATATCCTTTCTTTTCATGAAAAGCTCATGGAACCCGGCACGAGGGTCCTTGACGTCAAGAAGGGGCCTCCCCTTCTTGCTACTCACCCTGTTCCAAAGGATATCGATATCCGCCCGCAGATAGAAGACCTCTCCAGAGGCCTCCATTATTTCGCGATTCTGCTGTCGCAGGACTGCACCTCCCCCCGTTGAGATCACGGCCGGGGATGTTTTCTGGGAAAGAGTGGAAAGCATCTCTGTTTCCTTCTGCCTGAAACTCTCCTCTCCCCCCGCCTCAAAGATCTCGGTTACGGAAAGACCTTCGGCCCGTTCTACTTCACTGTCAAGATCGTAGAAATCCATTCGCAGTCTTCCGGAAAGCTCGATGCCGACGCTTGTTTTGCCCGCTCCCATAAACCCCGTAAGAAAAATATGTCGTTTCTCGCTCAAATCAACCTACAATTTTCTTCCGACGGGAGAACCCTCGGCGGGGGCGTCTGCGCCGGAGAGCATTTTCTCAACGTACTTGCCTATTATGTCGCACTCCATGTTAACTTCCCTGCCGCGGCGAAATTCGGAAAAAGTCGTCTCCCGAAGCGTGTAGGGAATTATGTTTACCGAAAACTCAGTGTCCTTTACCGAATTGATGGTGAGACTTACGCCGTCAACGGCGACCGATCCTTTCTCGACCACATATTTCGCAAGGGACGCAGGAATCGAAAAAGAAAAAACCTTGGATTCTCCTACCGGAGTAATTGACTGAACTACCCCTACTCCGTCCACATGGCCCGTGACGATATGTCCGCCCATCCTGTCTCCGACCCGAAGAGACCTCTCGAGATTCACTCCGCTTCCCGTCCGGAGGCCAGAGAGGTTTGTTCTGGAAAGCGTCTCGTGGGAGGCGTCAACGGAAAAACTTCCGTCTCCAGCGGAAACCACCGTAAGGCATACGCCGTTTACGGCCACGCTCTCTCCCAGGGCCAGTTCCCCGGAATCGATCTTCCGGACCCCGATTCTTAAAAGAACGCCCTTGTCCTTTTTCTCAAGCGCCTGGACCGCTCCAATGTCTTCAACTATACCGCTAAACATTTAACTCTCCCTCTCCCGCCCCACGACTCCGGAGATCAGGATCGAAATCGCCCCGACCGTGATCGCAGAGTCAGCCACGTTAAAAGGAGGCCAGAGCAGACCCGGGTTCCCCGGCCAGTAGACTGCAATAAAATCGGTCACGTATCCGTAGGCAAACCTGTCTATTGAGTTTCCAATAGCTCCCCCCAGCACCAAGGCAAGCGCATACCGAAAAACCCTCTGCTCCTCTTCAAGTCTGCGAAGAAAGAAAAAAATCACGACCAGCACCAAAATGAAAACAACTATGTAGAAGTAAAGCCTCACATCCTCGGACATGTCCCTTAACATGCCAAAGGCGATTCCCGGATTTCGCAAATGCGTTATATCGAACCATGAAAACACATTTATCCTCGATAGAAACGGCACGTGGGCCTTAACAAGCCACTTGGTCAACTGGTCAAGCAGTACTACCAGAAAAGATATAATGAATACGCCCAGATAATTTCTCATGAAAAAAACAAGGAACCCCGACCCCGAAAGAAAATCCCGCAAATTTCCGACAGATGGTTAAGCCTCATTCCAGCCGAAACTCTATCGGAACCTTGACCCAGCTTGAAACCGCCTTGAAACCTCTTTGCGCCGGGACGAATTTCCACCTCTTTACAGCCTTCAAAGCAGCATTGTCAAGAACCTTGTGGCCGGAGGATTTGAAGATGGTTACTTCCTCGGGCTTTCCGTTCGGAAGCACACGCACATTAAGCAACACGCTGCCCTCGTAACCGCGTCTTATGGCAACCGCGGGGTAGCCGGGCCTGGGGGTGAAGCCGTAAGATGGCCTCGCAGTGGCATAACTCTCTTCGGGCTGTTGCTCCGGGGCGGGTTTCGCTTCCTTTTTAAGCGCTATGGAATCATCCCGCTTTTTCACCTTCTCTACAACTTTTTCTTTCTTCTTGACAACCTTTTTTCTCTTTACGACTTTTTTTGCGGGTTCGGGTTTTTTGAATTCAAAATGCCTCAGGGAAACCTCTATGTGATCGCCGTATACGGGAATGCTCTTCTGTACGACAATGTGCCCCCAAGCAAAAGATATAAGAACATGGAAGACAACTGAAAACAGTATGAATTTCTTGAGATTGTCAACCGGCCTGCCCATACCAAAATATTATTCTATATTAATAACCAGAAATTCCTTAATTCCTCCGGGAACCCTGACCTGTATTTCGTCATCGACCCTCTTTCCGATTAGCGCGCTGCCGACCGGAGAGGTAACCGATATAAAGCCATTTTCGGGTGCGGATTCATCTTCTCCCACAAGCTTGTACTTTTTTACGTCCCCGGAATCAATATCCTCCACCGTAACCGTAAGACCAAAAACCACCCTGTCCCGGGCAGTGATTTTCTCAGGGTCAATTACTTCCGCACGGCCAAGTCGGTCTTCTATATCCTGTATCCTTCCCTCTATGAACGACTGCTTCTGCTTGGCAGTCTCGTACTCGGCGTTTTCGGAAAGATCCCCGAGTGACCTCGCATATTCTATAAGCCTGATTACTTCCTGTCTCTCGACGGTTTTCAGTCTGTGAAGTTCGTCCCGAAGCTTCTTCCAGCCGTCGGGAGTAATTAGAACTCTTTGGACACTCATTAAGATCTCCTCCTCACCTCAACCATACCCCAGCCGTGTTAATAGTAGCTTTGCAAAGCCTTTACGTCGAGACCGATTCTCACCAAGGCCTCGATAGCACCGACTCCGGCGACCGCACCGGCGAGGGTGGTGAAATAAGGAACGTTGTTTACAAGCGCGGTCCTTCTTATCGAATAGGACTGCGCGATCTCCTTTTTCCCAAAAGTGGTATTTATAACCAACTGCACCTCACCGTTTTTAAGGTGATCGACTATGTGGGGACGGCCCTGCTTAACCTTGTTCACCGTTCGGGAAAATATACCATTTTTATTGAGAAATTCAGATGTGCCTCCGGTAGCCATTATATCAAAACCTATACCGCTCAGCCTCCGGGCTATATCAAGCATTTTGTCGGACTTGTCCTCGTCTTTTATGCTTATGAAGGCCACGCCATCTGAAGGAAGGCTGTTGCCGGCCGCGATCTGGGATTTTGCAAACGCCTGGTCAAGGTCGGGAGCGATTCCCATGACCTCTCCGGTCGATTTCATTTCTGGGCCCAGAATCGTGTCAACTTCCGGGAACTTGACGAAAGGAAAGACCGATTCCTTTACGCAGTAGTGCTCCGGGACAATCTCCTCCGTGTAGCCAAGTTCCTCAAGAGACTTTCCGGTCATCACCTTGGTCCCTATCTTGGCCAGCTGAACCCCTATGGCCTTGCTCACGAAAGGAACGGTCCGGCTCGCTCTTGGATTCACCTCGATTATGTAAACCTCTCCATCCTTTACGGCAAACTGGATGTTAACAAGCCCTTTTACATCCAGAGAAAGCGCGAGTTTCTTCGTCTGGGATTTTATTTCCTCGACAACTTCAGGTTCCATCGAAAACGGGGGCAGAATCGCCGCACTGTCTCCGGAATGAACCCCTGCTTCCTCGATGTGCTCGAGCACCCCGCCCACAACAACGGTTTTCCCGTCGCAGACAGCATCCACGTCGATTTCCTTCGCGTCCTTTAGAAACTTGTCTATCAGTATCGGGTGGTTCGGCGAAACACTCGCGGCTTCCCGTATATAGGTCCGAAGAGATTCCTCATCGTAGACTACCTCCATGGCACGACCACCCAGAACGTAAGACGGGCGGACCATGACCGGATACCCTATTTCGCAGGCTATGCCAATGGCTTCCCCCTCGCTTCTCGCGGTGTCGCTTTGGGGCTGGAGGAGTCCCATATCCGAAACGAGTTTCCTGAACCTGTCTCTGTCCTCGGCAAGGTCTATGCTCTCTGGGGAAGTTCCTATTATCTTCACCCCTTCCTCTTCAAGCGCGAGGGCTAGACGGAGCGGGGTCTGGCCTCCAAGGTGAACTATGACTCCCCATGGATCTTCCCTTCTTATAAGGGCCAAGGTGTCTTCAAGCGTAAGCGGTTCGAAGTAAAGCCTGTCCGAGGTGTCGTAATCCGTGCTCACGGTCTCGGGGTTGCAATTAACCATGATGGCCTCGTACCCTTCTTCACGGAGCGCAAAAGACGCGTGCACGCAGCAGTAGTCAAACTCTATGCCCTGGCCTATGCGGTTCGGCCCGCCACCGAGTATCACCACTTTTTTCCTGTCCGTGGGAAGCGCTTCGCTTTCGCTCTCGAAAGTCGAGTAGAGATAAGGGGTGTAAGCCTCGAATTCGGCGGCGCAGGTATCAACCATCTTAAAAGCAGGCTCGATTCCCTCGCGCAGACGGAAATCCCTCACTTCCCTTTCCTCCATGGAAAGAATCTTCGCGATCTCAATGTCGGAAAAACCGTGGCGCTTAGCCTCGAGTATGGTCCCGCGGTTAAGTCCGTCCTTCGCAATATCCGATTCGAAATCGACAATCTGCTTTATGTTTCGAAGAAACCAAGGGTCCACGTGAGAAATCGAATAGATTTCATCCAAGTCCATGCCCAGACGAAACGCGTCGGCTATGTACCAGAGGCGCCGAGGGGAAGGAACCCTAAGTTCCTCCCTTATCTCTTCGGGGTCATCAGATATCTTCTCGAAACCGTAGGAATCTATCTCAAGAGATCTCATCGCCTTCTGCAGGGACTCCTTGAAAGTCCTTCCGATGGACATGGCCTCCCCCACGGATTTCATCTGCGTGGTAAGGGTCGGGCTCGTCTGCGGGAATTTCTCAAACGCGAACCTCGGTATTTTCACCACAACGTAATCTATCGTTGGTTCAAAAGACGCGGGGGTGTACTTCGTTATGTCGTTCGAGATCTCATCGAGCGAATAGCCGACCGCAAGCTTCGCGGCTATCTTGGCAATCGGAAACCCTGTGGCCTTTGAAGCAAGCGCCGAGCTTCGCGAGACCCTAGGGTTCATCTCTATCACCATCATCCGTCCGTCTTTGGGATTAACGGCAAACTGGATGTTAGAGCCGCCGGTTTCAACGCCGATTTCCCTTATTATCGCTATGGACGCGTCGCGCATATGCTGATATTCCTTGTCGGTAAGGGTCTGCGCAGGAGCCACCGTTATGCTGTCTCCCGTGTGAACGCCCATGGCGTCGAAATTCTCTATGGAACAGATTATGACGACGTTATCCATGTGGTCCCGCATTACCTCGTACTCAAATTCCTTCCACCCCACTATGGACTCCTCTATGAGTATCTCGCTTGCCGGAGAACTTTCGATTCCCGCCTTGGCAAACTCCTGGAATTCCTCCCTGTTGTAGGCAACGCTTCCGCCGGTTCCGCCAAGGGTAAAAGAAGGCCGTATGATGACCGGGAACCCTATCTCATCCACAACTTCCCAGGCCTCTTCCATGTTATGCGCGATGCCGCTTCTCGGCACCTCTAGGCCTATGTCCGCTATGGCTTTTTTGAAAAGATCCCTGTTCTCGGCTTTTTTTATCGCCGGGATTTTTGCGCCTATGAGTTCCACGCCGTGGCGCTCGAGCGCGCCCGACTCGGCAAGCGAAACGGCAAGGTTAAGGGCCGTCTGTCCGCCTATTGTGGGCAGAAGGGCATCGGGGTTTTCCTTCTCTATTATTTTTTCCAGTATTTCGGGAACAAGCGGTTCCACGTAAGTCTTGTCGGCAAAGTCCGGGTCGGTCATTATGGTGGCCGGGTTGCTGTTTACCAGAACCACCCTGTAGCCTTCTTCCTTAAGCACCTTGCACGCCTGGGTGCCTGAATAGTCAAACTCGCAGGCCTGTCCTATAACTATTGGACCGGAGCCGATGACCATTATGGTTTTTATGTCAGTTCGCTTGGGCATGGAACGGAAGAGATTGTAAAAGGTTGCAAATATATACTTAATAACGCGCTGACAGGCAATGATGTCGGACGTGAGATCAAATTATGATTACGAAGGGCCACATAATCTCTTGACCTAACATAAAACCTAATCAGGCCGCTCGACGTATATCTCTTTCCCCTTATCCGCAAATTCTCTGGCCTTTGAATCAAGCCCCTTCTGAACGGCATCCATCTCCGAGAGACCGTGCTCTTTTGCGTAATCCCTTATATCCTGCGTGATTTTCATCGAGCAGAATTTCGGACCGCACATGGAGCAGAAATGCGCAACCTTGGCCCCTTCGGCAGGGAGAGTCTCGTCGTGAAACTCGCGCGCCGTATCTGGATCAAGGGAAAGATTGAACTGATCGTTCCACCGGAATTCGAACCTCGCCTTGCTCAGCACGTTGTCGCGAAGCTGCGCTGCGGGATGACCCTTCGCAAGATCCGCTGCGTGTGCGGCAATCTTGTAGGTTATAACCCCGTCCTTAACATCCTTTTTATTGGGAAGACCAAGGTGTTCCTTCGGTGTGACGTAACAGAGCATAGCGGTTCCGTACCAGCCTATCATAGCCGCCCCTATGGCAGAAGTTATGTGGTCATAGCCGGGTGCTATGTCGGTAACTAGAGGACCCAGAGTGTAAAAGGGAGCTTCCCCACATATCTCAAGCTCCTTGGTCACGTTCTCCCTTATCATTTGCATGGGGATGTGTCCCGGACCTTCTATCATAACCTGAACGTCGTGCTTCCAGGCTATCTGGGTAAGTTCCCCGAGGGTATCAAGCTCGGCAAACTGCGCGGCGTCGTTCGCATCGGCTATGGAGCCCGGCCGAAGGCCGTCACCCAGAGAAAACGCTATGTCGTATGCTTTCATTATCTCGCAGATCTCTTCAAAATTGGTGTAGAGGAAGCTTTCCTTGTGATGCGAGAGACACCACTTGGCCATTATCGACCCGCCTCTTGAAACTATCCCCGTAACCCTGTCCACCGTAAGAGGAATGTAGCGAAGGAGCACTCCCGCATGTATCGTGAAGTAGTCAACTCCCTGCTCCGCCTGCTCTATGAGGGTATCCCTGAAAATCTCCCAGGTAAGTTCCTCCGGTTTTCCATTAACTTTTTCAAGGGCCTGGTATATGGGAACGGTTCCCACAGGAACCGGAGAATTTCTTATTATCCACTCCCTGGTTTCGTGGATGTTGTCCCCGGTCGAGAGGTCCATTATGGTGTCGGCTCCCCACCGGCACGCCCAGACCGCTTTTTCGACCTCCTCCTCAATGCTTGAGGTAACGGCGGAGTTTCCGATGTTCGCGTTTATTTTCACGAGGAAATTACGCCCTATTATCATGGGTTCGCTTTCCGGGTGGTTTACGTTGTTCGGAATTATGGCGCGCCCCGCGGCGACTTCCTCCCTGACGAACTCGGGGGTGATGCAGCCGGTCTGAATACGCGCGTCGAAATCTACTCCCTCGTGGTAAGCCCCGAGCTGCCCGTAGACCTCCTTCATCTCGTCAATTCTCTGGTTCTCCCTTATGGCGATATACTCCATCTCGGGCGTTATGATTCCCTTTTTCGCGTAGTGCATCTGGGTTACGTTTCGCGAGGGCAAAGCGCAAAGGGGCTTTCTTATGTTCCCGAAGGTTATCCCGTTTGCTCTTTCAAGCCTTTTTCTGGCGAATTCCGAGGAGAAATCGGGCAGTTCCGAGACATCTCCCCGCTCCCTTATCCACTTTTCGCGAAGCGGCGGCAGACCCCTGTGAACGTCAATGTCAACTTCGGGATCCGTATAGGGACCGCTCGTGTCGTAAAGGGTTATCTTGAAGCGGTCAGCATCTGGGGCATCCGAGAGGAAATCGTCGGTTTCAACCTCCCTCATGGCCACCCTTATATCGTGGATTTTTCCGTCCACATATACCTTTTTTGATTTAGGAAAAGGGTCTCTGGTTATCACGGACCCGGTAGGTATTTTCTCTTTTTTTCGAGAAGAACTCATGAGCAAAGGCTCCCTTGCCAAAAACGCTTCGGACATTGATTAGTTTAGGGGATTATGGGCCCCTTTACAAATAATTCGGATAACAAAAACACCCCGGCGATGCCTTGATCTGTCAGCGGGAAATCCTGTAAACGGCTCCCCTGAGGTCATCGGATACGAGCAGTGCTCCGTCGGGGGCAACTAGAACGTCAACCGGCCTTCCCCACGCAGTTCCTTCACCTCCAAGCCAACCATGGGCGAACACACCGTATGAAGCCGCATTCCCCGATTCGTCGAGGCGCACTGAGGTCACCCTGTAACCTATGGGCACGCTTCTGTTCCATGAGCCGTGCTCCGCGATGAAAATCACGTTTTTCCAAGACGCGGGGAACATGGAACCCGTATAGAATCGCATGCCGAGCGCCGCAACGTGCGCGGGAAGCTCCCACTGGGGAGGAGTAGATTCGTCGCAGCCGCGCTCCGAGCCGAACCGCGGATCCTGAACATCCGCCCCGTGGCAGTAAGGAAAACCGAAATGAAGTCCGGCTTTCCCGGCACGGTTAAGTTCATCCGGAGGGCTGTTATCATTAATTCGCGGGTCCTCGCTGATGTTATCCCTTCCGTTATCTGTAAACCAGAGTACACCAGATTCCGGATGCCAGTCAAAACCCACGGTGTTTCTCACTCCATGGGCAAAAACCTCAAGATTCGTTCCGTCGGGATTGACTCTCAGGATCGCCGCGTAGCGCTCGTCGTTCCTTTTGCAGACGTTGCACGGCGCTCCGACCGGAACATAGAGTTTTCCGTCCGGTCCGAACCGGATGAACTTCCACCCATGATGTCTATCCTTGGGGAGCGTATCAATTATAACCACGGGGTCAGGAGGAGATGAGAGACGGCTTTCGATCCCGTCATAGCGGAGAACCCGGCTTATTTCCGCGACGTAGAGTGCTCTGTCCCGAAACGCAATGCCGTTTGGAGTATTGAGGTTATCCGCGATTATATGGACAGTTTCGGCGTAGTTGTCGCCGTCCGTATCTCTAAGGGCATACACGGTTGAACCCCTAGTCCCGACAAACAATGTGCCATCAGCTCCAAGGGCAAGCGAACGCGCACCGGGTACTTCGTTTGAATAAAGGGAGATCGAAAAACCCTCGGGAAGGGATATGCGCGAGAGCATCGGGTCTGGGGGAATCTCCGGAGGCGCTGGTTCCCCTGAAGTTTCAGTAGGCACTGGCTCTGCGGGAGTTTCCCCGGGCATCGATCCTGATGGAGCCTCAACACGTTCGTTTGGGGCGGTTCTTTCCCCGCAGCCGCAGGAAGACAACAGAAAAATAAAAAGAGATGGAATCAGCACCCTAAAGGTCTTCGGCATCGTAACCTCTACAATATAAAAACACTCACGGCCCACCGAATGGTAACCGGAACACGTTCGCATGGAAACTGGGTGTTAATAGCACGCCATCTGTCCGGAAGTATAGCACGCCGTCTGTCCGGTTTTGCTGAAGGGCGATTGTCTGGATTTATCTTCTCCAAAGGAGGAGGTATCCATGGACCAGACGAGGTTTCTGCAAAGAGTCAGGATGAACCAGTTCGAGAGGGTATACCGGAGGTGGAAGGAGAAGAAGGTTATACAGGCAGAAGCAGCAGAGCAGCTCGGGATAGGGGAGAGAACGTTTCGTCGTTACGCGGTCCGATACAGGGACGAAGGGATGCGTGGGCTTTTGGATAAGCGCCTGGGAGCACTCTCCCACAACCGGGCCCCGCAGGAGGAGATCTCGGAGGTGGTGGAGTTGTACAAGACCCTCTACCCCGAACGCAACGTGGCTCACTTCTACGA
Organism: Thermodesulfobacteriota bacterium; assembly: GCA_965207685.1. Lineage (GTDB taxonomy): Bacteria > Desulfobacterota_D > UBA1144 > Nemesobacterales > Nemesobacteraceae > Nemesobacter. The sequence continues at coordinate 1,802,752 of OZ242294.1, read as the reverse complement.
GGCGTATAAAGAGCGCCACGGAGGCCGTCGCTGCTACAACTGGGTGAAGAGAACCCTTTACTCTGCGGGAGTGGCGAGGAGGCCCCGGGGAGGGGGAGTGCACCGCCAGCGCAGGCAGCGGCGGGAGTGTGCCGGGGAGATGATACACCAGGACGCAAGCACTCACAGGTGGGTTCCCCGGGAGGTGTGGGACCTTGTGGTGACCATGGACGACGCCACCGGGGAGATATACAGCGCTTTCTTTGTTTCGGAGGAAGGGACCTGGAGCAGCATGAGAGGGGTAAGGGATGTATTGGAGAGTAAAGGGATATTCTTGAGTTTTTACAGTGACCGAGGGCCTCACTACTGGAGCACTCCGGTGGCCGGAGAGAAGGTGGACAAGGAGAATCCAACGCAGTTTGGGCGAGCGATGGGTGAGCTGGGCATTCTGATGATACCGGGATATTCCCCTGAGGCCAGGGGGCGCAGCGAGAGGATGTTCGGGACCTTGCAGGGAAGGTTGCCCGCGGAGTTGCGTGAGCGTGGTATAGTGGAGATGGAAGAGGCGAACAGGTTTTTGGAGGAGAGTTTCATAGAGGATTTCAACAGGCGTTTCATGGTGGCCGCGGCGGAGAAGGGGGAAGCGTTTGTGCCGCTTTTTGATGCCAACCTTGACGATATACTGTGTTTGAAGCATCGGAGGGTAGTGGGCAACGACAACTGCGTGAGGTACAAGGGTATGAGTTTGCAGATCCCGCCGGTTAAGGATCGTTATCATTTTGTGAGGGCGAAGGTAGTTGTGCATGAGTATTCGGACGGGAGCATGTCTGTGTATCATGGGAAGCGCAGGCTGGGCGGATATGACAGTGAAGGCAGGTTAAAAAACAAAGGAGGCGAAAGCAGACCGAGAACCCGGATAAGGGGTTCCCGCAGTTTCACTTCACCCTCTTCGGGCTACGCCCTGGGAGGCTGAAGTGAAAAAAGCAAAAGCGGACAACTCGCGTGCTATAAAAGCGGACAGTTCCATTTGCTGTTAACACTGGGCAAAACCGAAAATCCTTACTTGGCGCACCGTTCACTAAATCGAGCACTTGGGTAAAGTTATTATCCAGTTCATCAAAGAGGTTTGGTTTATGTCTTATCTCATTTTGGGTATTGAGACGTCATGCGACGAGACTTCCGCAGCAGTGGTAAGAGACGGAGAGCAGATGCTTTCAAACGTGGTTTCCTCGCAGATCGACGTTCATAACGCCTTCGGCGGGGTCGTTCCGGAGATAGCGTCACGCATGCACACGGAAATAATCCTCCAGGTAATAAATCAAGCCCTCGAGACTGCCGAGACATCAGCGGGGGAAGTTGACGCCATAGCGGTAACCCAAGGGCCCGGACTCATAGGCTCGCTCATGGTCGGAATTTCAACCGCGAAGGCACTTGCGTTCTCCCACGGAAAACCCCTTGTGGGAGTAAACCACCTGGAATCGCACATAGCAGTGGCGCATCTTGAGAACGAAATCGATTTCCCGTTTGTCGCACTCATAGTTTCCGGAGGGCACACGAACCTTTACATGGTAAGGGGGTTTCTTGACTTCGAATTGCTCGGAAGCACGAGAGACGACGCAGCGGGGGAAGCTTTCGATAAGGGAGCGAAGGCCCTCGGACTCGGGTATCCCGGAGGAGTCGAAATAGACAGGCTTTCAAAAAACGGCGACCCCGACACCATCAGTTTCCCAAGACCGTTTAACAATGAATCCCCCGATTTCAGTTTCAGCGGACTTAAAACCGCTCTCCTTAATCACATAAGGAAAAACCCTGTCGAAAGCGAAGAGAATCTCTTTGACGTATGTGCCGGGTATCAGGAAGCGATAGTGGAAACCCTTATTGACAAGACGCTTAACGCCGCAAGGAAAAACGGAGTGGGAAGCGTCGTTTTAGCAGGCGGGGTAGCCTGCAACTCAAGGCTAAGGCGACTAAGCGAAGAGAAAATAAAAAGCGAGGGAATAAATGTTTTTATCTCCTCGCCTGCTCTTTGCACCGATAACGCGGCCATGATAGCCACGCTCGGTTACCACATGTACGCAAATAACAGGGTGTCTGGACTTGATATATCTCCTTATTCAACCTCTAGACGGAACCCAAAAAATCACGTTTCGTAGTCGACAACAACCGCATCTGCCGTTACCTGACGGATGAACTGCGCGACCTTTACGTGCTCCGGGTGCTCCTTGTAGGCGTCAAGATCTTCCTTCGACTCGAACTCGGAATAAAGAGCAATATCAAACGATGTGGGAAGTTCGTTAGAATTCCTGCCGATCTCCATGGTCTTTATCTCAGGAATGGAACTTTTGAGGCCTTCGAGATCATTCTTGATCCTGTCCATGATCTCATCCTTGTCCGCCCCTTCGTGCTGCTCCTTCAGCTTCCACATCACTATATGCTTTATCACTTGGGTCTCCTTGGAAAAGGTGTCTGTAGCTTTCGTGAACAGTATAAATTATTTTTCATGGAATTGCGAAAAACCCCCCATTCTATCCAGGCAGTTATCCGGCTTTTGACGGCAGAGCATATATTATGCCGATAAAAGCAGATAACAGGGTGTGTGTGCTTGATATACCCCCTTATTCAACAGCAAGGCGGAACCAAGAAAATCACGTTTCGTATTCAACAAGAGCCACGTCCGTTCTTATCTGCCGGATGAACTTCCCGACCTTTAAGTGCTCGGGATGCTTCAGGAAAACTTCGTAATCATCCTTCGAGTCGAACTCAGAATAGAGAGCTACATCGTACGCGACAGGAAGCTCACTAAAACTCTTGCCAAGCTCCATGGTCTTTATCTCCTGAACAGCGCTTTTCAGTACCTCTACTTTCTGTTCGAACTTGGCAATAAGCTCATCCTTGCTCATTCCTTCGTGCGAATCCTTCAGTTTCCACATCACCATACGTTTTATCACCTGAGTCTCCTTGGAAAAAGTTTCTGTAGTTTTTTCAAACAACGTAAATTATTTTTCATGGAATTGCGAAAAATCCCCCATCCTATCCAGACACCTATCCGGCTTATTGTCACAGAATATATTATGGCAATAAAAAAGGTATGATTTGTTTTATGCGGGAAAAAAGAGAAATATTCAATGAGCTTCCGTTCGTTTCGAATTTCGAGAAAGACAAAACCGATTTTCTGCTTAAAATCGGCGAACTCATAGAAGTGCCCGAGCGCTATGTTCTCACTAAACAGTTCGAACCGAGTCATTCTTTCTACTTTCTCGTAGAGGGTCTAGTGAATTTCTCAATCAGTGTCGAAGACAGAACCGATGAATTCTCGGTGGGGAAAAGCGACGAGAAATTCACTCCCGTAGGCTGGTCGGGCTTCCGCTCTCCCAAACGCTACTACACAACGATTACATGCGAGAGTCCCTGCGTCCTGCTAAAGTGGAGTCACCAGAATCTTGAAAAATTCTTTGACCAGGAACCCCTTCTGGGACGCGAATTCCTCCTGTTCGTTCTCGGCAAAAGCATAAACCTTCTAAAGCATGTCAGGACCGAGCTTGCAGAATACAACAACGTCAACTGGGACATTGAGACGGGAAAAACGGGCAGTTTCTCCCAGGAAGGAAAGTACATATCCGTACCTAACCCGCTTCAGCTTCTGAGGCAATCTCCTTTTTTTGAGGTTTTTCCCGACAGAACTCTGCGCCAGCTGGCAAAAGCGACTCAGAAAAAATACTATCTAAACAACGAACCCATATTCAACCAGGGGGATACTCCGAAAGGAATAGACATACTGGCTTACGGAAAGGCGGCACTGTGCTTCTCTCCCGACGGGGCGCAGGGAGGAATCGAAGAATCCGCCGCGCTTCATCTGATTAATCTCCCCGGGTACCTGGTCGGATGGATGGGTGCCGCCCCCGCCGGATCAAACGACGTCACCGCCGTTGCGAGCAGAAACTCGGTTATCTATCATATAAGCACCTGCAATCTCCATAAAATTCTGAATCAGGATCCCACCTTGGCGCTGGCCCTGGCCAGAAGACTTTTGTGGCTGGTGTCGATCCGGCTTCGAAATTCCCGCGCGGGGCTCATATCCCAAAGATACGAACGAGAAATACTAGCTATAAGCAATCTTATAGAGCAAAACTCCATGCAGTTAAGCGTAAATTCCCCCATTCATAAACTTCCCCATCTGCTAAACAGTCCGCTTACGCTAGATGACGCTTTCCGGCTTCTGTTCAGACTGGAAAAAGAAGGTGAGAGCCTTGAGAGGGAGCTCTCCCGTCTCAGCCTCGATATTCTCGGAAAGATCTACAAGGAATACAACTTTTTCGAGGGCTTAAAAAACGTCTACCAGTCCGTGACCGCCGCGCCCAAGTCGCTTTCTCCAAGCGAAATAAGAACCATGGCGGCCAAGCAGTTCGCGGGAGTTTTCAACAGCACTCCTTACGTAATTGAAGGCTGGGAAAACCTTCCAGATGAGCCGGGGCACATCTTTATATACAACCATCTGCTTAACCATCCCTACAACACCCTTCCCAACCATTTTCAGATTACGCTTGATTCCCACTTCATAAGCTCGATGGTCCTTTACGTCAAGTACGGCGAGGCCGGGATCCGCGTCGTACGCGTTCCAAGGGCGGAGGAATACGGACATGAATATTACTATGAAAGGCTCGGGCACATAAATGTTTACACCGACGAATCCGATCTCTCCCAAGGAACCCCCGAGCGGAGAAAAGCCTGGAGGAAAAAGTTCTATGAAACGGCCAAGGAACACTTGGGAAAAGGATTTAACATAGTAATAAGTCCAGAGGGAACCAGCATGACGACTGAGGAATCGCCCGGTCCGTTCAAACTCGGCGCTTTTCTTCTGGCCGCATCCGTTTCGCCTGAACCGTATATCGTCCCCATAGCGGTGGCGAACTTCGACAAAAGAATAAATCAGAACGTGTTCTCCCTAGTGATAAAAAAGCCTTTCAGGGTATCCGATCACGTAAAAAACCCGGAGGAGAACAAAGACAGGCTCTTTGAGTTCGTCAGCGAATACGGAGATGAATACAGAACATATGTGGAAGAGGCGGCGGGACTCGCGAGGCGGGCGGAATCCACCAAGATAAACTTAAAAACCTTCGAGCAGGTCGAAAAAGGATTCCCGGTAATCGATAAAAACCTGTTCGAACAGGACATAAGGATCCTTGAGAGACGCCATGTGGGGAAAAAGGATAACGCAACGGTATTTTACGGCAGTTCAAGTTTCCGCCTCTGGAGGGGCATGGCAAGGGATTTCTCCGATTACAACGTCACGAATCTTGGTTTCGGAGGAGCCAGGATTGCCTACTGCCTGCACTATTTCGAGCGGCTCATAAAACCGAATGATGTTAAATCCCTGGTCTTCTACGCGGGCGATAACGATATAGGGGACGGCTGCATCCCAAGACAGGTGCTGAATTTCTTTGTGGATTTTTATCACCGCTTCAGAGAATCCTACCCCCACACGAAATTTACCTTCGTCTCAATAAAACCGAGTCCCGTAAGGTTCCATTTCCTTGACAGAATCAAGGCGTCAAACGACCTCATAAGACAGTTTCTGTCGAGAGAGCACAACACCTTCTACCTGAATGTCCACAACTACATGCTAAACGAGAACGGAGATATAAGGGAGGAACTGTTCACCGAAGACGGCCTTCACATGAGCAGAAAAGGATACGCACTATGGAAGGGGCTGTTTTTGGCAAACGAAAAGGAAATTTTTTACGACCCCGGACCCGAGGAATCTGAAAGCCGGGTTAAGATTCTCCCAAAAACGGGAACCAACACGCAAGCATCCTCCGACCTGGCTTGAGGTAGCCCCCCCCTATTGCCAACCGCGCTCTCTTCCCGAAAAGGGAATCAGAAGCCACATCTTTCTCTTCGAGTGACGCCCCCAGCTTGGAGAAAGCAGAATGTAATTGCCCCAAAGAAGCGGTGAACCATCGAGATTAAAAGAGAGCTTGGAGGGACTTTGGTAATTCGAAACGTACCTTCCGAAAACTGAAAAATCGGCTTTTGCCGAGCGGCACTGCCCACATAGAAAGGCCCAAAGGTCATTTTCCCCAAACTCGATCCCGATAGCCTTTTCTCTCTTATCCATCCATTCCGCGTTTGGAAAAACCCAGTGGCGATGACCGTCTTTGACCTCGAGGGAAAGGACAAAACAGGTGGTTTCCGAGACGATTTTCCTAACAGAGTATCTGAGAGTTGAGTTCATGGAGCAGTCTCAGGCCGTGGAGAGCGAGATCCTTGTCGACCCGGTTCGCGCAGGCGCACTCCTCAGAGATCACTTCGGCAAAACCCCCGGTCATCACGATTTCGGGGGAGGAACCCATCTCCTGCCTGAGTTTCTCGCAAAGCCCGTCAATCATCGAGGCGTAACCGTAAAACAGCCCCGACTGTATGCACTCTACGGTGTCTTTGCCGATCACCTGCTCGGGCTTCTCGGGATCATCGACCTTAGGAAGCTTGGAAGTTCCGTGGTAAAGCGCCACCGTGGAAAGCTCGATCCCCGGGACTATGACTCCGCCCAAATATTCTCCTTTTTCGGAAACGCAGTCAAAAGTAGTCGCCGTACCGAGATCAACCACTATCACGCTCCCGCCGAAGCGATGGTAAGCCGCAACGGCATTTGCTATCCTGTCGGCTCCGAGTTCTTCGGGGTTGTAAATCCTCATCGGCATTCCTGTCCTTGTCTCGGGACCCACGATTATAGGCCGGTGACCGAAATATTTCTCCACCAGTTTCGCTACCCCCTCCTCCATCTCGGCTACCACGCAGGAGAGTATGGAACCGCTGAACGAGGAGGGAGCTATGTCTTTCTCGTCCATCTTTCCGAATAAGATAATTCCGTAGTCGTCAGGACTTTTGGTTCTGTCAGTATCAATTCTGAAACTGTATACGAGATCCTCTCCGGAAAATATTCCGACCATTATGCTCGTGTTGCCAACGTCAATTGCGAGAAGCATGGTTAATCAAGTCCGGCCATCATGATTCGACCTGTTGATTGACAGGTGCAAGCGTTTCCGGAACAACGAGATATGGTTAATTCCGACGCAGATAAACCGGTTTTGAGGGGAGTATAACTTAAAAACCGGACAAACCGAAGCACTAAATTTCCATACATACTGACATGAAAACAGCCCTTTAAAATAGATTAAATTTTTTACAACTTTCTCATGCGAAGCGTGTTATAATGGCGATATCTTAAGTTGAGGGGGTTTTTCACTATGCGGAAACTTTATAATAATCCCGCGTGGCATCGCATCAGAGGGTTGCGCGGTTTTGGAGTTCTTGTTCTTTCAGCAGTATTCTGTCTTACCGGATTGCTTGCGCTTTCAGCTTGTGATCTTCTAGATGACGATGATGATGAACCGGAACCAGTGGAAATGAGAGGATTCTATACCAGTGTTAATGCAGACGGTACAGTGGATTGTACGAATGAAAAAGTCGACCTGCGCGAGCAAGAAGCCGGAGATCTCAGTGACCCTAACGTCAGGATCACCGCAAGTGGTGTTGCTTTCGGAGCTGCAACCTTTGTACAGGTAGGAGTAAAAGTAGGGGAAAGTGATACAAATGCCGCAACTATTTCAACCTATTACGTAAGTGAAACGGAAGGAACTTTTGACAGGCCCGGAGCATATTTTCTTGTAGCAAAGACCGACTCTGATATCGATGCAGAAACGATATATACCGGTTACTGGGCCGGTTATGCCTACCGTCGCGCCGCGGACGCCACAGACTATCAACCTGTGGTAATTTGTCCATATGTAATGGTACCAGCGGGGACTCCTGAGTTAGAGGACATAGGAGATGGCGACTGTGGTGAAATGGGTGGAGACGATGTGCACATGGCATTGCAAAAATATCTGACAGATGATGACGGTTCTCTTAGGGATTGCCATGATCTTTTGGATGCTGACGGCATACTATCTCCCACGAAACGGTAATTGAGATACTAAAAAACGGCGGAACATAACTTAGAGACGGGTATGCAGGGTAACAACAAACCCTGCATATCCGTTTTTTGTCCGCTGACCGATTTAAAGAATCCCAAGGTTTATACCAAACTTGCTTTTTGACAAAACCCTAGGTGAAAACTATTATTTCACCGCGTCCGGAAGGAAAAAAAGTGAGAATAATAGTCACAGGCGGAGCGGGATTCATAGGCTCTTGGGTATGCGAAACGTATATCTCCGAGGACCACGAAGTTCTCGTGATCGACAATCTCTCAACGGGGTCTGAGGACAACATCCCTCCTGAAGCCGAATTCATCGAGTGCGACGTAAGGGATTCCTCAGGACTCGAAAAGGCGTTTCGCCAATTCCGCCCCCAAATCGTTAATCACCACGCAGCGCAGATAAACGTAAGAGACTCGGTAGAGAACCCCAGTTTTGACGCCGATGTAAACATAGGCGGTTCCCTTAACGTTCTTAGACTCTGTGCGGAGCACAAAACCAAAAAATTTATTTTTTCATCCACCGGAGGCGCCCTTTACGGAGAACCGGAAAAACTCCCCGCAGATGAATCGACCCAAGCCCTTCCTCTTTCCCCATACGGAATCTCGAAACTCTCAACGGAAAGTTACGTAAGATACTACTCCAAGAGCCACGGTTTCGGACACGTTATCTTGAGATACTCAAACGTGTATGGAGAAAGGCAGAACCCCGAGGGAGAAGCCGGCGTGATAGGGATTTTCTGCGAGAGAATAATCAACGGGAAACCCTGCCTCATATTCGGAGATGGAGAACAGACGAGAGATTACGTGCATGTCTCTGACGTTTCCCAGGCAAACCTGCTCGCCGCGACCCTCAAGCAAGAGGGAACTTTCAACATAGGAACTTCGATTGAGATCTCTGTAAACGATATAGTGGACATATTGGGGAAAGTAACTAAAACCGAATTCACCACCATCCACGAAAAAGAGCGCCCCGGGGAAGTAAGAAGAATTAGTCTTGACTGCTCCCTGGCGGCCGAGAAGCTCGGATGGAGCGCGCAGGTGGCCTTGCGCGAAGGCCTTTTTAGAACATGGAACTGGTTTTTGCAGGAAAGAAATTAACGGCAGCCCGAAGTCCCTGTTGTTAATAGCACGCCATCTGTCCGGAAGTATAGCACGCCGTCTGAGACTGTGAGAGTATTGAGGGAGAGATGGTTTAAAAGTAAATCTACTGTCAGCAATGCATGTGTTTTCTGATGGAAGAGGTTAAAAATCCTCGGAATTCGGTTCGACACCCCCGATCTGGTGTCATAATGTCAAATCAGCAAGCTTTCTCTCATCGTTTCAGGCCATTTGAGGGCCACAAACCCTCCTCACGGCGCAATACTCCCTCAGTCTTTGCGCCCCCAGCACGTTAAGCGCCCGGGTAAAGTTATAGGCCATCGTCATCAAGCTGAACTCCCCCCGGCATTTCTCAAGACCTCTCATCAAAAACTGGTGAATCCCACATCTGCTCTTCAACGTCCCAAACGGGTGTTCTACGATCTTCCCACGCCTCTTAATCCTCTCCGCCTCCGCCTCCATCCTCTCCCTGTGCCTGTCAAGCACCTCCTGATGTTCCCAGCGCTGTATCAGCCTGCTCCGTGCACTGTCACCAATACAACGCTTGCGCATCGCACACCCCTTGCAGTCAACATTCCTGGCGCTATACAGAATGTAACGCTTCCCGCTTTTATGTAATGGCTCCCCGCGGGGAGCCAACCGCTTTCCCTGGGGACAGTAATAACAGTCCTCCGCTGAGTCGTAACTGAATTCATCCAGAGTGTAACGCCCCCTCCCCCTTATCCCCGCGCTTGTGTCGGGAACCGGCACATAAACAGTGATACCTTCATCCTCGCACCGCTTAAGTTCCATGCTCTCGTAATAACCCCCGTCGGCCAACCCCACAAACTGTTCCCTGCAGAGCCTTTTCCCGGTCTCCATAAGCATTCCCGACAACTGACGGTGATCCCTGCCATCCTGAATCACCCCCTCGGCAACCACCAGCTTGTGCTTAGAATCCACCGCTATCTGGGCGTTGTACCCCGCCACGCTCTGCCCCCGCTTCCTGAGCAGCCTCGCATCTTCATCCACCACAGATACCTGCGTTTGCCCCCTTCTCTCCATGCGGGACTTAAGCTTTCTCTTTTCCTCCTGCCGTCGCCTGAGCTTCTCTATCTTCTCCCCCAACACCTCGTCGTTGCCCGTATCCTGCCTCCCCGCACTGTCGTCCGCCGCATCCTGCTCCTCAAGAACTGCCTGATACTCCTCTATCTTCTTCTTTATGTTCTCCAACTCCCTGTCTATGTAACCCTCCGTCTGTATACTCCCCCTGCTCGCGTTCGCAGAGAAAAAAGAACCGTCAACCGCCACCTCATCCCCGCCGAACAAATCCAACTCCCTGCACAGCAAAACAAAATCCCGGTTAACCTCCCGCAACTGCGCCACATGATCCTTGCGGAAATCCGCAATGCTCTTGTATGACGGCCGCACTCCCTTCACCAGCCATATCACTTCAAGGTTCCTTCGGGCCTCAGCCTCCAGCTTGCGGCTGCTGCGTATCCCGTGCTGATATCCGTACAGGTAAAGCTTGAGCATAGACCACGGGTTGTAAGGAGGCTGCCCAGCCACGGTACCGGCCTCGGTGTGCTTGAAGCCCAGAGCACCGAGGTCCAGGGTATCAACATAAGCGTCAAGGGCTCGAACCTGGTGGTTCTCTCCCACGTAATCTTCCACCCTCTCGGGCAGAAGCAATGCTTGCGTGCGGTCAAGGGTGGGCTTGTATCGGCGTTGGTTCATTGTGTGTTCCACCTTGATATGAATTGTTGATGTAATTATACCTTTGGGGAGGCGTGATATCAACACCTAACTGCCTGAAATACAAAGATAATTATGCCGTTTTAGATGTTATGACCGAGGCAGAGGCAAATCAGCCCTTACTCTCCCGCAACGCCATCTCGATTCTCAGTGTTCCGCAGAATAACCAAAACCCCAGAATATCTTCACAGTCTCGTCTGTCCGGTTTTGCTGAAGGGCGATTGTCTGGATTTATCTTCTCCAAAGGAGGAGGTATCCATGGACCAGACGAGGTTTCTGCAAAGAGTCAGGATGAACCAGTTCGAGAGGGTATACCGGAGGTGGAAGGAGAAGAAGGTTATACAGGCAGAAGCAGCAGAGCAGCTCGGGATAGGGGAGAGAACGTTTCGTCGTTACGCGGTCCGATACAGGGACGAAGGGATGCGTGGGCTTTTGGATAAGCGCCTGGGAGCGCTCTCCCACAACCGGGCCCCGCAGGAGGAGATCTCGGAGGTGGTGGAGTTGTACAAGACCCTCTACCCCGAACGCAACGTGGCTCACTTCTACGAGGCGTATAAAGAGCGCCACGGAGGCCGTCGCTGCTACAACTGGGTGAAGAGAACCCTTTACTCTGCGGGAGTGGCGAGGAGGCCCCGGGGAGGGGGAGTGCACCGCCAGCGCAGGCAGCGGCGGGAGTGTGCCGGGGAGATGATACACCAGGACGCAAGCACTCACAGGTGGGTTCCCCGGGAGGTGTGGGACCTTGTGGTGACCATGGACGACGCCACCGGGGAGATATACAGCGCTTTCTTTGTTTCGGAGGAAGGGACCTGGAGCAGCATGAGAGGGGTAAGGGATGTATTGGAGAGTAAAGGGATATTCTTGAGTTTTTACAGTGACAGGGGGCCTCACTACTGGAGCACTCCGGTGGCCGGAGAGAAGGTGGACAAGGAGAATCCAACGCAGTTTGGGCGAGCGATGGGTGAGCTGGGCATTCTGATGATACCGGGATATTCCCCTGAGGCCAGGGGGCGCAGCGAGAGGATGTTCGGGACCTTGCAGGGAAGGTTGCCCGCGGAGTTGCGTGAGCGTGGTATAGTGGAGATGGAAGAGGCGAACAGGTTTTTGGAGGAGAGTTTCATAGAGGATTTCAACAGGCGTTTCATGGTGGCCGCGGCGGAGAAGGGGGAAGCGTTTGTACCGCTTTTTGATGCCAACCTTGACGATATACTGTGTTTGAAGCATCGGAGGGTAGTGGGCAACGACAACTGCGTGAGGTACAAGGGTATGAGTTTGCAGATCCCGCCGGTTAAGGATCGTTATCATTTTGTGAGGGCTAAGGTAGTTGTGCATGAGTATTCGGACGGGAGCATGTCTGTGTATCATGGGAAGCGCAGGCTGGGCGGATATGACAGTGAAGGCAGGTTAAAAAACAAAGGAGGCGAAAGCAGACCGAGAACCCGGATAAGGGGTTCCCGCAGTTTCACTTCACCCTCTTCGGGCTACGCCCTGGGAGGCTGAAGTGAAAAAAGCAAAAGCGGACAACTCGCGTGCTATAAAAGCGGACAGTTCCATTTGCTGTTAACACCTGTCTTTGAAAAAACCTCGCTCGTGGTTAGAATTGTTTTTCTTTCGGAGGATGGATAATGAAAGATAACGAAGAATTTTTTGATGTACGGATTTACGGAAGATATATAAAGGAAGGGCATATCACCCAGAAGGATTACGAAAAACACATAAAATCCCTGCCCGATGTAAGTGACAAGGCGACATTCCTTGTCATCGACGAAGAAGAGGAAACCGGAGAGCAAGAAGAATAATGGAACGCTGGGATTACAAGGTGGTCTCGACCGACGTGTTAGTTAAAAGGCCTCAGGACCACGATATAGCCGTCTATAAGGAAGAGGCCGATTCCAGAAGGGAGAACGCCAGGGAGAACCTTGAAGATTCTCTTGCCTCGCTTGGCAAGGACGGCTGGGAGCTCGCCACCATTACGGGTGAATTCGCCATATTCAAAAAGAGAGTAAGCTAGATTTCACTGCCACTCTATTGTGCCGGGAGGTTTCGTTGATATGTCGTATACGACCCGGTTTATTCCCTTTACCTCGTTTATGATCCTTACCGAGATTTTCCCGAGCAGATCATAGGATATCTTCGACCAGTCGGCAGTCATTCCATCCGTACTGCTCACAGCCCTAAGAGCACAGACGTTTTCATAGGTACGTTCATCGCCCATAACTCCGACCGTCTTTACAGGAATAAAAACGCAGAAGGCCTGCCATATTTCATCATAGGCCCCTGATTTTTTAAGTTCGTCTATAAAAATGCTGTCTGCGTGCCTCAGTATGGAGAGTCTCGCGCGCGTTACTTCTCCCATTATCCTGATCGCAAGACCCGGACCGGGAAAGGGGTGGCGGCCTATGAGAGATGAAGGAAGTCCGAGCACCTCGCCAACGCTTCTCACCTCGTCTTTGAAAAGTTCCCGAAGAGGCTCTACTATCTCAAGATTCATTTTTTCCGGAAGCCCTCCGACGTTGTGGTGGGACTTTATGACGGCCGAAGGACCCTTGACGCTCACGCTCTCGATAACGTCGGGATAGAGCGTTCCCTGGGCTAGAAAACGGACATCGGATATCTTCTCAGCCTCTTCCTCAAAGACCCTCACGAACTGCTCGCCCATAATCTTTCTTTTCGTTTCGGGATCCTCAACGCCCTCAAGATGAGAGAGGAATCTCTCAGAGGCATCCACATGAATGAAGTTCATCTCAAACTCGGCAAAAGCGTCACAGACCTCCCGGGCCTCATCAAGCCTCATGCACCCCGTGTCGACGAAAATACAGTAAAGCCTGCGGCCCACCGCCTCGTTAATAAGAGCCGCCGCGACCGAGGAGTCCACTCCCCCCGAGAGCCCGCATATGATCTTGCCGTCCCCAACTCTTTCTCTTATATCGTGTATCGAATGCTCTATGAACGAACCCGCAGTCCAGTTGCCGCCAAGCCCCGCCACCTGAAAAAGGAAATTGGAAAGTATCCGGGCTCCGAATTCCGTATGCACGACTTCAGGGTGGAACTGCACCCCGTAGATGGTTCCGCCTTCGTTTCTTACCGCCGCGCACTCCGTGTTTTCGGTATCGGCTATTGCCGTAAATCCTTCAGGCACCTCCAGAACCCTGTCGCCGTGAGACATCCAGACTCCCGAGGTTTTCTCTACGCCTGAGAAAAGCGGGTCTTCCGCGACCAAGCTCAAAACGGCTGGACCGTATTCTCTTTTCTCAGAGCGTTCAACTTCCCCACCGAGCTGGAAAACCAGCACCTGAAGCCCGTAACAGATACCCAGGATAGGTATTCCCAAAGACAGTATTTCCCCGTCCACCCTTGGAGAACCATCCTCCCAGACACTTGAGGGCCCCCCGGAGAATATTATCGCCCCTGGAGGGTCTTTCTTTATTTCGTCCGTGGCAGTGTTATAGGGTTTTATTTCGGAATAAACCCCGAGTTCCCTGGTGCGCCTGGCGATAAGCTGCGTATACTGGGAACCAAAATCAAGAACAAGAACTTTTTCCCGCATTTTACGACCGCCTCCCCCGTTGCGATAAAATCCGAAGAACCCTGAAAGGTAAACCGCTCTTTCTGAGGCTGACTTTACGAGATAAGAAAACCGTTATCACCCGATCCTATAGTTGGGAGATTCTTTGGTAATTACGATATCGTGAACGTGACTTTCCTGAAGCCCGGCATTGGTAATCTTTACGAACTTCGCGTTTTCCTGAAGTTGCTTTATCGTTGCGGAACCTGTGTAGCCCATTCCCGCACGAAGCCCTCCGACCAGCTGGTAGATTATGGCCCCTATATTGCCCCTGTAAGGAACCCTTCCCTCTATTCCTTCGGGAACAAGCTTGGCTTCCTCCATCATTTCATCGTCCTGAGCGTAGCGGTCCCTGCTCCCGGCCCTCATCGCTTCAATGGAACCCATGCCGCGGTACACCTTGTAGGTCCTCCCCTGATAGAGAACGACCTCCCCGGGGGCTTCGTCCGACCCGGCGAGCAGGTTTCCTATCATCACGGAATCCGCTCCGGCGGCAAGCGCCTTTGTTATATCCCCCGAGTACTTTATTCCCCCGTCGGCTATTACGGGTATATCGTGCTTTTTCGCCACGGAACACACTTTTCTTATGGCTGTTATCTGCGGGACTCCTATACCGGCTATCACGCGCGTCGTGCATATCGATCCGGGACCGACTCCCACCTTAAGACAATCCGCACCGGCTTTTATAAGATCCTCGGCCGCTTCGGAAGTGGCTATGTTGCCTGCTACCAGAGCTATATCCGGATATTTTTTTCTTATACGGGCCAGGCTGTCGAGAACCCTTTTCGAATGTCCGTGTGCGGTATCGACCACTATTACGTCACAATCTGCTGCAACAAGCTCGTCCACCCGCTCCTGGCTGTGCTTGTCAACCCCGACCGCGGCTCCCACGAGAAGCCTTCCCATCGCGTCCTTAGACGCCTTGGGGAACTTCTCTATTTTCTCTATATCCTTCATCGTTATAAGGCCGCGAAGCTTGAAGCTGTCATCAACAACCGGGAGTTTCTCTATCTTGAACTTGTGAAGAAGCTCCTTGGCTTCAAGAAGAGTGGTGCCTTCCTTAACGGTAACAAGCTCTTTTCTTGGAGTCATGACCTTGTCGATCTTAAGATCCATGTTCTTTTCGAATCTTATATCCCTGTTGGTGATTATTCCGTGAAGGGTGTTGTTAGGCTTTACGACGGGAAGACCCGAGATGTCGTTTTCAACCATTATCTCAAGGGCTTCGTTGACCCGGGTCCCGGGACGTACGGTCAGGGGGTTAACTATCATTCCGCTTTCGTACTTCTTTACCCTCTCGACTTCGCCTGCCTGTGCCGGGATGGAGAGGTTTCTGTGGATTATTCCTATACCGCCTTCCTGCGCCATGGCGATTGACGTGCGGAATTCCGTTACGGTATCCATGGCTGCGCTCAGTATGGGAATATTAAGGTTTATGCGCCGGGTAAGCCTTACCGAGACATCAACTTCGCTCGGAAGAACTTCGGAATAGCACGGAGATAGTATTACGTCGTCAAAGGTAAGCGCTTCTTCAAAAACAAAATCCTGCATAGCAGCTAGCCGGCCTTCTTCGCGGCGGAAACCTTCCTTGCCCTCGGTTTTTTTGTTTTCGGGGCGGGTTTTGGCTTTCTTCCAGCGTCAGGGGCCTCGCGCCCGCTCATGCTTTGAAAACCCTTGGCGAAAAGATCCAGGATTTTCTTTCTCGCGTCGGAAGCTTCAACCCCTAGTTCAATCTCTATCTCCTGCTCCTTATCCAGAAGGTTAAGAAAAACTGACACTATACCCACGTAAGTCGTGTCATCAACTTTTTCGAATCCCATGGATTTCAAAAGCTTTCTCGGGATGAGTGGAAACTCGAAATCAACGGTCTCGACGGATTCTTTGGATAGAGAACCGTCCTGACTTATGCTTATTTTTATTCGTGTAGACTTCATCGCTTACCCGCCGGATTATTTCTATAAAGGGGCTATAGTTTACTAAAAACGGCTTAATAAAGCAATTTAAACCATTCCACTCCCTACCAAAACCTAAACCCCAACCGACTTCCCTAGCCCTCGGACACCACTTCGAAATCCGTAATTTCGATCTGGTACTTAAGGCCAAGTATCTTGCTCACGGAAAGGTAGAAAGTATTGAAGAAAACAGTATTGCCGGGCTTTATGTTGAAATTGGCCGAGGCCTCAGTCCCGGTAACCGCCGAGAGGTCATCTCCGTTTTTTCTGCTCAGTTTCTGAAGAGGATGGTCCGTGTCGGCGTTTCTAAGGTCCCGCATCGAAAGGGTGTTGCCCGAATAAAAGTCCTGAACGTAAACGGTCCGCCCCGACACCTGAAAACTGCTCCTGAGCTTTATATAGCTTACGGGAACATCGCTTTCGTTCATGATCTCCCCGCGAACGAAAAAAAGATATCCTTTCTTGGTAGTTATCCACCGGGACTCTGTGTTCCTCACGATCAGTTTCCGGGAAATATCATCGCTTTCCCAGAACCACTGCTCTGGATAGAACCCAAGTTTAAAAGCCCCGAGACCAAGTACGAAAACAACCGCTATCAGTATAAACCTGCGCGGGTACCTTCTCTTTTTTGCTTGATCTATTCCGTAAAATATCTTTTCCGCGTCCATAAGTCCTGCCCCGGAGATAAAGAGCCTGCAAGAGGACAAAGAGCTGCCTTCGCAGGCAGATTATAACCGTAATATCCGCTTTTCCCACAAGCGGAGTTCCCGCTCACAGACCTCAGTACGGATCATCACCCAAGGCCCTCAACCGCCTCATTTTACAACAAGCATTCTTCAAGCTATAAATATTAAGAGAGAAGGGCTTCAGGCTCTGCACTCCATACGAATTTAACCTCGGAACAAAAGCTTATCGGGAGGGAAGACCATGAACACAACGCTTAAGAATCAGAAGACAGGTTTTTGGACTTCCTGTTTTTTTCAAGCTTAAATTTTATGTATATAGCGAATTTCTTTTTTTTAAGATTTCTCCCTGGTTTTTTCTCTTTAACATTTCCCTCTACGCGGCGTCCGGAAGAGGTTTTCTGAACTCCTTGTCAAACAGTTCTCCTTTTTCCAGGATGACGCAGGCGACGAACAAAAGACGGTCGCACACAGTACGAACGGATCTGCAGTAACCATGACCCCTTCCCCGAAGCTCTTCGTACTTTGCCCTGCTTGCCGGATCATTGATTACGGCTATCCCGCCCAGAACATGAAACGCGGCTGAGAGACTTTTGCACACAGCCCTTCGTTTGACGACCAGCTTTGTCCTGCCCGACTGTCTCGTCACCGGAGCTGTGCCTCCGAGACATCGGATCGCCTCGAAGTCCCGACGGCGCACAAGACTCCATGCCTCGGCAATAAGCGTAGCGAGCACCACGGTTCCCACTCCCGGGATGGAGCAAAGTATCTCAATATCGGTCGGTCCGACCCCTTGTGCCTTAAGTTTTTCGTTAATGGTCACTATAATCTTGTCTATAGAGTCTTTGATTTCCCCGAGCTGACGGTCCGCCACCTTCAGTCGTTCGACAACCGATTTTATATGGAAGACGCAACTGCGCACGGTTGCGTCGCTCACGTTTATTTCCCCGGCCCGCAGTATCTTGAGCGCTCCCTCGGCGTCAATACGCCTCACCCTGTTGCGCTTGAGAATCTTCTGTACCGTTGAGGCTCTTTTCCCCTTTGCCGCGCGAGGACAGGGCATAAGCTCCCACAGTTCAAGGTGCCATGGCCTTACCGTACTGCCGAGAAGTTCCTCGAACTGGGGGTAATACCTCCACAACAGTACGCGGAGACGGTTTACAAGACGCGTGCGCTCTCTCACGAGTTCTTCTCTCGTCCTGGTGAGTTCGCGCAGAACTATGACGTCTGGATTCTGCGGTTCAACGTGGCGGAAGTGTCTGCGGTCCGTGCGGAGCGCCGAGGCCAAAACCAGGGCGTCTTTTCTGTCATCCTTGGCTCCAGAGACGCAGAATCTGTCCCTGAAACGGTCAAGCTGCTTGGGATTTATGGAATAAACCATAAATCCCTGTTCGCAAAGACTTTCCACCACGGGGCCGTGGTTCACTTCAATGGCCGCGGATATATCACAGGAATCAGAGCCTGAGACCTCGTGTATCCACCGGGTCATCTCAAAAAGACCGGTTCCCGTATGTCTGAAGCTTTTTTCTCCGACAACAGAACCTTCATTGTCAATGACGCAGACCTGGTGGGAGTTCTTGCCCCAGTCGACACCTGCAAAGAATAAAGATTTGAGATTTTTCATGTAAACTAATACCTCCATATAAGATTCGGGTTTGCCGTGATGCTTGTCAGAACCAGTACTGGC
Organism: Thermodesulfobacteriota bacterium; assembly: GCA_965207685.1. Lineage (GTDB taxonomy): Bacteria > Desulfobacterota_D > UBA1144 > Nemesobacterales > Nemesobacteraceae > Nemesobacter. The sequence continues at coordinate 1,784,079 of OZ242294.1, read as the reverse complement.
GCTCAGAGGCGCAAACTTCCTGCTGGGCATTTATCACGGCGCTTGACCGAGGCGCGTGTCCAAAAAAGGCGCTCTATGGCGCAGGGTATAATTAGGCAGCTCTCGGTCAAGCAACCCGTGAATTTAAGTAAACTCGATTTTTAATTTTTTTTCGCTTGTTCTAAGCTTTTATGAAGGGTACTGGTTTAATGATTGCGGCAGCGATGATTTTCGGCATTTCCGGAAATGCGGTTGCACAAAGCGGCAATTTCTACGTCGGCGCTTCGACCGGGATTGAACGCGTAAGCATAGAACACGCAAAAACCGTTGACAATACTGATGTGCCGGCCAGTTTTCTGGAGAGCGGACACATTCACCACACCAGTGATTCGGCTGACAAAACGGGTTTTAGCGGCGGGCTTCTTGTCGGCTACCGCCTCAATCTGGATCCAAGCGACACCTTCTATTTAGGCGTCGAGATTGACGGACAGTTCCACGGCGGCACGGCAAGCGGAATGCTTCCTGGAGACGGGGAGTCCGAGGGCCGAAACCAGTACGGAGAAGCCTGGCCGGACGAGTGGAGCGTTGAGAGAAAAAACAGCTATGGAGTGACGTTGATGTTCGGCGCAAGCCCCCCGTTTCTGATTTCGCTTCTGGGCCCGGGCGCCGGCTTCTACGCTCTTGGCGGCGCGCGGCGCGTGGATGCGGAGTTAAATGTTGATTACAACGGCTGCCCAACCGGCGACGCGATTTGCACCAGTCCTGAAGAGTTTATTTCAGGCACCGATTCCTACGACGAAACTTTTTACGCGTGGACAGTGGGAGGGGGCCTTGAGAAGATGATCGGGGACAAGATAGGAATCCGGGGCGAAGTACGCCACACGCAATACGTAAAAGAAGATCGGGAAACTTTTTCGGAATCAGAAGTCAAGGTTCCCATATCGCTTGACGGAAGCGAAACCGGTTTTTCAGTAAAAGCGGTTTTATACTTCTGATCGGCCCTCAGCCATTTGTTCTAAAAAGCCTCTCGGTTTTACCCTAGAAGGTGATTGCTCCCTTAATGACTTGTGCGGCATTTAGGAAAGAACCGCCGCCCGAAGCCACAGGTGAGAACGTTCCTGCAGCTTTTCCCACGCCAGCCCCGTCAAAACCTCCGGTCTCTGGGCACGTCGAAACAAATTGAAAAAAATATCCCTTTATGTAATAATAACGCTCATTGCCTTTTTCAGGAGTGGATGAATGAACCCTGCTAGCCCTTTTGCGTCCCTTAGGGAAGAAATGGATAAGCATGTCGTCGGACACGACGAGGTAAAAACTGCTCTTCTTCTCGGAATAATCTCAAGAGAACACATTTATATCGAAGGTCCTCCAGGTACGGCAAAGACCATGCTTTCGGAAATCGTTTCCAAAGCAGCCCAGCTTAACTTCTTTTTCTACCAACTCCACAGAGACACCAGGCTCTCAGAACTCGTCGGAGACCTGACAATAGTGAAGGAAGACACTGAACTCGGAGAGAGGATAAAGCAGGATATCGTAAAGGGCGGAATACTCACATCTGAGATCTGCCTTTTAGACGACATATCCCGTGCGCCCGGGGAATCGCTCAACATACTTCTTCGAATACTTAACGAAAGGAAATTCTTCAGCGAACCCATTCCCCTCCTGACCGCTATAGCGACGAGCAATCCGACGGCTGACGAGTACTACAACGAGCCCCTTGATCCGGCCAACCTTGACCGTTTCATTCTTCAGGTGAAGGCCCTGGGAATCTCCTATGGAAGAAAATGGGACGAGGCCAAAAAGGTTATCGAGCTTTATGCCGAAAAGCCCTTTGAAGAGAAAATACCGAAAAGGGTAAGCAAGAAACTCTTCGACAAAAGCTACAAGACACTTGAAAAGATTCCGATTCCACCCGAAGTGCAGGAAGGTCTTGCGAATTTCGCAGCCATAATGATCGAGGACTTCGGGCTTAACGAAACCAACTCCCTTATTACCGACAGGACTTTTTTCGTAAAAGCGCTCAAACTTATCCGCTCCCACGCACTTCTAAACGAAAGAGAGGTGTGTTCAAGAGAGGACCTTGACGTTTTAAGGTATATGACTGCTTTCCGGGTTCCCCCCGACGTCTACGAACAGATGGACAATATTCTTCGGAATATCGTTCAGGATAAAAAAAAAAGCCAGATGACAAGCTGACCCCGGATCCGGATCAGATGCCTGATTCGGAATTCGATCAGGATTTCTCTCAGGAGCCCAAGGGGGAAATTCCCGACGAGGAAGCGGACAAGGAAACCGAGAATCCGCTTGCCGAGGCCCAGAAAACCTTCTTTGACGCGCTCAAGGACCTTAAGCAGAACCTCGATAACAACCAGAGCGAAATGGCTCCTCCGGAAGGCCAGGACGTGCCGAGCGACCCCACCGGAAATCCACAGGACAGCGGGAACACGGAGAGGGAGGACAAATCCGCGCGCGCATACATGAGCAGCAAGTCATCCAAGGCCGGAGAAGACGATGAAACGGTAATACCGGGAAGGGGAAATACGGAAACCGCCGAGAACATAAAACGCATCATGAGAGTGCTCGAGGGCAACTTTCATAAAAGCATGGCAAAAAAGACTTCCCACCCGGGAGGATCTCCAAGAAAATGGAAGCGCATGTCCTCTTTTGACGAGATCGAGGATATAGACCCCGTCGAGGCATTCATATGGTCCGAGCACACTTCCCCCAAGCTGCCTAGAGTTCACCTTCGCGAAAAGGAAACGCTCGGAGGGGAAATAGCAATTCTCAGGGACGTAAGCACTTCGATGATGGGAGTGTACAGCGAATGGTCTTCATCCGTCGTGAAGGGAGTAATAGAGCTTGCGAGAAAAAAGAGAATGAGAATCGGCTATCTGGAATTTAACCACCGCTCAAGAAAACACACGAAAAACTCCCGCTTTTTCACCAGGGACTACAGGTGGATAGAAAGGCTGGCGGAGAGCACTGACTGCTCCGGGAACACAAATTACGAAGAGGCGCTGGGAGAGGCCCTAAAGGAGTTCCGAGGCAGAGGGCTTAGAAACAAACACATACTCTTTATAACCGACGGGATTCCAACTTCAGGAGATCCCAATGTCGAAGCCCAGAGAGAGCGCGCAAAGAGTATAGGCGTCTGCATACATTCCATATTCATCGGATCGAAGAACTACCCGGCAATACTCGAAATAATTTCAAAAGAAACGGTAGGAACACAGTTCATGGCATCCAAGGGCCGGGACGACATAATACGTATAGAGAGAAAGGACCGAGCTTATCTGCAGGCCGAACAGGAGAAGATTGCCAAATCGCAGCATGACGGCTTCGCAAAAGCGTTCAGAGGAGAGCTCTAGCGCGCCCGGTCAAAGGCGCTCTGGGCGCATAAAGTTACTGTTTTTCCTTCTTTAGAAGCCTCTTCACAGCATTTACGTGATCCCCGTACGTGCTTGAGAAAACATGTACCCCGTCTCCATTTGAAACGAAGTAAAGATAGTTCACGTCCGCCGGCTCGAGTGCCGCGCGGATTGAATCAAGACCGGGAGCCGCTATCGGACCCGGAGGAAGTCCCGAAACCACGTAGGTATTATAGGGAGAAGGAAAACTCAGATCTTTTTTTCTGATATTGCCGTCGAACTTCTCGCCAAGAGCGTAAATCACCGTCGGATCGAACTCAAGCTTCATCCCTTTGCGAAGCCGGTTGCGTATTACGGCGGATACAAGAGGCCTCTCCGGGGGAAAAGCCGTTTCTTTCTCTATTAGTGAGGCGATGGTCACAACCTCCTTTATACCGGGTTGCGGATTCGCGATATCAAGCGTTGCATAGGCTTCCCGAAACCTGTCGAGCATTGTTTCAATTACCTTCTCCGCGGAGCAGTCACGCGCGAAGAAATAAGTATCGGGAAAAAGAAACCCCTCTAGACTAGAAACGTCCACACCAAGTTTTTTCGTGGAATACTCACCGTTTTCCGCAAGCGCGAGGAACTCTTCCCGGGGAACTATCTGCGAGGCATCGAGAATCCCGGCCATCTGCACAAGAGTAAACCCTTCGGGAAAAGTAACTTTCCTTAAGGACACTTCGCCGCGACGCAGCTTTCTATGAACAGTATAAGGCGCCTCGCCGGCCGAAAACACGTACTCACCGTGCTTAAGCTTCCGCTGGGTTCCGCTAAGAAAAGCCGACAGGAAAAGAATCTCCGCTTTTCTTATCACTCCCTCTCCCTCAAGTTTCTCAGATATAGCGGACAGGCCAAGGCCTTGCGGTATCTCGACAATTTTTGTCTCAGTTGAAAAACCGTCTAGGAAATAAAACCAGGCAGACAAAGCCAACAGAAGGAAAACAAAAACCGCAAGCCCCCTTGAGAACCGGTTAAATCCACGAGTCTCACTCATTTGGAAAGTATCACCATCTCGTTTCGATGGATTATCTCGTCGCTGTATCTGTACCCGAGCGCGTCCTCTATTTCAGATGATTTCTTTCCGAGAATCTTTCTCACCTCTGAAGAACCGTAGGAACAAAGCCCTCTTGATATCTCAACCTCAGAGGAATCAAAGCAACTCACAAGCTCTCCTATCTCGAACTCCCCCTGAACTTCCTTTATGCCCGAGGGAAGAAGACTTCTGCCTTTTTTGGTAATAGCCTCGGCCGCACCATCGTCCAGTATAAGTTTCCCTTGAGGCTTAAGCGTATAGGCAATCCAGTGTTTTTTCCCCGTGAGTCTTTCCCTTGTCGGAAGTATCACGGTTCCGTACTCTTGGGCGTTAAAAATACTAAGAAGAGAATCTTTTCTTTTCCCGTTCGCAATTATGGTTGGCACCCCGAAGGCGGCGGCGGATCTTGCAGCCTGAATCTTGGTTCTCATTCCCCCGGAAGTGGTCTTGCCGAAAGTGTCTCCGGCAAAGGACTCTATTCTGGAATCTATCTCCGCGATTGTGGAAAGCAGTTTCGCGTTTTCGTCTTTCGCCGGATCCTTGTCGAAGAAACCTTCCACGTTGCTCAGCAGCACAAGAAGATCCGCCTCCGTAAGAGAAATCACAAGCGCCGCAAGGTTGTCGTTATCGCCGAACATGATTTCCTCGAAAGCAACCGTGTCATTTTCGTTTATGACGGGAATTATCTCCATCTCAAGCAGCCGCCGGATGGTCTTTCTAGAGTTAAGAAATCTTTTCCTGTCGGAGAACCCGTCACGGGTAAGCAGAATCTGCGCGACATTAAGCCCGAACTCGGAAAAAGCCTCTTCGTAACTTCTGATAAGTTCGGTCTGACCGCAGGCGGAGATCGCCTGCTTTACGTCTATCTCTACGGGTTTGTTCGAAAGACCCAGTTTCTTCATCCCCGACGCTATGGCTCCCGAAGAAACTATGATTGTCCTCACTCCCCTCTGCTTAAGGTTAAAGACCTGCTTTGCTATTTCCTTAAAAACGGATTCGTCAAGAGACCCGTCGTTGTGGGTAAGCACGCTGCTTCCTATCTTTACGACGGCGGTCTTTACCTTCTCAATGAGATTTCTTCTCTCCTGCTCGCTCATGGCGGTTCTATTGTACCCAAATACCAAAATCCATCCTATTTGACAATAAAGGTGGCTCTTGATATGTTTTCAGTTCGCTTTCGTTGCGGGAATAGCTCAGTTGGCTAGAGCGTCTCCTTGCCAAGGAGAAGGTCGCGGGTTCGAATCCCGTTTCCCGCTCCAATCCCCACAGGTATGTACCGGACACATCGTTAACAGTTTATACCGGAGACATCGTTTACACTTTTAGTAAAAAAGGATTCGTGGCCGGTTCTACCCGGCCTTCCTCCTCATCAAAAAATCCCAGGTCATAATCAAGGAAGCTGACCAGCCATATATTATCAGCCACCTCACGGATCCCTACTATTTGACCCGCAAAGACAGTAGAGAGATTAATTTTTCGTTTGCCGATACAGATTCTACCACATTGGGTAATGCGGACGGTTCTATCATGGTAAGGGTAGTCGGGTTCATCCGGTGGCCGGTAGATTCTGGCAGAAGGTGTATACACTTCACCGGGGTACTTCATATTCAATGCCTGGTGTGGGCGCGCATTATTGTAAACCTCGATAAAGTCATCAAATCGACCCTGCTGTTGTAAGAAGTTGAAAGAAGCCGGTCGGGTAGCTTCCTTTTTCAAGATACGATGCATACGCTCATGGCGCCCATTTTGTTGCGGGCTGCCGGGCTTGATACGTTCGATATTAATACCCAGTCGCAACCACCAGATCGAGAGCTTGCTCAAGCCGAACAGGGCATTTGGGGAAGAGAAGGGAATGCCGTTATCGGTCCGGATGGCTGTTGGCAGTCCGTATTCCTTGAAGACCCGCTCAAAGACGGTAAAAGCAAAGGATGAACGAGTGGATTCAAGGCCTTCACAGGCCAGCAGAAAGCGCGAGCTGTAGTCAGTGATGGTCAGGGGATAACAGTACTTGCGATTGCCCAACTTAAACTCCCCCTTGTAGTCAGCACACCAAAGTCCATTGGGTGAATGGGCGTCGCTCAGGGGCGTACCTTCCGCCTTGTAACGCCGACGCGTTCGTCGCTTCACCAAGCCATGACGGTCCAGAACAGCATGTACCGTGCTTTTGGCTGGGGGCTTAATCATGGGGTATTCGCGCAAGAGCTTCTCCCTGATTTTGGGCGCACCCCAAGAGGGATATTCCTGTTTGATACGCAAGATAGTGCGTTCAATCTGGAAGGGCAGCTGATTGGCGTGGCGGTAAGGTCGACGGCTACGCTCTTTCAGGCCTTCTAACCCATGGTGCTTATAGCGGTTGTAGATTTTATAGCCGGTCGGTCGCGAGATACCAAATTCACGACATAGTACAGCCATTTTTTCTCCATCCAGGAGTCGAGCAACAAATTTAAGACGTTCATCCATAGCATTACACTCTTTCCAAGGCATCTGAGTTTCTCCTCAAATGCGCGTAATTGTGTAAGCTATGTCTCCAGTATCAAGTGTAAGCTATGTGTCGGGCACTACAACACTGTTCCGTTCATATTCCGGTTTCTTCGAAAAACTCGCCGATTCTCCGACGGATCACCATATCAGCCTCGTCGTCAAAAGGAGTCTCCATCAGGTTTATGATCACAAGCGCGGCCCCCTTGGAAAGAGCCAGACGGGGAAGCCCGCTTGCCGGGGCAACCAGAAGGGAAGAACCCATGACGATGAGCACCTCGGAGTCTGAGACGAGATCAATCGATTTTTCCCACGGTTCTTCGGGAAGGGCCTCTCCGAAAAAAACGGCATCGGGCTTCAAAATTCCTCCGCACTGCAGACAGAGAGGAGGGTTCTCCCCTCCGGCAACCCTGCTCATCGTGTCAGCCATCGGATAGTACTCCCGGCACTGGAGACAAACAACGCGCCTTACGGAACCGTGGAGCTCAAACACGTTCTCAGAACCCGCCTTTGTGTGGAGACCGTCCACGTTCTGCGTTATAACCCCCCTGAGCCAGCCCCTTTCCTCAAGACGCGCCAGTGCGTAATGGCCCGCGTTGGGTTCGGCGGCCGCCCTCACAGGATAGGACTCCATGGCGTACGAATAGTAATTCTCGGGATTTCTCAAAAACCCGGAAAGCGATACCACCGACTGATCCATTTTCTCCCACATACCCGTTCCCGGAGAACGGTAGTCGGGTATTCCGGATTCGGTGCTTATTCCGGCTCCGGTGAATGCAACCCCTCCTTGGGTCTTCTCCAGCAGTTCCAAAAAAAGCTCGGCTTCCTTTTCCATAAAATACGCCCGGCGCTAGCCGGCAAAAGCAATGAAGTTGGGAGTTCCCTCGACGCTTCCGCACCATCTCCTGACCGACGGATAGATCCCCAAGTCAAAGCCCCCTTCCTCGCAAAGCATCGTGTAGGGATAACACGCGATGTCGGCTATTGAGTAATCCCCGCAGAGAAACTCGGTTCGGGAAAGATGGTCTTCAAGGATCGCAAGTGCTACGTTTCCCTGCACATGAAGCTTCTCCGTCGCCCCGGGGGGTACTTGGTCGGGAGGAAGGAACTTCGCGAAATACCTCGCAAGCGCAAGGTTCGGATCCACTGTCGTCTTTCCGAAAAAAGTCCATTGCGCTATAAGGCCGTAGATCTCCGGATCGTCGGACAGGTAAGGATTCGGAGAGAACTTGTTTGCCAGATAGAAGAGTATCGCGTTCGATTCCCACATGACGAAATCCCCATCCGAAAGAACCGGGATCTTGCAGTTGGGATTAAGAGCGGAGAATTCCTCCTTTTTATGTTCCCCAGCGAATATATCCACCGTTACTCCCTCGTATTCGACCGAAAGCTGGTGCAGAAGAAGCTTCGCTTTGTAGGCGTTACCGGAAAGCGGATGTTCATAAAGCTTTATCATCTAATCCCTCACATACTGTAAAAATTCTTCGCTCATGCGTTCAGGCCCCAGTATCTCGCTCAGGGCCTTCTTCCGGGGAAACACGTAGGTGACGGCGGCGCTCGCGAGCTCCGTTCCGTCCTCATCCCTTATGACCGAATCCACCTCGACCCGTCTTCCCCTGATTTCCCTTATCTTCGCTCTCACGTCGAGAGTCCTGCCGCTTGGAACCTTCTTCATGTAAACCATGTCTATCTTCGCCGTAAGGGCGATCTTGCGGGTCTCATTGAACATGGCCCAGAAAGAAACCTCGTCGACAAGGGCGCACTGCACTCCCCCGTGCACTATCCCCGGCCAGCCGCAGAAATGCTCCTCGGGCCGGAAGGTGGTGAACACCTCACCGGTCTCCTGATCATGAAAAAACTTAAGGCGGAGGCCATGCTCGTTGTGAGGACCGCAGGCAAAGCAGTTATAGCCCGGAAAACCGGAGAGCACGTTTTCAATCTCCTTTATCATCAGTCCCCCTCTGCGACCCTCGCTACCGCGGCCACGAGTTCGTCAGGTTCAAGGTTTATGACCCTTACCCCCTGAGTGCTACGCCCCGTGTTACGTATCTCGGAAACGTTCGTTCTTATCAGTTTCCCCGCCTGGTCACTTATAATCATAATTTCCGTTTCGTCATCCACCTGAAACGCTCCAACCACCCTTCCGTTCTTCTCGGTTATGTTGACGGTCTTTACTCCAATCCCTCCCCTTTTCGTAAGCCTGTACTCAGAGATGCTGGTGCGTTTTCCGTAACCCATCTCGGTCACCGTGAGTATCTGCGCGTTCTGGTTCCTTATGACCTCAAGACTCACTACCTCATCCCCTTCTCTGAGATTTATGCCCTTAACACCGATTGACACCCTGCCCATGTTCCTTACATCAGTACCCTTGAACCTGATCGCCTGGCCGTTCCTTGAAGTGAGAAGTACCTCGTCCTCCTCAGACGCAAGTGCCGCCCCCACAAGCTCATCTCCCTCGAGTATGTTAAGGGCGATTATTCCCCCTACACGCGGGCGGGAATACGCCTGAAGATTTGTTTTCTTAACGATTCCATTCCGAGTCGCCATGACTATGGAGACATCCTCTGAGAAGTCCTTAACGGGCAGCACGGCCGCCACCTTCTCCCCCTTGTCGAGATTAAGCAGGTTCACCATAGCCCTTCCCCGCGCCGCGGGAGTGGCCTCTGGAATCTGATAGACCTTGAGCCAGTAGCATCTTCCGAAGTTTGAGAAAAACAGAATGCTGTTGTGTCTTGATGCGGTGAACAGGTCGTTAACGAAATCGGTATCCCTTGTACTCATTCCGGTTCTTCCCCTGCCACCTCTCCTCTGATTTCGGTAAACGCTAAGCGGTATGCTCTTTATGTACCCCCCGTAGGTGGTGGTAACCACCATCTCCTCGTCTGTTATGAGGTCCTCGATGGATATCTCTCCCACATCCTCGACAATCTCGGTTCTCCTCTTATCCCCGAATTTCTCCCTGAGCTCTGTGAGTTCCTCCACCGCGAGATCGAGTATCAGCTTTTCGCTCCCGAGTATCTCCCTGAGCTTCGCCACGGTTGCTATAAGCTCACGTCTTTCCTCAAGTATCTTGTCCCTCTCAAGCGCCGTGAGTCTTTGAAGACGCATCTCCAGGATGGCCTGGGCCTGGCGCTCAGAAAGCGCAAACGTCCGCACAAGACCAGCTTTCGCGGCCGCCGGGCTCTCGGAACCTTTTATGAGTTCCACGATTTCATCGAGGTTATCAAGAGCGATCTTGAATCCCTCAAGGATGTGAAGTCGCTCCTCGGCCTTTCTAAGCTCGTACTGGGTTCTGCGGGTAATTACTTCCTTTCTGTGCTCTATGAAGTGGGCTAGGAGTTCCTTTAGGCTAAGAACCTTCGGCTGGTTCCTCACAAGCGCGAGCATTATGATGCCGAAAGAGGTGTACATCTGCGTATGCTTGTAGAGCTGGTTTAAAACCACCTGGGCATGTTCTCCGCTTTTCACGTCGATAACAAGCCTTATTCCCTCCCTGTCGGATTCATCCCTTATGTCGGAGATGCCCTTTATCTTTTCCTCCCTCACAAGCTCCGCAATTTTTTGGGCCAGCCGCGCCTTGTTAACCTGATAGGGAAGCTCGGTGACGATTATCACCTCCCTGCTTCCCTTTTTCTGCTTCTCTATGCGTACCTTTGCCCTCATCCTTACTATTCCGCGACCGGTGGCGTAGGCAGTGCGTATATCATCCCGACCGCTCACGAAACCCCCCGTCGGGAAATCCGGCCCCGGCATGATCTCAAGCAGCTTCCCGACTGTGATGGCGGGATTGCGTATCTGGGCTACCACGGCATCTAAAAGCTCCCCGAGGTTGTGAGGAGGTATATTGGTCGACATGCCTACCGCGATTCCCGAAGAACCGTTTAAAAGAAGGTTCGGCACCTTGGTTGGCAGGACACTCGGCTCGAGTTCTCCCCCGTCGTAGTTCGGGTAAAACTCAACTGTTTCCTTATCCAGATCCTCAAGCATCTCAGAAGAGATTCTTGAAAGCCTGACTTCGGTGTAGCGCATGGCCGCCGGACTGTCCCCGTCAACGGAACCGAAGTTGCCCTGCCCGTCGACAAGTGGAATTCTCATTGAAAAATCCTGTGCCATTCTGACAAGGGAATCGTAGATCGCCGAGTCTCCGTGAGGATGGTATTTACCCATGACATCCCCCACCACTCTGGCGGATTTCTTGTAGGGACGATTCCAAACGTTTCCAACCTCGTTCATTCCGTAGAGAATTCTCCTGTGAACGGGCTTGAGTCCGTCGCGGACGTCGGGAAGAGCCCTTCCGACTATCACGCTCATTGAGTAGCTGAGATAGGACTCCTTCATCTCATCTTCAATGTTTACAGTCTGCACTCTGGATGAAGTGTCCATTCCTGAAAAAACCCTCCGGAGAAAAGAAAAAGAATGGTTGTGAAATAAACCGGTTAGAATGATATTTTACATGAATAAATCCACGAATTCCATAGCAGAACGCGGAGCAAATCCGGTCTTGCAAAAAGAGTTGGAATAATCGATATGCGCATACTTACAGGACAATCCAAGGGTAAAAAACTGAAGGTTCCAAGAGGCAGATCGCTTAGACCCACGGCATCCAGGATAAAAAAATCCATTTTCGACATACTGGGTCCCGAAGTGGCGGGAACAAGGGTGCTTGACCTGTTCTCAGGCTCGGGGAATCTGGGAATCGAGGCCCTGAGCCTGGGAGCCGCATTTTGCGCCTTCGTTGAGAAAAACCCCGCCACAGCGAAAATAATCGCCCAGAATCTGCGTTCCTTGGGATACACAGAACGATCGAGAATACTGAATTTTGATTTCAGAAAAGCATTGAGTATGTTAAGTGCGGAAAATTGGGGGTTTGATCTTGTTTTCGTCGATCCCCCTTATGAGTTTTACGAAAAGACGGGACCGCATGAGCTTGCCCGCGATATACGAAGCGTTGTCGGAGAGAAAGGAGTGATGGTTATTGAATATCCGTCGGGAAACGTTATTAATTCTGAAGGGTTTAACATGAGAACCAGAAAATACGGAGGCACCTCCGTAAGTTTTCTAAGGAGGCTAGATTGAACGGCAAAACTGTAATCTACCCGGGTTCCTTTGACCCTTTCACAAACGGGCACCTTAACATAATCACCCGGGCGGCGGGAATATTCGAGAAAATAATAATCTCGGTCGGACACAATACTTCGAAGAAAACGACGCTCTCAACCGAAGAAAGGGTATCTCTGATCGCCGAGGTGACCAAGGATTTCCCCAACGTCGAGGTGGAGAGCTTCGAGGGACTGCTGGCCGACTATATAAGAGCAAAGGAAACAAACACCATATTGCGCGGAATGAGGTGCCACTCGGACTTTGAATATGAACTTCAGATGGCCACCGCGAACAAGCTTATGAACGAAGAGGTGGAAACACTGTTTATGGTGACCGAAAGCGAGTTCTCCCACATAAGCTCCTCTCTCATAAAGGAAATCATTTCCCTGGGAGGTTCCGCAAAGGGTTTTGTGCCGGCAGTGGTTGAGAAAAAACTGATTGAAAAACTTCGCCCGGCCGGGAGACGGAGGAAAGGATAGAGTGAGACTTTCTGAAAGGGTAAACAACCTTAAGCCTTCCGCTACTCTGACCATAACGGCAAAAGCCAAGTCGCTTCGCGCCCAGGGAGTCGACATCATAGGGTTCGGAGCGGGGGAACCCGACTTCGACACTCCCGAGAACGTGAAAAAAGAAGGCGTGACCGCGATTAAAAGCGGTTTTACGAAGTACACCGCCGTGGGTGGAATCGATGAGCTCAAAGACGCGATAGCCGCGTCTTTGAAAAAAGATCACAGCCTTGAGTACTCAAGGGACGAAATACTGGTTTCCTGCGGGGCAAAGCACTCGATATACAATATCACCCAGGCACTTTTCGAACCTGGAGACGAGGTCATAATCCCGGCCCCCTACTGGGTTTCCTATCCCGACCAAGTGGCACTGACGGGCGCGACTCCGGTGATCATAGACACAGACGAGCGCGGGCTTTTCAAAATCACCCCGGAGCAGCTTCAGGCGGAGATAAACGAAAGGACGCGGGCCTTTATTCTTAACTATCCTTCGAACCCAACGGGAACCACTTATTCTCGCGCGGAACTTGAGGAGATAGTAAAAGTCGCCCTCGACGCCGACCTGATCATAATTTCAGATGAAATATACGAAAAAATAATCTACACAGATACTGAACATGTATCCGTCTGCTCTCTCAGCGACAAGGCCAAGAAATCCACTATACTCGTAAACGGAGTATCCAAATCCTACTCGATGACCGGATGGCGCATAGGATACGCTGCCGGAGACAAAAGAGTAATAAGCGCGATGGCGAAACTCCAAGGCCAGTCAACTTCAAACCCCTCTTCAATTTCGCAGATGGCCACCCTCGAGGCACTTAAAGGACCGCAGGAATTGCTTGGCAAAAGAGCAAGGGAATTTGAGAGAAGAAAGAACTTCATAGTGAAAAGGCTGAACGAAATCCCGGGATTTACTTGCTTTGACCCCATGGGAGCGTTCTACGTGTTCCCGAGCATAAGCGGTTTCGTTGGGAAAGTATACGGAGACAAGAAAATCGACGGATCCGTTTCGTTCACCGAATTCCTGCTCGAAGAAGCGAAAGTGGCCGTCGTTCCTGGCATAGCCTTCGGAAAGGAGAACTACCTCAGGATATCCTACGCGACATCCATGGAGAACATAGAAGAGGGCTTAAACAGAATCGAAGAGGCGGTAAAAATCCTGCTCTGATTCGAAATGGACTCCTTTAAGATCGGCCTTTCCGCAACGCTCTCAGGACGCCACGCGATCCAAGGCAGGGAAAGCCTCCGGGGAATAAAGCTTTTTGTCGAGGAACTGCACGCTGGGGGCGGAATAGAGACTCGGGAAGGAAGATCCCTGATTCCGGAACTCGTCTTCTACGACGACGAAAGTATCCCCGAGAAAACAAAGGAGAACACCCTCCGCCTCATAGGAAAAGACAGAGTAGACATACTGCTGGGGCCGTATTCAAGCAGCCTCACGCTTGCGTGCGTTGAGACCGCAGAGGAGTCCCAAAGAGTAGTGTGGAATTACGGTGGGTCACTTGACGACATTCCTTCTCGCGCCCGGGGCAGGACGGTAAGCGCAATAACCGGGGCATCCTCTTATTTCCAAGCGGTTGTGGACATGATCCACGACTGCTATGGCGAAGCTGTGGAAATCTGCGTTTTGCGCCTCTCGGGAAGCCGGTTCTCAGAAACCGTGTGCGAAGGGGCACTCCTTCGCGCGAAGGAACGGGGAATGGTGGCTGTCGTTTATGATTTTTCCTCCGGCACAGAAGACTTCTCCGCCATCCTCTCCCGCACGAAAAACCGTGACGCTTCCTGCGTGCTCTGCTGCGGGGGGATGGAAGACGACATAAATCTCGCCAAGTGGATACGGAGGAACTCAGACTTTGACTTCGGGGTAGTGGCGACGCTTGCGGCAGCGGTAAACGAGTTTGAAAAACGTCTCGGCCGGGAGGCAGACGGTTTTGTCTCGACAAGCCAGTGGGAACCGACGTTTTCTCTGTCCCCGGATTTCGGCCCGAGTCCCAAGGAGTTTTCAGACAGGTTCGCCCGCGCCTACGGATACACGCCCGACTACACCGCCGCACAGTCCTACAACATGGGACTTATAATCGAGAAACTCATCGAAAGGACAGGCGAAACAGACGAACAGAGGCTTCTGCACGAAGCCCTGCGGTCTGAATTCACGACTTTTTACGGAGATTTCCGTATCGATCCCGAGACCCTGCGGCAGACGGGACACCGGATGCTGGTAACTCAGTGGCAGAACGGGGAGAAAAAAATAGTTTTTCCGAAGGAATATTCTAATTCCCGGCTCATAGTATGAGGGATGGTGGAGCCGACGGGAGTCGAACCCGCGACCTCATGAATGCCATTCATGCGCTCTCCCAACTGAGCTACGGCCCCGCATAAAACAGGATTATAAATCTAGTTTCAAGGCAAGCGCATGTCAAACCCGAAGAAAATTCGAGAGGTGGTGGAGCCGACGGGATTTGAACCCGCGACCTCATGAGTGCGATTCATGCGCTCTCCCGGACTGAGCTACGGCCCCAATAAAAACAGGAGTAATTAGTCTATTTCAGGAAACATGGCTGTCAAACCCTCCGCCCCAGGGTAGCTGTCCCTCTGTATTGTAAACCGAATTATGTATAATTTTCTTTTTGCGCGTTAAGAAATAAGGAGATTTCTGGATGAATTCCGTAGACATAGGTCTTATAGGCGCCGGAACCATAGGTTGCGGAGTTTATAAAACGATAAGCGAAAACAAGGACATAATAGAGAAAAGAACCGGGATAAGGCTCAGAATCAAGAAAGTAGCCGATATCGACATAAAGAGAAAACGCCCGGTAAAAATCCCCAGGAGACTTTTCACCACCGATGCGCGCGAGCTCATAGACGACGAGAGCATCTCAATAATAATCGAGCTTATCGGCGGAACCACGGCGGCGCGCGAACTGGTATTGGCCGCGATACGGAGCGGGAAAAACGTCGTAACCGCTAACAAGGCCCTTCTGGCCCACCACGGGGGCGAAATTTTCAGGGAAGCGGCCGCAAACGGGGTTCACGTGGCGTTTGAAGCAAGCGTCGGAGGGGGAATACCCATAATCAAGGCGACACATGAGAGTTACGTGGCGAACAACATTCTCTCCATACACGGAATAATGAACGGGACGTGCAACTACATACTCCACAACATGTCGGAGCAGAAAAAGGGGTTTGACGAAATGCTGCGGTGCGCTCAAGACGAGGGATACGCAGAAGCCGACCCCTCGTTTGACATAGACGGCATTGACGCCGCGCACAAGCTCTCGATTCTGATAATGCTTGCCTATGGATTCTTTCCAGAATTCGATGACATATACGTCGAAGGAATAAGAAACATCTCCTCGACCGATATAGGCTTCGCCGAGCAGCTCGGCTACAAGATCAAGCTGCTTGCCATCGCCAAGTCGACCGACTCGGGCATACAGGCTGGAGTCTATCCGGCACTCATAAGAAAAAACACTCAGCTTGCCGACGTAAAAGACGCGTTTAACGCAATCCATATCGTGGGGGACAAGGTAGGTCCTACAATGCTGTATGGAATGGGGGCCGGGATGCTCCCGACGGCAAGCGCCGTTGTGGGCGATCTGGTTTCAATCGCGAAAACCGCCCAAAACGGTTCGCAACCCGCTCCTCCCATGCTTTACGCGGAAGACGCCGCACACAGGTCTCTTGTCAGCACCGACGGCCTTTTAGGCCGCTACTACCTTAGATTCCAGGTCGAGGACAAGCCCGGCACGCTCGGGAAAATAACCACGATTCTCGGGAAGTGCGGAATAAGCATAGAGTCCATAATTCAGCAGACAAGGGAAACAAACGGCGGTGAGGTCCCAATCATAATAATGACCCACGAGTCTGGGGAGAAGAGTCTCAGGAAAGCTCTTGATAGGATAAGGAAATCCATGGCATCCGTAGCCGACGCAATTTTCATAAGGATTGAAGAAATATGAGAGAACCAGCGGTGGCGAGAAGAATGCTTACGGACATAGAACCGCAGGAGCATGCGACGTTCTACAAGGATCTTCTGGATTCGCTTCCCGAGGGAGTGATAGTAGCTGACAAGGATCTCAATATAATTTCCGTTAACGAACCGTCTGAGACCATACTCAATATCTCAAGGCGAAAAACCATCGGAAAGCATATATCAAGCTTTCTGCCGGAAGAAATAACCAGCCTCTGCTCAAGGGCGGTAAAGGAAGAAAGAGTCGTGCAGGAAAACGATCTGCTTTTCCACATATCGCGCGACTCTTCGATCAACGTGGAATGCACGGTATCTCCGATACACGGAAGCGACGGCGGGATGAACGGACTTGTAATCCAGATAAGAAACACTGAAAAAATGAACATGATGTCCATCATCAGCAGAAACTGCAGCCTGGAAGAAAATTATGAAACTCTTGTAAGAGGGCTTGCGCACGAGATAAGAAATCCTCTGAGCGGCATAAAGGGTGCAGCACAGCTTCTAAACGGCTCGTTGTCAAAAACGGAGAAAAGCCGGTGCTCGAAGATAATAATAAAGGAAACGGAAAGACTGAAAGACTTGGTCGACAGACTTGTGAAACCGTCGTCGGTATCAACGCAGCATCTGATGTCGGTAGATATAAATGAAATTCTGATTGACATAATATTTCTCGAATCGAACCTCCATAAAAACATAAAATTCAAGCACAAGCTCGACGTTACCATTCCTCCCATACCAGGAGACTACAACTCCCTGAAACAGGTGTTCATAAACATTATCCAAAATGCGGTGAGTTCGATAAAGGACAAAGGGCAGATAACAGTCAGCACCAAGTGGGTAACGGATTACAAGATACGCAATAAACACACGGTCCTTATATCAGTAAAGGACGACGGAACAGGAATACAGAAAAAAGACCTGAAAAAAATATTCACCCCGTTTTTTTCGAGCAAAAAGAAAGGAACAGGGCTTGGTCTTTTCATATCGAGCCAGGTAATAGCCAAATACGGAGGAATAATTACCGCGGAGAGCGAAGAAGGAATGGGCTCCGAATTCAAGATACAGCTCCCGGCAAGCTAGAGAATTATCAGCTTCTGGGAACAGACAACGCAATCGCGACTTGGCACCTAGAGAAACCAGATTATGAAAAACCGCATCCTAATAGCCGACGACGAAGAAGACATCAGGTGGATACTCGAGACATCTCTTAAAAAATCGGGCTTTGAAATCGAGTGCGCCGAAAACGGAGAGGACGCCGTCCGAAAAGCATGCGAGGAGTCGTACTCCCTGATTCTTCTTGACATAAACATGCCGGATATGAACGGGTTTGAGGTTCTCAACCAGCTTAGAAACAGAGAAATCGACTCGCCCATAATATTCATTACCGCGCAGAACACCGTCAGCAACGCCATAGATTCAATACAGCTCGGCGCCTATGATTATCTGACCAAGCCGTTTGACCTCGAAGAGGTAAAACTCTTTGCCGAGCGGGCCATAAAAAACTACGAGGCCGGGAGAAAAATAAGACTGTCTCAGGATTCCGAGGACAATATCTCGTTCGAAGAAATAGTCGGCAGTTCACCCGACATGCTGAACGTATACAAGCTTATCGGTCGTACCGCCTCCAAGAACATCACCGTGCTGATAGCGGGAGAAAGCGGTACCGGAAAAGAACTTATTGCGAGAGCCATCCATTATAACAGTCCGAGAAGAAAGAAAAGACTGGTATCCGTAAACATATCCGCGATCCCCAAGGAACTTATCGAAAGCGAACTGTTCGGATACGAAAAAGGAGCGTTCACCGGCGCCACCGCCTTAAAGAAGGGAAGATTCGAAGAAGCCGACGGCGGAACCCTTCACATAGACGAAATAGGGGAACTTTCAACCGACCTGCAGTCAAAACTCCTAAGGGCCATCGAGGAAAAGCAGATCTACAGGCTCGGCAGTGAAAAACCGGTCTCCGTTGATCCCAGAATAATCGCAAGCACGAATAAAAACCTAAGAGATGCCGTCACGGAAGGATCCTTCAGAGAGGACCTGTTTTACAGACTAAACGTCATAAGCATAAATCTGCCCCCTCTCAGAAAAAGAAAAGAGGATATAAAGGAACTGCTCCAACACTTTTTGAAGAAATACTCCGCTGAATTCGGCACCGAGAAAAAGGTGCTCTCCCCCGAAGCGGAGCGGCTACTGATCAGCCACAGTTGGCCCGGAAACGTAAGAGAGCTTGAAAACACCATAAAACGTCTTCTGGTCTTAACTCCCGACAGCATAATAAGCGGCGAGGAGACAAAAGAAGCCATCGATTCGCAAACTACCTACGGAGAAACGGAAACAACGGAGAGGAAAACCGAAGAACTTGTTCGCATGATGGTGCAAAATTCGGACTTCTCCCTGCAGAACGTTCACGAGCAGGTAATCGGAAAATTTGAAAAACAACTAATCGAAACCATTCTCGCGAAAACTGACGGAAACATGAAACAGGCAGCGGCAATACTGGGGATAAACAGAAACACCCTGTCAAAAAAAATAAACGATCTGGGAATAGAAAAGAATTAAGACCTAATATCCAAGCTTCCTGAGCGCATCGCGCGCCGCGGACTGCTCGGACTGCCTTTTGCTTCTGCCCTTGCCCTTACCCGTCAGATCGGAAGGAATCCTGACCTCCACTGTGAAAGTCCTTTCATGCGGAGGACCTTCTTCGCTCAGAATCCTGTATTCCGGCGTCTTTCCGAAGACATTCTGAGAAACTTCCTGAAGCTCCGTCTTGCTGTCGCGGGGAAGATCGTCTTCCTCAATAGCGTCTCGAAACAGTCGGGACACCACCTCGAAGGTTTTCTCGTAGCCCGCATCAAGATACAGCGCTCCTATAAGTGCCTCAAAAGCATTTGCGTTGTTTGATTCCCTTTCCCTGCCCCCGGTGCTTTCCTCTCCCTTTCCAAGCCTTATCCGTTCTCCCAAGCCCAAGATCTCCGCGTATTTCGCGAAATTCGCACCGCTTACCACACGACTTCTGATCTTTGAGAGGTCTCCCTCGGTGTATGAAGGATATTTTTCGTAAAGCAGCACGCTAACCACACATCCAAGCAGAGCATCTCCGAGAAACTCAAGCCTTTCGTTGCTGGGGCATGAAAACTCGTTTGCATATGAACTGTGGGTAAGCGCAGTTTCAAGCAGAAAGGGATCTTTGAACTCGTAGCCAAGTTTTCGGTGAGTCATTGGGATGAAAATATCATCAACCACATTCAAAATCAACATCGCCGCGGGAGTGATTAAATTTTAAGATGTTATGCACAATAAACGTGCACCATCGGAAAAATCCGAAGTGCCTCTTGCGGGGAAAAGAGATTTTTTTTGCGGACAAAAATATAAATCGAGTTGCTTTCGGATTCTCAAAATATTTAATTATAAGACTTAGTTATAAAACAAAAAACTTCCCCTTCGCGAAAGAAACAGTTATTTTATGTCTCTATTTTAAGAACCAGTTCACTTGGAAACAAAACAAATGGTATATTTTTTGATACTTTATTATAGTTGAATAATACGCGTAGGAGGATTTTACCACCATGAAGAAGATAGAGGCCATTATCAAACCGTTCAAACTGGAGGATGTAAAGGAGGCTCTCAGGGAGATAGGGATTCAGGGTCTGACAGTTGTCGAGGTAAAGGGGTTCGGCCGTCAGAAAGGTCATACGGAACTTTATAGGGGTGCGGAATACGTCATCGACTTTTTACCTAAGATAAAGCTGGAAATAGTGGTTTCCGACGATATGGTCTCCAAGGTAATTGAGACCATAAGGGAAAGTGCGAAAACCGGCAAGATAGGAGATGGAAAGATATTCCTGTTCCCGGCCGAAGACGTAATAAGAATTAGAACTGGAGAAAGGGGCGAGGATGCTATATAATTAGCGCTCGCACCAAAGAAACTTTTCTCTGGAAACAATTGCATTAAGGAGGATTATTAATCATGGCTACTAAGTCAGGTCAGCCCGCTTTTCCTAAGAAGCCGGCTGAAATAACGAAATTCATAAAAGATTACGAGATCGAGTTTGTCGATCTCAGGTTTCTCGATTTTATAGGGATGTGGCAGCACTTCACCATACCGGCGGAGGAAGTTGACAAGTCGTTTTTTGAAAACGGCCTTGGTTTTGACGGTTCAAGCATCAGGGGCTGGCAGGCGATTAACACAAGCGACATGCTGATTATGCCGGATCCCACCACCTGCAGGGTCGATCCTTTCATGCAGGCTCAGACCCTCGCCATAATATGTAATATCGAGGACCCCATAACAAGAGAGCCCTACACTAGAGATCCGAGAAACATAGCGAGAAAAGCTGTTTCTTTCATGCAAGGCTCGAAGATTGCGGACACCGCCTACTTCGGTCCCGAACTGGAATTCTTCATTCTTGACGATGTAAGATACGATCAGAGTCCACGTGGCGGCTACTACTTCATAGATTCAGAGGAAGGCATCTGGAATTCCGGGGCCGATGAGCAGCCGAACCTCGGTCACAAGCTCAGGCACAAGGAAGGCTACTTTCCAACGCCTCCTTCAGACAGCATGCACGACATACGTTCCGAAATGGTAAGCACGCTTCTAAGTCTTGGTATTTCCGTCGAAGCCCATCACCATGAGGTTGCGACGTCCGGGCAGGCGGAGATTGACATGCGTTTCGCGCCACTGATCGATATGGGAGACAACATGAAATGGTACAAGTACGTGGTAAAGAACGTTGCCCGGGAACACGGGAAAACGGTCACTTTCATGCCGAAACCCGTCTTCGACGACAATGGTTCCGGAATGCATGTTCACCAGTCCCTGTGGAAAAACGGAAAACCTCTTTTCGCAGGAAAAGGGTACGCGGGACTTAGTAACCTCGCAATGCACTACGTGGGTGGGATCCTCAAGCACGCAAGGGCCATATGCGCGTTCAGCAACCCGATAACAAACTCATATAGAAGACTTGTTCCTGGGTTCGAAGCTCCTGTGAACCTTGCCTATTCAGCAAGAAACAGAAGCGCCGCGGTTAGAATCCCCATGTATTCGCCGAACCCCAAGTCAAAAAGAATTGAGGTACGGTTCCCTGACCCCTCGTGTAATGGTTATCTGACGTTTTCCGCTATGTTGATGGCTGGACTTGACGGAATCGAAAACAAGATCAAGCCGGGGGATCCGCTGGATAAGGATATTTATGCGCTGGGGCCCGAGGAGCTAGCAAGCGTTCCCTCCGTACCAGGTTCGCTTGAAGAGGCCGTAAAAGCCCTTGAAGAGGATCACGAGTTCCTGCTCAAAGGAGGAGTCTTCACAGAGGACGTAATCGAGACATGGATTGACTACAAGACGGAAAATGAGATCAACCCGATCAGGCTGAGACCCGTACCGTATGAGTTCATGCTTTATTACGACGTATAAGCAAGAAAAAAACTGATAAAAAAGGGGTGCCTTTTCGAAGGACACCCCTTTTTTATGCTCTGCCGAAGGGGGGAGTCGAACCCCCACGGGCGCAATGCCCACAGGATCCTGAATCCTGCGCGTCTGCCTATTCCGCCACTTCGGCTCCTATCTTTCTCTCCAAGACGCCACGGTCGGATACGAATTTTTTCTTTTCAGATTTTTGCGGATAACGGCTCGAATCTGTCTTGTAACAGGGATTTCCTCTCCCACTATGCCTGTGGAAACAGCGGTGTAGACATCACTTTTTCCCTCCTTAAGAACCACTCCCGAAATACCGGAGCTTATCTTCAGGCTGGAATCCACTCTCTTTAAGATTTTCTTGGTCTCCTTGGCAGATATGACTCTCTTAGTCCTCCTGCGCATGACTATCTCGTCAGCCATTCTTCGGACTACGCTGTCTTTTATCTCCCGGGGATCGTTCTGTCTCTCGTTGACCGAGACCCCGGCGGCTTTAATGGAAGCCATTATTACCGTTTTTGAAGCGGTGCTGAAATTCACCTGCTTATCCTTAGGATACACGGTGAGATAGTTTTCGACCTTGAAAAAGAAATCCTTATCCATCCCCTGAATCATCCTAATTTCCTCAACGCTGTCAAGCAGTCCGTCCTTAATATAATAAGGGTTCTCAAGTTTTGCGTAATAGTTCCCATCCGCTCCATCGGGATCCTGATCGTTTCCCCCACCCGGCGCCGCCCCGTCAAGCCAGTTCACTAGACTTGCCACGAAGAGATCGGCCTTCTCCGTGTCCACCCCGAGAAAACGGAAAAGTTCATTTAGCTGTGTGCGGACCTGAAAATCCACCCGGCCTGATCTCTGGTCCACAAGAGCGTTGAGGTTGACTTTTGATCTCTCGTCTACAACTTGAAGCGATATGTTTCCTTCTGCGATGGGAAAAGAGGTGATGGAAAGCTTCCAGCCGCCGGCACCGTTTTCTGAGGTTATTGCCTGCCCAAGCACTCCCTTCAGTACGGGCAGATTTTCTGGCGCTTTCTTTCTTAGCACCCCTCGCACGACTCTCACCCCTGATTTCGCGATATGCCTTGCCTGAACGTCGCTTGAGCTGTTCGCGGAAATTTCGTAACTCACGCGGGTCGAGTATATGAAATCAATCACGATCGTGGAAAGTATCGCAATCGTTATGACAACGATAACAAGTACTATTCCCCTCTGCGTTGTTTTTGAATCTGATCTGCTCATTCAGTCAGCCACCGGTATAGCAACAATCATCGAATGGGCCTCCTCCTGACCCCTGTCTCCCACAAGAACGATCTGGACCTGGACCGCTTTGGGAAATCCCCGCATTACTGACGAATTCCACTCCCACACCTTTTGCTCGTTGGCCGAGCTGGGGGATCGTCCGGAAAGGAAATTCACTCTGAAACTCAGCACCCTTTCCGAAATCGGATACGCGGCTCCGGCTTCATCGTTTCCGATCCAGTAATTATCCTTCCTCATAAGTGCAAACATATCCTCGTGCTCGCCGCGAAGCGGAAGCAAATAGTAGGAAATCTCGCTCTGGCCGGATTGGGTGGAATAATGCGTGGGGTCCTTGGCAAAGGAGGTGAATATAATCCTGCTGTTATCCCCTTCTAGTCTCCCGGTAAAGTAACTATATGCGGAGGGAGAAGAAACCTCGGAATTGATATTCCCTCTGGGGAAAGCATTCACCAGGTCGTGGCGCATCTTAAGCAGGATCGTGTTCGCCTCCTGGATCAGCTCGTTTTCCGTTTCCACCCTGCGTTTGGCTGTTATAAGCTGGGAAAAGGAACTATAGAGCATCGTGAGCACGATTACCGTTATGGTAACGACGATAAGGACCTCTATAAGGGTGAAACCGCTTTTATCATCCCGAATCGACGAAGCTGATTTCATAGCTCTCCTCCCCGTCGTCCCAGGTTATGAGAACACTTACGATGTTCATTTTCGCTTCGAATTGCGGCAAGTTGTAAGGAATAACTGTGATATGCCACTCAAAACCCGGATGGTTCTCAAACTTCCCGCTTCTCTCCGAGTCCGTAGGGAGCCCTTGGGCGTCAATCTGCGAGGCTTTCTCGTCAGCCAAGCTCGTGGCTATCAGGTAGTTAGTGGATCTTGTGGCAAGATTTATATTGTGACTCACGATGCCGAGGATCGACACCATCGCGAAGGCAAGCAACCCCACGGCAACCATGACTTCGAGCAAGGTGAACCCGTAAACACTGTTTTTCGAGGCCCTCATACGGCTTTCCCCCTACCGCTCCGCCACGTTCTGAAGCCGGTCGTTAAATTCAACGTATTCGTCAAAAACTTTAGTGGCCCCCGTGTAGGGGTTTGTGGAAAGCGTGAAGAAGTTATCCTTGCCGGCTCTCAGGTGAATAACCGCCGAGTCGACAATCCCCGTCGGCAGAAAAAGTATAAACGCGTCTCTTCCAGAACCGATCTTCCCCTGAGTTCTCTCCGTCTGTATATCGTTGAAAAAAACTCCGTTGGGAAGCTTTCTTAGTCCAGACCCGGAGTCCTCTTGGAGGAGAAACTGGTTCCCCTCAAGAACCTCAGCCCAGTATTCCCCGGTATCTATATTGAAAGAAAGCTTGTATATCCGTTTTTCAAAAATAGCCTTGCTGTAGATGTGCCTTATCGTCGTGACAAGCCCTCTTGAGGCGCTGCGAAGGTTCATGTCACCGGTTTTGAAGACTCTGGGCATCGCCACGGAGAAAAAAGCTCCGAGCAGAAAAACAACCACTATGAGTTCAATTAAGGTAAAACCAGCGGATTTTTTTCTCATCTGTCTCTGCTGGACAGATCGTCGTCTGAATTCCCTATCCCATCCGGACCGTTAGATCTTATATAGTACAATCCGTCCTCGGTCTGGTCGACCCCGAAATACACAAACTCGTTCCCCCAGGGATCAAGCGGCACGCTAGCGGATTCAAGATAACGCCTCCATCTCCTGGCTTCCTTTCCCACCGTTACCGGCTCAACCAAGGCGCGCAGCCCCTGCTGGGTTTCAGGATAAAAGCCGTTATCGAACTTAAACAGCTGGAGCGCCTGCTCAAACTGCTTGATCTGAATCATGGCCTGTTTTTCCTTTGCCCTTTCTCCCTGACCTATCACGTTCGTTCCCACTATGTAGGCAAGCCCTGCGATAATAAGCACGACCACCATAATTTCAATCAGAGTAAATCCCGTCTGGGATCTCATTTTTCTCTACCTCCCTGTTCAGCTTATTACAGAAGTTAGATTCAACACAGGTAAAAGTATAGCAAAAACTATAAAGCCCATCACGACGCCCATAATCAGTATCATTACCGGTTCAAGAAGGGAAGTAAGCGTGGCGAGCATGCCGTCGACCTCCGTATCGTACATATCGGCCACTTTCGACAGCATGACTTCCATTTTGCCCGCCTCCTCGCCTACGGACACCATTCTCACCATCAGTGGAGGAAAAATCCCGGTCTGTCCAAGACAGCCTCCGAACGCCGCCCCCTCTGCAACCTTGACTCGCACATCCCTTATACTGTCAACATAAAGACTGTTTCCCATAACCGATTCGCTCACCCTGACGGATTCAAGGAGAGGAATGCCGCTTGAAAGCAGCGTGGCAAGCGTTCTTGTGAAACGGGAAATCATCACTTTTGAAGACATTTTCCCGAACACCGGAATCCTCAGGGAAAACCTGTCGTAGACCTTCTTCCCGGAAGGAGTCCTTACGTACCTGTGCGCAAAAAACAATACGGCGGCCAGGAAAACCAGCAGGAAGACAAAATTCTCTCTGAGAAAATCGCTTGCCCCTATAAGCACTACGGTAATAAACGGTAAAGCCTTGTTGCTGGCTTCGAATATATCGGCGACTTTGGGAATTACGAAAGTCATCATGAAAACCAGTACCCCGAGCCCGACAACAAACATTATCGCCGGATATATCATGGCGCCCCTGATTTTCGAAGTCAGTTCGAGCTGCTTTTCAAGAAAATCCGCAAGACGGTCGAGCACGACATCGAGAGTGCCGCTAGCCTCGCCGGCACGAACCATGCTCACGTAAAGATCGGAAAAAGCACTTTCGTGCTCCTCAAGTGCGGCGTGAAGAGAACTGCCTTCACTCACTCGGCTTCGGACCTGAGAGAGAATTCCCTTTAGCTTCTGGTCATCAGTCTGCTCGTAGAGAGCCACAAGCGACGTTTCAAGAGGAAGGCCTGATGAAATCAGGGTTGAGAACTGTCTTGTCATAACGGCAAGTTCCGAGATACTCACCCTGTTCCACGGAAGGCTTACCGACGAGCGGCGAGACCCGCTCGCCTCCTTTATGGAGGAAAGATAGATGCCGCCTTTTCTAAGCCTGTCGCTTGCAATCTTGACCGATTCCGCGCTGATAGCTCCCTTTATCGATTCGCCCTTGTCGTTAATGGCTTTATAGTTATAAACAGGCATTTGAAGTACCGATGTTAAAGATAACTGCGGTCTAGCTCTCCGCCAGTTCCTCTTCCGTAACCCTGAGCACCTCGTCAATTGACGTTATGCCTTTTGCGACTTTGTCGGCACCGTCCATTCTAAGGGTAACGAGTCCGTTTTTCAGGGCCTTTTCCTTAAGCGTTGAAGAATCCGGGTGTGTGAGAATGGTGTTTTTAAGCTCGTCATCGATAAGGAGTATCTCAAAAATCGCTATCCTTCCCGAAAACCCCGTCTCCATGCACTCCTGACATCCCCTGGCTCTGTAGATCTTTCCTTCCGGACAGGCCCCGCGGGCAAGTCCGATACGGCTGAGCTCCTCATCAATCGGCACGTACTGCTCTCTGCATTGCGTGCAAAGAATCCTGACAAGTCTCTGGGCTACGACCGCCGATAAGGTAGAAGCTATAAGAAAGGACTCCACCCCCATATCGGCAAGCCTGGTCACGGCACTAACCGAATCATTGGTATGCAGCGTGGAGAATACGAGATGCCCCGTGAGTGAAGCGTTCATGGAAATATCGGCGGTTTCCCTGTCCCTTATCTCCCCGACCAGTATAACGTCGGGATCCTGCCTGAGTATCGAGCGAAGGCCGTTTGCAAAAGTAAGATCGACCTTGGTGTTGACCTGGATCTGGTTAATTCCCTGTATCTGGTATTCAACCGGGTCTTCTATGGTGATTATCTTCTTGTCGGGAAGATTGATTCTCTGCAGAGCTGCATAGAGGCTCGTTGTCTTACCGCTTCCCGTGGGTCCCGTAACGAGAATGATCCCGTGGGGACGTTTGATAAGGGATTCAACAGTCTCGAGTTTTTTCCCTTCAAGGCCTAGATCCTCGAAGCTCATGAGCACCGAAGATCTGTAAAGCAGCCGCATTACCACGCTCTCTCCCCATGAAGTTGGAACCGTCGAAACCCTTACGTCGATATCCCTTCCTCCGATCTTAAGCCTTATGCTTCCATCCTGAGGCTTTCTTCTCTCAGCTATATCAAGTTCGGACATGATTTTCACGCGCGAGATCACCGAAGACTGCACCGTCTTCGGAACTTTCGTCACGTCGTGCAGAATGCCGTCCTTTCTAAAGCGCACCAGCACTTCTTTTTCGAAACACTCTATGTGAATATCGCTTGCGTGCTCCCTTACCGCCTGAAAGAGAAGAGTGTTTATGAATTTTATGATCGGGGCTTCATCTTCTGCCTCAATCAGATCCTGGGGCTCGGTAAACTCCATTTCGGAGAGTCCCGAACCTTCGTTCATATCCTCTGATACAACGTCCTTGCCCTGCTCGTAAACCCTGTTAATGCTGTCGGTCAGCACGCGCTCAAGGGTAATGTAAGTTTCAAGCGAGCAGTTAAAGCGGGAGCGAACCTCATCAAGAGCGTATAGCTCCTGGGGCGGAGCGAATACAATTTTGAGCGTTCCGTTATCCTTGTTTATGGGGAGTATTCTGAATCTTTTAGCGAAGCTGATCGGAAACTGTTTTATCAGTTCATAATCTATATCGCCTTCGGGAATCGATTCGATTTTCTCGACTCCGTAGAACTCGGAAAGAACATCAAGAGCCGGGGAATCTTTGAGTACGTCGGTTTTGAGCAGTATGTCTTCTGTGTTCCGGCCGTTTTTGCCTTTCAGCTCTTCAATCCTCCCCATAACCTCGGGGTAGCGTCTGCCTATTATTTCGTCAAGAGCCTTCATTTTCTTCTAAAAATTTTCCTACTCAAGCGTATTCAGATCCCTTCTGTGAAGCAAGGTCTTTCTTTTCTGGTGATCCATAAGCAATTGCTTCATATCGCTTTCCGTCTCAACTATCCGCGGGGTAAGAAGTATCATCAGGTTAAGCTTCCTGCTCTGATTGCGCTTGAACCTGAACAGATTTCCAATCAGCGGAATATCTCCGAGCAGGGGTGTTTTGTTGTGAAGCACCTCTTCTCTGTCCTGAACCAGCCCGCCTATAACAAGAGTCTGTCCGTTTTTGACTATAACCGACGAATCGGCGCTTCTTGTTGTAGTCGCGATACCGAACTGGGCGGTGTTAAGTCCCGAGGGCGCTTCCCGGGTGGAGGAGACCTCGGTCACTATGTCAAGGTTAAGGTACTCGCCTTCGCTTATCTGGGGAGTGATGCTGAGCCTTATTCCTACCGGCAGCCTCTCGATCGTCTGAACTGTCACGCCGCTTGTTCCCACGGTGCTGCCCATCGGAAACGGTATTACGTCAGCCACCACTATTTCGGCCGGTTCGTTATCGGTTGTAATAATGCTCGGGGTCGAAAGAACATTGACGTCAGTCACGGAACTCAGCGCCTGAAACACGGCGGAGAATGAAGGAAGAGACGGAAGCGGACCCGAACCGTCGGGGTCAACTTCCTCTCCCACTACTCCGAGAAAAAGTCCCGAAAGACTGCCTATGGAAGTGGCTGCCACTGCGGGATCGGCCGCGACTCCGAGAAGGCTCGGGATGCCCGGCAGCTGCTGTCCGACAAAACCGAGATTATCGCCCTCGATTGTAACACCGAGACCGAAATTGGTTCCCAGCGCGTTAAGGTTGTCAAGACCCACCTCGAGTATGGCGGCCTCCACGAAAACCTGTCTTCTCCTTACGTCAAGCTTCTCCACTATCTGCTTGACCATTCTGTACTGCGTGAGGGAACCGATCACTATGATCGAGTTTGTCGCCGGGTCCGAAGTTATTTTCAGCCCATCGCCCGAAGAAACTATGACAGAAGCCCCGGTCTGCTCGCCCCCTCCCCTCTGGATGTTCCCTCCTTGGGAACCGAGGCCACCGGCACCCGCGCCACTGCCCACATTGCCCTCTCCGAGGCGGCTTGAAGGCTGGCCGGTTCTGCCGGATTGCCGCGTCCGGTCACTGTAGGAAACCGAAGATATGGCACCCCCCTTCCCCTCCGCAAACAGATTTCCCAGAACTTCGATTATCTGCTCAGCGTCGGCGTTTTTAACCGGTATAACGTAGACGTCCTGTTCAGCGTGTTCGCTTTCGATGTCCAAGACGGCGATCGTCTCCTTTATGAGGGCAATGTCCCTCGGGTCGGCAATCACTATTATGGAATTTGTCCTCTCATCGTTTATCACTTTAAATCCTAGCAGTTCAGAGCTTCCGGATATGAAACCGTCATCCTTGCCTTTTGACCGCTTGGTCTTGGCGCCTTTAGGATTGAAGATCTCAAGCAGCTTGAAGATGACGTTGGCCGAGCTTGTGTTATTCACTTTGACAAACTCTATTTTCTTCTCGTAATCAAGATTCGCAACCACTTCGGCTATCTTGTTAACGTTCTGCTCATTATCAATGACTACTAGTGTATTCGCCGGTTCGTAAGGTCTCATATACCCTTCCTTGCTCACGAGGCTTCGAAGGACGTTGGAAACTTGCTTGACCTTTACGCTCCTAAGCTTTATCAGCTTCATCACGTATTTCTGGGAAGACTCTCCAGGTTCGAAATCCAGTCTTAGTGGTATGCTCTCTGTCTTTATCCCCTTTTTCGGGACAATCTTGTTGACTCCCTCCGCGCTTACGACGGCATAGCCGTTCATATCAAGCAGTATTTCAAAAATCCTAAAAGCGTTCTCCCTCTCAAAACCGCCCTGGGGAGTTATGATCGTCACGTTCTTGTCCCTGATCTGGTCACTCAGAAGATAGACCTCGGAAGTGATCTCACTTATGGTCTTCACCATCTCCTTAAGCGTCATGTTGGCGCGGAGATTAACCATCCCCTCGTCCCCGGGAATTTCCTCACTTTCTTCCCCGGCAGCCTCACCCTCGGATACCGCAACCGTCTTCTCGCTTTTAGTTCCAGCGGTCTCCTTACCAGAGTCCTCGGCAACCATGGGTGACGGTTCCTCAGGCCCCTGCACTTTGGGTGCTTCCTCCGCTTTGGGCTCTTCTTCGGCTACAACTCCCTCCTCCGCTACATCTAGCGGCATACCGGGGTCCTCAACCAAGCCTTCCAGAGTCTCGTTGCCCGAAACTTTCACCGCATCTTTTCCAAGAGGCCTTAAGTCTTCCTTGCCTGGATCTTTTGCGGCCTCCTCTGCCAGCAACTCCGCGGCTTTCTCGGCAATATCAGCGGGTTTCTCGGGCGAATCCTCCCCGGGCTTATTCTCTCCGTTCGCTTCTTTAAGCTTTGTGCCCGGGGCGACGACAACCTTGGCCCTCGTAAGATCCGGAAGCGGCTCGGTCTTCTGTGCAAAAGACACTTGGGAAAAGAGAAAAGAAGCGGAAAAAATGAGAACCGCCGACAGAACTGGGAAAAGATTTTTATTCAGAAAATATCTCATAAGCTGTTTTAACCTTAAAGAAACTGAGTTTTTTCGTATTAGGCCTAGTAAACCGTGTACCGGTTGCTCTTTCTTTTACCTCTTCTCGTGAAATCAACGGTAAACTCACTCTGGCCCCTCAAGTCGGTAAAAAGCGAAAGAGCGTTCTCCACATCGTTTAAAGCAACTTCGTTTATCTGGTGGACTATATCCCCGTTTCTAAGACCCATCTTGTAAAATACGCTACGGCTTTTCACTCCGAAAATCTTGATGCCGTCATTGCGCGGCACAATTTTAGCCTCGGTTATTAAACTGCTAGGTTCAGCAAGCAGTTCGTCAAACATCCTTCTTTCTATCTGGTACACACCGTCGCTGACTTTGCTGACTCCCGCTGACGACTTTTTTGACTTAACAGACGGTTTATTCCTTCCTGAAGAACTCGAAGGGCTTTTTGCGAAAACAGATTGGAGTTCGTTTCCGCAGGTAATCAATTCGGGACCTTCCGCTCTGCGTATAGTTACTTCGCAGTCGTCTATTTTCACTACCTCCACTTTTTCGGATGTTACAAAATCAACTAACTGCCCTTCAGAATAACCCTTTATTTTGCTATTTTCCATATTCTTTATCACGGCGATGCTCTTGTTGGACGCAGAATCAGTGCGGCTTCTGAGTATGAAAGTCCCTAGAAGTTCAAGCTTGAGGGAAGTTTTCGGGGTGATTTCTCCCTCGAAAACTTCCGAGGAATCATCTGCTCCCATCCCCCCGGCATACCCGCCCGTTCCAAACAAGTTCGTTTTCAGTATAGAGTCGTAGTACTCCCTAGAACGATAGGGGGTCTTAACCCGTCCGTACTTCTCCTTGTAGACATGTTCGCCTGTCAGGCCACCCTTGTCGGACTCTATCCTGTCGCGCAGGCCGTTGTTGATCATGGCCGAAACCGAGTACGAAATGGCGATTATCAGCAAGACGTTTACGACCCAGACGTACCTTCTTAAAACAAACAAAAGCATAGTAAATTCCTAAATTAATTTCACGTAATTTAATAGATTACCTTATTTTTTGTCAATATCCCTATCACCGCGAAAACCCCAGTTCTTTGCAAACTCAGAATTCTCAAACGATATCGCGCAGAGGTTTTTCAAATGCCCGTGCAATGCTCAACCGCTCCGATTCATCTCCCCCGCCGCCGAGGAAACGGGGAAGTTTTCGAGCACGGAACAAAAATACCGCTTTTCAAGATCATATACATCAAAAGCAAGTTCCGAGGCCCGCTCGAAACCCCCTCCGCATGAAACGCTCTCGCTTATCTCCTTAAAAAGCACTCCCATGTCGTACCACTTCTGGCCGATAATGGTCATCTCGTCGGGAAGGCCCGCTCCGTAAAAAGGGGAAAGCACCGGGGAGACCTCCTCGAGGAAATCCCTGTAAAACCACCTGAAAGCGGCACCGCAGACCCCCCTCCTGCATATGACCTGATAAGTAAACCTCGAGGTCCACTTCCAGTCGTCAAGGTCCCTCCAGCCAGGAAGATCCTCGGCCCATTTCCTTATAACCTCAACGCTTGAAGTTCCCCTTAGAGTGGTCCTGCCTTCAAGCATCATCTCGGCGTTTTTTCTCACGGCACCGAGAATCATCTCCTCAGCATCGAAGCCATCCCCAAGAGACTTTACTTCGACACGGTTGTTGGAAAGGGGGTACGGCCTTGCTTTTGAGCTTCTCGCTTTCGCCATGTTCTCAAAAGAGACAGCCTGGAGATCCTCAAACGAATTGTCCGCCACGTAAAAAACGGATTCGGAGTCGTCGTATCCGCATACCGCTATTATGTGTCCGGGGAAATGGGTCTTGGAGTCAAAGTAATCAAGGTAGCGGATATCGGCCTGTATCAGCACCGGAACGTCCCCGTCAATAAACTCCCTGAGTTCAGCCGAGGCCCGCTCGTTGTCGTCCTCGTATTTCCAGTCGGTGACATCAACACCGAAACCTCTCAGGAAATTAATTTCCATGAGAGGACCGCGAGGCTGTATAATCCTGCTCGGGTTCATCCCCTCCTCACAGGAGTAATAAAAACCGAGTCCGGCTCCCAGCCCGAAGCACATCTGCTCCGAGAGATCGCGTCCGAAGTAGAGGCATATATCTCTCAGGGCTGCGGAACCGCAGTGCACCCCTTTTAGGTGTTTCCAGCCATTTATTATTTTCTTCATAAGAAGCCGTAGGACCGAGAAGACTAAATATAATAGCCGGAAATCGATATTCCATAAAGACCCCTGTTAACAGCAAATGGAACTGTCCGCTTTTATAGCACGCGAGTTGTCCGCTTTTGCTTTTTTCACTTCAGCCTCCCAGGGCGTAGCCCGAAGAGGGTGAAGTGAAACTGCGGGAACCCCTTATCCGGGTTCTCGGTCTGCTTTCGCCTCCTTTGTTTTTTAACCTGCCTTCACTGTCATATCCGCCCAGCCTGCGCTTCCCATGATACACAGACATGCTCCCGTCCGAATACTCATGCACAACTACCTTCGCCCTCACAAAATGATAACGATCCTTAACCGGCGGGATCTGCAAACTCATACCCTTGTACCTCACGCAGTTGTCGTTGCCCACTACCCTCCGATGCTTCAAACACAGTATATCGTCAAGGTTGGCATCAAAAAGCGGTACAAACGCTTCCCCCTTCTCCGCCGCGGCCACCATGAAACGCCTGTTGAAATCCTCTATGAAACTCTCCTCCAAAAACCTGTTCGCCTCTTCCATCTCCACTATACCACGCTCACGCAACTCCGCGGGCAACCTTCCCTGCAAGGTCCCGAACATCCTCTCGCTGCGCCCCCTGGCCTCAGGGGAATATCCCGGTATCATCAGAATGCCCAGCTCACCCATCGCTCGCCCAAACTGCGTTGGATTCTCCTTGTCCACCTTCTCTCCGGCCACCGGAGTGCTCCAGTAGTGAGGCCCCCGGTCACTGTAAAAACTCAAGAATATCCCTTTACTCTCCAATACATCCCTTACCCCTCTCATGCTGCTCCAGGTCCCTTCCTCCGAAACAAAGAAAGCGCTGTATATCTCCCCGGTGGCGTCGTCCATGGTCACCACAAGGTCCCACACCTCCCGGGGAACCCACCTGTGAGTGCTTGCGTCCTGGTGTATCATCTCCCCGGCACACTCCCGCCGCTGCCTGCGCTGGCGGTGCACTCCCCCTCCCCGGGGCCTCCTCGCCACTCCCGCAGAGTAAAGGGTTCTCTTCACCCAGTTGTAGCAGCGACGGCCTCCGTGGCGCTCTTTATACGCCTCGTAGAAGTGAGCCACGTTGCGTTCGGGGTAGAGGGTCTTGTACAACTCCACCACCTCCGAGATCTCCTCCTGCGGGGCCCGGTTGTGGGAGAGTGCTCCCAGGCGCTTATCCAAAAGCCCACGCATCCCTTCGTCCCTGTATCGGACCGCGTAACGACGAAACGTTCTCTCCCCTATCCCGAGCTGCTCTGCTGCTTCTGCCTGTATAACCTTCTTCTCCTTCCACCTCCGGTATACCCTCTCGAACTGGTTCATCCTGACTCTTTGCAGAAACCTCGTCTGGTCCATGAATACCTCCTCCTTTGGAGAAGATAAATCCAGACAATCGCCCTTCAGCAAAACCGGACAGACGAGACTGTGAAGATATTCTGGGGTTTTGGTTATTCTGCGGAACACTGAGAATCGAGATGGCGTTGCGGGAGAGTAAGGGCTGATTTGCCTCTGCCTCGGTCATAACATCTAAAACGGCATAATTATCTTTGTATTTCAGGCAGTTAGGTGTTGATATCACGCCTCCCCAAAGGTATAATTACATCAACAATTCATATCAAGGTGGAACACACAATGAACCAACGCCGATACAAGCCCACCCTTGACCGCACGCAAGCATTGCTTCTGCCCGAGAGGGTGGAAGATTACGTGGGAGAGAACCACCAGGTTCGAGCCCTTGACGCTTATGTTGATACCCTGGACCTCGGTGCTCTGGGCTTCAAGCACACCGAGGCCGGTACCGTGGCTGGGCAGCCTCCTTACAACCCGTGGTCTATGCTCAAGCTTTACCTGTACGGATATCAGCACGGGATACGCAGCAGCCGCAAGCTGGAGGCTGAGGCCCGAAGGAACCTTGAAGTGATATGGCTGGTGAAGGGAGTGCGGCCGTCATACAAGAGCATTGCGGATTTCCGCAAGGATCATGTGGCGCAGTTGCGGGAGGTTAACCGGGATTTTGTTTTGCTGTGCAGGGAGTTGGATTTGTTCGGCGGGGATGAGGTGGCGGTTGACGGTTCTTTTTTCTCTGCGAACGCGAGCAGGGGGAGTATACAGACGGAGGGTTACATAGACAGGGAGTTGGAGAACATAAAGAAGAAGATAGAGGAGTATCAGGCAGTTCTTGAGGAGCAGGATGCGGCGGACGACAGTGCGGGGAGGCAGGATACGGGCAACGACGAGGTGTTGGGGGAGAAGATAGAGAAGCTCAGGCGACGGCAGGAGGAAAAGAGAAAGCTTAAGTCCCGCATGGAGAGAAGGGGGCAAACGCAGGTATCTGTGGTGGATGAAGATGCGAGGCTGCTCAGGAAGCGGGGGCAGAGCGTGGCGGGGTACAACGCCCAGATAGCGGTGGATTCTAAGCACAAGCTGGTGGTTGCCGAGGGGGTGATTCAGGATGGCAGGGATCACCGTCAGTTGTCGGGAATGCTTATGGAGACCGGGAAAAGGCTCTGCAGGGAACAGTTTGTGGGGTTGGCCGACGGGGGTTATTACGAGAGCATGGAACTTAAGCGGTGCGAGGATGAAGGTATCACTGTTTATGTGCCGGTTCCCGACACAAGCGCGGGGATAAGGGGGAGGGGGCGTTACACTCTGGATGAATTCAGTTACGACTCAGCGGAGGACTGTTATTACTGTCCCCAGGGAAAGCGGTTGGCTCCCCGCGGGGAGCCATTACATAAAAGCGGGAAGCGTTACATTCTGTATAGCGCCAGGAATGTTGACTGCAAGGGGTGTGCGATGCGCAAGCGTTGTATTGGTGACAGTGCACGGAGCAGGCTGATACAGCGCTGGGAACATCAGGAGGTGCTTGACAGGCACAGGGAGAGGATGGAGGCGGAGGCGGAGAGGATTAAGAGGCGTGGGAAGATCGTAGAACACCCGTTTGGGACGTTGAAGAGCAGATGTGGGATTCACCAGTTTTTGATGAGAGGTCTTGAGAAATGCCGGGGGGAGTTCAGCTTGATGACGATGGCCTATAACTTTACCCGGGCGCTTAACGTGCTGGGGGCGCAAAGACTGAGGGAGTATTGCGCCGTGAGGAGGGTTTGTGGCCCTCAAATGGCCTGAAACGATGAGAGAAAGCTTGCTGATTTGACATTATGACACCAGATCGGGGGTGTCGAACCGAATTCCGAGGATTTTTAACCTCTTCCATCAGAAAACACATGCATTGCTGACAGTAGATTTACTTTTAAACCATCTCTCCCTCAATACTCTCACAGTCTCAGACGGCGTGCTATACTTCCGGACAGATGGCGTGCTATTAACAGACCCCTGTTAATAGAGGTCTTTGCGCTGTAACGATTTTGGGGTTCCGGTTTCCGTAATGAGAGTGGGGTTGGCACGACATCAACCCGCATTCAAGCAGTCTGGCGGCCAGGTTTCCTGATTCACACGCAATGCGGCACCGATTCCCGCAGAATCACCAATACCAAACAGGCAGTGGACGCACCAATCCCTTCGGGGTTGCTTATCGTTCAAATTGTTTCGCTTAAATCGGTCCTATCCCGCCCTGGTCCAGCACCCCGACACAAGAGACCTCATACACTCGGGTCTCCCCGCCTTTATGTGACCCACCGCAAGCGCCATCATTACCACAACCGCAAGCCCCGCCCTGGCGCTCATCTTGTCTTTCCCCCTGATAAAGTGTTTTTCAAATCCAAAGCTGTTGTCGATTCTCGAGTTTATGCG
Organism: Thermodesulfobacteriota bacterium; assembly: GCA_965207685.1. GTDB lineage: Bacteria > Desulfobacterota_D > UBA1144 > Nemesobacterales > Nemesobacteraceae > Nemesobacter. The sequence goes on along the minus strand of OZ242294.1, from coordinate 1,747,486 downwards.
CTCTGTGGCACTCCTTCGCCTGTATGCCCGCTTCCATGAAGGAGAACCCCATGGAAGCGGAGTAAAAATACGACGGTCCCTCTCAAGCGGAACGCGAACCACCCTGCCATAGCTGTCAGTTACACAGCCCGCCTCCCCGTGACACTTCGCCCACCCCCTGCACTCAAGACCGTACGCGGCCGCAGGACAGCGATACTTCAAAACTCCCCGCTTACCTTCACTGCCCCAGAATGCCATCCTGCGTTCCGTCCCGCTTACCGGACACCGACACAGAACCTCTCCCTTCTCCGTGTAAAAGATGTTGTCATGAACACTGCCAAGAGGTCTCATCACCCGCTGCCCCGGAACATAGTTGCGATTCTGTTTCTCTTCCTTCCAAAGTTCCCTGATGTCAATAACGGGACTGATTCGATAACCGTCCCAAAGCTTCTTCTTCAAAGCTCCGCCGTCAAGCCCCCTGTCGGCGGTGAAGTATCTGCATCTCTTCGCCAACTCGGTGTCCCCGGCAAACAGCCCCTCTGCCATGCGGTCAAGTTCCCCCGCCTCAGAAACAGAAGCCCTCGTTACGCTCAGACAAACCGGTATCTCGTACTTCGTATCGGCGATAATATGCAGGCGGTAACCGAACCATGACTTTATCTTCCTCCACGTCTTCCCCGTAGCGGAATCAACTCCCGAGATTCGATGTCTTCCCCAGTCAGCCTCAGGGTCGGATGTCATACCGGTTTTACGGCTGCTCCGTCCCGTGGAATTGCTCCCTGCGGCCTTGCCGTCATACCCCAGGTTCTCCCCGAAGTCACCGAGCAGTTCCATAAGTTCTCCTCTCATTGCGTCAATCATCCTTGAGACAAGACCATGGCGTTTCTCAAGCTTCACCACATTTGAGAGGAAGCGGGAGAAGCCGGAACTTGTGGGAGCGGGACTTCGCAAAGGAGGGTTCATAACAGTTACTTCTCCGCTTTTTCCTTCTATTGCGTACCTGCCGCGGCCTTGCATGGGCAGGGGGCTGAATCCGCACATCCCCAGCAGCGATGAGTTGCGATTGAGCTCACGTATGAGCGACTCGATGGAGGGGTGCCCGAAGACTATGCCGGCGATAAGAGCTCTCCACATAGCCCCAACGGGGTAGTCGTTGCGGCCGTTTTTGCGCATCGCGCAAAGAGCTTCGATGATCTGTGCGTCGGGCAGGGCGTCGAGCACCAGCCGGAGACGGTTGAGATCGGAGAGGCTGTCGACTTTGTCCCAGGAAAAAGGTAGGTTAGTTTGTGTCGCCATGGGTTTGCTCCTCCAGGAGAATGGATTTTGTGTCGCCACACTTTAATTCTAACCCATGGCGACATTAAAAACAAGTGATATCAGCAGGTTACTTGTCTCCCCCGTGAATTTTTAAGCAGAGATTCCCCGTGGTTCAGCCTTGGGGTGAGCTTTACGGTTTTTAGAGTAAATCGGGCGGTTTCCAGGGGTTTTTACGGAAATTATGGGGTAAAAAATTTTTTACCCCTTCACAAAACCTTTATCCCATAGAAACATATCAACAGCGCAAACGCCTCTAATAGCACGCCATCTGTCCGGTGCAATAGCACGCCGTCTGAGACTGTGAGAGTATTGAGGGAGAGATGGTTTAAAAGTAAATCTACTGTCAGCAATGCATGTGTTTTCTGATGGAAGAGGTTAAAAATCCTCGGAATTCGGTTCGACACCCCCGACCTGGTGTCATAATGTCAAATCAGCAAGCTTTCTCTCATCGTTTCAGGCCATTTGAGGGCCACAAACCCTCCTCACGGCGCAATACTCCCTCAGTCTTTGCGCCCCCAGCACGTTAAGCGCCCGGGTAAAGTTATAGGCCATCGTCATCAAGCTGAACTCCCCCCGGCATTTCTCAAGACCTCTCATCAAAAACTGGTGAATCCCACATCTGCTCTTCAACGTCCCAAACGGGTGTTCTACGATCTTCCCACGCCTCTTAATCCTCTCCGCCTCCGCCTCCATCCTCTCCCTGTGCCTGTCAAGCACCTCCTGATGTTCCCAGCGCTGTATCAGCCTGCTCCGTGCACTGTCACCAATACAACGCTTGCGCATCGCACACCCCTTGCAGTCAACATTCCTGGCGCTATACAGAATGTAACGCTTCCCGCTTTTATGTAATGGCTCCCCGCGGGGAGCCAACCGCTTTCCCTGGGGACAGTAATAACAGTCCTCCGCTGAGTCGTAACTGAATTCATCCAGAGTGTAACGCCCCCTCCCCCTTATCCCCGCGCTTGTGTCGGGAACCGGCACATAAACAGTGATACCTTCATCCTCGCACCGCTTAAGTTCCATGCTCTCGTAATAACCCCCGTCGGCCAACCCCACAAACTGTTCCCTGCAGAGCCTTTTCCCGGTCTCCATAAGCATTCCCGACAACTGACGGTGATCCCTGCCATCCTGAATCACCCCCTCGGCAACCACCAGCTTGTGCTTAGAATCCACCGCTATCTGGGCGTTGTACCCCGCCACGCTCTGCCCCCGCTTCCTGAGCAGCCTCGCATCTTCATCCACCACAGATACCTGCGTTTGCCCCCTTCTCTCCATGCGGGACTTAAGCTTTCTCTTTTCCTCCTGCCGTCGCCTGAGCTTCTCTATCTTCTCCCCCAACACCTCGTCGTTGCCCGTATCCTGCCTCCCCGCACTGTCGTCCGCCGCATCCTGCTCCTCAAGAACTGCCTGATACTCCTCTATCTTCTTCTTTATGTTCTCCAACTCCCTGTCTATGTAACCCTCCGTCTGTATACTCCCCCTGCTCGCGTTCGCAGAGAAAAAAGAACCGTCAACCGCCACCTCATCCCCGCCGAACAAATCCAACTCCCTGCACAGCAAAACAAAATCCCGGTTAACCTCCCGCAACTGCGCCACATGATCCTTGCGGAAATCCGCAATGCTCTTGTATGACGGCCGCACTCCCTTCACCAGCCATATCACTTCAAGGTTCCTTCGGGCCTCAGCCTCCAGCTTGCGGCTGCTGCGTATCCCGTGCTGATATCCGTACAGGTAAAGCTTGAGCATAGACCACGGGTTGTAAGGAGGCTGCCCAGCCACGGTACCGGCCTCGGTGTGCTTGAAGCCCAGAGCACCGAGGTCCAGGGTATCAACATAAGCGTCAAGGGCTCGAACCTGGTGGTTCTCTCCCACGTAATCTTCCACCCTCTCGGGCAGAAGCAATGCTTGCGTGCGGTCAAGGGTGGGCTTGTATCGGCGTTGGTTCATTGTGTGTTCCACCTTGATATGAATTGTTGATGTAATTATACCTTTGGGGAGGCGTGATATCAACACCTAACTGCCTGAAATACAAAGATAATTATGCCGTTTTAGATGTTATGACCGAGGCAGAGGCAAATCAGCCCTTACTCTCCCGCAACGCCATCTCGATTCTCAGTGTTCCGCAGAATAACCAAAACCCCAGAATATCTTCACAGTCTCGTCTGTCCGGTTTTGCTGAAGGGCGATTGTCTGGATTTATCTTCTCCAAAGGAGGAGGTATCCATGGACCAGACGAGGTTTCTGCAAAGAGTCAGGATGAACCAGTTCGAGAGGGTATACCGGAGGTGGAAGGAGAAGAAGGTTATACAGGCAGAAGCAGCAGAGCAGCTCGGGATAGGGGAGAGAACGTTTCGTCGTTACGCGGTCCGATACAGGGACGAAGGGATGCGTGGGCTTTTGGATAAGCGCCTGGGAGCGCTCTCCCACAACCGGGCCCCGCAGGAGGAGATCTCGGAGGTGGTGGAGTTGTACAAGACCCTCTACCCCGAACGCAACGTGGCTCACTTCTACGAGGCGTATAAAGAGCGCCACGGAGGCCGTCGCTGCTACAACTGGGTGAAGAGAACCCTTTACTCTGCGGGAGTGGCGAGGAGGCCCCGGGGAGGGGGAGTGCACCGCCAGCGCAGGCAGCGGCGGGAGTGTGCCGGGGAGATGATACACCAGGACGCAAGCACTCACAGGTGGGTTCCCCGGGAGGTGTGGGACCTTGTGGTGACCATGGACGACGCCACCGGGGAGATATACAGCGCTTTCTTTGTTTCGGAGGAAGGGACCTGGAGCAGCATGAGAGGGGTAAGGGATGTATTGGAGAGTAAAGGGATATTCTTGAGTTTTTACAGTGACCGGGGGCCCCATTACTGGAGCACTCCGGTGGCCGGAGAGAAGGTGGACAAGGAGAATCCAACGCAGTTTGGGCGAGCGATGGGTGAGCTGGGCATTCTGATGATACCGGGATATTCCCCTGAGGCCAGGGGGCGCAGCGAGAGGATGTTCGGGACCTTGCAGGGAAGGTTGCCCGCGGAGTTGCGTGAGCGTGGTATAGTGGAGATGGAAGAGGCGAACAGGTTTTTGGAGGAGAGTTTCATAGAGGATTTCAACAGGCGTTTCATGGTGGCCGCGGCGGAGAAGGGGGAAGCGTTTGTACCGCTTTTTGATGCCAACCTTGACGATATACTGTGTTTGAAGCATCGGAGGGTAGTGGGCAACGACAACTGCGTGAGGTACAAGGGTATGAGTTTGCAGATCCCGCCGGTTAAGGATCGTTATCATTTTGTGAGGGCTAAGGTAGTTGTGCATGAGTATTCGGACGGGAGCATGTCTGTGTATCATGGGAAGCGCAGGCTGGGCGGATATGACAGTGAAGGCAGGTTAAAAAACAAAGGAGGCGAAAGCAGACCGAGAACCCGGATAAGGGGTTCCCGCAGTTTCACTTCACCCTCTTCGGGCTACGCCCTGGGAGGCTGAAGTGAAAAAAGCAAAAGCGGACAACTCGCGTGCTATAAAAGCGGACAGTTCCATTTGCTGTTAACAGACCCCGACACACTCATCACTCGGGGGAACCATCTTGATCATTGCGCCAGAACGGATATTAGTAATCACCGCCACGGGTAAATCAGCATGCTTGAGAAAATTCTTAGAAATTCGAAAAAGGCCATTGTGCTCGGAATAGGAGGAGGGGGCGATATAGTCGGAACCCTTCCGACGGCAAACCTGCTCGAGATAAACGGAACGCAATGCGTTCTGGGAGGGCTCAGTTGGGAACGTTTCACGATAGACCCCGATCCAGGACCCAGAAAACTTGAAGAATCACTTAATGTCCGCGAGATAAACGACGTGGTCTGGAAATGCAATAAAGATTCCGCCACCCGAGGTGGAGCGAGATTCGCCGAAGCAGGCATGGCCGAAGTTATGGGAGAGGAGACTCTTCTAGTGGATATCAGTTACGGTCCGGAGAAGGTTTTTGAGGGAATAACGGACGCCGCCGAGAAACTCGGCGCAGACCTGGTGGTGGGAATAGACGTCGGGGGAGACGTGCTTGGGTTCGGAGACGAGAAGGGACTCATGAGTCCGCTTGCCGACGCCATAATGACCGCGGCGCTTTACAGACAGAGTTTCCGGATGCCTACTGTAATGGGAGTATTCGGCTTCGGAAGCGACGGAGAACTCTCCAAAGAAGAACTCGAGAGGTCATTCGGCATCATAGCGCGCAACGGGGGAATTCTCGGGAGCTGGGGCATATCCGCAAGCACCCTGGAACTAATGGAAAAAGCGATAAGCGTAATACCCACCGAGGCGAGCAGGGGACCCGTTGAATACGCAAAAGGAGTTTTCAGCGCCACTTCAATAAGAGACGGCAGAAGAAGAGTCGAACTCGACATAAGTTCCACAGTAACTTTCTACGTAGATCCCCGGGTAGTTTATGAAAAGGTGTCAAGACCCGCGCAAGAGGTCTACGGATGCACAACAATAGGGGACGCGAACGCAAAACTCAACGAAGCGGGAATCAGAACGGAACTTGATATTGAAATGGAACTTTACGAAAATCTCGGGAAAAACTAATAGATCTTTTCGTGAATAAGCTTGAGTATACGTCTTGATTCGTCCTCATCTCCCCAGATGCCCACGCGGATATGAAGATCGGTTATCTCGGGCTTGTCGTACTTGACGGTTATATAGATCAATTTATCCTGATCACGAAGCTTGGCTTCGACAAGCGCCTTGCCCACCTTGCTTTCTTTCTTGGTTACCTCAAGCTCCTGCTGTTCCACAACCTCTACAACAGCAAACCAGACCTTGTCAAACGAAGCAGGTTCCTTGGTCTTGAGAACTCCCTTGAAATAAGCGGCGGCACTTCCGCCGATCACGCCACCCGCCACAACCGCACAACCTGAAGAAAAAACAAGCAGGAACAACAAAAGAAACAGCGTGCGATATTCTTTTGGCAGGAAATTCATTTTTACTCCCGGCAAGCTTTACAAAAAAAACCTATATGGTTAGTTAACCTAACCTTAGTAAGAAAATCAACATCCATGGAATCCTTCATATCAAAAAACAGACTGGTCCTGGGAATAATCGCGGGCGTTTTGCTGGGCGGCGCCGTGGGTTCGTTTTTCCCTGAATTCGGCGCGGGAACCCAAATCATAGGAGAGCTTTTCCTAAACGCACTCAAGATGATTGTGCTTCCCCTCATAATAGTGTCGATCACGCTGAGCATAATGAAAGTCGGCAACCTGGGTTCCCTTGGGCTTAAAACCATCGCCTACTACGCGGTAACCACGGCGATAGCCGTTTCAATCGGAATAGCCGTGGTCACGATGATACAGCCCGGAGACGGAAGCGAGATACTCAAGGGAGCGATGCCCGAGGTCGTAAAAAGCAAGGAGGGCTTCAGAGTAACCGACATCCTGCGGCAGATATCAACGCCGAATCTTTTCAAGTCCGCCTACGAATTCCAGATCCTCCCGATCATAATTGCGTCTCTTCTTTTCGGAATAGCGTTTGGGAGACTGAACAAAGAAAAGCAGGTGGTTTTGGACCTGTTTGAATCCATGGACAAGGCCATTATGAAGGTAGTCCACTGGATAATCGCATTGACTCCGATAGGGATTTTCGGCCTCATAGCCGGAAAAATCGGAGAAGCGGGCGGCGGGGATGAAGTGCTGAGACTCGCAATGCAACTGGGCAAATACGTGTTCTGCGTCCTTTTGGGGCTGCTTATCCACGGGTTCGTGGTTCTCCCGCTTCTGCTGCGGACGCTATCCGGGCGAAACCCGGTTACTTATTTCAAAGACCTGAGCGAAACGCTTCTCACGGCTTTTTCAACCGCCTCATCCTCGGCCACCCTGCCCCTTACCATCACCAACGTGACGGAAAACGCCAAGGTTTCGCCGAAAATCTCGAAATTCGTCCTGCCCCTCGGAGCCACGGTCAACATGGACGGAACGGCTCTTTACGAGTCTGTCGCTGTAATATTCATCGCTCAGAGCTACGGAATACACCTCGGGGGAGGTGAACTCGTCGTGATTTTTCTCACCGCCACTCTGGCGGCCATAGGGGCCGCGGGCATACCGGAAGCCGGGCTCGTAACCATGGTGCTAGTGCTGCAGGCCGTCGGGCTTCCCATAGAGGGCGTAGGTATAATACTTGCGATTGACTGGTTTTTGGACAGGTTCCGCACCACCATAAACGTATGGGGAGACAGTATAGGAGCAGCAGTCATAGAGAAACTGGAGCCCGATGAAAACACCGCCTGAAAAGCAAGACAGAACTTCGGGAAGAACAATCTCGCTTGACATAGGAACCAAGACGATAGGGGTTGCCGTAAGCGACGAGTTGGGGATCACGGCAAACGGCGTCTGTACCATAAGTCGCGAGAACCAGAAAAAAGACCTCACGCAGCTTCGCGATATAGTAGAGCGATATTCTCCTTGCGAAATCCTCGTGGGGATACCCTACAATCAGGACGGTTCTCTCGGAAGCAGGGCAAAAGCCATAAAGAAATTTTCCGAACGCATTCGAGATTCTCTGGGACTTTCGGTGAAATACTGGGACGAGAGCTTTTCCACCAAGACCGCGGAGCAGACACTGATAGAAGCCGGGATGGGAAGAAAGAGGCGAAAAACGGTAATAGACAAGATGGCCGCTACGGTGATACTGGAAGAGTATCTTCTGAGCAGAAACTAGGGGAACCTCGGTGCAGACCTGATATGCCATATGCAAAGACAAACGGAATAAATCTTTACTACGAAGAGTACGGAAAGGGATATCCGCTCGTGCTCATCCACGGTCTTGGAAGCAGTCTTGAGAGCTGGGATGTGCAGGTTCCCATCTACTCGGAACATTTCCGCGTGATAGTGCTCGACAACAGGGGCTCGGGCCGCTCCGATAAACCCGATTATCCCTATACGATGGAACAGATGGCGGACGACGCTGCGGGGCTCTTGGACTTTCTCGAAATAGAACAAGCCCACTTCGTTGGAAAATCAATGGGTGGAATGATATGCCAGTTGCTGGGTATAAAATACCCCGAGAAGGTCAACAGGCTAGTTATGGGATGCTCCTCCGCACACAGGGACGAGGTCGGAAACCTGCTTATCAAAACCGCAAGGGACATAGTGGATAAAGCGGGGCCCGGGGCGGGATGGGTTTTTGCACTTTTTCTCGGATACCGAAGGAAATATATAGAAGAAAACTATGACTCCTTAATAAGCAGAATCCAAGAAGTTCCCGTTGACCCCGATGCGGCCGCCGGATACAGAAATCAAAGCTACGCGTGCGAGAACCACGACGTACTAGCCCAGCTCGGGAAGATCTCCGCGAAAACTCTGGTCATGTACGGAGAGCGGGACATCGTCACGCCTCCCGAAAGATCGAAAAAGCTCGTGGAACTTATACCGGACGCGGCCGAAAAGGCGTTTGGGGACGTCGGCCACGGATTCTGGAGAGAGTGCCAAGCCGAGGTGGATAAAGCCGTGCTTGATTTTCTCACAAAAGACTAGCTACACGGGACTCCGCCAAAAAAACGGCCCCGGTTTCCGCTCAGTAGTCGATTCAGGTCCTGTGAACCTCTATCTGTCCGCTTAAAAAACGCATCCACTATACATGTGCATGTCGTTCTTTCTTTTATGACCTGTGTCGGTAGGTTAGCTGCACACCAAAGGTTCTGCCTTTGGAAATCGGCGCGAACGAACCTCCCCCGACTGTAGGGTGGAGCTCAACATAGCTTCCGTGTTTGACTTCATTAAGAAGGTTCTTTCCGTAAAATCCGATTGAAACCCTGCCGTCCATTGGGGTGATGTCAATTCCGGCGTCAACAATTCTCTGCTCGGGAGTATATCCTTTGTTGTCATCTGTAAGGTATAATTTGCCGCGATATGAGTAGTTTATCCTTGAAGTCATCTTCGCCCAGCTCGCAAGTCCAGTGTTATGGGTCGCACCGACGCTCCAAGTCAACTTCGCAGCGCGGGGAAGCTCTAAAGCTCCATCTTTTTCGTCGACAGTGCCGTCTAGATTAAGATCATGTTTTACCTTGGTGTACTCGGGGTCTACGTATCCGACAAAACCCAAAAGAAAAAGCTTGTCGGTAACGGCAACCAGTCCGTCAACTTCAAAGCCGAAGGCTTCTACGTCCGCAGTGTTGCGAATCTCCTGGGCTATGCCACCCGCGGATTCTGGAAGGGTTATCACCCTCTGCACATCATCAATCAGGTTATAGAAAACCGCGCCGTTCAGTATGCCTATGCCTGTTGATATCTTTAATCCCGCCTCGAAGGTATCGATCTTTTCTTCATCGTACGGTCCCGGGAGTTCCACATCTGGGGCATAGCTATTTCGCAGATTATAGCCTCCAGAGCGATATCCTCTGGTCCAGTGTCCGTAAATGTTCGCTTCAAAGCTCTCTCCGCCGCCTATATAGTAGGCAACGCCGAGCTTGGGCGACCAACTGTTCCAAGTCTCCTCGTCGGTGAAATCAAACGGGCATGCGGGTCCGGTCACAACGTTGCATGGCATTCCCCCTGTAATGGCGGCGGAGGAGGTCTCAGCTTTTCTCTTTTCATAGCTGTAACGGGTGCCCGCGGTAAGCATTATCTGATCCGTAAGGTCGTAATCAAAAGAGAGAAACGCACCTAGCGTATCGACGTAATAATTTCCTCCCAGGTCTTGAGTAATAACTCCTCCTAACAGGTAACGGCGGTCATGATAATTTACTTCGCTTGTAAAGTAATAAAAACCGGTCGTCGCGTGGAGACTTTCGAAGAATCTGCCCGCGTAGCGCAGTTCGTTGCTCCACTGGCGGTAGGGTGTCCATCCACGTATATTCAAAAGGCTTTGCGACGAAGAATCGATATCAAGCAAAGCGGACCCGTCTGCGTCGTAAAAACCGAACACGTCGGTTATTGTGCCATCTCCGAAGTCCACGTCCCAGTCCACCTGAGCGGAGAAAAAGTGATTTTTATGCCACCTGAAGCCTTCCTCGTCAATGCTGAAATCGTGACTATTAATATTGAAGTCGCGCCGGTTCTGTCCCGGGGCGCCATCGCTGTTAGAACTTTCGTACCGGTAGCGCAGAACAAGGTTTAAGTCACTCGTCGGTTCCCAAGTAATCACCGATCGTACCATTCGCGTGTCGTTATCCCCGAAAGCCTCGCCCGTGTGGAGATTCTTAAACCAGCCGTTATCCTGGTTTGTGTACGCGCTTATCTTTACGCCAATGGTATCGCTAACCGGACCCCCGACTGAGGCCATGTAATAGCTGTTAAGACTCTCACCTCCTCCTTCAAACGAAGTGCGGGCCGATATCTCAAGAGTATCTCCCGGTTTCTTCGTGTTAACCAGTATGGCTCCCCCCGTGACATTCCGTCCGAAGAGCGTTCCCTGTGGTCCCCTCAGCACCTCTATGCTTTCAAGATCGAAGGTATCAAACAAAACGACGGTTGTCTGCCCTAGATACACGCCGTCGGCAAACACTCCCACGGTCGGATCAACAGACGCTATTGAGGTATTAATTCCGACACCGCGGATGGAAAAGTTGGCTATTGCCATTCCCGAGATGGAATCGTCAAGCGCCACATTGGGCATGCTTACTGCGAGACTCTCAAGGTCGTTTACCTTCAAAGCTTCAATCTTTTCGGAACTGAAATGAGTGATCGCCAGAGGAACGTTCTGAATCAGCTCTTCTCGTTTTCGGGCGGTGACCGTGATTTTTTTGAGAATTACGCCGCTTACCCCGAACAAACTCTGTGCAGCTGCGTCATCGTCTTGTGCAGACGCGTCACCGCCGCCGAGCGACGCTAGGAGCACACCTGCGAGAAGCAGGCACAAAAACTCCTTCACTGCAGACTGGAATTTTCCTTTAATTATTTTGATACCCTCCTTTTTCCGAGAGATTATAACACAATTCTGCACAAAAAATCCAAGTTTTCAGATTATTACGTAACGTAACTTACAGCGCGACATGAAATATTCGGTCATGGCGGACACACAGGCATCTTCGCCGCGCAGGGGACAAATCAAGAAACGGGAATGGAATTCTCGATTAGAAGAATCGGTATATTCTCCCTTACAGGGTAAAGATATTCCCCGCCGCGGCAAATAAGACCCTCCTCGATCTTCTCGGAAACCCGTTCTCCCGACCTGTCAACGAGAGTTCCGAGCTCAACAAGTTCGTTAAGCCGCTCAATGATTTCCCGACCGGCCTCTTCAAGAGGTTCCCCGGTCTCAGGACACACGAGAATTTCAAGCAGTTCCTTGTCAATCATCGGTTTCGGGATTAACGGTTTCCGAGTGGAACCCTTGGGATACGAGGGCAGTGGAATCCCCGCTCGCAAGAAGTCTTCTATGTTCCCAGCAGCTTCTGGGCTTCTTCATCCGATTTCTCAAAATAAAACTTGGGATCATTGCGCCCGGCTATAACGCTCTCGTCAATCACACAGCGCGTCACTCCCTCAAGTGAAGGCACTTCATAGAAAACCTCAAGCATAATCGCTTCTATGATGGCCCGAAGCCCCCTGGCCCCGGTATTTCTCAAGACGGCTTCCCTGGCGATGGCTTTTCTCGCATCCTCCGTTATCTCCAGCTGCACCTTCTCGATTTCCATCATCTTCTCAAACTGCTTCACGATAGCGTTTTTGGGTTCGGTCAGAATCTCGACCAGCTGCTCTTCGGTAAGTTCGCTCAGACTGGCAATGATCGGGACTCTACCGACGAATTCGGGAATCAGTCCGAACTGAACAAGATCCTCAGGCTGAACCTTGTTGAGAAGATTGGTTTCGTCCTCCGCAGTCCTGTCTGACAACTTCGCCCCGAAGCCGATGGACTTCTCCCCGATTCTCGCGCGGATAATATCCTCAAGGCCGCAAAAAGCACCACCGCATATGAAAAGGATGTTCGTGGTGTCCACCTGGGTAAATTCCTGCTGCGGATGCTTCCTTCCCCCCTTGGGAGGAACATTTGCCAGAGTACCTTCCATTATTTTGAGCAACGCCTGCTGCACACCCTCCCCCGAGACATCCCTGGTGATAGAGGGACTGTCGCTTGATTTGCGCGTGAGCTTGTCTATCTCGTCTATATAGATAATGCCCCCGCGGGAAGCTTTTTCGACATCGTAGTTCGCCGCCTGAAGCAGGCTCACTATCATGTTTTCCACGTCCTCGCCCACGTAGCCGGCTTCCGTATAGCAGGTAGCGTCCACTATGGTGAAGGGAACGTCGAGAATCTTGGCCAGCGTCTGCGCGAGCAGGGTTTTTCCCGACCCCGTGGGGCCTATGAGAAGGATGTTGCTCTTCTCCACATCCACTTTGTCGCTTCTTCTCCTGCCGGATTCGTTAAACTGCATCCGCTTGTAGTGATTGTAGACGGCGACTGAAAGCACCTTTTTGGCGTTTTCCTGACCTATTATGTATCCGTCAAGAAAGGATTTCATCTGCTGGGGAGTCGGAAAGGATTTTTTCGGTTTCGGAAAAGCGCTGTCCTTGGTCTTTTCTTCCGCTATGATCTGGTTGCAGAGATCTATGCACTCATCGCAGATATAGACTCCGTGGCCCGCTATGAGCTTGTTGATTTCTTCCTGGTTCTTCCCGCAGAAAGAACAGTAGTGCTTCGTTTCTTCCTTGCCTTTTTTAGGACTCATCCGGTCGCCTCCTCCCTTTCGGTAATTATGGCATCCACTATCCCGTAATCAATAGAATCCTGAGCGGTCATGAAAAAGTCTCTGTCAGTATCGCTTGCTATTTTCTCAAGGGTCTGCCCGGTGTGCTTCTCAAGTATGGAATTGAGCTGCTGTTTCACTCTGACGATCTCCTTTGCGTGTATCTCTATGTCGCTTGCCTGCCCGGAAACACCTCCGAGCACCTGGTGAATCATCACCCTCGAGTGAGGCAATGCATACCTTTTGCCCGACGCGCCGCTTGCCAGAAGAACCGCGGCCATGCTGACCGCCTGCCCGATGCATATGGTAGAGACTTCGGGCTTCACGTACTGTATGGTGTCGTAGATGGCAAGACCGGAAGTGACATGCCCTCCGGGGGAGTTTATGTAGAGGTAAATAGGCGTCTCGGGGTTCTCGGATTCAAGAAAAAGGAGCTGGGCGATGACGACATTGGCTACCGCGTCGTTTATATCGGAACCTATAAAGACGATCCTGTCCTTAAGGAGCCTTGAGAAAATATCGTAGCCCTGATCGCCTCTGCTCGTACGCTCAATAACGTAAGGTATGAAATCGGTTATCATCAAAAACCGATTATACTAAGCGGGTTATTCCTTGTCAATCTGCGCGGATTCGGGCTCCACTTCCTCAATCTGGGCCCGCTCCAGAAGAAGATCCAGGACTCCGCGCGTTTTTATCTGGGATTCCAGATGCTCCATAGTCCCCGGCTGCTCGTAAGCCTTGTGCACCTGGTCCGGGGGAAGATTGTATGAAGCGGCAAGGCGATCTATGTGCTCGTTTAGCTGCTTGCGGGTGACTCTCACGTTTTCCTTCTGAGCGATGCGGCCGAGAATTATGGATGTCCTGACGCTCTCGGTGGCCTTCTCGGTGAATTTCGGCGCCACGTCCTCCCCGATCTCGGGCTCCGCGACTCCGCCTCGCTGCATGTCGGAAAGGAATCTTGTTTTAAGGCTCTCCTCCTCCTTTTCAAGCAGCGACGGAGGAACATCGAACTGGTTTTTCGAGAGAAGGTCGTCGACTATCTGCTCCCTCATGGATGAGAGCTGTTCGTCTTCATGCATGTGCTCAAGCTGCTCCTTTATGGCCTTCTGCAGCTCAGAGATGCTTTCGACTTCAAAATCCTTCGCGAAGTCATCGTCCGCCTCGGGCAAAACCCTGTCGTGAATCTCGTTTATCTTGACGGTGAAATTGACGGTTTTCCCGGCGGCCTCGGATATCAGGAAATCTTCCGGGTAGGAAACCGAGAACTCAGTTTCCTCGCCCGCTTTTTTCCCAAGCAGGTTCTCTTCGAATTCGGGGGCAAACTGTTCTTCACCCAGCAGGAACCTTACGTTCTCCCTGTTAAGATCGTCTATGGTCTCTCCGTCCTCAAACGTGCCGCTGTAGTCTACAAAGATGTAATCGCCTTCCTTGGCAGGACGATCTTCCTCGATGAGCCTTGACTGCGCGGACTTTTCCCTGAGTTTCTGCACCTCGGCGTCTATATCCTCGTCGGTCACCTGGCGGACGGTTTTCTTCACTGGAATTGAGCTGTAGTCAGAAAGCTCAAAATCGGGAATCACTTCGAATTCAGCCGAATAAGCGAACTCCTCTCCGGTCTTTACCTCACCCATCTCCGTAATGTCGGGACGCGTCACCGGCAAAAGCGAGCGCTCCGCAAGGGCTTCAGACAGAGTTTCCGAGACAAGGTTAGATGCGGTTTCCTGATCAACTTCCTTTCCGTACATGGACTCGACCACGTGGCGGGGGACCTTTCCCTTCCTAAATCCCTTGACGCTCACTCCTCCCATAACATCGCGGAACACGGAATTTCTTTTCTCCGCGACCTGTTCTGGAGAGAGAGAAACCCTTATCTTTTTTCTGGTGCTGTCAATATCCTCAATATCTATCTTCATTTAGCTTGAAACCTCTCAGTAAAATAATTCCCCGAGAAAGCAATGTTCTCTCTGGGATGCTGATACATTTGTTACTTGTTTTTTGCTTTTAGGGGAAATTTTTCAGGATTCTCTATTATTTCTTCTGTAACGTCAACATCAATGTCGGGCCAATAGAAATGACCTGGGGACGGTTCTTCGACATTGGTGATCGATTTTACAGACTGATCCCTGAACCAAGGAAAATCATCATAAGACATAAACAACTCTTTTCCGTGAGCCAGGAGCCATACTCCATGAGTAGAGATATTTGTTACCTCAACTGCCGAAATGCTGCTTCCATGCTGCGATAAGCTCATCGTAATGAACCTCCACGAGTAATTCAATCTCCCTGAGTTGGTGTATAGAATAACGATAATTTTTTGCTAACTCAATTTTGGGTTCAATCCAAAACTTCGCCTCGTCTTCACCTGATACTACATGGACATGCATTCGTTGTTCTTCCCTTGAGAAAAAGAAGAACCGATACCCCTTTTATTTGAACACCGTAGGACTCATGATTAGCACATATTTATACTTGCTGGAGATAGAACCCGCTATATGTTCTGAGTACCATCCACAACTCACGAAGATTTTTCCCGGAATTCGTAATGCCGGGCAAACAATAAGAAGGCAAGGACAAGCAGAACCCCTTGAGGAATCGCGGTCTCATAAGTGGGATATATCCCGAGAGTATCCATGTAAGGAATGAAATCCGCTGAAGTTGAAGAAATAATCCCCGCTTCCTGAAGTTCCACAATTCCCTTGCCAAGCAATATGAAGCAGAGCAGATAAAGGAAAATACTCGCAAAGGAAAAAAAATATTTAAGGGGAAGCCTGAGGGTAAATCTGTACATAAGAAAAGCTATTACAAAGACGACCGCCACTCCCGCAACAAGCCCGTAGATAACATGGGGCGTTGAGGAACCTGTCTGGTAAAAAAGCGCCTGGTAAAAAAGCAGCGTCTCGAAAGCTTCCCTGTATACTGCCAGAAACGAAACGAATGCAAGAGTAAGCCCACTTCTGCGGGTAAGCGCACCCTGGGTTTTTGAGCGGATGTATTCCTTCCATTTTTTCACGTCCGCCTTTGAAACAAGCCAGTAACTCACGTAGAAAAGAACCACGGCAGCGAGAAGAGAGGTTACTCCCTCGACAATTTCTCGCCTTGCTCCCGAGATATCTATCACGGTTCTTGCCGCAACCCAAGTCGCCAAACCCGCAAAGATGGCAACCACCCATCCGTAGTGAACGTAAATGATCATCCTGCGGTTTCCCGAATGCGCCAAGGCGGCAATAATGGCCGCGATTATAAGCAGGGCCTCAAGCGCTTCTCTCAGTATTATGGCAAAGGAATTAACAAAACTGAGGTATTTGCCGAGAGACGAATCGCCTTCCAAGATACGTTCGGACTCGCGAAGGTCCTTCTCTATGCTCGTCTTAAGATCACGTAGTTCTGAAGAGTCCCGGTCAGACATCACCCACGACCTGAAAAATCCCATCTTCTTCTCTACTTCAAAAACAAGGGACCTGTTTTTCGAGACAAGTGCAGGTTCGATTTTCTGAAAGCCCCCAAGATATCCATCAAGAACCTCTTTTAACGCCTCATCCTTTCTCCCGGCCTCGTAAAGATCGATAGCTTTTTCAAGTCCACCGATGGTATGGTCTATAGCCCCGGAAACATCCCCGGCAATTCCGTCCCGCAGGTAAGCGGTCCTCAGGTAGAAAAGAACATCATCGCCGCGGCCTCCGGCACCGGTATCCAGCAGAATCTGCTGGTTGGTCGCAAGAGCGAGATTTTCAAGTTTTTTCGTATCTCCCGAAATATTCTTGGGGGAAAATCCCGAGCTGTTTCCACCCGTTGGGGTACCCGGATACCCAAGCGACAGAACGTAAAACGCGACATCCCATTTCTGTTCTTCCTCAAGCACCTCTTCAAACGAGACCATGGCAGTACCTTGGATTCCGAAAGTTGTAGTGTTGTAAACTTTAAAAGGAGAGAGTCCAAGATTTATGTCGGGATCGGTAAAATCCGTGGCAGGAGGGTTAAGATTTTTAGACAGAACCCCATCTCCCTTTCCTGAAATCCCATGACAGGAGGAACAGTTCTCCGCATAAAGGGCCTTTCCGCTTTCGTAATCAGGAATCTTCGCCGGATAGGGCTTGATGTCATAGGCAGAAATAATTCGCCCCTTCAGTTCATTCGCAAGGCTTTCCACCTCGGAGACAGGCCTCTTGGATACTACGATTGAATGCAGGCGAGCAAATTTTTCGGAGAAATCGGCGGTTTCTATCTTCTTCTCAGGAATCTTTTTCCACAGTTCAGCCGCTGCGGAAGAAAAATCCAGCATTTCCTGATACTCAAATTCGTTTACGATCTCCCCATCCTTTACGGCGTTTGCGTAGTCCCCTCCTACGTAATCGACAAGAGACAGAATCCTGTCTATCTCTCCAGCATAGGAAAGCCCGAAAAAAAGAAAAACTATTAGAACAGATAAAGAGAATAAACTTTTTTTAAGCATAGTTTAGAGATGTCTCCCGGTCGGGGGAAGGTATTTTCTACCATTCTAGACCTTCATTGTCAATAATTCTCGTTATCGTCATTTCCGCCCTTATAAATCGCTCCAAGAAAAAATCTTGACATCATAACTCCAGAATGTTATTAATAACCATCCTGGATATTAAATATCCATAATATCTACTACTTGCGCAACCCTTAACAGGTCGCAAAAGGAGGATGTCAACAGATGGTTGGCTGCGCAAAACTTTGGAAAATGCTTTTTATCTCTTTCCT
The DNA here is from genome assembly GCA_965207685.1 of Thermodesulfobacteriota bacterium. Taxonomy (GTDB): domain Bacteria; phylum Desulfobacterota_D; class UBA1144; order Nemesobacterales; family Nemesobacteraceae; genus Nemesobacter. The sequence goes on along the minus strand of OZ242294.1, from coordinate 1,729,821 downwards.
GATTTTTTCACTCGCAGGCACGCAGATTTCTCTCGCGCGCACAGCTTCTGAGGAAAGGATAAAAAAACTGGAAGAACAGATAAAGGTTCTCGCGGACGAGATAGAAGCCATAAAATCCGCTTCGGTAATGGAACCTCCGGTCTATGAGACGGAATTCGGTGTGGCCCCCGCGGCTTCGAAAGTCTACAGGGTTGACCAAGGAGTATCTTTCGGAGGATACGGCGAGCTGCTTATAGGCAACATAAAAGAGGATTCGCACGATATAGTGGATACCCTGAGACTTGTTCTCTACAACGGCTACAAGTACAACGACCATATAGTTTTCAACTCGGAAATAGAGTTCGAACACGGTACAACGGGAAGTAACAAGGACGGGAAAGAGGGTTCGGCGTCGGTTGAGTTTGCGTTGCTTGACTTTCTTATAAGCGATGAGTTTAACCTTCGGGGCGGACTCCTGCTTACTCCTTTCGGAGTCGTAAACGAGGTCCACGAGCCAACGACGTTTTACGGTGTGGGAAGACCTGAGGTTGAAAGACGGATAATTCCAAGTACCTGGAGAGAGGCCGGTGCCGGTGCGCACGGAACGTTCGATATGGGAAGTGCCGGGGCACTTTCTTACAGAGCCTATGCAATGTCGAGCGCCGATTCCAGGGGGTTCAAGGCATCAGACAACAGAGGTCTTCGGGTCAAGGGGAACAGGGCAAGATTTGACGACATAGCTTTTATTGGAAGGCTCGAGTACGATCCGGTTCCAGGAATCAAAATCGGAGGATCCATGTTCTACGGCGACACGGGTCAGGGAGAAAAAGTTAATGGCCATACAATAGACGGCCTATTCCAGATGTACGAAATTGACGCGCAGTTCCAGTACGCGGGGCTGGATCTAAGGGCGCTTTCGGTTTGGACCAAGCTTGATGATGCTGAGCTCATAAACCAGAACAACGGGCTTGAAGGCAACACATCCGTCGGGGAAGAGCAATCAGGCTGGTATGTGCTCGGAGGATACAATATCTTCTCCCTGCTTAACTCCGGAAGCAGGTATATGGAGTATCTGGCGCCTTTTTTCCGGTACGAAAAATTTGATACACAGAAGAAAGTTCCCGACGGGTTTGAAAGAAACCCCGCGAATGAGAGAACCCAGTATACCTTCGGTATAAATTACAAGCCGATTCCAAACGTGGTTATAAAAGCCGAATATCAGAATCTTGACAACGCCGCTGATGAAGCAACGGATCAATTTAACTTTGGGCTTGGATATGTGTTTTAGGATACAGGACTTAAATCCGCGATAAACGGGCGCGGGTTTATGCTTCTTTTTTCTCTCTTCACTAGGGCAATATTCAGATAGAATGTTGCCCTTGTTTCATCATGAGTGCGAGAATCTTTATTTTAATAACGCTTTTGTTTTTCCTGCAGGGTGCGGAAAATACCGCCGCCAAGGTCTTTCTTACCAAAGGTAAGGCGCTTGAACTCATTTTCCCACAAGCCGACGAAATAGAAAAAAGACACGTTTTCCTTACCGAACGGCAAGCCGAAAGCGTACGCGAAATGGCAAAGGCCGAAGTGGACTCCAGATTTTACACTTTCTACATAGCAAAATCAGGTGGAGAAGAGACAGGCTACGCGGTTATCGATACCCATACTCTCCGGACGCTGACTGAAACCGTAATGTTCGTAATAAATCCCGACGCCACACTTCGCCACGCCGAAATTCTCGCGTTCTTCGAACCCACAGATTACATGCCGGGGGGGAAATGGATAAACTTGTTCCCGGGAAAAACCAAGCTGGACATAATGAAGATAGGAAAAGGAATTCCCAACATTACGGGAGCCACAATAAGCGCCAGATCTTTTTCAGGAGCCACGAGAAGGGTTCTCGCCGTCTACAGAGTTACGTTCGGCATTCCGGCTGATTCTTAATTATCTATCCAAGAGAGAAAAATGAAATTTTTCGTTTCAGCGGACATAAGAAAAAACGACCTGTTAAAACTTGTCGTTCTGCTCACAACTATTTTCTTTCTCTTCTTGTGGCTAACCAATATTCTGCTTTTCCTTAAGGTGGGATTCAGCTATGAAAGCGTTGTTGAGTACTACAGGGGATCAGAGGAGAGTTTCAGGCCTCCGAGAAGCTACCTTGGGCTACTTGAAGAAGCCCATTTCCACTTTTTCTCAATGGCCGTTTTACTGGTAACGCTAAATCATCTTTTTCTTTTCACTAACAGAAGCTCCGCCGAAAAGCTTCTCGTCATAGCTGCATCTTACGGCTCGGCCTTCCTCGATATAGCCGGCGGCTGGCTAGTAAGGTACGTAAGCGCCGAGTTTGCCTATGTTAAAATCGGTTCTTTCGTCGTCCTTCAGATATCTCTTCTTTACCTGATCATTTTCGTAACGTTTTATCTTTATAGAAAAAAACCAGAGTATCCGAAGCCGCAGTAGTAACTCCCCAGCACCTTATGGGCACGCATAAGACCCGAAGCAGGATCTTTTCTCGCCGTTTTTCCCGAGGATCAAGAAACCCAGAGATTCATCCTTCCGGGCAAATATCTTTGCGCCACGCGGACCCAGGACCGAAACGGCAGTCGAGAAGACATCAGCTTCCGTAGCGGTTCTGGAAACGGCTACAACGGAAGTCACGTCCTCAGCTGGCCAACCCGTCCTGGGATCTATTATATGGGAGTATCTTCTCCCCTCGTGCTCAAAGTAGCGCTCGTAATCTCCTGAAGTCGCGACACCCTTGTTCACAAGGTCAAGCTTCGAGATGATTTCACTACCGCTCCCAGGTTTTCTCACTCCCACATACCAGAACTTTTTGCCTGCAGGGGGGTCCATTGCGTATATGTTTCCCCCGAAATTCACAAGCCCCCTCTTGATCCCGTTTTGCTTGGCGATATTTATCATCTCGTCAACCGCGTAGCCTTTTCCTATGGCTCCGAAGTCGAGTCTGACGCAGTCACCGTCAAGGAAAATCTGAGACTTAGCTTCGTCTATCTTTATTTTTCGAAAACCCGTACATCCAAGTGCGTCGTGGATCCGCGAACGAGCGGGTAGCCGCCCCGCCTTGGTCTCAGCCCGCCAGAGTTCAAAAAGACTGCCTATAGTTATGTCAAAAGCTCCTTCGGTAAGCTCAGAGTACCTAATCGAGGTCCGCACGAGACGGAGAAACTCCCCGGGGACGGAAACGGGACCGACCCCCGCGTTTTTGTTCACCTCAGCAAGGACGCTGTCATCTCTGTAATTGCTGAAAAGCCGGTCTATTTCCTTGGTTCTCTCCACGCAGGCATCAACAACCCGGTGGAAGAGATCCTCGCTCGGGGAATAAAGCTTAAGTTCCACCGTTGAACCCATCGAGTGAAAGGATCTCTCGTAAAGATTCTCCGTACCGTGGGGGCAGGAACAAAAAAGCAGAGCTAAAAGCGCAAGAAGGCGCATGTCTTGAGAATCACGTAAAGCGTTTTTCTGCGAGAGGAGGGAGTCGAACCCTCACACCCTAAGGTACTAGATCCTAAATCTAGCGCGTCTGCCTGTTCCGCCACTCTCGCTCTTTACAGTCAAAATCGGCAAGCATCCGGAATCGCATTTCCGGATAGTGCCGTTAGACGCAAAATAAAGTGGGCTGCGAGGGATTCGAACCCACGACCGACTGATTAAGAGTCAGCTGCTCTACCAGACTGAGCTAGCAGCCCGCAAACAGAATAACAGAAAAGAAAATAAATAAAAACCGAAGTTCCCGTAGGCCCAGACAGCTAAAACTCCCCGCCTTTTTGAACTCTCCCAAAAGATCGTTTATTTTTGAAGTTGTGGAAAACGTGATCAATTATTTCAAGGGATACCATAACGCATATCAGGCGCATGTAGAAAACCTGCTGCTGTCGATTCTTATAGTGGCTGTCCTGTTCCTCCTGAGAAAGATTCTCATCTCTCTCATAAGCAACAACACAAAAGATCCCAAGACAGTCTATTACTCGAAACGCATTATCGGATACGTATATGTTTTTCTCGCCATAGTGCTGGTCGGGGGCGTGTGGATAAGCGGCCTGGGTCATATAGGAGCTTATCTTGGTATAGCAAGCGCCGGTCTGGCCATAGCGCTTCATGAAACCTTAGCTAACATCGCGGGCTGGTTCTTCATACTCTGGAGAAAGCCCTTCGTGATAGGCGACCGCATACAGATAGGTGAAACCAAGGGCGACGTAGTAGACATGAGGCTTTTTCAGTTCAGTCTGATCGAGATCGGGAACTGGGTTGAAGCGGAGCAGAGTACGGGCAGGATCATACACGTTCCCAACAGCCACGTGCTCAGGGAAAAAACCGCAAATTATCACGGCGGGTTCAACTACATATGGAACGAGATACAGGTTCTCATAACGTTTGAGAGCAACTGGAGAAAAACCCGCGAGATTCTGGAAAAAATAGTGAGAGAAAAGATCAAATTCTCCCCGGAACGGGCTGAGGAACAACTTCGCGCGGTTGCCAAAAAATACATGATACATTTACCGAAACTCACCCCCGCTGTTTATATGTCGACAAGGGACAACGGAGTGCTTTTCTCGATCAGATACACAACAAACCCGAGAAAAAGAAGAGGTTCGGAGCAGACCATCTGGGAGGCTGTACTTGCCGAGTTTGAAAAGCATCCCGACATTGATCTCGCCTACCCGACAACGCGTTTTTATACCCCGCCTGAAAGTCCTTAAAAAGCAGAACCCGCTCCCAGAGCCGGGGGCAAAACGGTTCCCTACTTCCTGTTCTCAGCGGAATCTTCCTCGGGTCTCAGTATGGAGATCGCGACCGCCTCGGGATTTATGTATTTCCTGGCCACTCTTGCTACGTCATCAGCCGTAACAGCAAGTATTTTCTCCGGAAACTTTCTGTATTCGTAAGTGCCTATTCCGTAAAGCTCGTCAAATCCGACCGTGGACGCCTGGGCGGAATTTCTCTGAAGCCCTATCTCGAAACTGCCGACTATGTAGTTTTTCGCTCTTTCAAGTTCCTGCTCCCCGACACCCTCCAAGGCAAGCTGTAGCTGTTCCTTTATCGCTCCGAGCGCCTCTTTTTCCTTCCGCGGAGCAGTTCCTATATAGACGCCGAAATAGCCGCTCTCCATCCCGGGAACATAAAACGAGGTAACGGCGTAGGCGAGGCTTTTCTTGTCCCTAAGCTCGATGAAGAGTCTTCCCCCCTGGCCGGAAAGCACCGAATTCAGCACCTCAAACGCATAGCGGTCCCGGCTTTTAAAACCCGGGGCGTGATAGCCCGCGATAATGTGGGTCTGGGCCTTGTCTCTTTCAAATTCGACGGTTTCCCTCACGGTAGAAAGCGCAGATTCGCGGGGCGGCCGGGTCTTTTCGAAGCCGCCCTGTTTCATGCCGCCAAACAGTTTTTCAAGAACACCGAGAGTCTTCTCCGCATCAATGTCGCCCGCAACGGAGATGACCATGTTCTCGGGCCTTATGACTTTTTTGTAAAACTTCCGGACATGGGCTGAGGTAAACCCATCTACGTTTTCCTCGGTTCCCAAAACGTTGAACCTGTAGGGATGCTTGAGGAAAAGGGTCTTCAGAAAATTCCTTACGGTCTTTCCCGTGAGGTTGTCCTTCTGCTTCTCCAAAGCGGCCAGAATTTCCCTTCTTTCCCTCTCCATTTCCTCATCGGAAAAAGAAGGATTAAGTATCACGTCTGAGAAAATATCCATCGCCCCTTCAAAGTTCTCGCTTAGGGCTGAGAGAGTCACTCCGACGCTGTTTTTCCCAGAAAAGCCGTCAACCGTTCCCCCGAGCCCTTCTATCTGAGTGGCTATATCTTCTGCGGAGCGGTTCGAGGTGCCGCGGGTGAACATCCCGGACATGAAGTTAGAAATTCCGTTTGTGTTTTCATCCTCATACCTGAGACCGCCGAGGAAAGCCGCGTGGACAGAGAAAAGCGGAACGGCAGGATTGCGTTTCAAAAGAACCCGGATTCCGTTTGAAAGCTCGTATTTCTTAAATTCCGCCTGCGTTGAGGAACTCTTTTTCCTTTCCTTTCTCTGGGTCCCTCCGGGGAAAACAACGGCTTTTCTTAAGTCCTTCTCAACTCCCTTGGTTTTGTCTTTCGGAAGCAGTACTCCCGCGGTGAGATTTCCCTGCACGAGGTATTCTCTGGCCACGCGCAAAATATCTTCCGGGGTAACGCTCCTCATCCTCTCAAGGTAGAAGCGTTCGTAGCCGTAATCTCCCGTTTCAAGCTCGAAGTAACCAAGCTTTCTCGCCTGCCCCTGCATGGTCTCCTTGGCGCGGATGAAGTCCCTTTCTATGTTAGTTTTGGCGCGGGCGAGCTCCTCGGCCCCGACGGGTTCGTTTTTTATAAGCTCTACCTCAGCCACTACTTCCTTTGAGGCTTTTTCCACTTTGCCGGGATCAAGAACTCCGCCCACGATGAAAAGACCGTTTTCCTTGAGGCTGTAAGCGTAGGCGTATATGTCGTTTACGGTGGCGTTCCGCTCCTTTAGCTTTCTGTAGAGCCTGGAGCTCTCCCCAGTGCCGAGTATGCCGCTTATAACGTCAAGAACAGGAGTGTCGGCGTGGCTCGCCGAGGGGGTGTGAAAGGCAAAACTGAAGTAGCCCGTGTTTACGTCGCGACCGATAACGAAGGTTCTTGTGCGTTTCTGCTCGGGCTCCGGGGGAAGCTCGCACTCGGGAGTTTTTCTTTTCTTTATCTTCCCGAAAGTCCGGGCCACCGCGCCCTTTATTCCCTCGGGATCAAAATCCCCGACCACAACGAGAATCATGTTGTCCGGGGAGTACCACTTTCTGTAGAAATCCAGTATTCCGTCCCTAGTGAAGCTCCCCACGCTCTGCTTGGTTCCTATTATGGGCCTTCCGTAGGGATGAACGCTGTAGGCCGTGGAAAAAAGCTTCTGGCTGATCACCCTTGAGGGAGAGTCCTCCCCCCTTCTTATCTCTTCTTGGACAACCTCAAGCTCCTTCTCAAGCTCCGCAGGGTCAAAAGTCGAGTTCTCCATAACGTCTGAGAGCACGTCAAGAGCCATGGGCAGAAAGCGCCGCGCGCTTACGATGTAGTAAACCGTCTGGTCAAAGGAGGTAAACGCGTTTATATCTCCGCCCCCCGCCTCAACCATCCCGGCTATCTCGCCGACCTGCCTTCTTTCCGTTCCCTTGAAAAGCATGTGCTCGTGCACGTGCGCGAGGCCGTACTCGCCCTCCACCTCGCACGCACTTCCGGTTTTCACCCACACGTTCACGGCAACAACCGGAGAAGAGTCGTTTCTCTCAAGAAGCACGGTCATGCCGTTAGAAAGACTGTATTTTGTTACTCCATTGACACCTGCAAGGGTCTGCGCGTTCAAACTCATAAAACTTGCTCCCGTAATCAGAATGAGCAAAAAAAGTAATTTGAAAACCCCTTTCATCGACTCCAGCCTCCAGAGGGAAAACCCCTAGGATTCGTCGCCAGCCAAGGCTTCTGACTCTTTGTCCCGCGAGGTAGTCTTCGCGGCCAGCTTCCAGGCGCAACGTCCGAGGTCGAGGATGAAATAGCAGTAAGTTATAGCGACCGCTACCACTCCGGGATTGGTAATAAGCGCCGCAATTATGATGGAGCCCGCGACAAGAGTGCTGAAAGGTCCGAATCTGGCGATTCGCGGGAATTTCCTGTATGGAACCTCGCTGACCATCACAAGTCCCACAACAGGAACGAAGAAAAGATAGAAAGATTTCATAAGCGGCGTGGCAACGATCTGAAACTCGGAGAGAAGAAGTATCGGAGAGAGAATAAGTCCCGCGGCCATAGGGCTCGGAAGGCCCGTGAACACGCGCTTTTCCTTGGTCGTAAACTGCACGTTAAAACGCGCAAGCCTGAGCGCCGCGCAGACCACGTAGAAAAGCATGGCCATCAGTCCGGGATTTCCGTATTCCGAAAGCCCCCAAACGTAAAGAAGCACTGCCGGGGCGACCCCGAACGATACAAGATCGCAGAGTGAATCGTAGGACGCGCCGAAGCGACTCTCCGAGTTAAGAGCTCTCGCTATCCTGCCGTCAAGCATGTCGACAAGCACTGCCATGCCGATAAATCCCGCGGCCCACCAGAAGCGATTGAAAAGCCATTCCTCGGAAACTGCGGCTGAGGCACGATCCCCGTGAATGGAAATCGAAGTCACTATGGACGCAAGCCCGAACGCAAGGCCCACAGTCGTGAGCATGCTCGGCAACAAGGGGATAACCCTCCCCGGGCGGGGTGATCTTCTCCTTCTTTTTTTTCTCAAGTTAGCCACGCTATAACCGTCCTGCCGGCCACAACTTTCTGCCCCACCTCGACACCCACCTTCACATCTTCGGGCAGGTAGACATCCACCCTTGAACCAAACTTTATAATCCCGAATTTTTCCCCGATTTCCAATACGTCGCCGAATTTCGCGCGCGATACGATTCTTCTCGCGAGAAAACCGGCCACCTGAACTATAACCACCCGGACTCCGTCCTCACACTCTATCAGGGTGACAAGCCGCTCGTTGGCATCGGACGAATCACCCTTAAAAGCCATTTTGAATTCCCCGGGGTAATAAGTGGTTCCGACTACCTTGCCCGAAACGGGAAATCTGTTTATATGGCAATCGAAGATGGAGAGGAAAATGCTTATTCTTCGGGTGTTTTGCTTAAGATAGCCGTCTTCAAAAGTTTCTGAGATATCTATTATCTTTCCGTCTGCGGGACAGATCACGGAACCGGGCTCAAGCGGAGGAAGCTCCCTTTCGGGATCCCTGAAAAAAAAGACAAAAAAAGCGGTAAACAGAAGAAATACTAAGAATAAGGAGAAAAAACCCAAAAGCGCGAGGAGAATACAAAGCGCGGCTGAAACATAAATTATACCGAGCCCCTCGCTTGCGACCCTCACAAACCGGAAATCCATCAATTCTTGTCTTTATCGACCAGCCTCTTCTGGAAAAGCGAGCTCATCATCCCCCTGAGCTCAGCGCCGACTTTTTCGATCGGATGTTCTTCACCCTGCCTGAGAAGCGCGTTATAGGAAGGCCTTCCGGCCTGATTCTCAAGTATCCATTCAGAGGCGAACTGTCCGGACTGAATCTCCCCGATTATCTTTTTCATTTCCTGTTTCACGGAGTCGTTTATAAGCCTCGGGCCCCTGGTTATGTCTCCGTACTTGGCCGTATCGCTAACCGAGTAACGCATGTTGGCTATCCCGCCTTCGTATATGAGGTCAACTATAAGCTTAACTTCGTGGCAGCACTCGAAATAAGCCATCTCGGGGGGATAACCTGCCTCGACAAGCGTCTCGTATCCGGCCAGGATAAGGGCCGTGAGCCCTCCGCAGAGAACTGACTGCTCCCCGAAAAGATCAGTTTCCGTCTCGTCCTTGAAAGTCGTCTCTATAACTCCCGCCCTTGAACATCCGATGGCTCTGGCGTAAGCAAGACCAAGATCTTTGGCATTGCCCGTCGGGTTCTGGTGAACTGCTACGAGTCCCGGCACACCGGCGCCTCCGACGTACTGGTCCCTTACCGTGTGCCCCGGGGCCTTGGGAGCGACCATGAACACGTCCACGTCCGCGGGAGGTCTGATCTGTCCGTAGTGAATATTAAAACCGTGACTGAACATAAGCGCGTTTCCGGCAGCCAGATTTTTTTCGACATGCTCATGGTATATCGCCGGCTGGTAAGTGTCCGGAGCCAGCATAACCACTATGTCCGCGGACTTGGAAGCGGCGGAGACCGACTTCACGCTAAAACCGGCTTCCTTGGCCTTTTTCCAGTTGTCACTGTCCTTAATGTCCGCGACCGTGACCGAGATTCCGCTCTCTCTTAGGTTCTGGGCATGAGCGTGACCCTGGCTTCCGTAGCCTATGATCGCGATCTTCTTTTTCTTAAGCTTAGACGGATCAATATCCTCATCGTAGTAAACTTTCACCGGTTATATCCTCCTTTACTTGCTCTTCTTGTTCGCCCGGGACATGGCGACGGTCCCCGTTCTCGCGATTTCCTTTATCCCGAAAGGTCTTTGTAGTTCAATAAACGCCTGGATCTTCTGTTCATCCCCGGTAACCTCGAACGTGTAGGATTTCGGAGACACGTCGACGACCTTGGCCCGGAATATGTCGGCGACCCGCAGAATTTCCGGCTTGGAATCGGCCTTCGCATCAACCTTGATGAGAACCATCTCTCTTTCCACGCGGTCAAGTTCGGTCATGTCAACAACCTTGATCACGTTGACCATGTTATTGAACCTTTTTATTATCTGCTGGATTATGGCTTCGTCCCCGGTTGTGACCAGAGTTATTCTGGACGTCCCCGGTTCCTGGGTTTCCGCGACGTTAAGACTCTCTATGTTAAAATCCCTCGCGCTGAAAAGCCCCGAGATTCTTGAGAGTACTCCGGCTTCATTGTCTACCGTTATTGATATCGTGTGTCTCGATTTCATGGAACCTCCAAAATGGTGAAAAAATTATCAGGGAAACGCAATTATACCGAATCCCCAAGAAATGTTAATACCCACAAGACAGCCGCTAAAGCCCCTCAGCCCCCGGCGTCTTCCTTAAAAATTTCCCCCAGCTCCCCGTTTACGTGCATGTCGGTACATATATCGCATCCGCCTATGAAATTGCCGTTAACGTAGAGCTGCGGAAGGGTCGGCCACTGCGAGTAGTCCTTTATCCCCTGACGGATCTCCGGATCCAAAAGAACGTCGACGGTTTCGTAATCCACCCCGTAATAGTTGAGAATGTTTACCACCTGCGCCGAAAAACCGCACTGAGGCATCTCCTTCGACCCCTTCATGTAAAGGATAATAGGGTTCTCTTCGATCTGGCGCCCTATTTTTTTCTGTATATCCGACATTGCCCCGCTCCTTACTTTTTAAGTTTCTCCCACTGATCGTCCGTGTAGGTTTTTATGGAAATGGCATGAATCTCGGATTCCATAGCGTCTCCAAGCGCCGCGTAAACAAGCTTGTGACGTTCAATAGGCGGCTTGCCCCTGAACTGCTCGGACACGACAACCGCCTGAAAATGCGTTCCGTCCCCCTCAACCTCGACAAACGACACCCGAATGCCCCGCTCTATCATCTCGCGAATCCGCTGCGTTTCCATCACAGCGGGGAATTATATACGCATATCAGTGCGTTTCCAAGAAGGGGGACGCGGCACAACCTGTCTTGCAAAAATCCCCGGCTGTCTTATCCTTAAACTATCGGGAAAAGAGGTTTCCTTAGACATATGAAAGTACGAGAGATAATGAACAGCCCAGTGATCACCGCCAACGAGAACGACTCGCTTGAGCAGTGCGCGCGCAAGATGCTTGAACTCAGAATTGCCCAGCTTCCGGTGGTTAACGACGACGGAGCGCTCACAGGATTCATAGCCGCAAGCGACTTTATCGCCAAAAAAACCACGGTCTCCTTCTCGAGAACCGAAATCCTCGAGCTCTTCGGACAGTGGTTTGACCAGGGAGAAATCGAGAAAATATACGAGGATGCCGGGCGTATCACAGTGAAGGAAGTAATGAGCAGCCCGGTTATATCCATCGGCCCGGACACATCGGTAAAAGAGGTGTTCGAGGAATTAGCCGGAACCGGCTTCCACAGCGTCGTCGTAGTCGAGGAGGAAAAACCCGTGGGGCTAGTCTCTGTATCCGATTTTCTGAAACTGATCGTAAGATAATCCGCCTTCGGCCCGCCGCGCCATCATGAAAGACTTTGGAGTCTCAAAAGAAAAACAGACAGCGCTTGAGCGGGAAATGAAGCGCCTTGGCATAAGGGAAGAAGATATCGAGGAAACTTTCACGAGATCCTCGGGACCCGGCGGACAGAACGTAAACAAGCTGGCCACCTGCGTTCATCTGCGACACCGCCCAAGCGGCATCGCCGTGAAAGTTATGAGGGAGCGCTTCCAAGCGCTTAACAGATTCCTCGCTAGGAGAAGTCTCGCCGAGAAAATCGCGACGCAGGTCCACGGAGAAGACTCCGCGGAAAAGAAAAAAGCGCAGAAAATAATAAAACAGAAAAAAAGAAGAAAAAGAAAGACGGCGAAAAAGCTCGCCGGGAACACCCAGTGATAAACCCCTACCTGCCGAATGCGCAATAAAAAGACCCCTGATTCCAAGTGCGATGCCGGATCGCTCTATAAATCATTGTGCCTAACGATTTTTCTGCTGCTTTGCCCGACGTCGGCAGAAGCCGAAACCCTGACCGGCAAGCCTTACGTAACAGACGGCGATACGGTCAAGGTTTCGGGGGAGCGGATCAGGCTCGAAGGAATTGACGCACCGGAGAGAAACCAGCGGTGCAAGGACGCCTCCGGAAAAGGCTATGACTGCGGATTTGTTGCAACCGCGGCTCTTAGAAACAAGATAGGGCGCAGTTCCATTAAGTGCGAGGGCACAAAGCGCGACCGCTACGGACGCTTTCTCGGGACCTGCTACCTAAACGAGATTGACCTAAACGGCTGGATGGTCAGAAACGGTCACGCCCTCGCTTATGTGCGCTACTCGCGCCGTTACGTCTCCGCTGAGCAGGAGGCCCGCGAAAACCGCCGCGGCCTCTGGAACGGGGAATTCGTCGCGCCTTGGAGTTGGCGAAAAGGAGAACGGCTCACGAACGCTTCCCCATACTCCGGTCAGTAGGTCGGCGGCAAAATGTTGAAAAATCAGGAGTTCGTGTCAATCTTACCTGCATGGAAAACGAAACGGCAGACTCCCCCGAGGAAAGCCGCGGACTCTCAGAAGACTGGGTGGTTTTCGGACCGGCTTTCATCCTTATAGCTCTCGGGCTTCTTTTTCCCCATCTTTCTCTTCCCAAGTTCTCATGGACCCTGGATTCCGTGGGCAGCGTCTTAAGCGCAGGGAATATATCTCTTTCCCTTTCGCTGGGAGTGGTCTTTTTGTTTTTTTCAAGCTTCGGCATCCGTATGATGGGCGGATCGGTTACCCGCTACGTCGTGGGTTTTCCCATAGTCTTCGCCCTTGCGTGGGCGTCCAAGTTTCTCGCCGGAAACGCAATGGCCAAGGAATGGGGCGTAAGCTATGTCATCTTTGCCCTTCTAATCGGAATGTTCGTCGGCAATGTTTTTCCCGACCGCTTCCGGGAGGCGGTCCGCACAGAGTACTTCATCAAGATCGGGCTTATAATCCTGGGTTCCGGCATCTTGTTCGGCAAGATACTCTCCGCGGGGTCGGCGGGAATTCTGCAGGCTCTGTTCGTCGTGCTGGTCATCTGGTACGCGTGCTACTGGATCTGCAGGAGGCTTTCCGTGGATTCCGAGTTTGCCGCCATGCTTTCCACGGCCGTTTCCATCTGCGGAGTCTCTGCCGCCATCGCCGCCTGCGGGGCCATAGGCGGAGACAGAAAGAAGCTCTCCTACGTAACTTCTCTCGTCCTCATAGTGGCCGTCCCCATGATGCTGATCATGCCCTGGGCCGTGGAGCATTTTCAGATTCCCGCAGTGATCGGAGGAGCGTGGATCGGAGGAACCATTGACACCACAGGAGCCGTGGTGGCCGCGGGGGAACTGGTGGGAGAATCGGCGATGAACGCCGCCGTGGTGGTGAAGTTCTCGCAGAACGCCATGCTGGGTCTGGCAGCTTTTGCTCTTTCTCTTTGGTGGACATTCCGCCAGGGCGCGGACGAAGGGGTGAAGCCATCAGCAGGGGTAATCTGGGAGCGCTTCCCGAAGTTCATTCTGGGTTTCATGGCGGCATCGCTTCTTTTTTCTTTCGTTGTGGGAGACGATCTTGTTTCGCAGACCAAGGGGCTTATGAAGGGGCTTCGCGGCTGGTGGTTCGCCCTTGCGTTTGTCTGCATAGGTCTTGAAACCCGTCTTTCCACCCTGGTAGGCATGGAAGAAGGCCGCCCCGCCTACGCGTTTATCATAGCGCAGGGAATGAACGTCATCTGGACACTGATCGTGGCATGGCTTCTTTTCGGCGGCTTCTTATTCCCCGCCCCAGTTCTCTAAGCGTTTTGATCGCCCCAGAGGTATGTAGAGAGTACGTTATATGACCGGTTTTTGAGTTAATTAGTTGTCCGGTTTGTAGAGGCAGTGGTTGACTAGATTTATTTCCTCTGGAGAACGAGGAGGTAGAGATGGATCAGTCAAGGTATTTGCAGATGGTCAGGGCAAACCGGTTTGAGTCTGTATACAACAGATGGAAGCAGAGGGAGTTCACCCAGGCAGAAGCCGGGGAGCAGCTTGAGATGAGCGAGAGGACCTTCCGCCGCTACGTGGTTCGTTACGAAGCGTGGGGAAGACAAGGACTTTCGGACAAGCGCTTGGGCAGGACATCACCTCGGCGTGCTTCACCGCAGGAGGTTTCGGAGGTAGTGGAGCTATACATGGGTTGTTATCCGAATCGTAACATAAGGCATTTCTACGAGGCATACACAGAGCGCCACGGGGGCACCCGCGGCTACAGCTGGGTTAAGAGGTGTCTGCAGGATGCGGGAGCGGTTCCCAGGGGGCGCCGCCGCGGGCCGCACCGGGAGCTGAGGGAACGCAAGAAGCGAGAGGGGGAGATGATACATCAGGATGCGAGCACTCACAGGTGGGTTCCCCGGGAGGTGTGGGACCTTGTAGTGACCATGGATGACGCCACGGGGCGGATATACAGTGCTTTCTTCTGTGCCCAGGAGGGCACACAGAGCAGCATGAGGGGTGTGCGGGAGGTATTGGAGAGTGAGGGCATATTCTCAAGTTTCTACAGTGACAGAGGGTCTCATTACTGGAGTACTCCCCGGGCCGGGGGGCGGGTTGACAAGGAGAATCCCACGCAGTTTGGAAGAGCGATGGCCGAGCTGGGCGTTTTAATGATTCCGGGATACTCCCCTGAGGCAAGGGGGCGAAGCGAGAGGATGTTCAAGACGTTGCAGGGGCGGTTGCCTGTGGAGTTGGAGGAGAGGGGTATAGAGGATATGGAGGAGGCGAACAGGTTTCTCTCGGAGAGTTTTATAGGGGATTTCAACGGGCGTTTCGCGGTAGCGGCGGCTGAGGAAGGCAGTGCGTTCGTACCGCTGCTCGGAGTGGGTTTGGATGACATACTGTGTCTTAAGCACACAAGGGCAGTGGGCAACGACAATTGTGTCAGGTACAGGGGTATGAGTTTGCAGATCCCGCCGGTTAAGGATCGTTATCACTTCGTGAGGGCGAAGGTTGCGGTGCATGAGTACGAGGATGGGAGCATAGGGGTGTTTCATGAAGGGAAACGCAGGCTGGGGTTTTATGACAGGGAAGGGAATCTCGTGGAAGAAACTGAACAGAGAAGGAAGATGGCGACGGGGTAAGGAGACGGTTTCAAATCAGCCTCTTCGGGCTCGCCCTTCGAGGCTGATTTGAAGAAAACCAAACCGGACAACTAATTAACTCAAAAAACGGACATTTTAATTGACCCCCTACAGATCGCCCACGGTGATTCCGTACTTGCGAGTGGATTTCGGGGGGAATATCGAGGTGGAAGCGATTTTTCGCGAAGAACTCTGAGTTTTTACCACAAGACACCTTGATTGCACCTTAACAGTCCCGCCGAAGACACAGGTTGCCGTCTTTTGGACGAACTGCTCCCGTGACATCTGAGGTTTTCATGGCAATATGAACGTAATTCCTAACCCGCTTCGAGCAAGGACTCAAAAGCGTCTTCTCTGTTGAGAACAAAATGCCTTATGGCCTCCGGCGCGGTACTGAAACCCCTTCCGAATATAATCGCAAGCGCTATGTTGGCGCACACCGCGTTGTTTGCCGGAGCGCAACGCACACGCGAGCGGCATCCGTCCTCACCGAAGGTAACATCTCGTATATAGTGGTTTTTCGCCTCCACCGCCCAATGTCCCCTGTTCCACGAAAGCAACTGCTCGGCAGACGCTCTTTTGTCATCCACTGACGTAATGCCGTAAGCGTACTCTGTGCTCCGCGCGCCCGTCTTTACGTTTTTTGTCCGGCGCTTCACCCGAAACACCTGCTTTACGTGCGGATAATCAATCATACGGAAATAAGCGTTCATAACTTCTATTGAACGCTGCTCTACGCGCCCGTGGTCCTTTGACGCCTTCTCCGTAAAACGCCCCGCCGAGTCGCGCTCCCACTCAAGCGAACTCAAACGCTCGTGCGCGAGGGCGCTGTTGCCCTTTACGGTGAACACGAAATCCGCCCCGTGGCTCTCGACAATCGTCTTTGCCGTCTTTGCTGTCGTATGCAGCGCGTCAAGCGTAATCACCTTCCCCTCAACGCATACCTCTTCAAGCAGCGCAAACACCGCGGCTCTCTCCGCTCCTTCCTCCCTGAAGTCAACACTGCCAAGAGGCACTCCGCTTCCATGCTCAACCACAGTCACCGTTTCATAATGATCATCTCCGTTTCTGTTGGCTCCCCGTATGCGCTTTCCGTCAATGGCCACAGCTTCGGCAAAACGCACCCGCTGTGAGCAGTAACGGGCAAGCACAGGCTGAAACTCCCGCGTGTCCAGATTGCTTGTAACTCTGTGCATAGTGGTCTGTGAAGGGGGCTCATATCTTCGTTTCCTCCTGTTGTACCAGGCCCCGAGCATCTCAAGTTCCTTCTGGGAGAGACTTTTTGCGTACTGGGCCGCCGCCACCGGCCCTCTCATCCCCGAGAGCAAAGACAGAATATATATGGACAGCACACACCCCATGCTGTGCCTTCTTGCCTGGGCCCTGCGAAAATCACCGACCTCGCTCAACTCCTCGTAAAGTGATCTGAGCTCCCCGTCGGAGCGTCGCGTGACAGCTCTTTTGGCCCTCCACCGTTCCCCCAGGGCGTCGGCGTTGCGAAGCATCCCAAGCGCGTTGCGCCGAAGCGGATAAACGTAAAGCTCCTTTTTGTTGCCGTGAGGCTTCCTGTAGTGGCCATTGGAACGTGCGTATCCCCTGGTCAGACCGGCAAACTCCCAGTTAGACGCCTTGTACATCGCCCCGTCAAAGCGCCTCGGGTCCACGAAACTCTCCGCAAGCAAAAGACCATGTCCATAGCGCTCCATCCAGTCCGAGCTCAGCCGTCTTGTCATGGACGAAAGAAAATACGAAGCCAGATTGGGGAACTCTCCGGCTTTGCCCAGCACCAGAAACCGGGTGTTGTTCCCTATGAGATGCAGATTTTTGAACTGACACTCTTTTTTCCACCCCACCCAGCGGTCGCGGGGGCGGCACTTGAAAGCTCCGGCCTGCCAGCCGGCAATAGCCAGCCACTTCCCTTCATGCTCCGCCACGTAGCGAAGACTCCGGCCGGCGAATTGCTTGAAGCCAAGGTAGTGATTCTCGTTCATGAGCCTGTCCCACCTGGGAAATTCCTCGGGACGGGCTATTCTTACAACAACGTCGCGGGGGGAGAAACTCCGGTGGTTGTGTTGAGATGATTTATTGCCCATGATTACAGGTATACCTGTAATCATGGGAAAAAGCCAGCGACTCCTCTTAACTCCCCGTAAGTTTTTAATAAAACTATTGCCTATGTCTAGAACGGAATCACCGTGACAGATCGCCCCAGAGGTATTGCCAAACCCGTAAAGCCAAGTACTTTAATCCGACAAACATTCCAAAGGAGTTCGCAACAATGAAAGCGATTATCTATCACGAATTCGGAGAAACCGACGTCCTTAAATACGAAGAGGTAAGCAAACCGGAACTTGGACCGGGAGAAGTCTTGGTAGAGATAAAATCCTCCTCTATAAACTTCGTCGACCTCAGGCTCAGAAGCGGGAAATCGCCCCGTCCGGTGCCCCTGCCGCACGTGGGGGGAGTGGACGTGGCGGGAATTGTCTGCGAGAAAAGCGATGACGTATCCGACGTGGAAACGGGCGACCGGGTCATGATCATGCCGGCCGTGCGCTCGGAGAAGGGCCTTGAAATAGTCGGGGTCAACCTCCACGGAGGATTCGCCGAATACATAAAAATACCTTCATCCAACGTGGTCTCGATTCCCGAAGGACTCTCCTTCGATGACGCAGCGACCCTCCCAACCTGCTACGTCACCGCCTGGTACGGCTTCTGCGAGAGAGGGAATATCGCCAAGGGAGAAACGGTGCTCGTGCACGCAGCGGGAAGCGGAACGGGAAGCGCCGCGATCCAGGTTGCCAAGCTCTTCGATTCTTTCGTTATAGCTACCGCGGGAAGCGACGAAAAGCTCGAGAAGGCAAAAGAGATCGGGGCCGACCTCACCATAAACTACAACTCTTCGGACCTCGGAGAGGAGCTAAAGAAAATCACCAAAACGCATAAGATAAACATGATCTTCGATCCTGTGGGAGCCTCGGTATGGAAGGAGAACACGCAGTATCTGGCCCCCGGGGGGAAACTTCTGCTCATCGGAGTCGCGGGAGGCGGCGCCACGGAAGCTGCCCTCGGCCCGCTTATCATGAAAGATCTCTCAGTACTGGGAGTAACGGTGTTTAACGCCCGGGCGGAACACTTTGAGAAAGTCGCGCAGCTTGCCGGGGAAGGTGCCCTGAAACCTTCAATACACAGCAGGTTTCACCTGAGCGAAGCGGCGGCGGCGCAGAAAATTCTCGAAGACCGCCAGCAGTTCGGAAAAGTCATCCTGAACCCGTAAGGAAAAGCCTGATTTTCAAGGTGAGCATCAAAAATCTGTTCGCGGCGGTCCTGTTTGCCCTCGTCGCCGCGCCAGTTGCGTGCCTGGCAAAGCCACCCTGCCCAAAAAGCATAATATCGCTCACCCTAGCCTCAGACGAGATTCTGGTCGACGTAGTCCGCGACAGAAAAAAAATAGCCGGGCTCACCTATTTCTCGACCGACTCGCTTATTTCAAACGTGGTGGAAAAAGCGCAGGGAATCCCCCAAGTCCAGGCAAACCTCGAGCAGGTAATCGCGAAATCTCCGGATCTCGTGATAGTCGCAGGCCACACAAACCCGAACATACGCGCACATCTTGAGGCAGCAGGAATAAAGGTACTGGTGCTCCACGAAATCGTCTCGCTTGAGAGCATAAAAAAGAATATAGAACTGGTTGGAGTGGCTGTCTGTGAGGAAGCCGCGGCAAAAAGCCTAGTAGAAAGAATGGAAAAAGAGATCGGGGATGCCAGGGCAAAGATTCCGCCTCACGCAAAAGCCCCGACGGTTCTTTTTTACGGAGCTCCCGGGTTCACGGTCGGCAAAGGCTCAACCATAAACGACATAATAGAGCGCTCCGGGGCCATTAACCTCCCGGCACGCCTCGGGCTGAGCGGATACAGCAACATATCTACCGAATACGTAATCCAGAACAACCCTGACCTGGTGCTTACAAGTAGTTATAATCCATCTCATCCGGATTTTGTCGGCCAGATGTTCAAAAATTCCGCCTTCAGAGACAAAAAGATCGTAGTCGTCGCGGGAAAACATCTCGATTCCGCATCTCATTACGCGGCGCGGGCCGTAGTTGATCTGGTGAACCTGATATTCGAAACAGAAAACAATGCCGACCGGTAAGAAAACGCTTTCCGTATACGCAGTACTCGCCTCCCTGCTCTTGCTGACCGTCGTCGTGTGCGTATCGCTCGGGGCGGTGAGCGTTCCGTTTGACAGAGTGGTCAGCGTGATAGCCGGCAAGCTGCTCTGGCTCGATACCGGAGCGGAAATCGAGAAATCACAGGAACTTATCGTCTGGAACGTGAGACTCCCCAGGGTTCTTCTGGCCGCCACCATAGGAGGGGGACTCTCGATTGTGGGAGCGGTAATGCAGGCGATGTTCAGAAACCCCCTGGCCGAACCCGGGATACTGGGCTGGTCAAGCGGAGGAGCTTTTTTCGCCGTTCTGGCGATCTACACCGGCGCTCACCAGCAGTGGTTTGCGCTGCTCCCGCTCGCGGCGTTTGCGGGCACACTTCTCACGGCATACGCGGTCTACGGAATATCACGCTACAGGGGGTTTGTCGAGAATACGACGCTTCTTCTTTGCGGGGTGGCGCTTGGAACACTCTTTGTTTCTCTCACGACTTTCGTGCTTTCGGTATCAAACGCCTGGTCAATGAAGGAAATGCTTTTCTGGATAATGGGCGGAGTCGACTCGCGCACCTGGACTCATTTCGCAATGGCCGCGGTGCCCGTGCTTGCCGCCTCGGTCATACTGCTTTTCTACGCCAAAAACCTGAACGCAAGGCTCCTCGGCTACGAAACGGCAAAGACCGTCGGCATCGACATAGAGAAAACAACAAAACATCTAATAGTCCTGAGTTCTCTCATAGTCGGAGCAAGCGTGGCGGTAAGCGGCATCGTGGGATTCGTAGGACTTATAATTCCGCACTCAGTAAGACTGCTGATCGGGGTGGATCATCGCCGGCTCCTGCCCGCGAGTTTTATCGCCGGGGCCATATTTCTGCCCGTAGCAGACCTTATAGCGAGAACCGTAATGAGCCCCGAGGAACTTCGCCTCGGGATAATCACTTCCTTCATCGGAGTTCCTTTCTTCGTGTTTCTGCTGAGGCGAAATTTCAGCGGGAGAGGAATCGCTTAGAATGCAAAGAGAACTCATAAAAACATCGGGACTCAGTTACGGCGTAAACGGAAAGACCATAGTCGACGACGTAACCTTCGAGATCAAAAGAAACGAGTTTCTGGGCATAATCGGCCCAAACGGCGCGGGGAAATCCACGCTTCTCAGGCTTCTTGCCCGCATAATCAATCCCGCCGCAGGCCACATCCTGCTTGACGGAGAGGATATCTCGGGATACGAAGCAAAAGAGCTTTACAAAAAAATATCGTTTCTCCCGCAGACCTCGTATTTCGATTTTCCCCTCAGCGTGCTCGAGGTAGTGCTTACGGGCAGGTATCCGTACCTGGGAATTTTCGAAAGCGAGAGTAAAGAAGACATGAAGCGCGCCGAGGATTGCCTTTCGCTTGTGGACCTGGAAGGTTTCTCCAGAAGAAAAGTAACGACGCTCTCGGGGGGAGAGCAGCAGAGAGTGTCGATCGCGAGGGTTCTTGCGCAGGAAACCGATTTTATCTTCCTTGACGAGCCTTCCTCCCACCTTGACATACACCACAAGTTAGCCCTCATGGAACTGCTCGGGTTGCTGGCCCAAGAAGGGAAAGGAGTAGTGGCCGTTCTCCACGACCTTGATCTTGCGAGCAGGTTCTGCGAAAGGATCCTTGTGCTTGAGAATGGGCAAATCGCGGCCTTGGGAGAACCGTCGCGCGTGCTTTCCGAGGAGCTTCTCTCGTCGGTGTTCAAGGTAAGGGGTTCATGGGACCCCGGAGGGGAAAATCTTCTTGTTTTCCGGTGAGGGCAGTAGGCCTGAAAACCGTTTTTTACATTTCGTAACAGATAATTTGACAAAAGAATTCGATTAACTATATTCTGTTGCCTAGTTTTATTAGGGCCCATAGCTCAGTTGGTTAGAGCAGCGGACTCATAATCCGTCGGTCCCTGGTTCGAGTCCGGGTGGGCCCAGAATTGAGAAACAGAGACCATGAAGGTCAACAAAAAGAAAGCCGAAGCAACTCCCTCCAAAAGCCCAAAAAATACTGCTTTTCCCCATACAAGGTACGACGAGACCGCTTCGCCTGAAGTAAAGAGTTATGGAACAGCATATTGAAAGCCTGCAGAAGCTTCAAACAGTTGACTTAAGAATCAGAGAGTTAACGGAAGGGCTCACAAGATACCCAAACGAAATCGAAAACCTTAAAAAAGACCTCCTTGAAAAAGAAGAATCGATAAATCTGAAGGAAACCACCCTCTCGGAGCTCAAGGCGCAAAGAGACGGCCTTGAATCCTCGCTTAGCTCCAATCAGGAATCCATAAAAAAATCCGAGGAAAGGCTGTTTGCCATAAAGACTCACAAGGAATACGAGGCTCTTCAGAAGGAAATAACCGATACTAGAAAAGAGAACCTCGAAATAGAGGACCAAACGATCTCGGTAATGGCGGAGATCGAAGAGACCGAGGCGGCGCTTGCCGAGGAAAAGGAAAACTACGGAACCCTAAAAGAGCAATACGCGGAGCAGATCGCGGAAAAAGAAAAAAAGATTGAAGAACTTGAGATCTCCCGCAAACCGGCGGAGAGGGAAAAAAGCGAAATCCTGTCCACTATAGATCCGAAAATACTTCCGCTTTACGAGAAAATCTTCAAAAGAAACGGCAGGGCGCTCGCGCTTGCCGAAAACGAGAAGTGCACGAGCTGCAACATAAACATCCCGCCTCAGCTCTACAATGAAATACTGAAACAGACAAAGCTGGTTCAGTGCCCGAACTGCAAGAAGATTCTTTACACGAACCCGTAACCGCCCGAGCGGTTATCCAAAATTAAAAACATGTCCCCAGAAAAAACAACCGAAGTCTATATAGACGGAGCGTCAAGGGGAAACCCTGGAGAATCCGGCATCGGGGTCCTTGTGATCCGCCCGGACGGAACAAGAGAGGAAATAAGGGAGTACATCGGCAGGGGAACAAACAACGAGGCGGAATACAAGGCGCTCATAAGAGCCCTCGGTCATCTCGTGGCTGAAGCTATCCCCGAGGTGAAAATCCACACCGACTCCCAGCTTGTCGCAAACCAGATGAACGGGCTCTGGAAAGTAAAAGATCCGAAGCTTAAAATCCTTCACTCAGAAGCGAAAAAACTCGCCTCCTCGCTTCCTGCACTCGAAATAGAATATATCCCCAGAGAGAGTAACGCGGAAGCCGACAGCCTTGCGAACCAGGCAATCGATAGATATTTTAATGATTAGCGAGTCGGCCGTGCGGTCGCCCGCGGCTTGTACGCGGGAGGAAAGTCCGAGCTTCGCAGGGCAGGGCGCTGGTTAACAACCAGGTGTCGCGAGACAACGGAAAGTGCAGCAGAAAGTATACCGCCTGGGCGCCGCAGGCGTCTCGGTAAGGGTGAAAAGGTGGTGTAAGAGACCACCGCTCCGAAAGTGATGGAGGAGGCAAGGCAAACCCCGCCCGAAGAAAGACAAATAGGGAAACACCCGGACAACTGTCCGGTCAGGGCGGCCCGTCCTGGTTTTCGGGTAGTCGCTTAAGGTATCCTGGCAACAGGTATCTCAGATGGATGACCGTACTTGACAGAACTCGGCTTACAGGTCGACTCGCTTTTTCCTATGGCGACCCGTGCCCGGATTCAATAATTTCCTGTCTACAATATTCACATACGCAAAGCAACTCATTGCGTCCGCTAAGGCGCTTTCTTAATGCTTTCAAGTGCCTGTTCCCTGTAGTCTCGTGCCGACTCGAGGGTCGGGTCAAGAGAAAGAGCGCGGTCGAAACTCGCAAGCGCTTCCTCCGGCCTGCCGGTTTTAAAAAGCGCGATGCCGATCTGGGAATGCGTAGGAGCGTTTTCGGGCTCGATCTGCGCGAGCACCCGATAGCGATCCAAGGCCTCCCCGTAACGTTCCTGAACCAGCAGAAGTTCCGCCAATCCGTTAATGGCCTCCTTAAAGCCCGGGCCAGTCCGCAACGCGTTTTCATAGTGTTCCTCGGCCTCGTCGTAGCGGCCCAGCTCACGTAACGCCTGCCCCGTCAGATAATGCAGCGTGGGAGCCAAGGGGAAATCAGGCAACAGCTCGAAAACCCTTTTCATGCTCGAAACCGCCTCCTCGTAACGCCCCAGACGATAAAGCGAATCTCCCATGCCCGCGTAGACAAGGACGAAATCAGGATCCGCCCTAAGCGCTTCCCTGTACCACTTAAGCGACTCCTCGTAGCGCTTCTCTGCCCGCAATTTCTCCGCCCGGGAGAAAAAAGTCCTCGCGTCACCCGAACCGCTTTCCATAGCATGGCTTTTATGATCCTGCACAGAGTGAAGCCGACTCATCCTCTGTGACGCCCGGGTCATGAGGTAACGGAGAGTGGGCGCCATGGGAAAATCGGGCTGAAGCTCAAGGGTCCGCTTCATGCTTGAGACGGCTTCGGGGTAGCGGCCAAGCTGGTAGAGAGAATCTCCCATGCCCGCGTAGGCCAGGGCGAAATCGGAGTCCATCCCAATGGCCAAGCGGTACCACTTAAGCGATTCCTCGTACAGTTTCCGCCCCCGCAGGTCCTCCGCCCTGGAAAAAAGAATTCCCAAGTCAGGCGGTTTCGCTTCCATGCCGAGTTTCACGCTTATATCGAAGTGCTGGTCCGCCTCGCCGTGGCGTCCCATTTTCCGGAACGCCTGTCCCATAAGAGCATGTATCCTCGGCGCCGTCGCGAAGTCGGGCTGAAGTTCAAGGGCCCGCTTCATGCTCGAGATGGCCTCGGGGTATCTCTCCAGCTGGAAAAACACGGTTCCCATTCCAGCGTGATTAAGAGGTTCGCCGGTCTCCACTCTGGCCGCAACCCCGAACCACTTAAGCGATTCCTCGTAGCGCTCCTGCCCCTTAAGCGCCTCTCCCAGGTTCCTAAAAGCTTTCGGGTTAAGGGGAAAAATTTCCAGGGAGCGGCGAAGGTAACTTTCGGCCTCCTCGAACTCCTTTAGCCTGAGCAGGGCCATGCCCAGATTCTGATGGGCCGCCCATGAGGCGGGATTAAAAGAGATGACGTGTCTGAACAGGGAAACCTCGTTTCTGTATACTCCCGTCTGGTTCCAGGTAACAACACTGAGCAGCGCAAGCAGCGCCAGGGCGATGCCTTTTGCGGCCCTGTCGGCCACGGGCGACAGTCGCCGCACGCCGAGCGCCGCGGTGGCGGCGAAAGAAACAATCACCCCGATCCCGGCTAGGTACTGGAAACGGTCAGCCACAAAGGAGTGCCCCATGTAGCTGTAGTCAACGAAACCAAGAGTGGGAGACAGAGTAACTGCGAAAAAAAGCGCGCAGGCAAGCGGTCCTCTGCCGATCCGGCGCCTCATGCTCCAGAGCGCCAAGGCAACCGCTGCAGCCGCAACGACATAAGCCCAGCCAACAGGATCCGCCGCGTCGATTTCCCAGCGCGGGTATATCACCGCGAGGTCCACTGGCCAAAGGAGCTTTTCCAGGTAAAACCATAGGGCGCGCGAGGCGATAAGAACCCGTTCGTAGACTGAATAGTCAAAAGAAAGGGCAGTCTTGCTCTTATAGAACCATATGTCGAACCCTCCGATTGCAAGAGCGACAATAAAAAACGGCGCCACCCGTATAAAATCCTGGGGAGTAATACGGCCTTGGCGCCACCACTCAAGAATCAGTAGCGCCACGGGCAAGGTAATCGCAACCGACTTGCAGAGCAGGGCGGCTCCAAACAGCAGAAGCGCCGCCGCGTAATGCCTGGGGCGAGGCGTTTCGATAAAACGCATCCACATGAAAACCGCCGTCAGATAGAAGAGCGCCGAGAGCAGGTCCTTGCGGGAAATCACCCATGCGACCGATTCCGTATGCAAGGGATGCACTGCGAACAGTGCCGCGGCGAAAAAGGCCCCGGGAACCCCCAGGCGTAAAAGCAGCCGCCAGAGAAGAGCCGTGTTTACGAAGTGAAGAAGAAGGTTAAGGGCGTGATAGCCGAGAGGGTGAAATCCCCACAGTTTCTGCTCTATCCAGAAAGTCGTATAGAGAAGCGGCCAGTAGTGACCCTCCACTGCGTCTCTCTGCAGGTAGGCTGTTGCGGGGTCGAACCAGATCTGCCAGATTCCGCTCCAGTTCGAGACGGCCTTCAGCTTTGTTAACAGGAAATCATCCCACACGAATTCTCCCCAGAGAACCGGGAGGTAGCTTGTGACCACAAGGAACGCAAGAATCAGCAACAGGGATATGTCGCCGCCCGGGATTCTGAGCCCCGAAACTAATTCCCTCAACCCCCGCAGCAGGGGTTGGATTCCGCCGGAGTCCCCGCCGCTGCCGGAAGAGTCAGGGAACCGAGAGAAAACCGCTGTCGAGGATCGGTCAGCGTGGCGTTCACTTATTGTTTTTCCGTCGTTCATAATCCATGAAGGGGAGTGCGCAAAGTGGTTTGAAGATTCTCCACCCTTTCCCCGTCACTGCCGCTAAAAACGCCGCCCCCGGCGTACGCTTCCACATTCCTGAGCAAGTATTTGCAATATCTGAATCGCTTTGTTATAGTAACGACTCATTGGTAGCTACCGACCTGTTGGTATTCAGGCTGCCCATATAATATACCGCCACGAGTGAAATTCAAGACAAGGGAGAAAATTAAAATGCTGCCGACCGCTTTAAGCAAAATGAAGCTTCTTTTTACAGGAAACCGCAAAAACCTGGTTGCTACCCCCCCCCCATTTTTCTTCGGAGAGGAGGATCTCGCGACGGTTGGGAGCAGTGAGGCGTTTGTCCGCGTTCTCCGTAAAGTGCTTCCTTGTGTGCGTAGCAGTGGCGTTTTTCTTTCTTGCGGGAAACGCGGAGGCGCAGATAAACTGTGACTCGCAGCCCACGGGCTCGACGGAGCGGGAAACACTCATACGGTTTTACTGCGCCACAAACGGCGGTAGCTGGACAAACAAAAGCAACTGGGGTGACGCTACACTCAGCAGTTCGTGGCATGGCGTGACAGTATCCGATATAAGCGGTGCAGTAACATTTTTAAATCTCCTAAACAATAATTTAAGCGGGACGATACCCTCAGAACTCGGAAACCTCTCAGGCCTGCTGCGACTTTGGCTCCATCGAAATCAGTTAACCGGGACGATACCTTCAGAACTCGGAGACCTGTCGAGCCTGCAGCATCTCTATCTCGATCGAAACCAGTTAAGCGGGACGATACCCCCAGAACTCGGAAACCTCTCAAGCCTAGGGGTTCTCTATCTCGATCGAAACCAGTTAAGCGGAACGATACCCCCAGAACTCGGAAACCTCTCAAGCCTGCAGCATACTCGGTTCCACGAGAATCGGCTGACCGGAACGATACCCCCAGAACTCGGAAACCTCTCAAGCCTGCAGCATACTCGGTTCCACGAGAATCGGCTGACCGGAACGATACCCCCAGAACTCGGAAACCTCTCAAGCCTGCAGAATATCTATCTCTATGACAATGATTTAAGCGGGACGATACCCCCAGAACTCGGAAACCTCTCAAGCCTGCAGCAGATTCGGTTCTGGAACAATCAGCTAAGCGGGACGATACCCTCAGAACTCGGAAACCTCCCAAACTTGGTGCTTCTCTATCTCGATCGAAACCAGCTAAGCGGGACGATACCCTCAGAACTCGGAAACCTCTCCAAGCTGACTGTTCTGGGTCTCGGTAGGAATCAGTTGAGCGGGATGATACCCGCCGGACTTGGAAACCTTAATCCAGTGTTTCTCTATCTGAATGACAATGATTTAAGCGGGACGATACCCTCAGAACTCGGCAACCTCCCCAGTCTGCGGCGTCTATATCTCCATAGTAATCAGTTAACTGGGACGATACCCCCAGGACTCGGAAACCTAGAGTACCTGGAGGAGCTTTCGCTCTGGAACAATCAGCTAACCGGGACTATACCCACGGAACTCGGAGACCTCTCAAGCCTGGGGCAGTTGTATCTTGATGGGAATCAGTTAGCCGGGACTATACCCACAGAACTCGGCAACCTCTCAAGTCTGCGGCGTCTATATCTCAATAGTAACCAGTTAACCGGGACGATACCCCCAGGACTCGGAAACCTAGAGTACCTGGAGGAGCTTTCACTCTGGGGCAACAACGACGATCTGGTCGAGGCGGCAAGGCAGGTTTCCGTCAACCTCGGCAGGAGAATCGACCGGGCCGCGTTACGGGCAGTTTATGACAGCACCAACGGCGACGACTGGAAAAACAAGACCGGCTGGCTTCCCACAAGCGGAGATCTGTTCGGATTTTCCGACTGGCGTGGAGTTGGAACCAACAGTGACGGCCGGGTAAACAGACTCTCCCTCCAAAGCAACAATCTCTCAGGAGAGCTTACAAACGCAGTTGAAATGCTAGGAGCTCTTGAACATCTAACTCTCAGCTACAACCAGTTAACCGGAACAATTCCACCAGGACTTGGAGGTCTCGCCAGACTGAGAACACTGTCGCTTTCGAACAATCTGTTAACCGGAACCATTCCGACGGAGCTTGAAAACCTTAGCTTGAACTCACTCCTTCTCAACGACAATCGGTTAAGCGGTACGATTCCGGAATTAAGCAACTCTACGATTCTACTGCAGCTTGTCGTGAGCTACAATGATTTAAGTGGGAATCTGCCG
The DNA here is from genome assembly GCA_965207685.1 of Thermodesulfobacteriota bacterium. Taxonomy (GTDB): domain Bacteria; phylum Desulfobacterota_D; class UBA1144; order Nemesobacterales; family Nemesobacteraceae; genus Nemesobacter. The sequence goes on along the minus strand of OZ242294.1, from coordinate 1,701,781 downwards.
TCCGGTCTGCCACGATGGCTTGTTACTCTTGAGACCGAGCTCAATCCTAAGATGAGCGGAAGACTTCCCCTTGACCCGATGGTTCATGACCGTTTGCAAACCTTGAATATACAAGATACGGGTATCTGCGTACCTGAGGAGTTACAGCAGTGGCTTGGGAGCATTTCATCCTTCACCGGCAACGGGATTACCTGCGGGGAGATCTCGGAAGAGGATGACGACATGCCTGTGGAAGAGGAAAACGGTATGCCTGTGGAAGAGGATGACGACATGCCTGCGGAGCCCGGAACAGCACCCACCGGACCTGGGACGGGGCCTACTACTCCTACTACTCCTACCGCGCCAGAGCCAGAACCCGAGCCCGAACCCGAACCAGAGCCAGAACCCGAGCCAGAACCCGAGCCAGAACCCGAACCCGAGCCTGAACCCGAGCCCGAACCCGAGCCCGAACCAGAGCCTGAACCCGAACCCGAGCCCGAACCCGAGCCCGAACCCGAGCCCGAACCAGAGCCTGAACCCGAACCCGAGCCCGAACCCGAGCCCGAACCAGAGCCTGAACCTGAGCCCGAGCCAAGCCCGGAACAGCAGGGCGGAGGCGGATGCGCTATCGGTTCCGATGTGCCGGGGAAGGTCTCCCCAAGCTCCCTGCTGAACATGCTTGTGATTATCTCAGCGCTGTTTGTCGCCTCGTGGACTAAAAAAACTGGTTTGAGTCTCTTGCCGACAACTCATCACCACCTTCAGCAGTGAACCTCTGAAAAAACCTTCCCTCTTCGCAAAAAAGTAAGAAGGACTTTTAATCATGGTTATTGTTGGCGGCGTTCCCGAACTGAGCGCAACTCGTCCAGACGATTTGCAGCTTCCTTAAAATCCGGTCTGGCCCCCAAGGCGTTCTCATAATGCCTCTGCGCCTCATCAAGACGGTTAAGCATAAGCGCCGCCTCTCCCATCCGATAATGAAGAACGTATACTTGGGGATGGTTCGGGAGAAGGGAAACAGTCCGGTTCATGCTCTTGATGGATTCTTCGTACCTGCCTAGCTGGAAAAGAAGTTCTCCCATCTCGACATAAGCGCGGGCAAAACCCGGATCGGCCTCAATGGCCGAGCGATACGCTTCGAGTGATTCCCCGTATCGCTGGAGATTCCTCAAAAACAAGGCTAACACGAGAAAACTGTCCGCCGGGGTTTGATCAAGCTCCACGGAGCGGCGGAAGTGGTTTTCCGCCTCCGCATACCTGCCCGAACTGAAAAACGCTGCCCCCAAGTAACGATGGGCCGCCCAGGATTCCGGATTGACGGAGACGGCACGCCCGAAGAAGATAACATTGTCCTTGTAGAAGCCTGACTGGTTCCAGGTCGCCGCCCCCAGAAGGACGAACAACCCCAGTGCGACCGCCCTTGCCGCTCCCTGCCTCCTGGGGGAAAGCCTCGCGACGCCCCGGGATGCGGTTCCGGCAAAAAGAACGATCGCGCCGATTCCCGCCAAGTACTGGTAACGGTCTGCGACAAAGGAAATATTCATGTAGCCGAAGTCAAAGAAACCCAGAACGGGAAAAAGAGTGAGCGCGAAGAAAAGCGCGCAGGCTAAGGGCCCCCGGCCGATCCGATCTCGCAAAAACCAGAAAAGCCCGACAACAGCAAGCGCCGCGACCACGTATCCCCATCCCGCAGGATCCGACACGCTCACGTCCCAGTTCGTATACATCACAGCCAGATCGACCGGCCACGCAAGCTTGCCGACGTAGAACCAGAGGGCGCGGGCCGCTATAAGCACCCGCTCCGCAACCGAATAGTCAAAGGACAAATTTCTGCCTTCGTAAAACGACATATCCGCAAGCGCGATGGCAAACCCAGCTAGAAAAAAAGGCAGCGTCCGCAGCAAATCCGCCCGCGTAACGCTTCCTTGGCGCCACCACTGCAGGATCAAGAGCGCCGCGGGGAGCGTAACCACTATGGACTTGCAGAGCATCCCGGCCACAAAAAACAGGAGCGCGGCAACATAGCGGCGCGGATGTGGCGCCTCGGCGTACCGAAGCCACATAAAAACTGCCGTGAGATAGAAGAAAGCCGACAGCAAATCCTTTCTCGCTATTACCCAGGCGACCGATTCTGTATGCAGCGGATGCACCGCAAATAACGCTGCAGCGAAAAAGGCCCCGGGAATCCCCAGGCGCAAAAGCAAACGCCAAAGGAGCGCAGTGTTTGCAAAGTGAAGCAGGATGTTTACCACATGATATCCGGCGGGGGCAAAACCCCAGAGCTTGTGCTCAAGCCAGAATGTGGTGTAGACAAGCGGCCAGTAATGATCCTCTCCAGATCCGGATTCATGATAGACAGACGAGGGAGAAAACCATAGGTTCCAGATTCCGCCCCAGCTCTGGACAGCCTCAATCCTCGTGATTATCTCATCATCCCAGACAAATCCCGCCCACACGGCTGGAAAATAGCTCGCCGCCACCAGAAGAGCCAGAACCAGCAGTGGTACCGCCTGACCCTGCGATATTCCGAGTTCCGCGACTCTCTCGCAGAGACCTGTCTAGGTTCCCCCATATGCCGCGTTAGCTTTGTTCCCCGTCATTACAAGGCAGCAAGCATACCTACCGGACAGTCCTAAAGCTAATTAATACTTCCGCGATTTCGGTATAGGCAGGCTCTATAGGATCAGACTGTACGGAAAAAGGAAAAGCCGGGGCAAATTACTTGATAACGACTTTCAGGAACTCTTTTTTCCCGATCTTAATCTCGAAAGCGGCTTTATCGGGAAACTCAGAATTCGGATCGGTGTACTTCTCCCCGTCTATCATAAGCCCCCCCTGGGATATGAGCCTCTTGGCCGCCCCTTTGGTGCTGACGGAATCGGACACTTCAAGGACAAGATCAACTACCTTGCGAGAGCCGGGAACGTAGGGCTTTTCCTTCGCGTCTTCAGGGAAAGACCTCTTTGAGAACTTGGTCTCGAAATCCCGTTCGGCTTCCACGGCACCCTCGGAGTCATGGAGCCAGGAGACGATCTCCCTGGCAAGCGCTTTTTTCGCGTCCATGGGATGCCCGGTTCTTAACTTTCGTATCTCTTTTTCGCTGCGGGCGCTTAAAAGAAGATAGTATCTCCACATAAGCTCGTCAGAAATCGACATCATCTTCCCGTATATATCCTGCGGAGATTCGTCAAGGCCTATGTAGTTTCCAAGGGACTTCGACATCTTCTTTACCCCGTCTGTTCCCTCAAGTATCGGAAGAAAGACCCCTACCTGCGGGGACTGTCCGTAATGTCTCTGGAAATCGCGGCCGAGCAGTATGTTGAAGGTCTGGTCCGTGCCGCCGAGCTCAACATCGCAGCGCATCTGCACCGAGTCATACGCCTGCACCAGGGGGTATATGAACTCCCTCAGGGAAATGGACACTCCCTCCCTATACCTCTTTGAGAAATCGTCCCGGTCAAGTATCCGCGAAACGTTAACAAGGGAGGTAAGCCCGAGGAGCTCTTCCGGATCGAGCTTGCTGAGCCAGCGGGAGTTTGAAAGAACCTGGGTTTTATTTCTGTCAAGAACCCTGAAAACCTGGCGCTCATAGGTCCTCGAGTTCTTTATTATCTCCTCTTTTGAAATCGACGGGCGGGTTTCGCTCCTGCCCGATGGGTCTCCTATGTAGGCGGTGAAATCCCCTATGAGGAAAAGAACCTCGTGGCCCAGAGTCTGGAAATCCCGGAGTTTCTTGAGAATTATCCCGTGACCCAGATGCAGGTCGGGGGAGGTGGGGTCAAACCCTGCCTTTACCTTGAGGGGGCGATCGTTCTCCCTTGAAGCTTCGAGCTTCAAAAGAAGCTCTTCTTCGGGAATTATCGCCTCGGTTCCCCGTCTTATTACCTTTAATTGTTCTTTAGGATCAGCGAAGGCCATCTGGAAATTCCTCCTCGCAGCGGGTTTAGCACATTTATGGAAGGTCGGTTGATCCCATAAGATACCTGTCGCACTCTCTTGCGGCTTCCCTTCCCTCGTTTATAGCCCATACCACAAGGCTTTGTCCCCTGCGCGAGTCCCCTGCGGCGAAAACTCCCTCGACGTTCGTCATATACTTTCCGTACTCCGCCATGGCGTTTGAGCGCTCGTCGGTACTGATATTCATCTGCTGGAGGAGTTCCTGCTCGGGGCCCAGGAATCCGAGGGCTAAAAGCACAAGCCCGCACGACCATTTCTGCTCGGAACCCTCAACTTCCCGAAAAGCCATCCTTCCGTCATCGCCACTGTACCACTCAATGCGCACGGTCTCAAGTTCCGCCACCCTGCCCTCTGCGTCTCCCACGAATCTCTTGGTAAGAACCTGGTACCTTCTCGGGTCTTCTCCGAAAACCGCCATGGCCTCCTGCTGGCCGTAGTCAAGCCTGTACACCCTCGGCCATTGCGGCCACGGGTTATCCGCGGCCCTCTCGAGCGGAGGCTTGGGAAGTATTTCGAACTGAAGAAGGCTCCTGCATCCGTGTCTCATGGAAGTCGCGACGCAGTCGGTTCCGGTGTCGCCGCCCCCGAGAATGATAACGTCCTTGTCTGCGGCAGAGATGTAGCGGCCGTCGGCGAGCCCGCTGTCAAGAAGGCTCTTCGTGTTCGCCTTCAAAAACTCCATGGCGAAGTGGATTCCCCCAAGGTCCCTTCCCTCAATCGGAAGGTCCCTGGCTTTCGTCGCTCCCGTGCATACAACGACCGCGTCAAAGTTCTCCACGAGTTCGTTTCCGTCGATATCCACTCCCACTTCCGTGTTGGTGACGAACTCGATTCCCTCCTCCGCGAGTATATCGACTCGGCGGTCGACTATTTTCTTGTCAAGGTGGGGATTGGGAATTCCGTACATGAGCAGTCCGCCGATCCGGTCGTCCCTCTCAAACACGGTGACCAGGTGCCCAGCCTTGTTAAGCTGCGCGGCGCATGAAAGTCCCGCGGGCCCGGAGCCTATGACGGCGACTTTCTTCCCGGTTCTGATCTCGGGGGGCTCGGGGATTATCCACCCTTCCTCAAAACCCCTGTCCACTATGGCGCACTCTATGCTCTTTATGGTGACCGCGGGCTCGTTAATGCCCAGAACGCACGACCCCTCGCAGGGAGCGGGGCATATCCGGCCCGTGAACTCGGGGAAATTATTCGTCTTGTGAAGCCTCTCGAGAGCCTCCCTCCAGAGTCCCGAGTGAATCAGGTCGTTCCACTCGGGTATGAGGTTGTTTATGGGACACCCGGCGGTCAGGCCGCCGATTATCTTGCCCGTCTGGCAGAAGGGAACCCCGCAGTCCATGCACCTCGCACCCTGGTTGGCAAGCTCTTTTTCGGGGAGATGGCCGTGAAATTCGTCCCAGTCGCTGATTCTGCGGGCAGGATCCCTGTCAGGTCCGAGCTTCCTTTCGTAATTCATAAAACCTGTGGGATCACCCATTGAAAAACTTCTCCTCCGTTAAAGCTTCCGTGTCAGTTTCCGCTTACGCGCGCGAGATCTCGTTTGTTTTCCTCAAAAGCCGCCATAAGGGCTTCGTCGCCCGAAAGGCCGCTCTGTTGCGCGCGGTTTATGTGCTCGAGCATTCTCTTGTAGTCTTTCGGTATCACCTTAACGAATCTGGGAAGACTCCCGGACCAGTTCTCCAATATCCGCCGCGCTGCCTCGCTTCCGGTGTACTCAAGATGGTTTCTTATCATCCCGAGAAGTTCCGCTTCGTCATCCTCCTCCACGAATTCAAGGAACACGGATTCGGTATTGCACCTTCCGTGGAAATCCCCCTCGGGATCGTAAACATACGCTATGCCGCCTGACATGCCGGCCGCAAAGTTCCTTCCGGTCGGACCCAGCACCGCAACGCGGCCCCCGGTCATGTATTCGCAGCAGTGATCCCCGACAGCTTCCACCACGGCGCGGACTCCGCTGTTTCTCACGCAGAACCTCTCCCCGGCGACACCCCTTACGTAGGCTTCCCCTCCGGTGGCACCGTAGAACGCGACGTTCCCGATTATTATATTCTCCTCTGCAACGAAAGTGGACTCCTTCGGGGGATAAATGATCATTTTCCCTCCGGAAAGCCCTTTCCCCGTGTAGTCGTTCGAGTCGCCCTCTAGGACAAGCGTCATGCTCTTCGGAACGAAGGCTCCGAAGCTCTGGCCCGCCGAACCGGAGAAGTGGAGCCTTATGGTATCCTCCTCGAGGCCGTCAAGGCCGTACCTTCTCGTAAGCTCGCTTCCGACTATGGTTCCCACGGTCCTGTTAACGTTTCTTATGGGAACGGCGGCAGTGACACGCTCGCCCCTTTCAATCGTCGGGCGGCATATATCCATCAGGACGGTTTCATCAAGGGAGTTCTGTATGCCGTGGTCCTGTTCGATCTGGCAGTAGGTCCCCCAGTCCTCCGGAACTTCGGGACGGAAGAGGATACTGCTCAGGTCTATGCCCCTGGCTTTCCAGTGATCAAGCGACTTTCTCATCTCGAGGCAGTCCGTTCTGCCTATCATCTCGTTTACGGTCCTAAAACCCATCTTCGCCATTATCTCGCGGAACTCCGTGGCGACAAAATGCATGAAATCGACCACGTGCGCAGGATTCCCCGTGTATTTTTTTCTAAGCTCGGGGTTCTGCGTTGCGACTCCCACAGGACAGGTATCAAGATGGCAGACCCTCATCATTATGCATCCAAGAACTATGAGCGGGGCCGTGGAAAAACCGTATTCCTCGGCGCCGAGGAGGGCCGCGATGGCCACATCCCTTCCGGTTTTCATCTGACCATCGGTCTCGAGAACCACCCTGCTTCTGAGATTGTTAAGAACAAGTGTCTGGTGAGTTTCTGCTATGCCCAGTTCCCAGGGAAGCCCCGCGTGGTGTATGCTGCTTTGCGGAGACGCTCCCGTTCCTCCCGAGGTTCCGCTTATGAGTATCACGTCCGCGTGACCCTTCGCCACGCCCGCGGCTATGGTCCCGACGCCGACCTCGGAGACCAGCTTGACGTTTATCCTCGCGTGCTTGTTAGCGTTTTTAAGATCGTAGATAAGCTGCGCCAGGTCCTCGATCGAATAGATGTCGTGATGCGGGGGAGGCGATATGAGCCCCACTCCCGGAGTCGAGAGCCTCACCTTGGCTATCCACGGGTAGACCTTTCTTCCCGGAAGCTGTCCCCCTTCCCCCGGTTTTGCCCCCTGGGCTATCTTTATCTGTATCTCTTCGGAGTTCACCAGATATTCGCTCGTGACGCCGAAACGGCCCGAAGCGACCTGCTTTATGGAACTTCTCCTTAAGTCCCCGTTCGGATCGGGGGTGTATCTGTCGGAATCCTCTCCCCCTTCGCCCGTGTTGCTTTTGCCTCCTATGCGGTTCATAGCGATCGCGAGGCTTTCGTGGGCCTCCTTGCTTATCGCCCCGTAGGACATGGCCCCCGTTTTGAACCTCCTGCATATGCTCTCGACCGACTCCACCTCGTCAAGAGGCACGGGGTTGTCCGAGTACTTAAGCTCCATCAGGCCGCGAAGCGTAAAATGCTCCTTCTCCTCGTCGTTTGCAAGCTTCGTGTATTCCTTGAATTTCTCGAAGCTTCCCGTCTGGCAGGCTTCCTGGAGCTTGTGCACGGTGCGCGGGTGATACATGTGACGCTCTCCGTCGGGCCTCCACCTGTAAACCCCTCCGGTCTCAAGCGTCGCAGTCTCAACGTCCCTTTCCGCGTACGCCCTGGAGTGACGTTTTATCGACTCCTCCGTTATGACGTCAATTCCCACTCCCTGTATCCGGGAAGCCGTCCATGTGAAGTACTTCCCGACGAACTCGGTATTCAGCCCGAGAGCCTCGAATATCTGTGCCCCGTGGTAGCTCTGCACCGTGGAGATACCTATTTTGGACATTATCTTCACTATGCCCTTGACGAGACTTTTCACGTACCCCGAGACCGCTTCCTCGTAAGACATGCCCACAAGCATGTTCTGGTGGATCATGCCGTTTATGGTCTCGTAAGCCATGTAGGGGGCTATGGCGCTTGCGCCGTAGCCTATAAGAAGCGCCATGTGGTGAGTCTCCCTCGGCTCGCCCGATTCAACGACGAGCGCCACGCGCATCCTGTTTCCGTTCCTTATCAGGTGGTGGTGAAGCCCCGAGACCGCCAGCAAGGCGGGAATGGGGGCGTTTTCGGCGTCAAATCCCCTGTCCGAGAGGACCAGTATGTTGGCGCCTTTTTCTATAAGTTTGTCTGCGCGGGCAAACATCCGCGTGAGCGCCTCCTCGAGCCCCTCGGTCCCCTCTCTGGGATCAAAAAGGGTGGGGATCACTTCGCAGCGGAACTTCTCCCCGCGAACGGTTTTCAGCTTCTCGATTTCCGGGTTCGTAAGAAACGGGGTCTCAAGCTCTAATTTCTCGGAGCTTTTCGCCTCGGGACGCAGTATGTTGGCCGTCGTCCCAAGCGTGACCATGGTCCCGGTTATAAGTTCCTCCCGTATGGCGTCGATGGCGGGGTTTGTGACCTGGGCGAACATCTGCTTGAAGTAGTTGTATAGAAGCTTCGATTCGTCAGAGAGCGCCGCGAGCGGGGTATCGATTCCCATGGCGCCCACGGGCTCGACCGCGTTTTTCGACATTGGACCCAGAAGAATGCGCAGGTCCTCAAAGGTGTAGCCGAATACCCTCTGCCTCGTAAGAAGCGTTTCCGGGTCGTACTCGGGCGGAGTCTCCGCCGGTTCTCCTTCCATAATCCCGGAGAAGCTCTCCATGTTTTCCCTGAGCCACTTTCCGTAGGGTTTTTCCGTCGAAAGTCTTTTCTTAAGTTCCGTGTCGCCGACGATGCGGCCTTCGCGCGTGTCTATAAGAAGCATCCTTCCCGGAAGCAGGCGCCCCTTGTAGCTCACCCTGTCGGGCGGTATGTCAAGGACTCCCACTTCTGAGCCCAGTATCACGGTGTCATCTTTTGTTACGTAGTACCTCGTGGGACGCAGCCCGTTTCTGTCAAGCACCGCTCCCACTTTCTCGCCGTCTGTAAAAGCTATGGAAGCGGGCCCGTCCCAAGGCTCCATAAGGCAGCTGTGGAACCTGTAGAAATCCTTTTTCTCCTCGGACATGCTCTCGTGCTTTGACCACGGTTCGGGAATCATCATCATCACGGCGTGCTCTATGGAGTAGCCCGATAGACACAGAAATTCCATTGCGTTATCAAAGGAGGCGGAGTCGCTTCCCTCGGGAGATATCACCGGGAAAATCTTTTCTATGTCGTCTCCGTAGAAATCGGATTCCAAAACGGCCTGCCTTGAGTGCATCCAGTTTATGTTTCCCCGAAGCGTGTTTATCTCGCCGTTGTGTATCACGTATCTGTAGGGGTGAGCCCTGTCCCAGCTCGGAAACGTGTTCGTGCTGAAACGCGAGTGCACAAGCGCTATCGCGCTTTCCATGAGATCGGACGTGAGGTCCGGGAAATAAGGCACAAGCTGCCAGGTGACAAGCATTCCCTTGTAAACTACGGTCCTCGATGAAAGGCTCGGTACGTAGAAGTGTTCGTCGCGCCCCGCGGTCTTTATTTCCGCCTCAGCGCGTTTTCTTATTATGTAAAGTCTTCTCTCGAAATCGTCCCCGGCGGGAGTGCCGTCTCCCCGGCCGATGAATATCTGCCTTATCCCGGGCTCGCACCCAAGAGCGGTCGCCCCCAGAGAGGAGTTGTCGGTCGGAACGGCCCGCCAGCCCAAAACGGTCTGGCCTTCCTCTGTGACTATATCCTCAAGCCTCTTTTTCGTTTTCCCTTCAACGGACGGGTCCGGAGAGAGGAATATCATTCCGACTCCGTAATCCTCCTCCGCCGGGAGGGTGATTCCCTCGGCTCCCAGGGTTTTGACGAAAAACGCGTGGGGTTTCTGGAACAGTATTCCGGCGCCGTCTCCCGTGTTCGGCTCGCATCCGCAGGCTCCGCGGTGCTCGAGGTTTTTGAGCACGGTTATGGCATCGCGGATTATGGCGTTTGACCTCACGCCCTTAACGTTGACGACGAATCCTATTCCGCAGGAATCGTGCTCAAACGCAGGATCGTAAAGTCCCTTTTTTTCAGGAAGTTTCTTAAAATTCATATAATTGTCCGCCTGTTGTGTTGTTATGAAAAAACAACGCGAGAGCTGATGCCGGCGTAAGCAACCTCTTCAGACGCCATCGTGTAATTATAACATAAATCCGAAACTCCGCACACGCTCTGCACATGGTTATCACGGTGATTCCGTACTTGCGAGTGGATTTCGGGGGGAATATCGAGGTGGAAGCGATTTTTCGCGAAGAACTCTGAGTTTTTACCACAAGACACCTTGATTGCACCTTAACAGTCCCGCCGAAGACACAGGTTGCCGTCTTTTGGACGAACTGCTCCCGTGACATCTGAGGTTTTCATGGCAATATGAACGTAATTCCTAACCCGCTTCGAGCAAGGACTCAAAAGCGTCTTCTCTGTTGAGAACAAAATGCCTTATGGCCTCCGGCGCGGTACTGAAACCCCTTCCGAATATAATCGCAAGCGCTATGTTGGCGCACACCGCGTTGTTTGCCGGAGCGCAACGCACACGCGAGCGGCATCCGTCCTCACCGAAGGTAACATCTCGTATATAGTGGTTTTTCGCCTCCACCGCCCAATGTCCCCTGTTCCACGAAAGCAACTGCTCGGCAGACGCTCTTTTGTCATCCACTGACGTAATGCCGTAAGCGTACTCTGTGCTCCGCGCGCCCGTCTTTACGTTTTTTGTCCGGCGCTTCACCCGAAACACCTGCTTTACGTGCGGATAATCAATCATACGGAAATAAGCGTTCATAACTTCTATTGAACGCTGCTCTACGCGCCCGTGGTCCTTTGACGCCTTCTCCGTAAAACGCCCCGCCGAGTCGCGCTCCCACTCAAGCGAACTCAAACGCTCGTGCGCGAGGGCGCTGTTGCCCTTTACGGTGAACACGAAATCCGCCCCGTGGCTCTCGACAATCGTCTTTGCCGTCTTTGCTGTCGTATGCAGCGCGTCAAGCGTAATCACCTTCCCCTCAACGCATACCTCTTCAAGCAGCGCAAACACCGCGGCTCTCTCCGCTCCTTCCTCCCTGAAGTCAACACTGCCAAGAGGCACTCCGCTTCCATGCTCAACCACAGTCACCGTTTCATAATGATCATCTCCGTTTCTGTTGGCTCCCCGTATGCGCTTTCCGTCAATGGCCACAGCTTCGGCAAAACGCACCCGCTGTGAGCAGTAACGGGCAAGCACAGGCTGAAACTCCCGCGTGTCCAGATTGCTTGTAACTCTGTGCATAGTGGTCTGTGAAGGGGGCTCATATCTTCGTTTCCTCCTGTTGTACCAGGCCCCGAGCATCTCAAGTTCCTTCTGGGAGAGACTTTTTGCGTACTGGGCCGCCGCCACCGGCCCTCTCATCCCCGAGAGCAAAGACAGAATATATATGGACAGCACACACCCCATGCTGTGCCTTCTTGCCTGGGCCCTGCGAAAATCACCGACCTCGCTCAACTCCTCGTAAAGTGATCTGAGCTCCCCGTCGGAGCGTCGCGTGACAGCTCTTTTGGCCCTCCACCGTTCCCCCAGGGCGTCGGCGTTGCGAAGCATCCCAAGCGCGTTGCGCCGAAGCGGATAAACGTAAAGCTCCTTTTTGTTGCCGTGAGGCTTCCTGTAGTGGCCATTGGAACGTGCGTATCCCCTGGTCAGACCGGCAAACTCCCAGTTAGACGCCTTGTACATCGCCCCGTCAAAGCGCCTCGGGTCCACGAAACTCTCCGCAAGCAAAAGACCATGTCCATAGCGCTCCATCCAGTCCGAGCTCAGCCGTCTTGTCATGGACGAAAGAAAATACGAAGCCAGATTGGGGAACTCTCCGGCTTTGCCCAGCACCAGAAACCGGGTGTTGTTCCCTATGAGATGCAGATTTTTGAACTGACACTCTTTTTTCCACCCCACCCAGCGGTCGCGGGGGCGGCACTTGAAAGCTCCGGCCTGCCAGCCGGCAATAGCCAGCCACTTCCCTTCATGCTCCGCCACGTAGCGAAGACTCCGGCCGGCGAATTGCTTGAAGCCAAGGTAGTGATTCTCGTTCATGAGCCTGTCCCACCTGGGAAATTCCTCGGGACGGGCTATTCTTACAACAACGTCGCGGGGGGAGAAACTCCGGTGGTTGTGTTGAGATGATTTATTGCCCATGATTACAGGTATACCTGTAATCATGGGAAAAAGCCAGCGACTCCTCTTAACTCCCCGTAAGTTTTTAATAAAACTATTGCCTATGTCTAGAACGGAATCACCGTGCATGGTTATAATAAACAGAGAGAGATGACGGCTAATACCGAAAAAATCAAAGAGGAAAAAAACCCGGAAAGCGTAATCCTCTCTTTCCACATGGAGTCAAGCGCGACCCTGTGGAACAGGATATTCGAGGGCTTTTCCTCTGAAATGATCCTTGTTAGCAGGTTCGAGGGAAAGGACAGAAAGGCCCTCGAGATACTCTACAGGTTCGGTTCCATGGTCGCGGAAAGATACGGAAAGTGCGCCGTAGAGCCGAGGGTCTACGGAATAGTCATAAAAAAAGACGTAAGCGACGAGACCGAAGAGATGGTAAACGAGTGGATGGACCTGATGCGCAGGCTTCGCCACGAAATAATCGGGGTGCTCTAAAAAACCGTATCTCCCGTAATCACCTTGCGAAGATCGCCCCCATCCGTTCTCAGGTAGAGAAATCCGTTTGCGTCGACGCGCTCCACGACTCCGCTTACAATCTCTCCCGAGACGTCTACGGATATCTCCTTTCCCATAAACCCCCACATCTCGATCCACGTATCCACAATCGCCCGTGTCCCGCGGCGGCGAAACTCCCCGTAGAACCGGTCAAGGGCGTTAATAAGCTCCGCGCAGAACCTCTCCCTGCTGACATCTTCTCCGAGCAGTATGGAAAGAGAGGTGGTTTTCTCTGAGATGTCCTCCATTTCGCGGCGGATGAATTCCCCGGGCAAATTGAGATTAACCCCGATGCCGATCACGAGATAATCGATAGCGCCCTCCGAGGTGCCGAGCTCCGTGAGCACCCCTGAGATTTTCTTCCCGCCGACAAGAATATCGTTCGGCCACTTTATCTCGGCGTCAACGCCGTAGCCCGAGAAAACCTCGACGAGGGCGCAGGACGCGAGAAAGGTAAACACAGAAGATCTCTTTGGGGAGACCTCCGGGCGAAACAAGGCGGAGAGATAAAGATTCATCCCCCCGGGGGATACCCACTTTCGCCCCAGGCGTCCCCTGCCCACGGTCTGGGAATCGGAAACCACGACCGTTCCATCCGCGACCGCGCCTTCCGCTATGAGCTGGCGCAGGACGTCATTTGTGGAACCTACCTCATTGAAGACAAAAAGCTGCTCCCCGACCTTTTCCGCCTGAAGATGTTTTCTTATTTCCGAGATCTCCATGAAGAGAAAGCGCCCCTTTTGATTGATATTCAAGTATTATAGTCGGAACCCCGGCTCAAGAGAAAAAACCCAAGTTCCATGAAACAACTTCTTTCGAAAAACCTCGCGATACCACTTGCCGCCTACGGGATTGTGGTAGCGGCGATAATCATCTCAAGGGCCGCGATTGGCCGAGAGTACGCCCTTTTGCTCTCGGCGGGGTTCATGCTCTGGGTTCCGTTTCTACTCGACCGCGGCGCAGCGGATGTTTTGAGGTTCGATCCGAGGAAGCTGGCTCGAGGAGCGGTAATTTCTATTGCGGTGCTTCTTTCTTATCTGGTCTGCCTATACCTTGTCTCCGCTTATCTGGGAAAAACAATTAAATTCGTTGAGCCGACTGTGCTTTTCGTGCTCACGCATCTTGTGGCCATAGCTTTTCCCGAGGAGTTTTTCTTCAGGGGGTATCTTCAGAGAAAACTTGGCGGCGGATGGGGTGCAGTTATTGCGGCAAGCGCGCTTTTCGCTTCGGCGCATCTCCTCGTGATCTGCGTATTCTCAGGCGGGGGCTACTGCGCGCAGAACGCCCTCACCTTTTTCCCTTCGCTTGTCATGGGATATCTGTATATGAGAACCGGAAACATATGGTCAAGCGTCTTTTTTCACTTTGCCGCAAACATCGTTTACCTGTCTTTTAGGCTTGTCTAGCCTGAACCACTTCAACAGGTCTTGTGTCATTGATCCACTACCCACTTCGGCACCAGATCATCGTAGCCCAGGCTTTTCACATTTCACTGCGACACGAAACGGCCTTAGTAAGTAGTATTTGCTTTCTCATCAAACAAGTGTATACTCTTAAGAGCTTATTAACATGGATAAAACACACTTAAGAGCTTATGACTGCCAGGAACCTACTAAATACTACACCACCGCACGCTGTTGAACAGGCACTGAAGCGCCTTGGCCGCAACCTGCGTACTGCCCGGCTTCGCAGAAACCTTACGATTAAAAGGGTCGGGGAGAAAATCGGGACGGGTCCACGTCCAGTTTCCGATGCCGAAAAAGGCAAGCCTTCGACTGGTATCGCCGTTTACGTAGCCCTCCTATGGGCTTACAACCTCCTTGAACCCATGGATGAGATTGCTGACCCGGCTTTGGATGAAGAAGGTCTGTCACTGCTAATGGGGAAAGAGCGCGCCCGTGCTCGGGCAATGGAAGGTCTGGAAAATGATTTTTAGGAGAGCCGGGTGAACAGCGAGTGCTATGTCTACATTGTTCTCCCAGGTGAAACGGAATTTGTAACAGCCGGGAAATTCGTGCTGACCAAGGACCGGCTTGATGTGCCTGTTGGCAGGTTCGTTTACGGTAAAAGCTACCTAGCACGTGAAAATGCTGTCCCAATCGATCCTCTTGAGCTGAATCTCAGCCCGAAAACTTTCGAGACTAGGCATCTTAAGGGTATTTTCGGCGCACTGCGCGACGCGGGTCCGGATTACTGGGGCAGACGCGTTATCGAGAAACACTACGGCAAAGGCCAGCTCGGTGAACTTGACTATTTGCTGTATTCGCCGGATGACCGCGCCGGGGCGCTAGGTTTTGGTCTGAACAGGGAACCCCCGGCCCCACGTCGCGAATTTAACCAAACGATGGATCTTGAGAAACTGCAGACTCTTGCAGATGCCGTAATTAACGACGAAGACTTGCACCCTGATCAAGAAACCGAACAGGTGCAGGAACTGCTGCTTTTGGGTACATCGATGGGCGGCGCCCGTCCCAAGGCGGTAGTTGAAGACAGTAGCGGTCTTTGGATCGCAAAATTCAACCGTCCTGATGACAGGTGGAACTATGCCCGGGTTGAGCAAGCAATGCTGGTTCTTGCACGCGCCTGCGGCATAAAAAGCGCCGAGAGCCGTGTGGAAACAATCGGAGGCCGAGACGTGCTGCTTGTCAAACGATTCGACAGGGAAAAGACCGACCAAGGGTACCACCGCGCCCGGATGTTAAGTGCGCTTACGCTTCTGCGTTCGGAAGATTCATATCAGGATCGCGATAAATGGTCATATCTGTTACTGGCTGAAGAGTTGCGCAGGATTTCCTCGCGGGAGAAACTAGATGCGCAGGAACTGTTCCGCCGCATGTGTTTTAATGCTCTGATCTCAAACACAGACGACCATCCGCGAAACCACGCCGTTATCGCACTAAAAGAGCACTGGCGGCTCTCGCCTGCTTACGACCTAACACCTTCTGTGCCAGTAAGCATTGAACGGCGAGACCTAGCGCTTATTTGCGGTGATGCCGGCCGTTACGCGCACGCAAAGAACCTGCTGTCCCAGTCCACTCGCTTTATGCTCTCATCTCAAGACGCACAGACAATCATTCAGACGATGGAACAAACCATAGCAGACAGATGGTATGATATCTGCCGAGCCGAGGGCGTCACCGAAAAGGACTGCGAAAGAATCTCAGGTGCATTTGTATATCCGGGATTCAAACTCCTCATCAACAACAACTGACTGTAAAAGCAGAACAGAACTAACGATGCAAGGAATTCCCACAAATGAGAATGTGTGAACTTCCCAACCACATCTTGATCTGAAACCATGTTTTTTCGTTTATATTCGAATGCAATTCCATAATTAACGGAATTCATTTCCATAGCACGGTTTTGAATCTAGAAAAACTCTCCCTAAATATAAGCAGCAAATAGTGCGTAGACCTGGAAATTCTCGAAATATCCGTCGGTTACAAGTATAATTTCCAGATGAAACAGTTGCGGACCGGGCTCTCCCAGATCAACCCGAGCGTGGGGGACATAACCGGAAACACGAAGAAAATAACCGAAGTGATCGAGGCGGCGCGGGGTCTCGATATAGACATCCTGTGTTTCCCCGAACTCGCCGTTACGGGCTACCCTCCCGAGGATCTTCTTCTTAAAACCGAATTCATCGACGACAACATCCGGGCGCTTGACGAAATAAAGAAGCACTGTCCGGACAATATGGTCGTCATAGTGGGCTTTGTCGACAAAAAGGACGACATATTCAACTCAGCAGCCGTAATCCAGAGAAAAGAGATAATCGACGTATACCACAAACTTCGCCTTCCCAACTACGGAGTGTTCGACGAGAACCGCTATTTCCAGTCAGAAAGACGGTTTCCCGTTTACTCCATGGGGAAAATGACTTTCGGGGTCACGATCTGCGAGGACATATGGTACCCCGGAGAACCTATAAGAAGCCAGGTTCTGCTGGGAAACGCCCAGATCATATTTAACCTCTCGGCTTCACCCTACTACATGGGAAAGCCCCTGGCGAGGGAGAGGATGCTTGCCACAAGGGCGGTTGACTACAACTCAATAATAGCCTACTGCAACATAGTCGGCGGGCAGGACGAGCTTGTGTTTGACGGAAACAGCATGTTCATAGACGAAAAAGGCGAGATCGTCGCCACCGCGCGACACTTCGAGGAAGACCTGCTGGTCTGCGACGTTAACACCGAGAGGGTTTACAAATCAAGGCTTAACACTCCGACCATAAGAAAGACAAGATACGAGCTTTCCTTCGAAGAAAACCAGCTGGAAGCATTCACGCTTAAGCCTGCAAAGACAAAGCGGAAAGTGAAAATCCCGGGAAAACAGGCTGATTCCCCAGAAGATCCTCTAAAATGCGCCTTCTCGGCACTTGTCCTCGGCACCGGGGATTACATAAGAAAAAACGGCTTTGAGAAGGTGGTGCTCGGGTTAAGCGGCGGGATAGATTCTTCGCTTACGGCCGCCATTGCCACAGAAGCGGTCGGACCCTCAAAAGTCGTCGGAGTTTCCATGCCTTCGATGTACAGCTCCAAGGGAAGCGTTACCGACGCCAAGAAACTCGCGCGCAACCTCGGAATCGAGCTTCTCAGCATTCCCATAGAAGATGTTTTCAGGTGCTACGAGGGAATGTTCGCCGAGTTCTTCTCCAGAATGGAGTCAGACGTAACTGAAGAGAACATCCAGGCAAGAATAAGAGGAAATATCCTCATGGCGCTTTCAAACAAGTTCGGGTGGCTCGTGCTTGCCACATCGAACAAAAGTGAACTCGCGGTCGGCTACTCAACCCTCTACGGGGACATGTCAGGGGGTTTCGCGGTGATAAAGGATGTGCCAAAGGCCATGGTTTACGAACTCTCTCATTATTACAACCGCCTGCGGGGAAAACAAATAATACCGAAATCGGTAATTGAAAAGCCTCCTTCAGCCGAACTTCGCCCAGACCAGAAAGACACTGACTCGCTTCCAGAATACGACACGCTCGACAGGATACTGAAAGCTTACGTGGAAGACGGCCTCGGGGTCGACGACATAGTGAAGCTCGGGGAGAAAAGAAGCGTGGTGCGGAGAGTAATCAGAATGGTAAACACGAACGAATACAAAAGAAGGCAGAGCGCCCCGGGGGTAAAAATAACGTCGCTTGCTTTCGGAAAGGATCGCCGCTTCCCAATAACCAACCTATACAAGAAGTAGAAAAAGCTTTGCTTTTTCGAGACTTCTAGAAAAATTGTATTTTTCTAGTCAAGTAAAAATCTTTTCGTAACATCCTGATATGAAAGACTTTTCGTAAATCCACCCCAAGCAAAGCAACTTTCCAGTCAAGTAAAAATCATGTTTCTAATTGCTGGTTGTATACGACTAACCAAGCGACATTATAAACTCAGAGAGGCTCTCAATGGTCTCGAGAACCTCGGGGGAAACCTCGGATTCGTCAATTGAGACCCCGAACTCCTCTTCAAGCTCCATAATGAATTCAAGCGTTGAAACGGAATCGACGCCAACTCCGAGTTCGATCAGCGACTGTTCAGCCGATATATCTTGGGGCCCGATGTCAAGATTGAACTTGCCGACGACAAGATCCCTGATTTTCTTCCCCAAAACTTCTTTTCGCTCGGTCACTTAAGTTTCTCCCTCAAAACCTTG
Source organism: Thermodesulfobacteriota bacterium (assembly GCA_965207685.1). Taxonomy (GTDB): domain Bacteria; phylum Desulfobacterota_D; class UBA1144; order Nemesobacterales; family Nemesobacteraceae; genus Nemesobacter. The sequence goes on along the minus strand of OZ242294.1, from coordinate 1,683,448 downwards.
CCCGCGGGGCTTCTAGGAAGCGTATCCACAAATTCGATCTTCGCGGGGATCTTGTAGTCGGAAATCTTTCCTCTGCAGAAGTCGACAACTTCCCGTCTCGTGAGTCCGTCCGCGACGATAAAGGCCTTTACCTCTTCCCTGTCCCCGGCCGCGGGAGTTCCTATCACCGCAGCTTCCGTTATTTTCCCGTGAGTCATAAGCAGGTTTTCAACTTCGAACGGGTCAACCTTGTTCCCGGAGATGTTGATGAAAAGCTTCTTTCTTCCGCGAATGAAAAGATACCCGTCGCCGTCGAACATTCCGAGATCCCCGGTGTGGTAAAAACCGTCGACAAAAACTCTCTCGGTCTCTTCCGGAGAATCAACGTAGCCGTCTGTCATGGAAGGGCTCCTTATTGTTATCTCGCCGATATGCCCGGCCGGAAGCTCGCCCCCGGCTTCTGAAACCACCCTTATAACGACGTTTTCAACCGGCATTCCGACTGAAAGACGCTTCTCCTCTATGTTCTCCGCGATATTAATTGCCATCACCCCGGTCTCAGAGGAACCGTAGAGCTGGCGGGGATAGACCCTGAAAGCCCTGTGGAAGGAAAAAAAGGTTTCCTCGGGCAGGGGAGCCCCGGCGGAAATAACATGCTTTAGCCGCGGGAAATCATAATCCCCGAGGCTCGCGCTTCGAGCGAGGGTCTCAAGCATGAACGGAACGGCGGGAAAGATCGTTATCTGTTCTTCTTCAAGCACCCCGAGAACCTCTTTTCTGGTAAATCTCGGGAGGAAATAGCAACACGCCCCGACGCTTACGGCGCTTACGAAATTCCCGAGGCCGTAGGTATGCGATATCGGAATCGAAAAAAGAATCCTGTCCCCGCTATCCCAGTTTATTGTGGCCGTGTGATTCCGGGCAAGGGCGATCATGTTGGCGTGGCTTCTCGCAACGCACTTGGGCTTTCCGGTTGAGCCCGTGGAAAAAAGATAGATGGCTTTCTCAGAGGGATGATTCCCAGGCAGATCCGCCGGAGGATTGCCCAGAAAATTGTCCCGGGTCACGCAAACGGTGTTTATGTCTCCAGAGACGGCATTCACGGTATGCGCAAGGGATTCATCCGTAACTATCAGGGCCGGTTTTGAGAACTCAAGGCAGTGTCTTATTTCCTGGGTTCCGCAGGCGCTGTCAATGGGAACGCAGGCGGCTCCAAGTCTCGCTATCGAGAAAACCGATACGGCAAGGGGAAGCGAATTGGGAAGAAAAACGCACACATTATCTCCCCGTGATAGCCCCTGCCCGGCAAGAAAGGAGGAAAAACCGTCAACAAAACCGCAGAGCTGCGCGTAGCTGTATGTTTCTCCCTCGTACCAGACTGCCGCTCCCCGGGGATTTCGCTCCAGATTCGAATAAAGTATTTCGCTGTAGTTTCTCATCGTCCCGTCACGGGAAAAGGGGAACTTGTCCGAGCCCGGTGTCCTCGGGAAACCCAAAGACTATATTCATGTTCTGAACGGCCTGGCCCGCGGCCCCCTTCATGAGATTGTCAAGAACCGATACGATGACAAGGTGCCCTTCCCTCTCGCAGAAGCCCAAAGAGACGTAATTGGAACCGGAAACAGACGCCATCCCGGGAGGCCCGTCGCAGACCCGGACGAAAGCATCATCTTCGTAGAACCCGGCGTAGAGTTCCCTTACCTCATCGGGGGAGATCTCCGAGCGGAGTTTGAGATACGAAGCGGCCATTATCCCCCTTTTAACCGGAACGCGTGTATTGAAAAAAAGAAGCTTTTTCTTCACGCCGCAGAAATCGGAGAGCACGCGAAGAATTTCATGCTTCTGGTCATCCCCTCCCGCTCCACGGGCGGATACGTCTTCCTTTACCTCGGTGTAATGACTCTCGGGTTTCGGCGCCCGTCCCGAAGTCGAAAGAGAAGACTTTATGTCCACTATAATATCGTTTTCCGCTTCATACTCTTTAAGGAAAGGCGCTACCGCGAGTGAAACGCATGTAGAGTAGCAGCCCGCGTTAGCGACTAACGGGGCGTTTTTTATTCTCTCGCGGTTAAGCTCGCTAAGTCCGTAGACCGCCTGCGGGAGAAGTTCGGGAAAGCGCGGCGCCACGCCGTGAGCCCGAGAGTAGTCGGCAGGGTCAGAGAATCTTAAATCGGAACTGAGATCGATCACCCTTACGCCCTTCTCAAGGAACTTCCGCACGAAAACAGAAGAGGTTCCCCCGGGAAGACAGGAGAACAGAAGATCAAGAGGTTCTGAATCAGGAATTTTTGATACGGGACTTAGGATAAGATCCGAGTAGCCCAAAAGATGCGGAAACGCCTCATCCACCCTCCTGCCAGAGAACTTCTCAGACGTAAGTACCCGCAGGTAAACGTTAGGGTGGCGCGCCAGAAGGGAAAGAAGCTGCTGGCCGACATAACCCGTAACTCCCAGAATTGCCGTCTTGAGTTTCATCTTCTCTTGGGAAACCAAGCTGTTCGCCGGGAATACCTTTTGATTAACATGGGACTTCCTATCATTAATATAGCTTTAAAAGCGGGAGGGAAAAACCGGGTCCGGAGGAAAAAAGAGGTTGGCTTCGTCCTCAGACTTTCTGAGCGGTCGCGGTCCTAAACACCCTGTCGATCCACTGCTCTATGTTCCTGCGCGAGGTCTTTCCTATGAGATGCCTCACCTCTTGCATGGGAATCACGGCCTTGGCGTAGGATCTGTGCCCCCCGGCGCTTCCTATTTCGTCAAAAAGCTCGAAAAGCAGCCGCCCGGCACTCTTGACAGCCCCGCTGTTTCTTACGGACATGACCAAATGGGAACCGGAAACAATTCCGAAGGCAACAGACCAGTTGACCCCATCCACCTTCATCCCCATGTCAGCCACCTGAGAAATAAGATGCTCTTTTTCCATCCTTCCAAGGTTCATGAAAATTATTCCGTTATTTATCCAGTGTTTTGAGAGCGCCTGGCCGTAATGCTTGATCTCCTCTGAATACAGGGTTTTGGACTCTATTTTCCTGAGAAGCCCTAGGTCGGCTTGACTGTAGAGATATGTGAACGCTTCTAGGTCGTCAAGATCCGCGCCCCTGTTGAGAATCATGGTGTCGGTTTTTATTCCGTAGAGAAGCGCGGTTGAGAGCTTTGCGGAAATCTCAATCTGGGCGGCCCTTAGGAGCCGGGTCATGATCGTCGCGGTAGCTCCCTCTTCGGAACTTATCTCGGTGAATTTCGCGTCGCACTCGGGGGTTATCGGATGATGGTCGATCACCGAATCTATATCCGTAATTTCGCCTCTGAAATAAGAAGGCTGCACGTCGACAAGCGCTATGGAATCGAAAATTTTTATGTCATCGTGAGAAATCACCTGCAAGTCTATGTCCATATGCTCCACCATGGCCACGTTTTCGGGTCTTGAAATTTTCTCCCCGAGGTAGCCTATGGTCGCCGTTTTCCTGTTTCTTCTAAGAAGGGTTCGAAGGGCCATGGCGCTTGCGATCGCGTCCGGATCGGGCTGGTTATGAACCAGTATGAGAAGCTTTTTCGCGTCGCGGTGAACCTCTCTTATCAGTCTTACGGAGATATCGGACCTCGCAAGCTTCTCCTCAAAGGATATCTGGTTGGTTGCGACTTCTTCGAATTTCACGTATCGCGCTATATAGCCGTCCTTGCGCTGCTTATCGTCGGCGGAAACAACTATCGGGCTCGTGGGATAACTGCGAGCAAGAGACGCCAGAAACTCCTTGGTTGCAAACTCGTTGTTTACTACTATAAGCGTAAAGACTCCCTCCTGCTTGAACGCGTCATCAGGAGAATCAAGCTCTGTTACCTGGCCCCTGTTCTTAAAAAGACTCATCAGGAGAATATCAAATTCTCCGATGAACATATATCGCCTTTCCCCGTTCGTACTCATCGTATCCGGAATGCAGAACGTCTACCTGTAGCAGGCGGCGCTAAGTTCCTCCGTGAAGCTCGAAATCCTGCCCAGCACTTCCTGTCTTTCCTCTCCACCGCTCTCGATTATTCTCACAAGGGCACTTCCCACGATAACGGCATCGGAAAAAGAGGCTATCGCGGCAGCCTGGCGCGCGGAAGACACCCCGAAGCCCACCCCAACAGGAAGCTCCGAGCGGCGCTTTATTCTCCCTATCAGGTCCTCAAGATCATAATCCATGTCGGGACGCGCCCCCGTGACCCCGGTGACCGAGACCACGTAGATAAAACCCGAGGCGTTTTGCGACACCATCTCTATCCTTTCCTCGGTGCTTGTAGGGGCAAGCAGAAAGATGCGGTCAAGCCCTTCCCGTTCGACGTGGACGCTCAGTTCCCCGGCTTCCTCGGGGGGAAGATCAACGACCAGAACCCCGTCCGCTCCCGCCTCGCGGGCGTCGCGCGCGAAGCGCTCAGCACCGTAGGAGAAAAAGGGGTTGTAATAGCCGAAAAGTATCACAGGAATATCCGAGCGGGACCTTATCCTTTTAACAAGCGAAAGCACGTCGGAAACAGACGTCGAGTTAGCAAGAGCCCGTTCCGAGGCCGCCTGGATCACCGGCCCGTCCGCCATGGGATCCGAGAAGGGTATGCCGATTTCCACCATGTCGACACCGCTTGCCTCCATGTGGTCAATGATCTGCTCGGTCAAGTCGATATCAGGGTCTCCGGCGGTAACATAGCAGATTAAAGCCGCTTTGTTTTTCTCCCGGAGTTCGCGGAATTTTTCCTTTATCCTTCCCATGTGCTTTTATAAGAAATTGGCAGTCTGGAAACGCAGAAATCGCTAGCAAACAGAATAAAAAACGAACCTCCAACCTTCGGAAGCTTTATATACGCGCGTATGGGGATTGTCAAGCACCCGACCGGGGGGAAAACCCGGTCTAAGCCGCCTCATATGAGAGAGGAAGCGGTATGTATGTCCTTATCCCCTCTGCCGGAGAGACAGATAACTATAATCTGCTCGGGGGACATGGAGGGAGCGATTTTGCGCACATGGGCTATCGCATGGGCGGTTTCAAGCGCAGGTATTATCCCCTCGACTTCCGAGAGATAGGAAAACGCCGAGAGCGCTTCTTCGTCCGTTACGGACACGTAATCGACCTCGCCCACGTCCTGGAAATACGAATGCTCGGGACCCACGCCCGGATAGTCAAGGCCCGCGGCGACGGAATGAGCTCCCTGTATTTGCCCGTCTTCGTCCTGAAGCAGATAGGTTTTGCTTCCGTGAAGGACCCCCACTGAGCCCGCGGTTATGGTCGCGGAGTGAAGGCCGCTCTCAAGACCATGGCCCGCCGCTTCTACGCCGATCTTCCTTACCCCGGATTCTTCTATGAAGGGAAAGAAAAGACCCATTGCATTTGAGCCGCCGCCGACGCAGGCAACCAGGGTGTCGGGAAGCTTTCCTTCCGCGGCGAGTATCTGCTCCATCACCTCATGCCCGATCACGGACTGAAAATCCCTTACCATCATCGGGTAGGGATGGGGACCGGCGACGCTTCCTATTATGTAAAAGGTGTTTCTCACGTTCGTAACCCAGTCTCTCATGGCCTCGTTCATGGCGTCTTTGAGTGTCTTCGTGCCCGAGACCACGGGCCTTACCTCAGCTCCCAGAAGCTTCATGCGGAAAACATTGAGTTCCTGGCGTTTCGTGTCCTCCTCTCCCATGTATATCACGCACTCCTTGTTCAAAAGCGCGGCAACCGTGGCTGTGGCGACCCCGTGCTGTCCTGCCCCGGTTTCGGCTATTATCCTGTCCTTGCCCATCCTCCCGCAGAGAACTCCCTGGCCTATCGTGTTGTTTATCTTGTGCGCCCCGGTGTGGGCAAGATCCTCTCTTTTAAGGTAAATCTTGGCGCCGCCGAGACTCTCCGTCATCGCGCGGGCATAATAAAGCGGAGTGGGCCTCCCCGCGTATTGCTTCAGGTAGTAATCGATCTCCTCGTGAAAAGTTTCGTCAGCCGCGGCCTCCTCGTAGGCCCGCTGAAGCTCGATCAAAGCGGGCATGAGTGTTTCTGAGACGTAGCGGCCGCCGAAGTCTCCGAAATGACCTCCCGCGTCAGGATAGCTGTATTTCCGGTCAGTCTTGCCCATAACTTGCGGCCTCCATAAACCGCTCAAGTTTAAGATGATCTTTTATGCCCGGGGAGCTTTCAACCCCGGAACTCACGTCAACGGCGTAGGGGTTCACCGCCCGTATGGCGTCTCGCACGTTATCCGAGTTAAGTCCTCCGGAAAGTATAACGAATCTATCCCCAAGTTCCCGGCTGGAAAGAACGTCCCACGAGAAGTTCTCTCCGGTGCCCCCGTAGGCATCCGGCGAGTAGGCATCGAAAAGAAAGGCGTCCGTATCGTAGAGTTCCACCGCGCTGAGGCTTTCCGCGTTCTTAACCCTTATGGCCTTTATATAGTTCTCTCCGAAAGCGGCACAGAACTCCGGAGTCTCATCCCCGTGGAACTGGTAAACGTCAAAACCCGCTATGTCTTTTGCCTCTCGCAGGTAATCCGCCTCGGCGTTTACGAAAACCCCCATCTTGGTTACAAACGGGGGAATCTGCCTTATTATTTCTCCCGCCTTTTCGGGGCTGATGAACCTCGGGCTTTTCTCGTAGAAAACAAAACCGAGCGCCCCAGCTCCCAGCCGCACTGCGCAGAGCGCGTCCTCAGAGTTAGTTATTCCGCACACCTTTACTCTTGTCATTTGCGCTTAATCCTAACCGATGAGGCAGAATTAATTAACCGTATCCGAGCGCAAATAAAAAAAGCCCCTCGCACCGTCTCCGGAGCAGGGGGCTTTGGCCTAACAGATTAAAAGGAAGGAGAAAAATTTGTTCCTTAGCGCAGGGTCCTAAAAATAGGCCTGGACCTGCACTCTTACCATCGACTCATCAGACTCTACGCCAGCGAGATCTTCTTCCCTCTGGAACGTGTAGTCAAGCTGCACTTTCCACTTGTGATTGCCGCTCAGGTAGTAGCTAAGTCCCTGGGTGAACGTCCATACGTTGTCAAGCTCTTCCGCTTTGAACGCGTTTGGATCATCATCATAAACAACCATGGCGTACCTGGAAGCAAGTTCGACTTTCTTCGGAATCAGGAAGAAACCGCCCTGGACCCTGAAACCGTAGTCGTAGCCTGTTTCCACACCCGCGTCGTCGGGATTCAACCATCTTCCGATATACTCACCGGTAAGATTAAATCTCGGGTCTCTGTAGTTCGCGTCGAAGGTGATTGAAGTCATCCTGCCGTCTTCGAGTCCCGCATTCTTAATTGCCTTGTTACCGGAATCACCACCTTCCTCAACATCTACACCCGCAACAGCGGCTCCAATTGTAATCGCGGGTCTCTTGGCGAAATTTTCTTTCACACTCTCCGCCTTTCCGCCGAGAAGAGCCGCCTGAATTCTGCCGGCCCAGAGCATTCCCGTATCTCCCGTGTCATTTTTCACGTTCGCACCCTCTCCCTGGAAAACGCCGAGATCATAGCGGAGCATTCCGCCACCGAGAAGACCGTAAACGCCTACACCGATATCCCTGTCATACTGAAAGTTGTCATTTATGATAGAGCGGCCGACAAGCTGAAGGGCGGAAGAGGATGTGAGCGCATCCCTGTTAAACGCAATCTTGTACTGACCTGCTACCGGAACAAAAGCCCCGTTCTTGGCAAACAAAAGCTTCATGTCCTTGAGTTCTCCGCCTCCTGAGAAATCGTACTGAACCTTATATTTCATCCACGGGGCAAAAGCGTTACCGTCCCAGGTCACCCTGAGCCTTCTTACCCTGAAACCGAGACTTTCATTGTCCTCTCCGTCAGGGTTTACGTAGTTGGCCAGGAACTGGCCGCGAAGCCTCATCCTGAGCTTGTAGTTCTTGTCCGCGGTCTGGAAAGTAAGACCCGTGCCTTTTTTGGTTTTGACCTTTATTTTGTTGTACCAAGCCTTGGAGTCCTTGGCCTCGTACATCTTCATGTTCATCTGCTGGCTCTGTTCCTCGAGCCTTTGTATCTGCTTCTTCAGTTCCTCGATCTGTTCCCTGATGCTCTGGTCGCCGCCGGCCTGGGCGGGAAGCGACATAAAGGAAAGCAGCGTCATAAAAGACACGGCTAAAACTGCTAAAACTCTCATCTCACATCCTCCTTGGTGTGGTTATTGCTCTGCCCTTAAGATCTCTGGCCTAATGATATGGTTGAATGATTAATTCAGAATAAATAAGCCGTTAATTCTACGTTAAGAGTCCGCACCGGGCAATTGATGTACACTTTTGTATTCTGTAAATTATCAGGGAAAGCATATGGAAAAGCTCATAGCGGTAGTAGATGACGAAAAAGACATACTCAATCTGATAACCCACCATCTAAAGCGCGAGGGGTACCAGGTAAAGCCTTTTCAGAGCGGAAAGGACTTTCTGCTCTACATAAATTCCGTTCCTCCCGATCTGGTGCTGCTTGACATCATGCTTCCCGGAATGGACGGCCTTGAGCTCTGCAGGATCCTAAAAAGCAAGCCCCAAACGCACTCAATACCCATAATCATGATCACCGCGAAATCCACCGAGGCCGATATCGTCGTGGGCCTTGAACTCGGCGCCGACGACTACATAGTGAAGCCCTTCCGGACTAGGGAGCTCGTCGCCAGGGTGAAAAGCATCTTGAGAAGGTACGCGATGAAAACCCCCGGGGACGAAACGCTTCGGATCGGCGCCCTCAGCATAAATCCCGCAAGCTACGAGGTCTCGGTCGATTCACAGAAAATCGACCTGACCACCACGGAGTTCAGGATACTTGAGACTCTCGCAGAAGCGGAGGGAAAAGTGTTCACCCGCGATCAATTGCTTAAAAGAAAAACCCTCTGGGGAGACGAGAGGGTGGTTTTTGACAGAACGATAGACGTTCACATAAAAAACCTGAGAGAAAAACTGGGTTCCGCCGGCAAGATGATAAAGACCGTGAGAGGAATCGGTTACAAGCTAGAAGAGATCCAAACAGTTTGAAGATATTCAGAAAACATTTCCTTTACCTGCTCTGCCTGGCCGCCGCCGCGGCCCTGCTCGCCATGCTGCTTCCCCCGGGACACGGAGCTTTGGGTTACGTTGTGTACGTAGCCGCATTTACGGCATTCGGATTCGTGCTGTCGTGGATAATCGAAAGGGACATTCTGAAGGACTTCTCAAGAATATCGAAGGCGCTCGAGCTTTTGCCGGAGAAGCAGAAGAAAGCCCGTAAGACGGGCCGCAAGGTAAGTGATTTCGACACGGGCGTATCGATCTCCATAAGCGAGCTCTCGGAGAGAATCTCCCTCCAGATGCAGTCAGCCGAGAGGGAAGGAAACCAGCTCAAAAGCATAATCGAGTCCATGAGGGAAGGAGTCATAGTGATATCCAGAGAGGAGGATCTGTTGCTCGTAAACGACGCTGCGAAGGAGATGTTCGCAATAGACGACGCGGCAATCGGCCGCCCTTACATGGAAACCGTGAGAAATCCCGATCTCCAGAGGCTTATCTCCCGCATGCGGCAGAAGAAAAAATCGGCCACCCAGGAAATCTCCGTGCTTTACCCCCAGGAAAGATCGTATCTCGTGAGCGTCCGCGTAAGTCCCCGCTACAGGGAAATCGTGGTTGTCATTTTTGACGTAACGGAATTTAAGAAGCTTGAGCGGATGAAGGCCGATTTCGTGGCGAACGTCTCTCATGAACTCAGAACCCCGCTTACGTCCATAAAGGGATACATCGAAACCCTTCTTGACAGAAGCTATGACACGGACGAGGAGAAAAAGCATTTTCTCGAGATAATAGAGGAAAACACCGACAGGCTCATAGCCATAGCTTCAGATCTGCTCGTGCTGTCTGAGCTTGAAAGCGGGGAAGCCGACCCCCAAGATTCGAGGAAAGGAGACGAAGAGATAGATATCAGGGAAACGATCCTCCGCTCCGTGGGTTCGCTTGACTCGCTTTTTTCGAAAAAAGGAATCAGCCTCTCACTTGAAATCGAGGAGGGCATGCCTCCCTACAGGGCAAACAGGTTTCTCATGGAGCGCATGCTAATCAATCTCGTTGAGAACTCAGCCAAGTACACCTCGGAAAACGGCTCTGTTGCGGTCCGCGCCTCGGCCCCAAACGGCACCTTGCGCATAGAGGTTGAGGACAACGGAATCGGAATCCCCCCGGAACATCAAGAAAGAATATTCGAGAGGTTTTACAGGGTGGATAAAAACCGCTCAAGAGAGATAGGTGGAACGGGGCTCGGACTCAGCATAGTGAAGCACATAGTCATACAGCACGGGGGAACCATAGATGTGAGAAGCGCGGAAGGTGAGGGAAGCACGTTCACCGTCGAGCTTCCGCTACCTGAGAAGTAAACGCCGCAGTCAGTTCATCTCCGAAGTGTGCTGATGCTTAAGCATCTCTCCGGTGGCTATGTAGTAGGCGTTCTCGGCTATGTTGGTCGCAAGATCCGCCACCCTTTCAAGATGCCTCGCGACGTAAATGTAGCGAAGCGCCCGGTCAAGCGTTGAGGGGTCCGATATCACAAAGGTTATAAGCTCTCTTACTATCTGGGGTTCGTAGTTATCGACTTCGTCGTCTTTGCGACAGACCTCAACAGCGAGTTGCTCATCACTTCTTATAAACGCATCCAAGGCCTCGCGGAGCATCTCCATCGCCTTGTCGGCCATCTTGGGAATGTCAATAAGCGGCTTTATATGGGGGCGATCCGCCGTGAAAAGAGCCATTCTCGAGATGCTCGAGGCGTGGTCCCCTATTCTCTCAAGATCGTTGTTGACCTTCATTATCATGGTGACGGTCCGCAGATCTGTGGCCTCCGGCTGGTAAAGAGCCAGTATCTTGATGCAGAGGTTGTCTATCTCGATCTCCATCGAGTTTACCCGGTCGTCCGTGCTGATGACCTCCTGAGCAAGAATCATGTTGCCTTCGCGAAGGGCCTTTATGCTTTTGGCAATCATGGTTTCGACAAGGGATGCCATCTCAAGCAGTTTCTTGTTAAGAAGCACGAGTTCCCCTTGGTACTTTATCATCTGTATTTGCTCCTTCGGAGATGCCTAGCCAAACTTGCCCGAGACGTAGTCTTCAGTGTGTTTTTTGGCAGGGTTAAGGAATATTTTCTCCGTGGTGTCAAACTCCACTATGTCTCCTATGTACATAAAGGCCGTGTAATCCGAGACCCGGGAGGCCTGCTGCATATTGTGGGTCACGATCACTATGGTGAACCTGCTCTTAAGTTCCGTAACGAGATCCTCTATCTTGGCCGTAGCTATGGGATCAAGCGCGGAGCAGGGCTCATCCATCAAAAGCACGTCCGGTTCAACAGCTATTGCCCTCGCGATGCAGAGTCTTTGCTGCTGACCTCCCGAAAGACCCATGGCGCTGTCATTAAGCCTGTCGTTTACCTCATCCCAGAGGGCGGCGCGCTTGAGGTTCTTCTCCACGATATCGTCAAGAACGGATTTCTTCTTGATCCCCGCTATCCTGGCCCCGTAAGCGACGTTCTCGTAGATCGACTTGGGAAACGGGTTTGATTTCTGAAATACCATGCCGACCCTTTTTCTAAGATCGGTGATGTCGACATCGGAATCGAATATGCTTTTGCCGTTAATCGATATGTCCCCTTCAGTTCTGCAGTCATCAATGAGGTCGTTTAAGCGGTTAAAGCAGCGAAGCAGCGTGGATTTACCACAGCCCGAAGGGCCTATAAACGCCGTGACCTGCTTTCTCGGGATATCCATGTTGACGTCCCGAAGAGCCTGCTTTGCGCCGTAAAAAAGGCTCAAGCCTTCGACTTCGACCAAGGGATCGGGAACGGGCTTTGCCTTCTTCGGTTTCTTGGTCTTGGGAGCTGGGGAAACGCCGTTTGTCTCCGGGGTTCTGAACTCCTGTTTTTCCATCGGTTTTCCAGACAGCATTAAATCTTCCTCCACTACTTATACCCTATTAAACTACACCGCGGAAGTCGCGTATTTTTTCCTTAGCCTGTTTCTTATTATTATCGCCGTTATGTTAAGCACAATAACTATCAGTATGAGCAGAAACGCGGTCATGAACACCATGGGTTTTGCTGCCTCGGCGTTTGGAGACTGAAAGCCGAGATCGTATATGTGGAACCCGAGATGCATGAACTTTCTCTCGAGGTGAAGAAAGGGGAAGTGCCCGTCTATGGGGAGATCAGGTGCAAGCTTCACGACCCCCGTTATCATGAGCGGCGCCACCTCTCCAGTGGCCCGGGCGACCGCGAGGATAAGGCCTGTAAGTATGGCCGGAAGCGCGCTCGGAATAACCACCTTCCAGGTGGTCTCGAACTTCGTTGCCCCGAGTGCAAGCGACCCCTCCCTTATGTTTCTCGGGACTGCAGCGAGTCCCTCTTCGGTCGCGACTATTACCACCGGAACGGTGAGGAGAGCGAGGGTAAGCGATGCCCACAGTATTCCTCCCGTGCCGAAAGTCGGGCTTGGGAGAGCCTCCTTGAAAAACACGGAGTCGATTATTCCCCCTACGCCGTAGAGAAAGAATCCCACCCCGAAAACTCCGAACACTATCGAGGGGACCCCGGCCAGATTGTTAACGCATATCCGAACAATTCTTACCATCACTCCCTGTCTGGCGTACTCCCGGAGATAAAGCGCCGCTATGACTCCGAAAGGCATGACCACTATGCTCATGATAAACACCATGAGCACCGTGCCGAATATCGCGGGGAAGATTCCGCCCTCGGTGTTCGCCTCTCTCGGGTCATCGGAGACAAATCCCCAGAATCTCTTTATGTAAAAACCGGCTTTTTCCGCAAATCCCATGTCGTTTGGACGAAAGGCTAGCACGATCTTCCCAAGCGGGATCACCTTCTCGTCTCCCCCGGCGGAGATCATCACCGCCTCGTTTCTGTTAAGCTCCGAGTAGAGCGCTTCGAGCTTCGCCTCGCTCGTCTTGTAGCGCTCTTCGTATTCTTTTATTCTCAGGCGATGCTCGGCCTCCTTAACGGGGTCGCCTCCGCCGCGCATCGCAAGGCCGCGGAGCTTAAGACGCTGCTTTTCAATCCCGTAGTTTATGTCTCCTATCTCGCCCTTTTCTATCTTAAGTATCTCGGCGTGTATCTTGTTTGAGTCGCGTATGAGATCCCGAAACACGGAGAAAGCCTCAGGATCCCCGCCCGGGATCACCACCCCGTTCTTTCTTATCTCCTTTAGGTAGCCGTGGTAATTACCCCACTCGTGCCGTTCCAAAACCACGGCGTCGCGAGGATAGTCGCGCGACGCTATGTCCGCCTCGTCTATCCATTTGAAGTCAAGACCGTAGAGATCCCTGTTTCCTATCTTGAGCTTAACTCGGGACTCAGAACCTCTTACTCCATCGCTACCCCGCACGGACTCCCTGGCGTGAAACTGCCCCAAGTAGACAGAGCCGTCTCTAAGCGTGTAGCGCCCGATATCCGCCGGCCACATAGAACCCAGACCCTTTGTGGCTATGAGAAACAGAAGTCCCCCTATCATCACGAGCGTGATCATGAGGGCGAGGCCCGATATCCAAATGTAGGCGTCGCCTGCTTTCCAGAGTTTAGGCATCGGACTGCGCGTATTTCCTCCTCAGTCTCTGGCTTAGAATCTCCGCCAGAGTGTTAAGCAAAAAGGTGACCGCAAACAGCAAAATCGCCGTCAGGAAAAGAACCCTGTAGAGGGTTCCCCCGTGCGGGGCTTCGGGAAGCTCGACCGCGATGTTGGCCGAAAGAGCCCGGAAACCGTTAAAGAAGCTCCAGTCCATGACCGGGGTGTTGCCCGTGGCCATGAGCACGATCATCGTCTCTCCCACGGCCCTTCCGAAACCTATCATGATGGCCGAGAATATGCCGGCGCTCGCCGAGGGCAGAACTATTCTGGTGGCCGTCTGCCACTTGTTGGCCCCGAGGGCCAGAGAGCCCGCGGAAAGAGTCCTTGGAACGCTCGAGAGTGCATCTTCAGAGATTGTGAATATGATGGGAATCACTGTAAAGCCCATCGCGAATCCCACGACCAGCATGTTTCTCTGATCGTAGCGAAGATCGAACATCCTGAAAAACCAGTCCCTAAAGTCCCCCGCGAAAACAATGCTCTCAAGCGGACCGTTAAGCCACAGGGAAAGCGCAGCGGCAATCCCTATCACTCCCACGAGCGTGAAAAGCTCGGCTCCCACCCGCAATCTCCCCGAAAGCGAAAACGGAAAACGGTGCCACAGGAAAAGCACAAGAAGGGTAAGTGCGATCACAATAAACGGCATCACCAAGATCGCGACGAAAATTTTCTCAAGCAGCGGCGCAAGCCAGAGACCCGCCAGAAATCCGAGCACAACGCTTGGAAGCGCCGCCATTACCTCTATCACAGGCTTCACCACGTTCCTTATGGAGGGATGGAGAAACTGCGAAACGCATATTGCCGCCAGGACCGCAAGCGGAATCGAAAGTATCATCGTGTATATGGCGCCCTTCAGGGTTCCGTAGGCAAGCGGCGTCAGGCTGAACTTGGGTTCGAACTCGTCCGTCCCCCCCGTTGACTGCCACACATACCGTGGCCTGTCGTAGCCCTCGTACCATGTTTTTCCGAAAAGGGTGCGGAAATTCGTCTCGGGGTGCGGATTATCAAGATAGTAGCTTGAAAGCTCCATGTCGGAATCCACGGCCACCACCCCGTCCGCCTTGGGAGAAAAGCTAAGCCCCGCGTAAGGCTTTCCCCGGCCCGGAAAATCAAGCTGCTTCGTGGCGGAAGTGGCTTGGTAAAGGAATATGTTTCCCGAGGTGTCGGAAGCAAGAAAGCCCCTTCCCCTCTGCGACGCGGAGAACTTGTCTACCGCATCTGGAAGCGGGGGCAGAATATGTACCTTAGCAAGCTTGCTTCCTTTGCCGCCGCCTGTGGTCTCAAACCACACGCTCACGTTTCCCGCGGAGTCACCGACAATGAGGGAACGGTGACCCAGAAGGAACCCTATTTTAGTAACTGCCACCCCGGGACCCGCAGTAGCCGCAAGCGTGGATTTGAGTTCCGGAGAAGAGGGATCTGAAAGCGACCAGTGATAAAGTTTCCCGTTCTTCGTCGAGACGTAGAGGTTCTGGGTTTCGGAATCGACCTGCACTCCGGTGACCTCGTCTCCTCCAAGCTCCGCAGTAAGATCGGCCGTGAAGATTTCAGTTTCGGTCTCTCCCAGAAACCCTTCCTCCTCAACTTCCGAGTAGGTTATGAGACGCCCTGAAGCCGTGTAGGCCGCAACTACCGGAGCCCCGGTCTCAGGCGAGCTTTGATAGGCGAAGATTTCTATCGGTTCTTGCGTTACCCGAAGGGCTTCTCCCTCCGTCACTTTTGATATTACGGTTCTTTCCGTCCCTTCGCGGAACTCGACCCTGAAGCTTACATCGAAAGGCTTTACGTAACCTTCCCGGTCAGCAAGCGCGTAGGAAGTATTGCTTATGGCATTATAAAAAGAGGTATAGCCGGCCGTCTTGTGAGAAATGGTGTGGGTCTTGAGAGGTTTGGGTTCTTCCTCCAGAGTGAAGAAGCGTACCGACCCCAAGGAGTCCACTGTGAAAAACTGCTCCCTATACTCATCCACCCCTATGTCGAAAATACGCACTTGCCCGGCAGCCGTCCCGGAAACAAAACGATCTTTCATTTCCGAGACGCTCTCGAGCTTTTTCCCGGGACTTTTCCACAGAGGAACGGTCTCGATCCCTATGAAAAAAAGTATCGCTATGATACAGAAGATGATTCCAGCGCCGCCGACAAACACCACGTGCCTCGCCAGCCTGTCGTAGAGCTTTCTTCTCCGTATCTGCTTTTGCTTGGAACTTTCTTCGATTCCAAGCTCGTCAGTTCTATCGCTTGACAATGAAATTACCTTGCACCCGGGACATCAGGTGTGAAAAAGACGGCTTAAAATCCGACCTCCCCGGGGTAAACGACCGAACGCAGGAGGATCCGAAACAGTTCCGGATCCGTCGGCGTAAGAAGCCGCAAATAGTATACCTAGTTCGCACTTATAAGCCCTCTTAATTCGGAGACTTTTCCGGCGGTCAAGGGAAGATAGCCGTCTTTTATTGCTATTTCCTGTCCCTCCTGGCTCAGAACGTATTTCAGGAACTCAAGGCGGAGCGGATCAAGTGCCTCGTTCGGCTTTTTGTTCACGTAAAGATAAAGATACCTTCCGAGCGGATATTTCTTGCCGACGACATTCTCGAGGCTGGGTCCGAAACAGCCCTTCTCGGCGGTCTTGGCAAGCTCGATCGCCTTCACTCCGGAAGTTTTGTACCCGATACCGCTGTAGCCGATTCCCTGGAGGTCCTCAGTAATTCCCTGCACAACGGCGGAGGATCCCGGCTGCTCCTTGACGGTGTCCTTGTAGTCGCCCTTGCAAAGCGCTTTCTTTTTGAAGTAACCGTAGGTCCCTGAAGCTGAGTTTCGCCCATAGACGCTCATCGGCTTGCCTGACCAATCGCCGCCGAGCCCTGTCGCCCCCCAGATGGAGATATCGGAACCGCCGCCGCACTTTCTGTTCTTTGAGAAAATGGCGTCGACCTGCTTTATCGAAAGACACCCGATCGGGTTATCCTTGTTGACGTAAACCGCGAGAGCGTCGATTGACGTCGGAACCGCGGTCGGTTTGTAGCCGGTTTCCTTTTCGAAGGCGTCAATCTCTTTTGATTTCATCATTCTCGACATGGGTCCGAACTGGGAAGTCCCCGCTATGAGAGCCGGAGGGGCAGTGCTTGAACCCTTGCCCTCTATCTGGCATCTAACGTTGGGATAAAACTTCGCAAATCCCTCGCACCAGAACGTCATAAGGTTGTTCATTGTGTCGGAACCCACGCTGTCTATGTTCCCCGAAACACCCGTCGCTTTCGTATAGGAAGGTATGGCCGGGTCGACCTTGACCGTCTGGGCCCCTGCGACAGGACCGAAGGCAAGCGCACAAACGATCGCAAAAAGCGTAAAACACAATGTAACACTCAAATTCTTCATTACGAGAATCCTCCTTAAGATAGTGGAAAACAAACCAAGCAAGTTGCATTAATTAAAACCCGGAAAAGTTAAGCGGGTGTTAAGAAGCAATTAAAAAAGGGTAAACAAAAAAGAATGGGGAAAAGACTGGTAAAGCTTCGGGGAAAAAGCCGCTTGTCTGTGCTAGCGTCCGGTTCCCTCGGCAATTACGATGCGCCTGTTGGGAGCCTTATGGCTCGCCTCGTAGTATTCGAGCGCCTCGGGCATCCACCTGCGGATGTTTTTTATCCTGGTCCTGTACCCGGGGTGGGTGGAGAGAAACTCGGGGGGAGAGCCCCGTCCCGCAGCCCCCATCCTCTCCCAGAAGGGAATGGCCTCGCGGGGATCATAGCCCGCCTTTGCCATGTATATGAGACCTATCCTGTCGGCTTCTGCCTCCTGCTTTCTTGAAAACGGCAGGGCGACCACAAGCGCCGTCCCCACTCCGTAGGCGGCAAGAACCCTGCTTGTGGCCTTTTTGTCCTTTTTCTTCATGGCCGACGCGAGCGCCGCAGAACCCATCTCGAGCAGAATCCCTAGAGTAAGCCTCTCCCCTCCGTGGCGCGCCGTCGCGTGGGCGACCTCGTGGGCCATCACGGTAGCGAGTCCCGCCTCGGTTTTGGCAACGGGCATCATCCCGGTGTAAACCCCGATTTTCCCCCCGGGAAGCGCAAAGGCGTTCACCAGCTTGTCGTTATCGAAAACAGTGTACCGCCACCTGAGGTTGGGGGTGTGGGAAACCGCGGCTATGCGCTGCCCGACCCTCCTCACGACCCCGTTGTAGTTTGCATCGCGCGAGATCTTCTCGGTCTCAAGCAGGTTCAGGTACGCGCTTGCGCCAAGCTGCATTTCGAAGGACTGGGGAAGTAGTATAAACTGCGTCCTGTTGGTAATCGGGGCTCTGGCGCACGCAACGAGGAGGAGCAGAAAAAGCAGAACTCCGGCCGGAAAAAGACTTTTCCTTTTAAATATCGACCTCAATTTCCGTTAATTCTCAGGGCCCGCAAGCCTGCGGACCCTGAGTCAAGTAAAAAGCCTAACTTTCTATATTAAGGGACTCAGGAAAGATCCGCTTCCCTCATCCTCTTCATTCCTTCGTCTATATCCTCGTCAGAACACGCGTAGGTGACGCGAACGTAACCCTCCCCCTGGCTGCCGAAGGCCGTACCGGCCACTACGGCAACCGCCGCGCGCTCAACAAGCCTGTCGGTGAACTCCTGGGAGGTAAGTCCCGTTCCCGAGATGTCGGCAAAGGCATAGAACGCACCGTCGGGGGTATCGCAGGTTATGCCAGGGACGCTGTTTAGCCCGGCAACCATACGGTCCCTTTTCTGCTCAAGCAGAACCAGCTTGTTCTCGACCCAGTCCTGCGGTCCGGTTAGAGCCGCGTGCGCCGCTTTCTGTATGAACGCCGCCACGTTGGTGATCGAGTCCTGAAGGAATATCGATAGCTTGTCGATAACGGGCCTCGGAGCCACGGTCCACCCTATTCTCCACCCGGTCATCGCCCAGGTCTTTGAGAACGTGTCTATGCAGATCACCCTGTCCCGTATGCTCTCTATCGATGAGATCGAGAGATGGGGCTTTCCGAAGGTTACCTGGGAGAATATCTCGTCAGATATGATCATCACCTGGGGGTGGCGCTCAAGCATGTCGGCTATCTCCTGGGGGTTCTCCACCAAGTGGCCGTTAGGCCTCTGGGGGGTATTTATGATCACGAGCTTGGTTTTCGGGGTGATGAGTCCTTCCAGCTTCTCAACGTCGAACTGCCAGTCGGGCTTTGTAAGCGGAGTGTGCTTTATCACCGCGTTTGCGTACTTGGCCCATACCTCATCGGGGGGATACCCGGGGTTCGGGAATATAACCTCGTCCCCGTCCTCAAGAAAGGTAAGGAGGTTCATCGTAAGGGAGTGCTTAGCTCCCGCCGTCACTATGACCTCATCTGGCTCCGTGGGCCTTCCCCGCTCACCCATCTTCTCCGCTATGGCCTCCCGAAGCTCGGGAAGTCCCGGCCCTGGGTCGTACCTTACGTAACCGTCTCTAAGCGCCTGCTCCGTAGCGTCAAGAACATGCTCCGGCGTATCGAAATCGGGTCCCTGATAGTCACCCTTTTCAAAGTGAATGATCTTTTTCCCCGTTTTCCTCTCAAGTTCCCTCGCGACCCTCATGCTCGCCCACTGTTTGGGCGGAACAAAGTGCTGGGTGCGCGAACTGTATCCATATGATGACATAACTCCTCTCCTCCTTAAATTTTTTTCAAAAAGCTAAGAGTCCTTGTTTATCAGCAGTCCGGAAGCAAGCTGCGAGAAAACCGCGTCGGCCACCTCTCCCGCGTCCATTGAGAAATCGTGGTGAACCATTACCGCGCCCACGGCCCCATAGAGCATGAGGGCGCGAAGCCTCGGGTTCTGTCTCACGAAGCTTCCTTCGTCTATGCCTTTTTCTATTATTTTTTCGTAGAGCCTCACCCGCCGCGTTCTCCACTTCTCGGTAAGCTCGAAGTGCTCCTTTAGAAGATGTGTCTCGTCGCGGCTCAGTATGCGAAGAACCTTCAGGTTCTGTCTGTAGAAAGTGAATATGGTAGCAAGCAGCTTGCGGAGCTTCAGGGGAGCAGGATCTGAGTTCTCTATCTCCTTCTGCAAAAGCGCCTCTATGGCCTCGAAGCTTTCCTTGAGGATTTCGAGGTATAGATTCTCCTTTGAGGAGAAGTAGTTGTAGATGGTTCCCTTCGATACGCCTATCTCCTCGGCTATTTCCTCCATGGTGAGTTCATGATAGCCCTTCTCGGAGAAAAGGTCGGTCGCGGTTTTTAGTATCTCGTCTCGGCGTCTGAATCTTCTGGATGTTTTTTCTCTTGACGTGCTTCTCTCGGGAACGCTAGTAGCCTGAACCATATTCCTCACCCACTGACTGACTCGTCAGTCAGATTAACAAGTCCCTAAAAAATTGTCAAGCAAAAATTTAGAGTCGTCATTAACAGAAGTATTTCGAATTTTTGAAACACGGCGAAAATGCCGATAGAGTTTTTTCTAGTGGAGTGGTTCTCGCTCTTCACGCAGTGAATAGCGCGGGCAAGAGATAAAAACATGCGGCCGGAAAGGAAATTCAGGCATACGCGGGCAAGGATATGGAAAGCAAGAGGGTAAAGGCGGCTCTTATCTTCTGCGTGCTCTTCCTGCTGTGGATAATTGCGAAGCCGTTTTTAAGCGAAGTCGGCCCCGTAATCGTAAAAGACACCAGGGAGGAAATCCGTCGGGAAACCGGGGTACGCGAATTGCATTCGACCGAAGACCACGGCGGCATCTCCCAGTTGCCCGACGGAGTGTTCGGCTACGCAAGCCCGTCGCGTCTTGAGGAAATTAGCCACATCGATTTCGTGCCGCTTGATCGTGACTCGGGGGAAGATCCCGGAGAGCAGAAAGTGGAAGTTCACAAAACGTCCGAGGGAAAAATCGTCGTAGTGCTCTACGTAAGCCAAGGAGACATGGCGCTGCTCGGAGACCCGGGCCGGAGAATGCCGATTCGCGTGCACGCGTGCCTCAAGGAGCATGGAAAATGCGACCGGCTCATCGGACTTCCTTTCTCCCGCGTGATCACATGGCACAGCGAATCGGAGAAAGGAGAAGATAACGGAGCGGGGCTTGTTGAAATGAGGATCCGCTGATTCCGGTTCACGCTTCCCCTGACACTTGCTGAAAAATCCAGGAATGAACAGGAAAACGGTAATAACCCCCGACCGCAAGTACCGGTATCAGCTTTACAGAAAAACCGCAGACACCGATAAAAAAATCTGCTTTATAATGCTTAACCCCTCAACCGCGGATGAAAACCATGATGATCCCACCATCAGGCGCTGCATTGATTTCGCCCGCAGACTGGGATACGGAGATCTCTACGCGGTCAACCTCTACGCCTGGCGCGCGAGGGATCCCCGGGAACTCGGGAAACCGCCGCGCGAGAGCAGGATCGGTCCGGAAAACGACCACTTTATAAAACGCTGCGCCCGCGGTTGCGACTTGACCGTGGTCGCCTGGGGAGCGCTCAGAGACCCGATGCGGCAATCGCGGGCCAAACTCGTAAGCAGCTGGCTTTCTAAGCCGAAAGCACTCGGACTTACAAAGGACGGACACCCGAGACACCCTCTCACTCTTCCGAGAGACTCCGAACTTTCCGATTTTCCGGGATACGGATAAGTATCTCGTAAACCAGCCTCCGACCCTTCCGCCACGACCGCCCCGCGGCAGATAAAATCTCCTGGAGAAACCAAAATTGTTAACAGCAAATGGAACTGTCCGCTTTTATAGCACGCGAGTTGTCCGCTTTTGCTTTTTTCACTTCAGCCTCCCAGGGCGTAGCCCGAAGAGGGTGAAGTGAAACTGCGGGAACCCCTTATCCGGGTTCTCGGTCTGCTTTCGCCTCCTTTGTTTTTTAACCTGCCTTCACTGTCATATCCGCCCAGCCTGCGCTTCCCATGATACACAGACATGCTCCCGTCCGAATACTCATGCACAACTACCTTAGCCCTCACAAAATGATAACGATCCTTAACCGGCGGGATCTGCAAACTCATACCCTTGTACCTCACGCAGTTGTCGTTGCCCACTACCCTCCGATGCTTCAAACACAGTATATCGTCAAGGTTGGCATCAAAAAGCGGTACAAACGCTTCCCCCTTCTCCGCCGCGGCCACCATGAAACGCCTGTTGAAATCCTCTATGAAACTCTCCTCCAAAAACCTGTTCGCCTCTTCCATCTCCACTATACCACGCTCACGCAACTCCGCGGGCAACCTTCCCTGCAAGGTCCCGAACATCCTCTCGCTGCGCCCCCTGGCCTCAGGGGAATATCCCGGTATCATCAGAATGCCCAGCTCACCCATCGCTCGCCCAAACTGCGTTGGATTCTCCTTGTCCACCTTCTCTCCGGCCACCGGAGTGCTCCAGTAATGGGGCCCCCGGTCACTGTAAAAACTCAAGAATATCCCTTTACTCTCCAATACATCCCTTACCCCTCTCATGCTGCTCCAGGTCCCTTCCTCCGAAACAAAGAAAGCGCTGTATATCTCCCCGGTGGCGTCGTCCATGGTCACCACAAGGTCCCACACCTCCCGGGGAACCCACCTGTGAGTGCTTGCGTCCTGGTGTATCATCTCCCCGGCACACTCCCGCCGCTGCCTGCGCTGGCGGTGCACTCCCCCTCCCCGGGGCCTCCTCGCCACTCCCGCAGAGTAAAGGGTTCTCTTCACCCAGTTGTAGCAGCGACGGCCTCCGTGGCGCTCTTTATACGCCTCGTAGAAGTGAGCCACGTTGCGTTCGGGGTAGAGGGTCTTGTACAACTCCACCACCTCCGAGATCTCCTCCTGCGGGGCCCGGTTGTGGGAGAGTGCTCCCAGGCGCTTATCCAAAAGCCCACGCATCCCTTCGTCCCTGTATCGGACCGCGTAACGACGAAACGTTCTCTCCCCTATCCCGAGCTGCTCTGCTGCTTCTGCCTGTATAACCTTCTTCTCCTTCCACCTCCGGTATACCCTCTCGAACTGGTTCATCCTGACTCTTTGCAGAAACCTCGTCTGGTCCATGAATACCTCCTCCTTTGGAGAAGATAAATCCAGACAATCGCCCTTCAGCAAAACCGGACAGACGAGACTGTGAGAGTATTGAGGGAGAGATGGTTTAAAAGTAAATCTACTGTCAGCAATGCATGTGTTTTCTGATGGAAGAGGTTAAAAATCCTCGGAATTCGGTTCGACACCCCCGATCTGGTGTCATAATGTCAAATCAGCAAGCTTTCTCTCATCGTTTCAGGCCATTTGAGGGCCACAAACCCTCCTCACGGCGCAATACTCCCTCAGTCTTTGCGCCCCCAGCACGTTAAGCGCCCGGGTAAAGTTATAGGCCATCGTCATCAAGCTGAACTCCCCCCGGCATTTCTCAAGACCTCTCATCAAAAACTGGTGAATCCCACATCTGCTCTTCAACGTCCCAAACGGGTGTTCTACGATCTTCCCACGCCTCTTAATCCTCTCCGCCTCCGCCTCCATCCTCTCCCTGTGCCTGTCAAGCACCTCCTGATGTTCCCAGCGCTGTATCAGCCTGCTCCGTGCACTGTCACCAATACAACGCTTGCGCATCGCACACCCCTTGCAGTCAACATTCCTGGCGCTATACAGAATGTAACGCTTCCCGCTTTTATGTAATGGCTCCCCGCGGGGAGCCAACCGCTTTCCCTGGGGACAGTAATAACAGTCCTCCGCTGAGTCGTAACTGAATTCATCCAGAGTGTAACGCCCCCTCCCCCTTATCCCCGCGCTTGTGTCGGGAACCGGCACATAAACAGTGATACCTTCATCCTCGCACCGCTTAAGTTCCATGCTCTCGTAATAACCCCCGTCGGCCAACCCCACAAACTGTTCCCTGCAGAGCCTTTTCCCGGTCTCCATAAGCATTCCCGACAACTGACGGTGATCCCTGCCATCCTGAATCACCCCCTCGGCAACCACCAGCTTGTGCTTAGAATCCACCGCTATCTGGGCGTTGTACCCCGCCACGCTCTGCCCCCGCTTCCTGAGCAGCCTCGCATCTTCATCCACCACAGATACCTGCGTTTGCCCCCTTCTCTCCATGCGGGACTTAAGCTTTCTCTTTTCCTCCTGCCGTCGCCTGAGCTTCTCTATCTTCTCCCCCAACACCTCGTCGTTGCCCGTATCCTGCCTCCCCGCACTGTCGTCCGCCGCATCCTGCTCCTCAAGAACTGCCTGATACTCCTCTATCTTCTTCTTTATGTTCTCCAACTCCCTGTCTATGTAACCCTCCGTCTGTATACTCCCCCTGCTCGCGTTCGCAGAGAAAAAAGAACCGTCAACCGCCACCTCATCCCCGCCGAACAAATCCAACTCCCTGCACAGCAAAACAAAATCCCGGTTAACCTCCCGCAACTGCGCCACATGATCCTTGCGGAAATCCGCAATGCTCTTGTATGACGGCCGCACTCCCTTCACCAGCCATATCACTTCAAGGTTCCTTCGGGCCTCAGCCTCCAGCTTGCGGCTGCTGCGTATCCCGTGCTGATATCCGTACAGGTAAAGCTTGAGCATAGACCACGGGTTGTAAGGAGGCTGCCCAGCCACGGTACCGGCCTCGGTGTGCTTGAAGCCCAGAGCACCGAGGTCCAGGGTATCAACATAAGCGTCAAGGGCTCGAACCTGGTGGTTCTCTCCCACGTAATCTTCCACCCTCTCGGGCAGAAGCAATGCTTGCGTGCGGTCAAGGGTGGGCTTGTATCGGCGTTGGTTCATTGTGTGTTCCACCTTGATATGAATTGTTGATGTAATTATACCTTTGGGGAGGCGTGATATCAACACCTAACTGCCTGAAATACAAAGATAATTATGCCGTTTTAGATGTTATGACCGAGGCAGAGGCAAATCAGCCCTTACTCTCCCGCAACGCCATCTCGATTCTCAGTGTTCCGCAGAATAACCAAAACCCCAGAATATCTTCACAGTCTCAGACGGCGTGCTATACTTCCGGACAGATGGCGTGCTATTAACAAAAATCTTTAAATTCACGAAAATTCCCTTACCATAATATCTTTAGATGAGAAGGCTAATACTGTTTATTCTCGTGCTCGGGGTGATTCTCGCAGCGGGGGCTTATCTGTCTGAAAACATGTCGAGGCATGACGCCGAAAGGCCCACTCCCAAGACCTCGGCGCTTGAGCCGCTTGCGGAACATCTTTCAAGAGCAACTATCCCGGTCTCTGTCCCCATAGCTGCCGTAAGGGAAGCGCTTGAGCGCAAAACGCCGAAGCGGGAATCGGGCTTAAAGGAAAACGCTCTAGTAGGAAGGTTCGCCCAAAACGAGTTAAGCTGGAATCTTGAACGCTCCGACCTCAGGGTATCGGGCCGAAGCGGAGCGCTAAACATAGCGACCGAGCTTAGTGGAGAGGCCCGCGCGACGGGAACCTTTCAGCTGGCAAGGAAAATCGATTTCAGCACAAGCGGCGACGTACTTGCAAGCGTCTCCCTCGCCGCAAGTCCGACCCTCAAGACCAACTGGCGCGTCTCCCCGAACCTCTCCGAGATAAAAATAGATATACAAAGGGCCAACATCCCGATAAAACGCATAGGAAATCTTGACGTAGGAGGACATATATTTCCCGCAGTTGAAACCACGGCTGAGGGACTTCGCACGCAACTTAACCAAAGCGTGGCCCGAAGCAATCTCTTTGAGCAGGCGGCAAGAAAAGGCTGGAAGAGACTTTGCGGCTCAACACCGCTTGGAGAAAACTCCGATCTCTGGCTTGAAACAAGGCCCGTAGTCGCGCGCGCGGCGCAGATCCGCATCGACCGCAAAAACATTCATACCACAATTGGAGTTGAAGTGAAAACGCGCATCCTGACAGAGCGGACTCAGCCCCGATGTCCCTTCCCGAAAACCCTGCTCCTAGAAAAGCCAAAGCCTGGAGGCTTCGAAATCGTCATGCCTACCATAATCGATTACGAAACCCTTGAACGAACACTTGCCGAGGAAGTCGTCGGCAAGTCTCTGGGCAAAAACGTCTCCATAGTCATAAAGAAAATCAGTATCCGTCCTTATGCGGAGATGCTTCTGCTTGAAACCACGGTGGCAGTGGAGACGGATTACCTATCCGGCACGGCAGCGAAAGGAACCCTGTACATTATCGCCGAACCGAAACTCGACTCCAAGGCGCAGACCGTAACGCTGGAAAACGTAGCTCTCGAAACTGATTCGCAAAACGTGCTTTTCTCAATGGCTGGAAAGGCCGCGGAATCCCTGCTTCTCAAAGCCGTCTCAAAGCGCCTTCCATTCGATCTCGGGCCTAAGCTTGAGGAACTCAGAGACGGTGCCGAGGATGCGATTTCTGCGCTTTCATCGGAGAATGTCTCGATTACGGGAAAAGTGCGCCGGGTGCGCATAACCCGCCTCGACGTGGGACCCGAGCACCTGCGCTTAGTTCTCACGGCAGAAGGCAGGGTTAGGGCAAGAGTGCAGGCGATTCCCTAGCGCATTTTTTCGCGTCCGGGAGTCCGGGGAAGATTCCGAAGGGGTGTTTTTCTGGTAGACTCTTCAGAGGAGAAAATCATATGAGCGTATGGGGGAAAATAATCGGCGGCGCAGCGGGCTTCGCTCTCGGCGGCCCTATCGGTGCACTGCTCGGCGCCATGGCGGGTCACGCGTTCGTGGATACCGGGGAACGCCCGACCGACACACGTTCGAGAAAACAGGTCGCTTTCACGGCCGGAGTTATAGTGCTGGCGGCCAAGATGGCTAAAGCTGACGGGATAGTAGGGGAAGAGGAGATCCAAGCTTTCCGGAAGGTGTTTAATCCGATCCTGAGAAACGAGGTAAAAGAGGCTGAAGTCGCCCGTGTTTTCAATATCGCCAAGGAAGACTCGGAGGGCTTTGAGCCCTACGCACGGCAGCTCGCCGAGATGTTCAGGGACAACCCCTCGGTGCTCGAGGAACTTTTAAACTGTCTGTTTCTCATCGCCAAAGCCGATAACGTCTACCATCCCAAGGAAAACGAGTATCTCGAAAGCGTGGCAGAGATATTCGGGCTGAGCGAAGCGGCATTCAGGCGGATTCGTGCCGCACATGGCGTCGACAAGCCGGATCCGTATGAAGTCCTGGGAGTCGCAAGAGACATACCGGACGACGAACTTAAAAGTAAGTACCGCGAACTTGTCCGGGCGCACCATCCCGACACCCTGATCGCCCAGGGAGTACCCCAGGAGTTCGTCGACGCGGCGAACGAGAAGCTCTCGGTGATAAATGACGCCTACGACCGGATCGAGAAGGAGCGAAAGGCGGTCTGATACTCGCTCCGCGACCGGCTCCCGTTAAGAAACAAAATACACCTAATCGCCAACATTAGTTTTACAGCAGTTGATTTTAAACCGACTCTACACCCGTCGCGGGATCCTGTAGTATCGATATGTCCATCTGGTTTTTTCCCAATGCTTTTTGTCTTTGCAGGAAGTTTTTGGCAAACCCGGATTTAATGGCAATTCAACGGCACTTTATCGGCAACGCAATACTGTGAAGAAAAGCAAGCTTGTTGCTGCAGTGCCCGATCCGGGAAAGTTCCGAGCGTCAGTGGATATCCTTGCCGTCCTTATACCCAAGACGTGTTTTTTCAAGTGAAACGATCGGTTTTCTCGCGGGAAGTGAATAACTCAACCCGAGGATTACGGCGAAAATCCTTTAGCAATTTTGTGGACAAATCCAATACATCATGTTAAATTTGGCCATATGATAGAAAGAACGATAACCTACAAGCTAGAAAGACTGCTTGAAAAAAACCCCGCTGTGGTTCTCACGGGTCCAAGGCAGGTCGGGAAAACCACCCTAGCTCGCAAGATCGCCCGCAAGCGGAACGCGGTCTATCTGGATCTTGAGAACCCGCGCGATTTGGCGAGAATCGAGGACATTCAGCAGTTCTGCGAGCTTAACGAGGGAAAGCTGATCGTTTTCGATGAGGTGCAGAGAGCGCCCGGAATCTTCGCAACGCTTCGTGTCATAATTGACGGCTACCGCCAGAGAGGACTCAGGACGGGCCATTTCCTGCTGCTGGGGTCCGCCTCGATCGATCTGCCGAAGCAGTCGCGCGAATCTCTCGCGGGTCGCGTATCATACCTGGAACTCGGCCCTCTCAGTGCACGGGAGATTGATAAGGAAGAAGCCCTCAAGCTCTGGAACAGGGGCGGCTTCCCCGAGAGTTTTCTCGCCCCCGACGACAATGAAAGCGCAAGGTGGCGGGAGGACTTCATCCGCACGTATCTGGAACGGGATATTCCACAGCTCGGCCCACGCATTCCGGCGGAGACCCTGCGACGGTTCTGGACAATGCTTGCGCACAGACAGGGCGGACTGTTCAACGCCTCCGAGCTGGCCCGGGGGCTTGACGTCGCCGGCGTGACGGCCGGCCGGTATCTCGACCTGCTCGTCGACCTGCTGCTCGTGCGTCGTCTCCGGCCATGGGCCTCAAATCAGGGGAAACGTCTCGTAAAAACACCCAGGATCTACGTTCGCGACAGTGGAGTGGCTCACGCTCTGCTCGGCATTACGACCATAAACGATCTGCTCGGTCACCCCGCAGCCGGAGGCAGCTGGGAAGGCTACGTGATCGAAAACCTAGCCGGGGCTATGCCTAAGCTCGGTTCGATGGGATTTTACCGCTCCAAGGGAGGGGCCGAGATCGACCTGATCGTCGATTCGGGCAAGGGGGGATTATGGGCCATAGAAATAAAACGCGGTTCCGTTCCGAAGCTGTCAAAAGGTTTTCACGCGGCGTGCGAGGACTTAAAACCCTCCCGCAGGTTTGTCGTGCACGGTGGCCGCGAGAGTTTCCCGATCGGCAAAGGAATTGAGGCTCTGAGCCTGCGGGACATGATGGAAACAGTTTCCAAGCTCTGAGGATATCCCCCTTCACCGCCACTCCTTAACAGTCAGATTTTCCTGCCCTGGAATCAGTGAAACAGACCCCATTGCGGTGTTCAGTTAAACCCTGGTAAATAACCCTGTTCTTACGTCAAACGGTCGCTTCTTGCGCGAGATTGATCCTTCGATTTGCGGATATCTTTTGAAATCGCCCAGACAATACCGATAAACGGGAAACTCTTTCGTGCCCAACTCAATTTGTCCGCGGGAGATGTCTGAACTTGGGTGACCGGCGAAGTATATCCGCAAGAGCTTTTCGTTCCTCCCAGTTAAGCTCGGATGCTATCTCGACTATAACTTCGAGAACCCGCCGCTTCTGCCTCAGGCGCTCAAGGAACATCTTATCCAGGCTCTCCCGGTAAGCTTCGGCATCGAACTGCTCCGCCTCGAGAATAGCGATTACTTCCCCGCTCAGCTGCCGTTTTGCTTTTTTCCTCTCCGCATCGGGAAGCGCAGCACGCAGTTTTTCCTTAAGCTCGGCGCGTCTTGCTTCCGGAAGGGAAGATTCGTCAAGCAGGGTGATTATACGCTCTCCCCGCTTCACTTGATGACGGTCACACCCCCGCCCAGCTGCAAAACCTATGAAGATAACTCCGAGGACAACCAACAACAGTACTAATAATCTGACCGGGTTTCTCATAACAATCCTTCCTCGTCGCCAAGCAGCTGCTCGATAACGCTCTCGGGGGCCGCTTGGGAATCCGCTCCGCCGTAGCTCATCACGCCCGCCAGAAACCCGACCGCAAGAAACAAGGCAAGGCAGAAAGCGGGAACAGGCGACCAGAACACCCTGAGGACCCATCTTAAGGCTCCCTGTCTCTGCGGGACGAGCGACGCCGCGCTTATTATTCTCCCGGCCAGGTCGCCGGGGACCGGGGGAACGTCATACGTGCGCAATAACTCCTCAAGTTTCCTGTCCTTATCCATACGCCTTCTCAAAGATAACGGTCCATCTCCCGTCTGAGCGTCGCCTTGGCCCTCATTAGCAAAGAGCGAAGCGCCGAAACGCTTACTTTCATGATCCCGGCAGCGTCCTCATGTCTCAGTTCCTCATAGAAGCAGAGGATCAAAGCGGTTTTCTGCCTCGGAGGCAACCTCTTAATCTCCCTCGCAAGCAAGGCCCTCTGCTCGCTCTCGGCAATCTTGCTTTCCGAGTCGGGGTTTTCATCTTCTGGTTCAATAGATTCGGGGATCGCCGCCTCGCCGCGTTTTTTTCTGCTGTCAAGACAGAGATTCACCACCACCCGGTAAAACCAGGTAGTGAACCTTGCTCCCCTTCGAGGATCCCATATATCCGGAGTCTCCCACAGCTTTATAAATGCCGCCTGCACTATGTCTTCTGCTTCCTCGCGCCTTGTGGTGTAGCGGTAGGCGAGCCGGTAATACCTGTCGCTATGCCTTCTTACAAGCACGGCGAACGCCGCACGGTCGCCTTCCCCTACGCGTTCAAGCAAGCTTTCATCGTCCGGTGACTCTTTTGCCATGCGGTCCGTTCCCATTTAGCCGTGGCCGCAGAGCGCCACCGATGTTACTGCTGTTTCAGCGCTACTTGCCGGCGCACTGCCCGGAATCTTTTTTCTTCTCTTTGTATTTCTCTTTCTTGGCGGCCCAGTATTTCTTTACTTCTTCCTTTGTAAGACTGCCGTTGCCGTCAGCATCCATCTTGGCGAATTTTTTCTCCACATGGGACATAAACTCGGCCTTTGAGATAACGCCGTCAGAATTTGAGTCTTTTTTCTCAAACATTTTGTCCATTTTAGCGGACTTCCTGGGGCAATCTGCTTTCTTACCACAATCTCCGCAATGGGCCGAGGCAAGTGTCGCTCCACCCAGGAACAGAACCGCCAATACGGAAAACATCAATATTTTTCTCATTACGCACCTCCACGTGATTTATGAGTTTAGAGCCAGCTTACAAGTTTATACGATTGAGAGAGAAAGAGTGTTCTCGGCAAACAGGATGGTTCATAAAAAAAACGAAAAACTGTCCTAGGATTAGGGTTTACTTCTCTAGGTCTATTTAAGTTGACCCTCAGATTAAATCAGACCAAGAACTTACTCGACAGTAATTCCAACCCCCTCAATTATTTTTTCAACCCTCTTCTCCCACGTGTACTCGACCGCGTCCGAGCGGGCCCCTTCTGAAATCCGTGCGCAAAGCTCTGAGTCAGCAAGGACAAGACCAAGCGCTCGAATAAATTCCCCCCCGTTATCAGGAGGAGTAACAACCGAATTCTGCCCTGGACGCAGTATCTCAAGAACCGACGGAACCCCCGTAGCAACAATGGGTTTTCCAGCGGCCATATACTCGAAAAGCTTAAGCGGAGAGGTAAACTTACCGGCTTCCGTCCCATCCCTTATAGTTACCTTGGACGAATAGGGCATGACCAAAACATCTGAGGCAAGAAGGTAAGAGAGTACTTCCCGTTGTCGCACAAACCCCTCTATCCTGAAATTAGCCGATCCATCCTGCCTCGCCATCTCGCGCCAAAACGCATTGTCCCGCTCCCTGCCCCCGACAATGAGAAACTCAATCTCGGGCATCTGCGCCGCGGCACGCACCAGAATCTCAAGCCCCCTTCCCCTGTAAGTGTTTCCGCAGTAGCACACTATTTTTCTCTCGAGCGGAAGACCGAGGCGCTCCCGAAGCGAGGAAATGTCGTGTTCTCCCTCAAACACCTCCCGTTCGAAGCCGTTCGGAGCCACTATGGGATTTTGCCCCGTCATCCCGAGGCAGAAGTATATGTCGTGTAGACCCCGCGAATTAAAGGACATTCCGAGCAGGTTCTTAGAGCGGGAAAAAGAACCTATTATTGTTTCGGCCGCCCAGTTAACCGGAGGGTGGTGAGCGTCGTAGACCGTCGGAACCCTGAAAACCTTGGTCGCGAACCAGGCAGAGATAAGATCCCTGGTGAGCACAAGATCAAAATTTTCTTTTTTTCCGCAAGCGTAAAGAGAGCTTAAAAAACCATGTAGCGGCCGCCTAGCAAGCCCGCCCGAAAGCGCAAGCGAGGTTACGCGAAAAGGAGTCTTGATGCCGTAATACGAAAAAAGTCTTTCCTTGTTAACCCGCCCCGGCAGGACGCACTCAACTTCGATCCCAAGATTAGCCATCGCCTGGCACATCTTGAGCATGTGAACAGCGGTTGCCTTTTCGGTAAAAAGTGGTTGGCTTCCAACGTAAAGCACCCTCAGTCCTTCGTATTTTTTCATCCGGGTTTCAAACTCATTTTCCTTCGTCTCTGGAAACATAGAGAACAATAAAACACGATCCATTTTATAAAGCACACATGACTTCTCCTCAAAGAAAGCTTTTTCCAATACCTTGCCGTGCTCGGAGGAAGCCCAGCAGATATACCCGGTGCTAACTGCCAACCCCTCGAAGCGCTTGGTTTTGAAAACGGCTTATTCAAGCGTTCTTGAAACCGGAGAAAGACGCTCTTGTCGCATGTCGGGGGAAATATTAGGCCCAATAAAAAGCAACTTTAACAGAATACTTCATCGGTATGCTTTGTTCCAGCGATAGCACACCCAAAGTAATCATCTTCGTAATGAGAGTGATAAGGCTTGCTATCTGCATGGCATCCAGAATCATCCGTAGAATATGCTCGGAACAAAGAGCTTTCAAATGAACTGAAAGGAGCCAGATGGACTTTCAATTTACCGTGACCTCAATTTCGACGCCGTGGCGGAGGATGCCGTTTTTCCCCCGATCCGAGTAAAGGCCTCAATGCCACTTTACCGGAACCTCTTCTTTGATCGCAAACGCCGTGTGTTTGCGGGACTTTGCTTTCCTCGTCGAAACAAAGAACTTATACAGTTTTGGATCAAAAACCCGTCTGAGAACTGCCTCGTTTTCTATCTCCTGAAGCGCAACAATATCGGCGTCAAGCAGTTTCGCGTATTTTCCTAAACGCTGGTAGTCCTGTTCGTATCTCGGGTTTTCCCCCTCTCCTGAGGCCTCCCGAAGATTCTCTATATTCTCCAGGTGGCAACCCTGATAATCTCGGCAGCCACCGGAAGTGCAAGTATCGTCGCAAGCAGAGAGAAAAAAGAGAATTCAATAAAAAGTTTCGCGAAAATCCCCACACAACGCTTCACCTTAATTGCGAGCGCGGATTTTTCCACAACGGGTTATTCAGAATAATCAACAATTCTCAGAAGACTTGGCACACGGTATTCCTTTTTCAAGAATCTGTCAGCCTGTTTTCTCGCCCTGAAAAGATCCAGTGGACAGTCCACATCCATCCAGTAAAGCTCGCCTATATCCAAGGGCCTAATTCCATACCCCTTACTTATAAGCCTATGTATTGAGGAAATGTACCATTTCCCCTCGGCGCCGGGATTCCTCATCTCTTCCTCAACCGCCCTTTTGAGCAGTTCAACTCCTGTATCCCTGAACACTCTTATGCCAACTGATTCAGCGGAGGTCTCAGCGTTTGATATCTCTTTGCTGATCTTTGTAATCCTGCCGTCGTCAACTATAACTTTCATGTCTTCCCTTTCGTACCGTGGCCTCTTTTTTATTGGAAGACAGATTTTTTCATCCCTAACTGAAAGTACTTTGTCCAGAACATCTGCTTCGTACACATCGTCTCCGTTCATAACCACTACATCCTCATCTAGCTCACTTCGGGCTATCCAGAGAGACACAAGACTGTTGGTAGACTGGTAGAAGGGATTATAAAGGGTATTGATTCTCATCCCCAAGTCGTCGTAGCTTCTTAGAAAATCCTCCACCCTTTCGAAACGGAACCCAACAACGACAACAATCTCGTTTATGCCGCAGTCTCTTATGGTGTTTATCTGGTGCTCAAGTATGGATATATTCCCAATATCAAGAAGACACTTGGGTTTGTCATGGGTGTAGGGGTACATTCTAGTACCACTACCCGCTGCAAGTATTATAGCTTTCACGAATTGGGCCTCACAAAAAAACTTCCCACTCTAAAGAACTGTGAAAGACAGACTACATCCTCCAAGTAAACGGGAAGAACAATTCATTGTTTTTCACAAAATTCTTAACTTTTTATTGTAACCGCATCACAAGGCATGTCATTATGCGTGTTGATAATATTAACGACCAAAGCTTGATCTGTAGTTTTCCCTCACGAATCTTGAATTTGTCGAATCTTTAGGATTTTGCCTGAGCGGTGCGGAAAAACAGTCCATGTGATCGGTTACAATTGACTCTATGAATCCATTGCTTTTAATTGAGATTTCATACAGGGCTATAAAAAGCAACAAGGTAAGATCTTTTCTTACCACCCTTGGAATAATCATAGGAGTTGCAGCCGTAATCTCGCTTGTTTCCATAACCGGTGGCGCAAAAAACATGATAGAAAGTCAATTAGCGTCTCTTGGAGCAAACTCTCTAGTGGTAAATACCGGGAAAAGGACTAAGAGCGGAAAAAGCATCGTTACGGGTAACGTGAAACCGCTCACGGGCAAAGACGTGGAAGCGATAAGGAATCTAGACGTAACAAAATATGTCTCGGCGATATCCAATACGAACGCGAATGTTATCTCGGGAAATAGAAACGTCTTCACAGCGGTTATAGGCACCGGAAAGGATTTCATCCTGATAAACGACTGGTTTCCAGAAAAAGGCACGTTCTTCAACGAACTTGACGTAAGGAAAGCGGCTCTTGTCTGCGTGTTGGGAAAAACAGTAAAGCAAAACCTATTCGGGAGCCAAGACCCTATCGGGAAAAGTGTAAGGATCGGCAAATACACTTACAGGGTTATCGGGGTGATGTCCCCAATTGGCCCCACTCCCAGCGGAAAAGATCAGGATGATATCGTCCTGCTTCCCTATACTTCAGTCCAGAAAAGACTCATCGGCGCGAAATCACTTGAGAAAATCTCGATTTTTGTGGACCCAAATTATGATCTGGGATACGCCCAGACAAAAATAGAAAAGACCTTGCGCAGGGAACATGGAATAAAGGGGGAAATGCAAGACGATTTCTACGTCAAGACCCAACAAACACAGATAAGGACCATCAAGAATGTCTCACGAATCCTCGCCGTGCTTCTCGGAAGCATAGCATCTATTTCGCTCGTCGTGGGAGGAATAGGAATAATGAACATAATGCTCGTTTCGGTCGGGGAAAGAACTAGAGAAATAGGAATCAGGCTTGCCGTGGGGGCGAAGGAGAAAAATATACTGGTTCAGTTCCTTATTGAATCTGTGCTGCTTTCCCTTATAGGCGGCGTAATTGGAACGGCAATCGGAATACTGGTCTCAAAAGTTGCTTCCGTCCTCACGGGCTGGCCGACGCAGATATCAGTATTGTCTATACTAGTGGCTTTTATGTTCTCCGCACTTGTGGGAATCATCTTCGGAATATATCCGGCGAAAAAAGCGGCTGAACTCAATCCAATAGAAGCTTTGAGATACGAGTGAAGAAACTAAGCGCCCCAGAAAAATTCTTTTGTTTCCTCTAATCTCACGCCCGGGAAATCCCAGAGGCAGTTGGCTAGGTCTGATATTTTGTGCGTTTTTGGTTCTTTAAAAAAACTGGACAAAGAACAGGCAGCTACCATAGAAACAGACAGAATCACAAGCGGAAACAACCTCTGAATGCGATTAAGTGAAAGTTTGTACCGATGTCTGTTCATTCTCTGTTCCGCCTCCGTTTGAAATTGCCAGATACCATGAGGATATTTGGTCATGGTATCCACTTTGAAGACTTGTATGCAATTACACTCTAAGGAGAGGAGGGATGTCGGCACTTAACTGCATGAAAAGGCCTGAGACTGGCTTTTTTGCCAGGCTTTCTGTAGTCTTGACATTTTACGAACAACACAACTGTATCTGTATTGTGATTGGTTCAAAATACTTTTAGAATCTCGTTTGTGAATTGAATCTAAGGTCTATGAAAAATACGGGCCAGCCATTCTTGTTTCTTTACGTCATCACAGGTCTCCTGATTATCACCTTTCTGGCTATATTTCTGGATAGTGCCGCCGCGGAACGACTTTCTCGGGAAGGCAATTTGATAGAGAATCTCACCGTCATTTTGTACTTCAGCGGGATCGTATATCTTTTGTTCATCGCCTCAGGAGACTGGAAATTTCGGTACCACTCGGCTTTTTTGGTCTTGTTGTTTGTGCTTCGTGAGCTTGACATGCACAGTAGGCTGACTTCCTTAAGAATCAACAATCTCAGTTACTACACAAACCCTACTACATCGCTCGTGGAAAGAGTTGCAGTAGGTGTCGTGCTGTTGGTCTGCGTATATGCTTTGATCCGCTATGTGATGAACTACGGTAGGAACTTGGCATCTGGACTGCGCAGCCGATACGGGTACTCCTTAACAACTGCTGCGGCTTTGCTCGTTATGCTGGTTGCTAAGTTGCTTGACTCAGCTCCGCGAATCTTGCGCGAGAACTTCGCAATAATCCTATCGAGCGAAGTGAAGACACCAATGCGCGTGATCGAGGAAATACTAGAACTCGGCATCGCTCTCCTTATACTGTTGGCCTGTTTGCAATACTGGACTTTTTCGCGCGGGCGGTAAAGCGGACAGTTTTATTTGCTCTCGACATGCCACTTCGGTACCGTTTATGAAAAACTTTGTTATTCAATTCTCAAAAAAAGGCTTGCTCTACCTCTTCAGACCACCTGCTTGTTTAATTCCCATATGGCAGCGACGAAGGTCTTTTGCAAACTCGGATTTCCGTGCTGTACATAATCGTGGCTTTTCTCTTCTTCGCCCTTGTGGGAATAGTTTTCTGAATATACTCTGCGAAAAAAGCGGCTGCACTTAATCCAATAGAAGCCCCGAGGTACGAGTGAGAAAATTAAGCTCCGTCAAACTGATCTAGTTACATTTCGGGTAATCGCAGCAAATCACCGAATTCTGCATCCCAATACTCTGGAGAAAACCTTCCCCCTCCATTTTTCGGATAGAACGTTACTTCACCAAAAATTGCTTTTCCGTCAACTTCATACATATCGACACGCGCAAATGTGAAATCACTTGAGAGTACGCGCGCAATTTTAACCATTTCCGTCAAGCAGTCAGGGCGCTTGTGTTCTTTTTCACAGCGGCGGGCTTTCCTGCTCTTTGCAATAAAAAAATCGAGTTTTTGCCACTCAGGGTCGTAGAACGCTCTAGAGTGCCCGGAATATCTATCGAAATCCACCTGCATAAAGAGAGGATTCCCGTTGAAGCAGTAAAACTTATAGTCATTGAGCGATCCGTCTTTGTTTTCCATGTATTTTTCGCAAACTATCCGCGGTGGAATATCCTTGTAAGCCCATTCCCTTTTTTTCGTGTAGAAATTCCTCCCCAGCCACTTTTTCATTTTCTTTTTTGCTTTCTCTATTTCAAGAACCGACTTGTCTCTGACTATTATGTTCCACCCGCTACCATGTGTTGCCTTTAAAACGAAAGATTCGGGTAATGAATCGAAATCTATTTCGTCCGGACTTTCAAAAACACCATACAGTTCATTTAATATGTGCGCCCCGATTTTCTTCTCAACAATCTTCCTGACTTCATACTTATCCGCATACAATGTCATCAGGGGGTTTTTTTCATATAGTTTTATCCACTGTATTTTCTCGTTGAAAGTCTTCGGATTCTTCAAATTCAAAAACTTGCCGAAATTGTATATAAACTCTAAGCGGACAAGTGCTTCATCAGGCAACAGTCTTAGCAATGATCTTACTAACGGTTCCATTGTCATCATGGCTGTTCACTACTAACCAACCAATAGAATGGGTTGTTGTCAAATCCGGTGCATGGGAACAATGATTCAGTCGGCAGTAAGGAATGACTTGGTCCCCTCCAAAATTCATTGAAGAATATGAATCTTCTTCGCTTTCATAATATTTTTGCGCTTTATCAGGAAATGCCTTTTATGCTTTCTGTACCAGCCGAGAATTCTTATCCTAGTTCCGTTCTCAATGCCCTCCACAAAACCCCTTGCGTAGACATTTATTCTTTTTTCTGGATCATCTTCAAAAAACCAGAACAAGGTGAACTTCTTTCCGTCTCTCATTTCCTTGAACTTTATTTCGCCCACCTGCCCCTCAAGGGTAAACACCTTTCTGTGAAACTCGTCACGGGAGGAAAGAACCTGTGAGATGGTAAGGGTAGGTGCCTCAAGTTCTCCGATGTCAGTGTAAGTTCTGTAAGCCTTTTCTTCCGAATAGGAAGGGACTGAAAACAACAAAAAGAATGGAAGAATCAAAAGGAGCTTTTTCATCTTTCTCCCCATGCCGCACTTATACTGTTTGAACCTGAAGTTATTGTCAAATTCGGCATTCAAAAACTTGAACCAACCCAAACCTGTTTGTTCCTTGTTAGGGAAGTCCAGAGACTTTTTCAAATGCACAACTCTTAGTCCGGTCACCTCAAGCTGACTAGCGGAAGTGAGCCATACTTTTTATCCTTCCAGTCACCGCTTGACATATGACCAGAAAAGTCTATTGTCCGTCTCGGCTACCGCTGCACTCTCCACCCCCATGCAAATCTTTTCAGCATACTGCTTGCAAAAAAAGCGCGTGCCGGACACCATAGAAACCTTAAGACATCAGTGAGGTATACGCAGAAGTGAAAATAATGATGGTAGCTCCCCGTCTTAATCTCGGGGGAGGGGGTTCCGAAAAGCAGACCATAGAGCTTGCCAACGGGTTTGCCCGCAATGGGTGCGAAGTTACGATTTTACTTACCGATAAAAAAATGGATATGACTTCCCAGTTTTCAAGCGGGGTTAAGATTATTTCTTATAATTCTAACGCAAATTTTCTTTCACGATTCCGTTTCATTTACAAAACCGCAAAACAAAGAAAGCCCGACATTCTCTATAGCAGGTTCTGGACAACAAAACCAGCAGTGATCTTTGCGGGCAGGATTCTAGGAATCAAGACCGTTGCGGTTGAAGTTAGCAACATAAAGGAAAGTCTCAAACGTTGGCCACCTATTATCAGAAATCTAATCGGATTTGCCAAGGTCTTCTGCTACAGAATGGCAGATATGGTAATAGTGCTTTCGAATGGAGGAAGAAAAAGCCTGGCACAGCTAGGAGTCGGAGAGAGAATACGGACAGTTCAAAACGGTGTGGACATAGAAAGCATAGAGAAGCGATCCAGAGAAGAAGCGGCACACCGATGGTTCGATGAGGAAATTCCTGTGGCAGCGGCGGTGGGAAGGCTGTTCCCGTCAAAGGGATACGAAAACCTGGTGAAAGCAGTAAACGCAGTAAACGACGTTACTCCGCTCAGACTTCTTCTTGTAGGCGATGGGCCACTGAAAAGTAAGATCGTATCCACAGCGGAGGAACTTGACATGAGAGACAAAATCGACTTTACCGGTTCCGTTCTCAACCCCCACAAATATGCCATAAGATGCAATGTTTTTATCTGCTCCTCGCTGTTTGAGGGGTTTTCAAACTCGCTGTTAGAGGCTCTTGCCTTAGGGCTTCCGGTCGTAAGCACCGATCACGATTTCGGGGCAAGAGAAATTATCAAGAATGGAAAGAACGGAATTCTCGTTCCGGTCGGAGATCCAGAAAAGATGGCAGAAGCCGTTTTGAAGCTGCTTCAGGATAGGACTCTCGCAACGAAAATGGGTGAAGAGGCAAAAAAACGAGTGGGAGAATTGAGCGTCGAAAAAATGACCGAGGAGAATCTTAAAATATTTAGGGAAATCCTAGAGAAGCGGAGATAGTACGCCCATTCAGGTAGAATAAACCAAGTTATATTGCACGGTGTTTTACTCTCCTAGACGGAACTTTTCATATGCCGGCCTCGGGCAATTCAACAAGAAACCTTTTCAAAAACGCGTCTTGGCTCTTCAGTGGAAGCATGGCGGCTTCTCTCTTCTCGGCAGCCGAACCCATATTAATCGCCCGGTTTCTAGGGGTTGAGCAGTTAGGTCTCTTCACCCTGATAATAGCTTACGTCGGCATAATCAACGGACTAATCGACCTGAGGTCTCCCGATGCCGTCGTAAGATATGTCGGGCAGTACCGAGAACTCGGGGAAAAGGACAAAGTCCTCTCGTTCATCAAGTTTTTTTACGTGCTTGATTTCTTGGTAGGCATTGCAGCCCTGGGAGTGTGCCTTATTCTCGCCGGAGTGGCAGACGACCTCTTTATCCACTCTGAGAACACGTTCAAATTCACGCTTATTTATTCAGCAAGCATCTTAGTATCAAGCGTCAATAAGAGTTCGGAAGCAGTTCTCAGGGTCTTTGACAGGTTCAAGACTATAGCCTTTGTGAGAACTTCCCGTACCGGATTAAGAGTTGTTCTGATCGCGGTTTCCCTTCTTGCTGGATTCGGAATAGAAGGAGTTTTCGTCTGCTACGTGGTAGCAGCTTTTGTGTTCTTCCTGATGCTTCAGGTAGAGGTGCTTAGAGTTCTTAGGCAATCGGGATTAAAAAGATGGACGACCGCCAAAGTCAAGAATTTGGAAGTTACCTTTGAAGAAGTTCGCTC
Organism: Thermodesulfobacteriota bacterium; assembly: GCA_965207685.1. Taxonomy (GTDB): domain Bacteria; phylum Desulfobacterota_D; class UBA1144; order Nemesobacterales; family Nemesobacteraceae; genus Nemesobacter. The sequence goes on along the minus strand of OZ242294.1, from coordinate 1,643,557 downwards.
GTTTGTTCTTGTCTCAACTTTTACCGGTTTTCTTAGCAATGCTTTCAGCAGGCAGATTCCCGTGCTAATTCTGGGATATTTCACAGCCAAAGAAGCGGTTGGACTATACAGAGTAGCAATAATTTTTTCCGGCGTAAGCGTAAAATTGCGAAAACCTGTACAAGATACCATATATCCAGCCCTCGTAGCCGCGCAAAGTCGTGGTTCGAAAGAAGCTTTCAGCGATATTGTCTCCTATTCTACTAAGAATCTCCTGAAAGTCTTTCTGCCGGTTGGACTAATATTTTTTCTGTTCGCAAACAAAATCATTATTATTTTCTTCGGTAGCGCATACGAACCCGCTACATTGGCTCTGCAGCTAATTGTCATCTCTGAAGTCTTATCCGCTCTTTGCTTCTGGATTGATTCAGCAGAACTAGCACTTAACAGACTGAGACAAAGAGTGATTAGGGTCGCTCTGTCCTCTATGTCTTATGTGGCAGTACTCTTGGTATTGGTTCAAGCGTACTCCTATAACGGAGCTGCTGCCTCAAGACTCGTACCCGCAATCTTAATACTTGTGTTTTCCTTATTTACGTTTAACAAGATCCGCTATAGAACCACCTCCTCTATTTCAGAGAAACCGCAAGATCCTATGAAGTGAATTTCCCTGGACCTTTGCCCCGTGAAATAGGACGACTACCTTATATCTGCACTTGTCAAATGAAGTTACGGTTAGGACTACTGGGTGTGATCCTTGCCGGAGTCTCTTTTTTACAGGGTTATCCAGAACCGTGTTATTAATTGGAATTTCCCGTAATAACCGTAAGGCGACCATAGCTAGCTACGGTGAAATCCGGATAGTTTTGGCGAATCTGTGAATGTACATCCTTGTTGTCTTCAACAAAATATACGAATTGATCAGAGAGGTAAGGAACAACGCATTTCATAGTGTTCATGATAGCCTCGGAATCATGAATTCCATCATCGATAAAAATATCGATCCTGTCATTTCCCAAAATATTTCTCAGATATTCGCGATTGCTTCTATACTGATCAAAATAATATAGCTCCGGGTAGTTGTGTATAAAAGCACCTAAGCGTCTTAAGTTGCCAACACTCGCACTGAAGTATTCAAGATCAATATCAAGACCTACTATCCGTCCATTTTTAAACAGGTCACACCAGATAGCAAGGCCCGTCCCTCTTAAGATACCAAGCTCTATAAGGGTAACGGTGCGGGAAAGACAGCCGGAAACAAAAGGAGCCAAATACTCTGCATACTTCTTTCCGTAACCATGATACAACATACGGTCCCCACCCTGCAGAAATCGACGAAAGAGCTTAGCCCTTCCATGCGAATCATGGTGGTCACTTATAACCTTACGTTGCAAACCTCGTATGTATCCCCCATATTTTGCCTCAGTTTTGATTAGCCATTCTACTTCCCCGGGTTGTGGAACATTATTTTTGGAAAGAAATCTCTGCTTTCTAGCCCAAATCCTAGCAAAATAAACTTTGCGTTTAACAAAACTCTTAAGACCCAAAAATTAGTTCCCCCTTGAAGTTAAATAAAAGCGTCAACCGTACCCGGTATGGATCCATTAGGTCCGGCACATAGGCGACAAAAACAGACTCTGTTATTTCGGCAGTTTACGGGAACTTTTTCTTTCCATTTAATTAATTTTCCCTGCAATAAAGCAATCCATACTGAAAAAATTACTAACAAGAAAAAAATATTCAAAAAAAAGAACGAAACTACTGATTGACATAAAGCCTGCAACTTTTACTAACACGGTGCAGCCATATAAATCCGTATCCCTCGAAGAACTCATCGACAGCTTTTCTGGACCCCGCCCAGCACCCATAATCATCGATTATAAGCACGCCTCCTTTTTGAAGACGAGGGAACAGAACTTCAAGCTCCACTTTCGTACTTTCGTACCAATCCGTATCCAATCTCAAAATTGAGATTTTCTCAGGAAGATTACTTTCTATTGTGAGAGTATCTTCAACCTTGCCGCTGATTAATTTGAGGTTGTCCGTACCAACTTCCTTGCTAAAATTACTTGCGACTTCATCCTTTGTCACATAGTTCCAGTCCGTTATTCCCTGCGACTTCTGTTTGGCCAACCATTTGTCCCTTATGAGCGAAGAGTTCTTTGACTCGGAATTGTCTATCAAATAGTCATCCTCGGTTGGTTCACTCATCCCGGTAAAAGTGTCATACCCCCATATTAGTCTCTCAAGATTAAACGCTTTCAGCATCAAACCGCAAAGTATCAGATTTCCACCTTTCCACACTCCGCACTCAACTATGTCACCCTCTATGTTGTTATTCGCTATCCATTCAACCGATTGTATTAACGCCCACTGACGACTCCTTGAAGTCATCGTGTATCTTGAGCACTTGTCCATAATCTTAAGGTGTTCGTCTGTCGCCTCTGGCGTAGACTCACTTCGAGGAATACCGAATAAATGTTTCTTGATTCTTTTTTTGACTTTTTTTAACATGGTTTTGAGAAAAGCCTTGGGAAACCCTGTTGACAGAAAAATTACCGGTGTGATTATACACAGAAATCCGAACAGTGTAACGAAGTTAGCAAGTTAACCTAAACCGCATCCATAAAAGAAAAAACTACCCAAAAACGGGTAACGAAAGGGAGTAACAACAGTGATAGGTCTAGGGGTATTGTACGCAGAAAAGGCAAGTAAAGAAAAGGGATGGGAGAAAATTCGGGACAGGGAAAAGGCCAAGCGGCTTCGCGAAGTGTACTGGGTTGAACATGCGAAAGGATTGCTGCAGGAGAAAAAGTCTTTCCTTGAAATGAATTTAGACTGCCGGATAGACCACGAGGAGATAGGAAGAAAGATAGACGACCCGGGTGACGACTTTATATACAAAATGAAAATAGCCACGGGAACGGAAAGCGGTTTGGAGTGGGTAGAGGTCACGGAAGTTTTCACAACAGCACCTCCAGAGAAAATCGAAGGCGCAATGAAGGTACTCAACGGCATAGAGAGCAACCGTACCGTGGACCTAGAAGAATTTCTGAAAGGGCTAAGGAGGGGTATACCTAGCAGGGCTCAACAGAGAGCGGCGGCGGATAAGGTGATGGCAGTGATTGAAAAAAAGATAAGGAAGACATCGTATGACGAAGTGGTGGAAAAGTACGGGTACGGAACACTGGTAGTGGGGCTTCCGCTGTGGTTTGCGGCACCTCCGGCGGATCCTTTCCGGGCGGAGAACTCGCTTGACAACTTCATGGTAAGAACAGCCATGGGGATCGAAGAAATAAGGCAGAAGGAATTGATAAAAAAGGAATGTCCGTTCAAGCGCGTAATAGTGCTATGGGAAACAACGCCGGAAGCAATGAAAGAATGGGGAGTCAAGAGATCCAGAGAATATGAAGATGCGGCGAACACAACATTGATGAATCCGATATCACTAACGGCGTTGTTAAGATGGTTAGAACTACTGGAAAAACCTATAGAGCGGACAGGAACCGTAAAGAGCGAAGTATCATCATCTCTCCACTTCCACATAGAAAAGAAAGTGGAGAGGAAAAAGGAAGGTAAAGGGCCCTACACGGATATAGTGCTCAAGATGGAAAAGATAGCTAAGCAGCTTAAAAAAGAAGAGCGAAAAAAGGGGATTATAGAAAAATTCAGATTTTGGTTCTTTCTGCAACTCTTCAAGGTATTTTGTTTTGCAAGGATACACGGAATTGCGGGGCTTGCAATATGGGGCGCGCAGAAAATATCGCCGAAACGATATTTGAGAAACAAAGCGGCGGAGCAAAGAGCCTTGTGGTTATACAGGGAAAGCGTAAGGCGGACGGAGTATAGGAAAGAACGAAAGCGACTTCAAGATCTGGGCTTCAATCCCGACTGGAATCTTGAGTAAACATCTCGATTCGGGGTCTTTACCCGAGAGTATGCGGAACGCTTGAAGACCTTAAGGAAGAATTATCATAATCGGGAGATATGCAGATGGCATTGTACAAGATACTCTCCATTGACGGTGGCGGAATCCGCGGTGTGATTCCGGCTGTGCTTTTGACCGAGATGGAAAAGCGCACGGGCAAGGATGTCTACAGTCTCTTTGACCTGATCGCCGGCACGTCCACGGGCGGCATTCTGGCCGCCGGACTGGTCGCTCCCGCAGGCCCGAGTTATGAATTCGTTTCGCCCGGTCCCAAGTTCAAGGCGTCTGATCTGCTCGCATTTTACGAGGAGCATGGAAAGGACATATTCAGACGCTCGCTTTATGACAAGATAACATCATCTTTGGGGGTGGGCGGACGAAAAGTATGCGAACAACGGGATCGAGATGGTACTTAAAAACTACTTCGGAGACATCGAACTTAAGGACGCGCTTACAGAAATCCTTGTAGCAAGCTACGAGATAGAAGAACGCCATCCCTATTTTTTCAAAAGACGCAAGGCTAGGGAGAACCCGAGGGAGCGCAACCATTTCCTTAGGGATGTGGCCCGTGCCACATCCGCGGCGCCGACCTATTTCGAACCGGCAGAAGTACGCACCGTTGGTGGGTCCGAAACCAAAACGCGTTATCTAGTTGACGGCGGCGTCTTCGCAAATAATCCGGCTCTCTGCGCCTACGCAGAAGCGATACTTCTTGGAGAATCATCGGACAACATTCTTCTTGTGAGCCTAGGAACCGGAGTGGCAACTAAACGCATTGATTACGGCAGGGCCAAAGACTGGGGCAAGGGGAGTTGGGCGAAACCGGTCATAAGCGTGATGATGGACGGCGTGGCCGACGCAGTAGATTATCAGTTGCGACAGATTCTGCCGACTGAAGGTCCGAACGCACAATACTATCACTTCAATACCAACTTGCCGGATAAGCTTGGCGCCTTGGACGCGGCAAATCGAACCAACATTAACGCGCTAAAGCAAAAGGCAAAGCGCATTCTTGACGATCCAACAACGGGATCGAAATTTGACGCATTATGCGGCAAGCTGAAATTGATTGAGTAAAGAATCCGCTGAGGAATTACAGTTAGAACCTGTTTCTTTTCCAGAACCCTGATTTCGAGCATTGCTTCGAGTGGCGAACCAGTAGGTTATCACTGCTGTACTGACCGGCATGATTGCCAAGAAAAGATCTCTTGCCTCGTTTATTTTCCCATTACATAAAAGCTAGGCAATGAGTGCTCCGCCACCTCCAAAAAGAAAGATAGCGGCACTGTAAGTTACCCAAATCCTTACCGCACTCCGCCGTGATTCCCTTTTCTCATGCTCTTCTGACACAGCAGAAATCCTCCTCCATGGGTTTTCTATAAACCCGTATAAACAAAAAGCCCTGCTACAAGCTAACCGTTACCGGTTTTTATTCAAACAATCCCGTTAATTTCTGTGGCAACAGAGAATCTTCCCGTCGCTTGATCAATTGCCTTGAAAATGAGATTGGACAATAACTCAAGTCTTAGAGGTAATTGCTTTTTTGCTTTTTAACTCTTCGAGGTGTATCATGCGTTTTTCGTTAGCCGTATGCGTCCTGACTATGGCAGCGTTTCTAACCATTCGAGCCAGTACACAAGAAATTCACGCTGATCTTTGCCTGTATGGCTGCCCAAGCGGTTTGCCAGCAACCAATGATACTATCATTCACGATATCTATATCCTCAGTTCAAACGACTCAACCAAATTCGCCGACTGAGTAGCATATCGTGTAACAAAAAACACTGTCGTACAGTAGTCGAACGAAAAATTGATTGACCCCTCAAATGGTGTTCTCTACAATCCCCCTTGGCTTATTGAGAAGTGACGGGAAAAATACGGGAATAGTTGTGGATAACACCGGGATCGTTAACTACAGCGCAAGACTTAACGCATAGCTTTGAAGGAATGGTTGATTAGATCAGATAATTCCGCACCGAAACCCGGTTATCACAGCCAAGGCGGTTTCTGCTACCCTTCAGCCATATATTCGGACAATGGAAAAACATCTAATGCAAGCAACGCTGATCGGATTTAGCGCAATCCTTATGTGGTCGCTTCTGGCCCTTCTGACAGCCTCATCAGGAAAAGTGCCTGTTAATAGCACGCCATCTGTCCGGAAGTATAGCACGCCGTCTGTCCGGTTTTGCTGAAGGGCGATTGTCTGGATTTATCTTCTCCAAAGGAGGAGGTATTCATGGACCAGACGAGGTTTCTGCAAAGAGTCAGGATGAACCAGTTCGAGAGGGTATACCGGAGGTGGAAGGAGAAGAAGGTTATACAGGCAGAAGCAGCAGAGCAGCTCGGGATAGGGGAGAGAACGTTTCGTCGTTACGCGGTCCGATACAGGGACGAAGGGATGCGTGGGCTTTTGGATAAGCGCCTGGGAGCACTCTCCCACAACCGGGCCCCGCAGGAGGAGATCTCGGAGGTGGTGGAGTTGTACAAGACCCTCTACCCCGAACGCAACGTGGCTCACTTCTACGAGGCGTATAAAGAGCGCCACGGAGGCCGTCGCTGCTACAACTGGGTGAAGAGAACCCTTTACTCTGCGGGAGTGGCGAGGAGGCCCCGGGGAGGGGGAGTGCACCGCCAGCGCAGGCAGCGGCGGGAGTGTGCCGGGGAGATGATACACCAGGACGCAAGCACTCACAGGTGGGTTCCCCGGGAGGTGTGGGACCTTGTGGTGACCATGGACGACGCCACCGGGGAGATATACAGCGCTTTCTTTGTTTCGGAGGAAGGGACCTGGAGCAGCATGAGAGGGGTAAGGGATGTATTGGAGAGTAAAGGGATATTCTTGAGTTTTTACAGTGACAGGGGGCCTCACTACTGGAGCACTCCGGTGGCCGGAGAGAAGGTGGACAAGGAGAATCCAACGCAGTTTGGGCGAGCGATGGGTGAGCTGGGCATTCTGATGATACCGGGATATTCCCCTGAGGCCAAGGGGCGCAGCGAGAGGATGTTCGGGACCTTGCAGGGAAGGTTGCCCGCGGAGTTGCGTGAGCGTGGTATAGTGGAGATGGAAGAGGCGAACAGGTTTTTGGAGGAGAGTTTCATAGAGGATTTCAACAGGCGTTTCATGGTGGCCGCGGCGGAGAAGGGGGAAGCGTTTGTACCGCTTTTTGATGCCAACCTTGACGATATACTGTGTTTGAAGCATCGGAGGGTAGTGGGCAACGACAACTGCGTGAGGTACAAGGGTATGAGTTTGCAGATCCCGCCGGTTAAGGATCGTTATCATTTTGTGAGGGCTAAGGTAGTTGTGCATGAGTATTCGGACGGGAGCATGTCTGTGTATCATGGGAAGCGCAGGCTGGGCGGATATAACAGTGAAGGCAGGTTAAAAAACAAAGGAGGCGAAAGCAGACCGAGAACCCGGATAAGGGGTTCCCGCAGTTTCACTTCACCCTCTTCGGGCTACGCCCTGGGAGGCTGAAGTGAAAAAAGCAAAAGCGGACAACTCGCGTGCTATAAAAGCGGACAGTTCCATTTGCTGTTAACAGTGCCGCCCTTCCAGCTTGCTGCGATGTGTTTTTCGATCGCCACCGCCATCGGACTGATCGCCCTTGCCGCAAGGCCGTCGGGTTTTCGCAATCTGCGCCAGCCCTTGCGCATATGGTGTCTCGGCGTTGGAGGACTGTTCGGCTATCACTTTTTCTATTTCACCGCCCTGCGCAACGCGCCGGCTGTCGAAGCAAGCCTGATCGGCTATCTCTGGCCCCTGCTGATCGTCGTCGGTTCAGCATTCCTTCCCGGGGAGCGGCTCGGCTGGCACCACATAACAGGCGTACTGGCTGGTCTAGCGGGGACAGTGCTGATCGTTTCAAAAAACAGCCTTTCTTTTGATGACAGCTTTGCCTTCGGCTATAGCGCGGCGCTGCTTTCCGCTTTTACCTGGTCTGCTTACTCGCTTCTGTCACGGCGGTTCGGCGTGGTCCCGACCGACGTCGTCACCGGATTCTGCGCGTTAACAGCCATTTTCTCGCTTATCTGCCATCTGGCGCTGGAACAGACGGTCTGGCCGCAGGGAACCGGACAATGGCTAGCCGTCGCAGGCCTCGGACTCCTGCCGGTCGGCGCCGCCTTTTACGCCTGGGACTTTGGCGTCAAACACGGCGATATCCGGGTCCTAGGCTCTGCAAGCTACGCAGCACCGCTGCTTTCAACCTTGATACTTGTCGCATCGGGTGTCGGCCAGGCCGACTGGCGCATTGCTCTTGCCTGCGTCCTGATCATCGGGGGCGCCGTGGTGGCCGCAAAAGATTTGTTGTTTCCGCCAGTGCGCCGGGAAGGACAGGCAGAGGAATGATGCGGATATCGAATACAGCTTCGATTCACCGCAGCTAGAAATTCAACCGCCAGCCCGAAAGAAACGTAAGTTCCGTATCCGCGCCCGCTACATGGCCGGGAAAAGTGCTCGCTATGACGCCCAGGCGAATCTCTCCGACGTGAAGCGGTTGAGACCACCGCACTGCGAGGTCGACCTGCCGTCCGCTCGGCACAAGAGACGCCAAAACCGGGGCTCTGAGCACCTCGCCTGACTTCGTGCGGCCGATGGGCACCGTGAGCAAGGCCCGGCCGCGTTCTATGCGAAGAGGCTGCGAGACACCCACCTGGAGCGTGCCGTCACTCGAGAACCTTCTGTCAGCATAGAGAGTGAACGAGCTCGTGGTAAGCGGCGAGACCTCGTCTATTATCCCGCCTCGGGCCGCGGGGCTTGCAGTCCCGATCTCGGCACCGGCCCCCACGCGCCACTTGCCGACCTCAGCGTCGGCACTCACGCCAACAAAGAAAATATCCGACGCAAACGCTCCGAAAGCACCTCCGGAGAGGCTTCCTAGCATGGTCTCCCTCTCCCCTACCCACCCGGTGTAAAGACCGAGCGGTGAACCGGCAGGCCGCCATGAGAACACCGCACCTGAGGCAGACACCCGCTCCGAGATCCCTTCCGTAGTAAAAGCAGCAAGGGAAAGGGAACGCTCTCCAGTCATAGCAATGGTCAACGCATCCTCGGCAAGCGCAAGATGCCCGCCTCCGGTGCCTCCCGAAGTTCGAAGAAGACCTAGCCTCAGGCGAACGGGGGCACCCGGCACCGCTCCACCTTTGGAGACTCTCTCCGCCGGAAAACCTGTGAACGATAAGGTGCGGCGGCCGTCAAACACCGGGGCAAGAGGGTATTCGGCAAGCACAAAGTAACTTCCCACAGCGCCCCCGGGCGCATTGAGAAGGCCAAGGACGGACGGAACCAGGGCGGTGCGATAGCCCGATTGAAGGGCCCCGGCCGTAAATCTCGTGCCGTGGACCGGGGCAGAACGCAATTGGGGAAAGAATTCCACGAATTCGCCAAGCCGAGCCTCAACCGGCGGCCCCGCCCAAGCGGCCGCTAGGGCACCAAGGTCGAACCAGAACGGCGCACCGAGAGAGTCGAGGGCCACGATCTCTCGCCCAGCAAGAGATCTCTCAAGCCCATCGCCGAACGCGGGACCAAGGCGGACCCCCGTAGACCGCAGAGCGGGTCCGGCCCCACCCGTCATGTTCTCGATCGGGACCTCGAGAATCCCTACAGGCGATGTCGCGGCGGATAGATCCATTTTACCGTGGCCGTAGGTATTCCGGTCGGCGTAAATACCGGTGTCATCGGCCGTACTGAGCAGACGCTCTACCAGTTCCGTGCTCGAAAGCTGGTCTCTGAACAGCTGCTTCATGAGCGCCAGCCCCCCGGCAACCATGGGGGCGGCAGTCGAGGTTCCAGAGCTATTACCGAACCCCCGATCAACCGAGTCGCCTGAAGCGGATCTGAAATAGGCTACCCTAACGTTTTGTCCGGGTGCTGCGATGCAGAAATCGGCGGCGATGCCACAACGATTGGAAAAACCGGCGATCTCTCCTCCCTCTTTTATTGCCACAACAGCAATGAAATGTTCCCGAAGTTCTTCAACCCGCGCCGGAAGACCCGCCAGCACACGGACCGAAACCGCATTTAACTTTCCGTTTTCGCAATTGTCCGTCACGGAGGAATCACAGGAATCTCCGTGCGCATTGCCCCCAGCCCAGACGAAAATGACCTTGTCGTCGGCATCGGCCTGAGCGATTGCGGCAATCGTCTGTCCGAGATTGTCGCGGAGGTCCTGCTCGCTGTAACGGTTGACCAAGCCCGGATAACCAATGCTCAGGTTAAGGATGTCTATGCGCCGTCCGCCGTCTCTCCACGCCAGGGCCTCGGTTAAAACGCTGGCGAAATCCTCATCTTGACCGGCAAGGCCTTCAAGCGTAACGGGAATATAAACGTTGTCAGATGCGCCCGCAGATAGTGCAAACATCGCAATGTCGGCACCCCACGCAACTCCGTGATGCGCGGCGGAATTATCCGAGAGACGGGCTCCGGCGGCAACGCTTGCGACTGAAGTGCCGTGAGAAAACGCTAAGCCGGTCTGAAAGGTTAGGGCGGTCTCATCGACAGCATCCAGCAAAAACTGCTCGGAGAGCGTTTTTCCGGCAAACGCCGGATGATCCTTATCGATTCCGGTGTCGACAAAACCGATGGTCACACCGGAACCGGGTGAGGCATTTTCGCCTTTTAGCAGCCGGAGCTTGGCATAGGCTTCATCCGCACCTATGGAGGCAAGACCCCACTGATTTCGGAAACCTTCGTGTTGACTGTATTCGCTCGCAAGCTGCGTCGCCTGAGAATCGACATGTTCGGGGGATGGGCAGGTCCCGTCGTGAAGCAGGATACACATGCTAGGTGGCGGCGGAGGAGGCGGAGGCGGTGGCGGAGGAGGCGGAGGCGGTGGCGGAGGAGGTGGCGGAGGAGGTGGCGGAGGAGGTGGTGGCGGCGGTGGCGGCGGAGGTGGCGGAGGCGGTGGTGGCGGCGGAGGTGGTGGTGGTGGCGGAGGTGGTGGCGGAGGAGGCGGAGGAGGTGGTGGTGGTGGCGGAGGCGGAGGCGGTGGTGGTGGCGGCGGTGGTGGCGGTGGAGGGGACGGAGGCGGTGGTGGCGGCGGAGGCGGAGGTGGTGGTGGTGGCGGAGGCGGAGGTGGTGGTGGTGGCGGAGGCGGTGGCGGTGGAGGAGACGGAGGCGGTGGAGGGGGCGGTGGAGGGGAAACAACGACCGGTTCCGGTTGCAGCATTGAATCGGGCCGTACTGACGCTGACTCGCTACCCCCGCAGCCGCTTAGAATTGCCAGTAAGAAAGCAATGATGAAGCATATTGCACCGGCATGGAATTTCATGAGAATTACAAAAGAAATTCGGTTAACCCCATTCTCTAAAAAACCTCCTCAGCCAGCAGGATAATCCGTTTATCCAGCGTGAAACGTTCCACCCGAATATCACCCATTATTTTTATTCTAATTCATTTGATATGTACGGTCCATACTAATATATTATCGCCCATTGCCGAAGAACGCAAGAGCAGCAAACAGAAATCCGTTGTCCAGAAGAATCCCCTGTACATAAAACATCGCTACGGAGAAAAACGGCCCTCCAGACATTCTCCGTCGAAAAACCAGACAGACGGCGTGCTATACTTCCGGACAGATGGCGTGCTATTAACAAGTACTATTAAAAAATGTTGGAATTCGCTAAACTACAAGAAACTAAAGACTGAGCATAGAACATCAATTGAATTCAGGCAGTTTCCGCTACCCTTCAGCCCTACATTCGGACAATAGAAGAATATTTAATGCAAGCAACGCTGATCGGATTTAGCGCAATCCTTATGTGGTCACTGCTGGCCCTTCTGACGGCCTCATCAGGAGAGGTGCCACCCTTCCAGCTTGCCGCGATGTGTTTTTCGACCGCCGCCGCCATCGGATTGACCGCCCTTGCCGCAAGGCCGTCGGGTTTTCGCAATCTGCGCCAGCCCCTGAGAGTATGGTGTCTTGGCGTTGGAGGGCTGTTCGGCTATCACTTTTTCTACTTCACCGCCCTGCGCAACGCGCCGGCTGTCGAAGCGAGCCTGATCGGCTATCTCTGGCCCCTGCTGATTGTCGTCGGTTCAGCGTTACTTCCCGGGGAGCGGCTCGGCTGGCACCACATAACAGGCGTACTGGCTGGTCTGGCGGGGACAGTGCTGATCGTTTCGAAAAACAGCCTTTCCTTTGATAACAGCTTTGCCTTCGGCTATAGCGCGGCATTGCTTTCCGCCTTTACCTGGGCCGTCTACTCGCTTCTGTCACGGCGGTTCGGTTCGGTTCCGACCGACGTCGTCACCGGATTCTGCGCGATAACAGCCATTTTTTCGCTTATCTGCCATCTTGCGCTGGAACAGACGGTCTGGCCGCAGGAAACCGGACAATGGCTAGCCGTCGCAGGCCTCGGTCTGCTGCCGGTCGGCGGCGCCTTTTACGCATGGGACTTTGGCGTCAAACACGGCGATATCCAGATCTTAGGTTCTGCAAGCTATGCAGCGCCGCTGTTTTCAACCTTAATACTTGTCGCATCGGGTGTCGGCCAGGCCGACTGGCGCATCGCTCTTGCCTGCGTCCTGATCACCGGGGGCGCCGTGGTGGCCGCTAAAGATTTGTTGTTCGTGCCAGCGCGTCGGGAAGAAGAGAGGTAGAGGAATGATGCGGAAACACGCGAAATTAAGGAAGGAAGCCCCCGTGCGGATGGTGCTCGTGGAAATGCAGAACAACAAAGGCCAAGGTGCAGGCAACCAGAACAATGCCGGTTAGGAGAACGGCGCGTCCCATCTTGGGCGGCGAGGCGGGACTGAAAGCGTCAGAAGCCTTTCTGACCGTCCACCAGTACGCATCAATCTCGGATTCCGTGTACTCCCTCGATATATCCGCCATGACCGATGCCAGATATTCATCGCTTCCGCGTCGCACTCCCGCAAGACCTGCGGCTATGGCCGTCTCGGTATTCTTCCAAAAATCGCTGATCGTTCTCTCGCACTGGGCCCGGACGTTTTTCTCGCTCAACCGCCGCACTACCTCGGCCGCAAGGTCTTTCTGCCAGGAATCGCCGCCCGAGCCCTGATCGGGACGGCCGACCGCCGCGGTCGACATGAGCCCCAGGGTCACCGGCCTCCCGAGGGCCGCCGTAAGGGAAACGGTCCTTGTGGCATGATTCGCAAAGCAGAGAGAAAGCATATACGCATCGGCGGCTCCGGTAAGCACGCTCTGTTCCATGTTGGCTGCTATGAGAGATCTAACGTAAAGCGACATCGCCCCCAGAGTCTCGGCGCCTCTAAGACCTCCAATGAATTTCGCCCGCGGATCAAAAGCGGACATCTGGTAATCGGGATCTTCCCTGCCGGGCAGAACATTTAGATTCCGCATTGACGGCTGGATCCTCTGCCACTCGGAGAGCACCTCTTCCACCTCGTCCGACATGGATTTGCCGCTTCGCTCCAAAACGCTCTCAAGCCTCAGCGAAAGCATCTGCGCGACGTAACTTCCGATTCCCTCCCGCGCCTCTTTTTCATCACTGAAGCCCTGCTCGATCAGGGACACCAGGAATTTTTCGGAAACTATTACCTCGAAATAGCTGTTCATCGCCTTGAGGTCGTCAGACTTTTTCATCTCGCAGGATTTCCCGAGATCCACGATGCGGTTGATTATTCTTGCCACTCCGCTTTTTCGGAACTGGTCAATATACAGCTTTGTCTCCTCCGATCTCTCCTGCGCCTTTTTCATCGTGTACTGAAGGGCGTTCGATACGTCGATCGCGTTATGAAAGACCCTGTTTATGCGGTTAAGCGCCCGCTCTATGTCATCCTCGACAAGCTGCTTATTGTTAAGGGCCAGGTACGCCGCTATAAGGCTAATTCTTCTGACCGTCTGGCTCGCAAGATGTTCGTTCTCGCGCCAGAACGGCTGAACCCTGGCGCTAAGCTCCTCTTCGCCCGGAAGAGCGTTTATGAGATCGCATTCCTTGAGGAACTCAAAGGCCGTATTGTAGAGCTGGTTCTTTGCCCTTTTGATCGCCTCCTCAAAAACCGTGCGGGTTTCCGCGAATTCGATATCGCCGCAGCGGGACTGCACGAAAAGCATGTGGTTTGTCCCCTGGTGAGGCTTGAGCGGAGGGCACCGGCGGATAAGATTCGTAAGAAGCCCGAGATCGTTATGGCGCAAGAAGTGTGAATGCGGGGAGAGCAAAACGAAGGCGTCCGCGACCTCCGCACTTCCAATCGTTTTTTCCCCGTCAGAACCGTAAACATCCCCCGGGGTATCCATAAGCCACGCGTGGCGACAGATATCCGCCCCGCAGAAAACCACGGCAAAATGCGCGTCGCCCCCTCGGGAGAGAAGTTCCGTGCCCCCCTGCTCAAGCAGGTTCTGCGCAATGTGATCGGGATCGTGAATCATGTGGGGACTGAATCCTTTTTTGAAAAGGGCGACCTCGGCAAAGAGAGAGGGCGGCCTGTATTCGGAGTGCCCGACAAGGGTAACCAGGCGCGTGGTAGGACTTTCCCCGGTCGGCAGAAGATCCTCGCCGATAACGGTATTTATGAGAGTCGATTTGCCCGATCCCGAGTTGCCGAAAAAACCTATGACCGATTTTCTCTTCAGGTTTGCAAACAGCCGCTCGGTCTCGTCAAACGTTTCAAGCAGCCCAAGTGACGTCAGAAGGCCGGGGGGGACGGACGCTATCCTCGATTTAAGATCGACAACCCTGTCAAGCCCGTCGGAAAGGCGCTCGGAAACTTTGTTCTTTTTTCCAAGGGGGATAGAGTTTCACCTTCCTCGTTCGTAAATAAGTTTAATTACTCATTTTTACCGTATATCACGGAAAAAACAACCCCATTTGTCCGCATAAACGGTCGTTTCTATCAACTTCCACAAGGCGATAGTTCACCGCTCCCTTGTCCAAAGCGAATCAGAGTATATATTTCAAGTACAGATGAACAAACTGCTGGAAAGCTTCATAAGACACCTCTCGGACGAAAGAAACTACTCGGAGCACACCGTAAAGGCCTACAGGGGCGATCTTGAGAATTTCCGGGATTTTCTCTTAAAAGAGGAGAAAAAGATCGAGGATGCGGACATAGCTACCATAAACGCCTATGTCCTAACCCTCTACGGAAAAAACTCCCCTTCCTCCGTAGAGAGGAAAGTATCGGCGATAAGATCCTTTTTCTCGTATCTGGTAAGAAAAGGCCTCGCGACGCAGAATCCCGCAAAGCTTGTGCGCACCCCGAAAAAGGAAAAACACCTTCCCGTGTTTTTAAGCGTGGACGAGGTGTTCAATCTCGTCGACGTAAAGGATTCTGAGAAAAATCCTCTTCGCGTGCGCGACAGGGCGATCCTCGAGCTTCTTTACTCAAGCGGCCTCCGGGTAAGCGAACTCGCCGGGGCCACGCTCGCCGACCTCAGCATGGGAGAGGCAATAATAAGGGTTCGCGGAAAGGGGAACAAGGAGAGAATCGTTCCCGTGGGATCAAAGGCGCTCTCCGCCCTCGGTGAGTACCTTGACAGAAGGGGAGAGCTTAAACCCGCATCCGACCGTATATTCCTTAACTCCCGGGGAGGCGGAATAACCACGAGAAGCCTGGCGCGGATAATAAAGAAGTACGGCCTGGTATCGGGGATATCGAAAAACGTGAGTCCCCATGTGCTTAGACACTCGTTTGCCACCCACCTGCTTGCGGGCGGCGCGGACCTTCGAGCGATCCAGGAAATGCTCGGCCACGCGAGTCTCTCGACCACCCAGAGATACACACATCTCTCGGTCGAGCGGATAATGGAAGTGTACGACAAGACCCACCCGAACGCCTAGGGGCATCGGAAGGAAAAGATTATGAGCCAGTTTCACGGAACCACGATACTATGCGTTAAAAAAGACGGCCGGGTGGCCCTCGGGGGCGACGGCCAGGTGACAATGGGAGCCACGGCGGTAAAGCATAACGCGAACAAGATAAGAAAGATGTATGGCGGAAAGATCTGCGCCGGATTCGCGGGCTCAACCGCGGACGCCATGACACTTTTTGACAAATTCGAGGGAAAACTCGAAGAATTCCGGGGAAGCCTCAAGCGAGCCGCGGTCGAACTTGCGAAGGAATGGAGAACCGACAGGATACTCAGAAGGCTCGAGGCCCTGCTGATCGTCGCTAACTCCGAGACCATGCTCATAATCTCTGGAAGCGGAGACGTAATAGAGCCTGACGACAGCGTGATAGCAATAGGCTCGGGAGGCCCCTTCGCGCAGGCGGCCGCTTTGGCGCTTGCCAAGCACTCGGAGCTTTCCTCCCGGGAGATAGTCGAGCGCTCACTTGAGATCGCGGCCGGAATCTGCATTTACACAAACAGCCACGTATCGATCGAGGAAATAGATTAAATGTCCCAGGAATCCTATCTCACCCCAAGGGAAATAGTATCGGAACTAGACAAGTACATAGTCGGGCAGAATATGGCCAAAAGGGCCGTGGGGGTGGCGCTCAGGAACAGGTGGAGAAGGCAGAAAGTATCGCCCGAGCTTCGCGACGAGATATCTCCCAAGAACATACTTATGATGGGACCCACCGGCGTGGGAAAAACTGAGATAGCCCGGCGTTTGGCCAGACTCGCCCAGGCCCCCTTCGTAAAGGTCGAGGCGTCAAAGTTCACGGAAGTCGGCTACATGGGCCGGGACGTTGAGTCAATGATACGGGACCTAACCGAGATAGCCGTCAACATGGTAACAGAGGAGGAGACCATTTCAGTTAACACGAGGGCCAGGGAGCTTGCCGAGGACAAGCTCATTGATCTGCTCGTCCCGACGCGCCCCGTCACCGAGGCGGAGGGAGACATGGACGAGGCCCAGAAAAGGATGAGCGAGACCAAAAAGAAGATGAGAAAGCTTCTTTGGGACGGAAAGCTCGACGACAGGGAGGTCGAGATAGAGATAACGGCGAGGACCCTTCCCATACAGGTGTTCAGCCAGGCTGGGGTCGAGGAGATGGATCCCGGAATCTCGGAGATGATCGGCAGCCTCATGCCCAAAAAATCGAAGGTAAGAAAAGTCAAGGTGCCGGAGGCCATGGACATCCTCACCGAGGAGGAAGCCCGAAAACTGATAGACATGGACAAGGTAACACAGTTAGCTCTCGAGAGAACCGAGAACTCGGGGATAATCTTCATAGACGAGATAGACAAGGTCGCCGGAAAAAACGGCGTCTCGGGCCCTGATGTTTCAAGGGAAGGGGTGCAGAGGGATCTTCTCCCTATAATCGAGGGGAGCAGCGTCACCACGAAGCACGGGATGGTCAGGACCGACCACATACTTTTCATCGGAGCCGGGGCGTTTCACGTCTCAAAACCTTCCGACCTCATACCTGAGCTCCAGGGACGGTTCCCCATAAGAGTTGAGCTTGAAGCGCTCACCAAGGACGACTTCATACGAATCCTCACCGAGCCCAAAAACGCGCTCATAAAACAGTACACCGAGCTTATGAGGACCGAGGACATAAAACTCTCTTTCACAGACGAGGCGATAGAGAAAATAGCCGAGACCGCGGCCGAAGTTAACAGCTCTACCGAGAACATAGGGGCAAGGAGGCTTCACACCGTTCTTGAGAAGCTGCTTGACGAGATTTCCTTTAACGCTCCCGACATGAAAGAGAGAAAATTCACCATAGACAAAAGCTACGTTGAGGAGAAAATAGCCGACATCGTCAAGGACAGGGATCTCAGCAGGTACATACTCTAGGAAGCTTTTGCATAACCTTCACTTTTAGTTAGATTTTTCGGGAAAATTCCTTGGAGCCAAGATGGATTTTAAAAACTACGACACGGAAGGCTTTTACGACGAGGTATTCAAGGATAACGCCACCCCGCATGAGTGGACCCGCTTTTTAACCGACAGGATAGAAAGCCTCTCAGACGGAGAGCTGATCGAGAGGCAGAAAGCGGCCGAGATGAACCTGTTCGAAATGGGGGTCACCTTCACCCTCTACTCGGAAAAAAAGAAGAGTTCCGAGGAGAACATTTTCCCTTTCGACATAATTCCGAGGATAGTTTCCGCCGAGGACTGGGAACTCATAGAAAAGGGTCTCAAGCAGAGAATCCACGCCCTTAACCTTTTCATAGACGACATATACAACGACCGGAAGATCCTTAGGGACAAGGTGGTTCCCAAGGAACTCATCCTCTCAAGCAGGGAGTTTCGCCTTGACTGCGTCGGTTTTTCCCCGCCGAAGAATATCTGGTGCCACATCACGGGAACGGACCTTATAAGACATTCGGACGGAAACTTCTACATTCTCGAAGACAACCTTCGCTCCCCCTCCGGCGTCTCCTACGTGCTTGAGAACCGCGAGCTTCTGAAGCGCACGTTTCCCAAGGTATTCGGCACCGTAGAGATAATGCCCATAAGTGACTACGGGCTCCACCTCCATGATACCCTCCAGTACCTTCTTTCTGATAGAACGGCCAACCCCAAGGTGGTGCTTCTCACCCCTGGAATCTATAACTCGGCCTATTTCGAGCACTCGTTTCTGGCAAAGGAGATGGGGATAGAGCTTGTCGAGGGAAGGGATCTTGTCGTGGTAGAGAATTTCGTTTACCTGAAGACCACCAAGGGACTTGAAAAAGTGGACGTCATATACAGAAGGATAGACGACAACTTCCTCGACCCCCAAGTCTTCCGCCCGGATTCAGTGCTTGGAGTTCCAGGGCTTTTCAGCGCGTACAAGGCCGGAAACGTCGCCATAGCAAACGCCCCAGGAGGAGGAGTGGCCGACGACAAGATAATATACGCCTACGTTGAGAAGATAATAAAGTACTACCTGGGAGAAGATCCCATAATCCCGAACGTGCCGACGTATATATGCGAGGAGGATAAGGCCAGGAAATACGTGCTCGACAACATAGAGAAACTGGTCGTAAAGCCCGCGAACGAATCTGGAGGATACGGAATAGTGTTCGGTCCCAAGGCGACGAAAGAGGAGCTGGCCCAGGCCAAAAGAGACATAAAGGCGGACCCCCGAAACTACATAGCCCAGAAGACCATGTCCCTCTCCCGGGCTCCTGTGGTAGTGGACGATCACTTCGAGGGACGCCATGTCGACCTGAGGCCCTTCATTCTCTACGGAAAAGAAATATTCGTCCTGCCCGGAGGCCTGACCAGGGTAGCCCTCCGCAAGGGCTCGATGATAGTTAATTCGTCCCAGGGCGGGGGAAGCAAGGACACCTGGGTGCTTGCTCCCGCAAAGAACGCCGGGGGCAGAGGAGACAAAAAATCCTAAGTCGCGTCGCAGAATCTATATACTGGATGAGCCGCTACGCCGAGCGCGCCGGGAACACCGCGAGGCTTATAAGCGTAAACCTGGGCCTTGCCATTGACACCCACGACTCCGTTGAGCAGGAGTGGGACCCCATAGTAAAGGTGACGGGAGACATGGGGCTTTTCAAAAGCCTTTATGACAGCACCACCCGGGAGAACGTAATAAACTTCATGGTTCTTGACCGAAACAACCCGAACTCCATCATCTCCTGCGTTAACTGCGCCCGCGAGAACGCAAGTTCCGTTAGGGAGATAATCTCCTCTGAGATGTGGCTTCTAATAAACCGCTTCTACCACAGGCTGAACAGCGACGAAGCCAAGCAGAAGCTGCTCGACAATCCCGGCAAGTTCTGCGAAGTGGCAAAAGTGCAGAGCCTTCTTTTTCACGGGTCCGGGTACATAAGCATTTCCCACGGCGAGGCGTGGCACTTCTCGGAACTCGGAAAACAGATGGAACGGGCCGACAACACCTCGAGAATCCTCGACGTCAAGTACTACACACTGCTTCCCAAGGCGGAACTCGTAGGAACGTCGATAGACAACATGCAGTGGATAGCCCTTCTTAAGTCAACAAGCGCCCTTGAGACCTACAAGGCGAAGCACCAGCAGATATCCATAGGCAACGTGCTTGATTTTCTCATCCTAGATAACCAGTTTCCCCGCTCGATAATCTACTGCATCGCGCAGGCTGACGAGTCGCTTCACTGCATATCAAACAGCCCGGCCGGCTCCTACAACAACGAAACCGAAAAAGAGATGGGAAAGCTCCTGTCGGATCTTCGGTTCATAAGCGTCGGGGAGATAATACAGCGCGGAATGCACGAGTACCTGAGCAGTTTCCAGTCCCACATAAACGAGGTCGGAAACCGCATATACGACGATTACTTCAGCTACGGCATAACAGACAGCGTCCTTCGGGACTTTGAGGATATCTGAGAAGGAGAAAACAGATGACTTTCTGCGTGGGAATGAGACTCAAGGAAGGAATAATCGGACTTGCCGACAACCTCATAATAACGGGAAACGAGGCCATACGGGCGAAGAAGGTTACCACCCACAGGGCCGGGGACAACTCGTTTTTCCTTATGACCTCGGGGCTTCGCTCCGCGAGGGACAAGACTATCACCTATCTTGACGAGGCCCTTGAGCACTCCCAGGGATCCCTTGACCGCCTTTACAAGGCAGTGAACATTTTCTCAAGGGAACTTCGGAGGGTAAAAGAGGAAGACGGAGAGGCGCTTTCCGAATCGGGATTTGCCTTCAACATGTACTCCATAATAGGAGGGCAGTTCGAAAACGACCCCGAGCCCCAGCTTTTTCTCGTCTATCCTCAGGGGAACTGGATCAACGTGGGGACCACGTCTCCCTACGTTATAATAGGCGAATCGAAATACGGAAAACCGATAATAAAAAGAACTCTTACCTACGACACCAGTCTCGACACGGCGCTTCGCATCGCGTACCTCGCGTTTGATTCAAGCCGCATAAACGCCATAGACGTCGATTTCCCGATAGACATCATAGTCTACAGAAGCAATTCATTTTCCCTCGAGCAGTACAGGTTCAGCGAAAACGAACTGGCGGACATATCCGACTGGTGGCAGGAGAGGCTAAGAAAATCGGCCGAGGAAATGCCCGCCGAATGGGTAAAGAAAATTTTTAACAGAAGCCCGAAAAGTGCTGCTTAGC
The DNA here is from genome assembly GCA_965207685.1 of Thermodesulfobacteriota bacterium. GTDB lineage: Bacteria > Desulfobacterota_D > UBA1144 > Nemesobacterales > Nemesobacteraceae > Nemesobacter. The sequence goes on along the minus strand of OZ242294.1, from coordinate 1,622,712 downwards.
ATAGATCACAACACGACTTATTCCTACGGAAAAAAAGTGGTCCTGGCCCCTCACACCGTGAGGCTTCGCCCGAGAGACGGCGGGGGGCAGATGACCCATATGTTCTCGCTCAGGACGGATCCCCCCGAAGCAGGAAGAAGCGTGAATTCGGACCTTGACGGAAACACCACCGTTACCCTGTGGTTTACGGGCGAGTTCGACAGTCTCACAATCGATACCAGCTGCGTCGTCGAGACGCTTCGGGAAAACCCTTTTGACTTCATAGTTTCCGACGTAAGATTCCTTGATTTGCCGATTGAGTACCCCCGCGAGCAGAAGGCAGCCCTTCGCCCGTACCTGGCAGTGACCAGAAAAACAGCCCTGGCGGTCTCGCCGCTTCGCGAAACGATCCTCTTGCAGACCATAGGAAAAACCACGGATTTTATTCTCTCGCTCTGCGAGCACATACACGAGAACTTTCCCCACGTCGCAAGGGAGCAGGGCGGACCCTGGTCCGCGGAGAGAACCCTCAGGGAAAAAAGGGGGTCCTGCAGGGACATCGTGGAGCTTTTCGCAGCCGTCTGCCGTTCGACCGGCCTTGCGTGCAGGCACGTAAGCGGCTATGCGCTCAGCAAAAGAAGAAAAAAAGGAGACGAGCTTCACGCCTGGGCCGAAGTCTACATACCGGGGGGAGGATGGAGAGGCTATGATCCCTCTTCGGGTCTCGCGGTCGCAGACCGCCACGTCGCGGTCGCAAGCGGTGCCACCCACGGTCTCATCGCCCCCGTTTCGGGGAGCTTCTACGGGGACGGAGCCGAAGTCGAACTCCAGTTCCGCGTAAAGGTAAGAGAAACGGGAAAACGGCAGAAAGAAGCCTTGGGGCTTCTCTAGACGAGAAACTTCAACAAAAAATTAGTCTGTTTTTACTGTCCACTCGACATGAACAGTACAGGCGGAGAGCAATATCTGCCTCACTGTTATTTTTGAATCCGATCTATCAAGAGAAACCCGCGCTGCAACAGTGTGTTCTTGGTACGGACAGTCAACTACTGGCCCATCAGAGTTAAATGCGGCAATAGAAACCTTCTGTAGCGATGAGAATATAGCCGTCGGAATTTCAACGAGTTGATACATTGACGGGATGCTCTGTCCTTTACGAAATGCGCGTAACATCATAATTGAATCTACCGCTGCCTGATATTCACGAAACAGGGCTAGCGTTCTGTTCCTACGTTCTCTTGCTGTACGCATATCCTGTATCCATGCTGCTTCGGTCAGCTTTGAGATGTGCACTGAGGTGCGAGAAAGTCTTTGGGCAGCAGTAGATTTCAGTGAAAGCTTCTGCACCGGAAGGTGGCTGTTCTTAATTTCGATGTCGACAAACCTTTCGGTCTCTGAAAAATAATCTCCTACATTCCAGCCTGAAGATTCACAAGCATTGCGGAAAACTGCTTCGAAACTCTTTTGAGCAAGAGGTTCGCTGGTAGTTCCATGATGAACAGATAATGCTAAGCCGAAATACTCAATCCATTCGGCAGGCAACCAAGTACCCTGCTGATTTACTGTCGCCTGCGGAGGTTCAGACAAAGAATCCACAATCCTAGAAACAAACAGGACCGCTGTTGGCGACAGTGATTCAAGCTTTTCTTTAAGTTCAGCGAGTGTCACCAATTTCCGAGCCTGCGTTCTATCAGATCAATAAAGGTTGGTTTTAGTTCAATTCCGGCCCATCGCCTCCCCAGATTCTGCGCGGCCAGCAAGGTTGTACCTGAACCTGCATAAGGATCCAGCACAAAATCATCAACTCTGCTTGTAATCTGCACGCAACGTTGTGCCAGAGCCACTGGCATTACTGCTGGATGGCTGTCTGCATCTCCATTATTTTTTCTTTGAGGGTCCGTAGGTATATCCCATGTTGTCCGCAGTCGACGACCATTTATTCCACGAACCGCATCTACGTCGTAATAATAGTCCTGGTTCTTTGAAAGCAGAAAAATGGCTTCATGAGCTTTTGTAGGGCGGTCGCGGACAGATTCAGGATATGCATTTGGCTTGTTCCAGATAACTTCGGACCGCAACCACCAACCAGCATCCTGAAGAGCAAAAGCCAACCTCCAAGGAAGTCCAATCAGGTCCTTCGGCTTTAATCCATCTGGGGTTGCAGGACGCACTGACATCGCACGTGCCCAGCTTTTTCTGTCTGGAGCACGATATCGTCGATTCCCAGACGTGTAAGCATCTCCAATGTTTAACCAGACAGTTCCGTCTTTTTTGAGAATCCGTCGAATTTCGTCAAAAGTTTTCACTATTCTGCTGATGTAATCCTCAAGAGTTTCGTCGCACCCAGTTTGTTGATCGACATCATAATCTCGAAGGGACCAGTATGGTGGTGACGTTACTACCGTCTGAATACTTTCATGCGGCAACAGTCTCAACGCATCTTTTGCGTCACCCTGGATAAGCACCGATTGAGAAAGCGTATCTACCGGCTCGCCAGTTGCTCTAATCAAACGAAAATTCTTTGAGCTTGAAGAGGCTTTGTTACCATGCTGATCGCCAGAAGCACCCACTCTGCCGGAGTCGTCGTCTATAAGTACAAGCTGTATATGGTCGTCGCTCATTGTGTTGAACCCAGATAATAGTGTCTACAGACCAGCAAAGGTTTGATACTGTTCATTACTCAACTTTGGTGATTGCGTTTTTGGATCTACACAAACTTAACCCTCTGCTGAGTATTCTAACGAATAAAGGTGGTTAATCCCAATTTCATTCAGCAAAATTGCATGTTATTGCGTGGCGCTCCTCTGATGAAACTTTATAGATGCCGATCCGGTGCTTCGGCAATGACTTTTGCATGAACAAGACATAGCAATATAAGGACAAAAACTCCTTTGCACTTCGAGCGTGTCTTAAAAAAACCGTGCGGCGAGAGTTTAATTTATGCTATAATCACTTTTTTAGGTAGGGGCGGTCCAAGAAACCGTCCTGCGGCAACTTTGAGAGCACAGTCTATTCTTGGAAAATGCCATAAGGGGGTTATCGACATGACTAGCGGAACATCAGGATTCGGGTTGAGAAAATTTCTGGGCGCAGTTGCGATGGGAGCGATTTTGATGCTTCTCAGCACAAGCCCCACAAAAGCTCAGGACGCATTCGGCGTAAGCAGTGTGCTTCTTGAAAAGATAACTGTCACGGCGCGAAAACGGGAAGAGCCGATTCAGAACGTTCCGCTCTCTGTGACGCATTTCAGCTCCGAAGAGATCGACGCCCTTAAGGTAAGGAACCTTGAAAGTCTCGCTGTAAAGATGCCCAACGTCGCGCTTGACGACATCGGCACCGTTGGAGGAATCGCCAACTTTTCCATTCGCGGACTCGGGATAAACAGTTCCATACCGTCCGTTGACCCGACCGTGGGAGTGTTCGTAGACGGCGTGTATTTCGGGGCCAACATCGGCGGCGCCCTGTTCGACACGCTTGATATCGAGAGCATCGAGGTGCTTAGAGGTCCGCAGGGAACGCTTTTCGGGCGTAACGTGACCGGGGGCGCCGTATTGGTAAATACCAAGAAACCCGGCGACAAGCTTGAGATGTCTATTCGCACCTCGTTTGAAGGAGGAGGAGAGAGCCTAAACAGCTACTACATGGGTACTGTGGGAGTCCCTTTTGGCGAAACTGTTAGCGCCAGGATAACCGCGTACACAAACCAGGATAACGGCTGGTTCAAGAACCTCCACACCGGCAAAGCTTTCGGAGATTTAGATGTCCGAATGGTACGGCCGGTGCTTGTCTGGGAACCCACAAACGACCTGAGCCTGGTACTCCGATACCAGTACGATAGAATCGACGGCGACGGCCCTGCAGCGCAAAGCCACACAAACGGATCCGGCGCCTCAAACTCGGCGGCTAACTTTGACCGCGAGAGCCACGACTTCAGCATCAATAATGAAGGTAAAAGAGAAAACGAAGCTCATTTTTTCGCCGCCCAGGCGGACTGGGACGTGGGTTTCGGCAACGGCACGATAACAAACATTTTCGGCTGGCGCGATTCAGAAACCTTCTCGGCAGTTGATCTCGACGCCTCGCCGCTTGAACTCATCAGTGCGCAGGCATGGAGCAATTATAGGCAGTGGAGTAACGAACTGCGTTACACGGGCAGGTTTTTTGAAAGACTCCATGCGACTACTGGAGTTTACTACTTCAGAAATAAGATCAACTACCACGAGCACCGTTCTCTGCTTACCGACGCTATTGCGGAATTGGGTCTTGGCCTCCCACCAGGGACGGATGTGTCCCAGTTCGGAGGCGGAAACTACGACGTTGAAACTCTGGGTCTGTTCCTCTCCCTTGACTATGATCTCACAAGCCAGTTGACACTCACCGCGGGTGCGCGATACACGCGTGACAAAAGAGAGGGCGAAATAGCCTTGATTCCCACCAGCAGTCCCTTTGCGCCGCTACCGTCTTGCAATATCGTTGAAGGCCCCGCCTGCGAGTTTGATTTCATAGATGAGGAGACATGGCACAGCTGGTCACCCAAGCTCGGCGCCACTTATTACATAAGCGGCGAAGCGAACGTTTACGGACACTGGACCAGAGGATTTCGCTCCGGAGGCTATAACCTTCGAAACCTTTCGCCCGACCACTCCCCGGGACCGTATGATGAAGAGACGATCGACAGCTTCGAGGCCGGATTCAAGGTCACAAAAGACCGCGGCCGTCTATACGGAGCAGCTTTCTACAGCATGATTGATGACATGCAAAGGGAAATTAACTTTCCCGATCCAGCACTCGGTATAGTTCAGTTGATCGACAACACCGCCGATGTCGAGACCTACGGCTTTGAGCTTGACGGCCTGTTCGCCATTGCGGAGAACCTGTTCCTGATCGGCTCCGTGGGATACGTAAACCCCGAGTACACCAAGGTAAAACATGACCTGAACCTAGACGGCAGGATTGACGAAAAAGATGGAGCCCTTGAACTTCCCCGCGCCGCGAAGTGGACTTACAGCGTGGGACTCACCCACGACACGGGAGCGACCAGCTGGGGGCGGATGACGTCCCGAATAAGCTACGCCTATCGTGACAAGTCATACTTCACCGATGACAACAGGGGCTATATTCTGGAGCAGAACATACTTGACGCCGGGATTGACATCATTCCCGCAAACGGCCGCTTCTCAATCGGCCTTTACGGCAAGAATCTGCTTAACGAAGTCAAGCATGGAGGCGACAGCCAGTTGCCCACCACGTTGGGCGCTCCACCTCTGTCGGCACCTCTTGGCGGCACGTTCTCGCCGCTTGGAAAAGGCAGGATCTTCGGAGTTCAGCTGACCTACCGGCACAAGAGCTGACGGACCGGCAATTGTGCCCCAAGACGGTTATGAGTAGTCGCAGTCGCGGTGGCTGAAACGAGAATTCCCAGGCGGAAATCCCTTCTTCACCCCTGAGGCGTTTTTGCGTCTTCAGGAGATTTTTTGATCCCGGATACTGCTGTTTTCCTTTCAGCCCCGAAACCCAAATTCTCATATATGATTATCCTTGAGTATTGTAATAAAAACCCCGGTTGCTATATAATGTTTTTTTTCGCGGAAAGGAGTTTTTCATGAACAGTTCAGCCCAAAGGGCGGAAATACTGGTCGAGGCCCTCCCCTACATAGAGGCGTTTCACGGCAAAACCGTCGTGGTCAAATACGGCGGAAGCGTAGCCAGTGCGGACCTTTCGAATTTCGTGCGCGACCTCATGCTGATGAAATACGTTGGCATAAAACCGGTAGTAGTGCACGGAGGCGGTCCCCAGATCCAGGAGCATCTCGACACTATGGGAATAAAATCCGAGTTCATAGCCGGACTCCGCGTTACCAACAGGCAGGTGATGGAAGTGGTCGAGATGGTGCTTGTCGGAAAAATAAACCAGCAGATCGTAACTTCGATAAACCGTCACCAGATGGAAACGGTGGGGCTATCGGGCAAGGAAGGAAAGCTTATAAAGGCTAAAAAATTCGACCTTCACAAGTTTGCCGCCGAACACCGTATAGATATTCCCGAGGACGCAGACCTCGGTTACGTGGGCGAAGTTCAGGAAGTAAATCCCGAGGTAATCAGGGTGTTTGAAAGCAAGGGTATAATTCCGATTATAGCTCCCATAGGATGGGGGGAGGACGGAACCACCTATAACATAAATGCGGACCACGTGGCGGGGAAAGTGGCGGGAGCGCTTCGCGCCGCAAAGCTCATACTGCTGACAAACGTGGACGGCATCCTAGACAAGAAAGAAAAGCTCATATCCTCCGTGACGAAAAAGCAGGTCACAAAGCTTATCCGCAACGGAACGATAAACAGCGGAATGATTCCGAAGGTGATGTGCGCGCTTGAGGCACTGGAAGAAGGGGTCGGCAAGGTGCACATAATAAACGGGGGAGTAAAAAGGGCTTTGATACTCGAGCTTCTTACCGATTCCGGAATAGGAACGGAGATAACCCTTTGAGGTCTGGGGAAATGGAAGATCCGCGGGAAAAATACCTGATGGGGACTTACAGCCGTCTTCCCATAACGATGCGGAAGGGAAGCGGTTCGTGGCTCTGGGACACGGAAGGCAAAAAATATCTTGACTACACGACCGGGATAGCCGTTAACAACCTCGGGCACTGTCACCCCAGGATCACGGACGCCATAACATCCCAAGCCGCCACTCTGGTTCACACCTCAAACCTTTTTAACATAGAAAACCAGAGCGCACTCTCCGAGATGCTCGTTTCAAACTCGTTTGCGGACAGGGTGTTTTTCTGTAACAGCGGAACCGAAGCCGTGGAAGGCTCGATAAAGCTCGCAAGGAAATGGGGGGCGCAAAACGGCGGAAAATTCGCGATCATCTCAACCGAAGGAGCTTTTCACGGAAGGACTTTCGGGGCGCTCAGCGCCACGGAATCCGAAAAATACAGGGAGGGATTTTCCCCTTTTCTCGAGGGATTCCACTTCGCTCCTTACGGAAACCCAGACGCAATCGCCCGCCTTGCCTCCGAGACAGACCCCTGCGCGGTCATTCTCGAGCCGGTGCAGGGAGAAAACGGAGTCATCGTTCCGCCCGCTGGATACCTAAGCCAGGTAAGTGAGATCTGCGGGAAAAGCGACATGCTTCTCATACTTGATGAGATCCAGGTAGGAATGGGAAGGACGGGAAAACTGTTTGCCTACGAGCACGAGGACGTAAGGCCCGACATAGTGGCACTCGCAAAGGCTCTTGGCGGCGGGGTGCCGTGCGGAGCGGTTCTGGCTACGGAGGAGGTGGCTAAGCACTTCACCCCCGGCGCGCACGGAAGCACTTTCGGTGGAAACCCCCTGGCCGCTGGGGCGGCCTGCGCCGCGATGGAAACGATACTTCGGGAAAATCTGGCCGAAGAGGCTGGAAGGCTCGGAGACTATTTTCTTGGCAAGCTTGAAGATGTCCGGAAAAAATATCCCGACTATATAAAGGAGGTAAGGGGAAAGGGGCTTATAATCGGGGTTGAGTTCTCAGACGGGACTTTCGCACGGGACTGTTTTTCGGTTTCGGTTAAAAACGGGCTTCTAGTTATACTTACCGTCGAACGCGTGTTTCGGATTCTTCCTCCGCTTAACACAAACGAGGAAGAGATTGACTTTGCCGTCTCTGTAATAACGAAATCCATCGAGGAGGTAGTTTCTAGTGGGTAGGAATCTTCTTGCCGTCTCGGACCTTGAAAAAAACGAGATCAGGGAAATAATCCGCCGCACTGGCGAACTGAAGGAACTGAAAAAACAGGGCGAAAGCCCAAGAAGTCTCGAGGGCATGTCGGTGGGTCTTCTTTTTGAAAAACAGTCGACCAGAACAAGGCTTTCCTTCGAAGCGGGCCTTTTCGATCTGGGCGCCCAGGCGATTTACATGAATCCGGCGGATACCCAGCTCGGAAGAGGGGAAACCATAGCTGACACGGCTAGGATCCTCTCCTCCTACCTTGACGGGATAATAATAAGAACCTACGGACAGGGAAAAGCCCTTGAACTCGCGGAGAACTCGACAGTCCCTGTGATAAACGCCCTTACCGACCTCGAACATCCAACGCAGATAATCTCCGATCTTTTTTCAATCTCGGAGCAGGGAGTAAATCCCGAGAAGTTCAGGCTTGCCTTTCTCGGTGACGGAAACAATATCGCCAACTCCTTCGTGGCCGCCTCCGCAATAATGGGCTTTGACCTTTCGGTCGCGGTTCCCCCGGGATATGAGCCCAACCCGACAATCATGGAAGAGGCCACAGAACTCGGAAACTCGGAAATTGAAATCACCCACGACCCCGCTTCCGCGGTAAGGGATGCCGACGTGATCTACACCGACGTCTGGGTAAGCATGGGGGAGGAAAGGAAGGGAACCAAGATTTTCAGGCCCTTTCAGGTGAACGAGGAACTTCTTTCCTCCTGCCGCAAACAGCCCTTGATAATGCACTGTCTTCCGGCTCACAGAGGAGAGGAGATAACCGCAGGAGTAATGGACAGTCCCAGCTGCATCGCCTTCACACAGGCTGAGAACAAGCTTCACGCCGGAAAGGCCATACTTGAATTTTGCCTTCTGGATTAGCCCGCATTTTAAAACGGCCGCACTCTCGTTTAGCAGAAAAAGGATGGATTCGTTGTCCGGTTAGCGCAGAAATTCCTTTACGTTGCGCGCGGCCTGTTTCGTCATGCCCTTTATGGAGGCAAGTTCCTCGGCTGTGGCCCCTTTTATCTTCTCCACGCTTCCGAAGTGGTTAAGAAGCAGTAGTTTTCTTTTTTTCCCTATGCCCGGAACGCCGTCCATCTGCGAAGCCAGAGTTTTGCCCTTCCTCAATTCCCTGTGATAGGTGATTGCGAAGCGGTGGGCTTCGTCCCTTACCCTCATAAGGAAGTAAACGCCCTTTTTGTTCGACGAAAAATCGCAGGGTTCGCCTTTTCCATGCACGTAAATCCTGTCAATCCCGCCCCGGCCTTCAGTTTTCGCTATCGAGGCAAGATCAACCCGGTCTTCCACCCCGCAGTCCCGAAGTGCCGCGTGTGCCGCATTCAGCTGTCCCTTCCCCCCGTCTATAAGAATGAGATCCGGAAGGTCCCAGTTGTCCTCCGTGGCCCGGAGGGCCCTTCTGTAGACAACCTCGTACATCGACCGGAAATCATCCTGGCCCGAGGTGGCCGTTATCCTGTACCTTCTGTACCTGTCCCGCTCCGGCCTCGCGTTTCTGAACCTGACAAGCGAGGCAACCGTCTGGTTCCCCTGGATATTCGATATGTCGAAACACTCTATGGTATAGGGAATTCGTTTTATCCCGGCTGATTTTCTTATGCTTTTAAGAAGCGTGCCCTGCTTGGCTTTTTCCTCAGCTTTTCTGGAAAAACTCTCCCGTGCGTTTTTCATCGCAAAGCGTACAAGCTCACTTTTGGGTCCCCTGCTGGGGGTTTCGATGTAAACCCGCTTTCCTCTTTTCTCGGTAAGCCACTCCGAATACCCCTCGCGGTCCCTTATGGAAAGGGGAAGCAGTATTCTCTTGGGAACGTAGTGATCGGAGAAGTAAAATCTGCCGAGAAACTCCCTCACACACTCTGCATCCTCTCCGTGCGGACTCCTTACGGAAAAATCGAGCTTGTCGACCACAGAACCCCCCCTAGAGAGCAGGACGGTAAATTCATACTGCTGCGAGTCCCGGTAAAAACCCACTACGTCCATGTCTTCAAACCTCGAGGAAGTAACTTTTTCGATCTCGGCGTTCTCTCTAAGACTCACAAGCTGATCGCGGTAGTAGGCCGCGTTTTCATACCTGCCCTCCTCCGAAGCTCTCTCCATCATCTCCCCGATCATTTTCACGAGTTTTTTCCTTTCCCCTCGAAGAAACGATGTCGCCTGGCGCACGAGTTCTCCGTAGTCCTCCTCCGAGATCTTGCCCGCACACGGCCCCGAGCAGAGCTTCATGAAGTAGTTAAGGCAGGGGCGGGTCCTGTGTCTCTCGAACTTGGCCTGCGTGCAGTCTCTCAGGGGAAAAAGCCTGTGTACGAGGTTCACGGTGCTTTTCAGAAACTTCCCGGAGGCGAACGGACCAAAATAAAGCGCTCCGTCATCCCGCACCCTCCTCGTGCGCGAAAGCCTGGGGAACTTATCTCCCAAGGAGAGACGAAGGGAAGAGAAGGTTTTGTCGTCCTTAAGCCGTATGTTGTACTTCGGCTTGTGGCGCTTTATAAGGGAATTCTCGATGAAAAGGGCTTCGCTTTCTCCCTCCGTAACCACGTAGTCGATCGAGTCGACCTCCCTTACCAGATAGGGAATCTGTCCTCTGTCCCTTCCCCCCTGGAAATAGGACATTACGCGGGAACGAAGGTTCTTGGCCTTGCCTATGTAAACAGGGGCACCACCCGAGCCTTTCATTATGTAAACCCCGGTTGTGGAGGGAAAAGATTCGGAAAGCTCAAGAATTTTTTCGCGCATAAGATACAAAAAACCAGAAGCCGCCATACGTCAAGGTCCTTACCGCTGGTCTTCTAATTCCTTAATCAAACAATTTATTTGAGTCCTGTTGTTACCACCGACATTAAAACAAGAGCTGACCCTCTAAATATATTTTAAATGATTGAAAATACTTTTCGGATCATAAAGTTATAAAAACAGTACTGAGCCAGCGTGAAAATTGTTGGAGATATGCATTGAAAGGAATTTAGGTGGGACAGCCTTTTAATAATTTCAAGACAACTGCTGGAATGTTTTATTCGGTTTTTTCAGTTCGATTAAAACCACTGAAATCGTAATCAGCGTATTGATGGCAAGTAGTATCAGATCCGTGCGTAAACCCATTATCATTTTCGGTACGAGTCCAAAAAGCGACACTAAAAACACAACTAGGCTGATAGCTGTAACAACTGGGATTACGCTACCGAAGCTTCTTCCTTTGCACAGAATTGAGGTAAGAATCATAGGTGCCATGAGAGCAGTACCCATGAATCCCGCCACAGCAAGAGAGATAATTCCCTGAGAACTCTTCATAGCAACAACGAAAGCGGCTACGCAAAATACCAGTATAACTAATTTCACAAAAACAATAGAAGATACCTTTAACTTCCTGCTAAATCTGCCAAGAGCATTGTTAATCTCAGATCCAAGAGCGAAAAACTGAGAGTCGGATGTAGACATAGCCGCCGCCAGAATACCTATCAAGGCAATGGCACCCACAACAGGATTCTGTTCAAGTATCAGTTTACCAATGAACTCCGGACCCGTTTTAGCCGGTATTGCAATAGCACCGTATAAACCAATTATAAGCCCTGCTATAAGAAGCAGAAAGGTGAAAGACGCATGCAAAACCGGAATTTTGCGTCTTTCGTTCAAACCCTTCAGAATGCTGAGCCTCGAAGTCAACTGAGGTTGCGACACAGGTAGCAGCACAATTGATATAAACCCCGCAATAAGCCACTGAACCGATAACAACCCCTTGGGACCGGGAGTAGACAACAGTGCAGGTTTCTCCGCCGCTACGGCCTGAACTAACTTTCCAAGACCTCCAAAGTTTTCCAAAACAATGAATGCCATTATCCATATAACGGTAAACAGCACAATTCCCTGAAGCGAGTCACAGTACATAATACCCCTGAGTCCTCCTATGGAAGAGTACAGATACATAAGAAACAGTATAATGACAGCCCAACCCCACTGGGGAACTTCATAGGGAACAATGTGGGCTAGAATTCCCGACGCTCCTTTTATTTGAATTGCTATGTAGGGAACGAGAAATATGACAAGGCCCAGAACATACACGAAAACTCCACGGGAACTAAAAGTTTCACGCAGCAGATCCGATATGCTACGAAAATCCGTTGAAGAGATCCTTTCCCTTAATTTGAGTGAGAGCCAAAGCGTGAAAACAGCTAAGGCCATATCGGTAACGCCAAGGAATATCCACGTTCCCACACCGTGTACACGGAAGAAGTTGGGCATCCCTATCAATATGAATGTACTGTAGAGGGTAGCAAAAAAGGTTAAGAAGCCAATTATAGTTCCAAGATTGCCGCCTGCAAGAAGGAACTGGTACTCGTCCCCTTTGTTTTTCCTGTTTCCTATGGTAGCGAGGGTTATCAGCACTGCAAGATATATCAGTGCAACTGCAACAAATGCCATTCCCCTGTTCATATCTATTTCTTCCTCTTATATAAGCAGACTGCCCTTAGTCACTAGATGTCAGCATTGCCAAAACAAGTAGCACATATATGGAGAGTGATATTGCCAACCCAGCCCATAGAGTCCTAGGAAGTCCTAGAAAATATGGCTCCGCCACTCCATAGGGGATTACAAGAGGAGTGAAAGACAGTACCGACAAGATAGAGACTGCCACCGCAAAGAATATCCATCGATTCCTATTATTCATATCTAAAACACAACTTCTATTGAGGTTAGAGTTTCTGAAGAAACCAACCTACTAAATCTACAAGAAAGTGCCAGACAGATTAAAGCTAACTATAAATTTCTTTATAATTATAGATAAGTTAATATGCCGATAACCCTTTCATATGTAAATACCGCTTGTTAATAGCAAATGGAACTGTCCGCTTTTCTGGCACGCGGGTTGTCCGCTTTTGCCTTCTTCATACCAGCCTCGCAAGGCGTAGCCCGAAGAGGATGATATGAAGCCGCGGTGCCTGCCCACGCTAACCTCCGGCCTGCTTACTCCTCCTTTGTTTTTCAACCTGCCTTCCCTGTCATATTTACCCAATTTACGCTTCCTCCTCCACGGGAGCCACCGTGAAACGCCTGTTGAAATCCTCAACGAAACTCTCTGGGAGAAATCTGGTTGCCTCTTCTATCTCCACTATACCACGCTCACACAGCTCCGCAGGCAGCCCACCCGAACAGTCCTTTTTCGCTCTAGCGACTTAAATTCCCCGGATCTGAATTCCAGATGGACTTTGCGGGCGCAAAAGCTCCAACATAAAACTCTGTTGCAAGGGGGGAGAAGACAGGCAAGGCGCGGGCAAAAACCCCAGCCCTCTATATATCAAGTTCCTTGCCTTTCGTTTCAGGAAGGGCAAAAACGATAAACGCACCGGCGAGGGCGAAAACCGAAACGGTAACAAGCGCCGGGCCGTAACCTTTAATTTCCGCCACGTAGCCCACGAGAGGCGGCGCGAAGGCCGCCACCCCCCTTCCCACGTTATAGCAAAAACCCTGGGCGGTGGCTCTCGCCCTGGTCGGGAACAGTTCGGAGAATATTGCCCCGAATCCCGAATAGAAACCGGCTCCGAAGAACCCTACCAGCGGACCGAGTACGAGAACCTGGGTAAAAGTAGTCAACTGCCCGAAGAAATAAATGAGTATGGCTAGGATAATCAGGAAGGAGGCAAAAACCGGTCTTCTTCCAAACCTATCGCTTATCCAGCCAAAAGAGTTCTGTCCGAGGAAAGCCCCGAGGCTAAGCGGTACTATCCATATAAGTCCCTCCATCCCGAGTCCGGCTCCCCCCTCTTCTATGGGTCTTGCAAGAAACTGAGGAACCCAGAACATCAGACCCCAGTAAGCAATCATGCAAAAGCTCGCAAGAAAGGTGGATATTACCGTGTAACGCAGAAGCTCTCCCTTGAATATCTGGTTCAGTGTAAACTCCTGACCTCCGGCATCGAGTTTCTTCTCTTTTCTCATCCGGGAGGTCTTCCGCCATATCTCCGGTTCAGCCAGATTACGCCTTACGTAGAAAATCAGAAGCAGCGGGACTGCCCCAACAAGAAAAAGTATTCTCCATCCCAGTTCAACTTCGAAACGTGGGATTATCAAGGCGGCAAGAAGCGCGATCAACAGGTAACCGACTGACCATCCGCTCTGCACCATGCCGATAGCCTTTCCCCTGTGCTCCTTCGGCCACGTTTCCGCGACAAGCACTTTTCCCGAAGCCCACTGGCCTCCCATGCCGAGACCTAAAAACAAGCTGCACACGATAAGAAATATAATGTTGGGAGAAAATGCGATGAGGCCGGTGAAAAAAGAGTAGCAAAGTATAGTCAGGGTAATGGCCCTTACCCTTCCGGCATAATCCGAAACTATACCGAAAAGAATCCCGCCGAAAGCGGTAGAAAAAAGCATTACTGAAAAAATCCCCCCGACGGCTTTGGGAGATAAACTGAAAACTTCCGCGATGCTTACTGCCGCGAAGGTGAAAAGCAGAATGTCCATAGTGCCGAACGTCCATCCCGAAAAGGTCACCCAGAATACCTTCCACTGCTCCGGGGTTATGTCGGCCATCCAGGCGAATATCCCTTTTTTGCTTGCGAGGCCAGGAGAGTCAGATTCCAGCTTGTTGTCCGTCATTTCCGTTTTCTCCGTGAACCAGAGTTCCGAATCCCGTTAAGAGAACCGGGATAGAAAAGATCATACTTTGACGCCCATGAATCAGGGCATTCTGTTGTATTTTAATGAGTGCGTAAGAATAATCAAAACACGCCATTCAATTTGGCCCAACCGACGATTGTTCCCCCAAAGTCTCTTCCCTTGCCTCACTTGATACTTATATTGGCATGCGTTACGATTTCAGTTCATCATGAAAATCGACACCCTTTACCTTGAAACCTACGGCTGCCAAATGAACGAGTACGATTCGAACAGGATACAGAACGCCCTCGGCGCCAGTATGACCAGCAACCCAGGGGAAGCCGATATAGTAATCGTTAATACCTGCGCCATAAGGGAAAAAGCCGACCAGAAGGCTCTCAGCAGCCTGGGGCGGTTCAAGCACCTTAAGGCAAAGAACCCGGAACTTATAGTTGGGGTGTCGGGATGCGTGGCGCAGCTCTACGGGGATGAGTTAATCCGCAGGATGCCGCATCTTGATTTCGTGCTCGGACCCCGAGCAATACCCGGACTCCCGAGACTCATAGAAGAGGTAAGGGAGAGAAAGTCAAGGCCCGTCGAAACGTCCTTCGACGTGGAAGAGCCGTTTGACGTCCTCCCTTACCACCAGGAGGGGAAGCCTGCTGCGTTTGTGTCCATACAGCAGGGATGCAACAAGAAATGCGCTTACTGCATAGTGCCCACGGTGAGGGGGGCAGAGGTAAACAGGCCGGTTGAAGACATAACCGCCGAAGCGCGGTACCTGATCGCAAAAGGAGTGAAGGAGATAACCCTGATAGGACAGACGGTTAACTCCTGGAAGCTTGGAGAGCTTAAGTTCGGGGACCTGCTACGCGCCCTCGGGGAACTTGAGGATCTTGAGAGAATAAGGTTCACGACCTCTTACCCAAGGGACATAACGAAGAAAATGGTGGAGGCCATGGCCGAGGTGCCAAAGGTGTGCCACCACATCCATTTGCCCGTGCAGTCGGGCTCGGACAAGGTACTTCGACTCATGAACAGAACCTACACGAGAAGCTGGTATGTGGACTCGGTTAACAGGCTTCGCGACGCCATGCCGGACATAGCGGTATCTTCTGATATAATAGTAGGGTTCCCTGGGGAAACCGAAGATGACTTCGAGCAGACAATGAGCCTTGTCGGGGAAGTTAGGTTCGACAGTTCCTTCTCGTTTAAGTACTCGCCGCGTCCCGGAACAGTTGGGGAAGAGCTTTGGAGGTCAGATGAAAGGGTGGAAGACTCGACAGCCGGCCAGAGGCTCGCGCGACTTCAGGAATACCAGCGGGAAATCACCCTCGCAAAAAACATGGAGAGGGTGGGAAAAACCGAACGGGTACTGGTCGAGGAGGAGAGCAGAAATGATTCCTCCTGGCTCTCCGGGAGAACGGAGCACAATAGGATAGTTAATTTCCCCGGGGAAAAGGAACTTATCGGAGAAATGGCGGACGTAAGGATAACCGAAGGACTTGCGAATTCGCTTAGAGGACAATATCTGAACTAAAGGGAGGAGAGAAAATGTTTCTTGAGATGAAGGTTTCCTGCATAGTTGCCGACCCGTTTACCGACATGCCTGTAGTCATTCTAAACGACGAGGCCGGAGAGAAAAGTCTTCCGCTCTGGGTGGGATTTGAAGAGGCAAGCGCAATAGCCATGGAGATCAAGAAAACTCCGAGACCCAGACCTTTAACCCACGATCTTCTGAAAAACGTAATCGCCGCAACGGGCTACGAAGTCATTGAAATACAGATCACCGAGCTTCGGGAAAACACCTTTTACGCACGCCTTCGCATCGAGAAGGACGGAGAGGAACTCCTGGTGGATTCCCGCCCGAGCGACGCCATAGCGATAGCGCTCAGGATCGGGTGCCGCATCATGGTCGACGAAGAGGTGATAAAGGCCTCCCTCAGCGTAAAAGTCGGGGACAAAGAGCAAAGTGCGGGCGAAGTCCTAGAAGACATACCAGAGGAAGATTTCGGCAAGTACAAGATGTGATCAGCGGTTGCGGATCATATACTCCTCAAGGAATTTTCTGTCTCCCTCGATCACGTCAAAAACTTCCCCGCAACGGTCACATTCTATGCTGACCCGCTTCGGCGGGTAGCTTATCCCGCAACTCATCACGAACCAGCCGAAAAGAGAATATCTCTGCTTCGGAACCACCCACGGATCCCCGACAGAATACCCGCAGGCGCAGATCCTTGCGTCCCGCGCCTGAGTACTCATTCGTAAACCATGTGGGTGCTGGTTTCCGCTCCCACTCTAGATGCCGTGGTAACCCTCTTCTCCGTGATCCGTTATATCAAGACCCTGTCTCTCTTCATCCTCATCGACCCTAAGACCTACGAGCATGTCAACAATCTTGAGCACTATATAACTTACTATGGCAGTGTAAACGACCGCGAATATGCCGCCGTAGATTTGCACGCCAAGCTGCGCTCCTATGTCTAGGTCCGCGATCGAACCGCCGTAAGAGGTCGACGCAAAAATCGCAACCAGTATGATTCCGACAAGGCCTCCGACCCCGTGGACTCCCACGACGTCAAGTGCGTCGTCATAACTGAATCGAAACTTTATATAAGTGGCCGCTATGTAGGCAAGCACGGAAGACGCGCATCCTATGACTATGGCTCCAAGCGGTCCCACTGTGCCAGAGGCGGGAGTTATGGCGGCAAGACCCGCGATGGCCCCAGTCGCGAAACCCAAGGCGCTAGGCTTGCCGGATCTTACGCTTTCAAGGAATATCCAAGTGAGGGCGGCGACACACGGAGAAATCTGGGTTACGACGACCGCCATGGCCGCCTGTCCCCCCGACGCGAGAGCGCTTCCACCATTGAACCCGAACCATCCGACCCAGAGCATAGCGGTACCGATCATCGTAAGAGTGAGGTTGTGCGGGGGCGCAAGCTGGTTAGGGTAGCCCCTTCTAGCACCGATCATTATCGCTGCCACAAGGGCTGCAGTACCCGCCGTGATGTGAACTACTATTCCGCCTGCAAAGTCAATCACTCCCTTGTCTCCAAGGTAGGAACCCTCCCCTCCCCAGACCATGTGCGCGATTGGGAAGTAACAGAATATTACCCACAGTCCGGTAAACAGAAGCATCGCCGAGAACTTCATTCTCTCAGCAAATGACCCGATTATAAGTGCCGGAGTGATAATCGCGAAGGTAAGCTGGAAGGCGAAGAATAGAACTTCGGGGATCGTTCCCGAAAGAGTGTCAACTCCCACTCCGTTTAGAAACGCCTTTGATAAGCCTCCGACAAAAGCGTTCACTCCAACTTCTCCCGCTACCATGCCGGTAGTGTCAAAAGCCATGCTGTAGCCGAAAAACGTCCATATAATCGTTACGACTGCGGTAATCGAAAAGCATTGCATGAGTACCGAAAGAACATTCTTCTTGCCGACCAACCCCCCGTAGAAAAGCGCAAGCCCGGGAATCGTCATGAAAAGAACAAGCGCGGTTGAAGTCAGTATCCAGGCGGTATCACCCGTATCAAGCTCGCTCGCCGAAGCGGGGTCGGTAAAAGAAAAGAAAGCTAAAACAAAAAAGAAAACCAAAAGTGAAAGCGTTTTTTTTAAACTCATCGCACACTCTCCTCCTCTTATTCCATATTCAACCCGCTAAGTATATCACATAATGGGACCGTAAAACGAAACTTCAGAATGTTTCATCGAGCATGCGCAACTGCTCAGGAGAAAGTCTCCATCCCGAGGCTCCGCAGTTCTCGACCGTTTTCGCCACTGAATCCGCCTTCGGAATCACGATGACGTTCTCCTGGCAAACACACCAGTTAAGGGCAACCTGTGCCTCTGTTTTGCCTGTCTCAGCCGCTATTTGGGACAAAACACTGCCATGACGGAACCGGCAGAGCCTTCCGTAATCAAGCGGAGTGTAAGCCATTACGGTTACGTCGTTATCCAAGCAGTAGGGAAGCAGCTCTTTCTCTATATCCCTTGATCTAAGGTTGTAGAGCACCTGGTTTGAAACTATGGGGTAGTTGGGAAAATAGTGCTGAGCCTCGCGCATCTGCCTCGCGGAAAAATTGCTCACCCCGACATAACTCACGCATCCGCGGTCAACCAGCTTCTCAAGCGCCCTCATCGTCCCTTCTATCGGATAGACGGGATTCGGCCAGTGTATCTGATAAATATCTATGCAGTCCGTGCCGAGCTTCTCAAGACTCGCCTCGCAGGACTTGAGCACGCTGTCGTGGGCAAGATTTCTTCCCGAAACCTTGGTCGCTATAATGACCTCGTCCCTGAAGGGCCGCACGGCCTCGCCGACTATGTTCTCCGTGTAGTACCCCTCTGCGGTGTCTATAAGCGAGGCCCCAAGTCTGATGCCTGCCCTAAGAGGTTCCACTCCCCCCTCGTATTTCCACGTGCCGAGTCCGATCTCGGGAACGAAAACTTCCGTATTTCCAAGCTTCTTAAGATTCATCCCGTGCAGTCCCTACGCTCTGTGCCGCAAAGTCACTCGTCCGAGTGAATGAGTTTGTAGATCGCCGGCGCGAAAAGCCCGACGCCGGGAGCGACAACGACATTCCCTATCGTAAAGACGAGAAAAAAAGCTCCTATGAATTCGACAAAATATTTTTTCATTCGAAATCTTCTGTCAATACGCTTTTTTTATCCTCCCCGCGAGCCTTTTACCTCGGAATTCTTTTTCCGTAACCGTCCAGATGGAAGACCTCGTCTGGACTTTTCCTCAACTTCCCGGCAACAACCCGCCTTTTGTCAAAGTAACCGAACGGGAGCACGGTAAGAACATCTAACTCTTCCGGCACTCCAAGATACCTTTTAAGCTCTTCCTTCTCTATTCTCCCTATCCAGCAGGACCCGAGTCCGTGGCTCCATGCCACTAGAACCATGTTCTGAGCAGCCCTGGTGCCGTCAATCTGGTGCCACTTGCTTTGCGGGTCCACCAGAAGCACCACCGCGAAAGCCACCTGCACGATGAATCTGCCGCTTGTGCAGTACTTTCCCATTTCCCGCAGCATTGCGCGGTCCTTTATAAGTACGAATTCCCACGGCTGATTGTTGTGGGCGCTCGGCGAGAACCTCCCCGACTCCATGACCTCCATGATGACTTCGTCCGGGACTTCCCCGTCGACGTAACTTCTTACTGAACTAAGCGATCTTACGCACTCATAAACGTTCATAACCGCCTCCACCTGCGAAATTGATTGAAAGCTAGTATACCGGCTTTGACCGTACGGCAGAACAGGAAACAACGCTCCCCACGAGCGTTCCGCCTACCTATGTCCAGACAAGCCTGGATTTCCCTCTGGTCAGGGAAGCGACCTTCTCTTCTAGGCTCGCGGCGACGCTTAGGGGCGCCGTGAAATCGAAGCGGACATCCTCCCCGCGCTCGACGCTCGTTATTGTAACTCCTGATTTCTCGAACAGAATCCGTATGGAATTCTCATGAGCGTAGGAAAAAACAATGTGCCCCGCCCGCACCGGGACATGTTCCTTAAGCTCAAGCTCTCCCAAGGCCGCCCGCAGGGAGTCCGTGTATGCCCTCAGAAGTCCTCCGGGACCGAGTTTTATCCCTCCGAAATACCGGGTTACCACGGCCGCTATCTCCCCTATGCCGCTGTGCTCCAAAAGGGTCATCATGGGTCGCCCGGCGGTTCCCGAGACCTCTCCGTCATCGCCGAAACCTATATCCGGCCCTCCGGGGGCGCAGGCCAGAAACGCATAGCAGTTATGGCTAGCCGTGGGATGAAGAGTCCTTACGCTCTCTATGAAATCTTCGGCCTCACTTCTCGTGCCTGCCCGCCCGACAGTGGCTATGAACCTGCTTTTCTTTATAATCCGCTGCGCCGTCGAAACTCCCGCAGGAACCTGGTAGGAAACATCCTCCACGTTATCTGCCTCCGGTCGAAAAAAATACCCTATTCTCGACCGTCCGGGCAAAAACCGCTCCCACGGATACGGCGGATTACCTTCTGCGGGTTTTTCACTGTATAATGATTTAGCGGTCGCGCGCCGCCTGAAATTTGCTTTTTATCCGATGGGATCAAGGCTTGGCAGCCGCTTGGTTTTTCGGTCCCGTAAAATATTTGCTCGTATACCATTGGTCAAAAAAACAAGCATTTCCTCCCTTATTTTACGGTACAGGTACTCGTTTCTAACCGGTCTTGTCTCTCTCACGCTGGTGGATATGGCGCAGCTATCGGTTCCCATAGTAATCCAGTGGATAATAGATGAGCTCACCTTGGAGAGCGCGAATTTTTCCCTCATAACCAAGTACTCCCTCTACATACTCGGTCTCGGGCTGCTCATGGCGTTTTTCCGCCTCGGCTGGCGGTACTTCATAATGGGCGGGGCGAGGAAAATAGAGTATTCACTCAGAAACGATTTCTTCGAGCACCTCCAGAGGCTTAACTTCGATTTCTTCTCGGGAAGAAAGGTCGGCGACCTGATGGCGCATACGGTAAACGACATAGAGACTCTCAAGTTCTCCTGCGGCCTGGGTCTGCTCATAGCATATGACGGGGTATTCCTGTTTTTCTTCATCTTCGCCGCGATGATTTACATTTCTCCCGAGATGGCCTTCTACGCGTTTTTGCCGTTTCCCGTGCTCGCCGTCTTCGTATACAAGTTCGGAAACATGATAGAGAGGAGGTTCCAGCGCTCCCAGGATTCCTTCTCAGAGCTCACCGAAAGCGCAAGGAAGCCGGTCTCGGGAATCAAGGTGGTAAAAGCGTTCGGACTTGAGCGGGCCGAGGGGCGGGATTTTGAACGTGCAAGCGAAGACTACCTTGAAAAAAACGTACGCCTAGTAAAAATCCGCGCAGGCTTCCAGCCGTTTATATATTTCGTACCCTCATTAGCGACGGCCCTGTTTCTTTTCTTCGGCGGAGCAGGCGCAATCGGTACCGAAATAACCCTCGGAGAGTTCTCCGCCATACTCATCTACCTAATGATGCTCGCCTGGCCGATGATGGCCATGGGATGGGCAATCGATCTTCTAAAAAGGGGGAACGCCTCGATAAACAGGCTGAACGACATTTTCGCGGTTGAACAAAAAGACGACACCCGAGCAGGGGAGAAGGACTACGAACTCAAGGGAGACATAAGGTTCTCCGGGGTTTCCTTCTCCTACGGCTCCACTCCGGCTCTGCGCGAAGTCAACCTCCACATACCCTGCGGGACGACTCTGGGAATAACGGGGCTCGTGGGCTCCGGGAAGACCACGCTGATGAAGCTGCTTATGAAAATCCACGAGGCTGAGTCGGGAGGAATAACGATCGACGGGATCGACATAGGGAAAATATCAAGAAAAAGCCTCCAGGAAACCATCGTCTATGTGCCGCAGGAAATAACAGTGTTCAGCGGAACGGTTTATGACAACATAACCTTCATAAACCCGGACATAACCCGCGAGCAGGTGGAGCAGGCCGCCAAAACGGCGGGGATATACGAACAGATAATGGAGTTTCAGCAGGGATTCGACACCGTGGTGGGAGAACGGGGACTCAGCCTCTCGGGAGGACAGAGACAACGCCTGGCCATAGCAAGGGCCTTGGTGCTCAAACCCGAGGTCCTGATACTCGATGACGTGCTCTCGTCCCTTGATCCACAGACGGAGAATACCGTAATAACAAACGTAATAGAGGCAATGCACGGGCGCACAGTGGTGATAATCTCAAACAGGATATCCTCCGTGGTGGGGCTCTCGCGTATCGCGGTCATGAAAAACGGAGAGATAATCGAGAGCGGGGGGCGCAGGGAACTTGTGGAACGGCGCGGAGTCTACTACGCACTTGAAAGACTGCAGTCTGTCTAGGATTTGCAAATGAGCGAGTTGGAGAAAAACAGGAAATCAACCTACGATCTTAAGATCCTGGGGTGGATTCTGGGGTTTTTGGGAAAGTACCGCGGTTACTTTGCCCTGTCCCTTCTTCTGATGATCGCCACCGCAGCGCTTGAAATCACGATCCCCTACCTCATCAAAGTCGCGGTCGATGACTATATCTATCCTACATGGAGCAGGGCAAAGGGAGGGGAAGAAGCGGAGCGTGCGCTCTCGGGACTCCGGGCGGAATCCACACTTGCCCTTGCGGACGGAGGATTCCTGGTCGATTTCTCAAAGCTCTCCTCATCGGAGAAAGACAGAGTTGAGCGAGCGAGCGTTGAGTTCTCCGAGACGAAATACATCGTGGTCAATCCCGGGGAATTTGAGGGAAATGAAAAGCAGGAGGTTTTGGGGATAATAGCCCGAAACGCCTCCCTGTTTGAGGAAACCGAAGGGATCGCGTTTCTGGCTCACTCAAACCTTGAGTCACTCGCCAAAGAGGAAGTGTCGCTTCTTCGCTCAAAACAGACAAAAAGGCTCAAGACCCTCGCTTTATACGTGGTTTTATCGGTGGTTGGAATTTTCATCTTTACCTCTTCTTTTACTTACATTCTTCACTACTCGGGCCAGAAAATAATGCACGACATGCGAAGCCACACCCTCTCCCACATACTCTCACTTCCCCAGCAGTACTTCGACCAAAATCCCGTGGGCAGGATAACCACCCGCGTCACAAACGACGTTAACGCCATAAACGAGATGTACACCTCCGTTCTCATACACTTCATAAAGGACATCATAATCATAATCGGCACTCTGGTAATCATGTTCAAGATGAACGTCGGGCTCACGCTTATAATCGTCGCCCTTACTGTGTTTCTTGCTTTCACGGTCTCCATTTTCCGAATGAAGCTTCGACTGGTGTACAGAGAAATCCGAAGAACCATAGGGAAGCTTAATGCCTTTGTCGCCGAAAGCATGAGGGGAATAGTGCTCCTTAAGCTTTACGGAAAAGAGAAAAGAAACTTCGAGAAATTCTGGGAGGTAAACACGGAAAACTACAGGGCCAACATACAGCAGCTCTGGGTCTACGTGATTTTCCGCCCTTCCATAGAGTACGTGGGCATAGCAGCAACCGGGATAATCCTGTGGTACGGGGCGATCGGGGTCATGAACCTTGACCTGTCCTTGGGAGCCCTGCTCGCGTTCCTTTATTACGTAAGGATGATATTCAAGCCCATACAGGAGCTTTCAGAAAAATTCAATGTCTTCCAGTCCGCCGTTGCCGCCTCCGAGAACCTCTACGACACTCTGGCGGAAGACCCTGAGGTAAGCGGATCTCTGGTGCCCGTAAAAACCGAGGGCTCTCTTGAGTTCCGGGGTGTGTGGTTTTCGTATAACGAGCTCGAATGGGTGCTCAAGGACGCATCCTTTACAATAAGATCTGGAGAGAGCACCGCCCTTGTGGGAATCACGGGAGCGGGAAAGACGACCATCGTGAACCTGCTCCTTAAATTCTATAAACCCCAGAGGGGCCAGATTCTCTTTAACGGCGTAAACATCGAGGAACTGTCAAACAAGTACCTGCGCTCGAACATAACCGCCATTTTCCAAGACCTGTTTCTGTTCGAAAAAGACGTATCCGACGAGAGAGACGGGCGGGATGGCCCGGCAGCCGAAACCCAAAAGCTTTCCTCGGGGGAAACCCAGGCCCGATCGATCGAAAAAGCGGTCAGGAAAAATTCGAAACTTCTTATAATGGACGAGGCGACTTCCCATCTGGACGCGGAAACGGAAAAAAGAATACAGGAAGTGATAAGGAGTAATGCGGGCTCTCAGACAAGGCTAGTCATAACCCACAAACTCTCAACCCTAAAGAACGTTGATAACGTAATAGTGATCCATAAGGGGGAAGTAGTGGAGCAGGGAACTCACGAGAAGCTGATTCAGAACAAGAACATCTACCACACCTTGTACGAATTTCTGAGAAAGACCGCGGCGGACCCTCTCCCGGGCCCCGGCGCATAACATCCGCCCAACGCTTAAAATACCCTGAGTAGCTTAAGGGCCATAAGCCCGACGGCAACGACAAGTGCCATCCTTATGTATTTTTCGCCGCCCCTTACAGAAAACGTGGCGCCGAACCATCCGCCGACCGAATTTCCCGCAGCAAGACAGATGCCTATAAACCAGCTTATGTTGCCGCTTAGAAAAAATATGAGGATCGCTGGAATCGTGTAGATAAGCACCACAATCACCTTGTGCGCGTTTACCTTGGCTAGGGATGCCCCCATAAGATGGTAAAGAGCCGCCATTATGAAAAGTCCGACTCCGACCTGGATAAATCCACCGTAAAAACCTATAAGCACAAGTGCCGGGTAAAGAACCCATCCCCGCCCTGCTTCGTCGCTGCCACCAAGCAGCTTGCCGAAAGAATCAACTTTAAGGAAGAAGGATGCGCAGACGAAGATAAGAACGACGGCCAGGATTTTCTCAAAAAGCTCATCCCCCACACGTACCGCCGCGAAAGCTCCCACAACAACGCCGGGGAGGGTGAAGGCCGCCAGCTTGACGCTGGTTTTCATGTCGGCAATGCCCTCTTTTCTGAAGGAAAGAGTCGCGAAGAAGTTCTGAAACAGAATCGCTACCCTGTTTGTTCCATTTGCGACAGTGGGATCGATTCCAAGAAATATGAGCACCGGAAGAACGATGCTACTTCCGCCGCCCGCCATCACGTTTATTACTCCTGCCAGAACACCTGTAAAGAAAAGCAGGATTAGAGAGAGAAGATCGTATTCGTACATGTTTGCTCAGCTACCTGATTAGTATAATCGCTCGCTTAGAGCTCCGGAAGGTCGTAGTGTTAATAGCACGCCATCTGTCCGGAAGTATAGCACGCCGTCTGTCCGGTTTTGCTGAAGGGCGATTGTCTGGATTTATCTTCTCCAAAGGAGGAGGTATTCATGGACCAGACGAGGTTTCTGCAAAGAGTCAGGATGAACCAGTTCGAGAGGGTATACCGGAGGTGGAAGGAGAAGAAGGTTATACAGGCAGAAGCAGCAGAGCAGCTCGGGATAGGGGAGAGAACGTTTCGTCGTTACGCGGTCCGATACAGGGACGAAGGGATGCGTGGGCTTTTGGATAAGCGCCTGGGAGCGCTCTCCCACAACCGGGCCCCGCAGGAGGAGATCTCGGAGGTGGTGGAGTTGTACAAGACCCTCTACCCCGAACGCAACGTGGCTCACTTCTACGAGGCGTATAAAGAGCGCCACGGAGGCCGTCGCTGCTACAACTGGGTGAAGAGAACCCTTTACTCTGCGGGAGTGGCGAGGAGGCCCCGGGGAGGGGGAGTGCACCGCCAGCGCAGGCAGCGGCGGGAGTGTGCCGGGGAGATGATACACCAGGACGCAAGCACTCACAGGTGGGTTCCCCGGGAGGTGTGGGACCTTGTGGTGACCATGGACGACGCCACCGGGGAGATATACAGCGCTTTCTTTGTTTCGGAGGAAGGGACCTGGAGCAGCATGAGAGGGGTAAGGGATGTATTGGAGAGTAAAGGGATATTCTTGAGTTTTTACAGTGACAGGGGGCCTCACTACTGGAGCACTCCGGTGGCCGGAGAGAAGGTGGACAAGGAGAATCCAACGCAGTTTGGGCGAGCGATGGGTGAGCTGGGCATTCTGATGATACCGGGATATTCCCCTGAGGCCAGGGGGCGCAGCGAGAGGATGTTCGGGACCTTGCAGGGAAGGTTGCCCGCGGAGTTGCGTGAGCGTGGTATAGTGGAGATGGAAGAGGCGAACAGGTTTTTGGAGGAGAGTTTCATAGAGGATTTCAACAGGCGTTTCATGGTGGCCGCGGCGGAGAAGGGGGAAGCGTTTGTACCGCTTTTTGATGCCAACCTTGACGATATACTGTGTTTGAAGCATCGGAGGGTAGTGGGCAACGACAACTGCGTGAGGTACAAGGGTATGAGTTTGCAGATCCCGCCGGTTAAGGATCGTTATCATTTTGTGAGGGCTAAGGTAGTTGTGCATGAGTATTCGGACGGGAGCATGTCTGTGTATCATGGGAAGCGCAGGCTGGGCGGATATAACAGTGAAGGCAGGTTAAAAAACAAAGGAGGCGAAAGCAGACCGAGAACCCGGATAAGGGGTTCCCGCAGTTTCACTTCACCCTCTTCGGGCTACGCCCTGGGAGGCTGAAGTGAAAAAAGCAAAAGCGGACAACTCGCGTGCTATAAAAGCGGACAGTTCCATTTGCTGTTAACAGTCGTAGTAATCGCCGGCGTCCTCGGTGTAGATATGACTCTCGATTGTGAGCCCGGTCGCGCCATCGAGGGTGCCGGCAGCAATCGAGACACGATCCTCGCCCGCCGGTTCCCAGAACAGGTTGCCGCCGCAGCGCCCGCAGAACCCGCGCCTAGCTATATCAGAAGACTTGAACCAGACGAGGGTTTCGTCAGACTCGAAAATGAGGTTGGCACGGGGTACCGAGGTCATGGCCGTATGGTGGCCGGATGTCTTGCGGCACTGCGTGCAGTGGCAGGCGATCACTGAGCGCAGGGGGCCAGTAGCCTTGTATCTGACGCCGCCGCAGAGGCAGCCGCCGGTGTGGATATCCGCCATGTCGTCCTCCTGACCCTGTTTCCCTCATAACATAATTGGAAAGTCGTCTTTCACAAAATAAATAGTCAAAAACTTGTCTACTAATTTTTTGGCACTCTTGGAAACTTGATAGCGTTTTCCATTGAGAAAAGTTCTTCGTCACTTAAGAAATCAAAATGTGATTTTCTTTTTTTCGCAGACAGTCTGCCGTTGTTCTCAAGACAAATCCGGATAAACAAATCTATCAGGCGGTCAGGCATATCGATAACATCCTGAATAGCCTTTTTAGTGCTGTCGTAGTTCGCAAGGAAGCTCAACTCCTCTACAAGTTCGCTCTCAACGGTTTGAACGACAAAATCATACAAGGCTTCCGCTTGTACCGTCATATCAATGTAACGATACCAGTGCGCAGTATCGTTGTGGACGGTCATCTGGGCAAGCTCATCCAAGCTGTATTCCACAAGTTGGTTCAAGGGAAGTGAAAATGCCTCTAAAGAATCATTGTAGCCTTCTGGATTGTTAAGCATCACCGCGGATACGGGAAACATCAGACCTTCCGGAACCATTCCTCGAATGGAAAAGATATTGTGGATCAGAAACCGGTGGATTCGGCCGTTACCATCTTCAAACGGATGAATAAAAACAAACCCATAGGCTACTACAGCAGCGTGAACAATAGCTGAGACACCACCGGTCATCATAAGCCTATGAGAAGTCAGGAGTCCCCGCATCAGGTCGGGAAGATCTTCCGGCTTGGGACACACATAGTGAATTAACTCTTTCTGATAGGAAATCGTCTGACCTACATAATTTTGAACCGTTCCATAATCTTCGTTAATGAAACGTGGATCGACAATTCGATTCTGCAAGCCGATTAACAACTCCTTGTCGCAGAAACTCTGCCGTCGCGCCATCTCCAAGGATGCTATGAATTTCTCGGTCCGTGACGCGTCGGGTTTAATGTTTTCTATTTCAAAAGAAGATTTGGTTTCTTTGCTGTAGAGATAACTTAATGCTCTCCTAAGTAATTGCGGAGGATATGATTCGACTATCTTCTCGCACCTGTCTCGAAAATCAACTTGGTCCATTTCTCCAAGCTTCTCCGTTTTCCTGACAAGAGGACAAAATTCCCTTGGTCCAAGCAAATTATTGACAACACGGTGTCTTTGGGATTTTTCACCCCGAGGAAGAGTGTAATAGATGTCCGGTTCGAGCGCTTCCAAATAATTCCCCTTGGACAAATCGTCAATGGGGAGCCTGCGACCAGTTAAAAACTCGTAAAAAAACCAGATGCGGCGAGCATACTTTCCCGTTGGCTTGGATTTGATGTAATCAACAAGCTCAGTTTCTGCGGCAGCATCGAAAATAACCTTTAAACAGCTCAGGCTTACGCCATCATATTTCAAGGCAAACTCCAGGTGGTCTCCGACTCCTTCACCGGGCCAGTATGGAGGAGGAAAAATATCCTCAATGCAATCACCTTGTACTTTCTGCTGCCGACCACCGGTTTCTGCAACAAAAGAGCTGTGCCGGCTGGGCATTGCAGTCAACCCGAATTTGCTCAGCAGCCATGCGTAGCCTGCGGGCCGTATTTTCGAAACGTTTATTTCCATGGACTTATCCAATAAAATTGTTATGTCCCTATTAATATAATTAAAAATTTGGCTTTTGCAAAATAAATGATTAGAAATCCGCCTATTCTTCAAAAAATCATTAAAAATTCAGAAATACCGATAAATCTTTTAATTTTCTCAATATTTCTAAAAAAATGATTATAAAACTGAAAAAACAATTAAAAACCCTTGCTTGCCGAACAAAACAGTTACAAACCCCCGTTTGTCTAATCGAAAAAGCTTCACGTAGAAGCATTTTCATCTTCTTTTATTCTCCGCCTATGGGAGTTATCGTATTTGCATGAACGGCTTTAAAGTCGCCCTTGTTCAGAACCGGGTGCATAAAGACAGAGAAGAAAACCTGAAGGAAGCCATATTAAATATAGAAAAAGCTTCCGCACTCGGAGCGAACATAGTCTGTCTTCCTGAGCTTTTTCTCACTAGGTACTTCTGCCAGTCTGAGGACACGGGCTGTTTTGATCTCGCCGAACCCATCCCCGGACCCACAACGGACAGATTCTGCAGGGAAGCGGAAAAAAGAGGAGTTTTCATCGTGTGCCCGCTTTTTGAGAAAAGGGCCTCCGGCGTGTATCACAACTCCCTTGCCCTTATCGATCCCTCGGGAGAGATTTCCGGCATTTACAGAAAGATGCACATACCGGATGACCCGGGCTATTTCGAGAAGTTCTACTTTGCTCCCGGAGACACGGGGTTTTCCTGTTTTGAAACCGGTTTTGCGAAGATAGGCACACTTATTTGCTGGGACCAGTGGTATCCCGAAGCGGCACGCATAGTATCGCTCAAGGGAGCGGACATTATCTTCTACCCGACCGCCATAGGGTGGCGTACGGACGAGGATGAACACTCGAAAAATACCCAGCTTGAGGCATGGAAGACTGTTCAGCGCGCCCACGCGGTCTCAAATGGAATCTATGTCGCAGCCGTGAACAGGGTGGGCTTCGAGGAATCGGGAGAAACCGGTGAAGGAATAACTTTCTGGGGAAATTCCTTTGTGTGTGACCCCCAGGGAACGGTAATCTGCGAGGCTTCCGGCAAGGGAGACGAGATCATACTGGCCGACATCGATCTTAGAAAGCTTGAGGAGACCAGAAGGAACTGGCCCTTTCTTCGGGACCGAAGAATTGACGCCTACTCCGAACTTCGGCAAAGATTTATCGACAATGATTCCGGTACCTGAAATTGAGTGATTCCCGGGTGGTTCGCTACAGACTTCCGGCTGAGTGGAAACCTCACCGGGCCACATGGCTTGTGTGGCCGCAGAACGTAAGTGACTGGCCGGGGAAATTCTCAAGAATCAAGAGGTTTTACCGCGAAATCGTAAGCCACCTATCAGAATCGGAGAAGGTAAGAATAGTAGTTAACCCCGGGGAAACACGAAAGCGGGCCGAGGGGTTCCTCAGGGAAGAGTCAACTGATCTTGCCAACGTGGAGTTCTACGAGTGCCCCACAGACAGATCCTGGATACGGGATTCCGGCCCCTTTTTCGTAAGGGATGATTCCGGGGGGCTTAGCGTCCTTGATTTCGGGTTTAATGGATGGGCTAAGTACTCGGATTGGGAAAACGATGACTTGGTTCCGGGATTCGTGGCCGAGACCCTTGGTCTCGACTCGGAGACCCCCGCACATCTTGGAAAGAAAATCATTCTTGAGGGCGGGAGCATTGACGTAAACGGAGAGGGCTCTCTAATCGCGACGAATCAGTGTCTTCTGAGCACGGATAAACAGGCAAGGAATCCTTCTTTCGGGAAAAACGACTACGAGGCGGTGTTCTCCGAGTATTTCGGCGCAACAAACGTTCTCTGGCTTAGCGGAGGTATAGAGGGAGATGATACAAACGGCCACATTGACGATATATGCAGGTTTACGGACCCACGCACGGTTGTCTTATGCCTTGAGAACAGTGCTGAAGATCCGAATTACCGCCCGCTTCGCAAAAACCTTGAGATACTCCGGGACCTAAGGCTTGAGGACGGAGGAAAAATTGAAATCATCCCCCTCCCGATGCCCTCTCCGCTTTTTTTCGACGGCGAAAGACTTCCGGCAACTTACGCCAATTTCTACGTCTCAAACGAGAAAGTTCTAGTTCCCATTTATAACGACCCAAAAGACCGTGAGGCACTCGGCGTACTGTCGGAACTTTTTCCCAAAAGACATGTCGTTGGAATTGACTGTGTCGACCTTGTGTGGGGATTCGGAGCTATCCACTGTATGACAAAGGAAGAGCCTTTTCGCTGACTGCGCAAACTCAGAGCGGGTTCATCACTGCGAAACCAAGTTAACCCCTTCGTATTCAAGAATCGCCTTTTTCACATCAAGCCCCCAGCGGTAGCCGTGAAGATCCCCCGCCTTTCCTATAATACGGTGGCAAGGCACCAAATAAGCGACTGGATTTCCCGCCACGGCATTTGAGACAGCCCTTACGGCCGTGGGCACTCCCAGCGACTCCGCAAGTCCTGAATAGGACAAGGTTTCTCCCTCCCGGACCTCCATCAACTTTTCCCATACCTTGAGCTGAAACCGTGTTCCAAGGAGCAGTATCGCCGGCGGCCGTCTTTCCGGGGAAAACAGCAAGTTCCGCAATACTTCGGCCGTCTTTTTATCATCCCTTCGGTTCTTCGGGTTCTGCCACACCTTCCTGAATTCTTCCAAGTGGGTTTCAGGATCAGTGCGGAAAAAACTCATATGACATATACCTTCTTCGCAGATCCCGATAAGACATTTTCCAAACGGGCTGCCATGAATTCCGTAGATAAGCCGCATCCCGGACCTGGCTTCTTTCTTTTTCCCGGAAGAAATCTCTTTTGTGTTAACCACAATATCCCGCCATAAGTGATTCGGGAAGCTTTCCAAGACTCCGTTATCGTGGGTTTTCACATTCATCGACTGCAAAGCAAAACTACTTCTTTCCGAAAATCGATCTCGCTATTATCATTTTGTGTATCTCGTTTGTGCCTTCGTATATCTCCCCGACCTTGGAATCCCTGTAGATCTCCTCAACCTTGTAGGTGGAAGAGTCGTGGGCAAGTTCCACCATAAGCCCGAGACCTCCGAATATCTGAACGGCGTCGCGGGCCATGGTAACGCTTATCTCCGAACCGTAGTACTTGGCGGCGGATGTCTCGAAAGTCGGGAAAGGATCCCTATTGTCAAGGCAGAGCGCGGCTTTCAGATACAGATTCCTAGCATTTTCTATCTCAACGGCTCTCTGCGCCAGCAAAAACTGCCAGTACTGAAAATCGGCTATCTTTTTTCCGAAAGCCTCCCTCTTGTTCATGAACTCCACGCACTCATCGAACGCCGACTGCGCCATCCCCACCCCACTTGCCCCGATTCCCGTCCTTCCGTAAAGAAGTGAATTAACGGCGACCCGAAGGCCGTCCCCTTCCTTCCCTATCAGGTTTTGCCGGGGCACCTCCACATCCTCAAGGTATATGTCGTAGGTAAGTTCCCCCCTGTTTCCAAGTTTTTTATCCGGGGCGCTCACGGAACAGCCCGGCGAATCAAGATCAACCACTATCATTACGGACTTGTCCCCCGCTGAGGCTAACAGGGTCACGAAATCAGCCACCCCGGCGTTTGTTATGTAGCGCTTGCGGCCGTTTACAATGTATTTTTTGCCCTTCTTGCGGGCTTTCGTAACAAGAGACTCGGTCCTTACGTCAGAACCCGACTGAGGCTCCGTCATCGCAAATGACGCCACCGAGGTTCCGTCAAGAGCCGCAGCGAGATATTTTTCCTTTATGTAGGGTGACCCCATAGCCAAGGTTTTTCCAGAGAGCAAAAAGTGGGCATTTATCGTTCCCGCGACGCTCGCGCTTATGTAGGCGAGTTCCTCCGCCATGACCGCCGCGGCGCACGCGGGGTAGGAAAGGCCCAGTCCCCCGTCCTTTTCTGAAAACGGAATCCGGAAAAGCCCTTCTGCTGCCATCTTCCTGAAAAGCTTGTGGGGAAAGTTCTCGTTTTTCTCGCTTTTCTCTCCTATATCCCGAGCAAGCGGAAGAACCTCTTTTTCGGCAAAATCCCTTACTTTCTTCCTGATTTCTCTGGTTTCTTCGGGAAAAAGATGCTCCTTGTAGAGCTTTGTCTGCATTCTTGGGGGTAACTTGCGCATTCTGTTAGCTCCCGTAGTAAAGAATTGTGCTTCTGCGAGAAAAGGCGGGCAGATGTTGTTTAAACAGTTTAACCAACTTATCGGATGAACGTTAAAAACGTCTCAGGAGAACCGCTATCCGGAAGCAAAAATAAGAACCCTAGGTGCTCTGCGCTTCTCACGGTCTTCGCCCTCAAGTAGAATGAATCTGAGTAAAGCCGCACTTGGGAGAAACCAGTTGTCTCTTACCGGAATTGTCGTGCCCTACTGGGCCGACGTAAAAAAAGATGACCTCACTTACTTTTCGAAACTGGCAGAAGACCTGGGCTATCATTCCATCTGGGTTCCCGAAATGTGGGGACGGGACGCATTTTCCTTAATATCCCACATGGCGTCGGTCACAGAAAGGATAAATCTGGCC
Source organism: Thermodesulfobacteriota bacterium (assembly GCA_965207685.1). Taxonomy (GTDB): domain Bacteria; phylum Desulfobacterota_D; class UBA1144; order Nemesobacterales; family Nemesobacteraceae; genus Nemesobacter. Next base: position 1,589,818 of record OZ242294.1, on the reverse strand, counting down.
ACCGGTATCATCTCCGTTTACAGCAGGTCTCCGGCACTCATAGCACAGACAGCAGCCACCGTGGATGAGTACTGCGGTGAAAGATTCATCCTCGGACTCGGGATAAGCAGCGTTTACCTAAACGAATACTGGCACGGCACAAAATTCGAGCGGCCCCTGAGACGGACGCTTGAGTGCGTCGAGATAGTAAGGACGATACTTGCGGGAAAGAGGGTCGACTATGAGGGGGAGATTTTCAGGGTTAAAAATTTCAGACTTCTTTTTAAGCCCCGACGAAGCGAGATTTCCATATATATCGCATCCATGGGACCGAAAAACATCGAGCTTACCTCCCGGATTGCCGACGGCTGGATTCCCTATCTCTGCCCCGTGAGCCTTATAAACGAAAGGAAAAAGGTACTTGCTTCCGGCGGAAGAAAAATAACCGTGGCCCCGTTTCTTCCGGCGATGGTTTCCGAGAACCCAGACGAATCAAGGGAAATCGTAAGGGAGTTCGTGGCCCTTTATATATGCTCCATGGGGGATTATTACCACAAGCTTGTAAGCGGCTACGGATTCGGGGAGGAAGCGGACAAGGCGAAAAAGCTATGGCGGGAAAACAGAGCGGAAGCTATAAAAAGCATAAGTGACGAACTGCTCGATCTTGTTTCCGTGAGCGGTTCCCCGGAAGAGGGGAGAGCAAAGCTGGGGGAGTTCTCCGAGAACTCCGATCTTCCCATTCTCATGTTTCCCTACAACGCTTCTCGGGAGCAGATAGCTTTTGCAATGAAAGCGCTTGCTCCTTGAGGAGACAATCCGAATTAAGGGTCAGGTCTTGACATGGCTTTTCGGGCACATTATAATCTTTTTTATGGCAAGACCTTTAAGACCGGAATACGCAGGAGCCGTCTATTACGTCTCCTCAGTCGGTAACAGGGGGCAGAGCGTCTTTCAGAACTCAGCTGACGGCAACTCCTGGATAGAAATCCTCGAAGGGGTATGCGGAAGGTTCGGATGCCGCTGTTTTGGCTACTGTCTCATGTCCGACGGGTACCATTTGGTCATCGAGACCCCGAAGCCTAATCTCTCAAAAGTCATAAGACAGCTAAACGGCGTTTACACCCAGCGCTCAAACAGGCTGCACGACACAGACGGCCACGTTTTCCGGGGAAGATATAAATCCATAGTTGTCCAAAGGGAAGAATATCTTCTGCCGCTTATGGCTCATATTTTTCTTCTCCCTCTTCGAGCCGGATTCGTAAAACATCCCAACCAGTTCAAATGGAGCAGTTGCAGATATCTTTACGGAAAAAATGAAGCGCCGGGATACATAGACCTCGAGTGGTTCTCAGAAGGCTTCTCTTCGGATACAAGCGCTTTTGATGAGTTTCTGGAAGAAAATAGCTCGCGCGATGTAGTCTCGGAAGTCCGGAAGCAGATATACCTCGGCGATGATGAATTCATAGGGCTTGTGCAGGAAAAAACGAAGAAAGACTTGCAGTCAAAGGATATTCCAAAGTACCAGCTCACAAAACCCGTACCGAGCATAATCAACGGTTTCATGCAAAGCGGACACTCAAGGGAAGAAGCGATAGCGAAAACCTACCTTACGGGAGACTACACGCTGAGAGAGGTCGCCGACGCGGTCTCAGTCCACTATTCGGTCGTGAGCAAGATCGTAAGCGAATACGAGAGAATCTCTTCCCGCTCCCAGTAAAAACCCTCAGCCGAGCCCTGGCTGCCCCGCAAGTTCCTCAACCTCGTCCACCATCGCACCTATCACGTCAAGTCCCGTCTGCCAGAAGCCAGAGTCGTTTATATCCACCCCGACTCGAGAAAGAAGTTCCGTGGGCGATGCGCTTCCCCCGGACCGAAGAAGCCCCATGTAATCGGGTACGAAAGACTTCCCCCGCTCCAAGAACATTCCGTAAAGAGCTAGGGTGAGCAGCTCGCCAAAGGAGTATGCGTAGCAGTAAAAGGGAGAGTGTATGAAATGAGGAATGTAAAGCCACCAATAGGCGTAATTTTCGGTCAGTGTGACGGAATCTCCGAACATCTCGCGGTTAGCCTCAATCCAGAGTTCGCTTATCCTTGCGGTCGTGAGCTCTCCCTGGTCTCTTCTTTCGCGGTGCAGGCTCTGCTCGAATCTGGTAAGCACCGCCTGCCTGAAGACCGTGGCCATTATGTCCTCGAGTTTCTCCGCTACCAGTACCAGCCTGCCTTCCCTTCGCGTTTCTTCCTCCTTGAGGCGGTGAAACACGAGCATTTCCGCGAAGACGCTTGCGGTCTCGGCCGTGGTAAGAGGCGTGTGGGCCTGGAAATAACCCTGTCGTCTCGAAAGATACTGGTGCACTCCGTGGCCAAGTTCATGAGCCAGAACCATCACGTCTCTCGGTTTCCCGGTGTAGTTCATAAAAACATAGGGGTGCACTCCGGGAACCGTGCCGTGGCTGAAAGCTCCTCCTCTTTTCCCGTCCCGAAGCTCGGCGTCTATCCAGTTTTTCTCGAAAAACAAAGACGCGGTTTTTTTCATCTCGGATGAGAATTCACCGAACGAAGAAAGCACGATTTCCTCCGCCCTGTCCCATGGGACCTGCTCCCTTTCCGAACCCAGGGGAGCGTAGCGGTCGTAGTCATAGAATCTGCGGTACCCGAGAAGTTTTCCCTTGAGTCCGTAGTAGCGCTTTACGAATCCGAAATTTCGCTCGCACGATTCAAGCAAAGCTTCCACGGCACCGTGAGATATCTCGTTGCTTAGGTGACGCGCCGACATGGGATCCTCGTAGCTTCTAAGCCTGTCGTTTATCGAGTGGTCGTTTACAAGCGTGTTGAATATGTAAGTAAGTACATGGGAATTCTCTTTAAGCCCCCTTGTGAGACCGGACCAAGCTGCCTTTCTTTTCTTTCTGTCGGGATCGTAAAGAAGTGAGAGGGTCCGGGACTGGTTCAGCCTTTCGGTCTTGCCCGAGAGCCTCACACGAAACTGGATATTGTTCACGACCTCGTCAAAAAGCCTTGAAAACGCCTTTTGCCCGGTGTTTGATTTCTCCTGAAGTATTTTTTCCTCGGATTCTGAGAGAGTGTGGTCTCTGTACTGTCTTTCCTGCTCGAGAAAATGCCTGTATTCCGAGAGTTTCGGGTTATTAAGAAGTTTCCTCGCTCTTTTTTTCGGAACCGAAACCCATTCAACGTAAAAGAAAATAAGCTTTTTCTGAACTTCCGTCGCCTTCTGCTGCATTGACGAACGAAAAGCACCGTTTTTGGGATCCCGAGTGTCGGCCGCAAAAAGAAGGTGAGCAAAAGAAAGCATCTTTCCGATTCCTTCCGATAAGCGCTCAAGCTCCCTCACCGCTCCCGCGAGCTTACCCGCGGTAAGCGAAGGAGACTTTATCTTCCCCCTGTACTTTTTCCCAAACCTGTCGGCACGCGCCGATATCCTCTTTAAATCCTTCTCTACCCGGGGATCGGAAATTCCTTCATAAAGATCCGCGAGATCCCACCTTACGCCTTCTGCTTTCGCCATGTCCGTCTCCGTAGCATTTTGTCAGAAGCAAGAATGAAATTACTCCTGAAGCAGGTATATATCCTCAAGCGATCTTCCCCTCTCCATGTAGTCCATTCCGTAGCCCACAACAAACCCTTCATCCACCTGGAAACCCGTGTAGTCGGGCCCTGAACCCGTCGCGCCCCCTCCTCTTTTGTCTATAAGTGCGCATATCCGAAGAGAACCCGGGTTTTTAGATCCTATGTGGCGCAGGATAAACTTCGCCGTCTCCGAAGTGTCAATTATATCTTCAATTATTATAACGTCCCTGCCCTCCACTTCGCACTCAATGTCCCTTAAGAGCTCTAGGCGCCGCGGCCGCGCCCCCTCTCTGTAACTCGAAACCCTGAGAAATTGCTTTTCAACTGTAACGGTCACCTGCTCCAAAAGGTCTTCAAAAAAGGGACGCGCTCCCTTAAGAACGCAGACCGCAATGGGAGTCTTTCCCTCGTAGTCTCCCGAAACTTGCTTGGCGAGCCTCGAAACGGCGTTTTTTATATCGTCTTTTGAGAGAAACTTCTTAAGCGCGATACCTTCCAGGATTTCGGTTTCTTCAGACAGGACCCCGCTCCTCCTTCAAGGTTTTTTCAAGCTCAGGACAAAGTTCGACCACGGAGCGACGAAGAAATTCCCGCTCGTAAACATCGGGATCGGCAATCTCTCCGTTCCACACGAGTATATCCAGGTCAATTTTTCTCGGGCCGTAGCGATCCTCTCCGGCATCTCTTCCAAGAGCGATTTCCACTCCCTTGAGCACGGTTTTCAGTTGCTTGCGGCCAAGACGGGTTTTCAGCAGCAGGGAGCCGTTTAGAAAATCCTGCTGCTCCCGGGACCCTATGGGTTTGGTTCTCACGAATTTCGATTCTCCGAGGACGTTGAGTTTTTCCCCGAGCATTCGTTTGGCGGCGCTTACGTTCCTCTCGGCATTTATGTTTGAGCCAATTCCGACAATAACTGTATTCATGGTTTAGAGCCCGGAAATTATAACTGAAATCGCATGGACCGAAGTCGCTGGTGTCACTGTTTTTTGCCAGCAATCTCTGGAGACATCCCTAGTGAAACTCATGGAATGCGCGGCCAGTACGGTTCGCTGTCAGGAGCGCAGACCGTGTACGTCAGGCCTCCTCTGCGGATGCTGTAAGATGCCCCGACATCTGGGCTCACCACGTAGTTGTCCCCTTCGGGGTAGTAGCCGCGAAAAACTTCCATAGCCGTTGTAGTCAGCTTTTCAGGATTGATTTTGCACTCTATCGTATCCATGCGTTCCCGTCCGCGACGTACGACAAAGTCTATCTCGCGGCCCGACTTGTCCCGCCAGTAAAAGATAGAGTCGTCCGCGTGGCAACTGCGCAACGCGTCAAGCACTAAATGCTCCCAAAGCAGACCACGGTCCTCGTCCCTTATTGAATCCCAGCCCCTCTCGTGGCAGACAAACCCTGTATCAAACGCATAGGACTTCGGGCGGGCTACTATCTCCCGTTTTCCGCCGCCGTGAAAAGGCGGAACGAGATGTATCGCGCAGGCAGTCTGCATGGATTGCATATGAGTCTTTACAGTAGGCTGACTCAGCCCGCTGTCAGAGGCTAGGCGCGAATAGTCCACCTGCCCACCGCTCTGGCGCAGCAGCAGACGCAGCAATGAGAGAAATCCCTGTCTGTTGCGTACGCCGAAGAGTTCCTGAATGTCACGGGCATAGAAGCTGTCTATCCACTCGCCGTAGAAAGCGGGGTCTCTTCTTTCCGAAAGCAGCAGTTCCGGCAAACCGCCATGAAGCAGACGGCGGTCAAGATCCTTTATTTCAAACGCTTCAATGGATTCTCCCCAGAGAACAGGAAACAGATGAATGGTCCGTCTTCGGCCCGTAAGCGCATCGCGGAACTTGCGCGTGGCTGCGAGCGTGGACGAACCGGTGGCCAGCACACGCAACCGAGTATATTCGTCGGCGGCGATTTTCAAGCACAGGCTCGGGTCCTCCAACCGGTGAACTTCATCTAGGATCAGAAGCTTGTCCACCGGATGACTCCGTAAAAACAGTTCGGGATCCTCCAAGACTCTCCGCACGGAAGGAAGGTCGCAATTCAGGTAAACCGCTTCCGGCAGCATTTTCCCCAGAGTCGTCTTGCCCACACGCCTTACGCCGGCAAGCCAGACAATAGGGCGGCGAGACCAAGCTTCCTGTAATCGATTTAACCAGTATTCGCGTCTAATCACAACTATATTTTATATTTAGACGTCTAGATGTCAAATATAGTTTTTAAATAGCAGGAAAACTCGCAAGTGACACTGCTTTCAGGACAGCAAGGGAAAATTCTGATGTTTATCTTTCCCTTGCTTCGGTCACCGAAACGGAATCGGCAAAGCGAAGCGCCCCGGGTTTCTCAACCTTCACCGACGCCCATCTCACCGCCGAGTTCTCAAAAATTATATCGCATACGCCCCCGGCGACTCTCTCAAGCAGGTTAAAATCGTTTTTCTCCACAAAGCTTATGATCTTCTTGTTTATGGCCTTGTAGTCTAAAGTATCGTCTATGCTGTCGCTCTCGGCGGCCTTGCGTCCGTCAAAATCGATGGTGACGTTTATGATCAGGTCCTGGCGGTTTTCCTTCTCCCAGTCATAAACCCCTATTATCGTGCGAAGCCTCAGGTTTTCGATCTTTATTATCATCTTATCAGGTAAGGCTCATGCCTCCGTCAACGAAAAGACACTCTCCGGTGACGTAATTATTCTCCAGAAGATAGTTAAACGCGTTAATTATATCCTCAACAGAGCCCGGACGCTTCATCGGAGCTCCCCGCGCCATCCTGTGAAGATAGTCATCCCCGAACCCCGGGGGGGCGAGAACTGCTCCCGGGCACACGGCGTTTACCCGAAAATCGGGAGCGAGTTCCCTCGCAAGCATTTTTGTCAGGTGATAAAGGCACTTCTTGCTCAGGTTGTAGCAGAAATGCTCGACGGGGATCTTTCTGACTCTAGTGTCAAGGAAATTAACGATAAGCCCCCCGCTTGTCTCGGTGGAAAAAGACTGGGAGAGGAAAAAAGGAGCCTTGAAGTTTATAGCCATATCGGTTTCAAGAAATTCGGGGGTCACGTCACGGAACCCGATATTTTCAAAGATCGAGGCGTTGTTAACCAGAACGCAGAGCCCCCCGAAGCTTTCCGTGACTTTCGGAATAAGCTCTTTTGCGTCATCAGGTGATGAAAGGTCGCACCTGAAAAGCTCGCAGTTAACACCGCTCTCAAGAATCAGCTGCCTTGTCGCGAGGGCTTCTTTTCTGGAGGAATTGTAATGAAGGGCAATATCGTAGCCCTTTTGCGCGAGGTTAAGGGAGAGTTCCTTTCCTATTCTCACCGCCCCGCCTGTAACCAAAGCCGCCTTTCTCATTTCGCCGGGAAAGCAGCGGTTTTCACGCCGGGCAGAGACCGCCGAAAACCGCCTAGGGGTATATGTTGATATATTATCACTATTGTTTATGATAAGTAAATTTAAAAGCGGCCCGCGCAAGCGAAACCCCGGTCATCTTTTTACATGAATCAGACGCGCGGCGCGGCGGATTTTCAATGTTTCCGCGCGGATTTCTCCCCGAGGATGAAGAATTGGAAAGCCTTGTAATCAACTGCATAAGAACACTCGCCATGGACGCTGTCCAGAAAGCGAAATCCGGCCACCCGGGAACCCCGATGGCCCTAGCTCCAGCGGCTTTCGTGCTTTTTGACAAGTTCTTAAGGCATAACCCCCAGAATCCGAACTGGTCCAACCGCGACCGCTTCGTACTTTCCGCAGGTCACGCCTCCATGCTTCTCTACGCTACTCTTTACGTGAACGGATACGACATCTCGATTGACGACTTGAAGAAATTCAGAAGCCTTCACAGCCTCTGTCCCGGTCACCCGGAACTCGGAATCACGGCCGGAGTCGAGACCACGACCGGTCCTCTGGGGCAGGGAGTATCGAATTCGGTTGGAATGGCCATAGCAAGCAAATGGCTTTCGGAGCACTTTAACCGTCCCGGCTACGACATAATAAATCATCATGTGTATTCAATCTGCAGCGACGGGGACATGATGGAAGGAATTTCCTCAGAAGCCGCATCCATAGCAGGACATCTGGGGCTCGGAAACCTGATCTGGATATACGACAGCAACAGCATAACAATCGAGGGCAGCACCTCGCTTGCGTATTCCGAGGACACGGAAATGCGGTTCGGTTCCTACAACTGGCACGTGGAGAAAGTCTCGGACGCAAACAATCTCGGGGAAATTGAAAAAGCTCTCGCTAGCGCGCGATCTGAAACCGAGAGGCCTTCAATTGTAATATTGAAAAGCCAGATAGCCTACGGGAGCCCCAACAAGCAGAACACGTGCGAGGCCCACGGAGCGCCGCTTGGAGAGGAGGAAGTCAGGCTGGCGAAGGAATTTTACGGGTGGGACGCCCCGGGAAACTTTCACGTCCCCGAGGAGATTCTCTCCTACATGGAAGGAGCGGTCGCCAAGGGAAACGATGCCGAAGTTGCCTGGAAGGAGAGTTTCAGGAAGTACTCAAACGAATATCCAGAACTTGCTCACGACTTTGAAATGCTTGATAAAAGGAAACTGCCTGAGGGATGGGACAGCGAGATTCCGTCTTTCCCCTATCCCGCAGATCCGGTTGCGACCCGTTCTGCGAACTCAAGCATAATTAACGCCATAGGGGAAAAAGTGCCGTGGTTCATGGGCGGTGCCGCGGATGTAGGTTCCTCGACAAAAACCTACCTTAAGTGTACAACAAGCTTTTCCGCCGAAGATAGCAAGGGAAGAAACTTTCATTTTGGAGTCAGGGAACATTCAATGGCCGCGATAGCAAGCGGCATGTGTCTCAGCGGACTCAGAGCATACGCCTCAACCTATTTCGTGTTTTCCGATTACATGAAACCCTCGATAAGACTTGCGGCCCTGATGAAACTTCCCGTAATCTACATTTTCACTCATGACAGCATAGGGGTTGGTGAAGACGGACCCACCCATCAGCCCATAGAGCATCTTGCAGCCCTCAGGATAACGCCCAACATCGACGTCATCCGTCCCTGTGACGCAAACGAGCTTGCGGTCCTCTGGAAATACGTGATGGGGCTTTCCGACCGTCCCGCCGCATTCATTCTCACAAGGCAGAATGTTCCTGTGATAGACAGGGACCGGTACGCCGCGGCCGATGGAGCGCTTGCGGGCGGTTATATACTTGCGGATTCAGACGGTGTGCCCAACATCATACTGATATCCACAGGTTCCGAGGTTCATGTCTGCCTTGAGGTGTACGAGAAACTGCGCGAGATGGGAAAGAACCCCAGAGTGGTAAGCCTTCCCTGCTGGGGCCTCTTTGAGGCACAACCCGAGGAATACAAAGACAGCGTCCTGCCTCCCTCCACCACCGTAAGAATCAGTGTCGAGGCCGGAGCAACTCTCGGATGGGAAAGATTCACGGGCTCGGGCCCTAGCGCCAAAACCTACGGAATAGACTGCTTCGGAGAGTCCGCGCCGTATCGTGACGTGATGAACAACTTCGGTTTTAACGCGGATACTATCCTTAAGGAATGCATCGAGCTGCTTGGTAACTAGTTCCGTGTCCGTCAAGAACAAATCCGGCTCCGAGTCACCAAACTACACCGAATACGCTGGCGATTACAGAAGCTTAATCGAATCCGAACTCCTCGTGCTTCATAAAAACCGCTTTGCCGAAAGATTCTTTGACTGCGATCATACTCTCTGGGCAGATGACCCTTCGGAAATCACAAACCGCCTCGGCTGGGTACACCTCCCAGAGAAGATGCTCGGGGCGACAGATGAAATTTGTGACTTCTCAGAATCCGCAAGGAAAAAAGGGTTCTCATATGTTGTTGTTCTGGGCATGGGAGGCTCAAGTCTTTCATCCGAGGTATTTAGGAACATCTTCAGCACCCAAGACGGCTTTTTGCGCCTGACTCTTCTTGATACTACGGATCCCGATTTCATTTTGAAAACTCGGAAAAGCATTGACCTTCTGAAAACACTCTTCGTGGTCTCCTCAAAATCGGGCTCGACGGTGGAAACCATCTCCCTGATGAAATATTTCTACGGCGAACTGGCGAAAAAGACCGACTCCCCGGGGGAACATTTCGTCTGCATCACGGACCCGGGTTCAGAATTGATCGAAACCGCCCGCAAGCACAACTTCAGCAGGGTGTTCATAAACAACCCGAACGTCGGCGGAAGGTTCAGCGCACTTTCCTATTTCGGCCTCGTCCCAGCCTCGCTAGCCGGGGTCGACATACGCAATATACTTCAATCGGCTGATTCCGTGCTGCTTGAACTTAAAAACACAGTTGCCGGAAACTGCCAGGAGGATCCTTCTTTCCGCCTGGGGGCGTTTCTCGGGATCATGGCCAGGGAAGGAAGGGACAAGCTGGGCTTTGTTTTCTCGGAAGAACTCTTTCCTTTCGGCTACTGGGCAGAGCAGTTGATTGCGGAGAGCCTGGGAAAAGACGGAGTCGGCATCCTTCCGCTGCTTGACGAACCAAGGATCGATGTACCAAGAGGAGGAGAAAACAGGGCATATATTATTTTCTCCCTTAGAGGGGACGAAGGTGCAGGTGCCATTTCGGAACATCTTTTGGACTCCGGTATTCCCTTTGTGAAGATAGTCGTCGACTCGCCCGACACGGTCGCGGCTGAGTTTCTGCGCTTTGAGTTTGCGGTCGCGCTCGCCGGAAGCATAATGGGGATAAACCCCTTCGATCAGCCTGACGTAGAATCCGCAAAGGCTTTCGCCAGAAGTTTTCTCAAGCTCTACGGAGAAACCGGCAAGCTTGAATCTGAAGAACCTGATTTTTCAAGGGATGGACTTGTTTTCTCAAGCAACCAAAGCATAGAATCCCCGGAACATTTAAGAGATATCATCTCCTCAAAGAAAAAGGGCTACATATCAATTCAGGCATACGTGGACCCTGCAAAGGAGAATTTGAGAGAACTTCTTTCTCTCAAAGCACAGATCGAAAGCATATCATCCGTACCCATAACTCTGGGTTTCGGCCCGAGATTTCTCCACTCAACCGGACAGCTCCACAAGGGAGACTCGGGAGAAGGGTTTTTCATACAGATCGTGAGCGACAACGCAAACGATCTGCCCATACCCGATGACGTCGGCTCTGCGGAGTCGGTATTCTCCTTCGGGATACTCAAGGTGGCACAGGCCACAGGGGATTTCAAGTCTCTTGATGAAAAAAAAAGAGGGATAATAAGAATCGGGATTTCTTCCGAGGTCGCGAAAAATATCGCGATGATTGCCCGGTTCTTTGCCGCCTGAACTCCTGTTCCTGACAAGCGAAATTTCAAGCCCGTTCATCTGATGTAAAGTCCTCGCTTGGCTCAATCACTGCACATTGACAGCATCTGTTCTACATCTCACCGTTCATCCTGACCGAAAAATACATCCGGAATCACGGTATGGCGGATTTTTACACTAGTACTTAGCAGTCGGTAAGCTTGTGGTATAATACGAACTGGAGAAAAACAAACGTAGCGTTCGGTTCAGTTTTAACAGCAGACGTTTTACATTGAGCCGAAGGGGGAAGTTACGGTAAGATCGCGAAAAATACGCCGGGAGGAAGAATAACTGAAGTCAGACCGAAGGAGGTTTGAAAATGAAAGCAACACACTTTGAGAAAGACAAAAACTACTTCAACAAGGAAATCTCTGTAAAAACAGGAAAATCAGCCTTTTTTGTTTGTATGCTGGCTCTGTTCGTTTTTTTCTCCTACACAACTTATCTGGGTGCCCATACACTTGACCTACCCACCCGTCCGGATGGAAGAGGCGGCCATGATTCCGCTAGCATAACTGCCCAAGATGTTACCGCCGGGGACATGGAAGAAATGAGGCAGTTCCTGTTACATATAAAAAATCACGTAAACCAATTCGTAGATTACAACACCGGCCTCTCACCCTTTGAAGAACTTCTTCAGCAGGAAGGAGACTGGCGGAACGATACCGTATACATGTTTCGGATGACTGACGGGGGAATAATACAAGACCACCCGTATTATCCTTTCGCAAAAAATGGAGACCTGAACCATCTTCCCGTTATGGAAACGCTTATTAGCAAAGTTAAAGGAAAGAAAGACAGCATAGAATGCGAAAGGTATGGAAATGAAAACAGGGTAGCTTGTGCCGTTCTCTTCGACTTAGACCTAACAGGCTTCTTTGCACCAGTTATCCTGACCGCTGGTCTTCATCACAATATTTCAGACTTGTCTTTTTCTAACATAAAATGCCCCCATTACGTTCCCGAAACAGACGCTATCGACGTGGTGGATGGGGAAACGCTGAAGAAATTTATGGACGAATTTACTGACTTCTACGTCGATCTGCGGGAAGTGCAGGGTGTGTTCAATGTCATTAATTTGCTTACTTGCTTTAGGATTTTACCTTGGAGACATAATGCTATTTACCTTTTTGCAATGATCGATCATAATCGGCAAGTTGTCGTAAACGCCAACAACCCTAGCCTTGAGAAGAGAAGGTTGAACGTTGTGGACAAAAATGGCTGCAACATCGGGGATGAAATAGTCAGAGTGATAAATAACCAACCTAGGCAATGTAAAGACTTGGGATTGCTGCCTGAAAACTCCGAAGGCTTTGTTCAGTATCTGTGGGATGATCCGACGGACGATATACCCCCAATAATGCAAGAAGGCAAATCACCCGGCGATGTGCCCAAGCTAAGCTATGTTAAGTCGATTCCGGTTGGTAGCGGCCCTGGATTAATTATCTGGGGTTCCGGCATTTATTATCCTGAAACTGAAAAAGATGATGGAGGCTGTGCGATCGCGGGAAGTGAAAATACGCCCCGCAGCATTATATTCAACTTGTTTTTGATAGTTTCCATACTGTTTTCGGTGGCTTTGTCGAGAAACTCAAAAGCAAAGAAAGCCATGAAAACCTCAACGACGAAAACCGTTATGAGAGGCAAAACACCAACTTTTTTCGTCTGCGTGCTGGCGCTGCTGGTTTTTTTCTCCGGTACGCATAGTGCCGGTGCCCATGGTGGCGACCATGAGCAGAATGTAACTGCAGGTGAAGTTACAGCTAATGATATGGAGAAAATGCTGGAGCTTGTTGGGCACGCAAAAGCGCACTGGGAAAGCATTACAACGCCCGACGATAACATAGGGTTCGAGCAGAGTCTTACAGTTGAAGGAGGAGATTGGAACAACGGCACTATATACCTTATGGTAATAGATAAAGATGGTACAGTCTTTACTCATGGGGATGATCCTCAAGCACAAAACGTAACCTTGGCTCATTATTCTGGTGAAGGGAGTATATTTGGAAGACCAACTATGCTTGACGAGGAGGTGCAGAACCTCATCAACGCTGCTGGAACCGGTGGCGGTTGTGTTCCATATATGGAAGATGGTACGCAGAGGGTAGCCTGCGCGGTCGAATTTACCCATCCCATTTGGCAATCTGATCTTATCCTGCTCGCCGGTTATCATCATGTTCATGATATCCATGATGAAGATGATGTAGGCTTTGATGAGATACAATGCCCCTATTTCATCAGTGAGGTCATTGATCAGGAACCCTATTTTAAACAAGGGATAGCTGCCAGTGAGGTTGTGGACAGTGCCACGCTAAAAGAATTTGTAAATGAATTTACCAAATACTTTAGAGAACAGATTGAAATTAACAGAGATGCTGCTCAGTTAGCTAAAATTCGCAATTGCTGGAGAGCATTGCCTTGGAAACATGGGGGCATCTACGTATTTATTATGACTGAGAGCAATCTAGTGTTTTTTAACGGGAATGGGCCTCATCTTGAGAACCGAAGCTTCAATGTCAGGGACGATAATGAATGCGATGTCGGCAATGAGGTAATCAGGGTAGCAAGAGGTGAAGACAGGCAATGTAAGGACCTAGGCCTGCTTCCAGAGGACTCAATGGGATTTGTCGAGTATCTCTGGGACGATCCGACGGATGATGTGCCCCCAAGGATCGAAGAAGGCAGAGCCCCTGGTGATGTGCCCAAGTTAAGCTATGTTGTAAGTTTTAGCCATGCTGGTTTTCTCGGAGGCGAAAAACTTATAATCGGTTCTGGTTTTCATCCAGAAGTTAGCGACGATGATGGGTGCGCGATTGCGGGAGCCAACAGTACAACTAAGAGCACTTTATTTAACTTGCTCTTAATAGTGTCCGTACTGTTTACGGCAGCTTTTTGGAAGAATCGCTTAAGAGGAAAACAAACATAGTACTTCAGTTGTTGAAAAACAGGTTGGATTTGGAGCGCAAAGGCTTTAACCTCTACTGACGACTATGGTTATATGTCCTGTGCATGGTCACGGAATTACACCTGAGAACTGCAAAGAACTCAACCCGATTTGCCCGGGATAAAATGTTCCACTCCTCGTGTAAAACCTATTATGATATCGGTTGAGGTTCCTATAAAAAGACCGTGCTCGACTATCCCAGCCCTTTTTGATAGTCGATCGGCAAAATACGACGGATCTTCCATCTCCCCAGAAATCCAGTCGATAATAAGATTGCCCTGATCGGTCAAAAAGGGGGAGCCGTCGCGCTCAAGTCGCAGTTCTGCTTCTCCACCAAGTGTCTCTAAATAGCTTTTTTCAGCTTCAATAGCGAACCGAAGCACCTCTATGGGAACTGGGAAACAGTTGCCGAGCCGTCGCGAGAGCTTTGATTCATCGGCAACGATTACATTTCTCTCACTATTCTGAGCAAGCACCTTCTCCCTCAAAAGAGCTCCTCCGCCCCCTTTTATAAGATTAAAATCGGGGTCGATTTCATCTGCTCCGTCAATAGTTACATCAACCCTCTTCTCTGAAACAAGCTCAACGAGATCAAGACCCAGAACCTCCGCGAAATTTTTCGTTCTCTCGGAGCTTGGAACGCAGGATATGTCCGAAAGTCGACCGTCTATTATCCGCCTTGAAAGCTCTTCGATGGCAAACTCCGCAGTCGATCCGGTGCCAAGCCCAACGAGCATCCCTGTGCACACGAAGTCAACGGCTTTTACGGCCGCGGCTTTTTTGAGTTCTTCAGTTTTATTCATCGTGAAAAAAAGGGGCAGAAAATTATTCCGAGTACCCCGACATTTAACGTAAACATGATATTATACGGATAATCCCGAGATACAGTAACAAAAGAGATGAAATATTCTGGAAGCAATTACGGAAAACAGGTGTCGGTTCTCAAAGCCTACCATCCGCTTTGGACGTCCCCGCCCCTACGGCGCGTATCGTTTTGTTTTGGCGGAAAAAACTTATATACTTTTTAATGAGGTTGAGTTACGAGACATAAAAGACAGAGTGGGTGATGGAAAATCTAAGACACATACTTAAACACAAGGGCAGTAGCGTATGGTCGATAGGACCGGATGAGACCGTGTACAAGGCTCTTCAGATGATGGCGGACAAGGAAATAGGTGCTCTGCTCGTGCTTGACGGGGAAAAAGTCGTTGGAATATTCTCCGAGCGTGACTACGCGAGGAAAGTTATCCTTCAGGGAAGATCATCGGCGAACACGAAAATAAGCGAACTCATGATCAGGGATGTGATCTACGGTTCACCCGACGACCCGATTCAGGAAAGCATGGCTGTCATGACGGCGAACAAGATAAGGCACCTTCCGGTAATAGAAGATGGGAAGCTTTGCGGAATGGTGACAAGCGGCGATATCATAAACCACATTATCTCCCGTCAGAAATTCGAGATCGAGGCGCTCAAGAAATATATAACCGGAGGCTACTAAGCCACACCTGAACCAGCCTTACGCAGTCAACTGTTCCTGAACCTTCTCGCAGTCGGAGTGGAAACTCTTGGCGACTTCAAGGAACTCTATAGCTTTTGACGCCGAAGCTTCTCCGTTTCTGTACTCCCCGAACCTGCGCGAGACATCAAACCATTTCTCGTCTGTCCCCCCGGTTCTCACGATAAGGTTTTCAAACTCCCATATCGTCTGCTCCGGAGTAAACGGATCAACGAGCTTGGTATAAAGAGGAACATGGGCGCTTTCGGAGCATGCCAGATAAAGTTCGTTTATGCATGCTTCGTAGTCTCCGTGCAGGAAAAGAGCCTGGGCCTGCTCAAGACGTCGCTCAGCGTCTGAGAAAACCGGGATTTTCTCCTCGACGGTAACTCCCGCGCACTCTCCCCTTACTCCCTGCTGAACGGCGAATTTTTCCTCTTCGTGTCCCCAGTCGGTGTAAAAATCGGGATCCTCCTCGTACGGGGGAATCTCATTGAACTCGGAGACCGCTTCCTTGATGTACTTGGCGCCGAGCCTTTTCATCGTGAGGTCAAAATGCTCACCGTCTTCTTTCTCCCTCTCGTATATCTCAAGCAGCCTCTGTACAACCTTGGGAGCGTTTCTAGTCGGAATCTTTGTAACCGGCATAGCAAGGCGCGAGTCGTCTCCGTAAAATCCTCCGCCGAGGAAAAGCATCTCCGCCGGAACACTTCTCCCTTCTCTGGTTATGGACGCTCCCTGGAACCCTATGCTGGCTGAAACATGCTGAGCGCAAGCGTTGGGGCAGCCGGATATCTTGATCCTGAGATCCCCGAGAGTTTCCTTGTATTTTCCAAGACCGTTATCCATCATGCTGGTAAGCTTCGTCGCAAGACCCTTGGCCGAAGTGATGCCCAAACGGCAGGTATCGGCACCCGGGCAGGCGGTTACATCTTCGAAGGTGTCCGCACCCGAACCGGAAACACCCGCTTCTTTAAGGTCGGCGTAAAGCAAGGGAACGGCCTGATCGGGAACCCACCTGATCACGAAATTCTGCTGAATAGTTATCCGTATGGAACCATCCGCATAAGCGTCTATCATGTCCGCAAGCGCCCTCGCAGTATCGGACGGAACGTCTCCCAGAAGCACTCTCACGTTAACAATTGAATACCCGTCGACTCCCGCCGGAGAAACGTTTTTCTGCCGCCACTCCGTAAAATCCGGGTCATTCTCCACCCAGGCGGGCGCCTCCGAAAGGTCGTGTCCATTCGGCTCGGGAGTTTCGTGTTCCCAGTCAATTGCTTCGAGATAGTCATTCCACGAAGGATCGACCTCGAGCGAAGCCCTTTCCTGTTCGACTACCTCTCTGAATTTCTCAAAGCCAAGTTTTCTCACAAGAAACTTCATCCTGGCCTTCATCCGCACCTTTCTCTCGCCGTACCTGTCAAACACCCTGACGACCGAAGCCGAAAAAGGTATCATCTCCTCAACCGGCATGAACTCCGTCCAAAGATGTCCGAGCGAAGGCGAAGCGCCAAGCCCCCCGCCGACGTAAACCTGGAAGCCGTGTTTTCCGTCCTCTTCCCTTACCCTGGCGCGAAAACCCAGATCATGGATGCGGATTCCCGCGTTGTCGATATCAGGATTGCTCTCAAAACAGACCTTGAACTTCCTTCCCATGTTCTGGCATATGGGGTTTCGGAGCATAAACTGCTTAAACGCCTCGGCGTAAGGAGTCACATCAAAGGTTTCCGTAGGCGAAGCCCCGGTTATCGGGGAAGCCGTGACGTTCCTTATTGTGTTGCCGCAGGCTTCGCGCGTGGTGATCCCCGCGCTTGCAAGGTCCCTCATCATGTCGGGAACTGTTTCAAGGTTGACGTAGTAAAGCTGGGCGTCCTGACGGGTCGTAAGGTGAAAGAAGCCACTTGCGTACTTGTCTGAAACGTCCGCAAGCTTTCTCAATTGAGCAGAACTTAGTTTCCCGTAGGGAATCTTTATCCTCTGCATCTGGACTCCTTCCTGGCGCTGGGCGTACACTCCCAGCTGGAGTCTTATTTTCTGGAATTTCACCTCGCTTATCTTCCCGTTCCTGTAGTCGGAGACCTGCTGCTCGAATTCGTCGATCTCATCCGCTATAAGCTTGGGCAGAGTTAGTGCTTCTTCGTCCATGTTTTCTGGCTCCGTAACATAAAATCTCTTTATATCTCCCGATATTCTAACATAAAACAACTTTTTTTTGGAAATCACCCCTTCGGGCCGTTCTGGGCCGAAAGCCACATCTCAATCACCAGGAGAACATAATCAATTTCCTGTTCCGTAAGCTTTCTTTTCTTAGGAATGCCGTGCCACTTCAGCAGACAGCTCCGACAGCACGTGGCCGTGGCGTGTTGGGCACGAAACACTGGATGTCCCCCCCACGGAGTCTGCTTCCCGTCGTTCGGGGGCAGGGCGGGGGCAAGCCTTTTGCGAAGGAAATCCCTTCCGTGCGAAAGCACTTCGGGGAGCCCCTTTTGCCTGAGATAAAGCGCTTCCTTGGCATTCAGCCTGAACCCGGAACGGAATCGGGACTTCCCTAGTCTTCTGAAAACATTCTCTAGGCGCTCCTTTTCGCCGTTTTTCCCTTTATACATGTAAAAAACTCAGTGCTCCCGCTCCCCGGAGAAAAAATCACGCATCCGCACGAGTATTTGTTCCGTCTTCCCACAGAAAAACTCGCTCCCCGCAACGGAGTTGATAAAGAATTTCCCGTAGTACTTCGATACGATACGCCTGTCAAGAACCATAACGACGCCGCGGTCCGTCTTGGTGCGTATGAGTCTCCCGAAGCCCTGCTTGAACCTGAGTACCGCGTGGGGAAGTATGTATTCGCGGAACGAATCGATCTCCTGTTTTTCCATGTACTCAATTTTCGCCTCCGTAACCGGATCCGTGGGCACCTTGAAGGGAAGCCTGCATATGACGACCATCCTCAGGGAATCCCCGGGAATATCTACTCCTTCCCAGAAACTGTCGGTCGCGAAAAGCACCGAGTTCCCAAGAGTTTTGAATTTCTCAAGCAGCAGACCCCGGGGCATTTCTCCCTGCTTGAAAAGACTTACCGGAACGGATCCGACGCTCTCAAGAATTTTTCCCGTCTTCTCGTAAACCCTGTTAAGCGACGAATAAGAGGTGAAAAGCACGAGGGCGTTTCCGTTTGTCACGGAAATGGAATCTGAAAGTGTCCGCGCGAGGCAATCTTCGTAGTCCTCCCGCCCGGGCTCGGGCATGTCCGACGGAACCAGCAGCAGGGACTGCGTTCGGAAATCGAACGGGGAGTCCACGATAAGTCCCCTGAATCTTTCATTATCCGAAAGTCCGATGTTTTTCCTCTGGAAATCGAAATTCTTGTCCACGGCAAGCGATGCGGAAGTCATAACGACGGTTTTGGTTTTCGAGTAGAGCTTTTCCGAGAGCTCCTTGGACACGTCAAGCGGGGAAAGATTGATGGAGCAGAAAATCGCCGCACGCCTGCGGTTCCCCTCAAACCACCTTATATAACTCTCGTCCTGCTCGCCGAAAAATCTTCCTATGGCTTCGCGGAAGGCAAGGGATCTCTTAGCGATGCCTCCAAGTTCAGCGGTGAGTTTTATGTGGGAATCCGCATGCGGTGAGCCTTCGACTACTCCCAACAGGTGGGCGATCTCGTTTTCAAGCGAAAAGAGAGTTCTTTCAAGCGCCCCGAAGCGCTCCTCCACGGCAGGCCATTTCTCGTGCCGCACAACCTCTTCTGTGAGCCTCAGGCTCATCGCCGTCTCGCCCGAGAGCTCCGCCCCAAAACCGTAAAGCGAATTAAAAACCTCTTCGCTTACAACCTCTATACGCTCAACAGCTCTCGCAAGCCCACCGCCCGAACGCTCGAAAACCTCCCTGAGGGCAGAATCTTTTTCCTTCTGCGCAAGATGAGATATGTAGGATACAAGTCCCTTGTCCCTGTTTTTCCGGGAACGGAGCTTTGAGAGCATCTTTGCAATCCCGTGCTTGCTAAGCTTCAGGCTGAAATGCGAAGTTGCCGCCTCGGCGATATTGTGTGCCTCGTCGAAAACGACCTTCGCGTAACGGGGAATTATCCCGAAATCCGAATCGGGCCCCGCAGCCCCTTTTATCGCAATATCGGAAAAAAGCATGTGGTGGTTGGCGACCAGCACCGAGGCCCTCGAGAGCTCCCTCCGTGACTTGAAGAAGAAACAGCTCGAATAATGGGGGCACTTGGTCGCCGGGCAGCTTTCGCTTTCCGCAGACACCCTGTCCCACACATCGTCAGGGGGCGTGAACGCAAGATCGGAAAGTGAGCCGTCCGCGGTGGTCTTGGCCCACTCAAGCACATCTTTCATCGACTCTCTTTCCCCGTCGTCTATAAAATCGAAAAGATCCTGCCCAACGGCTTCGCCGCGGAGAAGACAGAAGTAGTTTCTCATTCCCTTAACAAGAGCGTAATCGAACTTCCTCGGAAAAAGATCCCGAAGAAGGGGAAGATCCTTGTTTATCAGCTGTTCCTGAAGATTGATGGTGTTTGTTGAGACCAAAACCCTCTCATTGTTGCTAATTGACCAGAGAATGGAAGGTATTAGATAGGAAAGAGTTTTTCCGGTGCCCGTGCCGGCCTCTATCATTGAGAGGTGCTCGTCATTGAATGCATCGATTACTTTTGAGAGAACTTCAAGCTGTTCTTCCCTGTACTCGTATTTTTCTCCCAAGACACTGGCCACGGGACCTGCGGGCAGGAGATATTCTCTCGCGGATTCATTGTCAACGCGTACCGTCTCCCCCGGAACGAAAGGTTCAACCACTACGTACACCTTCTCGACCTCGCTGTCCACTATGTAGAAACCGACGCCTTTGTTTCCGAAAGCTGAGGCGACTGCCACGTCCTGAGGTGAAGGTTCAAGATTGCCCGAGGGATGATTATGCACAACGACATTCCCCGTTTTCGCCGCGTCAAGGATGGCCGGAACCGCCTGACGGTTGCCACGTGCGAGGACTTTTACATCGCAGACCAGAGAGTTTTCGTTTACCTTGCCAACGAAAAAAACCTCGTTTCCATGGGCCTCCGTTATTGCTTCCCTGATGAACTCTGCAGCTTCAGGAGTAAAGTAGCTTTCAATCATATCCGCTTAAGTTTACACAGAGGCTTTAATAACTAAACTTCCCGGCAGATGTTGCCTTGCCCCTCGGGCTTCGGTAGCCTGTTTTGCGTGCCAAGGAGGGATGGCCGAGCGGTTTAAGGCGCTGGTCTCGAAAACCAGTGGGGTCTTCATGGCCCTCGTGGGTTCGAATCCCACTCCCTCCGCCATCAGTTCACCGGTATGTACCGGACACATCGTTAACAGTTTATACCGGAGACATCGTTTACACTTTTAGTAAAAAAGGATTCGCGGCCGGTTCTACCCGGCCTTCCTCCTCATCAAAAAATCCCAGGTCATAATCAAGGAAGCTGACCAGCCATATATTATCAGCCACCTCACGGATCCCTACTATTTGACCCGCAAAGACAGTAGAGAGATTAATTTTTCGTTTGCCGATACAGATTCTACCACATTGGGTAATGCGGATGGTTCTATCATGGTAAGGGTAGTCGGGTTCATCCGGTGGCCGGTAGATTCTGGCAGAAGGTGTATACACTTCACCGGGGTACTTCATATTCAATGCCTGGTGTGGGCGCGCATTATTGTAAACCTCGATAAAGTCATCAAACCGACTCTGCTGTTGCAAGAAGTTGAAAGAAGCCGGTCGGGTAGCTTCCTTTTTCAAGGTACGATGCATACGTTCATGGCGCCCATTTTGTTGCGGGCTGCCGGGCTTGATACGTTCGATATTAATACCCAGTCGCAGCCACCAGATCGAGAGCTTGCTCAAGCCGAACAGGGCATTTGGGGAAGAGAAGGGAATGCCGTTATCGGTCCGGATGGCTGTTGGCAGTCCGTATTCCTTGAAGACCCGCTCAAAGACGGTAAAAGCAAAGGATGAACGAGTGGATTCAAGGCCTTCACAGGCCAGCAGAAAGCGCGAGCTGTAGTCAGTGATGGTCAGGGGATAACAGTACTTGCGGTTGCCCAACCTAAACTCCCCCTTGTAGTCAGCACACCAAAGTCCATTGGGTGAATGGGCGTCGCTCAGGGGCGTACCTTCCGCCTTGTAACGCCGGCGCGTTCGTCGCTTCACCAGGCCATGACGGTCCAGAACAGCATGTACCGTGCTTTTGGCTGGGGGCTTAATCATGGGGTATTCGCGCAAGAGCTTCTCCCTGATTTTGGGCGCACCCCAAGAGGGATATTCCTGTTTGATACGCAAGATAGTGCGTTCAATCTGGAAGGGCAGCCGATTGGCGTGGCGGTAAGGTCGACGGCTACGCTCTTTCAGGCCTTCTAACCCATGGTGCTTATAGCGGTTGTAGATTTTATAGCCGGTCGGTCGCGAGATACCAAATTCACGACATAGTACAGCCATTTTTTCTCCATCCAGGAGTCGAGCAACAAATTTAAGACGTTCATCCATAGCATTACACTCTTTCCAGGGCATCTGAGTTTCTCCTCAAATGCGCGTAATTGTGTAAGCTATGTCTCCAGTATCAAGTGTAAGCTATGTGTCAGGCACTACAACCCCGAGTTCTTCTATCCAGAGATAGCAAACTCCCCCGAAATCCAAGTATTGCTGGATGAACCTTATTCTTGGAAAAAGCAAACCGTATCGAAACATATCCGCCTAATCCAAGCTTAGGTAATCGTCATATACGAAGAACTAAAAAAAGCCATCCATGCTGTTATGCGGTGAATAGCAATCTTATTCACCGCATATTTTACGGCGATTTTCTTGCTTATGCGATAAATAAAAGGTACAATCACTGCAAACAATGCGGTGAATGATATGTGGATACATGAGCATCATAACTGGCCGGACTTCACTTGGGATCTCAAAAAACTCGCTTCCAAGCTTGTCAATATTCGACACCGTCAGGGTCGTCTGCTAGGCAGAATGGAAGGATTAGGTTTCGAACTCAAGCAAGAAGCAAGTCTCGGAACACTGACAAGCGATGTCGTTAAATCATCAGCCATCGAGGGAGAAAATCTGAACCCGCAAGAGGTTCGCTCATCAATCGCTCGCCGGCTAGGCCTTGATATCGCCGACACTACGTCAGTGAACCAAGATGTTGAGGGTATTGTTGAAATGATGCTGGATGCGACCCAGCAATCTACCGAGCCTTTAACAAAAGACAGATTGTTTGACTGGCATGCGGCACTATTTCCGACTGGCCGCAGCGGCATGCGTCGCATCACAGTTGGCGGCTGGCGCTCCGTCGAATCCGGTCCCATGCAAGTGGTTTCAGGTCCCATAGGACATGAAAAAGTTCATTTCCAAGCTCCAGATGCTGACCGGCTCGAGGACGAGATGAGAAAGTTCCTAACATGGTTTGACGACAAAAACGATGTCGACCCGGTTCTCAAAGCCGGTATCGCTCATCTGTGGTTTGTGACAATTCATCCATTTGAAGACGGTAATGGACGTATTGCAAGAGCGATTGCCGATATGGACCTGGCGCGTGCTGACGGCACGGGAGACCGCTTTTACAGCCTTTCATCGCAATTTGAATCTGAGCGCAAGGATTATTACGACCAGTTGGAAAAGCAGCAACGCGGCACGCCGGAGGTAACGGGTTGGCTTGAATGGTTTCTGGATTGCCTTGGTCGCGCAATTGCCAGTGCCGAAGACACGCTGAGCGCCGTGTTATTTAAAGCACAACTGTGGGAGAAGATTAATCGGCAACCTGTCAATAAACGTCAGCGTCTGATTATTAATCGTATGCTGGAGCATGATTTTAGAGGGCATATGAACACCTCAAAGTATGCAAAACTGGCCAAGTGCTCCACAGATACAGCATTACGGGACATTCAGCACTTAAAGTCACGCGGCATTTTTATTCAGAACCCTGGCGGCGGACGAAGCACAAGCTACCGTTTGCCGGATACCATTAACTGAAAAAGACGGTCAGGATGCTAGCCCTGATCTTGTAAAAGTGCTCGGGGATGATCCCCTTTTTTCAGTTTCAATTTCCCCAGGTATCCCCTAGCGTCCCCCGGACTTCCTTTTACTCTATGAAACAACAACTATTTTATTTCTAGTTTTCCATCGGTTCGGATGTAAACGATGGTTTCTTGTTTTGTGTCTGAAGTAATCACATATCCCGAAGCACTTTCCGAACCAAAGTAACTACCAGCTCCTAGGGTAGAGTTGCCATAATAAGGGCGACCTTGAATAATAATTCCATGAAACACTGACCCCTTGCTAGCAATTCGACTGCTCGCGCCAGCCGGGATTTTAACAAGAGAGCCGTTTAATTTTCCATGGTGTAGGCTACCCCATAAAAATGCTATTTCTATGCCATCATGGTCAATCCACTGAATGTCTGATGCGTCTAGCCAAACAAGGTTGGATTTATCAACATTAACAGGGTGCTCACCATTATCAAATGCCTCGCTTTGCGGTTTTACAAGGTATGGTCCGCTATCAATCTCAACGTATGCGATGTTTTCTTGCCCTTTAGCCGCAGTTACATGAGCCTCTCCTGCGGGCTGAATCCAAAAAGAGCCCGCGGGCAACCACATATTGTTCGCGACAGGGTCATCATTATGAACAAGACCACTTATAACCACACCTCGATAGGTGACATTATGAATATGTGCAGGCGATTCAAATCCATCAGCAAACTTCACAAGGAAGCCTGATGGGCCAGAGCCTGTACGGTCTCCCCAAAGCGCTCCTGCCTGAGGACTCTTATCTCCACGTGCGGGGTTAAGAGGGTTCCATTTGATATCAGATTTTAAAACAACTTTGGATTTGGGTTCAACTGCTGTGCCTGCTGATGAAATTAGAAAAATAGAGACAATAATGCTTGCAAATTTAATGGCGAATAATCTTTTCATAGGTTGTTTCCTTTAGTTCTTGTTTATAATCGCTTCTAATCTGAGTGGATCCCGCCTGGGGTTGTCCTTTTAGAATGCGGGGAAAAACGGTCAGGGTGCTAGATTGAAAGTAAGCCTTCTTCTCTCTATGTCCGCTGATACAAGCTTCACGCGAACTTCCTCTCCGAGTTCGAACCACTTCCTTTTCCTGCCCCTGATCTTGTAAAAGTGCTCGGGGATGAGCCCCTCGACGAAGTGCTCTTCTATTTCTATGAAAACCCCGAAGGGGTGGATGCTCAGTATTTTTCCGTGAAACAGGTCACCCACGCGGGTTTTCATGAAATTCGCCGTTTCAAGGTTCATAAACTGGCGCTCCGCATCCTCGGCCGTTTTCTCCAGAATCGAGCAGCGTTCGGCTATCCGCTTGAGATGGGCGGAGTCGTACGAAGGGGTTCTTTTCTGCAGTATTTCGTCGATAATCCTGTGAACAACAAGGTCTGGATACCTTCTTATGGGGGAAGTGAAGTGGGTGTAATCGTCTATAGCGAGACCGAAGTGGGGAACATGTTTTGTTGAGTAAACAGCTTTTTTTAGCGCGCGCAGAATCATAAAATTTATCTGCTCCCGATCCTTTCTCCCTGAAGCTGCTTTCATCACCGCCTGGATTTCCTGCTGCTTAACCCGTCCTCCGAGGTTGGCCTTGATGCCTATTTTGAGAAGGCTCTCGCGCAGTTGTTCTATGGAATCCGGATCCGGGGGTTCGTGAATCCTGTAAATCGATTCGAAACCGTTTCTGAAAATAAACTCCGCGACAACAGAGTTGGCCATGATCATGAACTCTTCTATTACTTCATGGGCAACATTCCGCTTAAGCCTGTCAACGTCGCTCACCTCTCCCGTGGAATCGCGAAGCAGCACGGCTTCGGGAAAATCAAAGTCAAGACCGCCTTTGCCAATCCTAAGCTCCCTTAGCTTGCAGTAAAGCTCTTTCATCAAAAGCAGGGAAGAAACGATGTTTTTGCCACGGGAGGACAAAGCAGTGCCGTTTCCTTCCAAAACGGCCGCGGCTTCGGAGTATGTAAGCCTCGCGCAGCTTTTTATCACGCTGTTATATATCCTAGAATCCCTGAGCCTTCCCAAGAAATCGAAATCCATCTCAACCGTCTTGGTAAGCCGTCTTCTTCCGGGGCGCAGGCTGCAAAGATCGTTTGAAAGTTTCTTGGGAAGCATTGGAATTACCCTGTCCGAGAGATAGGTGCTAGTGGCCCTGCGGGCTGCCTCCTCGTCGCACGCGCTTCCGCAAACCACGTAATGAGAAACGTCCGCAATGCTTACCCGGAGTCTGTACCCCTTGCGGATTTTTGTTATGCCCACAGCATCGTCAAAATCCTTTGCGTCATCCCCGTCTATGGTGAAAATAGTCTCTTTTTCAAGATTCACCCTAGAAGAAAGGTCCCCGTTTGATAACTCCGCGCTTAGGTTCCCGACCTCTTTCGTTACGTTGCGCGAAAAACCCTTCGCAAGACCATACTCGGAGATGA
Source organism: Thermodesulfobacteriota bacterium (assembly GCA_965207685.1). Lineage (GTDB taxonomy): Bacteria > Desulfobacterota_D > UBA1144 > Nemesobacterales > Nemesobacteraceae > Nemesobacter. The sequence goes on along the minus strand of OZ242294.1, from coordinate 1,564,069 downwards.
TCCCCTTTTTCTCAGTTTCAATTTCTCCGGATATCCCCAAGCGCTCGGTCACTCTCGCCGACTGTTTCCCCGGCTTAATCTCTATGACTACGAGTTCCCCGTCGGAAAAACTCTTTTTCCACCCTCCGGTTTCAACCTCATATTCGGAAAGTTCCGCTTTTCTGGGACAGGCAACAAATCCCCTCGGGGTCTCTCTCAAGTCGGCCAGAGCCCTTGGGGAACCACCGTTTGAGAGACCGTTTGGAACGATTTTCTTGCGGTTCCCATTAAGAGGGAAATTCAGATGCCGACCGTCTTTCCCGGCACTCTTTTTCCAACCTTTTCGAAGACGGTAGCGACCCTTGGAGGTCCTTTTGAGCTTTCCCTCAAGGACCATCCTCTTCAGCATAACCCGGAGCTTTTCTCTTTTTCTCTCGGGCACATCAAGCCCTCTGAGAATATTGCCCTCGGAGAGACTTTTTCCCTCTTTTTCGCTGAGCAGTTTTAGTATCCGCAATTCTCTTTTGCTTGTCATGATATAAACCCGGCTTTCCAGCCGCGGGGAACTTCCTGTTTTAAGGATTGAAATTTACGGGGTCTTGTATACAATAGTGCCGTTTTTTATTAATTCTGCTTTCTGGAGTTTTTTATGCTTAGAACAAACATTCTCGGAGGAATTCTCATAACCGCGCTTGTTCTTTTTATAGTAGGTTTCGGAATCTCCCTCAAATTCTCACTCGACTGGTCTTTTTACTTTAAGGTTCTCTCGGTAGTCGGCGCGGTAGCGCTTGCGGTCTCTCTGATAGTCCACCTTATACCTTCAAGAAACTAATCCGGTACGCGGAATTTCTTACCAGTTTTTTCTTCTATTCACAAACCCCTGAGCGCAAGCCCCGCAGCAACCGCCATCTTCGGGGCCAGATGCTCAATGTATTCAGGATCAAAACGTGAATCCGGAACAGTAATATTCCGAAAAGGATTACAAATCTCGACCGGAACCCCGGTGGCCTCTCCAAGTGCATCGACGAGAGTTGCTATCCTTGAAGATCCCCCAGAGAGAATTATTCGGTCGATTACCTCTCCAGCTTCGTCAAGAACCGTCTTTATCTCATCTGTGGCACGAGCAACGAAATCAGCGAAAACACTCTCTATCTCGTCATATCTGCCATAGCCCTTAATGCTGAACTTGATTCTCTCCGCCTCTTCATAGGTAATTTTGAATTTCTCCATCAAACCAAGCGTAATCCATTGCCCTCCAAGCGGAATATCCTTCAGCACAAAAGGCACTGTGCCGTCCAAAATGCTTAAGTTAGTCCCTGACGCTCCGATGTTCACAAGCGCCACCTTTTGACCGCGACCTCGGCAAAAAACTGAGTAGACGTTTGAAAGAGCCATGGCGTCAATATCAATTACCCGAGCGCGGAGGCCCGCCGAGAAAAGCGAACTTTTATATTCCTGTGCCGTTTTTTTCGAAACCGCCGCGATCAGCACCTGGGTCTCCTCGGATTTTCCATTGCGCCGGAAAAGCGGAGTGTAGCTGTAATTAACCCCGCCAACGTTTCTGCGAAGACTGGTTCTCACAAGATCCGGAACAAGTTTTTCCATGTCCTCTCCGAGAAACATTCTGGGAACATTGACGATTTCTAAAGCAACGGCTTCGCCGGAAACCCCTATAACCGCCTTTTTCGTTTTTATACCGAGCTTGGAAACGAGACTTGATATAACCCCCGAAACTACGTCATCCCTTGAAATCGATTTGCGAATTATGGCATCGCTCGGAAGCATGGCCTCTCCCATGTTCTCAAGCCGGTAAATTCCACCTCCGTAGGAAAGCTCCACAACCTTAACGGAACTTGAACCTATATCTATCCCAACCATGGCATCTCTTCCCTCAAGGAACGAATCCGGGCGGCGAAGTTTACTGAAAGCCAAATTTTTAAACGGAGAGATCAACGAAGCGGGAATTGGAAATTACTCTTCCACAAGATCGTAATATATTTGTACTTCTCTGGAATGGGCTTCCGGGGGAAGGTCATCGAAACTGGCCGTGAAGAAGAAACTTTCCGCCGGATCAAGTCTATCCCCTTCCTCAACAAGCGCGGAAGTCGCGGCAAGGGCATTTCCATCCGAATCCTTTATGAATATAACGACGTAAACCGACTGCACCGGGAAATTCGCCGTGTTCACCACGGCGCCGTTAAAATCCACGCTTCCGTCAAAGTTCTCGGTCTCGAGAACCGGTCCGTCGAGCTCGACGGCGGATTCCTCCGCGGTGCAGGCCGTAAGAATAAAGGCCGCAAGGATGAATAATGACGTGATCAGAAAGCTTTTTTTCATTTCTCCAGTTTAGTCCCCGCGTTTGAAATCGAAATTACGTTCGCCGTGTCCGCGGTTTTCTTTTCCGCAGTCTTTTTATCTTCAGAAGCATGGTCTTCTATTATGTCTCCAAGCACCTTGTGCATCAGCTTAAGTGCACTTATGGAATGTTCTTTGAGATAACCCTCGCTAAAAGGTATCTCCTCTTTTCTCCTTCTAAGGAACAGATTAAGAATGAAGGCTTGGTTGTTGAGCACCACCAAAATGGCTACATAAAGCAGAAAGTTGTCGGCGAAAACCTTTTTCATCAACGTTTTCGTATCGGAATCGATCTTAACTATGCCGAGTGGCCCATCGACCTGAGGAGAGAGAAACGGAACGGAAACAGAAATCTTTCCCGCGTATTTTTCAACCGAGTATCCTTCGGGCGGATAGGTATCTTCCAAGAAATGCCCGGAAGCCATTTCGTTGTCCGGCTGTTTCATAAAGGTGACGCTGAAAAACTTGGGAGAGACCCCGAAGGTGTTAAACAGCTTCTCCCTGCCCAGCCTCTCGTCAAGAAAGAGATAAAACTCGTCGCTCGTAGAAGCCTCTCCGTGATCCTGATAGAAACTGCTCGCCTGGTCGCCTATAGTCTCGGCTATGGCTTTGGTCCTGGTGACAAAGTCTTTTTTGGCGTTATCAAACTGAAAATAGAACACCACACCTATAAGGGCTATGATGCCCAGCTCAACCATTGATATTTTGAACAGCAGTCCAAACTTCTGGTTCAGGCGCATTTTACAAACTCTTCAAGTATTTTGCGTAGATTTTTGTCTTGGGAATGTCGGAGAAGCATGAATACCATTCCAGCAAAATCCTTTTTTATTTCTCCGTCAAGGCTTCTGTAAAGCTTAAGGAGCATCTTCTCCTCGTTTGTGAGAACCTCGAGTTCCTGCTCAGATATGGCTTCTTTTTCGATGAATCTTTTGAGTCTCTCCGTCCTTGAGACGCTCCAGATTTCCTCAACCTTCACCCCCAAGATTGAAGATATCTGCTGACAGCGGTCAAAAGAGGGCGCATCAACCTTTCCGGTTTCAAGCTGATGTATATACACGCTCGAAACTTCAAGAGATCGAGCGAGGTTCTCCTGTGTAATCTTTTTTCTCTTCCTTATCCTCTTTAGATAATCTCCGAACTTCATTCAAACCTCCTCCGAGAATAAAATAGTCCTATGTTCCCTAATTTTAACCTAATGTACATAACAAAACAATCGAGTCAGACCAACCTTAGTTACAGAAGTTAAAACAAAGGAAAGAGAATAAGGGGGTAAAGCGAGAATAGGGCGAAAGGGTCAGAACGATGCACAGGTATCCACTACTTGGCGCAGCACCGCTTCCTGGGTGAACCTTTGTTTGTATTCATCAATAATTGTGTCTATCTTGGGAGCGGAATCGGAATCCGGCGAGACGAGAATTATAAGCACCTTCGTATCTTCCTTTATCAGTGTTCCGGCGGAGTCTGTATACTGTCCACGGGCATCCAGAACGGTAAGGCCGGCTGGGAACTGAACAGTAACCGTGTCTTCGAGGAATTCTGCCCAAGCATCATCGCTCACAACCTGTGCCGAGTCGTCCCCACGCCCGAAAAAAAGCCTGTATTCGGTATAAGCCTCGGTACCGTTCGGACATGGGTTTGTCTGGGCCTCGGAAGAACATGACAGGATAAAAGCGCAAGCCGCGAGAGCCGCGATAGTAACTAGAGCACCAGCCGTCCGATTAAGCGTCTTCAGCATAAACCACCTAGCTTAGGCAGAGAAAAGGAAAGATTCCGCTTCTCCCGCAAAAGCTCCTCAAAATGATGTGCCCGGAGGCGGAATCGAACCACCGACACGAGGATTTTCAGTCCTCTGCTCTACCAACTGAGCTATCCGGGCAGAAACAAACGGGCTTTAATTCTACCCGAAGAAAATATTTTCTTTCAAGAAACGAAACTTCCTCGTTCATAAACAAAAGGGGGCCCGGCCCTTTTCTAAAGAACCGAGACCCCCCTGAATACAGAAAAAAGAGGTATGGAGAGATGGTTTTTTCTTCTGCGTTGTGTTTTAGTTTCCTCTATCTATACGTCAAGCCAGTAAAGAAGCTGTACGGCAAAGCCGTGCTGATCATCTTCGCCGGCAAAATAAGCGTCGTCGCCGTCCGCCATGTCGTACCTGTACTCAAGCCTCGTCTCGAAATTCCCCACGGACTCGAAAGGAGTCAATATGAGCGTCGAGGTAAACTCGTAAAGCTCAAGGTCTGGAGTATCGACTCTTTCCGACTCATCAACGTACTCACCCCTGAGAGCAAGTGACATGGAGTCCGCAAGACTTACTATCGCGTAACCTGCAACACCCCAGCGGTCTCCTCCCGCATCATGCGACGTATACTCGAAATCGCCTATCAAGGTGACCTTCTCCATGATGGTGAAGGTCCCAACAACCGTGACAAGGGTCCTGGTATCTCCATCCGTATCGCCGAAGTACCCGGTAACACCGAGCCAGCCGTCGTTCGGGAGATTAAGCGCGATCTGCGATTCAAACGTCTTGCCGTCATCCACATCATCAACCGCGTCCCAGTCGTTGCTTAAGCCGAGAGCGAAATCAAGCGATCCGGCACTGAAGGTGGCCCGAACACCGCTGTGCGCAAACGGGATCCTGTAGAAAAGCAGGGATCTCGTTATGTTGGTGTTGTCCTTGGCCTCTATGAGCTCCCAGCCAGCAAGCGTGGTGAACTGACCCGCGTAGATGTTAAGAGCGCTTCCGCCCCCGGGAATAAGCACATTTATGTAAGCCTGATAAGGACTTACCGCGCCGTCGCCGTCGCTGTTAAAACCGAAGCCAAGACGCTCAGACTGCTCGCCGAAAAGAACATCCGCCCTGAAACCCACCTGATCCATTACTCCCTCGCCAACGGTCGGAACCTTTTCAAGCGAAAGGGTGATGGCATCTATCGAGAAATCGTTGTGTTCGGGATAAAGCCCTCTCTCGGCAATACCCTCTCCGACTTCCCCGTTCGAAACGTACTGATAGGTCGTGTCAAGCGAGACGCCGAGCCCGATCGACTCTCCGATATCAACAGCGTTTGCCCTCGGGGCCACAAACTGGGTCCCGAGCAGCAAAGCCGCCGCGATCATCATCAATGAAAGTTTAGAGACTACACTTCTCATTTTTTCTCCTCCTGTAGAGTTATTATTTTCTTTTTTCCTGTTCTCATGCTATAAAATCCCCGATGCGGCCTGAAAGTCCGGATAGGACTCCATTCCGTGCTCGGTTATATCGAGTCCTCTTCTCTCCTCTTCCTCGGTCACTCTTATGCCTATAGCCATCTTTATGACGTAGAAAATGATGAAGGCGCAGACGACCGTGAAGACACCGTATGCCAGAACCCCGATAAGCTGGACCATAAAACTGAAATCGGGTCCTCCGAAAATTCCCACGGCAAGCGTTCCCCATATACCGCAGACCAGGTGAACTGAAATCGCACCTACCGGGTCATCTATCCTTATCTTGTCGAAGAAACTGACCGCGAAAACCACTATTATTCCGGCGACAAGTCCTATGATTACCGCCTCTCCGGGAGTAACCACGTCGGCTCCGGCTGTGATCCCCACAAGACCAGCAAGCACACCGTTTAAGGCCATGGAGAGATCAGGAAACTTAAAAATTCCCCACGACGTGAAGGCCGCTCCCAAAACGCCCGCAGCCGCCGCAAGCGAAGTCGTGACTATGACCAGTGAAATAAGTTCCGGATCCGCACTCAGCACCGAACCGCCGTTAAAACCGAACCATCCCATCCAGAGCAGAAACACTCCGATTGCAAGAAGCGGAAGAGAGTGACCCGGAATCGGCCTCATCGCTCCCGAGGCAAGATATTTCCCTATACGCGGGCCGAGAAGATATGCCCCGACAAGTCCTCCCCATCCTCCTACACTGTGAACGAGCGTAGAACCGGCGAAATCGTAAAAACCCATCTGATCAAGCCATCCGCCACCCCACTTCCAGGATCCCGCTATGGGATATACAATCGCAACGAATATGGTGGCGAAGATAAGGAAGCTTGAGAGCTTTATACGCTCGGCAACCGCTCCAGAGACAATGGTGGCCGCCGTCGCGGCAAACATCGCCTGGAATATGAAATCTGTGTAGTAGGTGTAGCCACCGTCTGCATACTCTATGAGCCCCTCAGCCCCAGCCGGCGAAGAAATGCCGAAACCGGCAAACCCGAAGATGCCACCACCTATGAAATCCCCCGGGTACATAAGGTTAAAGCCCATAAGGGCGTAAGTGAGAATACCCGCCGAGATGATAAACGTGTTTTTAAACAGTATGTTTACCGTGTTCTTCGATCTGGTAAGTCCGGTCTCAAGAGTGGCAAATCCAAGATGCATTATAAAAACAAGAAAAGTCGCAAGCAGCATCCACACGTTGTTCGCCACAAAAACGGAATGTGCTGCACCTTCTGACGCAAAAGCTGAATAGCCCCCCAGAACAACAAAAGCAAAAACCGAAAGAAACAGCACGCGGCTGCATCCGAAGGGTTTTCTTAAAAAATCTGCGATATTCATAACCAACTCCTCCATGTTTGGACAATTTTCTTCTCAATACCTTTTGCAATTAAGGGGCCATAAAACCAGAAGACAGGAAGTGTTTGTTCTAACTCTTTGAAATAATTAGAAAAAAATAAACCCCCAACGGTGCGGGATTTTCAAGTAGACTTAGAGCCTGCAAAGCATGCCTAAAAAATGTGCACGGTGTGCAACGAAAAAAACCGCTTAGAACAAAAATCGCGTGCGGACACAGAAAAGAAAATGGAGACTGAAGCAATCGCTTCCTTTAAAAACACGAAAAAATGAGAATCCTCTTCGCCGGAACACCACAATTTGCCGTACCATCGCTCGAAGCGCTTTGCGACTCCTCCCATGAGGTAATAGCACTTCTCTCGAGGCCGGACAGACCCAAGGGGAGAAGTCGAAAACCCGTATGGCCGGAAACAAAAAAAGTTGCCACTGAGCGCAGAGTGCCCGTTTTTCAGCCCCACGACTTAAAAACACCTGAGTTCGAAGAGACACTGAAATCCCTTTCTCCCGATATGATAGCAGTTGCGGCCTACGGAAGGATACTTCCCACCACAGTGCTCGACTCACCCCCTCTCGGTTGCGTAAACCTTCACGCATCGCTGCTTCCCAGCTACAGGGGGGCAGCCCCAATTAACTGGGCCATAGCAAGGGGAGAGAAAAAAACGGGAGTTACGATCATGCAGATTGACGAGGAATTGGACACAGGAGACATTCTCGCTCAGAGGGAGGTATGGATAGGGGATGAGGAAACCGCCGAGGAACTTTCAAAAAGACTCTCGATTGAGGGAGCGGAGCTTCTTTTGGAAACGATCGACCGCATCGCAAAAAATGAAATATCTCCCGTAAAGCAGGATCCGGCCGCGGCCACCTACGCACCTCTTCTCTCGAGAAAAGACGGCCGGGTGGACTGGAGGCGGAACGCAGAGGAGATAAAAAACCTGGTAAGGGCGATGACTCCGTGGCCGTCCGCCCACACAACACTCGGGGGAAAAAACCTTAAGATATTAAGGGCCCTTGCGGGCCTGGGGCAGGGAAACCCTGGAGAAATAGTATCGCTCGAGGGTGAAAGCCTGGACGTCGCAACGGGCAATGGGATCTTGCAGATACTTTCCCTTCAGATCGAAGGCGGGAGAAAAATGAACGCCTCTGAATTCAAGCGGGGCAAAAAAGATCTTCGGGAAGGACAGTTCATGGGAACACCCGGAAGCTCCCTATATCCTGATTGAGACCTCGAAAGTTCCTATTTTCACTTTGCCGGCGAGTCCGCATTTCCAGCAAAGATCTGTAACGTGAGTCTTTGACTTTGCGGGGACAAGCAGGATAAGCTGGACCGAAAGTTCCGAGAGCGCTTTCCAGTACTCGCTTCTTTTCTCGTCGATAGTGGCTTCGGTCTCGACCTCAATAATCTGCACGACCTGCCCGTATGAACCGAGGATTACATCGGGGAAAAACCCCTCGAACTCACAGAGTTGCTCTTCACCGGGGTTAGTGTGTATCTCATTATAAAGCGAGGAGTACTTATGCTCCACCTGACTTATTACCCAGTCATGAATTAACTTCTCCTCACTCGGAATTTTGGAACTTGTAGCCATAACTAGACAGTTACCTCTACTGTTCTTGGCCGAACAAGACTACTGTCTTGCTTCTTTCTCATCCTTCCGGCCATGCGGGACTGCTTGAGTTTCCCACCCGCAATCGAGATGCCTCGATGAAGGATATTTATTGCCGCATTTATGTCTCTGTCCAACACAAGTCCACAATTACACCTGTGAACTCTTGTAGACAGGTTTTTCTTGACTTCCGCTCCGCAACTTGAGCATTGCTGCGAAGTCCCCTCGGGGTCTACTGCTACTGCCGTAACGCCAGCACTTTCAGCCTTCTCGTTAAGCAGCGCAGCGAATTTCCCCCAAGTCTGCTCCTGTATGCTTTTCGCCAACTGCCTGTTGGCAAGCATCTTTTTCGTTTCAAGCTTCTCTACCGCTATAAAATCATACATTCTTACTATCTCCGAAGTCAGCCTGTGGAGATAGTTCCTCTCTTTGTCCGTAAGTCTCTGCCATTCCTTGGCCAGCAGAGATACGGCTTTACGCCTGTTGTTGCTTCCCTTCTTTTTACGAGACACAGAACGCTGCAGTCGTATTAACCTTCGCCTGTCCATCTCCCGCTTCTTCACGGTCTCCCCGTTGCTTAAGGTAAGACGCTTCGATATCCCCATGTCTATCCCAATGGGCTTGCCGACTGGTTTTGCCTCGGGAGTTGGCAACTCATACGATAACGCAACTTCCGTGCGCGAAGGTTTTCTTGTAATCCGTATCGCTTTCAGCAATGCGTTCGGTGGTAGTTCCCGCTCCGTCTTCACTTCAATGCGGGGAAGCCCCTTTACCTTGAGAACCAGCTTCTGCCCCTCACGCTTCAGCATATGCCAGCACTGGTCGTTTATCTCTATTGTCCTCCAACGCCTAGAACTCTTGAATCGAGGGAAACCAGCTTTGTCTTTGATCTTCACTCTTCGGAAAAACGACTTGTACGCCTCGTCTATCCGACCCACAACGCCACGGAATACCTGAACGCTGATACTGGCATACTCTGGATCATCCGCCCTCACTTCGGTTAGTGCTTTGCACTGATCATAATATGAGCGGGATTCGCCCGTCTTATTGTAGCAGTCAATGCGCTCCTCAAGACAGGCGTTGTAAAGTGTGGCGCACATCCCGAATACCCGAAATAATGCCTCATGCCCCGACCTTGTCAGCTTGGCACGGCACTTGTAAGTTCTTATCATTGCTATATTGTACTTGGCTGTCTAATTGTCGCTATAATTTCCGGAATTTTCGTATCTCCCGCTCCACATAAGCTTTGTCTTCAGAATGTTGAAATAATCCCTGAAAGGAGATTTTATGATATTCACATAACTCTCCGAACCTTCAAGAACAACCTCGTCGCCGAGATAAAGAGGTACTCCCACCTGACCGTCGAGTGTGAGATAGGTGTTCTGTATGTCGGTAAGCACCCTCGTCCTTATCTTCTTCGTGTTGGGCACCACGATAGGCCTGTTGGTAAGAATATGCGGACATATTGGAGTGACTGTTATCACAGGCAATGTGGGAAAAATTATCGGTCCGCCCGCAGAAAGAGAATAGGCGGTTGAGCCGGTAGGGGTTGCGAAGATGATTCCGTCAGCCTTAAAAGTCGTAACATATTTTTCGTTTATATATATGGAGAGGTCCACAACCTTGGAAATCGGACCGTTGTTTATAACTACGTCGTTTAGTACCGTGAATTCTTCCCGCTCTCCGTCCTTCCTGACTACGCAGCACGATATCATGTCCCTTCTCTCGATCTCGTAATCTCCGGCGAGCACTTTTTCCATCATCGGAAAAAATTCATTCACGGTAAATTCCGTGAGAAACCCGAGTCCGCCAAGATTGCAGCCGAGTATTGGAACATCGTTTCCCTGCACCATGCGGGAAACCCAGATAAAGGAACCGTCGCCACCGAACACGACTATTATGTCAACGGCCTCAGCCAGGTCCTGTTCCGCAAGCAGGTTTTCCGCATCTATACTCCGTCCGAGCCTCTCCTCAACGAAAAACTCTATGTTTCTTTCCCGAAGCCACCCGCACAGTCGCTTGGCGATTTCGTAGACTTCCGCGCTACCCTTCTTACCCGTTATACCGAACTTCAAGTTGCTTCCTCCCCTGAATTCTCGGTCGCGTCATGCAAAAGATACGATTCTATAAAACCATCTATCCTCCCGTCAAGTACCGCATCCACATCAACCCCCGAGGCCTCGAAATTGGTGCGGTGATCCTTCACCATGCGATAGGGATGCATGACATACGATCTTATCTGGCTTCCCCAGCCGATTTCCTTTTTCGAAGAATTGAACTCCTCTTCTTTTTGTTTTTCCTCCATCCTTCGCAGTTCGTAGAGCCTCGCCTTGAGTATCTTCATGGCACTTTCCTTGTTCTGGCGCTGTGACCTCTCGTTCTGGCAACTGACCGCAACTCCGGTGGGCAGGTGGGTGATGCGGACCGCAGAATCCGTCTTGTTAACATGCTGTCCGCCCTTTCCACTCGCACGGTAAGTGTCAATCCTGAGGTCCTTGTCCTCTATGTTCACCTCTATTGAATCATCTATCTCGGGAGAAACAAAAACCGAGGCGAACGAAGTGTGTCTCCTTTTGTTCGAGTCAAACGGGGATATTCTCACCAGCCTGTGAACCCCGGTCTCCGCCTTGAGATAACCGAAGGCAAATCCCCCTTGGGCAAGAATAGTGGCGCTCTTTATGCCGGCTTCTTCTCCGTCCTGAGTCTCAAGCAGTTTCGCTGAAAATCCCTTTCTCTCCGCGTACCGAAGGTACATGCGAAGAAGCATCTCAGCCCAGTCCTGAGCCTCCGTGCCTCCCGCACCGGCGTTTACCGATACTATGGCGTTTCGAGCGTCGTCAGGACCACCAAGAATCCGGGTGAACTCAAGTTCGGCAAGCCTGGCTTCTACGGACGCAAGCATGCTACGCGCCTCTTCTATCGAATCCTGATCGTCTTCACCGACCGCAAGTTCGAAAAGACACGCCGCGTCCTCCATGTCGGAGCGGAGCTTCTCGTATCCCGAAATACGGTCCTTGATTTCGGACTGCTCCTGAAGCGTCTTGCGCGCTAGTTCAGAATTGTCCCAGAAATCGGGACCTGAGGTAATTTCTTCAAGTTCTTTGAGTCTGTTAGCCTTGGAAGGCAGGTCAAAGACAGTCTCCTGTCCTGTGGATTCTGCTTCTGAGGTCTTCTACAAGACCACGCAGTTCTTCTTTCATCTAAGATACCTCCTTAGAACGCACCGAAAGATAGTACGCAAATAACCTGCGAATTCAAAAAAACGAAGTGCGGATCAATTGAAACACTGCAGGTTTGTAGGTATTTTATCCGCTTTGATTTAATCCCTTAATGATGTGAGGAGAAACACCAAATGAAAAGATTGCTGCTGACCCCGGGCCCCGTGGCGGTCCCAAGCGAAATAATGGTTGAGATGGCAAGACCGCTCATTCACCACAGAACCAAGGAGTTCGAAGCTATATTCGAGCGGACAAGAGAGGGATTGAAACATATTTTTCAGACCGAAACCGAAGTTTTCGTACTGGCGGCTTCGGGAACCGGCGCCATGGAAGGAGCGGTCGTGAACACCCTTCGCGCGGGCGATAAGGTAATCACGGTAAACGGCGGAAAGTTCGGGGAGAGATGGGGAAAGATCGCGAGGGCCTACGGACTCGAAGTGGACGAGATAGAAGTTGCTTGGGGCGAGGCGGTTTCACCTGCAATCATAGAGGAAAAACTCGACAGCGATCCCTCGATAAGGGCGGTTCTGATGCAGGCGAGCGAGACCTCCACCGGAGTCAAGCATCCAACCGACCAAGTCGCGGCTATTACCTCGAAAAGAGATGACGTGCTGTTGATAGTTGACGGCATAACCGCCGTCGGGGTATTCCCCCTTCCGTTTGACGAACTCGGAATAGATGTTCTCGTGGGCGGTTCGCAGAAGGCTTTCATGCTCCCTCCGGGGCTTTCATTCGCAACGATGAGTGAGAAAGCCTGGGAATTCAACAAGACCTCGGACCTCCCGAAGTTCTATCTCAACTTTGCCGACTATCAGAAAAGCGCCCAGAAAAACACGACACCCTGGACCCCGGCCGTCACACTCGTAGTCGGCCTTGGCAAGGTTATAGAAGGATTTATGGAAGAGGGAATGGAAAACATTTATAGAAAACGCGAGCTGATGTCGCTTGCGACCCGCGAGGCACTCCGAGCAATCGACATAGATCTTTTCACCCCCGACGCGCCAAGCCCGGCCCTTACCGTAGGAGTGGCACCAGAGGAAATAGGAGCAGGAAAAATCATTTCCGAGCTTCAAGCGAAATTCGGTATGACCGTCGCAGGCGGACAAGATCACGCCAAGGGGAAAATCTTCAGAGTATCCCACATAGGAGATGTCGACCGAAATGACATGGTGGCGTTTATTTCGGCCCTTGAATCCATTCTGGGATCTCTTGGACACAACTTTACAAGCGGAGCAGGAGTTGCCAAGGTATCGGAAATGTTGGGAACGGCATAGAGACCGTTACTATGTAACGTCCGCAAGTCAAGCGGACCGAAACCGGACAACTCCTACATGAAGCGCTTCTCCTCAGAAACCTTCCGTTTTTTAAGGGATCTCGCCAGTCCGCGCGATAAGGCATGGTTTGAAGAAAATCGCGGTCGGTACGAGGAGAGCCTGCTTGGCCCGCTACGCCAGGCTGTTGCAGACATAGGTCCCAGTCTCCGCAAAGTGATCAAAGATTGCGAGATCCGCCCCGCAGTCAACAAAACGATTACCCGGATAAACCGGGACATGCGTTTTGCCAAGGGACAGAGTCCTTACAAAGACAATATGCTCGCTCTTTTTTACAGGGAGGGACGCAAAAGGCTTGACGCTCAACTGTTTCTGGGTCTTCAGCCGGAAGGCGTATGGCGGGGACTTTACGTGCCCACCCCGCTGCTTGCCCCCGATGCCCCGATGGCCGAGGAAATCAGAAATGATTCACAGGCAATCATCAACTTGGCCCAAGAAATCGGCCTCGGAACCGACATTGATCTTGTCGCATGCAAAAAGTATGGCGAGGTCGACCGGACGCTTGACCCAGCAAAGGCGGAAAGTTTCCTTAAAGGACCACACCTTTGCGCTCTTCAGACGCTGGAATCGAACGAGGTAGCAGCTGATCCTGCCGCTTTTATCCTCGAAACCCGGAATCTATTAGTCCGGCTCGTTCCCCTCTGGTATCTGTATTCAGGAAAAATGCTTTGATACAAGCGGGTCGTTGTCTATTTCCGAGATCAGGTAGCCAATCCCGTAGTAGTCGCCCGAGTTGTGGTAGAGTCGTATTCCCTGGGGAGTGGTAAGATAGTTTCCCGTTTTTACGGTTTGCTCCGGAAGATCAACTTCGTAAACCGTATAGCCGATCGTCCCGCTTCCTATGTTAACTTTCTTCCGCTCTTCCCTCAGCCTCTTAACGCTTTTCGCGATTTCCCAGGCCTTCGGATATATGTGTCCCTTAACAAGAAATTTCATAACAGCCTGAAAAACTAAGGAACCTCCATCTCCACGCGGTCTATCAAACCGATGCACATCATTATCTTGTCTATGCCCGGATCCCTTTTGTGAACGAAAGTTTCCGAAACCTCTCCGCCGCAGTCCCCGCATACGCCTCCCTCATCAGGTTCTTTTTCGCAATCCCCGCAGTAATATGTCTTCAGGTTATACCAATGTAAAGAGGAATAGAGAAGCTCCCTGAAACCGCTTTTGCTAAGACACTCCCCCCACTCGGAAATCGCTTCGACCAGATTGCTACGGTAGTAGTCGGGTATGTCGGCCAGGTGTCCCGAGTATATCTCTTCCTCTCCTACGTAAATTCTGAACAGTTCCGACATGGCAGTTAAATTTAGATAGTCGACAGCTTTGAGACCAGCAGGTGATCGACCAGAACGAGATTGACCATGGCCTCCGCTATGGGAACCGCCCTGGGGCAAAGACACGGGTCGTGCCTCCCCTTCACCCGCAGTTGGGTTTTTTCTCCCTCTTTATCCACGGTGTCCTGAACCTGAGATATTGAAGAAGTGGGTTTTATAGCGATTCTCACGACCAGATCCGCCCCGCTTGTTATTCCACCCAAGAGGCCACCCGAGTTGTTCGTTCTGAACCCAAGAGTCCCGTCTTCCTTCTTATACATAAGATCGTTTACCTGCGAACCTTTTTTCTCAATGACCCCGAAACCCATCCCCATTTCAAAGCCCCTTATCCCCCCTATGCTCATAAGAGCGCGCGCGAGGTCCGCATCAAGCTTGTTAAACACGGGCTCGCCGAGTCCCGTAGGAAGCCCCTGGGACACTACCTCAACGGTTCCTCCAACAGAATCTCCCTCCTTTCTAACCGATTCTATAAGATCGATCATCCTCTCTGCGGCTTGCGGATCGGGACAGCGGACAGGATTTTCCTCGATCTGGTCAAAATCAAGGTCCTGAGCAACTATGTCTCCCACCTGCTTTACGTACCCCGTGGTAGTCACTCCGTGGGAATTAAGGATTTTTTTAGCTATTGCGGCTGCGGCTACCCTTCCGACTGTTTCCCGCGCCGAGGAGCGGCCGCCTCCCCGGTGGTCCCTGCGCCCGTACTTCTCGTCGTAGGTGAAATCGGCATGGCCGGGACGGTAGACGTCCTTTATGTCCTCGTAGGATTTCGATTTGGCGTCTGTGTTTCTCACCATCATGGATATGGGAGTTCCGAGGGTTTTTCCGTCAAAAACGCCCGAGAGTATCTCGATTGCGTCGGCTTCCTTTCTCTGGGTCGTGATCCTGCTCTGACCCGGACGCCTTCTGTCAAGTTCGTACTGTATGTCCCCGGCGCAAAGCTCAAGCCCCGCGGGACAGCCGTCAACCACAACTCCCATAGCAGGGCCGTGGGACTCCCCCCAGGTGGTAATTCTGAAAAATCTTCCGAAACTGTTTGCCGCCACTTTACTCCCTTTTTTACTTCAGATAGCCGTTTTCCCTGAACCACTCAACGGTTTTCCGTATGGTTTGCTCGATCGGAGTCACCGTGAATCCGAGATCCCTTACAGCCTTTGAATTGTCAGCGTGCCAGTTAAACCTTGAAAGCTTTATGGAATCGATGTCCAGCGTGGAATAATTCGGAAATCCTAGCCCCAAGATTCTCTCAAGGAGAAACGCAGTGGTGTAAGCAAATACGTAGGGAATCTTCATTTTGGGAGCAGAGATGCCGGTTATTTCTTCTAGAAGGGCGAAATAACCTTGCACATTGACGTTCTCGTTTGCGAGTATGTAGCGCTCTCCGGGCTTTCCGTTCTTCTCCGCAAGCAAGTGCCCGTTCGCTACGTCCTCAACGTCAACAACGTTAAAGGTGCCGTCCATGTAACCAGGGAACCTTTTCTTGCAGAACCACAGAACCGACCCCGAGCTTGAAAGATAGATGTCTCCCGCACCCAGAACCACCGAAGGGTTCGTTATAACCACTGGAAGCCCTTTTTCACTGAAGCTCTTTGCCTCTCTTTCCGCGAGATACTTGCAGTTCATATATCCTATTCCCTCGGAGTAAAGATCGTACTGGGTAGATTCGGTTACCGGGGAACCGTCCCGCTCGACCCCGATGGCTGCTACGCTGCTTGTGAAAACAACCTTGGATACACCCACGTCCATGGCGGCGGAGAGAACGTTCGAAGCGCCGCGCACGTTTATATCCAGCATTTTCTGGTGGTCTGACTTCTTAAACGACACGAATCCAGCCGTATGGAAAAGCGTGTCGCATCCGGAAAAAGCGGCCTTAAGGGATTCCGGGTCTCCAACATCCCCGTAGACCTTCTCAACGTCGAGAGAATCTATGTTCTTAGTATTGCTCGTCTTCCTGACGAGAACCTTGACCCTGTCTCCTCTCTCAACCAGCTTTCTGGTTATGTGCGATCCTATAAACCCGGTCGCTCCCGTAACTACTGTCGCCATCTGCTATTTTCCTCCGGGAAAATTGATTGAAGAAAAACATTTTTCCCAAGAGTATAACAATTCCGCCTGATAATGTACAAAATCAAACCACAGGCCGCGCACGGTTAAAACCCCCTTCACACTATCATCATCGAGTCACCGTAACTCAAGAACCTGTAACCGCGCGATTTCGCCTCCTCATAAGCGGCGAGGGCCAGCTCCCTTGTGCCGCAGAATGCGGAGACAAGCATGAGAAGGGTCGAGCGAGGCATATGGAAATTGGTTATCAGGACGTCTACAAACCGGAATTCGTAGGGAGGTTTTATAAAAAGATCCGTCCTCCCGGAAAAAGGCCGCATCTCCCCGACGGTTCCCTCCGCCGACTCAAGGGCTCTGGTAACCGTGGTCCCCACGGAGATAATCCTTCTTTTCCGCGCCTTGGCTTCGTTTATCGCCTCTGTCGTCTCCTGTGGAACCGAGACGCGTTCTGAATGCATTGCGTGGTTATCGATAAGCTCTTCCTTTACGGGCCTGAAGGTCCCCTCTCCCACATGCAGAGTAACATACTTCATCAGAACGCCCTTTTCGCGAAGGTCCGAGATAAGTTCCGGGTCGAAATGAAGCCCGGCCGTCGGAGCGGCGACCGCTCCCTCCTCGGTCGCATAAACAGTCTGATAGGTCTTTTTATCCGACGGTTCGGGTTCTCTCGCTATGTAGGGCGGAAGCGGCATACGTCCCGTACTGCTGATGATCCGCTCGACGGGTTCGCTGAATCTTATCGTCCAGCCTTTATCGGGCTCCCTCTCAAGGACACCCGACACCCCTCCGTCAAGGAAGACCCTAAGACCCTCGGCCGGATTCTTAAAAAGCACCTTCCATCGAGTTTCATCCTTTCTCTCCGTAAGAAGAAACTCAACGATTCCCCTTCGTTCCACGTGTCCCGCAAGCCTTGCGGGAATAACCCTGGTGTTGTTAAGAACCATGAGGTCGCCGGGGCGGAGCAGGTCCCTTAGATCAGAGAACTTGGCGTGGGAAAAACCCTGCGTTTTCCTGTCAACCACAAGGAGTTTTGAGGAACTGCGCTTTGAAAGCGGATACTGGGCGATCAGCCGCTTGGGAAGATCGTAGTCGAATTGATCCGTTCTCATCCGCAAAAGGGGCTATTCCCCCTCAAGAAGTTTTTTTACGGAAAGCCGGAGTGAATTTAGCCTTATGAACCCGGTAGCGTCCGACTGATCGTAAATCGAATCCTCCTCGAAGGTCGCCAGGTTCTCGCTGTAGAGGGAATTCGGAGACTTTCTTCCACAGACTGTAACGTTTCCTTTGTAAAGCTTAAGCCTTACTGTGCCACTTACGTCCTTCTGGCTCTGGCGGACGGCGGCGGTCAGCATTTCCATCTCGGGAGAAAACCAGAAGCCATAGTAGATAAGTTCCGATATCTTTGGAATCAGGGAATCCCTGAGGCGCATAACTTCCCTGTCCATCGTAATCGACTCAAGAGCCCTGTGCGCCACGTGAAGAATAGTGCCGCCGGGTGTCTCGTACACTCCCCTTGATTTCATACCGACGAACCTGTTTTCAACAATGTCTACCCTCCCGACGCCGTTCGCACCGGCAACATCGTTTAAGCAGCCAAGAAGGGCCGAAGGAGAAAGCTCCTTTCCGTCAACAGAAACGGGAATGCCGTTTTCAAACCCGATTTCCACGTAAACCGGCCGATCGGGGGCCGCCTCTGGAGAAACCGTCATCTCGAACATATCCTCAGGCGGTTCAGCCCACGGATCCTCCAAAATCCCTCCCTCGTAACTTATGTGAAGAAGGTTGCGGTCACAGCTGTAGGGTTTTTTCTCGGTCGCCGTAACATCTATTCCGTTTTCCCTGGCGTAATTTATCAGGTCGGTTCTCGATTTGAAATCCCACTCGCGCCACGGAGCTATGATCTTTATGTCGGGGTGTAGCGCGTAGAAGGTAAGTTCGAAGCGGACCTGGTCGTTTCCCTTGCCCGTCGCTCCGTGGGAAACTGCGAAGGCTCCCTCGCGCTTGGCTATTTCAATCTGCCTTTTCGCAATAAGTGGACGCGCTATGGAAGTGCCTAGGAGATAGCTGCCTTCATACACGGCATTTGCGCTTATCGCAGGGAAAACATAATCCCTGACGAACTCCTCTCTCAGGTCTTCGATGAATACCGCGCACGCACCGGTATCCCAGGCTTTCTGCTCCGCCTCCTGCAAATCCTCTTTCTGTCCTATGTCAGCCACATAGGCTATAACGTCGGAGTGGTACTCGTTTACAAGCCACTTCAGGATTACCGAGGTGTCAAGTCCCCCGGAATACGCGAGAACTATCTTGTTTTTCTCAGACATATTACTAGTGCTCCGGTATTTCTTCGCAAATGGAAGGCTTGATCAAGGCATGTCCTGATTCTGCTCGGAGATCGGGCGAAGGTCCAGAAGGTAGAACTTTATTCCCTTGTTCTGGTAGAACTTTTCAAGCGAAAGACCGGCATACTCTATTTTCTGGAGGTCGTCTCCGGTGTAGGTAAGGTTTTTTACCTCTCCTGAGAGCGTACACGAAAACGGCACATCCTTATCCGGCCTTTCCTGACAGATAAAACCCATGTCTATCTGCCCGCTCAAATCCATGCTAAGAGGAACAATGAATCCCACCACCATCTTCACGCTCTGCAGTTCAACCACCATGATCCTTATTCTGCTTGAATCTTCCTCGTCTCCGACCTCCATCACGTAGCCGTAGTAGTTTATTTCCTTGTTCTGCTCGCTTAGGGAATTCATGTACCAGTAATCTTCCGAATCGAGCCAGGACATTATTTTCATTTTTCTTTCCTCCGAGGATTCACATGGATATTTTGGGAAATTATATACTATTATCCCATCTTTGGGCAACGATGCGAGACTGATTTTAACTGTCTTTTCCGTCATCTTCCTGAAGATTCCGAGAAAATCCTTTTCTCATTCTGCAGTCTCTATCGCAAAATAATTGCCATTTTTTGTGTGTCTTATACATTTATTTAGTCATTACAGGATAAAACGAATTATTATTTTCGGACAAAACCTGTGCCGGAAAATACAAAAAAACACATCTACGAGCGATGAGATCAGTCTTGCTTAGAGGTACGCCATGCGAAAATTCGCAATCCGCCTTCTCGCCTTGTTTCGACAGACATCTCTTTTCATCTGGAAGTTGCGTGGCAAAACAGAAACTGACTTAGCCGCTCAACGGGTAGTCAGCGGGAAGTCCTGGGATGAGTTCTGCGATACTTTAAAAGCTGCAGGAGCAGCTTTAAATTTCCCAAAGGCACCTAAAGACGCATTTAATCAGGCAGAAGGGTATCGGTACTTAAGCCGCATCGCCCGGGCCGGACTGATGGCATTTATCGAGCATGCAGACCCGAAAGCACCCGTGCTTCATCGCGTAGTCAACGAAACAACCAAGCTAGGGGCGGACAATCCTGATAATTTCTACCAGACAGCGGCACTTAGCGGTGAGTATGAATACAAAATCACAGGGCGGCGCAACAATATCGCATACTTAAGTTTTGGCACTCAGTCCGGCAACTACGGGCAAGGACGAGGGCTCCCTCCCACCGGGCATATAGAGTCTGACCAAATAGAAACTGACGAAGACGGGTACTTTGAACTGATACTCAGCTGCAAGCCTCAAAGTAAGAACTGGCTTCCCATGACACCAGAAACTGGCACATTAGTGGTACGTCAGACTTTCCTTGATCGCGAAACAGAAACTCCAGCAGAGTTGCGAATAGAACGAATCAACTGTTCCGAAGATGAACGCCTCCCTTCTCCATTGACGCCGAAACAGCTCGACGAAGGACTGAAAACTGTGGGAATGCTCGTGGCAGGCGCACCGCTGCTGTTTGCCAAGTGGGCTCGTGATTTTCAAAAGCACACCAACGAACTGCCGATGTTTGATCCGGAAGTATCGCTGGCTGCCGGGGGTGATCCCAATATCGTTTACTACCACAGTCATTGGAGGGTAGCGGAAGACGAAGCGCTTTTGATAGAAGTAATGCCGCCGGAATGCGAACATTGGAACTTCCAGTTAAACAATTACTGGATGGAATCGCTGGACTACCGCTATCACACGATACACACCAACAAACATCTCGCCCGCTACGAAGATGACGGTTCTGTGCGCCTGGTGGTAGCTCACGAAAATCCCGGTCATCCCAACTGGCTTCAAACAGCCGGACATTCTTCCGGCACGATGTGTTTTAGATGGGTACGCGCCAAGGAACATCCTCAACCACAGACCAGATTGATCAAGTTAACTGACCTTAGGCAACTGCTGAGTTGAGCAAATTGCGATGGCTAAAAAGAATCTAGTGACTTCTACAGACTATGAGAATCCCTACCGTCCTCTTCCCGTTAGGATTTTCAATTCCATCGGGAAGCTAAGTGGAGGCCTCGGATTGTCGAGTTCCTTGAATACTGAAAAGCTCACCGCCAGCGCGATTCGAAAAACGAGGCTTGAGGATTTTGGTGACGACGGTCACTTTGAAGCGTTGGAAGTTCTCATAAATTCGATTAATGAAGAAGCCGAGCTAACCCCAACCGGCAGGCTGATACAAAAAATTCGACTTACAAGCGCATTAGTTCATCGCTTGCGAATTGAAGAACTGCTAAAACAACACCCTGAAATACATGATATCAATTTGGGGAAGATTATCCTGATCACGGGACTGCAGCGCAGTGGAACGACAATATTGCACAGGCTGCTGAATTCTCATCCGAATGTCCGAGGCGTGTCAGGCGCGGAAGCACTCAACCCGTTACCGCCAAGCAACAAGGCTAAAGAAACGATCGCTCGAAATGTGCATGCAGTCCTCGCACAACGACTGATTTCGTATTTGTCACCGCAGTTCATGGCAGTTCACCCCATTGACCATAATGAGCCGGAAGAAGATGTAATGCTTCTTGATCTGAACTTTATGAGTCAGGCGCCAGAAGCTATAATGCACGTGCCGAGTTACTCCGGGTGGCTTGAGGAGCAGGACCATACGCAGACCTACGAATATTTCCATAAAGTGCTGAAGATTCTGTGCTGGCAACGCCCCAGCAGCAACTGGGTGCTCAAAACCCCGCATCACATGGAATATCTGGATGTATTTCTTAAAGTTTTCCCCACTGCGATAGTCGTCCAGACCCACCGCGACCCTAGAAAAACCATGCCTTCTTTCTGCAGTATGGTTGCTCACAACCGCGGCATATTCAGCGACCATGTGGACCCAAAGGAAATCGCCAGACACTGGTCCAGAAAAACTCGCAGGATGGTCGAGTTAACCATCGAGTCTCGAGATAGAGCAGATACCGACCGATTCGTCGACGTTTCGTACTACGACCTGATGAAGGATCCGATTGCTCAGCTTCACCGGATCTACCTGAAGGCTGGGGTCGATTTTGATGCTGAAGCGGTGCGGCAAGCCAAAACCTTTATGAATAGAAATCCGCAAAATCGCTTTGGCAGGCATGTCTACCATTTGAGCGATTTCGGGCTGAGCGAGGAAATTATTGAAGATCATTTCTCCTTTTATCGGGAGAAGCATGAAATTCCTTTCGAATAGTCTATGCAAATTCAAGTAACCTCAAAGAACCGAAAAACAATGCGGAGAAACTCACCATGAAGCGAAAAACAAACCAAATGGGTGATGGTTCCTTCATAGACGCTATAATCATCGCAATTCGAGATTTGAAGCAACCCAAGGTATCGGAAGTAAACCCTGTTCCGAAGCACGTACGTATCGACGGCAAAACTTGTCTAATAACCGGAGCGAACAGCGGACTGGGCAAAGCCGCGGCCATTGAACTTGCAAGGCGTGGCGCAAACATGATTTTAGCTTGTCGACCCGGTCATACGGAAACATGCGACGAAATAAAGACACTGTCCGGGTCTCAAAACATAGAAATGATGGAAGTAGACCTCTCGGATCTTCAGTCGGTACACTGTCTTTGTGATAGTCTGAGTAACCGCAACATCAAAATTGATATTGCGGTTTTGAACGCAGGCCTGGCGCTCCAAAAGGCAACTAAAACACCGCAAGGATACGAGACAATGTTCGCGGTTCATTTCTTGTCGAATCGCGTCATGATTGACCGGTGGCTGCAAGACGGCGTGATTTGTCCATCCAGCCAAGCCGGGAAGACACCGCGAATTATCTTCGTTTCATCCGAAGCCCATCGGTCCTCTCATACTATCGATTTCGACCGCTTCGGGGAATTTACCGACTATGAGCTCGGAGATGGCTTCAAGTATTACGGCATCAGTAAACTTGTTCTGTGTACGTTTGCGACTGAACTCTCGCGCCGTCTGAACACAGGCGGCAAAACTGAAGTTGCAGTTCACTCAATGTGTCCTGGAGGCGTTGCTACGAACATTTCACGAGAAACACCGTCGATTTTGAAGCCCATAGTTAACCCGTTGCTAAGATATTTTTTTCAATCTCCAGAAGAAGCTATTGGGCCGGTAATTTACTTATGCTGTGCAGAAGAAGCTGGTACCAACACAGGAATCTACTTGCATTTAATGCAGCGAAAGTCTGTGTCTTCTACGGCACTGGATGAGGAAAACGGAACTAAGTTGTGGGAAGCGAGTGAGCCCTTAGTCGCTAATTCCCGAGAGTAAGCCATATAAGTTGCATAGCAACCAGCCACGCAAGTACCAGATGCGCATTTATGTTATATAGTTGTACGCAAGGCCACACCTTATACATAAAGTTGTTTCAGCATGCCTAAAACGTTCTTAAAATCCGTAACTCATATCCTGCAGTTGTTTACCAGTAAGCCGATGGCGGAAGAGGTTGACATGTCGAGTCGGAACGTCATTGTGACAGGTGCTTCTCCTAATTCAATTGGTTATGAAACGGCCAAGATCCTTGCAAACTGGGGAGCTACAGTTGTTGTCACCAGTACTCATGACATTGAATTGATGGAAAGCTCTTTGAGGAAAGACTTGCGAATCATTGGTGCTGACGAAAACAAGATTACAGCCCATCCGTTAGACCTGTGTGATGTTGACAGTGTTAATGATTTCGTAATGTGGTACCAAAAGAATTACAACGGCCGACTACACGTACTTATCAATAATGCGGGGATTCACGAGAATATTCTTAGTCCAAAAAAAAAGCCGCCCGTGACAAAAGATGGTTTCGAAATTCATTGGCGCACCAATTTCCTTGGAACTTTTCACCTGACGAGTTTATTGCTTCCAATTCTTAAGCAAAATGGTCTAGAAAGCGGAGATGCGCGAGTCATAAACGTAACTTCCCATTTGCACGACAGAGTGAAAAACAAGAGCATGTTTAGCGATGATGGAGACTACCACTCCTGGAACGCTTATGGACTGTCAAAACTAGCGCTAATCCACCTTACTTTCGAGATCCAGAGACGGTTTGCCAAAAAGTACAACCTGCAATCGGCAGCGGTACACCCTGGATCTGTTATGACTAATCTTACGCAGATTAAAAAGTTCAAAGGAAAAATCGGGTATCTTCTAAACCAGATCTGTTCCGCACTCGCATCTGTTGTCTTGTTACGCCCGATATTTGGCGCACAAACTTCCGTGATGTGCGCTAGCAAGTACCCGCTTCAAGGTGGAAATTATTATGTGCGTTGCGAAACAGCGGAATCATCTGACGATACCAAGGATCAGGATGTGTCAAGACTCCTATGGGACAACTCAGATGTATGGGTTAAAACTCTAGTTAAGAACAGCAGAGATAGACATGAATAGTTTTAGCGTACGTACCGACCGCATTCAGATCAACGCACCCATTGACTTCGTTTGGGAGGTACTGACTGACGTTGAAAAATATAGTGAGTGGAATCCATTCACATCCCGGGCCAGAACCGATTTTAAAATTGGGTCGCCCGCTCATTTATTGGTAAGAATGGGGCCTACAAAATTCAGAATAACCGAAACTGTATGTGCATTTGAAAAACCACGTCTTATTTCTTGGAGCAGGAATTTCGGAGCTTCCTGGCTTTTGTTTGCGGTGCGAGAGCAGCATCTGGAACCTATAAGTGATACAAGCTGCAGTTACCATAATGTCGACCTACTAAGCGGCGTACTTTCACCAATAATTTCACTTCTCTTCGGCGGTTATATACGCCGCGGTTTTAGCGATGTAGGCGTGGGATTGAAACTTCGCGCAGAAACTCTGTATCAAGAGACGAAAAACTAAAGATCTGCCGAAGTACCGTGTTCCGTCTCGGCGTTAAGTTGCAATACTGCGCTGAAAGAAAAAAATCCACTAAGGGGAAATCCCGACAAAACTAATCATCTTTTCCGTACCGGAACCGTCTCTTCTGTATGAAGGAAGGCCCTGACAACAAGTGCACAGATCCATTATCTCGATTTGCTGAACTCCCGCATCGCAAAGTTCGATTCTGTTAAGCTCCACAAGATCAAGAAGAAACTTCCCGTCGCCTTTTTCTAGAAGCCAGTCTGCTTCGCCGCTGAACTTTGAGACGAACTGTGACGCTACATCGTCTCGAACTTCGTAGCAGCATCCCCATATGGCCGGACCTATTACGGCTACGGCGTCCCGCGGTTTAAAAGAATATTTTTCACAAACGGCCCCAATACATTCCCTAACCGTGCGCAGTGAGGTTCCGCGCCATCCCGCGTGGACGGCGCAGACGCATCTGGAATCGGGAAAGCAGAGCAAAACAGGAATGCAGTCGGCCGTGATGACCCCGATGCCTACACCTTTTTGCTGCGTAACGATCGAATCGGCTTCGACAGATTTCCCTCCCGCGGCACTATCGGCGAAAAAAACAGTGCTGCCGTGAACCTGATTCACGGTAAGGATATTTTCAAGCCCGTGGACGGAGGCGATTTTCAGGATATCCGGCCCTCCGGGATCATGAACGAAACCGTGGATAACACCGCTACACCTCTCAAGCAGGGCCGAACGAAAAACCTTCATCCGCTCTGCCTCCTTAGAAAATCGATCACTGAAGCCATATCCTCGGGGATTTCCGCTGAAAGCTCAATCCGCTTTCCGGTCACCGGATGGGTAAATCCGAGGCTTCTCGCGTGAAGCGCGTGTCTTTTTATTAATGCTCCCAAGCTCCCGGAATTTTTTGGGCGACTTTTTTTGCCTCCGTAGATTTTATCGGCAAGCACCGGGAACCCGTTTTCAGAAAAATGAACCCTTATCTGGTGAGTTCTTCCGGTCTTCGGCCAGACGCTCACAAGAGTTGCTCCGCTCAGTCTCTCGATTACCTCCCAGCGGGTCTCGGCATCTCTTCCGGCTCTGGAAAAAGAAGTCATTTTTACCCTGTTTGAGGGACTTCTCCCTATGGGGGAGTTGAAAACCCCCGAACCTTTTTTCATTTCCCCGGAAACAATAGCCACATACTCCTTTTCCATCTCCCTGCTCTTGAACTGCTCGGAAAGACTTTTGTGCGCCCGGTCGTTTTTAGCAACAACCATGACCCCGGAGGTCTCCTTGTCGAGGCGGTGCACGATCCCCGGGCGCATCTCGCCTCCTATTCCCGAAAGATCCTCGCACATATAAACAAGAGCGTTTACAAGCGTGCCGCTTGTTACTCCCGCTCCGGGATGAACCACCATGCCGGCGGGTTTGTTGACGACGACTATGTCACGGTCCTCGTAAACAACCTCGACATCAATCTCCTCTCCCCTGATGCCGCAGGGCTCAGGAGGAGGAATGTTAACGCTCAGGCTCTCACCGCCGTTTATTATCCTGGAAGGCTTAAACGTTTTGCGGTCAATAAGTATGTTTCCAAGCTCTATGTGCTTTTTTATGCTCGAGCGACTAAGTTCCGTCAGGAAGCCCGAAAGAAATACGTCGGCTCTTTGTCCGGCAAATTCCCGGGGGATTTCTGTTACGGTTTTTTCCTCTGCGGGTTCCATGGATTCCTCTCAGCTGCTTTCCTCAACGATAATGACTTCCGGTGGAACTTCGCCGAAAATATCGCTCGCTCGCCCCTGGTTAACCGATACTTCTATATATCCCCCGCTTCCCCCGACAACAACGATTTCACCCGGCTCCACGGAAGAATACGATTCCGAGATTCCCGTGACCTGCCTCTCTCCAACTGTTACCACAGCCCGGGCCCCGTCCCTGACAGCCTCCGTTGGTATGCTGGTTATAAGATTCCCGAACTTGTCAGTGTAAACGATGCTTCCGCGGATCTCGGCCCCGTTTACCGAGTACCCGTCGCGGGGAAGGATTTGGGGATCACGGATTTGCGGGCCGATCTCCAAGAACGAAACCCCAAGCGAGAGGTGGGCAGCGACCGGGGAGAATATATCCCTTCCGTGAAAAGTTGAGCTTATTTCTTCTAAGAAATAGTTGCGGTTTTTTATCTCGCGGGCACTGAAATCTTCACAGGAACGAATGACCGAGCTGAAAACGCCGTTGTCAGGCCCCACGAAAAAATGACCGTCCGCAAAGAGCGCCAGAGGCCTTCGCCTGCTCCCGACTCCCGGGTCTACCACGACCAGATGCACGGTATTTTTCGGAAAATAGCGATATGAATTACCTATAACAAAAGACGCGGCGTGGATATCGTGAGACTCAATGCAGTGGGTTATGTCGACCGGGTGGACGTTTTCATTTACGGACAGCATAACCCCTTTCATCGCCCCCACGTAATGATCACTTGACCCGAAATCCGTTGTCAGTGTTATAATTCTCTTCATCCAAACCGCTCCGCGAGTAAGATTATGGAACGGAGACGGAATTATATCAAGTCAGATGGTGAAGCTTACTGTTTTGGGTTCGGGCACCTGCGTGCCCCACGAGAAAAGAGGTTCTTCCGGATATCTTCTCGGCACCGATACTGGCTCCGCCCTTTTTGACTGCGGAAACGGCACGGTATGGAAGCTTGAGAAAATAGGGGCCAATTATCTCGAGATCGACAATGTTTTCATAACTCATTTCCACCCCGATCACACCTCCGACCTGATCCCTCTTCTTTTCGCTACTAAGCATCCTTACGGGAAAAAAAGAGAAAAGACGCTTGGAATATGGGGGCCGGATGGGTTCTCGGAATTTCTCGAAAAGCTGCAGGCGCCCTACAGGGAGTGGGTAAGACCAGAGCTCGTGGGAATCCATGAGGTAGGAAAAAAGAAACAGAAAATCGGCGATCTTGAAATAAAGACATTCAAAACCGTTCACACTGAAAACAGCATTGGCTATGTTGTACGTTGCGGCGGAAAGAAAATCGTCTATACGGGAGACACGGGTTATTTCCCTGGACTTCGTGAGGTGGCCTCGGACGCAGACATATTCGTTACGGAATGCGCGCTTCCGGATTCAGAGAAAATGGCCGTTCACATGACTCCTTCAGACATAGCAGAGATTCTTCGGGAAAGCAGTCCCAGAAAAATCGTGCTCTCGCATCTTTACCCCTCAATGGACGGTAGAGATCTTTCGGAAGAAATAGAAGCGCTTTCGGGAAACAAAGAAACGGAGATAATAGTCGCCGAAGATCTCATGGAAATCGTCGCATAGGAAGATTAATATTTAGTCTAATCTCCTTTTCCGGCAACGGCGCAGTTTACTTCGTCTACAAGATTCTCTGCGACCTCAAGGCTGTTTTCCGCCTCGGTAACCGGGCGTCCAACGACCAGATAATCGGCTCCGTAATCAATAGCCATCTGTGGGGTGAGAGCCCTTTTGTGATCGTTTCGGCTTTTCCCCTCGGGGCGTATTCCGGGAGCAACTATTACGAGGCGGTTTCCAAATTCCCGCCTGATTTCACGTATTGATTCCCCGGAAGCCACAACTCCGTCACAGCCGGCTTCAATCGACCTTCGCGTAAAAACCCGTACGTACTCATCAAGCTCCAGATTCTCGTTCATCATAAGAGCTCTCAGATCATCCTGGTCGAGGCTTGAGAGAAAAGTTAGGGAAAGAATAAGCGGCCGGTCTCTTTCGCCGCGACCCTCCTTGGCAGCAGCCACCGTCGCTTTTCCGCCGTTTATGGTAATGAATTCCACTCCCTCCGGCACCGCCCGAAGCGCGGCCGTAATCGTACGGTCTATGTCTCCCATCTTAAGATCGAGAAAAACCCTCTTTCCAAGTCCCACAAGTTCCTTTACGAAGCTCATCCCCTCACGCATAAAAAGCTGGTAGCCGACCTTGTAGATGCCGATCCTTTCGCCAAGAAGTCCCACAAGGGCAAGAGCTTTCTCTCTTGAATCGAAGTCAAGCGCTATTATCAGCCTATCGCAACTCTGCGGCATGCTCTCTCCACTGCTCTCCGGTGCCATAGCTTGAAAATTCCTTTGTGTTATGTGCCGTGCCTTTATATCGCTCCGGCGAGAATAATCGGGATAAAGCATACCCGGCAAACACGTGCCGTGCTTGTGGTTACAGCCCGATCTTCCCCATGTTAACCGGAAAGCCGTTTTGCTTGACCTGCGTTGTCACGGCGTTATCATCTACGGTGACATGCGAGTCGTAGTCGCTAAACCCAGAGGATTCTGCGCCGGAGTTGAAAGAGCGATCGAAATAGTCGAAAGAGCCCTTGAGATGTACGGTCCCCCTATCTATGTCCGCCACGCCATAGTGCACAACAAAAGGGTAGTGGATTCCCTAAGGCAAAAAGGCGCCGTTTTCGTCGAGGAACTCGATGAAATCAACGATCCCGAGGCGCGAGTCATCTTCAGTGCCCACGGCGTAAGTCCCGCAGTTATCGACGAAGCCAAAAGACGAGGTTTCCAGATAGTGGACGCCGTCTGTCCGCTCGTAACCAAGGTCCACAACGAAGTAAGGCACTACTCCGAAATGGGGTACACGATAATACTCGTAGGCCACAGGGATCACGTAGAAGTCATAGGAACGAAAGGCGAGGCGCCGGACAGCGTTGTGGTTGTGGAATCGGTAAGCGAGGCCCTCTCGGTTAACGTCCCGGACCCGGAAAAAGTAGCTTACGTGACGCAGACTACTCTCAGCGTCGACGACACAAAAGAAATAGTGGCGGCACTTGAAAGGCGCTTTCCGAAGATCGCGAAGCCTTCCAAGCTCGATATCTGCTACGCCACCCAGAACCGCCAGGACGCCGTAAAAGAACTCGCCGAGATCTCAGACGTCATTTTCATCGTGGGGTCACCCGAGAGCTCAAACTCAAACAGGCTGGTCGAAGTCGCAAAATCGTGCGGCGTAAAAGAAGCCTATCTGATTGAAGATACAAAAGGGCTCGGCGGCGTGGAAACGCTTGAGCGGAACATGACCGTGGGTATAAGCTCCGGCGCGTCAACTCCCGAGGTTATAATCGAAGAGTTGCTCGCAAAGCTGAAGGATTTGGGAGCAACCACCTTTGAAGAGTTCAGCTTGAAGGAGGAGTCTACAAAATTCCCCTTTCCACATTCGCTTGAATTCTCAACAAGCTGAATCTACCCAAAATGCAGGAACAAATCTCAAGGTACGTAGCCGACATAGAGATCCCGGAGGGGATAGTGTCAATAGACTGCGAGGTGAGAAACGGGAATAAGGCGGAGGTCCTCTTTATCCTGAACAGTTCGACATGCGAGATAAATGAGAATCCTCCTGCCGGAGATTTTCGGGGCTCTCTTGAGAGCCGCGGAGAAATTCTAGTGGAAGCCGAAACGGACGATCCCGAAGTCTTTATAAGAAAAACCCTCTCCGCCGCGTACGGACCCCTTGCGGATATAACCCTTACAGATACAGATACCGATTGACGGGTTCTGGAACAGAAACTGTTTCCCTAGTTAGCTATCCACCCGCCGTCAACGGAAAGCTCCGCTCCCGTCATATACGCCACGTTTTCGCTGTCGCAGAGGAAAAGCACCGCGTGCGCCATTTCCTCAGGAGTCGCGAAACGGCCCAAGTGCCCGGTTATAGGCTGAAGTCCCTTCAGATATGCATCAAGCTCAGGGGGCGAATTGTCAAGAAAAGCCTGTACCATCGGAGTCAAGGTAGTGCCGGGATTTATGGCGTTCACTCTGATGCCGTTTGCCCCGTACTCAAGAGCCATGCTTCTTGTGAGCTGCGACACCGCTCCTTTGGTGGAATTATATGCAGCGGTACCCGGTATGGCTTTAATTCCCAGTATGGAGGAATTGTTGATTATTGTGCCTCCACCCTGCTCGATCATATGTGGAATCGAGAACTTGGACATCATAAAGGTGCCCCTTACGTTAATGGCAAACACCTGGTCCCAGTCTTCAATGGATGTCTCGTGAGTAATTGAGAGAGGAAGCACCCCGGCGTTATTAAACAGTATGTCGATTTTGCCGAAAAGCTTTATGGCGTGCTCCACAGCCTCCTTGCAGTCCTCTTCCTTCGACACGTCGCTTACGAGATACTCTATGCTGCCGGGAGAATCCTTGGCCAGCTCCGCAGCCTCCACAAGAGTGCTTTCAGTTCTGCCGGTTATAAGAACATTCGCACCCTCATTTGCAAAAAGAAGCGCCGTGACCTGTCCTATTCCCAGACTGCCACCGGTGATTATCGCAGATTTACCCTCAAGTTTCATTTTACCCCTCCTTGGTATGTTTATTTATGCGAGCGACAAGCGCCAGCAATCTCAAGGTTAGTTTAAAACATCATGGGTAGCTGCGTCAATTCCCAGACAGCTTTTTTCACCGTCGCTGATACAAGACACGAAAAGTACGGAAGACTCCGTCAAAAGAAAATGGAACTGGTAGCCCCAACGGGATTCGAACCCGTGTTTCAGCCTTGAGAGGGCTGCGTCCTAAACCCCTAGACGATGGGGCCAAACTCACAAGGAGTTATGAACCTATCATAAAAAGAATTCAATTTCAAAAATGCCCCGTAGAAGTATCAAAGGACCCGGCTGCGTTCTGTGTGGTTTTTCGCGGGGAATATGCTGTATAATTAATCCGCAGCAAAAATGCCGTGGGTGAAATCCCTCTTCGGAAAACGGATATGAAAACACACGCTCTTAAGACGGAAATTCTGAACGGAGAAAGCGTCTTCTCAAAAAACAACTGCGATGCGGTTCTTTTCGATCTTGACGGAGTAATTACCACGACTGAAAAAATTCACTCGGCCTGCTGGAAAAAGACATTTGATGAGTTCCTTCGTGGCTGGGCAGGCAAGAAGGGCGAGGACTTCGCTCCCTTCAACGAAACGGACGACTACCTTGAGCATGTCGACGGCAAACCCCGTTATGAGGGAGTGCGCAGCTTTTTGCTCTCCCGCGCAATAGAACTTCCTGAGGGCGACACAAACTCCCCTCCGGGCGAGCAATCAGTTTTCGGGCTCGGGAACAGGAAAAACCAACTGTTCACGGAAACCCTCGAAAAAGAGTCGCCCGGACTCTACGAGACATCCGTCGCGCTAGCGCGCCATCTTAAGGAAGCCGGGTTTCGCTTGGCAGTCGTATCTTCAAGCAGAAACTGCCGGGCGGTAATGGCGGCCGCAGGAATAGAGGACCTTTTCGAGGTAACGGTGGACGGGGTGACGGCAGTCGAAAAAGGTCTTCGGGGAAAACCGCAACCTGATACGTTTATTGAAGCCGCCTCGGCTCTAGGAACCAAGCCCGCAAGGAGTATCGTTATCGAGGATGCGGCGGCAGGAGTAGCGGCAGGAGCAAGTGGGGGTTTCGTGCTGGTAATCGGCGTAGCGAGGAAGCAAAACGAAGAGGAACTTTTCTCAAACGGAGCGGACATGGTCGTCAGAGACCTGGGGGAATTCGGACTCGGGGAGTAGCGTGCGAGGAGGGCAGGGATGATAAAAAGAGAGAGAAAAGGCATATACGCGGCACAGCACATATATCCGCCGGATCCGTGGAGAATAACAGAAAAGCAGTTTTATCCCGAATTAATCGGCCTCGCGGAAACCATCTTCTGCACCTCAAACGGCTACATAGGAATGCGGGGTGCCTTCGAAGAGGGAAACCCGAACTACCAGAACTTCACCATAGTAAACGGCTTCTACGAAACGTGGCCTATCATATACGGAGAGGAAGCATTCGGGTTCACGAAGATGGGACAGACCATAGTAAACGTTCCGGACTCAAAGATAATCAAGCTCTACGTGGACGACGAGCCCTTTTACCTGCCGACCGCGACCCTGCTTCACTTCGAGCGCTTCCTCGACATGAGAAACGGCGTGGTAGAAAGAAATCTCATATGGGAAATGTTCTCGGGCAAACAGATATCGATAAGATCAAAAAGACTGGTTTCCATGGAACACCGCCACCTGGCCGCCATATCCTACGAAGTAACGGTTCTCAACGACAAGGCCCCCGTAATCATATCTTCGGAAATAATTGACCACGAGAACTATGCGGAAGAAAGCGAGGAACAGCGTGTACAGGGAAACGGAGGAGATCCGCGAAGGGCCAGCAGGCTTGGGCACCGGGTCCTTGAACCCTGCCTGAATGACGTGCAGGACAAAAGCGTGATTCTCTGCCACTCGACCCGAAACAGCAAGATGACGATAACATCGGGGATCGAGCACACGCTTGAGACTAACTGTGATTTTTCCTATACAAGCAGGGCGACAGATGACCGAGGAAAAGTAGTTTTCATGGTTGACGCCCAAAAGGGAGAACCGATAACTCTTACCAAGTACATGACCTATCACACCACGAGAACCGCACCGCACACAAACGAGGAACTTCGAGAGAGGGCTAGGAGGAGCCTTAAAAGAGCCAAGAAGTTCGGGTTTTCGGATCTGCTTGAGGGACAGCGCGAGTATCTCGACAAGTTCTGGGAAAGAAGCGACGTATGCGTGGAAATGGACAGCGATGAGAGAACTGTGTCCTTCCAGCAGGCAATAAGATTCAGCCTTTTCCAGATGTACCAGTCGTCGGCAAGGGTTGAAGGAGCCGGAGTGCCGTCCAAGGGTCTTACCGGAGCGGGATATGACGGCCATTACTTCTGGGACATGGAGATATACTTAATGCCTTTTCTTATCTACACTTCGCCCACTATCGCTGAGAACCTTTTAAAGTTTCGCTACAGCATGCTTGACAAGTCTAGGGAATACGCAAGAAGACTCAACCAGAAAGGAGCGATGTTTCCTTGGAGGACCATAAACGGGGAAGAGGCTTCAGCTTATTACGCTGCGGGAACCGCACAGTACCATATAAACGCCGACATAGTCTATGCACTCAAAAAATACGTCAACGTCACGGGAGATCTTGATTTTGTCTCCAAGTACGGGGCGGAGATCCTGATTGAAACGGCGAGGCTCTGGAGCGATCTTGGATTCTACTCAAACTCGGGAAAAGGGGAATTCGAAATACACGGCGTTACCGGCCCGGACGAGTACAACACCGTGGTAAACAACAACACCTACACTAATCTCATGGCCCGCGAGAACCTAAAACTCGCCGCGGCCACGGTTGAAAAATTCGAGGAAACCGAGCCCGAACTTTTTAAAAGCCTTGCCCACAAAACCAACCTCCGTATCTCGGAAATAGAGGACTGGAAAAAAGCCGCCGAGCGTATGTACATACCGTATGACGAAAAACTCGGAATACACCCTCAGGACAACTATTTTCTCAATAAGGAAAAATGGGATTTTGAAGATGTCCCGGAAGACAAGTATCCCGTACTGCTCCACTACCACCCGCTGGTCATTTACCGCCACAGGATAGTCAAGCAGTCGGATCTCGTACTTGCGATGTTCCTCCTCGAAAAGGAGTTCTCGCAGGAAGAAAAAAGACGGAACTTTGATTACTACGACCCTCTCACCACGGGAGACTCCTCACTTTCCGCCTGCATACAGGGAATAGTTGCCGCCAAGGTCGGACACATGGACAAGGCAATGGAATATGCTGAAAACGCGGTTTTCATGGATCTGGGAGATATGGGGCGAAACACCGTTGACGGCTGTCACATAGCCTCCATGGGAGGAACGTGGATGATGTTCGTGTTCGGATTCGCCGGGCTCGCCAATACCGGAGAAAAACCCGAATTTATCCCCAACCTGCCTGAGGAAATGTTGAAACTCAGTTTTTCTGTCTCAATCTTGGACAATCTGATAGAGGTGGACCTGAACCACTCGGAAACCAGATACACGCTTAAAAATGGAGATGGAATAGCTCTTTCCCATGCGGGATCCGATTTTGAAATTTCTCCGGAGAGCCCGATATTCGTAGCAAATACCTGAAAAATCGCCGCAGTTTTGTCCTAAAACACAGAATCTGATACAGATGGGCTTTGAACTTGAGAAAAAGGTAGGGCTGGAAGCAGTAACAAAAGCGGCGAAGGTCTGCGCAAAAATGAGCGGGAAACCTGAGTTCCGCGAAGCACTTTACAAAACGGATGGTTCCCCGGTCACTCCCGCGGATTTCTTCGTGCAGGCGTTAATAAACGAAGAACTCACAGCCGCTTTTCCTGAAATTCCCATAGTCGCCGAGGAAACCTCGTTTTGTCTCGAGGGCAGTTGCGGAGAAAAACTCAGAAGACACCTTGAGAAATTTCTGCCCGAAAAAAGTCCGGACGAAATATTCCGTGCAATCGACAGGGGAAATCACGGGGGTGGGAACCACGGTAGATTCTGGACGCTTGACCCGATTGACGGAACAAGAGGTCTTCTTGCGAAACGCCAGTACGCGATCGCACTCGCGCTTATTGAGGACGGGGAAGTAGTTCTCGGAATCCTAGGGTGTCCTGAACTGGGACCGGATACCAGCAACAGTGCGGGCGGAAAAAAGGGGTTTGTGTTTTTCGCCGAGAAGGGACAAGGTTCCTACCAGTTCGGGCTTTGGGGAAGTCCGCGGACGCGCATTTCGGTATCGGGCGTCGAGAGAGCCTCGGACTCCGTTATGTGCGAATCGGTTGAAGCCCCGGATTCATCCTATGAATTTTCGGGGAAAATCGCCCGCTTTCTCGATATAAGCGCAAAATCCGTAAGAATGGACAGCCAGTGTAAATACGCCGTCTTGGCTAGAGGGAATACTTCCATTTACCTTCGTCCCCCTCCACGAAAAGACTACAAGGAAAACATATGGGATCACGCCGCAGGATACATAATAGTCAAAGAAGCCGGAGGAACCGTTACCGACTCCTCAGGTAAACCGCTTGATTTCTCCGTTGGTAAAAAACTCTTCGAGAATAAGGGAATCTTAGCGACAAACGGTGCTATCCATGAAGCGGTTCTGCAGGCGGTTAGAAAAACCGTTTCTCGGTAACATGACCGGATCCGAAACCACCGATTGCTATCCATAAATCTTTACGCTTTTTCCCCTCCTACGTCCATAAGTACACCGCAATTATAACACCGGAAAAAACCACCCTATAGACAACGAAAAGAGTAAATGATCTCGTCCTCACGTAACCGAGCAGAAACCGGATAGCGAAAAGCGCCGAGATAAAAGAAGTCGCAACTCCGAGAGCGAAAGACCATCGGAACATATCCGCATACCCGAGATGCCTTATCTCAAAAACCCCGGCCGCAACTATGACAGGTATGGCCAGAAGAAATGAAAACCGCGCGGCTTCCTCTCTTTTGTAGTTTCTGAAAAGCCCTCCGGTAATCGTAACGCCCGCTCTTGAAGCTCCTGGCAGAATCGCAAAGGCCTGAGCCACGCCGAAAAAAAGCGCGTCGGCAAGATTCATGTCAGAAAGAGTCTTACTCGCGGTCGTTTTTCTGTCGGAGATGTAAAGAAGCACCCCGAAACCAAGAAGAAAGACGGCAACCAGAACAGGGTCGCGAAGCACGCCTGAGGCATAGCCCTCGAACAAAAACCCGGCCGTAACAGCAGGCAGGGTAGCGATCACAAGGTAGACTCCGGTTTTTCCATGTTGGTGCTCCTCAAACGAAAAAGACCTCAAGCCGCAGAGAAAATCCCGTATGATAAGCGCAAGTTCTCCCCTGAAGCAGTAAAGGATCGCAAAGAGGCTTCCTACGTGAAGGGCCACCGTGAAAGGCAGACCCTGATCCTGCCAGGAAAAAAGCCATGGAACCAGAAACAGGTGAGCGGTGCTGCTTACGGGAAGAAACTCGGTTATCCCCTGTATTAGGCCGAGAACTATCGACTGCGCTATCTCCAATCTCTAGCTCCCCGCAACCCCGTTTTCTAGAACACCTCTAAGATAAAAAGCCGTGTGCGAACCGCTTACCCCGCATATCTCCTCTGGAGTGCCGCAGGCCACAAGCTCTCCTCCGTCTTCTCCGCCCCCGGGACCAAGATCAATCACATAGTCCGCACACTTTATGATGTCAAGATTATGCTCTATCACAACCACTGTGTTTCCTAGGTCCACGAGCCTTTGTATTACCGAAACAAGTTTCTGTATATCGTCAAAATGAAGCCCGACCGACGGTTCGTCAAGTATGTAGAGGGTTTTCCCGGATGCCTTCTTTCCAAGCTCCCTGGCAAGCTTTATGCGCTGCGCCTCCCCTCCGGAAAGAGTGGTTACCCGCTGCCCAAGCCTTACGTAACCGAGCCCGACGTCGTTCAGCACCCTGAGCTTCCCTGAAATCTTAGGTATGTTCTCGAAAAAATCCGCCGCATCTTCTATGGTCATATCAAGAACGTCCGACATGTTCTTCCCCTTGTACCTGATCGCCAGGGTCTCGTCGTTGTACCTTCTTCCTCTGCATACCTCGCATGTGACGTAAACATCGGGAAGAAAGTGCATCTCGATCCTGACGGTTCCGCTTCCCCTGCATCCCGAGCAGCTTCCCTGGGAGAGATTGAAGCTGAACCTGCCCGGACCGTATCCCATCACCTTCGACTCGGGAAGCATGGAGAAGATTTTTCTTATCTCGGTGAGCACGCCGGTGTAGGTTGCGGGGTTCGATCTCGGGGTTCTGCCTATCGGGCTCTGATCAACCTTAATGACCTTGTCCAGATTTTCGGTGCCGATGATTTCTCTGTGTGGAGCAGCACGGTTTTTGCTGCGACTAAGCTTTCTTGACAGGCCATTATAAAGTGTGTCAACGACGAGGGTGCTTTTCCCCGAACCGGAAACTCCCGTGACGCATATGAATGTTCCGAGGGGAAAATCAACGTCAATTCTCCTGAGGTTGTTCCCTAAAGCCCCTCGAACCCCGACCCGGGTCCCGGAGGAGCGTCTTGAGCCGGGCACCGGGATCCTCTTTTTGCCCGAAAGGTATCTTCCGGTAACCGAACCGGCGCACCGGGAGATTCTCCCGACGCTTCCAGAGCAAACAACTTCGCCTCCGAGTTCTCCTGCCCCCGGACCGACGTCAAGCACGAAATCAGCGCTCTTTATGGTTTCTTCGTCATGCTCGACAACGATTACGGTGTTGCCCATGTCTCTTATGCCCTTTAACGTCTCAACGAGCTTCCTGTTGTCCTTCGGGTGAAGTCCTATGGAAGGCTCATCAAGCACGTACGTTATTCCCGTAAGTTTCGATCCCACCTGGGTTGCGAGCCTCACCCTCTGAGCCTCTCCGCCTGAAAGGGTCGGTGCCGTGCGGTCAAGACTCACGTAGCCAAGTCCTATGTCCCCGAGAAAACCGAGCCGGGAGGATATCTCCTTTACTACCTCCCCAGCGATCTTTTCCTCCCTCACGGAAAGTTCAAGCGACCCGAAGTAAGGGACAAGATCGCAGACCGCCATGCTAGCAAGCTCTGATATGTTCTTTCCCCTGAAAAGCACGAAAAGGGCAATCTTGTTGAGCCTGGATCCGTCGCATTCTCTGCACGGAACCGTCCTCATGTACTTTGAGAGTTTCTCCCGAAGTTCTTCCGAGTGGGTCTGCGAGTACCATTCCATGAGCATGCCGACAATCCCGGGGAAAGTCGCGGTGTATTCCTTTTGCCTTCCCCTCCTTGCCTTCCTGAAGCTTATTCTCTCCGTCCCCGAACCGTAGAGTATCTTTTGTCTGTGCAGTGCGGAGAGCCGGGAAAACGGGACGTCGAGTGCGAAACCGTAATGCTCGGAGAGTCCCTCGAGTATCCGGGCAATGTACTTTGAATCCTCAAACGGCTTGATCGCTCCTTCGCGAAGGGACTTCCCAGAATCCTCCACTATGAGCTCGGGATCGAAAAACGTTTCGAATCCAAGCCCCTGGCAGTTAACGCATGCGCCGTAGGGACTGTTAAAGGAAAAAAGCCTGGGGGATATCTCCGGGTAGTTTATCGCGCAGCGGGGGCAGGAAAAATGTTCGCTGAAAGTAAAAACCTTTCCACCTTCGATTTCGCATTTCAAAAGCCCGCCCGATCTTTTAAGCGCAAGTAAGACCGCGTCTGAGAGCCTTTTTTCCGAACTCTCCCCGCGCAAAGCTATATTGTCCACCAGAAGTTCGATAGTGTGCTTTTTGTTGCGGGAAAGCTCTATGTCGTCTCCAAGGTCATAGGTCTCTCCGTCGATTCTAACCCTGACGAAACCTTCCCTCCTCATGTCTTCAAGCTCTTTTCTGTATATCCCTTTTCTTCCCTGAACTACCGGGGAATATACGGACACGGGTTTTCTGCCTGCTTCCTCGCGGATTCTTTCAATCATGCTAGAGGGGGTTTGGGAAGATATTTCCTCACCGCACTCGTAGCAGTGCGGCTCTCCGACCACGGAAAAAAGCACGCGCATGTAGTCGTATATTTCCGTTATGGTCCCGACCGTTGAGCGGGGGTTTCTGTGAAAGGTCTTCTGATCGACCGAAACGGACGGAGAAAGGCCCTCGACGAAATCGACATCCGGCTTGTCAAGCTTCTCGACAAACTGCCTGGCGTAGGAGGAAAGCGACTCCATGAATCTTCTCTGCGCCTCGGCAAAAAGTATGTCAAAAACCAGGGAAGATTTACCCGAACCGCTCACTCCCGTGACAACAGTGAAGCTGCGCCTCGGTATTTTGACGTCTATGTTCTTAAGATTGTGCTCCCGCGCACCGATTATGCTAATGAACTTCAACCTGAAGGCTCCCCTGGGCAAAATACTGCAGATAAAATTACCCGATACAGGGGGAACCGTCCGCCGTCCGTGCAGACTCGGAGAGGAACCAGGTGAAAATCAGTTCGGACAGGCGGGTTCGCTCAAGTTCGGGATGCCACTGAAAACCCATGACGCGGCCGTCGGCCGACTCAAAACCCTCCACTATTCCGTCCGGGGCCAAGGCGCTTACCCGAAGGCCTTCTCCAACCCTGT
Source organism: Thermodesulfobacteriota bacterium (assembly GCA_965207685.1). GTDB lineage: Bacteria > Desulfobacterota_D > UBA1144 > Nemesobacterales > Nemesobacteraceae > Nemesobacter. Next base: position 1,524,596 of record OZ242294.1, on the reverse strand, counting down.
TTATTGCCTGGTGGTGGTAGCTTTTTATCTGGAATTCCTTTTCTTCCGTGAAACCGCCGAAAACCGTGTCCGGAAGAACTGTGACATCGTGAACCTCGCCCCCTTCGTGACAAAGTGCGTCGGGCAGAAGCGCTTTTATGTCCTGGTGTATAGAGCCCCCGTGGAAAACATTTATAAACTGCATGCCTCCGCATATTCCCAAGACTGGCACATCTTTTTCGAGAGCAAGGCGAAGGACGCTGAATTCCGTTTCCGTCCTCTCGGGACTCATGGGATTTATGGCAGGATGCGGGGACTCGCCGTAGAATTTTGGGTCCATGTCCCTTGAACCCGGTATCAAAAGCCCGTTGATTGCGGAGATTATATTGAGCAGAAAATCCGAGCTTGAAGCTTCGGCAACCGTGGGAATCAGAACCGGGGCACCGCCGTAGAACTCAACCGCCTTCGAGTAAGCGGATTCTATAAGGTTTGATTTGTCCTCAAGATCAGTCGTTATGCCGATAAGCGGTCGTGCCTTCATGTGCTCCTTTTAAAAGAGTCTTTTCTTCCGGTTTAAAGAGAAGCGCCGCCGACCATGGCTTCAAGCCTTGCGACTCTCTCTTCGGTTGGAGGATGCGTGCTGAAAAGCTTTGCGAAACCTCCCCCGATCATCGGGCTCACTATCATCATGTGAGCCGTGCTCTCGGCCGCCTGCTCGCTTACCTGAAGGGGGATTCTTGACGCTCCCGCCTGAAGTTTTCTAAGGGCATCGGCAAGGTATAGCGGGTTTCCGCATATCTCAGCCCCGGTCTTGTCCGCTCCGAATTCTCTGGTCCTCGATATGGCCATCCTCACGATCATTGCCGCCATAGGGGCGATAATTGCCATAGCCAGAAGCCCCAGCATCCCACCACCTCTTCTGCCACCGCCACCTCCGAAAATGGCCGCAAACTGCGCCATGTAGGCAAGGTAACTGATAGCGCCGGCGATTGTCGCCGCCACGGAACCGATCAGTATGTCTCTGTTCCTTATATGAGCAAGCTCATGAGCGATTACGCCTTTAAGTTCGTTTCTGTTCAAAAGACGCATGATTCCCTGAGTAACCGCGACAGCTGAATGGTGCGGGTCCCGACCCGTGGCAAAGGCGTTCGGAGCCTGTTCGGGGATTATGTAGACCCGAGGCATCGGAAGCCCGGCTATCTGAGCAAGTTCCTCCACGTCGGAATAGAGTTGGGGAGCGTCGTCCCTTCCGACTTCACTCGCCTTGTACATCCTGAGAACGATCTTGTCGCTCCACCAGTAGCTTGCGAAATTCATAACTCCCGCGAGAACAAGTGCCACCAAAGCACCATTTTTGCCTCCTATCATGCCCCCTACCCAAACCAGAATGGCAGAGAGAAAAGCAAGCAGAAAAAGACTTTTAAGAGTATTCATTTTCTAAAAATGCCTCCAAAATATTTTCCAAGCCTCAAGGAAAACAATAGCTTCCTCTTACAAAAAGTATAATAATACCGGCAGCGGTAAATTCAACGGAAAGTTTGAACCGAGTATAGATTGCACGTTTTCTGGGAAAGTCTTGATATCTTCTTCCGTTTAACCGGCAAGTTCTGGCAGTTATAATTGGCGTTGGAAATCACTTGAGTGATTTAGAAAAATGTCTCTTTTAAACTCAAAAAAATACGAAGTGATAGTGATCGGAGCCGGTCACGCCGGGTGCGAGGCGGCACTCGCCGCAGCCAGAATGGGCTGTACGACCCTGGTTCTCACGGCAAATATAGACACAATCGGGCTTATGTCGTGTAACCCTTCAATAGGGGGCGTCGGGAAAGGTCACCTTGTAAAGGAGATAGACGCGCTTGGCGGCGAGATGGGAAAAGCCGCAGACACTGCGGCCATACAGTTCAGAAGACTCAACACTCGAAAGGGAGCAGCCGTGCAGGCAACCAGAATACAGGCCGACCGCCAAAGCTACAGAACCTACATGAAAAAGGCTCTTGAAAACGAAGCCAACATAGAGATAAAGCAGGCAATGGTCGAGGAATTTCTGGTTGACGGAAAAAAAGTCGCGGGGGTTAAAACCGCCCTCGGGGAGAAATTTTTTTCAGATACCGTCGTGGTCACCCCAGGAACTTTTCCCGGTGGACTCATACACATAGGCCTTACGCGGATTTCGTCCGGCCGCGCGGGGGAAGCCGCCGCGGGAGCAATATCGAATTCCTTTGCGGACCTAGGTTTCACGACAGGCAGGCTTAAAACCGGAACTCCTCCGCGCTTTGACGGAAGGACCATCGAGTGGGACAAGCTTGAGAGGCAGGACGGGGACGAGGACCCTGTGCCTTTTTCCTTTTCCCCCGGAGAAATCACGACTGAACAGATGCCGTGCTACATCACCTACACTAACGAGGAAACCCACCGCGTTATAAACGAAAACATTGACAAGTCCCCTCTTTACTCCGGCCTCATAAAGGGAATAGGACCAAGGTACTGTCCCTCGATAGAGGACAAGGTGGTCAAGTTTCCCGATCGGAACCGCCACCAGATATTTCTCGAACCTGAGGGAAGAAACACTTATGAAATCTATCCCAACGGAATTTCAACCAGCCTTCCCATTGAAGTTCAGCACGAGTTCTCAAGAACCATGGAAGGACTTCGCAACGTGGAAATAATGAGGCCGGGATACGCGGTCGAATACGACTTTCTCGACCCCACGCAGCTCGGTGCTACTCTTGAATCAAAACTTCTTGAAAACATATTTTTCGCAGGACAGGTAAACGGAACCACGGGCTACGAGGAGGCGGCAAGCCAAGGACTAATAGCGGGAATAAACGCGGCGCTTCGGATAAAGGGGAAGGATCCTTTCGTGCTCGGACGCTCGGAGGCATACATAGGAATTCTGATTGATGATCTGGTCACAAAAGGAGTCGATGAGCCCTACAGGATGTTTACCTCAAGGGCAGAGTACAGGCTTATACTGAGGGAGGATAACGCCGACTTAAGACTCGGGGAGCTTGGGCACATAATAGGACTTCTAAGCGATGAGCGGATCGAGGAATTCCGCACCAGAAAAAACGCGCTTGAAAATGAACTCGCAAGGCTTGAGAGCGAGAAGGTGGTTCCAAACGAGAAGACAAACAGGATTCTTGAGAATCTCGGCTCCCAGAGAATCAAAAAGCCCCAGAGCCTAAAAGAGATACTCAGGAGACCCGGCTTCACGTATGAAATGCTGGGCTTTATAGACTCCGCAACGAATCCGAACATCTCCCCGAAACTCGGGGCGCAGATAGAGATGGAAGTAAAATACGAGGGTTACATAAAAAGACAGAAAGAAGAAGTCGGGAAATTGCAGAAATTCGAGAACATGAAAATCCCGGAAACCTTCGAGTATAAAAACATCCCGGGACTTTCAAACGAAATTGTTCAGAAACTCTCAAGAGTAAAACCCAAATCGGTAGGGCAGGCAAGCCGGGTTTCAGGTATAACTCCCGCCGCTATATCAGTACTGCTTGTTCACATCAGGAAAACGCGGGGGCTTGAGCAGGAAGCTCAGTTGAAATCAAGTTCCCCGTCGTAAAAGCTGTCGGCCCCCTCCATCTCCTCAAGCTCCTGCTCGTAAAGTTCCATAGTGTCGCAGTCGCTTCCGATGTAACCGGAACCTTCGGGATCTTGCATCATCTCGACAAGATCTCTCACTTTTTTATCATTCCTTCTATTAGCCATTTGGTCCCCCCTGAAAAAAATTTTACATAGATTATAGGAGCAGTTTTCACAAATGCAACAGTCTCGACAAAAAAAATAGTTGCCGTTGACGGCTCGATGCAATCACGACAGCATCCCATTCGTCTTTACTAAGTAAGTAGACACTTTAAAGGAGATACTCAATATGAAGAGCATAATGGGAATGCTGGTTTTTCTGGCTTTCACTTTGACCGCCTTTGCCGCCGATGATCCGAGCATAAAAGGAGAGAGACGGCGCGCGATCCAGACGGCGATGCAGGAGCATATTGACCACAACACGGTGAACGGACATTATGTCCTGTATGACGCAGTCACGGACGACCTCCTCAAGCTCAAGCTCGCAAAGCTGCATGACGGAATCGTGAAAAAGGCCGACTACTACGTCAGTTGCGCGGATTTCCACGACCGTAACGGCGTCTATTTCGACCTTGATTTTCTGGTGATTGAAAAAGACGGCAAGTTCCAAGCCTTACAGGGTATCGTACACAAAGTCGGGAACGTTAAACGGAAGTATCATTTGGAAAACTAGACTGGCCACAGGAATATAGGAACTTGCAAGCGGTCGGGGACAGCCCTGCCCGCATGAAGCCATGCCAGCACCGCCATCACCCAATGAAGAAGAACTGTTACAGAGTGGATTCCGGTATGCCTACGCACTCACTCATCACCATCACGATGCTGAGGACTTGGTACAGACGGCTTGGCTTAAGTTGCATCAGCGGTATAGCGAGGTGAAAACGAAGGCTCTTTTTTTCACAACTATCCGGAATCTGTACATCGACCAGTATCGCAGACGGAAGCGCATCCGGTTTATCGCGCTCACCAGTGAACACGAGAGTCTCTCGACTTCCGACGCCCCCACTGGGGAATACACCAAAGTCGCTATAGATCAGATGCTTTCCAAGCTGCGGGATATCGAGCGCGAAGCCCTGTTTCTACATATCGTGGAGGGTTACTCGGCTAATGAAATTGCCACGCTGACCGGCAGGCCTCGGGGAACCGTCCTAAGTCTCATACATAGGAGTAGAAAAAAACTGGCTGCCCTAGACGCGGCTGACTGAGACCATGAAGAATTTGGAACAAGAACTCAAAAACTACTATCAAAGCAAGCGCCTTGATTCGCACAGGATCGCGGCAATACAAGCCTCCGTCCATGAGATAGGCAGAAGCCGTCGCCGTATTTCTTATCTTATCCCAGTGGCCGCATTGGTGCTGTTGACAATCGGTATTGGGTTATGGCTGCACATGAGTACTGATAGCATTACCCATCAGGTGGTCGCTGAAATCGGACACAATCACCGCCAACACGGCGCACTGGTGGTGAAATCAAACCAGTACGGCGTTGTGCAGAACGCACTCAGCGAGTTGGACTTCCCCGTCCGGCCGCGGCGTGAGGAACTGGTTCAGGATTTCCTCCTCGTAGGCGGCAAGTACTGCACCATCCAGGGGCTTCAGGCAGCTCAATTGAAATTGAACCACCGCAAAAGCCAGGTTATCCACACCTTATATGTTTTGCCGATTACCGATAACATAAAAGATGTCGAACTAGGAATCTATGAAACAAATGGTGTGCAAGTAGAACTGTGGACTGACCAGCTGTTGCTCTACGGCCTTGCCCACGGCCAATAATCGAAACTGGGAGTTGGGGAAAATAGTCTTAGTCGGTCCGCATCAAGTTGTATAATTGAAGTATTAGGAAGAGGGAATTACCCGTGTAAACATCCCTACCCAGGCACTTTATCGATACTTTTCCCTTCTTGTATAAGCTCAAGCATCCGCGCCGGGTCATCCGTCGGAAGACGGCACTCGTAATTTGAGCATATGTACGCCGCAGTTTTTCCGTTAATGGAGCTATGGCCCTGCGTGTAAGGGGCAATTCTTGAAATTTCCTCTTCGTTTTCTTCGTGTTTTAATATCACGACCTTGTTCGGCAAGTACTCGCCCGAGAGAGCATCGAGAAACCGGCGGGTCTCGGGGGAATTTCTGTCCCCGGCTATCACTATCTCGAAAGAAGGGCCCAGCATGAAATCAAGAGAGTTCATGTGCATTGAAAAAGAAGCCGGGTGTCTTGAAATCAGGGGAGAAAAAGCCGCTGTCATCCGGGCTGCCTTCTCTTCAAGTTCGGGATCGGCGGTCAGTCTCGCGATTTTCAGGATGTTAAGTATCGAAACCGAGTTTCCGGACGGAAGCGCGCCGTCATAAATTTCCTTCTGCCTGGTTATCAGAGCTTCGCCGTCATCGGCCGTGAAGAAAAAACCCGCGAACTCCTCATCCCAGAAATGTTCGAACTGATCCCTGCAGAGAGAAATAGCCAAAGCGAGGTATTTCTCGTCGAAAACGCTTTCGTAGTATTCAAGAAGTCCCCATACGAAAAAGGCGTAATCATCGACGCTTGCCATTATGCCCGCTTCACCCTCGCGGTAGCGGTGAAGAAGCCTTCCATCGCGGAAAAGGTTCTGCATTATGAATTCTATCGAGCCCCGCGCGGCGTCAGAATATCTTTTCTCTCCGAAAGCCGCTGCCGCTTTTGAAAACGCCGCTATCGCTATTCCGTTCCAGTCCGTGAGCACCTTGTCGTCCTTGTAGGGATGAATTCTTTTTTCCCTGCAGGCAAAAAGCTTCTCTCGCAGACCCTCAAGTTTCCTCTCAAGCTCTTCGACCGGGATACCGCGTCGCGCCGCAGTGTCAGCCAGGGGTTCTTTCAGGTGAAATATGTTCCTGTCGCTCTGCTCTCCCGTAGCCTCGTCCGTGAAATTTCCGTCGCCAGAAAGATTGTAGACGTCCGAAAGAAACTCTGCGTCCTCTGCTCCCACAAGTTCCTCCACCTCTTCTACCGTCCAAAGGTAGAACTTTCCTTCCTCCCCTTCGCTGTCGGCATCTTCGGCTGAGTAAATACCTCCTTCGGGAGAGGTCATGTCCCGAATCAGGTATTCGAGTATTTCCCTCGCTTTTTTCTCGTAAAACGGGTTTTTTGTGATCTGCCACGCTTCTGTGTAAGTGATCGCCAAAAGCGCCTGGTCATAAAGCATCTTCTCGAAATGGGGAACAAGCCATCGCGAGTCGGTCGAATACCTGTGAAAACCGAAGCCCACATGGTCGTATATGCCGCCCCTACCCATAGCGAGGAGCGTTCTCTCGACCATCCTCAAGGAAACATTCTTCCCGGTGCGCCCGTAATGCCTCATCAGAAACATCAAGTTGTGAGGAGTCGGAAATTTAGGAGCTCTCCCGAAGCCGCCTTCGTCGGGATCGAAAGTCGAAAGAAAGTAACTGTAGGCCTGATCGAGGGTTTTTTCGTTAAGCCGGGAGGCCTCGGCTCCCCGCAGGGAATCTCCAAGACTGCAGACGGCATCGGTTATCTGCCGGGCCGATTCCAGAACCTCTTCCCTTTTGTTCTCCCAGAGTTCCTTTATCGCCGGTACAAGCTCCTTCATTCCGACTCTACCGTAACGGTTCTCCTTCGGTATGTAGGTTCCGGCGAAAAAAGGTTCCCCCTCAGGCGTCATAACTATGTTAAGGGGCCAGCCGCAGTTTTTCCTTGAAATCACGTGACAGACAGTCATGTAGATATTGTCGATATCGGGACGCTCTTCCCTGTCGACCTTGATCGAGACGAAGTTCTCGTTCATGAGCCCCGCCACCTCCGCGTCCTCAAAGGATTCGCGCTCCATAACGTGGCACCAGTGACAGGTCGAGTATCCTATGGAAAGAAATATCGGCCTCCCCAGTTCCCGGGCTCTCCCGAACGCCTCCTCTCCCCATGGATACCAGTCAACTGGATTCTCCGCATGTTGGAGAAGATAGGGGCTCTTTTCGTTTTTAAGTCTGTTTGACACTCAAACCTCCGCTTCGGGGGATAAGGAAATTATATAGTCCGATCAAAAATAAGTTCCATGTAACATAAGATGTTCCCAACTCTGAGAAGCCGATCGGAGAATTTCTCCGATTGGGGAAAATAATAATTTCCTTCTGTTCATATTCTATTTTTAGGCTAACATTCTCACCTAAATGCGTAAACCCGTACAAAAGGCAGGAGTCGTCGCTTACAGGGAAAACAGCCTCGGGGAGATTGAAGTCATCCTAGTGAGTTCAAGAAAGCTCAATGATTCATGGGTCTTTCCCGCCGGAGGAGTCGATTACGGCGAAACTCCCGCTGAGGCAGCGGAGAGGGAATGTCTTGAGGAAAGCGGATACAAGGTGGAAATAGAGCAGCCTCTCGACATAATGGTCATTGAAGGGGGGAAAAGGCACGTTCTCTACACTTTTTTCCGCGCCAAGGCCATTGAGGATACGGGAGATTACGAAAGGGATAGAAAAAGAAAATGGTGCGGGATTGACGACCTTCCCGATACGGTTGCTTACCTGTTTCGGGAAGTCGCGGAAAGTTTTCAGAAAAATATCCTAGGCTCGCAGTCCCGGAGCTGAACCCTTAATCGACCAAGCGGCAATCGCAACTTCATACTCATACCGGAGAGGAACGAATGAAAAGCCAACAGTTCATAAAGAAGACGCAGAGTCACTACGCGCGGGTAGCGGCCATCTACAGGTCCCTCAGAATCACAGACTCAGAACCCGTGCTCTACATAAAGGAAATAATAGGGGACAGGGGAAAAATAAAGGCTGCCGACGTGGGGGCGGGAGCAGGGCGGTACGCAAGACTTTTTTTCGAGCATCTGGGCAAGGAAAACCTGTTTCTTTACTGCTACGACACAAACGAGTTCATGCTTGAGAGCCTCGAGCAGTATCTTGAGGATCACGGAATCCGTAACTATGCGACCAAAATTGCCATGGCGCAGGAGCTTCCCATCGGGGACGGGGTGCTTGACGCCGTATTCTGCTTCAATGCCATACACTTTTTCAACACACCGAAATTCCTGAGGGAGAGCGCAAGGGTGCTCCGAGAGGGATCTTTTCTCTTTATTTACACGAGAACCAAGACCCAGAGCATGAAAAGCATATGGGGAAAACACTTCCCGTCCTTTAACCAGAAGGAATCTGACTTTTACAATACAGAAACACTCGAGGCTGAGATCGAAAGGACCGAGGGGCTTGAGCTTATTGAGACAAAAACATTCGTTCTCGCCAGGGAGAATTCCCTGAGGGAACTGGTCGAGAGGGCGCAGAGCAAGCATTACTCAACTTTTTATCTGTATGAGAGCCAGAAGTTTGAAAGATCCCTTGCGGAGTTCAGGAAAAACATCCGTGAATCCTATGAAGACCCCGACAAAATCAACTGGTCCGATGAGAAAACCATGTACACCGTCCTCAGGAAATAACTCCAGAGTACATTTAGTTGCGTTTCGGTTTGTAGTGCCCGACACATAGCTTACACTTGATACTAGAGACATAGCTTACACAATTACGCATTTGAGGAGAGACTCAGATGACCTGGGATTTTTTGATGAGGAGGAAGGCCGGGTAGAACCGGCCACGAACCCTTTTTTACTAAAAGTGTAAACGATGTCTCCGGTATAAACTGTTAACGATGTGTCCGGTACATACCCCCCCCCTTAACATTGTGGCGGGCGATGGGGGATTCGAACCCCCGACCCCAGGCTCCGGAGGCCTGTGCTCTAATCCACTGAGCTAATCACCCGCTGACAGGTATCCCAAGTTCCTTCATTACAAGCTTCATGTCTTCCCAGACGGGTTTTTTAAGAGACGGGTTTCGCAGAAGCGCGGCCGGGTGGTACGTAATCATAAGCTTTGAGTCCCCATACTGGTGAAAAGTGCCTCTTAACTGCCCCATCTTGAAGTTCTTAAGCTTGAGCATCAATCCGGTAGCGACGCTTCCGAGAGAAACTATAACCTCGGGGTTTATGCTTTCTATCTGTTTCATAAGAAAAGGCTCGCAGCTTGCCACTTCGTCCGGTTGCGGGTTCCTGTTCCCCGGAGGGCGACACTTCACAACGTTGCATATGTACACGTCCTTTCTCTCAAGCTTCATCGCCCGGATTATCTTCGTAAGCAACTGTCCCGCCCTTCCGACAAAGGGCCTTCCCTGAATGTCTTCGTCCCTTCCGGGACCTTCACCGACAAATACGAGCCTTGCCTTGGGATTCCCCTCACCGAACACTATGCTATTTCTGGTCTCGCAGAGACGGCACCTCGTGCAGTCACCCAGTTCCTCTCTTATCTCGGAAAGCGTCTTGACCGCAGATGAATCCCTTGATTTCCTGCGATCACTTAAAAAAACGGTTCCGTTTCTCTCCGTATCCGCTATTTCGGTGCCTCCAGCGGCAAACCCAGCCGGCAACTCCTCTATCCCGATCTCCTTGCAGAACCGAAGATAGTTCTCAAGCGCCCGCGCCGTCTCGTAAAATTCACTGGAACTCATTGCTCGCCGGAGAGGAAGTTTAACACAAACAGCAGTAGGTAGCGAAGGGGTTTGAAAGCAAGGCGGGTTTTAATTAGAATAAGACCGCGTTTGCAAAAACCCAAGACCTAAACCCGTCAAACGCTTTCCCCTCGGAATGGAGAGAGAATACAGACCGCAGGAAATCGAGAAAAAGTGGCAGGATTTCTGGGCGGAAAAAGGCACCTACAAGGTCTCCGAGGAGACTTCCGGGGGAAAGTACTACGTCCTTGAAATGTTCCCCTACCCGTCGGGAAGAATCCACATGGGGCACGTGAGAAACTACACGATCGGGGATGTCGTCTCGAGATTCAAAAGGGCGAGGGGCTTTAACGTTCTCCACCCAATCGGGTGGGATGCCTTCGGTCTGCCCGCTGAAAACGCGGCGATACAAAACGCCATACATCCCTCGACTTGGACACGGGCCAACATAACACAAATGAAACATCAGCTCATGCGCCTCGGGTTCAGCTACGACTGGAGCCGGGAAATCGCAACGTGCGACGTTGAATACTACCGCTGGGAGCAGTGGCTTTTCACCAGACTTCACCGCGAGGGGCTAGCGTACAGAAAGACTTCCGTTGTTAACTGGGATCCGGTTGACCAGACAGTGCTCGCAAACGAGCAGGTTATTGACGGAAAGGGATGGCGCTCAGGGGCAGTTGTCGAAAAAAAGGAAATACCGCAGTGGTTCCTGAGAGTAAGCGATTACTCGGAAGAACTGCTGAACGAACTCGAAAAGATGAAGGGGTGGCCCGACGCGGTTAAGACCATGCAGAGAAACTGGATAGGGAGATCCGAGGGAATCGAAGCCGAATTCCGCGTGGACGGAGAAAAGAGCGTTTTGAAGATATTCACCACGCGCCCGGACACGATCATGGGGGTAACCTACCTAGCTCTGGCCCCCGAGCACCCGCTGGTAGCCGAGGAGGCAAAGAAAAAACCCGAGGTGGCAGATTTTCTCGCCCGGTGCCGCAAGGCTCCTGTCTCCGAGGCTGAGATTGAAACCATGGAAAAAAGCGGCGTTCCTCTGGGGATAGATGCCATCCACGCCATAAGCGGGGAGAAAATACCTGTATGGACCGCGAACTTCGTCCTCATGAGCTACGGAACGGGTGCGGTAATGAGCGTTCCCGCGCATGATCAAAGGGACTGGGAGTTCGCTAAAAAATACGGCCTTCAGATAAAACAGGTGATTTTCCCGACCGACGGAAGCGTATTCGATATCGGAAAAGAAGCATTCACGGAAAAGGGAATCCTCGGAGATTCCGGGTGGCTCTCGGGTCTCACATCCCTAGAAGCTTTCGGGGAAATAGCCGAGTTTCTCGAGAAAAACTCTGCGGGCGGAACCAAGGTTAACTACCGTCTTCGGGACTGGGGAATTTCAAGGCAGCGCTACTGGGGAGCACCGATACCCATAGTTTACTGCGAGCAGTGCGGAGAGGTCCCGGTTCCGGACTCCGATCTTCCGGTAGAACTCCCGCTTGAAATAGATATTGACGGAGAGCGAATACCCGCCCTCTCCAAGATCGAAAGCTTCATCGCAACAAGCTGCCCCGCCTGCGGAGGACCTGCGAAACGGGAAACAGACACAATGGATACGTTTGTCGAATCTTCATGGTATTTTCTGAGATACGCCTCTCCCGATTTTAAAGCCGGCATGTTCGAGCCCGAAAAAGCCTCTTACTGGCTTCCCGTGGATCAGTACATAGGAGGGATAGAGCACGCAATACTTCACCTGCTTTACTCGAGGTTCTTCACGAAGGTGCTCAGGGATATCGGCGTTTTCCAACTCGACGAACCCTTTGAAAATCTTCTTACCCAGGGAATGGTGGTAAAAGACGGGGCAAAAATGTCAAAGTCTCTCGGGAACACCGTGGACCCTGACGACATGATAGTTCGCTACGGTGCTGACACCGTAAGGATGTTCATGCTTTTCGCCGCTCCCGTGGAAAAAGATCTCGAATGGAGCGAACAGGGAGTAAACGGAATGTTCAGGTTTCTCGGCAGGGTCTGGCGTTTCGCGACCGGGTTTTTCGCCGAAAGGGAAAACGAAGAGCGAGACCCAGAACTCCCAGCGGAGGGGAACCCAGCCGCTCTCGCCACTGCGACCAACCGGACAATCAAGAAAGTCACGGAGGACATAGAGAGCTTCAAATTCAACACGGCAATATCAGCAATAATGGAGCTTTTCAACGAGCTAAGCGCACTCTGGAAGGAGAAAAGCGTGGGAAGGGAAGATGCCCGAGCGGCACTGCTTGCGGTCACAAGACTTATCTGCCCAATGGCTCCCCATTTCGCGGAGGAGCTCTGGGAACTCTCGGGAGAAAGCGGAAATCTGGTCGACAAAGAGTGGATAAAATGGGACGAGAGCGCTTTTGAGAGTGCAGAAATAACCATCCCTGTAAGGGTGAACTCAAGAGTCAGAAACCAGATTTCCCTAAATGCGGACGCAGATGAAGAAACCGTCAGAGAGATTGCCCTCTCCGACAGCAGGGTAAAGGAATATATAGCGGGGCGGGAAATAAAAAACTTCGTCTACGTGCCGAAAAGGCTTGTAGACATAAGGGTTTAGCCAAGGGAAAGAACGTGAAAGAAGACTCAGACCATCTAGGGAAAAAAGTAAAAGCTATAGAGGTTTCTCCCGAGAAGCCGATCTCTAGGTTGCTTGAAGAAATGTCAGAGACGGGATTTCAGGGCAAGAATCTTGCCAAGGCCGCGGATGTTTTCTGCAAGATGGTGGAGGCTGAGGACCTCACTATCTTTTTCGGCTACGCAGGTTCCCTCTCCACAACCGGCCAGTGGAAAATAATAAACTGGCTAATCGAAAACAGATACATAGATGTCTTGATCCCCACCGGCGCGAACATCTCCGAGGACATAGTTGAGGCGATGGGGTTTTCCTACTGGCAGGGAACCCCGAACGAAGACGACGCAAAACTTTTCTCCGAGGGGATAAACCGCTACTACGACGTTTACGGAGCCGAGCCCGACTACCTTGAGATGACTGAACTTCTGGCCGAATTCATAATGACCCTCGATAAATCCCGAACCTACTCCTCAAGAGAGTTTCTCAAAAAATGCGGACAGTGGCTTGACAAGAAAAACATAAACTGCATCGTAGCGACAGCTGCGAGAAATGAAGTTCCGGTCTTCTGCCCTGCCATAGCTGATAGCCCTTACGGAGACGCGGCGCTTATCGCTGAAAGCAAGGGACATCATCTCGCGATCGACGCCATACAGGACTACGTGGAATTTATGGGAATGGGAGAGAGCGTGATTGACACGGGAGTGGTTTACATAGGGGGCGGTGTGCCAAAAGATTTCATTCAGCTTTTCGCCGTCACGGGTGACCTTCTTTACGAAGACAGGAAGATTCCAGGAAGAGCGGCCGGCCTTAACCGCAAGGGAACCGGGGAACAGGAAACCTACTATCCTCATAAGTACGCAATCCAGATTACGACCGATTCTCCACAGTGGGGAGGACTTTCGGGGTGCACCTTCGAAGAGGCGGTTTCATGGGGAAAAGAAAACCCCGAAGGCAGCTTGGTTCAGTGCTATTGCGATGCCACTATAGCTCTTCCCATCGTCTCCCACGCTCTTTCGGAAAAAACAAAGGTGAAAAGGAAAGGAACCGTTTTAAAATTTGACGATTAACCCACTTTTCTCACAAAATATAATCAGGACATTTTTGGGAGTTGGATTTTTCTTGAACTAATTATTAGATATCATGATTTGACCTCCTTAACCAGAGAAGTTTTAGAGTTTTCAGCACAATAGAACGCCTGAAAACATGAAAATTAAACCATTAATGTCTAAACCCCCGATATCCTACGTTCTAACCGTCTGCAAGGTTTTGCGCCAAAAGAGTTTAAAAAAATTCTTTAAAAACATCTGATGTTTGTGATAAAATGAAAGTTGATTGAGCAGATGGACCTTATGGACTAGTTGCAGTACTAAGCCTAACAGACCTAACTGCTGTTATCTCTAAGCGGTTTTCAAAGCCACCAGAGAATGGTTTGTCTGGAAAAATTGGGTATGTTTTAACTAACTGAACGTATTTGACCTTACGATTAGGAGGAGGAGAAAAATGAATTACCTTATCAAAAGGGTTTTAATGATTTGTCTGCTGGCATCCGGTATGTTGGCAGTGCCGCTCTCAGCATTTGCGGGCGGTGGAGAAGCCGAGGAACCAATGGCCGAAGAAGCAGCGGCCGAGGAACCGATGGCTGAAGAGGCAGCGGCCGAGGAACCGATGGTCGGGGAAGCTGTGATTAAGGATACCGACGTTTCAATTTACGGCAGGTTCTGGCCTAGGGTTACCTATAACGATGTTGATGGAGGGGATTCGTCAACCGACATAACCGACGCGCTTTCCCGGGTCGGAATCAAAGCCAATACTCAGATAACCGAAACGCTCAGCGCGGTGTTGCACGGAGAGTGGGATGTTGATATTGAGAAGAACGGCAATTTTGGCGACGCGCGTCAGGCTTACGTGGGTTTACGAAGCGAGGACTTGGGTATGGTAGCTATCGGTAAGCAATGGGATCCCTATTTTAACATGGTTGCTGAAGTAACCGACATTTTCTATCATCGCGCAAGCCCCTTCGGATATGACCAGCAGGGTCCTTTCCGAAGCAGCAATCTGGTAACCTACGCGAACAGTTTTGGGGGGTTAAACGTAAACGCGGGTATGCAGGTAGACGGCACGTCGGGAAGCAATGATGGGGGCACCCATTCTGACAATGTTGACGCGGCTTCAGTCGGCGTGAGTCTCAGTTCCGGTCCGGTTTACATCGGCATATCCTACTTGCGGCAGAATCAGGACGATAATGAGCGTGACAGAAATTACTTCGGTGTAGGCAGCAGCCTGAACATAAATGACGATATCTACCTGGCGGTTACCTACCAGTACATAGCGGACAATTATGATGACGGCAGTGAACTCAATCCCTTTACTCTCGACGTAGCCTCTTCCTTCTCTTTTTCCCACGGGGTTACGGCGCTTGCGGGATTTTTCATGTCTGATCCAGATAACGGAAACGAGTTGGTGGGTGGGAACCTTACCTTGATTAAAGAGGTGCATCCTGCCTTGGACGTCTTTGCCGAATGGGTACTGACTGACGAAGATCAGGGCGATAGTGTAAATACTTTTAGCCTCGGTTTCCGCTATGACTTTGACGTAGCAATCTTCTAGTCAACCATAGACTTTAAGATCTAAAGGTCAGAATCATGACGGCAACTTTGTCGTGATTAATATTCTCGGGGACATGTTTGGAGTTTTCTTCAGATATGTCCCCGTTTTTTATCTCCTAGTCTACTAACTTTTAAAATTCCTTTCCGCAAACGCGTAGAGCGTTGCGTTTAGGCAATTAAAGTGTAGATTCAATTACAAAAATTCCTTGAAAATCCAAGTGGAGGAAATACACGGCAGATGAACGAAGAACGCATAGGGGTAGATTATTCTGAGCTTCACCAGCTTGACAGCCCCGCAAACAGGCTCATAAGGGAATCCATATGGGGAATAGAAGATGACATAGGACAGCAGTCGTTCATTACTCCCCGTTATCTTGATCAGCTAATCCCCCGGCTCGGCATAGAAAAAACGACGCACGTTCTTGACGTGGGAAGCGGGGCGGGCGGTCCCGCGGTATACATAGCCGACAGGACCGGATGCACGGTATCTGGAATAGAAATTAACGAGGTGGGGGTCGACGTATCAAGAAAACTCGCGAAAAACTCCGGACTCGAGGAACAAACGGAATTTCATCTGGGCGACGCGATGGAAATGCCGTTTACGGAAAATACTTTTGACTTGGCAATAAGCCTTAACGTGATGAACGTGTTTGAGGACAAGACGGGACTTTTCAGGGAGGTTCTCAGGGTGCTTAAGCCTTCGGGAACATGGGCGTTTCTAAGCGGCACCTTCGAGATAGCCGGTGATGAGGAAACAAAGCAGAAGATGGCGAGGGGCTATCTTATCCCGCAATATTACGATTCCCTTGAAAGCTACAGGGAAAAGCTTGAATCGGCCGGGTTTCGTATCGAGGAAATAACCGAATATGTAGCGGATTTCCGGATCCAGGTTAAAAAATGGGGAGACGCTTATAAAAAGCACTCATCCGTGATCGCCGAAGAACAGGGAGAAGAAAACACCCGCTACCACATCGAATATTTCGATACTTATCTAAGACTGGTTGACGAGGGAAGAGCTTCAAATCACCTCGTCATATGCTCAAAACCCGAATAAAGCTTACCGCTGGAATTGCTTCGTTAGTTACAATCCACGCACTGAAACAGTGCGGTTTCGAATAACCACGTGATGACTAAAATGGCTTCCACGCGACATTTTGCGGATACCCTCGCATAATTTACTTTCAAGAAAAATTCTTCTTCGAGACCGCTCTCGCAATTTGGCGTTTTATCGGCAATACACCTTAATATTTCGCTTGACACTGCAGGAGAAGAAAAGCAGAATCTAAATAGCAAATTTTGGATTCTGGGAGGAATCGATATCGTGAAGAAACAGCTTTCTACAATGCTTTTTACCTTGATCTTGGCAAGTCTTTTTATGGTCGCTCCGGCTTCCGCTAAGACAGCAGCTAGTGACGTAGTGGACAAGGAAACTTTGAAAAGTTTCGTTACGAACGCAAAAGACCGTATTGGGCAGGCCAGCACCGCGAGTGAGATCTTTGCCGTCCTAAGAGAGTTCAGAGACGATAAAGCCTGGAACGATGGTGCTATTTATGTGTTTATCATGCAACGTCCCAGCGGACCCCAAGGAGGCGAAATAGTTGTTTTTAACGCACACAACCCCAGCCTCGAGGGTGCAACCCTGCATGTCGTAGACGGAGATGGTAAAGATGTAGGCCATGAAATTGACAGGGCGGTATACCAAGGAGATGGCTTTGTAGAGTACAGGTGGGACAATCCTTCTTTTTCCGGAGACGAAGTTAGGGAAGAGGGAAGAGCCACCGGAACTTCACGGAAAATTGTCTACGGTGTAAATGTGAAACTTTTCGGCAACGAAGATTTTGTTTTAGGTTCCGGTTTTTACCCAGATCCACCTCCAGTTAGCAGCGACAAAAAAGGGTGTTCAGTTGCAACAACGGAGGCTGGGAATGCTTCTCAAAGCGCTATATTCAACCTGCTCTTGGTAGTATCCTCTGTGTTCTTCCTGGTCTCTTGGAAAAACAGCACGGAAGAAAAATAAACCGAAGCGGGTTTTTGCTTTCCTGGCCCGTTAAAAAACCGATTGTGGCAAAACAGATAAAAAGGGGAAAGTGATTCCTGCATCGCTTCCCCTTTTTTCTTGCTAGGTTCACTTATGTTTCTTTGAGGCCTTCTCCCCCGCCCGCATGATCATACAGCAGAGCGGTTTTCAAAGACGGAGCAAAGATTCCTTGAGGCCTTCTCCGGGTCGTTCGAACCGAAAACGCTTGTTATGACCGCTATGCCGTCCACTCCGGTAGCAAGCACCTGAGCTGCGTTATGGGGGAATATCCCCCCTATGGCAAATATAGGAATCCCCGTAATAGCGGTTTTCGCTTCAACCAGAGTTTCAAAAGGCGTGGGGATTCTTCCAGGCTTTGTCGGAGTAGACCATGGCGTACCGAAAACAACGTAATCGGCCCCCATTCTCTCGGCGTGTATGCCTCTTGGAAGGGAACCGTAACAGGAAACGCCTATGATGGCACCGTTACCCAGCTTTTTTCTCGTGGGTATTATGTTCGGGTCGTCCTCGCCCAGATGCACTCCGTCGGCCTTTATTTCCATCATGAGTTCCGGGGAGTCGTTTATTATAAGCGGCACGCCGTATCTCTTGGTAATACCGAGAAGTTCCCTGCCCAAAGCGACAACTTCCGAGCGCGGAGAGGTTTTATCCCTTAACTGAACTATGTCGGCTCCCCCCGCCAACGATTTCTCAACTGTTTCGCAGAAAGAACCCCGCGGAATCAGCCCCTCGTCGGTAATCGCGTAAAGTCCCCTAAGTTTAAAACCCATGGCGCACCGCAAACAGAATGAAAATCATTGATGACTGTTCCGGAAAAACGGCTACATGCATCTTTTGAGGAACCTTCTGGCGTTTGCTATCTCTTTTCTCACGTTCGAGGTCGAAGTACCACCTAGGGAATTCCTGCTTTCAACGGAACCCGAGAACGTTATCACCTGGAAAATGTCCTCGTCGATTTTTTTGGAAAACCTGCGGAATTCGGAGAGTTTAAGATCTGAAAGCTCCTTCCCGCCACGCTCGGCGTAAGAAACTATCTTTCCCACGGTTTCGTGGGCAGAACGGAACGGGACACCCTTGCGGGCCAGGTAGTCCGCCACGTCGGTCGCGGTGACAAAGCCTCCCTGAAGCGCTTTTTTCATGTTTTCGTCTTTGAATTCCAGAGTCTTCAGCATTTCGACATTAACCCGAAGGCAAAGCTTTACAGTATCAACCGTATCGAAAAGAGGCTCCTTGTCCTCCTGCATGTCCCTGTTGTAGGAAAGCGGAAGTCCTTTCATCAGAGTCAGGAGCGCACTCAGGTTTCCGTAAACCCTGGCGGTTTTTCCCCGGGTGAGCTCCGACATGTCGGGATTCTTCTTCTGGGGCATTATGCTTGAACCCGTAGTGAACCCGTCCCCTAGGTCAACGAAGTCAAACTCCTTTGCGCTCCACAAAACAAGTTCCTCAGAAAGCCTGCTTAGGTGCATCATCAGAACCGAGCAACAGAATACGAATTCCGCACAGAAATCACGGTCGCTCACCGCGTCAATGCTGTTTCTGGAAACCGACTTAAAGCCCAGATTCTCGGCGGTCATCTCCCTGTCTATCGGAAACGAGGTTCCCGCCCCGGCGCAGCTTCCAAGCGGGCTCACATTCACCCTGGAAAGGCAGTTAATAAACCTCTCGCGGTCGCGCTTTAGCATTTCGTAGTAAGCCAGAAGATGGTGGGACAAAAGCACCGGCTGCGCGCGCTGCATGTGGGTGTAGAGAGGAAGAATCACCCCCAGATTCTTTGCGGAAAGCTCAACAAACTGCTCCGCCAGAGCGCACACAAGAGAAATTATCTCTTCTGTTTCCCTCCTCAGGTAAAGCCTGGTGTCCGTGAGAACCTGATCGTTTCTGCTCCTGGCGGTGTGCACCATGGCACCCGAAGAGCCAGTTTTTTCAGTAAGCCTTTTTTCTATGTTGAGATGGATATCCTCGTAGCTCTCGCTGAACGCAAACTCCCCGCGGTCTATTTCCTTTTCGATCTCACGCAGGCCCTTGGTTATCCGGGATGCGTCCTTGCGGGAAATAATCCCGGTTTCGCGAAGCATCTTCACGTGGGCGATACTTCCCCTTATGTCTTCCTTGTAAAGACGCCTGTCGAAACTTACCGATTCCGAGAACTTCTCGGCGACATTGTGTGTCTGGGAAGCGAAGCGGCCTCCCCACGCTTTTTTGGCCAACTCAGTCTCCTGCCCCTGCGCCAGTCGACGCAGCTTCTACCGAATCAAGAAAAACTTTCCGGGTTGGATAAGCAAACTCTATTCCCTCTTCGGAAAACCTTTTGAATATCTTCAGGTTAATTCTCTGCTGTGTATCCATATAATCATCAAATAAAGGACTAAGGACAAAATAGACTATGTCGTAGTTAAGGGCAAAATCACCGTAACTGCTGAAATGCGCCCTGACGAACCTCGTTTTCTTTTCCGACTCTATTATATCTTTTATCAGCCCGGGGATTTTCTCAACGTTATCGTAGGACGTTTCGTAAATCACACCTAAAGAAAAATTAATCCTGCGGGAGTCCATCCTCTTGTAGTTTTTTATGCGGCTTTGAAGCAGGTCGTTATTTGACAAAACAAGCTGCTCGCCGGAAAGACTCCTGAGGCGCGTGGTCTTAAGCCCTATGTGCTCGACATCCCCCATTATATCGTCTACCACTATGAAATCCCCTACCTCAAAAGGCTTGTCGAAAATAATGGAAAGCGAGGCTATCACGTCGCCCAGAACATTCTGGAGCGCAAGCGCTACAGCTATACCACCGACTCCAAGTCCCGCGATTATCGTGGTAGGGTCAAAACCCAGATTGTCAATCGTGAGAATTACAAGAATTACCCAGAGAACCACTTTCGCAAAAAAACCGAGACTTCTTAAGTGCGTTACGGTGGCACCGGCGCCAGCACCGATATTAGCGAGTTTCTTCGAAATGTAATAATCAATGAAACCGCTCCCCCATAAACCGACTTGAACAAGAAGGCAGATAATTATTACGCTTTTTCGTAATTCCCTTATCTGTTGTGTGAGGTCAAGGAAGAAGGTCGCTACGTAGACCGAGAAAATGATGATCAGCACTATGCTGGTTTTCTCTATAAGGGCCGAAACCAGATCGTCAAGATCGGTTTCTGTCTTCTCGGCAAAATCGGCAAAAGACCTTACAAGCCTTTTCAGAATAAAGTTAAGAGCAACTGCTAAAACAATCGCCGCTCCGAGTGCCCAGAGCCACGTTTCGACGGGGTTGCCCAAGTAAGTGTGACTGAGTATTTCCTCAATATTCAATCTAACGTTCTCCTCGTTCAAAAAATACGACCGCCCATACGTACGGCCATCATATAGATACCCGCTCGCTTGACCTTAAACAACAAAAAGGTGGAGGAAAGAATCAGAAGGAACTTCCGGGCTCTTTTAGAAACTCGGTTTCTTCCAGGGTGGATTCCCTTCCCAAAACTGCGTTTCTGTGAGGATACCTTCCGAATCTTTTTATTATGTCAGAGTGCCGTTCCGCAAAATCCGTGGAACAGGCCAGTGTTTCCCTGATTTGGGGGTGCGAGGAGTAATCATTTTCAAGAGCGGAATATTTCTCAACGCTCAGGCTCTGGATCTCCAGATTCTCCGAGTGCATAAGCGGCAGGTAGAAAAACGCCCTGTGCATTGGGTGGAGGTCCCGATCAAATCCTTTTTCAATACCCTCAAGGCATGTGCGGAGTGCCAAGGCATCCCTTGAGAAAGCGTCTGGGGTGTCGCGGTAGATGTTCCTTGGAAACTGATCGACAACTATTATAAACGCCACGGTGCCCAAGGGCGTTTCGAGCCAGTGGGAAAGTTCCCCTTTTTCAGCAAGCAGGACATATTTTTCGAACCTCTGTCTTACCAGATCGTCAAACTCCTCCGACTTCATCCACCAAGTCATCTGCTTCTCTTTATCCGGCAGTTCTCCCTCGCGCAATTCGCCGAACCAGAAACCCAGCACCTCGGAGACTGCTTCGGTTCCGTCTGTAGCCAAAACTTCCTTTTTCATGCCCAGAAATTATACCACGCGGAATCAGTATCCCGCGGAAATCATCTTGCTGCCCAAAGTAAATCCAATTCGAAGCGAACCCCAAAGAACAGACCTTTGCTTCGGCAATCATGTGGGCTTTTTTTCTAATAAAGTGAAAAATTCAAATATTAGAATCGACTCGTTCAAACCATTGACATGATCCCGTTTTCTTGATAAGAATTACCCTCATTTTTAGCAGAATAGACTTACGGAAAAAGCTTTGGCGAGGTGAAAACAAATGTAGGAAACAAACCAAACAGGCAGAACAAAAAATCTTGAAAACGGATCTACTAACGCGAAGCAAAACTTAACACGGCACAGCTAAATCCGACCGATCAACCTGAGCTCCATTTTCTCTCATCATAAATCGGTGGAGTTCAGTTTGGAAAAACCAAAATTTCAGATTTGTGAACGTTACTTACAGGATTAGTCGCTACTTAATATCGCATCTTCGCAACGAACGGATAACTAAACCGGAGGTTCCCATTGAGACAACTCAGAAGACTTGTCAGATCAGAAAACTACCCACCAAGCAAAGAGCGCGTGGGGATATGTAAGGTAAAAAACAGCGTAAAGCAACTGCTCTGCCTGCGCCCCCGGCCCCCTCAGGTGCCCCTGCTGAGCCTCGGGGTCAGCTCTCTGCTTGCGATTGCTATGCTAGCCATAGTCAGTTCCTGCGGGTCAGCCGACAGTGAACCTTACAGAACCATTGACGGAAGCGGCAACAATCTAAGGTATCCACAAATGAATCAGGCCGGTGTTCAGCTGATTCGCCTTGCGTCCCCCGCCTACGGCGATGGGATCAGTTCTTTTGCCGGGGCAGGTCGCCCCAATCCCAGAAGTATCAGCAATATCGTAAACAACCAGGATGAATTAATTCCAAATTCAGATTCGGCAACTAATTTTGTTTGGTTGTGGGGACAGTTCATGGATCACGACGTTACCTTTTCGGATGAGTCCAGAGCAGAGCCGGCCAACATCGAAATTCCGGCCGGGGACGATATTTTTGATCCGGGAGGAACCGGTGTAGTCCAAATGTTTTTTAACCGTGCCATCAACGATCCGGCCACCGGCACGTCAACAGACAACCCACGTCAGCAACTAAATAAAATCACCGGATGGATTGACGCATCAACCATTTACGGTTCCGATGCAGAGCGCGCAAACGCATTACGAACAAACGACGGATCGGGCAAGCTTAAAACATCCCCTGGGAACTTCCTGCCCTATAATGAGTCAGGATTGCCTAACTTTCGTTTCCGGGGTCCTGATTTTTTCCTCGCCGGGGATGAGCGGGCCAATGAGAACATTGGCTTGACTTCATTGCATACACTTTTTGTGCGAGAGCACAACAGGCTTGCCGAGGAAATTGCCGTGAACAATCCCAGTCTATCAGGCGAGGAAATCTACCAGAGGGCTAGGCGGATAGTCGGCGCCCAAATACAGGCAATTACCTACAATGAATTTCTGCCCGTACTGCTGGGGTCCAATGCTCTCCCGCCTTACTCTCATTATGATGATTCAACTCCTTCAGGCATTGCCAACGTATTCTCCTCGGCCGCTTTCCGGGTAGGACACACATTGCTGGATCCAAAGATTCGACTTGTCGACGCAGAAGGCAATGAAATTGAAGCGCTGCCATTAAGAGATGCCTTCTTCAAGCCGGAAAAGATTACCGACGCTGGCATTGAACCGATACTCAGAGGGTTTGCCGCCCACCTGCACCAGCGAGTGGATGCGTTCGTTATTGATGATGTCAGAAACTTCCTGTTCGTAGACGACCAACCGACAGGAACCCCCCAGCTGCGAGGATTTGACCTAGCCAGCCTGAACATTCATCGCGGTCGCGACCACGGATTGCCGAGCTACAATGACATGCGCGAAGCCCTCGGGCTTGAGCGGAAGGAAAGTTTTTCCGATATAACCGAAGATCCGGAAGTGCAGAGAAGGCTTCGCGAAGCCTATGGAATCAATGAAGACGGTACGGATAAGACAGACGATATGGATATCTGGGTTGCGGGGCTCGCTGAAGACCGCCACGGCAAATCCATGCTTGGCGAACTTTTCCACACGATCGTTTCCCGTCAGTTCAGGGTATTGCGCGACGGTGATCGCTTCTGGCATGAACGCACCCTTTCGCGGGATGAATTGGGAGAAGTGGAAGAAACAACTCTTGCCGATATTATCCGCAGAAATACGGATATTGAAAACGAAGAGATCAGCGACAACGTATTTCTCATTGAGGAGTAGTTAACCGTAAAACCTGCAGACGGTACTGTAGAAATTCCTGCGGAGAAAAAATTAAAGATCGAGTATTCTACGAAAAATACGTTTTTCGCAACATAAAAAGATAGTCAATTCTCTTTAAAACTTCAGAAATGCCGTCCCGCGAGGTCCGCAGAGCAGGCTAGTTATGATTACTTAACGATCAGACTTCTCATCGCTACGCAGGCAGACTCGAACGGTTCGATGGAATTGTCGACCTTCGACAGGAGTATTGCTCCTTCGATCTGAGAGATCAATAAGCCGGCCGTTTCTTCCGGATCAATTTCTTCCCTGAAAAATCCCTGCTCCACCCCGTCTCTCAAACATTGTTCAAAAGACCCTTTCCATCCCTTGAAATAATCACTCAGAACAGAACGGAATTTCTCGTTTATACCGCTCTGCTCCAAGGCCAGATTCCCGAAAAAACAGCCTGCGTAAGGAGGATCTGAAAAAAGAGACCGCTGAAGAGAAATTGCTTCCCTGTAAAAGCCGTCAAGACGTTCAAGAGGGTTGAGGTCTTTGTTAAAGAGAGTTTTCAACAACATTCTTTCTTCAAACTCCGAAGCCGCTTTCTCAATCGCAAGCAGCCCAAGAGCTTCCTTGCTTTCAAAATAATAATAGAAATTGCTTCTGCAAACACCGGATTCTCTCATGATCATATCAATGGAAGTTCCTTCAAAACCATGAGAGTGAAGCAGCCGGGAAGCAACATTTATTAATTTTTCTCTGTTATTCATAAAACCTAACCATCCTAAAGAGTGCGCTACGGTTTTTCTTAAACATCTTTTGCCAATATGTACAAACTCTCTCCATACAGAAAGAAACAGACCTGCACATGAAGGAATAACTGATACGAAGGCATATATTTACACAATATTTTTTTTAAATCAAATAATTTTAAATAGGACCAGTCATCCCAATTATTCCAATTAGAATTGGTTGACCATATTATTTCCAATTAGAACTGGTCGACCGTATGACCTTGGTATTATTCAATAATTTGCCTAAGAATCTCTTGACAACTATAGACTGTTTTTATAGAATCTCGAAGAATAATCTGATGGATAACCGCAACTGGATTACCAGAAACAAAGCTGGGAAATTCACTCCATTCCTCCTGCCCCACTGGAACCGGTATGCATGCGGAAGCTTGAGAACTTAATATCGGTTCACAGTCGCGCCACGGTCAGTATCGGCACCTATGCCGTTCTGACCGTGAGTGTGGGGGAACGATTTTGTACTAGAAATTCCAAGCAGCGTGAAGTTAAGTTAATGTGCTCTCGGGAAACAAAAAACAAGACCAAGGAAGAAAACATCTGGCAATAGATCCCCGCAAGAGCAATTCCACGTAAAAGTCTGCAAGCCTGATTCGCACAGGATAATCGCAAGTCTTCATGGAAAAAATTTTAACAGTACGAAAGTTCCCAAAAAACCTTTATGATCCGAGGCTATTTGTCTGATCTCACTGAAATTTTGGACCAAGCAGCTTCTTCTCCCAGAAACCGGATTAATCCATTCTTAACAAAAATGAAATAATTTCTTGACAGTACCCAATATATTGTGTTTAAATAGACTCTACGTACAAGATAAGCAATACGTCTTGTACATGACTGGAAGGAAATGTTTATACGGAACAGAAAAGGAGGAGAGTGTGCCCGGAGATAAGAACCCCCCCGAAATCGTTGCGAATGGAACATCTGATCATGAAACTACAGCCGTCAATGAACAAGAAACTCAGATCCAAGAACCCTCTCCGGAGCATGTAAAAGCCCCAAGCGACACTATAGATATTCCCGCGGAAACAGTTGACGCCTTCGGCGGAGACAAGCTTAGAGCCCGGGTTTTCTATGAAAAATACGCTCTTCGCGACGCAAAAGGAGAGATAACGGAGAAAACTCCGGAGCAGATGTGGCGAAGGGTGGCCAAGGAAATAGCATCCCCCGAAGAAAAAAAGGAACTGAGAAAACAGTGGGAGGAAAACTTCTACTGGCTCCTCTCCGATTTCAAGTTCATCCCTGGAGGGAGAATCCTCTTCGGCGCCGGTCAGAAAAGAAGGGCAACCCTCCTTAACTGCTACTACATGCCGATAAAGGAAGACTCCATAGAGGGGATATTCGAGTGGTGCAAGGAGGCCGCCAGAACTTACTCTTTCGGCGGAGGAGTTGGAACCGACATATCGATCCTGAGGCCGAAGGGCTCTCCGGTAAACAATTCGGCCATATACTCGACGGGAGCGGTATCGTTCATGGATCTCCTCTCCACCACGACCGGGACCATAGGACAGGCGGGAAGAAGAGGGGCCCTCATGATAACCATGAAAGTCGATCACCCCGACATAATGGACTTCCTCGACATAAAAAATGACGAGGCGAGATCAAAGGTCCAGTTCGCCAACATCTCGGTGAAGGTGGATGACAAGTTCATGGAGGCCGTGGAAAAAGACACGGACTACGAACTCAGTTTCTCAAACGAGAAAACCGAAATAAAAAGAACCGTGCGGGCCCGCAAGATATGGGACAAGCTGGTTAAATCAGCATGGTCCTCGGCCGAGCCCGGACTTATTTTCTGGGACACAGTTAAAAGATACTCACCCACTGAGTACGCCAACATGGAAGTAAACGGCGTGAATCCATGCAGCGAGCAGGCGCTTGAGGACTACGGAAACTGCTGCCTCGGAAACGTGAACCTTTCCATGTTCGTCAAAAACGCTTTCGAGGAGGATGCCTCAATAGAATGGGAGAAACTCGAGAAGGCTTTTCAATACAGCGTCAGGTTCCTTGACGACATACTGGATTACAACATGGAGAAACATCCTCTAAGCTTCCAGACAAAAGCGTCTTTAAGATCGAGAAGGATAGGGGTCGGTTTCACGGGCCTGGGAGACATGCTTGCCAAGCTCAACATAAAATATGACACGGCTGAAGGCATAAAATTCACCGACGAGCTTTTCGAGCATGTAAAGAACATAGTTTACGAGGCCAGCTCAGACCTTGCCAAGGAAAAGGGGACCTTCCCCGTGTTTGACCTAAAGACCCACATCGCGAACCCGTTCGTAAAAACCATGCGTGATAACGTGATGAGCAAGATAAAAAAACAGGGCCTTAGAAACGCGTGCATACTCACGGTTCCGCCCGTCGGAAGCGGCTCGGTCCTCGCTGGAACCACAAGCGGTGTTGAGCCCATGTTCGCCCTGTCCTACCTAAGGCGCTCAGAATCCCTGTCGGAAGAAGAATTCAAGGTCTACCACCCTCTTGTCTCCGAGTACATGGGGAAATTCGGGCTGGATGATGAGGCGGACCTTCCGGACACGTTCGTCACCTCACATGAGATAAAGCCGGAACAGCGGGTCCGCATGCAGGCCGCCATTCAAAAGCACATAGATTCATGCATATCAAGCACCGTTAACCTCCCCAAGGACATAAGCCTTGAAGAGGTCGAGAAGATATATTTCCTCTCCTGGAAGCTGGGCTGCAAGGGGATAACCGTCTACAGGGAAGGCTCCAGAGAAGGAATACTGATAACGGAAGAACAAGCTAAAGAAAAAACAAGCTCTCCACCCCGGGATGAAGGGATGTCAACCACCCACTCCAACCTCACACCATCCCCTCATCCCCCTCAAAAAGAAACGGTGAAACCTGTCACCAGGCCACGTGTTCTGGAAGGTTTTACCGAGGCGATAAAAACTGGGTACGGGAATCTCTACGTGACTGTCAACAGTTACGAAGGCAAGCCGTTTGAAGTTTTCGTCCAGATTGGAAAATCTGGATTTACTACGATGGCTGATGCCGAGGCAACTGGAAGGCTGATATCTCTGTCTCTGAGGTCCGGGGTTGATGTCAGAGATGTCGTGGAACAGCTGGAGGCCATTGGAGGTTCCTCACCAGTTTTTTCAGGGGGAAGGGTCATAATGTCCGTCCCCGACGCCATAGCGAAGGTGCTGAGAAGCCACTTCGTAACAAAAGAGAAAGCCAGCGACGAAGCCAATCCCGTCGCGGAGGCAAACGGAGGCACCCAGAAGGTTTCAATGGATCTTATGCTTGAGCAGTGCCCGGACTGCGGAAGCAAGGCTCTTGCATTTGAATCCGGCTGTGTTACCTGCAGAGGATGCGGATTCTCAAAATGTAACTAGGCTGCTTAGTGTCAGTGTAGTTAAGGCAAACTCCGAAGAAAGGCTACTCCCCAGTTCGAGCACGTGCTATCCTGAGCTTTTTATCAAGTTCCTCTCTTTCCGAAGCTTCTGCGTCCTGAAGTTCGTCAAGTTCTTTCTGGAAAACCTCAGCGTCTTTTCTGGCTGCCGCAACGTCAACCTCTTCGGGACTCTCCGACTGGTCGGTAAGAATACTGACGGTATCATCCTTTACATCCGCAAGGCCGCCGTGGATTATGAGCGTGTTTTCCCCTGACTCTTCGGTTTTAAACCTGAGCCTTCCTGGATGGAGCACGGAAAGAAAAGGCACGTGACCTGGCAAAACGCCGAATTCCCCCATCTGGCCAGGGGCGACCAGTTCCTCGACCTCGCCATCAAACACGAGCTTTTCCGGGGTTATGATCTTGAGTCGCAGTTTTTCAGCCAATTTTCAGATCTCCCGTCAGGAAGCGATTGCCGTCGCCTTCTCGCGTACTTCGTCAAGATCGCCCACCATGTAGAAAGCCTGCTCGGGAATATCATCCATGTTGCCCGAGATAATCTCGCCGAAAGCTTCTATGGTCTGTTTGATTGGAACGTACTTTCCTGGGGTGCCCGTGAACTGCTCGGCCACGTGGAAAGGCTGCGAAAGATATCTCTGGACCTTTCTGGCGCGGGCAACCGTGAGCTTATCCTCTTCTGAGAGCTCGTCCATGCCGAGAATCGCAATTATTTCCTGAAGCTGCTTGTAGCGTTGCAGAACTTCCTGAACTTCCCTGGCTACCCTGTAGTGCTCGTCTCCGACTATTCTCGGATCAAGAATGTTCGAGGTCGAGTCAAGTGGATCAACAGCAGGATATATTCCAAGTTCGGTCAACTGCCTTGAGAGAACGATGGTTCCGTCAAGGTGCGCAAAGGTAGTCGCGGGAGCGGGGTCGGTAAGGTCGTCCGCCGGAACGTAAATCGCCTGCACGGAGGTAATCGAGCCTTTCACAGTCGAAGTGATTCTCTCCTGAAGTTCCCCGAGGTCAGTCGAGAGAGTCGGCTGATAACCAACAGCGGAAGGCGTTCTTCCGAGAAGAGCTGACACCTCGGAACCCGCCTGGGTGAAGCGGAAAATGTTGTCGATGAAAAGAAGGACGTCCTGACCCTGGGTGTCGCGGAAATACTCGGCGAGCGTAAGCGCCGTAAGGGCAACCCTGGCTCTCGCTCCCGGAGGTTCGTTCATCTGTCCGAATATGAGTCCCGTGTTTCCAAGAACCCCAGATTCCTTCATCTCCCAGTAAAGGTCGTTTCCTTCTCTGGTTCTCTCTCCCACTCCGCCGAAAACTGAGTAACCGCCGTATTCCTTGGCTATGTTATGGATGAGCTCCATCAGCAAAACTGTCTTGCCTACTCCGGCACCGCCGAAAAGACCGATTTTCCCACCCTTAAGAAAAGGAGCAAGAAGGTCGATAACTTTTATGCCGGTCTCGAAAAGCTCCATTTTGGTGCTTTGCTCGACGAACTCGGGTGCGGGCCGGTGAATGGGCCAGCGCTCCTCAGTCTCTACGGGGCCAGCCTCATCTATTGGTTCCCCGACCACGTTAAGCAGTCTCCCGAGAGCCTCCTTACCGACTGGGATCGTTATTCCATCGCCGGTATTAAGGGCATCCTGCCCCCTTTTAAGTCCCTCGGTCGAGTCCATGGCGATACATCTCACGCGGCCTCCGCCGAGCTGCTGGGCAACCTCCAGAACCAAATTCCACTCAGTTTCCCCAAGTGCCGGATTCGTTACCTTAAGAGCCGTGAACACGGTGGGAAGAGCTCCCTCCGAAAATTCAACATCCACCACGGGACCGGTTACCTGAACTATTCTCCCGATTCCCGGGTCGGCACCATTTGCCGCTTCGGCGCCTCTGCCGCCTGCCGTAAACGCTGATTCAATACTCATCTTTACTCGTTGCCTCCTTTCCTTTGAGCTTCCGTACCGTTAACGATATCCATAAGCTCCGTTGTAATGATCGCCTGCCTGGTCTTGTTAAAAAGCAGGGTAAGTTTCGCTATTACCTCGTCCGCGTTGCTGGTTGCGTTTTCCATCGCGGTCATGCGCGCCGCGTGCTCGCTAGTGAGCGACTCGTTCATGGCGCGCTCGATTCTCACTTGAATGTACTTCGGAAGAATCGAACCTATTATCCTCTCTTTTTCCGGCTCGAATATGTAATCAGATGAAGTCTCCTGACCACCATCATCGGCTTCCTGCGCCGAAAGCGGAAGAAGTCTCTCAAAAGTCATCCTCTGGGAGATAGCGGAAACAAAGTGGTTATACGCAAGCACTACTTCGTCGCTCTCCCCGACCCTGAATTCCTCCGTGAGCGCCGCGGCCAGTTCCTCTGAGAACTTCCGGGAGTTCTTTTCATTGACGCCCGTATAGTATTTGCCCATGGCAACCCCACCTTTCGAGAAATAATCCCGTCCCCGCCTTCCGACGAAACTCAGCTTTATGTTCCCGAAAACCTCGCTCTGTTCCTCGACATAGCGTTGCATGTTCCTTATCAGGGCGCTGTTAAAACTTCCGCAGAGCCCCCTGTCGGAAGTAAAGAACAGGACGTGCAGGTTCGTTTTTTCCTCCGGAACCCGAAGAAGAGGGTGGTCTTCTGATTCCGAGAGCGCCGCCACGTTTAAAACCACGTCGCGGTACGCATCAGAATAAGGCCTGTAGGCCATAAGCGCCCCCTGGGCCTTCTGCAGACGCACGGCGGCTATGAGCTTCATGGCGCCCATTATACGCCGCGTGCTTCTCACGCTCTTTATCTTTGTCGTTATCTGTTTAAGGCTCGGCATTTTCCTTTTCCGCTACTGCGTCAGGCAAGTTCGCCCAACTGGTTTTTAAGCTCGTCAAGCGCCGCTGTGAGCTTGTCGCTAAGTTCGTCCGAAACAACTTTCTTCTCTTTTATTTCCGCAAGATACTCAGGATGCTTCGACTCCAAGAAAGAAGAAAGCTCCCTCTCGTACTTTCTCACCGCGGAGACCGGATAGTCGTCAACATAGCCGTTTGTAACTGCGAATATGATTAGAATCTGCTTTTCAACCCCCTGGGGCTCGTACTGATCCTGCTTGAGAGCCTCTACAAGCCTGCTTCCCCGGGCAAGCTGATTCTGTGTTACCCTGTCAAGATCGGAAGCGAACTGCGCAAACGCCTCGACTTCCCTGTACTGGGCAAGCTCAAGCCTCAGGGTTCCGGCGACGTTTTTCATCGCTTTTATCTGAGCGCTTCCTCCCACCCTTGAAACCGAAAGACCGACGTTAATGGCGGGTCGTACACCCGAGTAGAAAAGATCGCTCTCAAGGTATATCTGCCCGTCGGTGATGGAAATCACGTTCGTGGGAATGTAGGCGGATACGTCACCAGCCTGAGTTTCGATTATCGGAAGCGCCGTAAGGGAACCTCCTCCGTCCTCGTCTCTCATCTTGGCGGCGCGCTCAAGAAGCCTCGAGTGAAGATAGAAAACATCTCCGGGGTAAGCCTCGCGTCCCGGCGGTCTTTTGAGAAGAAGCGAGAGCTGTCGGTAAGACCACGCGTGTTTCGTCAGATCATCGTATATTATGAGTGCGTGGCGGCCGGTGTCTCTGAAGTACTCTCCCATGGCGCAGCCGGAAAAGGGGGCAAGGAACTGAAAAGGAGCCGGGGTGCTGGCCGTAGCGGAAACTATGGTCGTGTATTTCATGGCGTCGTGCTCCTTGAGCTTGTCGACGACCTGAGCAACGGTTGACTGTTTCTGCCCTATGGCAACGTATATGCAGTGAACATTCTCTTCCCTCTGGTTTATTATCGTATCGATCGCGATGGCAGTCTTTCCGACCTGACGGTCTCCCAAGATAAGCTCTCTCTGGCCTCTTCCTATCGGTATCATGGAATCAACGGCCTTAAGTCCCGTCTGAAGGGGCTCGTTTACCGACTGGCGGTAAATAACTCCGGGGGCTTTCACCTCGATCTGCCTTGTTTCAGTGGCTGCTATTTCTCCGAGACCGTCAATCGGCCTTCCAAGAGCGTCGACCACCCTTCCGCCGAGAGCATCTCCGACAGGCACCTCGGCGATGCGTCCCGTTCTCTTTACCATCCCTCCTTCACTCAGGTGGGAATCCTCTCCAAAAAGAGCGACACCGACATTATCTTCTTCAAGGTTAAGAACAAGTCCGGTGATTCCACCGTCAAACTCGACAAGCTCTCCCGCTACCGCCTGATCAAGACCGTAAACCCTGGCGATACCGTCGCCGACGGAAATAACCGTCCCGACTTCCTCGGTATCAACCTTCCGTTCATAGCCCTTTATCCTGTTTCTCAGAATCTCGCCTATACTCTCTGCTCTTAGTTCCTGCATTGCTAGCTCCTTTGGAATTATTGGGGTCAGGACGGAGAAAGAACACCTCTTATTCTCTCAAGCTGCGTCCTGACGCTGTTATCGTAAACCTTGTCACCCACCTGCGCCTTTATTCCGCCTATCATGGAAGGATCAACGTTAAGTGACACCTCAACCGTCTTTCCGGTCGCAGCACGAAGCGCCGCACTGAGTCTCTCGACATCGCTCTGGCTAAGATCCCTGGCCGAGGTAATTTCGGCCGTCACCTTTCCAACCGCTTCGTCAAGTCTCGAGAGAACGGCTTCCCGCGAGCCGAGAAGTGCCGAGACCTTCTCCATCTCCAAAACCAGCAGAAGAAATCTTCTCGTAATCTCAAGAGAAGACGCCGCCTCGAGGAAATCTCCCAAGACCGCCTTTTTCTCCTCCATCGAAAACACCGTGCTTAAAAGAACATCTCGAAGCTCGCCCGAATCGGAGACCTGCTCAAAGAAACTCTCCATGTTGGCTCTTACGCCCGAAAGTTCGCTTTCATCCGCCGCAGAATCCACAAGCGCCGAGACAAGATCTCTCAGTGTCGCAACTGTTGCCATTTTCCTTCCTCAATCATTTTTACAAAATCGTCGACCGAATCGGTCGTAAAATCCGTGTCCACCCGCTCCTTTATCATCTTTTCGGCAAGCGCAAGGGCGGAGTCGACCACTTCGGACTGTATCTCGGAGACCGCCTTCGTGGTCTCAAGGCGAATTGTGTCCTCAACCTCTTTTTTTATCATCTCGCAGCTTTTCTCCGCCGCGGAGACAAGCTCGTCCCTTTCATTCTCACCCTGTTTTCTTATATTTTCCTGAAGAGCCGCTATCTCCGAGGCAACCGCATCAAGTTTCGCCGAGTATTCCTCAAGCGTCATCTGCGCCTGCTCAGCCGCCGCGGCGGCACGGTCCACCTCCGAGCGGAGCCTTTCCTTCCTGTTTTTGAGAAAAGACAGAAAGGGTTTTCTGATAAGGTATATAATAAGGGCCATAAGAAGACCCAGATTAAGGGCGTGCTTTATTACGAACGCCCAGTTAAAATGGCTATCCAATCTCGGTTTCCCCCGGAAAATTAAAATCCGCAGCCGGCATCAGCCCTACGCCCCCTTCCTCAAGACACGGTCGCTTATCTCTGTCGCAAGCGACTCTACCTCGCCCTGCAGGTCCGCTCTTATCTTCGCGACCTCGCTCTCAAGAGTCCCTCTCGCACCCTCAAGTTCCGCCTGGGCAGCATCCCTCGCTGAAAGAAGCATCCTTGAAGATTCGCTCTGTCCCTGCTGGCGGAGTTCGTTTCTTGTTTCCGTAGCCTGGGCTCTCGCCTCGGCGATTTTCTCATTGTACTCGGCGATGGCACCCTCGGCCTTGCGGGTCATTTCCTCGGCTTCCCTGAGCGTGCCCGCGGTAAGTTCCTCCCTTCTGTCCCAGACCCCGATAAGCGGGCGGAATATCAGCCTGTTCAGCAGAAAAAGCCCTACCAGAAAAATAACAAGCTGAATTATCAGGGTTTTATCAACACTCAGCATGTTCTCAGCGGCATTTGCCGAAGGAACAACCGTCAGGGCGAAGACCGCAGCATATAAAAATGTCCTAAGAGCGTAGAATTTCATTATTAACCCAGCTTCAAGATTATTTGCTAGACCGTACTTTCGGTCGACTCATACTCCTTGCTTTCGTTTTCGAACATCCATTTTAAAAGCGGAGGCACTATAAAGGTTGTCAGTATTACCATAGCCGTGACGGCGGAGAAAAGATCGGTTTTGAAAACGCCGTACGCAAGACCGATCTTCGCGAAAATAAGCCCAACCTCACCTCTTGGGATCATTCCGACGCCAATTATACTTTTCCTTACGCCTTTTTCATAGACCACATAACCGCTCGCGTACTTACCTATAACCGCCACCACGAAAAGAATTAAAGCGATTGATATTACCATAATATTTTCAGATACAAAGGGGTTGAACACAGAAACATCCACAGCGGCACCCACCATCACAAAAAATATGGGAGTAAAAAAGTGCGCAACGGGCTTCACTCCTTCCTCTATCGTTTTGAACTGATCAGTTTCTCGAAGAACCAGACCGGCCGCAAACGCTCCAACTATTGGGGCAAGAGAAAAAAGATTTGAACAGTACGCATAGACAAAACAGAAGGCTATTCCCATAATCCAGACCAAGTTGCTCTTATCAATCCGGGCGAAAAACCCGAAAATCCTGGGAGCAATAATCCTGCCCAGAAGTATTGAAACAGCGAGAAAACCGAAGGCCTTAGCAGTTATAAATGAGATCGAAGAAAGGGTCAGCTGCTCTGTCCCACCGCCTGATTGAAAAGAACTCGCTATGCCGCTCACGACTCCGAGGATAATAAGCCCGATGACATCGTCTATTATAGCGGCGGTAAGAACTATTCTGGCCTCTTTTGTCTGGAGCTGGTCAAGATCTGAAAGCACCCTAGCCGTGATTCCAACGCTCGTGGCGGTGAGCGTTGCACCCATTACTATGGCCACAAGCCCGACCATATTGGCTTCAAGGTTGAGTATCGAGAACTTCTGGAAATAAATTACGCAGAAATATCCCAGCGCAAACGGAAGCACCACACCGACTATGGCCACGAGCGCCGAGACCGGACCCACTTTTATCAAGTCTGCGATCCTAGTCTCAAGACCTATTTCGAAAAGAAGAAGGACAACCCCTATTTCGGCCAGCAGGTGAAATACGTCGTATCCGACCATCCCTTCTGTAGAAGGAACAAGTGCCAGAACGCTAGCGCTCAGAACTACCCCGGCAAGAAGCTCCCCGAGAACCGAGGGCTGTCCGATTTTTTCTGCCAGCCGGCCAAAGGCCTTGGCGAAAACAAGGATTATCAGAAGGTAAAGAATGAAATTTTCTACTGATAAGTGCTGTATGTATTCCATTGTCTCGTCTTGGGAAAATTCGAGGGTTCTATCAGATTAAAAAGCAGTTTAGTATCACAAAACGGGCACACTGTCAAAAAGATTTGCCTGCCCTCACGAAATCTCGGGAAATGCAATCGGCTATGGTACAACCAGCGCGCGATGAATGGTTCAAGCCCCCCTGCCTTAAGGACACCCCCTCATATCAGCTTTGAGTTAAAAGAACTTTGCATTTTCTGAATTTACCGACATATTTCCCCGTGTATGAAACCAACTAGAAAAACGAAAATAATCTGCACCGTAGGTCCCTCTACAAGTTCGTACGAAATGCTGATGAAAATGTACGAGGCGGGCATGAACGCCGTGCGCCTCAACATGTCGCACGGCACCCACGAAAGCCACCTTGAAGTAATCGAGACGGTGAAATCTTTAAACAGAAAAGTTGAAGACTCAATCGTCCTGATACTCGACACTCAGGGACCCGAAATCAGAACCGGGGTTCTGCAAAGCGACCTGCATATAAGCAAGGGAGATGTAATTACAGTGTCCGTAAGACCTGATGACGTTGAGGAGTCTTCAATTCATATAAATTACGAGGACATTATCAACGAAGTTCAGATAGGGGAGAAAATAACCGTGGACAACGGGCTCATAAACCTGCAGGTGCTCGAGAAAGACCACGGAACTATGAAATGCAGGGTAATTGACGGCGGAACCATGAAGAGCAAACGCCACGTCAACCTGCCCGGGGTAAAAGTCAATCTTCCTTCAATAACGGACAAGGACAAGGCGGACATAGAGTTTGGAGTCAGAAACAAAGTCGACTATATAGCCCTTTCCTTTGTGAGGGAAGCTCAGGACGTTTTGGAACTCAGAGAACTGCTAGGACCCGACGGGGAGGGAATAAAAATCATCTCTAAAATCGAGGACCAAGAAGGGGTGAGCAACGTAGAGGAAATCGTCGAGGAATCGGACGCGGTGATGGTTGCCAGGGGAGACCTGGGAATTGAAATAAGCATCGAGGAATTGCCGGACGTACAAAGAGTCATAGTCGGCAAGTGCCAAGAGAAAGGCAAAAGAGTCATAGTCGCCACCCATCTTCTTGAATCAATGATCGACAACCCGATCCCTACCCGGGCGGAAGTAACGGACGTCTCAAACGCGGTCTACGAGGAAATCGACGCACTTATGCTCTCGGGTGAGACAACAACCGGGAAGTATCCCGTAAGGTCAATAGAGCATCTCGACAAGATAGCTTTAAAGGCGGAAAGTCTCACAAGCCTGCAGATGGGCAGGCTTCTTGTTAAGCATGATCTCAAGCAGCATATAGCGGCTTCGGCGGTTGAACTTGCCGAATCAATTGACGCCAAATGCCTGATCGTAATAACGAGAAAAGGATTAATGGCTCAGTTGACAACAAACTGCAGGCCGGCCAAGACACCTATTCATGCGGTAACTTTCGACGATAGGATAAAACGGCAGCTCTGTTTGAACAGGGCCGTAACCGCACATCTTATGGAAGAGTCCGAAGATCCCGAACAGAGAATCGAAGAGGCCTTTGAGCTTCTGAAACAAAAACGGGTATTAAATCCGGGCGACCGCGTCGTGCTCGTATCCGACGTTATCACGACCGCCGGCATAGACTCAATCCAGCTACGAGAGATAGGCTAGCTTGGCCAATTCGGCAAGAACCAGCAGCAATCGTGCCCCCATGCCTTGTTATTGTTAATTTATCTTCCAAATAATGTTGCATATTTTCGCTTCCTTGTTATCCTTACATGTAAGGAGGGGTACTGTTGTGGAAATTTCTAAAATCACTTCGAAAGGCCAAGTCACTATTCCTCACGCATTGCGTAAGGCCGCACACTTTAAAACAGGTGACAAGCTTGTTTTCGAGCTGGACGGAGACCGTGTTATCGTAACCAAGCTCAAGCCCACTAAAGACGCTTATTTGGACAGCATTTCTTTAAACCTTGAGGAATGGCTATCGGATGAGGATGAAGATGCATGGCGCGACCTTTAAACCCCATGATATTGTAGTTGTTTCTTTTCCCTTTACCGATTCTTCCGTTAAAAAGCGCAGACCCGCTTTGGTTATATCATCCGAAGAGTTCAACGAAAACCATGATCAATTGATTTTAGCGATGATCACAACCGCCAAGCGTAGTTCTTGGCAAAGCGATATTAAACTCAAGGACCACGCCGACGCCAACTTAGCAGTACCGTCTATAGTGCGCTTGAAACTCTTTACATTAGAAAAATCGATGGTTATTCGACGACTAGGATGTTTATCGAAGAAGGATAAAAATTCCGTCAATATTTCTTTAAAAAAATATATATTGGACCCAGCACGCTAGCCTTCCCCACCTAAAGCATAATCGCACACACTGCCGTAATAATAAACGCGCCGATAAAATTAAGCGCCAGTCCTTCCCTTGCCATCATCTTGGTCGGGAAAACTCCCGCACTGAACACTACCACGTTCGGCGCTGTGGCAACCGGGAGCATAAACGCGCAACTTGCGCTCATCGCCGCGGGCACCATCAGCAAGGCCGGTTCAATGTCTATCGCCATAGCGGTGGCCGCCAGAATCGGCATCATCAAGGTCGTGGTAGCGGTATTGCTCGTTAGTTCAGTGAGAAAAGTAATCGCAAGACAGATAACGGCCAATATCAGAACGATGTGCAGAACTGCAATACCGGAGAGCACTTCGCCGAGTACGGCACTCAGCCCGGACGCCATGAAGGCCTTGGCAATCGCTATGCCACCGCCGAACAGAATAAGCATTCCCCAAGGGATATTGCTTGCGGTATCCCAGTCAAGAAGCCTGCCTCCTCTGCCGTTTGGCGCGAGAAACATCACTATGACGGCCGTAAGCGCTACGCTGGCATCAGTGGCTCCCGGGACCCCGAACCAGGTTTTCCAGCCGCCAAACGGTTCGCTGCGCGTCATCCAGGCGACCGCCGTGAGCAAGAACACAATCAGCACGCGCGCCTCGTGACAACTCCACTTTCCCACTTCGGGCATACTGAAACCGCCCGGGCCGGTGAGGCGCCGCGTGAGATAAAGGGCGATTATCGGAACGAAAATCAAAACGACCGGAATTCCCCAGCTCATCCAAGTGAGAAACGAAATCTCCACGCCGGTATTCTGGAAATAAATCTCGCTGAACACAAGGTTGGGGGGAGTTCCTATCGGTGTTCCAATGCCACCTACGCTCGCCGCATATGCGATTCCGAGAAGCAGGGGAACCGCAAGCGATCTATCCGATGATTTTTCCAAAACAGCTAGCGCCACGGGAAGCATCATAAGCGTCGTGGCGGTATTGGAAATCCACATGCTCAGCACAGCCGAAGCAGCCATGAAACCAAATACCAGCCGTCTGTTGCTTGACCCTCCGAAGAAATTGACCATGGTAAGCGCCAGGCGCCTGTGCGCACCGCTGCTCGCCATCGCCGTTGACAGTATGAATCCTCCGAGAAGCAGCAATATAAGAGGGGCTCCATAGGATTCGCTGATTTCTCTGGGAGAAAGAATTCCCAGAATCGGGAACAGGGCAAACGGCAAAAGCGAAGTCACCGGAATCGGTACGGGTTCAAACACCCACCACACCGCGCACACTGCGGAAACCGCGGCGGTCCAGCAGGCGTCATTTTCCCAGCCTAGGGATTTTAGCGTGAGAAAAAGGATCGCACCCAAAACGGGACCCGCAACGAGAAAAAACAGGGAATTCCCGCTGGTTGGAAAGTCTTTCTTTCCGCACATCTCAGCAATCCACATCCCTTAGCACTTTTTCTATCTCGTAGCCTGCGGCGATAGTCGCAACCTTGGAGACAAGATCAAATGCCGGAGGAATCCCGTTTGCCAAGGAGTCATCGCACGGAAGAAATTCCATCCCCTTTGAGTTAAGGTTCTCAAGTTCGTCCCGAAGGGGGTTAACCCTGTAGAACATCCCCGCCACCTGGGACTGAACAAGATAGACAACCGGCTCGCCGACAAGACCGTCCCCGACGCGAAGCGAGGTCGGTACGCCCTCCTGTATCACCACGTCCCGAACCGGCACTCCCCCTTTTGAAACCCGCATCCTCTTTCTGTCGCGCGAGTTCATCTGCACTATGCCTTGCGGATCCCTGACGCTCGTAACGGCCATGCCGTAGGTGCCTGAATTGCTTTTAACGAAAAGTGAGGGTTCGTGGTCTATGTCTCTTTTTGAATATTCGCCCCTGACCCTTGAGAGAATTTCTCCGGCTCTTTCGGAAACCCGCTCCCTGTCCTCGGGGAAATCAAAATCCACCCCGGTTTCCAAGACGGTTTCAACCGACATAACCCAGGGGTCCACTTCCAGTATGTCGGCAAGTTCACTGCAAAGGCGATTATAAAACTCGAAATGCACATCCTTCTTTCTCGCGTGCCACCCTATTTCAACGGGCGGCAATACGGGCTGGCGCAAATTGTGAAGGGTTTTCGGACACTTCTCCGAAAAATCGTTGTTTATCATTATGATATCGGGAACGAATCCGTCTATCATCGCCGAGCCTTCCTCCTGAAAAACCCGCTTCGCCTCGATTATCTCCCCGTTTGCCGAAGTGAACGAGGCGACCTCCCTTCGAAATTCCTCGTTCGCGATTCCGACGCACACCTCGTAACCCTCATCCTCTAAAACGGACTTTATTACCCAGACATTTTCCCAGTAATAGGCGTTTTTGGTATTAAGCTCGGGCACCAAAAGGATCTTTTCGGCGCTCGGGTAGCTGGAAAAAAGATATTCCCTGAAGAGCTTTCCCGCGTTTTTCCTGAAACCCGCGGAAAGATTATTAAAGCCCGCAGGGAAAACATTGGTGTCTATAGGAGCAATCTTATGCTCGGAGAAACGCAGGTCAACGGAGCTGTAAAGCGGCACCATCACCTTTTCGCAATGGGACTCTATCCAGCAGGAAATCTCCCCGCGCTTGCTAGCGATATTTCTTTCAAGCTGATCTATAAGCATCATACGCCAAATCAGGCCCTCACGACGAAAGTTCCGCAGAGACGGTCGCTGAGAGTCTTGCGTTGCGGGTCAAGCATGGAAAGCGCAAAACCCGCAAAAACGGTGGTCACGGAAAAAATCCAGCCGACCCACCTGAGCAAGTTCGTCTGGAACCCGGCAGGAGAACCGTCCCGCATCACCACGCGGATACCCGCAGCCGAGTTTCCAAGAGTCGTTCCGCACCAGGATGGGAGAAAAATAAAATAGGTGGTCGCCAGCACGTAAGCGCAAAGACATATCCACCCCCATATGGAAACAAATTCTCCGAAGCCCGGGAAAAAAGTTTCTCCGATGAGGTTCGCCCCAGAAAAAAGCGCGGCGGCGGCAACGCAAACAGTAAACAGAAGATCGAGGGAAAACGCGAAAAATCTCTCCCCAAAGGTCGCGGGAACCATTCCGTGGGGCAGAGGCGGTGGACTTGGTTTTTCTCTTTGCTCTTCCTTTTGCTGCTGTTCTTCTTGCTGCTGCTCTTCCTGTTCCGTGATTTCCTCGCCCAGATCTCTTTCAAAGGCAAGAAAATCCTCAAGTTCGCCCTCGGGCAACTCTTCGTCATAAGGCTCGCCCGCAGGGCTGAGTTCAAACGTCGCCCCGACCGTCTTGACCTCGGCCAGCACATCGTCGGTAACAAGCTGCCCGCCCCTGTCAATAACCACCTCCGTACTCAGCTCGTCTTCATAGAGATACTTAAAAATAGGCACGGGAGAGAGGATGGCCCCGCATTTCTTGCATTCCTCAAGATAATCGAAGCTTGTGTAGCCGCACTCAGGACATTTCATGGTGAGAACCCCGCGGAAACTACCTCCCGGAACTTCCGGATTTCAGGGAAAGGCGGTAATCAACGGCGTTTCTAAGCGCCTTCATGTTGGCCCCTCCCGAGATCACGAAGCCGTCAACCACGAATGTCGGTGTGCCGCTTACCCCGATCGATCTGCCTTCATTCATGTCCGAAGCGACCCTCCGCCTGGTTTCCTCGGATTTAACGCACTCATTGTATTTTTTCATGTCGACCCCGAGTTTTTGCGCCATCCCCGCAAATGTCTCCCTGGCGTCGGCAACTTTTATTTCGCTCTGCTTTTCAAAAATGGCGTCGTGTATCTTCCAGAATTTATCGTTTGCCTGGTCGTAGACGCAAAGGGAGGCAATCGAGGCTTCTTCGGCCCACTTGTGAAACGAAAGTGGGAACTGCTTGTAGAAGAATCTGACTTTGCCCTGATAGTCCTTGAGAAAATCCGCGACCCCGTTTGCGGCCCTAGCGCAGTAGCCGCATTGAAAATCCGAGTACTCAACCACGGTTACCTGGGCCTGGGGGTCTCCTTTTGAAGGAACATTCTCAAGAGAGATCTTCCGGGCAGTCTCGGCTGCGGGATCTTCGTCAAGATTTTCAAGCTTGCCGACCATTATTATTTCGCGGTCGCCTGAAACCAGAATCGGAACCTGTCCGCCTTCTGAGACAAGAAACCCTTGCCTGACTCCCGGAACACCCGTTTCCTTCATCTCATCCACTTTTACGGTGGGCACGTTGCCCATTATCAAAAATCTCCCGTCACTACTCGCAAGAAACGGGAAACTCCGGCTTTTGCCGTCAGGAAATCCAACTTCGTATCTGCCCTCCTTGAACCCCTTCATCTCAGAATCTGCCCCCTTGACAGCCTTCACAGTAAAGCCAGCAGGAAGATAAACCCCGTAGCGGTTCTTGAAGTGGTGCTCAAGTTTCCCGGAATTAATGTTATCGAGCGCGAAAAGGTTAACGGGGAGAAAGAAAACGGCCGTAAGAATCGCTAAAACAACCGTTGCAAAAACAGATCCTCTCGCCTTTGGGGCGAATACTTCTTTTCTCATTTTGTGGAAACTCCTTGCCAGTTATTAATCGCCGAAAACGGTGGCGAAGATATGGTCTATGTTTTTGAGGTCTTCTTCAAGTTCAAAACACGAATCGATCTCTTCATCCGAAAGGATACCCGTTATCTGGGAATCGGTTTTCAGCAGCTCCCCGAAATCCTTTTTCCCCTCCCAGCACTGCATGGCGTTTCGCTGCACGAGCAAGTAAGCCTCTTCCCTTGAAAGACCCTTTTTCACGAGCTTAAGCAAGACCTTCTGGGAAAAAACCAGCCCCCGGGTAATCCAGATGTTACCCTCA
The DNA here is from genome assembly GCA_965207685.1 of Thermodesulfobacteriota bacterium. Classification (GTDB taxonomy): domain Bacteria; phylum Desulfobacterota_D; class UBA1144; order Nemesobacterales; family Nemesobacteraceae; genus Nemesobacter. The sequence goes on along the minus strand of OZ242294.1, from coordinate 1,482,423 downwards.
AGCTTATCGGGATAGACCCGCAGACCCTCGATCAAGCCGCAGAGCCTCTCAAGCATGAAATCAACCAGTATGGTCCCGTCGGGACCTATGACTCTCTCGACGGAGGAGTGACTTATGTCCCTTTCGTGCCAGAGCGCGATGTTTTCAAGGGCTGCGATAGAGTGGGATCTTACTATCCTTGAGAGTCCGCAGAGATTCTCCGAAAGCACAGGGTTTCTCTTGTGCGGCATGGCAGAAGATCCTTTCTGCCCCTCGGTGAAGGGTTCTTCCATCTCCCCCACCTCGGTTCTCTGGTAATGTCTTATCTCGGTAGCGATTTTCTCCACCGACGCCGCTATGAGAGAAAGACAGAGAAAATACTGCGCGTAAATGTCTCTTTGTATCACCTGCGTCGATATTCCCGCGGGACGGAGCCCAAGCAGTCCGCACGCGTAGCGCTCAATCTCCGGAGTTATATTTGCGTAAGTGCCGACGGCTCCTGACATCATCCCCACGCTAACGGCATCCCGCGCGACATCCATTCTCTCAAGGTTCCTTCTCATCTCGTCATACCAAAGGGCGAACACCAGCCCCAGAGTTCTGGGTTCGGCGTGTATGCCGTGGGAGCGCCCGATCATCGCGGTATCCTTGTAGTCAAACGCCTTTTTGCGGAGGATCCCGAGCAGCTTCTGAAGACCCCCGGTTATCAGTCCACCCGCCTCGCGAAGCTGTATCGAAAAGGCGGTGTCAAGAACATCTGAAGAAGTCATTCCGAGATGAATGAATCTCGAATCGTCTCCGACATGCTCGGAAACGCAGGTGAGAAAAGCCAGAACATCATGCTTAAGTTCGGTTTCAAGCTCGGCAATTCTTTCTACGTCAAAGTCGGCTTTTTCCTTTATGCTGGAGAGGGAATCGGCGGGAATCTCCCCGTAATGCGCCCAAGCCTCGCACACGGCAAGTTCCACCTCGAGCCAGATACGGTAGCGGTTCTCATCCGACCATATCCGCGACATTTCTTCCCTGGAGTACCTTGAGATCAAATCGTTATAACCTCCCCGGCCGCGCTTCGCGGAGCTACCGCCAAGGCAACGCGGCCTTCAGCACCTCTTCGGCGCAGAATTTCAAGCGAGCATCCAATCGCCATCTCAGGAGTGTTGTTCCTTGCGCTTAGGTGCGCCAGCAGAACGTATTTTAACCCGTCGTGCAGAACATCTCCCAGAAGGGATGCTGACTGATCATTCGACAGGTGCCCGTGCCCCCCGCTTATTCTCTGCTTGAGGTGCGCCGGGTAGGAACCCGAGAAAAGCATTTCCCTGTCATGATTCGATTCGAGAACGAGCGCGTCGCAGTTTTTAAGCCTCTCCCTTACAAGCGCCGTGGGTTTTCCTATGTCGGTCACTATGCCCACTTTGACACGGCCATCCGTTACGGTGAAACCGACCGGGTCGATAGCGTCGTGCGCCACCGAGAAGGGGGTAAGGGTAAGGTCGTTTATGCAAAACGGCTTTTCTGAATCAAATTCCCTCAGTTCCTCTATCCCGCCGTTTGACGAATGTGAAGTCTCTGCGGCGTTTCCGTTATTGCGTCCGTTTCTTTTTCTTTCCCAGAAACCAACAGTTTCACCCGACACGTAAACAGGTACTCCGGACATTCTCCCGACAGCTCTCGAGTGGTCCTCATGCTCGTGCGAAAGCACCACGGCGTCAAGATCGGCCACGGCTATACCCATATCCCCGAGACTCCGCGAGATCCTTCGGAAGCTAATCCCCGCGTCAATCAGTATTTTCGAGTATTTCGACTCAAGATAAAGCGAGTTGCCAGAACTGCCGCTGGCAAGAGTGCAGAATTTCATCATGTTCCGTCCACGCGAAAACCCGGCTGTGTGGAAAATCAAAAAACCGGTTCATTTCACCCGGAATGGAGTAATTATAACTGACCAGTGAAAATCGGTGAAAAACCGCCGACCGCCGCCCCGGGCCCGCAACTGGGAACTGTAGAGAGTACGTTATATGACCGGTTTTTGAGTTAATTAGTTGTCCGGTTTGTAGAGGCAGTGGTTGACTAGATTTATTTCCTCTGGAGAACGAGGAGGTAGAGATGGATCAGTCAAGGTATTTGCAGATGGTCAGGGCAAACCGGTTTGAGTCTGTATACAACAGATGGAAGCAGAGGGAGTTCACCCAGGCAGAAGCCGGGGAGCAGCTTGAGATGAGCGAGAGGACCTTCCGCCGCTACGTGGTTCGTTACGAAGCGTGGGGAAGACAAGGACTTTCGGACAAGCGCTTGGGCAGGACATCACCTCGGCGTGCTTCACCGCAGGAGGTTTCGGAGGTAGTGGAGCTATACATGGGTTGTTATCCGAATCGTAACATAAGGCATTTCTACGAGGCATACACAGAGCGCCACGGGGGCACCCGCGGCTACAGCTGGGTTAAGAGGTGTCTGCAGGATGCGGGAGCGGTTCCCAGGGGGCGCCGCCGCGGGCCGCACCGGGAGCTGAGGGAACGCAAGAAGCGAGAGGGGGAGATGATACATCAGGATGCGAGCACTCACAGGTGGGTTCCCCGGGAGGTGTGGGACCTTGTAGTGACCATGGATGACGCCACGGGGCGGATATACAGTGCTTTCTTCTGTGCCCAGGAGGGCACACAGAGCAGCATGAGGGGTGTGCGGGAGGTATTGGAGAGTGAGGGCATATTCTCAAGTTTCTACAGTGACAGAGGGTCTCATTACTGGAGTACTCCCCGGGCCGGGGGGCGGGTTGACAAGGAGAATCCCACGCAGTTTGGAAGAGCGATGGCCGAGCTGGGCGTTTTAATGATTCCGGGATACTCCCCTGAGGCAAGGGGGCGAAGCGAGAGGATGTTCAAGACGTTGCAGGGGCGGTTGCCTGTGGAGTTGGAGGAGAGGGGTATAGAGGATATGGAGGAGGCGAACAGGTTTCTCTCGGAGAGTTTTATAGGGGATTTCAACGGGCGTTTCGCGGTAGCGGCGGCTGAGGAAGGCAGTGCGTTCGTACCGCTGCTCGGAGTGGGTTTGGATGACATACTGTGTCTTAAGCACACAAGGGCAGTGGGCAACGACAATTGTGTCAGGTACAGGGGTATGAGTTTGCAGATCCCGCCGGTTAAGGATCGTTATCACTTCGTGAGGGCGAAGGTTGCGGTGCATGAGTACGAGGATGGGAGCATAGGGGTGTTTCATGAAGGGAAACGCAGGCTGGGGTTTTATGACAGGGAAGGGAATCTCGTGGAAGAAACTGAACAGAGAAGGAAGATGGCGACGGGGTAAGGAGACGGTTTCAAATCAGCCTCTTCGGGCTCGCCCTTCGAGGCTGATTTGAAGAAAACCAAACCGGACAACTAATTAACTCAAAAAACGGACATTTTAATTGACCCCCTACAGCCCGCAACTGGGAACTTGTTAAAACTCAAGGCTTCATATATTCTATAGTTTGCTCCCTCGGAAGGGCCGGATTATTAATGAGACTCTCGATCACACTTTCCATAGCGTTTGCACTTGCGGCGTTTGTCCTCAGTCCCGACTACCTTTCACTTTCCCGCTCGGTTCTTACGGCCGTCGGCTGCGGAATATTCGCTTTTGTGGTTCTCGCGGGCTTCCGGATGCTTTTCAGGAAAATCTCGCTTCGCCAGGCACTCGGAATCTCAGTCGGCATGCTCACAGCCACTTTCATATACCTCGCGGTTCTCACCATCCTTAACAGCTTTCCACTAGCCGGGCCCCTGCTTCCACATGTAAAAGTGGGAGTCTTCCTGCTCCTTGTTTGCATAGGCGCGGTAATAGGTTTTGACAAGACTTCCCTAGCCGCGGCAGCGTCCGACTCGTTTTTCAGGCAGCCGGAGGCGCTTGCCCCGAAAATACTTGATACGAGCGTCATAATAGACGGGCGCATTGCCGATATCGCCGAAACGGGATTTCTCCAAGGGGAGCTCATAATACCCAAGTTCATCATACAGGAACTTCAGTACATAGCGGATTCCCCGGACGCCGCGAGAAAAACGCGCGGCAGAAGGGGACTTGACATCATAAACAGAATGCAGAATGAAATCCCTTCGATAAGCGTCAGCATCACCGATCATGATTTCGAACACATAAAAGACGCCGACATAAAACTCATTGAACTCTCCAAGAGACTGAACGGAATACTGATCACCAACGACTACAACCTAAAGAAGATCGCCGACCTCGAAAAAATCACCGTGCTCAATATAAACAACCTAAACCACGCTCTTAGACCTGTCGTGGAGCAGGGAGAGACGATAAGGATAAGCCTCGTAAAACCCGGGAAGGAACAGCATCAGGCGGTCGGTTATCTTGACGATGGAACCATGGTGGTAACGGACAACGCCTCAAGACAGATAGGAAAAGACGTGGACGTTTCAGTGAGGAGCATGGTTCAGACACCAACCGGAAGGATAGTTTTCGCTAAACTTAAAAAAGAGGGCTGATCCCCGTGAGCACCCCCAAAGTCTCAGCCGTAGTGGCTGCCGCCGGTCTTTCGAAAAGATTCTCCCCTCACGGGAAAAAACAGTTCGCCACACTCAGCGGAAAACCTCTTCTTACCTACTGCCTTTCCACTTTCGAGTCGAGCGAACTCATAACAAGCGTGGTGGTTGTAGTGCCCGAAGACGAAATTCCGCGCTCAACGGATCTGCTCGAGAGCTTCGGGTTTGAAAAAATCACCTCAGTTGTCGCTGGAGGCGAAAAAAGATACTTATCCGTAAGAAACGGTTTTCGCTCCACGCCTCCAGACAGCGACATGGTTCTCATCCACGACGCCGCAAGGCCTTTTGTCGATAACGATATGATAAGAAGAGTCGTAGAAGAATGCGCACGTTCGGGCGCTTCCATATGCGCCGTTCCAGTTACGGACACTTTGAAGCAGGCAGACAAGCACAACTCGTTCGTTTCCGGAACTATTCCCAGGAAAAAACTCTGGAGGGCCCAGACTCCTCAGGCTTTTCGCCGGGAGATACTCGAAGGAATCTATTTCTCGTCCGACATGGGGCACCTCGGCGCAACCGACGAATCAACGCTTGCGGAAATAAAGGGGGTAAAGGTAAGCATAGTAATGGGAAGCGGTCTTAACATGAAAATCACAACCGCAGCCGATTTCAAAATAGCGGAACTCATCGCAAGCAAAGGAGAATGGGGGCAATGTATAGAATAGGAACTGGGGTTGACGCACACGCGTTCTGCGAGGGAAAACCGCTCGTACTGGGCGGCGTTGAGATTCCGGGCTTCCGAGGACTTGAGGGCCATTCAGATGCCGACGTGCTCTCCCATGCGGTTGCCGATGCCATTTTGGGAGCGATAGGCAAGGGGGATCTGGGAAAACATTTTCCGCCCAAAGACCCGAAATACAAAGACATATCAAGCCTGCTGATTCTCTCTCAAGTTGCGCAGATGGCTAAAAACAACGGCTATCAGGTAGAAAATATCGATTGCACCGTGATATGCGAGGAACCGAAGATATCTCCTCACGCATCCGGCATGGAAAAGAAAATTGCAGACGCTCTCGGAGTCTCCCCCGAAACTGTAAACGTGAAAGGAACTTCAACAGAAGGTCTCGGTTTTACCGGGAGAAAAGAAGGCATAGGCGCGATAGCTTCAGTGCTTGTAAAAAAAATCCCGGAACCTGATACCGCCAAGTCCTGACCTCTACATCTTGCTGTCAAGAAAATTCCTGAACGTGGAAATGTTGCTCTCGCGGGCCTCGGGAACGGTCCCCGAGAAAATGATCTCCCCCTCATAAAGAAAAGCCACCCTATCGGATACTTCATAGGCGGTTCCGATGTCGTGGGTAATGACAACCCCGGTTATGCTTAGCCGGTCTCTCATGCTCTTTATCAGCTTGGCGATCCTTTTTATATTGGGAGGATCAAGACCGGTCGTGGGCTCGTCGTAGAGAAGAATTTTCGGGCGAGTGGCGATCGCTCTTGCAAGAGCCACCCTTTTTTTCATCCCTCCGCTGAGCTCTCCCGGGTACTTATCCTCGATTCCCGGAAGATCGACCAGTTCGAGGTTGCGCGCAACTGCCTTTTCTATCTCCTCGGGGGGAAGATCCGTATTTTCAATCAGAGGATAGGCTATATTCTCCTCGACGGTGAGCGAGTCAAAAAGAGCAGAGCCCTGAAACAGCATGCCCGTTTCCTTTCTTATTCTCACAAGCTGCTTTTCATCCATCTGCGCTGTATCCTCTCCCAGAACCACGACCTTCCCTCTGTCGGGCTTAACGAGACCGTTTATCTCCTTTATCAAAACACTTTTCCCGACTCCGCTCTCCCCCAAGACGGTAAGAATCTCCCCTTTTCTGACGAAAAGATTTATCCCCCTATGAACTATCTTTCCGTCAAAGGACTTATATACGTCCGTCATTTCAATTATGTTTTCCGACATGGGAACCTCAGAATCTAAATTTACTTTATCGTAACTATATGTAAAAACGGGAGAACTTTCTGGACTTCCTGTTTTTTTCAAGCTTAAATTTTATGTATATAGCGAATTTCTTTTTTTTAAGATTTCTCCCTGGTTTTTTCTCTTTAACATTTCCCTCTACGCGGCGTCCGGAAGAGGTTTTCTGAACTCCTTGTCAAACAGTTCTCCTTTTTCCAGGATGACGCAGGCGACGAACAAAAGACGGTCGCACACAGTACGAACGGATCTGCAGTAACCATGACCCCTTCCCCGAAGCTCTTCGTATTTTGCCCTGCTTGCCGGATCATTGATTACTGCCACTCCGCCCAGAACATGAAACGCGGCCGAGAGGCTCCTGCACACAGCCCTTCTCCTGACAACCAGCTTTGTCCTGCCCGATTGTCTCGTCACCGGAGCTGTGCCCCCGAGACATCGAATCGCCTCGAAGTCCCGACGGCGCACAAGACTCCATGCCTCGGCAATAAGCGTAGCGAGCACCACGGTTCCCACTCCCGGGATGGAGCAAAGTATCTCAATATCGGTCGGTCCGACCCCTTGTGCCTTAAGTTTTTCGTTAATGGTCACTATAATCTTGTCTATAGAGTCTTTGATTTCCCCGAGCTGACGGTCCGCCACCTTCAGTCGTTCGACAACCGATTTTATATGGAAGACGCAACTGCGCACGGTTGCGTCGCTCACGTTTATTTCCCCGGCCCGCAGTATCTTGAGCGCTCCCTCGGCGTCAATACGCCTCACCCTGTTGCGCTTGAGAATCTTCTGTACCGTTGAGGCTCTTTTCCCCTTTGCCGCGCGAGGACAGGGCATAAGCTCCCACAGTTCAAGGTGCCATGGCCTTACCGTACTGCCGAGAAGTTCCTCGAACTGGGGGTAATACCTCCACAACAGTACGCGGAGACGGTTTACAAGACGCGTGCGCTCTCTCACGAGTTCTTCTCTCGTCCTGGTGAGTTCGCGCAGAACTATGACGTCTGGATTCTGCGGTTCAACGTGGCGGAAGTGTCTGCGGTCCGTGCGGAGCGCCGAGGCCAAAACCAGGGCGTCTTTTCTGTCATCCTTGGCCCCTGAGACACTGAAGCGGTCCCTGAAGCGGTCAAGCTGCTTGGGATTTATGGAATAAACCATAAATCCCTGTTCGCAAAGACTTTCCACCACGGGGCCGTGGTTCACTTCAATGGCCGCGGATATATCACAGGAATCAGAGCCTGAGACCTCGTGTATCCACCGGGTCATCTCAAAAAGACCGGTTCCCGTATGTCTGAAGCTTTTTTCTCCGACAACGGAACCTTCATTGTCAATGACGCAGACCTGGTGGGAGTTCTTGCCCCAGTCGACACCTGCAAAGAATAAAGATTTGAGATTTTTCATGTAAACTAATACCTCCATATAAGATTCGGGTTTGCCGTGATGCTTGTCAGAACCAGTACTGGCGCTCAGAGGCGCAAACTTCCTGCTGGGCATTTATCACGGCGCTTGACCGAGGCGCGTGTCCAAAAAAGGCGCTCTATGGCGCAGGGTATAATTAGGCAGCTCTCGGTCAAGCAACCCGTGAATTTAAGTAAACTCGATTTTTAATTTTTTTTTCGCTTGTTCTAAGCTTTTATGAAGGGTACTGGTATAATTTACTTGCAACTGTCCGCAGTTGCATATATAATGCCAAACTCGGCTTTTTACTATCGAGAGATTAACAGGAGAGGAAAATGGCGCACGAATTACCTGATCTTCCTTATGATCATGATGCTTTGGAGCCGCATGTAGATGCGGAAACAATGAGAATACATCATTCAAAGCATCATCAAGGTTACGTAAACAACCTAAACGCGGCGCTGGAGAAACATCCGGAGTTGGCGGACAAATCGCTTGAGGAACTGCTCGGCGATCTTGGTTCCGTTCCCGAAGACATAAGAACCGCGGTAAGAAACAACGGCGGCGGACATGCGAATCACAGCCTTTTCTGGCCGTGTATGGCTCCCGGTTCCGGGGGAACGCCTTCGGGTGAGCTTGCCGATGCCATAGATTCCGCGTTCGGAAGCTTCGACGCTTTCGTCGAGACGTTCTCCAAGGCGGCCGCTACCAGGTTCGGAAGCGGCTGGGCGTGGCTTTGCGTGGACGGGGGCGGAGGGCTCGTGGTAACATCCACCGCAAACCAGGATAATCCGGTTTCCGAGGGACTGAAACCCATTCTGGGTCTTGACGTCTGGGAGCATGCATATTATCTGAACTACCAGAACAGAAGGCCCGACTACGTGAAAGCGTGGTGGAATGTGGTGAACTGGGAACAGGTTTCGGAAAACTTCGCCGGGGCGAAGTAATTCCCACGAAACCGCACTCGGAAAAAAAACGCTTACATTTTAGCACGAAAAATCTTATAATTTCCTAATAGGGACGGAAGGTGCTAATTTTCATTGCCCGCTTGGGCTTTGAAAGCCTTTTTTTGTTGCCTCCGTTTTTCAATCAGGGAATTGGTGAAGAAGTAAGATGGACATTAAATACAAAGATTTTCAGGATAATGCGGGACACGACGCCGGGTTTGAATCCTACGATGTTGACGACGATATCGAGGAAAGCGAAACCGAAGAGAGTTTCGACGCCTCGGACGAAGAGGAACTGAAACCCAGGGGAAAGGATAAAGAAAAGGACAAATGGATCCCCGATGAACAGCTCCGTCTTCTTTACGTCTACTTTAAGGACATGGCCGTTGAGCCTCTTTTCGCCGCAAAGCAGGAAGTAGAGATATCCGCGAGAATCAAGATGTGCGAAATCAGGATGGCAAAGGTGCCTAAGAGCATTGAAAAATACGAGAAAATCCGCACAAGGAAAAATTCGGCTAAGGCGCGCGCGATAGCTCACAGAATAGCGGTGCTGCGCGCGATGGAGAAAATTTACGTCGACTGGGCGCTCAAACTCAAGCAGAAATTCGTAAAGGCCAACCTGAGGCTCGTAATAACGATTTCGAGAAGATACATGAGCAGGGGGCTGCCCCTTCCAGACCTCATCCAGGAAGGAAATCTCGGTCTAATGCGCGCGGTCGAAAGATTTGATTATACAAAAGGTTACAAGTTCTCCACATACGCCTCATGGTGGATACATCAGGCCATACTCAGAGCCCTTCAGGGACAGACCAGAACCATAAAGGTCCCCGTTTATTTGCTTGAGCAGGCAAACAGAGTTTACAAGACGAGCGCGAAGCTCAGCAAGGAAATGGGAAGAAAGCCGACGCCCAAGGAAATAGCCGAGGCCTCGGGGATCTCAGCAGAGGTTATAAACAGGATTCTCAATTCCACAAACGACGCCATCAGCCTCGACACGCCGGTTCTTGACGGGGAGAAGACCACGCTTCTTGATTCGGTCGCAGACAAGGAAGCTAAAATCCCCGACACGATAATAGCGAAGATGTCTCTCGCGGAAAAGCTTAAGGAAGCCCTTACCCTTCTGAATCAAAGGGAAGAGGAGATCATCAGACTTCGCTTCGGCATAGGACGCCAGAGCACATACACTCTCGATGAGATCGGGAAGAGGTTCAATCTGACTAGGGAAAGGATAAGACAGATAGAAAAGGCCGCTCTCGGGAAACTCGCAAGTTCCGGCGTGAGGAAAGATCTGGAAAGCTTCCTCAAGCAGTAGAGCAAAACCGCGGCCCGTTTAGCCGAAACCGTAGTAATCAATCCCCAGATGGCTTATCAGTTCCTCGCCCCGCAGGTAGCGAAGCGTGTTCTGTAGCTTGGTGAACTGGACGAAAAGATCGTGCTCTGGGTAGAGTCTCTTATCGACCATGGGGCTTTTGAAATAAAAGGAAAGCCATTCCTGGACCCCGTAGATGCCGGCGCGATGCGCAAGGTCTAGGAACAACACAAGATCAAGAACCACCGGTGCGGCGAGTATGCTGTCACGGCATAGGAAATTGACCTTAATCTGCATGGGGTAATCGAGCCATCCGAAAACGTCTATATTGTCCCACGCCTCTTTTTCGTCTCCGCGCGGCGGGTAGTAGTTTATTCTTACCTTGTGGTAGTAATCCGAGTAAAGTTCAGGGTTTATGTCGGGCTGAAATATATACTCAAGCGCGCCCAGCTTGCTTTCTTCCTTAGTTTTGAAAGAACCGGGATCATCAAGGACTTCTCCGTCCCGGTTACCCAGTATATTGGTTGAAAACCATCCGTTGAGCCCGAGCATCCTGCTTTTAAGACCCGGAGCCAGGATAGTCTTCATGAGTGTCTGGCCGGTTTTGAAATCCTTGCCGGCTACGGGAACTTCGTTTTCAATCGCGAGCTGCTGAAGCGCAGGAATGTCCACGGACAGATTCGGAGCCCCGTTTCCGTAGGAGGCACCGCATTTTATGGCCGCGTAGGCGTAGATCATGCTCGGGGGAATATCGTCGTGATTTTCTCTTAGCCCCTTTTCGAAACTCTCTATGGTTTCATGAACTTCTGACGGCTCAAGGTATACCTCGGTACTCCCGCACCAGAGCATTACCAGCCTTTCGATATCGTTTTCCCTCTTGAATCTCTTTATATCCCTGATCAGCGCCTCGGCAAGATGCATCTTCGTCTTGCCCTTCTTTACGTAGGAACCCTTGAGATTGCGGACGTACCTGTTATCGAAAACGGCCCGCATCGGAGACTCTTTTTCAAGATCTCGCCTTATCTTCCCGAGAAGTTCAGGACTGAGTACTCCGGCCCGAAGCGCCGAGGCATGGCAGTCTTCATCGTGTATGTCCCATCCGGCAAAAACCAGATCCTGCATTTCGGCCAGCGGAACCAAATCTTTTATGAGAGGAAAGTTCTTCTCGGTTCTTTTGCCAAGCCTGATTTTCCCCATCTGCGTCAGGGAGCCTATGGGCCTTCCCACTCCCTTTACTACCGCCTTCACGCCCGCTATGAAAGTTGTGCTTACCGCCCCGCTCATCCCAGGGATCAGAACCCCAAGTCTTCCCGTGGCCGGGCGGATGTCGAATTTTCTCTGGAACTTCTGGTTTGGATCGGTCAAGTATGAATTACCTTTTGGAGAACTGCTGTCCCCTTCTCGCCTTGCGCTTCCCATACTTTTTGCTCTCAACCATCCTGGGGTCGCGTTTCAGCAGTCCGGAAACCTTGAGTTTCTTGCGAAGCGACTCGTTGGCCTTGAGAAGGGCTCTGGCAAGTCCGTGGCTCATGGCTCCCGCCTGGCCTGTAAGGCCGCCTCCTTTCACCCTGACCATCACGTCATACTCCATGGAAGTATCGGTGACGCTAAGTGGTTCACGGGCCTTTATCTGCCATACTTCTCTGGGAAAGTACTCTTCCACGGATTTTTTGTTCACGGTAATTGAGCCGCTGCCTCTTCTAAGCCAGACTCTTGCGATTGATGTTTTTCTTCTCCCCGTGCCATTGTAAATAACGGTTTCAGGCATAATGAATCAGACCTCCAGAACCTCAGGATTTTGGGCTGCGTGCGGATGCTTGTCTCCGACGTAGATTTTCATCCGCTGTATGAGTTTCTTCTGCCACCTGTTTTTGGGAAGCATCCCCCAGACGGCCTTGCGGATTATCTCGCCCGGCTTTTTCTCGGCCAGCTCTTGCGCAGTCACGGATTTAAGTCCCCCGGGATAGTGGGAATGGCTGTAGTAGGTTTTCTGTTCCCACTTCCTGCCGGAGAACGTGGCTTTGTCGGCATTGACTATAACGACGAAATCCCCGATATCCGAATGGGGAGCAAACTGCGGCTTGTCCTTGCCCCTAAGAATCGAAACCACCTTGGTTGCAAGCCTTCCGACGGGTTTTCCCTGAGCGTCGATCAGGTACCACTTCTTTTCAAAATCGTCGTTTCTGGCCATATATGACTTCATAGCATTCTCTCTTCGGATAAATTAAGGGTATCGATTCTACCGAATGTAACCTCAAAGTCAAAGAAATTTGAGCGGGCCAGATAAAAGATCAGAAGTCATAAAAAGCGATAACGAATATTTTCGAGAGAATAAAATCGAAAAGGATTATCAGAAAAAGTGAGATCACAACCGTTTTAGTGGTGGCGTTTCCGACCCCGCGTGTTCCCCCCTCGGCTTTCATTCCCACATAACAGCCCGTAATCGCCACTATGATTCCGAAAAACAGCGTCTTGGAAATACCGGTCATAAGGTCTTCAAGAGAAACCCAGCCTCTTATGCTTTCGATGAAAAGGGTGGGTTTTACGTTAAGTTCCATCTGTGAGATGATCATCGCCCCTCCTATGCCCGCTAGGTTCGATATCACTGCAAGCAGTGGAAAAGATATGATGCATGCCATGAGCCTCGGAGAGACAAGTTTTCTGATCGGATCGGCTCCAAGGGTCTTTATGGCGTCTATCTGCTCTGTTACCTTCATAGAACTTATCTCAGCCGTGATGCCGGAACCGACCCTGCCGCCCACAAGAAGAGAGGTTATTATGGGACCGAGCTCCCTAACGAACGAGAGAGTAACCACTGGGCCTACAAGCCCCTTCGCCCCGAACCAGGCGAACCCCCATGCCATCTGCACCACCATCACCATCCCGATCGCCATTGCGGAAACCACGACTATCGATATGGAACGATAGCCTATGTCGTATATCTGAGCCGTCAGAAGACCGTAATCATAGGGAGGAGTAACAGTGGCTACGATTGAATTCCAGAGGAAAAAGCAAACCTCTCCTACGCCGAGCACAAAGTTAAGGAGATTGTTGGCAACTTCGGATACAAACCTGGTCATTTGGCCCAAAGCTCCTCGAAACCCGAAACGAAATCAATGAATTCCCCGAGATTCGCCTTGAAGTTGGCCGGGTCCGCTGAATAGCTGAAGTCGTAATCGCATTTTGGAGACTTGTGCACGACCGTCGCAAGAGCGAAATTCTCGTCGTCAAGCGACGCCTCGTACTCAGTATAAAGCCCCGCGGCACCGCCGACCTCGATATCCTTTCGCAGTTTAATCCGCTTCTTGCCCAAGCCGACAACCAGGGAGTCTGAAAGCGTCTGAAGATCGTAATCCCGATCCGTGCAGAGGGAACTTGCCGTTAGCACGAGTTCGCTCGCCGGGTTGTAAAAAGCTATGTCTCCCCCTTCTATAGGTATCCTCTCCCAGTCCTGCGAAAGGGGTGCGACACGGTAACTGTTTAACTCCGTGGTGTATACCCAGTTCTTCATTTTTCCGGGCTTCCTGTCATCTCCCGAGGCATAGTTCACAAGAAACTTCGTTGCAGAACACGAGCTCATGAGGAAAATCAGCGAAAATGTGATGAAGGAAAAGGCCTCTTTGCGCATAATATAATGACTCCCTAGCTTTCTTGGGAAGCGTAACTGCTTAAAATACTTGAATACATCCTAAAAACCAAGCATCATAGCATCTAAAAACAAACCGAGGTGAGATATTGAGTTCAGTAACGATATACACAAGCTTTTACTGCACTTACTGCAGAAGGGCAAAAAGGCTCCTTGACAAAAAACAGGTGGATTACGAAGAGATAAGGCTTGATGAGGATCCGGAAAAAAGAGAAGAGCTTGTCGAGAGCCTTAACTGGAGAACCGTGCCCATGATCTTCGTAAACGAGCAGTTCATAGGCGGTTACGACCAGCTTGCGGCCCTTGAGCGCTCAGGGGAGCTTGACCGTATGCTCGGTTCCACGGCCCAGAGCGATTCCTGATGACGCTTCCCGCCGACCGGTAATTTTTGACACTCCAAGCGTCAACCTGTACAGTTACTCCCAGATTCAGGTTAAGGGAATCGGGTGAGAATCCCGAACTGTTCCCGCAGCCGTAATAAGGGTTTTTTCGGTACCCATGCGAAGCGCGCTTGCGTTTCGGGTCACTGGCTTAAAGCACAGCCGGGAAGGCCGTATCCGGGAAAGCCGCTCTGTTTCCATGACAGGCGACCCTTTAAGTCGGAAGACCTGCCTGCATCAATCCAGCAGCTTTGCCTCGGGAGTTAGGCGTATGGACATTGAAAGCACATTTCTTGTTTCCGGCGCATCCGCGCGGTTTCTGTTTTCCGTCCCATGTGTTCATTCATTTAACCGCTCTTCCAAGGAAAGCCATCTACCAGCACCTAGGAGGAGCTAAGAATGAACGGACTTAACATATTTCTCACCTTTATTTTGATCCTGGCTCTGTTTCCGTCCGCGGGGTTTTCGGAGGAAACCGAAGTGGAAAAGATTGTAGTGACAGGAACAAAAACCTGGATTGACGCCGAGCGTCTCGGATCTACCGTTACCGTCATCGACAGAGAAGAAATCGAGAGAAGCGGGGAAAAGGACATCTCATCGATACTTTCGAGAGTTGCCGGATTCAACGTAGTCGGCACGGGAAGTCGTGGAGGGAACTCATCGATTTTTGTAAGGGGAGGCCAGTCGGACTATAACCTTGTAATGATAAACGGCGTTCAGATAAACCAAGGCGGAGGGGGTTTTGACATCTCTTCCCTTACAACTGAAAACGTAGAGAGAATAGAGATAATAAAGGGCGCGCACTCTTCTCTTTACGGTTCCGACGCGGCGTCTTCCGTTATAAACATAATAACAAAGCGCGGCAGCGGAAAAATCAGAAAAACAGGTTCTGTGGCTCTGGGATTCCGCGCCGAAGACGCCATGATCCTTGAGCACTCCTCAAGCATATCGGGCAGTCTTGAGAAACTGGGTTATTTTCTTTCTTACCAGAGAATCGTTGACGAGGGCATTTTAGAAATCAACAACGATTACAAAAACAATAACTTCACGGCAACCATGAATCTCGAAGCGAGCGATAATTTAAATCTCTCCTTTTTTTCCGTATACAGAGATTCAAAGTTTGAATTCCCGACCGCGGGAGCGGGAGACAGGCTTGATGTGTTCGCTGACCCCGACAGCCAGACAAAAGAAAAATCGCTCGTCACGGGCTCGGATATTGTTTTTTCCCCGACCGAGTGGTGGGAGAATTCTTTTAAGATCGGATACACGAAACTTGACCGGGAAAGTTATGACGGTCCCGAGCCCATTGAACTGGACGGGTTCGAATCAGAGTTTGACACTCTTGATAAAAGAATATCGCTTGAGTACGGGTCAAGCTTTTTTGTCAACTTCGATCAGATCTCAAGCGTAACCTCAACGGGTTTCGAGTACGAAAAGGAAAGCTTCGAGACGGACTCTCTGGACGAGTCAAGAAAAAACTACGCCTTCTACGCCCAGAACAACTTTGGGCTGCTTAATATGTTCTTCGTAACGGCGGGCATAAGATATGACGACAATGAGGCATTCGGGGACGAGTGGAGTCCTAGTGTCTTCGCCAAGTGGAAGATAAAGGAATCCGGAACCGAGATAAGAGGAGGAATCAGCAGAGGAATCAAGGAGGCGAATTTTTTTGAAAATTTCAGCGCGGCTTTCGGAACGATACCCAACCCGGATCTGAAACCCGAAGAAGCCCTGACTGCGGAAATAGGCTTTAACCAGCCGCTGTTCGATAACACGGTAGAACTTGATTTGAGCTTTTTCCAAAACAAATTCAAAAACATTATTGCGTACAGCTTCACGCCGTTTGAAAACGACACCAATTACGAAAACATAAGCCACGCAAAGTCAGAGGGGGCGGAGGCTGCAATCCGTCTTTACCCGAGCAGCGCCTTAACCCTAAGCGCGGCTTACACGTATGTTAAAACCGAGGTAACCGATGACGGCGGCTTGGGGTCCGCGTCCTTTTCCAAAGGAGAAAAGCTCATACGGATACCCGAGCATTCGTTCTCATTTAATGCAGGCTATTCAAAAAATGCTTTTGACTTTAGCCTTTCGGGAAATTACGTAGGCAGCAGAGATGATGTGGACTGGAGTGGATTTCCAGGCACCAGAGTGAAAAACGATTCTTTTTTCATCGTTGACGCCGCGGGTTCCTACGAAATCAGCGTGAAAAGGTTTGTTGACAAAATCAGGTTATTTTCAAGAATCAATAACCTGTTCAACAAGGATTATGAAAATGTTTTCGGTTTTTCATCCCCGGGGTTCAGCATGATTTCCGGAGTTTCAATAGTCCGGTAGCGAAGCGGGTTCGGGAAGCTGCCTTGGCAGGGAAAATCGAGGCTGATCTTAACCGGCCGGGGTGGCGGCTTGAGTTGATACTGCCAAGAAACCGTGCGGGACGCAAAATCCACAAGGCAGCTTCCCGGATGCGTCCGCATCCACCGTCTTTTTACATTTTTGCTGGTTAAGGTTTAAATTCGGGAACAACCTCTTTTCCGAAAAGCTCAATTGAATGCGCTATCACCTCGGCGGGAGCCTGGGGAAAAACCATCCTGCACATTATGTTGCGGATTCCTGTTTTTTCCGCGTATTTTTTTACCTCCTGAGCGCAGTGCTCAGGGGTGCCGATCATAAAACGGTCTTCCGCCATGTATTCGAAGAAAGGGTCGTCAGGGTCGGTTATGGTTTTCCCCCTTATCACTATCTTGACCCCCAGGCTCAGGTAAAACCTGTACATGTTTATTACGTACTCGGTTCCGCCTGCGATGGCCTCTTCCGTACTTTCGCGCACGTAAGTTTCCCGAAGCAGTATGTGCTCCACTTCGGACGGGTCGCAACCGGCCTTCTCAGCCTCATCGTTATACCACCCTAGAGTATCCATTATCATGGGAACGGTCCTGCCGGGGCCGATAAGAAGCGGGTATCCGAGGCGCCCGGCCCGCCTCACGGCGGGTTCTTCGAAAGCCCCTATGTATATGGGTATGGGTCTCTGCACGGGCTTGGGAGTAACGTCTATGTTCGAGAAACTGAACCTCTTGCCTTCATAGGAAAAAGGTTCATCCTCCCAGCATTTCTCGATTATCTCTATACCTTCCTCAATTCTCGATGGTCTCTGCGTCATCGGAACTCCGAATCCCTCGAATTCCTCTTTTCTGTATCCTATCGCGACTCCCAGATCGAATCTTCCGCCGGAAATAAGATCAACCGTGGCGGCGTCTTCGGCCACCCTGACGGGGTTATGAAGCGTAAGTATGAAGGCTCCGGTACCTATTCTCACCCTCTCAGTCACAGCAGCCATCGCAGCGGCCATCCCGAGGGGTGAAGAGCAGTAACCATCCTCAAGAAAATGATGCTCGGAAAGCCAGACCGAATCGAAGTTCACCGCTTCGGCAAGCCTCACGTGCTCAAGAGAATTTTTGTAAAGATCCACGTGTCGGTAATCAAGATCCTTGTGGGTTTGCATGCTGAAGAGTCCGACTCCGAATTTCATTTCATACCTCCGGGATATTCGCTGGATTATTTGCGTTTAGAGGGCAAATTAACCATAATTCTACCGTGATCGCTATCTACTTCCAAAACCACAATCGAGGTGCCACATAATGGGAAAAGAAATAAAATTCGGACTTTCGGCTCCGATGCCGGGAGCTGACGTTGACGGACTCGTAAATTTCTCGATAAAAGCCGACCAGCTCGGATTCGACACCATATGGTACCCCGACCATCTGCTTTTCGTGGCCCCCGGAGCAATTGCTCCCGAGGCGTGGACAGTGGCCGCGGCTGCGGCAATGAAAACGGAAAATATAGCTTTGGGAACGGTTTCTGATCCTCACAGGATGCATCCCGCCGTTTTTGCCCAGAGGCTCGCAACCGTTGATCAGCTTTCAAAAGGCAGGGTAGTGCTCTCCCTCGGAGTCGGAGAATCGATGAATCTCGATGCGTTCGGAATCGAGTGGGGAAAACCTCTTTCAAAACTCAGAGAATCCATAGAAGTCATGGAACTTCTTTGGGAAACCGACGAACCCGTAGATTTTGACGGAAAGTTCTACAACCTTGAGAACGCGTTTTTGCAGATAAAACCCTACGAGAGAAACAAGATACCGTTTTACATGGCCACCCACACTCCCAAAGGACTTCAGCTGACGGGAGAAAAAGGCGACGGGTGGCTGCCGATAGACCTGAATCCCGACCTCTATTCCGGTTATCTCGGGGAGATAAAGTCCGCGGCGGATAACGTGGGGAGATCGCTTGACGACGGTTTTGACCCCGCCCTGTGGGTATTCACCTCTCTCGGAGAAAGCGTTGACGCCGCCTACAAGACTCTCGAACCTTTCAAATACGTGCTGGTTATGCAGGACCAGCTTCTTAAGGCCGGCTACGATGTCAAGATACCCGAAGAATATCACGGTCTTAACTATTTCAACATAGTACCGACGGATGAAGAGGGAAGGCAGAGGTTCAGGCAGCTTGGGCAGCTTTTCCCGAGGGAAGCCGTACTTGATTTCACCATTACGGGATCGAAAAAGGACTGCATAGAGAAGATCGAGAAATTCATAGACGCCGGAGTAAGGAATTTCGTGTTGTTCTACAGGTTCAGCCCCGATCCGGACTTGGCGCTTGAGACTTACTCAAAAGAGATAATTCCTTACTTCAAATAAGCTTTCAGGAGATGCTCCAACGGGTTTCTGCAAACAGCACTCCTGCGTTTATTAGGGCTTATCGCTCCGTATCATCTTAAGACCGCATTAGAAACGGGAAACATATACTTAACTAGCCAGGGATTCGGGAAGTTTCTCCGTCCTAGATTAAATTAGGTAATCTTACTAAGGGGGAAACATATGGTCATTCAAAACAATCGAGTTAGATTGCAGGCCGATCATATCAAAGGGGTCTTGGTAATAAGCGCAGCTGGTCAAGTTCATGGTATGAACGCGCGGGAATTCCACGATAATCTTTACAATGAAATCATCGCCCCTGGGGATCTCGTAGTTCTGGATCTTGAAAAACTATCCTACATCAATAGTGCGGGATTGCGTTCAATTCTGATAGTTGCAAAAACACTCCAAGGTAAAAATACGAGATTCGTGTTGTGTTCCTTGTCTGATTCCGTAAAAGAAATCTTTAAGATCGCAGGTTTTGACAAAATCATTGAGGTGTTCGAATCTCGTTCTGATGCTATAGCGACAATAACGGGCTAAAACGCGTCAAAAGAGGCAGTTGCTAAATCCCCGATTTTTCTTAATTCATTGACAATCCTCAAAATTCCTTGTTAGTATAGAAAAAAGCGCGGTTGGTGGGATAGCCGAGTTAAAAAGCTCTGGAGGGAAAGCGCTTTTGAAGAAAACTGCCGCTGTTATATTTGCCGCAATAATTCTTTTGGCCTGGGGGGCAGTGTCATGGATGGTTCTTCCGTGGCACCAGATGGTTGCTAATCAATTTATCAACGAATCCGAAGTTGCCGAGACCATAGCAGCAAATGCCCCGAAACCGGGTATTTACTACCTGCCGTTCTCGCATCAGGATCACAAGGCGGGAGAAACAGCAGCCTTCGTAAACGCCCTCCCCCAGGGCTACGCACCCGACATGACAAAGCAGCTTCTGACTCAATTCGCCGGCGACCTTGTAAGCGTTCTGATCGTTATCTATCTGCTCTCCCTGACAGCCGGCCTGAGTTACTGGGGGCGGGTAGGGTTTGTTGCCTTGGTAGGAGCGGCTATAGGTTTTATAAGCCATTTTCCTTACTGGAACTGGTTTGGTTTTCCGGCTCCCTACGTAGCGGTCATCATCATTGACAGTCTCATCGCCTGGTTTCTGGCAGGGCTAATAATAGCAAGACTGGTTGCAATAAACACGAAAAAAGTGACCTCCAGAATGGACTTTATCGGTTAACACGCAGAAGCATTCACCCCAAACACCAGATTCTCAGCGTTCGCCGGATGTGAAATGGTCCACAAATTCCACTCTGCTGAAGTAAAGGAAATTCAGGCGATCAGGTTCAAGCCCTTTTACGTACGGCTTGATCATGTTCTGCTGAACCGAGTTAAGATAAGGAACTATCGGGACACCGGTTTCCGCAAGAATTCTCTGGGCGCTGTTGTAAAGGTCCGTTCTTTGGCTACGATCCAGAATCCCGGCTGCCTTCTCCACTAATCGATCGTACTCCGGATCGCACCACCCGGTACGGTTATTCCCGCTTCCGCACTCAAAGAGATTCATGAAATTGTGAGGATCCGGGAAATCCGCCTGCCATCCGGCCCTGAATACGGGCGGAGGATCTGTTCTGAGCGTGCTCAGATAGACAGCCCATTCCTGATTCACGAGCTTGACTTCGATGCCGAGATGCTCCTTCCACATGCTCTGGAACGCCTCGGCCACAATTCTGTTGTTTCCGGTATCCGGATAAAGAAAAGCGGTCTTCGGAAAATTCTCTCCGCCCGGATAGCCGGCCATCTCAAGAAATTTCCTTGCCTTTTTCGCATCGAACGAAATACCGATCCGGGGATTGTGGGCAAGCATGTCGATCGGTATCCATGAAGTAACGGGCACTCCCGCCCCCTGGAGAAGTCCAGCGAGGCTTTCCCTGTCTATCGAACTCGCGAAAGCCTTTCTCACCAGAGGATTGTCAAACGGGGCTTTTTTAGTGTTAAACCCTATGTAATTGTTCCTGAAAACAATGCTCTGCTTAAAATCCGGAAACTTCATAACCCTTGGAACCTCAAGCAGGGGAATTCCCTTGCTGTCAAGAAAATCGAGCTCCCCGCTCTCATAAAGGGCGAGAGTGGATACGGGGTTTTCGTTCATTATCATCTTTACCTTCTTAGCGTTTTTGGGCTTCTCGCCCCAGTAGCCTCCATACTCCTCGATAAGAACTTCCTTATGATGCTTCCACTCTTTTAATCTGTAAGGTCCCAAGGTGACTATGTTCGCGGCTTCAGTCCATCTGGTTCCGTATTTATCAACAATATCCTTTCTCATCGGAAAAGTGGACATGAAAGTCACTAGGCTCAGAAAATAGGCCCTCGGCTTTTCAAGAGTAACAATAAGAGTATGTTCATCCGGGGCTTTTACCCCGACTTTGCTAAAATCCTTTATCTCCCCTGAGTTAAATTTCCTGGCGTTTTTTATGTCAAAAAGAAAATAAGCGTAGCTTCCGGCAGTTTCAGGCTTAAGAATCCTTTTCCATGAATAAAGGAAATCCCCGGCTCGAAGCGGCACCCCGTCTGTCCAGAGAACTTTTTCCCTTATTTTAAAGGTATAGGTCCTTCCATCCTCGCTTACCCGCCAACTCCGTGCGAGAGCCGGTACAGGCTCGTATTTTTCATCAAACGCCGCGAGACCGTCCATTATGTTCTCTATGATTGTAAAAGACGTGACGTCGGTAGCGAGAGACCAGTCAAGCGTGGGAGGCTCGGTGCCAATATTTATGTTAAGAGTGTCCTTGCGGGAGATATCTACGGCGTCGGGGGCTCTATTTCCACAACCGCAGGAAATGAAAAGAAGAATACAGAGAATCGGAAGAAATTCTTTCGATCTTTTTATAACAACAGTTTGAAAACCCCGTCGCTTGTGCGATTGTTTCATAAAAACCGTATCCGAGCGGAAAAAGGCAAGTTCAACATCTGAGTTAGCTACTGCCCGACAACTTCAAATTTTCTACCCCTTGCCCTCGCCACAATCGGTTCGTAAACCGTGTCCCTGTTGCGGTCAAAATAGAAAGCATATTCAGCCTGATATCAGCCATCGCGTCACGAATCGCCCCCAAGTCGATCAAGGAGTATTGGATATAGCTTCAACTAGTATATAGACCGATATAGAATTATGAGGCATTTACGCTTAAATATACCCATATAGAATAAGGGCTTCCACATGGGATAAAAAACTTTTTACCCAGCACCTCTCTAAAAGCTTGAATCGAGCGAAAGAACAAGAAATCAAGCTTTTATAAAAAGAACTGAATTAGCTTATTACTAACACGGACAAAATTTTTCTTGACTTATAGGGGAAGAGTAAAATAAATTTTTTATTAGTACTAACCGGTATTATCTAATAATAAGTGATGTGCTGATTCGTGAGGAAACGCATGAAATATCGGGATGATTTGCGTACCAACGCTTCCCCTGCGCCGTCTGGATTGACGGTGGAAGGGCTGTCCGATCCTGCCGTTTCTCCCCCCTCCCTCCCCAATTTCAGGAGGCTCCCTGTGAGCCGCTGCTGGGAAGACGCTTTCCTGGCGGCGGGCATCCTTCACGTCACCCTCATCCTGCTCGCAGGCGCGTTGCTCGCCAGGCTGATCCCCGGCACAGTGCAGACACAGACATGTGAATCGACGGGGGAACCGCACGCGAGCTATACCGACCCAAGCAACGACGGAACGACGTTGTTTTTCAGCTACGTGGTTCCTCGTCCTGAAACCGCAATATCTGACATTGAGGAATTCAATCTAAACAGGAGGCTATCATGAGATATTTATTATCAGTGCTTTTCATTTTCACTCTGGGTTTTATAAGTCCGCCGCAACTGCAGGCGTTTGACTGCAGCACTTACGAACGTCCGGGCAACATTCCGCCGATTCAAGAGTTGAAAGACAGACTCATATGGACTAAAGGAATGCCAGAGGTGCGACTTTACCTGTGCGAACCTGCGGGCATATGACCTCAACGGAGTGGACTTGAGTTACGCCAACCTTACCGGCGCGGATCTAAACAAAGCTGATCTCGCGGGCAGCAGGCTCAGATTCACGGTCTTTGACCATGCGGACCTGAGCTTCGCGAATTTCCAGCGTGCGGTCATGTACAGAACGAGTTTGGAGGGGGCAGATATCCTAGGAGCGAATTTTACTTACGCCAGCGACTATCAAACACCAGAGCTTCGTACTGCGTTCAGGTCTGTTTATATGGGTGACGAAGGTCTACAGGGTGAGCAGGGGCCGCAGGGTGAGCAGGGGCCGCAGGGTGAGCAGGGAGAAATGGGTCTGATGGGAGACCCGGGACCACAGGGTGAGCCAGGACCCCAAGGACCAGCGGGGCCTGCAGGAGCAATGGGGCCTAAGGGTGATAAGGGTGATCCTGGACCGGTGGGAGAGACGGGTCCTCCAGGACCTCAGGGAGAGCGTGGCTATGCCGGTGACACGGGAATACAGGGACCACCGGGACCGCAAGGCGAGAGGGGAGAGGCAGGTCCGGTGGGACCGATTGGAGAGACAGGAGCCCGAGGCCCTAAGGGTGATAAGGGTGATCCTGGACCGGTGGGAGAGACGGGTCCTCCAGGACCTCAGGGAGAGCGTGGCTATGCCGGTGACACGGGAATACAGGGACCACCGGGACCGCAAGGCGAGAGGGGAGAGGCAGGTCCGGTGGGACCGATTGGAGAGACAGGAGCCCGAGGCCCTAAGGGTGATACCGGTGAGCCAGGACCCCAAGGACCAGCCGGAGAGCAGGGGCCTCAAGGCGAAACCGGCCCTGCGGGAGCTGATGGACAGGACGGAGCACGGGGGGAACGAGGGGAGCGTGGACCTCGGGGACTGCGTGGTCTCCAAGGTCCACCCGGCACTGAGGGCACTGACGGCAGAAATGGTACAAATGGTACAAATGGCCACAATTGCTGGGAGGCATCCGGCGACACGAATCGTGATGGACAGCTTACGGTAGCAGACTGCATAGGACCGGAAGGAGACCGGGGACCCGCTGGAATATCGGGTCGGGAAGTGATCTCAAAAAGCACTACAGCTACACTCCATTTGGGGAAAGGTGTTACTGCTTCTTGCTCCTCTGGAAAAGTTGTCATAGGGGGTGGTTGCAGCATGATACAGAACGGCAACACGCTGAGAGAGTCACGCCCCGCGCCTAGTGGGAGAGGATGGTATTGTTACGGCTACAGGGGATCTCACACACATGTAAGCCTAATAGCATACGCCATCTGTGCAAATGTGGAGTAGAAGAACCTCCGGGATTCTGGTTTGCTTGGCGTTGCTTCTCGCCTACGGGGATAGGAATCCCCGTTTGGAGGATCTCCCCCGCAGGGCATAGGGGCGTTTATCGGCGCTGGCGATTCACTGGCCGCTGAGATCACCTTCTGCGTCGACCAAGAAGACCAGTCCTTGGTTATAGCGGACGCGAGAGGGCTTTGCGGCGATGGCAAGGAAGAATACGTAATAAGCGGCACGGGAGTAGAGCAATCGGAAGACTTAACACCTTTGGGACTGTACTTCCGGACAACCAGTACTGCGATGAGGGCCTGACCGAAACCACAACGCAGGTGGGGTTCGACGAGAATAATGACGGATCGCTCGGCGATGATGAAGTCATAGCAATGTTCGGTTCATGCGACACACCTAGTCAGTAGGAATTGGCGGATTCGAGCAAGGAATAAACATTGTGGGTTGATCTGATCGGGAGAGGAGGAAATCTCACGACTCATTTTCTCTTCTCCCACACCGCCACACATACGGATCCGTATGTGGAAGTTCAGTGGATTTAAGCTATAACGGGCAAACTGGTTTTGACAAATGAACAATCAAAGCTTATGGGTTAGAGTTGCTTATTCCAGAATAAATGAACAGCGATTTCACTTTACCTCGGAATGAGTGTTCATTTTTAGCCGTAATATGCAGTCTCGGTCAATCGGGGCACAGGGTTTCGTGGCTTTAAGAGTAGTGGATTAATGAAACAAGGGGTTTGTCAAGTTAAGTATATAAGTCCCTTTTTTAAATCTAAATCCATAAGTGAGCCGGTGAGGGGAATGACAACGCCGACAGGGATCTCCTCGGTTTCATCTTGAGCACAGGAAAGAAAGCTGAAATCCATTGCTGCGGCAAAGAACATAAGGGCAGCCATCTTTTTCGTATCAAGCTCTCCTTTATTCCCATGAGAATTTTAAGTCCAGAAGAACAGCAGGAAGATGCACCTTGCGACCACCCGATCCTTCGCTTAAACAGATGAAGGCAAACTTGTTGAACCAAGTCAAATCAATTACGGCTGGCCAAAAATTTCAAACCTGCCGCTCTCTACTATTCCTATAATCGGTTCGTAAACCGCATCCCCGTTGCGGTCGAAATAGAAATCGCCGAAAACAGTATTCTCGACTCTCACATCAGCCATCGCATCGCGAATCGCCTGAGGGTCGTTTGAGTCCGCATCAGCGATAGCCTGAGCCAGGATATGAACAGCCCCGTATGACCGTGCGGCAAAGGCGTTGGGTTCCTGGCCGTATTCTTCCCGGTAATTTCTAAGAAAAGCGCGGTTCTCAGGCGTGTCGACAGCGGCAAGCCAGACACTAAAGGTGATCGCACCCTCGGCTGCGCCAAGCAACTGATCGTTCGCTTTGTTTACATCGTCTATAGTAAGCAGGGTCATTATAAGGGGAACTTCTATGCCCAACCTTCTGGCCTGAACCGTAATTGCTGTGCGTCCAGACGTTAGGGCCGAAATGAAAACGGCGTCGGGATTCGCATTCTTTATCGCAGTCAACTGGTCGGTCAGGTCGGGAAATTGCTCTTCTTGGGGTCGAGTATAACTCTGCTCGTTCACGATTGTGACTCCTTGATTGTCAAAGGCCCGTTTTAACTGCTCGAAATTGCTTTGGGAAAAAGTGTCGAGGGAATTTGTTATCGTAGCCACTCTGCTGTAACGAAGGCGTTCCTTGGTAACGCTCACCCCCCTAGGCACCAGATGCTCTACTGTAAGCGAAGCGCGGAAAGCAAACTCGCTCTCTGCGCTGAGACCGCTTGCAGCTGAAGTGGGACTGAAAGATACAACCCCGTTTTCATCGGCTACTGAAATAGCCTTTCTGGTTGAACTCGAGGTAAAGGGACCGAGTACGGCTACCACGCCGTCCTCTTCAATAACCTTTCGGTACGCCTCCCGCGCGCCCTCAACGGTACTTTCCGAATCCTTTTCAATGAACCTAATTTGTGTTCCTTCAAGGAGCGATGATCCGTTAATTTCCTCGAGGGCAAGCTCCATGCCGTTTTTCATGTTCAAACCCGTCGATTCGAGTTCGCCCGTGAGAGGAACGACGACACCCACCAGAACCTCATCGGCACCGTCATCGTCGCAGGAAACAAAGCCGAGGACCACAGCCGCAGCAGCAAAGAATAAAAGTGCGACTAGTTTTTTCATTTTAAAACAACCTCTCTTTGTGATGGTTATTCACTATCGGAAAGGGTGACCAGAACAGAGTCCTTCTCAACGGATTCCCCTTCTTTAGCCCTTATTTCCTTTATGGTGCCCGAAGCAGAGGCTTTAAGTTCGCTTTCCATTTTCATGGCCTCAACCACTATGACGCTGTCTCCCACCTCGACGCTGTCTCCCTGCTTTTTAAGAATCTTTACCACCCTGCTGTGCATCGGCGCCGTTATGTTAAGACTCCCCGTGCCTTCTGCCTGGGAGGCGTCCCTTCCGGAAACGGCCTCTAGCTCGTAGAGGTCGCCCTCGTGGAAAACCTGTATTTTCTTTCCTTCCCTGAATATCCCTACGGTGATGCTCTTGTTATCAACCAGAATCGAATAGGTGCTTTCGTCTATACGCAGAAATTCTATTTCTTTCTGCTCGCCGTCGAGACTAAAGAGGCTCAGTCCTTCCTTCTCTTCGAAGTCTACCTTGTAGGTTTTGTTTCCCAGCTTGAAGGTGTACGTCATAAAAGCGGATTCCCGGATACTCCAGCCCTTCTGGCAAAAAGCTTCCAGCCTGAAGAAGTTGTTTTTGTTCCCTGCACAATTTGGTTTGAACCGCCGTTCATGGCGACAGCGGCAGCCATGAGTATAACCTCAGGATCGGATTCTTCGGGCACTAGGGTTTCCGGATGTCTTTCTATAAACCCTGTGTCGATCTGGGCCTTGCGGAACTCCGGGTCCCGCATCATCCTGATCAGAAATCCGAGATTGGTTCTCACTCCCAAAACCACATATTCCCTCAGGGCGGACAGCATCCTGTCTACCGCATCCTCCCGGGAATTTCCCCAGACGACAAGCTTTGAGAGCATCGGATCGTAAAAAGACGTTATTTCGCAACCGCTGTAAACAGACGAGTCGTCCCTCACTCCCGGACCGCTGGGAGCACGCACGTAGTGAAGAGGTCCCGGCGAGGGAAGGAAGTTGGTGGCGGGGTCCTCAGCGTAAACTCTGCATTCAAGAGCATGGCCCTGCATTTTTATGGCAGACTGCTTGAAAGGCAGCTTTTCCCCCGAAGCTATCCTTATCATCCATTTCACTATATCAATTCCCGTGATCATTTCCGTGACCGGATGCTCGACCTGTACTCTGGTGTTCATCTCCAGAAAATAGAAATTCTCTTCCTGGTCCATTATGAACTCGACCGTGCCGGCCCCGAAATAGTCAACCGCCTTCGCTATGCGAAGCGCGACTTCGCACATGTTTTTTCTCGTCTTCTGGCTTATGAATCCCGATGGTGCTTCCTCTATCACCTTCTGGTGGCGTCGCTGTATCGAGCATTCGCGCTCGAACAGATGCAGCAGGTTTCCGTGCCTGTCTCCGAGAACCTGGACTTCGACGTGTCTCGGTTTCTGAATGAATTTTTCTATGAATACGGAATCGTCTCCGAAAGAGGAAAACGCCTCGCTCCTGGCCATACGAAGGGATGATTCAAATTCCTCCTTGGAATTAACGAGTCTCATTCCCTTTCCGCCTCCGCCCGCAGAAGCTTTTATCATCACCGGGTAGCCGATTTTCTTCGCCACCCTAGAAGCTTCAACATCTGATACGGCACCCTCGGATCCGGGAACAAGTGGTAGTTTCGCTTCTCTGGCTATCTTTCTAGCGGTTACCTTATCCCCCATAAGCCTTATTGATTCCGCGGAAGGCCCTATGAAAACCACGCCCTCTTTCTCGCACAGCTCGGCAAAGGAATCGTTTTCGGAAAGAAATCCGAATCCCGGGTGTATGGCTTCGGCCCCGGACTTCTTGGCGGCTGCAACTACCTTCTCCCCGATCAAGTAGCTCTCGGAGGGTTTCGACGGCCCTATATGGTAAGCCTCGTCTGCAAGCATAACGTGAAGACCGTCTCTGTCAGCGTCTGAATAAACCGCCACCGTAGCGATCCCAAGCTCCCGGCACGCCCTGATGATTCTTACCGCTATCTCTCCCCTGTTTGCTATCAGTATTTTTTTGAACATTTTTTCACCCGGCCGCTCAGAGGGGAATGTTCCCGTGCTTTTTCGGCGGAAGCGTCTGTCTTTTTCCGTTCAGCATCTCAAGCGCTGCTATCACTCTCGGTCTCGTGTCCTCGGGTTTTATAACCTCATCTATGTACCCCAGGCTCGCAGCACGGTAAGGATTTGCAAAATTCTTTTTGTACTCCTCGATAAGCCTGATTCTCTCCGTGTCCGGGTCGTCCGCGGCGGCTATTTCTCCCCGGGAAATTATGTTCACGGCCCCGTCAGGTCCCATGACCGCAATTTCCGCAGTGGGATAGGCAAGGTTCACGTCTCCTCTTATATGTTTTGAGGACATGACGTCGTAAGCACCTCCGTAGGCTTTTCTGGTTATCACGGTAATCCTCGGAACCGTTGCCTCGCAGTAGGCGTAAAGCAGTTTCGCACCGTGCCTTATGATTCCTCCCCACTCCTGGGAAGTTCCCGGGAGAAAACCCGGAACATCGACAAAAGTAAGGAGAGGAATATTGAAAGCGTCACAGAACCTTACGAATCTTGCAGCCTTAACCGAAGCGTCTATGTCAAGGCATCCCGCAAGCACCTTGGGCTGGTTTCCAACCACGCCGACCGGCTGTCCGTTCATCCTTGCAAACCCTATCACTATGTTCTTTGCGTAGTGCTCCTGCACCTCGAAGAAATACGAATGATCGACTATGGGCCGAATCACGTCCAGTATGTCATAAGGCTTGTTGGGGTTATCGGGGATAAGCCCGCGAAGGCTCGTCTCTTTTCTGTCCGCGGGGTCATCGCAGGGAATCACCGGCGGATCCTCCATGTTGTTTGAGGGGAGAAAACCGAGGAGTTCCTTTATTATCTCTATTGAGTCATCGTCATCCTCCGAGGCGAAATGCGCGACGCCGCTTACGGAATTGTGAACCATGGCGCCGCCGAGTTCTTCTGAGGATACCTCTTCATGGGTAACGGTTTTGATAACGTCGGGACCCGTAACGAACATGTAGCTTGTGTTTTTCGACATGATCGTAAAATCGTTCATCACCGGGGAGTAAACCGCTCCCCCGGCGCACGGACCCATGATCGCGGATATCTGAGGTATGACTCCCGAGGAAATCACGTTTCGAAGGAATATCTCTCCGTACGCGCCGAGACTCTTTACCCCTTCCTGGATTCTCGCTCCGCCGGAATCGTTAAGCCCAATGATCGGCGCCCCGGTTGAAAGCGCCAGATCCATTATCTTGCATATCTTCTTTCCCTGTTCAAGACCCAGAGAACCGCCGAAAACCGTGAAGTCCTGAGCGTAGACAAACACTTGGCGTCCCTCAATCTTTCCGTAGCCCGTAACCACGCCGTCGCCGAGGATTCTCCTTTTCTCCATGCCGAAGTCAGTGCAGTCGTGCAGGACAAACTTGTCAAGTTCAACAAAAGTATCCCTGTCAAGAAGCTCGGCTATTCGTTCGCGGGCCGTGCGCTTGCCGGAATCATGCTGTCTTTTGATTCTGGCTTCGCCGCCACCCAGATTTGCATCTTTTTCCTTGTCTTCAAGAATTCTGACTTTTTCTTTCATCGGATGTACTCCAGACCCACTCACAGTTAAAAACGGATCAGTGAATCATAACACGCAGAGGCGCCGTTTCAAGGTTCCGCGGCGCAAAGAACCTCGAACAGAACACGGACCTGGACGCGCAGACTCTCCATGTGAGAGGAGTTTTCTATCAGAAAATCGGCCTGAGAGGCTTTTTCCTCTTCAGACACCTGGGAGTCCATGCGACGGCGGATTTCCTCAGGCGACATGCCGTCACGGGCCGCCACTCTGCGTTCCCTCAATTCATCGGGAGATGTAACTACAACCAGACCGTCGATCAAGTCATCGAGGCCGCCGCTTCCGCGATCTATAAGCGACGCCTCGACAAACACAATCGGTTCACTGCCTCGGGCGGATATCTTCTCCTTTATCCGCTCAAGAATCCTCGGGTGGGTTATCCCGTTAAGCCGCCTGCGGTCCCGCTCGTTCGCAAACACTATTTCGGCGAGGGCGCCGCGGTCAAGCGTCCCGTCCGAACAGAGAACCTCCTGGCCGAAACAGCTGACGATTTCCGAAAGCGCGGGCTCCCCGGGCCTCACGATTTCCCTCGCCACCTCGTCGGCATCCACGGTGAACGCCCCGAGTTCGCGCAGCATCCCCGCCACAGTCGATTTTCCCGAACCTATATTTCCTGTAAGTCCGTATATCTTCATCTTCAGGCACTGCGGGAGCTTATAAAGTCAATTGCCCTTGCAAGGCGCAGCGCTACGGTGTCTTTGCCCAGTATCTCGACAACATCGAAGATTCCGGGACTCTTCGTCGAACCGGTAAGCGCAACCCTGGCAGGCTGAGCTATTTTTCCAAGTCCAAGGCCAGTTCGCTGCATCACACGTTCGAAACCCCCGTGAATATTATCATGGGAAAAATCCTCCACACTGGAGAGTTCCTCCGCCAGAAGCCCAAAAATCTCGCCGTTTCGCTCCACCAGAAACTTCTCCGCCGCCTTTTCGTCGTACTCGAAATCGTCGGTGAAAAAGTAAAGGGACTGATCCACTATTGCGTTAAGAGTCTCTGAGCGCTCGCGCATCTGCGCAATTATCTTGCGAAGCCGCTCGGAAGACGGCTGGGGAAACCCTTTCTGCGTGATAAGAGGAACTATTTTCTCCGATATGCTCTCTTCGGGCAGGTCCCTTAAGTATTTTCCGTTAAGCCAGAGAAATTTCTGAGGGTCAAATACCGAGGGGGATTTCCCGATGCCTTTCAGGCTGAATTTTTCAATAAGCTCCTGAGTTGTGAAGATCTCCTGATCCCCAAAAGACCAGCCCAGCCTCACGAGATAGTTAAGCACCGCTTCCGGAAGATATCCGCGCATCCGGTACTCCGTAACGGACTCCGCACCATGGCGCTTTGAGAGTTTTTTCCCGTCCGCGCCGAGTATCATCGGAACATGGGCGAGCTTCGGCCTTGAGAAGCCGAGCGCCTCGGCTATCAGTATCTGCCTCGGGGCATTTATTATATGGTCATCACCCCTTATGACGTGAGATATATCCATCTGCGCGTCATCAACCGCCGCGGCAAAGTTGTAGGTCGGAAATCCGTCGGCTTTCAGTATCA
This sequence comes from Thermodesulfobacteriota bacterium, assembly GCA_965207685.1. GTDB lineage: Bacteria > Desulfobacterota_D > UBA1144 > Nemesobacterales > Nemesobacteraceae > Nemesobacter. Next base: position 1,451,042 of record OZ242294.1, on the reverse strand, counting down.
CGAAGTCTTCTATTTCAGAAGAGTCGAAAACTATCCCGCCGCGGACAAGGTCCTCGACGGAAATCTTCTCTCCAGGGGACACAGAAAGCCTTACGGCGTAGGGTTTTCCAGGAGCCGCACCGAGCTGCGACCACTCCCTTCTGTATCTGAAGACCTCTCCTTTCTCTCTGGCCTCCTCCCTTCTGCGCCCAAGCTCCTCGGCAGTAACGTAGCATCTGTACGCCTTGTCCTCGTCAATGAGCCGCTCGGCAAGCCGACCGTAATCGGCAAGCCGCTCTGACTGCCGGACGATTCCCCCCTGCCACTCAAGCCCGAGCCACTCAAGAGATTCGACGATCTGCCGCTCGAATTTCTCCTCGGAGCGCGCGCGGTCGGTATCCTCGATTCTGAGCAGGAAATCTCCACCCAGACTCGCGGAAAAAAGCCAGTTGAAAATGGCGGTGCGGGCCGCCCCCACATGAAGAGCGCCGGTGGGGCTGGGAGCGAATCTTGTTACGATTTTCACGGATACTATTTTACACGCCGAAGCGGCAAAAAAAGAAATGCCGCCGAAGGGCTTGGGGATCCTTCCCGGTGGATTGTATAATAACTGCCATGAGAATATGTTCGCTTCTTCCAAGCTCAACTGAGATAATATTTGCCCTCGGACTTGAGGAGGATCTGGTAGCGGTAACCCACGAATGCGATTATCCGCCCCAGGCGCGCGGCAAACCCGTGGTCGTAAACAGCATTCTCGAGGAAAAGGGAAAGCTCTCAAGCGCGCACATAGACGAGTTTGTAAGCCAAAGCCGCTTGGAGGGAAAAAGCGTCTACTTGATTGACTCCGAGCGCCTCAGGGAAATAAAGCCGGACCTTATCATAACTCAGGGACTTTGCGATGTCTGCGCCGTATCCGAAAACGAGGTGACGGAGGTCTGCGAGATTCTTGATAACAGCCCCGAAATACTGTCTCTCGAGCCCTCCACCATCGGGCAGATAATGGATTCGATACTGCTTCTGGGGGAAGTTACCGGAACCGGGGAAAAGGCCTCGCAGATCGTGGACGGTCTTCGCAAGAGAATCGAGAGTGTCGAGAAAAAACTCTCGGGAGAAAGGTACCGGCCGGGGGTTTTCTGCCTTGAGTGGCTCAACCCTCCTTACGCCGCCGGGCACTGGGTGCCGGAAATGGTAAAGACGGCGGGAGGGGAACCGCTAATCTCAAGGGCGGGAGAGCCTTCGTTTAAAACAGCCTGGGATGAGATACTCGAGTCCTCACCCGATTACCTGATCCTGATGCCCTGCGGGTTCGACGTAGAGAAAACGCTTGACGGGATAGGGGATGTGACAAGCGAGGTAAGGCAATGGCATGCACTGCGCGCGGTAAAAAAAGGTCACTGCTACATAGTGGACGCCAACTCATATTTCAGCAGACCATCGCCCCGGATTGTTGACGGAATTGAACTGCTGGCAGGGATAATCCACCCCGATATATTCACGCAGCGACCGAGGGCCAACTCGGTTCTGAACGTGAAAAACCATTTCTATCTGCAGACTTTTCTCGGTTAAGACTTCGGAGCCTGAAAAGGATTCACTTCGCTCGGGGCACTATCGGAATCTGAAGGAACTTCTGTGTCTGCAGATGCTACCGCGGACCGAAAAGGATCTATTTCTCCTCTTCCATTTGACATAAAAAACACTCCTACGGTTAAAAACACTGAACTGCCGGGGAGTGTAACCCACCCACATATATTCACGCAGCAACCGAGGGCCAACTCGGTCCTAAACGTGAAAAATCGGTTCCACCTGCAGACTTTTTTCGGTTATTGCGGGGCCTGGAAGGGATCCGCTTCTCCTGAGGGAGCTGCAGGAGCTGCAGCGCTCGCCTCCTGAGGCGCCCCCTGGGCGGACTGAAAAGGATCCACATCGCTCTGGGGCTCCTGGGGTTCAGGCGGAGCGGGTGGTTCGGCAGCCTGCTGTCCACCTCCTCCTCCTTCGTTTAACATAAGGACTATCCCTATGATAAGAATTACGATAGCTAACAGCACTAATTCATTGCCTTGTATTGTCATGAGACTATCTATCCTCCTGATACTCTTTATACTACTATGCCAGGCCCGCTAATCTAAAGCCCGCAAAAACCTTAATCCTACTTTTAATGATACTGATTCATGAAACAATATGTCAAGCATCTTTTCAACACCTCAAACAACATATGACACGCTTGAGCAGGATGCAGAACTGCAGATAGCGCTCTCCCAAATCCTCTACGGTTGCGTACCGCACGCAACGGAAGAGGAATGTCTGATGATTTTCAAGGAAAGCCCGGAAAAAATCGCCTCGCTTGGCGATATCCGGAAAATATCAACTCGGTTTTTTGCGGTCGAAAAAGAGGAATTTCCCTCGGTCGCCATGGAAATAAGGATAACGACGGGCAAAAATCTCAGGCTGAAGTACGAGTACTTCTTCCTCACCGAGTCTTCGGAGGAAACCTTTTTCCTCTCCACCTTGGCGAGACTCGGTGTGTTCTCCCTTGTTTTTCTCTGCGATGATACGCATTGCACAATTACGGCGGAGATGGCCGAGGCGGAGATAGAACCGCTTAAAAAGATCGTTACCACGCAAATACAGGCCGGTTGACAAAATTAGGGCTTTAAACTATTATTGCGCTTACCGCTTCGGAGAGAAATTCCAAGTTGAAATACGCAAAGATCATAGGAACCGGTTCTTCGGTTCCCGAGACCGTACTTTCCAATTCAGATCTGGAAAAGATGGTCGATACTTCCGATGAGTGGATTACATCCAGAACCGGGATAAAGGAACGCAGAATCGCGGATAAAAACACCGCCGCCTCCGATGTCGCCTATGGAGCCGCCGAGAAAGCACTTAGGGCCGCTGGCGTAAGCCCGCAGCAGCTCGACGTGATCATAGTCGGAACCATAACCCCGGATTTCATCTTCCCCTCAACCGGCTGCATTCTCCAGAGCCGCCTCGGAGCGAAGAAGGCCTACGCCTTCGATCTTATGGCTGGCTGCTCGGGATTTCTCTACACGCTTCACGTTGCCGAGGGAATAATAAAGTCGGGCGGCGCGGAGAAGATTCTCGCCATAGGCGTGGACGTTCTCTCGAAAGTCACCGATTTTGAGGATCGCTCAACCTGCATACTTTTCGGTGACGGGGCGGGCGCAGCGGTTCTCACCGCCTCTGACGAACCTGGAATTCTCTCGTCCATTCTCAGTTCGGACGGAAACGACTGGGACCTTCTCTACGTCCCGGCGGGGGGATCGAGAACGCCGATTGACGAGGAAGTGCTTAAGACCAGAGAGCAGTACATAAAGATGAAGGGAAACGACGTTTTCAAGGTCGCAGTCAAGAGCATGGAGTCGGTAACCGTAGACGCCATTACCAAGGCAAACGTCTCTCCCGAGGACATCGATCTCTTCGTCCCGCACCAGGCAAACTACAGAATTTTGGAAGCCGTGAGGAAAAGGCTTGGTTTCCCGGAGGAAAAAGTGTTCGCGAACCTCGATAAATACGGGAACACCTCAGGGGCATCCATTCCGCTCGCCCTTGACGAGGCGGTTCAGCAGGGAAGCGTAGGAGAAGGAAGCCTCGTGCTGTTCGCGGCTTTCGGAGCCGGGTTTACCTGGGGCGCTTCGGTGATAAGATTCTGAGCACCTTCCGTGGCTCCGCATCTGGCCTGTCAAGGATGCGGATTGTTCTCTTCACCCAAAAACGCAGAACATGACTCTTTCCTCAATCCCAGAGCTTGCAAACATCGTCCTGCCAGCGTTTCTTGTAATCGCCGCGGGTTTTCTCTTCAGCAGGACGAAAAGAATAGACATATCCTCGATCAACGATCTTGTGGTCTACGTGACCACGCCGTGTCTAATAATCTCGTCCCTCTCGGATTTCACGATGAACCCGTCTGTGACGGCAAAGCTGTTTCTCTCGATATCGGCAGTCGTTTTCTCTACCATAATAATCGGCGGGGCGCTTACAAAAGCCCTTCGGCTTGACTCGAGGATATATCTGCCCCCCGTGGTTTTCGCGAACACGGGAAATCTGGGACTCCCCCTTTGTCTTTTCGCGTTCGGACAGTATGGGTTCAACATTGCGATACTCTGTGTCGTTTCGACCATGCTGCTTCACTACACGGTGGGAATTATGATTCTCGGGTCCGGAAAGAATCATCTGCGTGAGATATTCAGGCTTCCCCTGATATACGCCACAGTAGCCGGAATAATCATAAACTCGGTCGGCTTCGATATTCCGGTAGTTATCGAGCGGCCCGTAGCCCTTCTCGGGGATATCACCATACCCGCGATGCTCTTCTCGCTCGGGTACAAACTCTCCGAAATGAAGATCTCCAGACTTTGGCTTTCCTTTTTCTTCGGCTCCGCCAGAATATTTCTCGGCGTAATTCTCGGAGCGCTCTTCGTAAACGTATTCGGCCTGAAGGGAGTGGAGGCGAAAGTGGTTATCTTGGAGTGCGCAATGCCTCCCGCGGTTTTTAACTTCGTGCTCGCAGAGAAATACGGCAGGGATTCCGAGACGGTCGCATCAATAATAGTGGCCGGAACGGCAGTTTCCCTTCTGGTTCTTCCGTTCGTTATTTCGTATCTAGTAAATCAGTGAGAGGTCAGCGGGTTATGTCTCTTAGGGTAAGACCCTCGTCCCTAAGGTAAGGCATAAGGCCTTTTTTGGTGATCGTTCTCAGCGCGCGGGCAGAAATCCTTATTCTCACGTACCTGTCTAGCTCGGGAACGTAGATTCTCTTCCAGTGCAGGTTCGGATTCTGGCGTCTTTTAACGTGGTTGTTCGCGTGGGAGACGTTGTTTCCGAAGAGGGGGGTTTTTCCTGTTATAGCGCAACGGCGGGCCATCGTGATCTCCTCTGACTACTTGGTCTCCTTAAAGACTACATGCTTTCTTATCACCGGGTCGTACTTTTTCAGTTCAAGGCGGTCCGGAGTATTCATCTTGTTTTTCTTCGTGTAGTAGATGTAAGGACTCTCGGTGCTTTTCATCTTGACAAGTACTCTGTTTAACGACTTTCCCATTGCAACCCCCGAAAAAGTGAATGGTTATTATCCACGAAAAAAAACTGTTTTCAAGAAAAAATTTAAATTTCTTTGGGAATCAGTGGTCGCAGCAGTATTTCCTGCAAAGCCTGAAATTGCGCAGGTGGCCGGAAATCAGGATAAAAGCGCCGATAAAAGTAAAGGCGTATTCTTGGTAGCCCGTAGCCACGAATGCTCCTGCCAGAAGGAAGCCCAGTCCCAGGATTCCCAGCATTATCACGTTGAAATCCTTATGGCGTCTGCAGCCGAGAAATATGGCGACAACGCTTGCGGGAATGACCAGAAAAAGCATGAGTTCGTGAAAAACCTCTTCAGCCACGAATGTCGAACCCACGACCGGGAAAAGTATGAGCGCTACCGGCGTCAGAAAACAATGGACAACGCAGATACCCGCAAGGGATATCGAGGTATAATCGGTGAACCTCCGAATTCTTACCTGATTCATCGTATTGTTAAGCCGCCTCCGCGCATTTCTCGCACTGGCCGAAAAGCTGTACGAAATGATCCTTCACTCTGAATCCCTGCTTTTCAACCGAAGCGTAATCAAAGCTCTTCACCGGACACTCGGAAAAATCGAAAACCCCCCTACAGTCAACGCACACCATGTGATGAACGTGCTCACCTTGGGAGAACGCGTAGCCGTGACCGCCGTCGGGGAAATGAAGGCGCTTGACGATTCCCAAGTCCTCGAACGTCTCGAGGGTTCTGTAGATGGTGGCAAGCCCCGTGGCACCGAGCATACCCTTCACCCCGTCGTGTATTTCCCCGACCGAAAGCGATTTTCCGCTCGTGTGAAGAACATGAACGACGGCGAGGCGCTGCGCGGTGGACTTAAGTCCCTTTTCCCGCAGAACCTCCCTGGCATACGATTCCTGAGTGCATTCAAAATCTCTCGTCATGGAAATTATCAAATGAGAATAATTTTCAATTGGCTTTTATTGTAATCAGTTATTGCGAACCGTCAAGAACAAGAACCTAAATTGAAAAGACGCAAACGCAGAAAACAGAAAGCTTATTTGTGAGGTAGTTACATACCGGAAAATCCGCGTGAATAAGGGCACACAGCATTTGTTACCATAGGTATTCAGGGTTATACTCTCATCGGAAAAAAGACGGAGTTCCATTTCCAGAAGAACAAGTCCAGATCGACACGAGCAGGAGGCAGTTAAGTTCATCATGGGACCTTTTAGAGCAGTGCTTTCGATTGCTTTTCTTGTCCTTACCTGCTTTATTCTGTCCCCGGGATGCGGCGACGGAGCCGACGAGCAAGCCGACGCCGACTGCGAAGACGCTTTCTGCATAGGCGTGCTCCTTCAGGCAAGTGACCTGCGCTACTCCCTTATAAAGGCCGCAAAGCTCGCAAGAGACGACATTAATCAGGCTGGCGGAAACGTAAAGCTTATAATGGGAGATGTCGCTACCCCGCTTGCCTCCTTGCAGAAACTTCTGGACATGGGAGTGAGGGCCATAATCGGACCCGGAACCTCGGGAAACTCCGTTGAAATTTTTGATTTCCTAGTTGAAAACAACTTGGTTGCGGTCTCCCCTTCGGCCACCTCCGTTACCCTTACCGAAAAAAACAGGGAGATTTCCCAAGCCGGCGGAACTCCTTTTTTCTTCAGGACCGTCCCCACAGATTCGTTCCAGGCGAAGATTCTAGTGGATCAGGCACAAGACCAAGGCGAGATGCTGATAGTGCATCGCAACGACAACTATGGAGAAAAGCTCACGGAACTGATTAACGAAGAACTTCGCTCCAAAGGCCGTACCGCAGCCAAGATCGTCAATTATGAACTTTATGATTCCGACGACCCGGATTTCGATGAAAAAACCCAAGATGTACTTGATGATATCGAGGCGGTAAGCGGAATCAGCGACGTAGGTTCCATAATGATGATCGTATCGGAAGGAGAAGGAGAAAAAATAATAAAAGGCATGCTCGATTCGCCGGTTGTTCCCTCAACCGCAAAATACTACATCTCGGATTCACTTGCGGTCGCGAACCTGCACGAACTTGTGGACCCGGAGAACCCGGCCTCGGTCGAGGGGTTCAAGAGCACGACCCCGTGCGCATTGCCGGACCCTCCCGAAAGAAAGGACGAATTTGAAAAACGCTTTGACCCTGAAGAATTCCCCTCTCTTCAGTTCACCGTCCATACGTATGACGCGGTGGTAGCGGTTGCGCTTGCGGCCTTAAGCGCCAAAAGTGAAGATCCCTCCAAATACGTTTCCGAGATGGCGGAGGTTACCGCAGGGGAAAACCGTTGCTTAACCTATGCCGAATGTGCAGCTGCTCTCACAGATGAGACCGTGGCCAACGACGACATCAATTACGAGGGAGTCTCAGGACCGATCGAGTTTGATGAAAACGGGGACATAGGAGCGGGGTGCTATTCTGTCTACACATACGATGCCGAGGGCGGCCGCACGAGACAGGTTTTCAGCGTTCCGGATTTAAAAGACATAACAGCTGATAGGACCCCGTAAATTTCGGGTACTGCTAAAAGCTGTTTTTTGAGGTCGGGTCCCGGCAATCACTTGGCTATAATGCCGCCGTCGATTGAAAGCATTGAGCCCGTGTTGAACATGACCTTGTCATCGCAGAGAAACAGAACCGCTTCAGCTATTTCGTACGGATCGGCCAGCCGTCCCATGGGGTGAAGCGACTCCATAAAAGCCTGGGCCGCTTCGGCATCTTCGGCTCTCTCAAGATAGGAATCGAACATCGGCGTCCAGACCCCGCCGGGACAGACAGCATTTATTCTGAGTCCCTTGTCCGCGTACTCAAGGGCCATGCTTCTTGTGAGCTGAACAAGGGCCCCCTTGGATGCCGAATAGGCCGAAAGTCCCGCAAAACCTTTTAACCCTATAACAGAAGAATTATTGACGATAAAACCTCTGCCCGCGGAAAGCATATGAGGAATGGCGTATTTGCACATCATGAACGGTCCTCTCACGTTTATATCGAAAATCTCCTGGAACCTTGAGGTCTCGACTTCGTGAAGGGGGCCGGAAAAAATGATGCCGGCGTTGTTAAAAAGAATGTCGATCTTTCCGTGCTCGCGAAAAGCGGTTTCCACGGTGGCCGCGCAGTCGCTCTCGACTGAAACGTCGCAGACCTTGTATTCTATAGAAAGTTCTTCTTCCTCTGCCCTGCCACATAGCTCTTCTAGCTTCTCTTCCCTTCTTCCGACAATCAGAACCCTGGCTCCGTTTCGCGCCAGCAAAAGTGCCGTCGCTTCACCGATTCCCGTTCCTCCACCGGTAATGATCGCCGAGCGTCCTTTAAATCTCATCGCAGACTCCGCAGGAACATCCCCTACAACAAATCAGAAATTTACGCGAAAACCGCAAGCAGCACTCCTGCCGCTACGGCCGAACCCACAACCCCGGCCACGTTCGGACCCATGGCGTGCATTAAAAGCACATTCTGGGGATCTTCCCTAGCACCCATATCCTGAGAGACGCGAGCGGCCATTGGAACCGCCGAAACCCCTGCCGAACCGATCAGGGGGTTGATCTTGGTTTCGGAGAAAACATTCATAAGCTTGGCCATCAGTACCCCGGAGGCCGTGCCTATGCAGAAAGCCACAATTCCCAGAAGAAGTATGCCAAGAGTCTCAAGGGAGAGAAATTCGGAGGCCAGAAGCTGCGAGCCGACTCCGAGGCCGAGGAATATCGTAACGATGTTGATAAGCGCGTTTCTAGTCGTATCCGAGAGCCGGTCGACCACTCCGCATTCCCTCATCAGGTTGCCGAAAGCGAAAAATCCTATTAGAGGCGCCGCGGATGGAAGAAAAAGGAGGCAGAGGGTAAGAGCAATCAACGGAAACATTATTCTTTCCCTTTTCGCCACCGGACGAAGCTGGCTCATCCTTATTTTTCTCTCTTCGGGGGAAGTAAGAGCCTTCATTATAGGGGGCTGGATTATCGGCACGAGAGCCATGTAGGAATACGCGGCGACCGAGACCGCACCGAGAAGCCTCGGGGAGAGCTGCGAAGAAATGTAAATAGAGGTCGGTCCGTCCGCTGACCCTATTATTCCTATCGACGCCGCGTCTTTTAGGGAAAAATCGATCCCGGGCACGTACTCGGCAAGCACGAGCGCGCCGAGCAATGTCGTGAAAATCCCGAACTGCGCAGCGCCTCCCAGAAGAACCGTCTTAGGGTTGGCAAGAAGCGGGCCGAAATCGGTAAGCGCCCCCACTCCCATGAATATCAGAAGGGGGAAAATGCCGGTCTTTATGCCGACATCGTAGACGTAGTAAAGCACCCCGCCGGGGTCGTTTATCCCAGCAAGCGGAATGTTGGCCAATATGCATCCGAAAGCTATCGTAACAAGAAGAAGAGGCTCGAATTTCTTCGCAATCCCCAGGTAGAGAAGAAGGAATCCTACCAGGATCATCAAAAACATCCCGAATCCGTTAACCCAGGAAATTGCATTACCCGCAATAAATCCGTAGATGCCGGTACTGGTAGCCACGTTTTTCAAAAGCTGGGAAAAAGATGCAAGCTCCTTGGTTTGCTCCGCGGAGGCCGCCACGTCGCTTACCGTCTCCCCGAGACAGTCGGGTGCGCCGGCGAACATTCCCAAGGAAAAGGCAAGAACCGCCAAAATAAGTATGAATTTTTTCATGCGCTCAAGAGGGAAGAATGGTCAGGATAAGCTGACCCGTCTCTACTACCTGTCCCTGTTCAACCTCTATGGACACCACTTCCCCGTCGCACGGAGAGGCAACCGGAGTTTCCATCTTCATGGCTTCAAGCATGATCAGCGTCTGATTTTCCTTTATCTTGTCCCCAACGCCGACCTGCACCCTGTACACGTTGCCGGGTACGCTCGCAGTAACGGCCACGACGTCGGGAGAATCTTCATCCATTGCGGAGGATGTTTTCGGGGCTGGAGCTTCTGTCACCGAGGCAACCTCCGAAGTTCCTTCCTTTACGGTTACGTTGTAGCTTCTCCCGTCAACTGTAATAACGAAATTCTCCCCGGTACCGGACACCTTAGACGCTACGCTCGTGCCGAGACCGCGTCTTTGCGAAGGCTCCTCTTCAGGCTTGTCTTTTCTCACGTTGACGCTGAAATTCCCCTTGAGAAAGTCGAGGCCCTTGTTCCCGCCCTGGGTCTGAAGCGCTCCGACTATGAATATGTTTTCTTCAGTGACGGGAAGTCCTTCTTTCTCGAGAATCTCGGTTGCCTTCGGGATGCCGGGTTCAAGTATGTCGAGAGGGTCGCCTTCAAAGCGGGGCTTGCCCATCTGCTCTTCCGCTATCGCCACGACTTCGGAGTCGGGCTCCACGGGCGTGCGTCCGAAGTAGCCTAGCACCATGTTCCCGTAACCGTCGGTGATCTTCTTCCAGGGCCCCTGAGTGACATTGGCGTAGGCCTGCTGGAAATAGAACTGGGAAACCGGGGTAACCGATGTTCCGAATCCCCCCTTCGCAACGCATTCGCTCATCGCTTCGATAACCTGTGGGTAAAGATCGAGAGTGCCCGTGTCCCTCATCATCATGGTGTTTGCGGTAAGCGCTCCTCCGGGCATCGGAGATAGAAGAACTTCCGAGGAGACTCGAAGGGCTTCGGGCGGGAAGTAGTAGCCCGACATGCATTCCTTGAACACGGAGTTGGCCTCGAGAACCTTGTTCACGTCCACATCCAAGGTGTATTCCGTTCCCTTAAGGGCATTCCACATGGATATCAGGTCGGGCTGGGAAGTTCCCCCGGAAACTGGGGCTCTCGCAACGCAGATTCCGTCGCATCCGCCATTTATGCCGGCCATGTACTGATTGACCCCCTGGGCAGCCGTCTCATGGGTGTGCACCCAGAGAATGACGTCATCTCCGACGAGCTTTCTCGCGGCTTTCACGGTCTCGTAAATCTTTTTGGGATTTGAGGTTCCGGAAGCGTCCTTGAAGCATATGGAATCGTAGGGAAGCCCCGAATCAAGTATTTTCCTCAGCCTGTCTATATAGAAATCTACGTCGTGGGCTCCTTCGCAGCCCGGAGGAAGCTCCATGAGCGTTACCACTGCCTGGTGGTGCAGACCTGCATTCTTTATGCACTGACCCGAGTACTCGAGGTTTCTTACGTCATTTAAGGCATCGAAGTTTCTTATGTGAGTTATGCCATGTTTCTTGAACATCCTGGCGTGGAGATCTATCATGTCCTTGGGCTGCTGGGACAGGGCAACAACATTGATTCCCCTTGCAAGCGTCTGCAGGTTAGCGTCCGGTCCTGCTGCCTCGCGGAAGCGGTCCATCATATCAAAGGCGGATTCCCCGCAGTAAAGAAACAGACTCTGGAATCTGGCTCCCCCGCCAGCCTCAAAGTGGGTTATCCCGGCTTCCCTGGCGGCTTCGACCGCCGGGATGAAGTCTTCTGTAAGCACCCTCGCGCCGAAAACGGACTGGAACCCGTCGCGAAAGGATGTATCCTGAAACAATATTTTCTTCATGGCAAGACCCTGGGGTTTTCAAGATCTAGCCGTCGCCGGCATGCTTCGCCCTGTAGGCCGCAACTGCCGCGGCTATGACCGGAATGACGTCCCTTCTGGATTTTTTGGACGCCCCGGGATCCGAGGGCGCACGTGCGTCGCTGTCTTTAAAAAGCTTCGCCGACAGCATAACGCTCAGCATCAAGACAAGCAGAAAAACATATACTATGGCCATACCGATGACCATGAGTTTTACGCCTTCAAGGATCATAATGGATGAAGAATCTCAAAAACCGTTTGAATTTGATGGGTATCAATTATTTACAAGAACTTGTTTATTGTCAATCTGCGCCAAAACCTCGAGTGTCGCGCGCACGCCGCGATTTCTGAGTTCCCCCTGTTTTCCCTTGACCTTGAAATCCTTACGTGTTATTCTGACCCCCCACTATGAAAAGGACTTATCAACCGCACGTAAAAAAGAGGCTCAGAACACATGGCTTCCGCGCCAGGCTGAGCACAAGGGGAGGCAGAAGCGTACTCAGGAGAAGAACTGCCAAGGGAAGATACGTTCTCACGGTTGGGAGATGGAAAAAGTAGCGTTTGAGTCCGACAGCTCGTTTCCCGCAAAATTCAAGATAAAAACATCCCGCGATTTTCGCAACATACTCTCAGAAGGCACTAAAACCCACTCGGAAAACTTCATACTCTACGCAAGACCCAACTCTCTCGGGTTTCCCCGCCTAGGAGTGTCCGTGGGCAAAAAAGCGTCGGCAAGCTCCGTCAGGAGAAACAGAATGAAAAGAGTGCTTAGGGAAGTTTTCAGGAGGAACAAGTCTGCGTTTTCCTCAAACGACGTGGTATTCGTAATAAAGAACGACGTATCGGGTAAGAAGTTCTCTGAGCTTTACCCGGAGATAAAGAAACTCGCAGGCCGCATCAAATGAAAGAAAACCCCGCAGTCAGATTCCTCGTTTTCCTGGTAAGTACCTACCAGAGAACCATTTCTCCCCTGCTTCCCCAAACCTGCAGGTTCCACCCCAGCTGCTCTGCGTATTCAATTGAAGCCCTAAGGGAACACGGAGCTTTCAGAGGAATCTGGATGACCCTCGGAAGAATACTGCGATGTCATCCGCTAAGCGCAGGGGGGTATGACCCAGTGAGGAAAAAAAGTGATAAAAGGGCGAAGGGGTGAATAAAAATCCTCTATTCCTCTTAAAACTTATCGTGTATCATTGCTTTCATGAATTCTTACTCTTTGATTTCCTGCTACATGCTAGAACTACTCACAGAAAACGGGAGCGGTCTCACAGGTGTCTCGCAGAAATCACGATAGCGCCCCACATCCTCGATAAAGCCCTAAGAAACAACACATGAACAGCGACCTTAAGAGAAACTACATTTTATTTCTGGTATTGTCGGTACTGGTAATCGTCGGTTACTCGGCGTTTTTCACAGAAGTCCCCAAGGAAAAGCAGCCCGCAGAAATAGACCGATCCGCATCGGTGCCCGCAGCAGCAGGGGATCTTTCCGAGGAACCGGGTTCCCCGCAGGAACTTCCCACTGAATTCGAAACAATAAAATCTTCCTACGCTTCCAAGACCATAAAAATCAGATCCGACCTTTATGTTGCCGAGATAGACACCCTCGGAGGAAAGGTTGTCAACTGGGAGCTTGCGGGCTACAAAAAAACAGTCGATATGGACTCGGTGCCTGTAGCGGTAATAGGTGAAGAGAAAAAGTCGTTTGACACCATACTGAGAGTCAAGAACGAAAAAATGCCGGAACTCATCCCATTTTCCTACAAGGGAAGCACGAACCTAGTCGTGGGTCCCGAGGGGCTTGACGTAAATCTGGTCTGGAGAAAACCCGGCGGGATCACGGTGCGCAAAACCATCTCCTTTTACCCCGGAAAATACTTTATCAAAGAGAGCATGGAGGTTCTCAACGGAACGCGGGGACAGATAAACCAGAAAGTTTACGTCGGCTGGGAAAACACGGTGTACGAGAGTGGCTCAAGCAGTCTCTACGAGTTTATCTCAATGGTCGGCGGCGAGGTCAAGCGGACCAAGAAACCCCTTAAGGAAACCAAGGCTTACAATGGAGAGACGAACTGGTTCGGTTTCGGCGACAAGTACTTTCTCGGCGCATTTCTACCGGAAATAGGAGGAGACCGAGGACTCTACCTGCAGCCCCTTGATGAAAAAGGCCTTGCCGGAGCGAGTTTTTCCTATCCGGAGCAGAGAATAGCCGCGGGAAAAAGCTACAAGGTCGGGTGGAAATCGTATTTCGGGCCGAAAAATGAACTGGACCTTAAGGAAGCCGGGTACAACCTTGAGAAATCGATTGACTACGGCTATGCGGGAGTACTTACCAAGATCGCCGTCGTGCTGCTTAAGTTCGTCAACGACTTTTTCAGCAACTACGGAATCTCCATAATAGTGCTTACGATCGCTCTCAGGGTGATATTCTTCCCCCTTACCGTGAAAAGCATGAAATCGATGAAAGCCATGCAGAACAAGATGAAGAGCCTGAAACCCGAGATCGACGCTCTGAAAGAAAAATACAAGGACGACAAATCGACCCAGCAGGCAGAGATGATGAAGCTTTACACAAGCAACAACATAAACCCGCTCAGCAGTCTCGGAGGGTGTCTCCCACTGCTCATACAGCTTCCCGTTTTCATAGCTCTTTATTTTGCGCTGCTGTACTCGATAGATCTAAGACACAGTTCGTTTCTCTGGGTAAACGACCTCTCCCAGCCCGAACACCTGTTTGACGTGCTGGGAATACCGTTTCGGGTGCTGCCCCTTTTGATGGGGATCTCGTGGTTTCTCTCGCAGAGACTCACCCCCATGACTACTCCGGGGAGCGAGACGATGGAACTGCAGATGAAGCTCATGCAGTTTATGCCTATAATTTTTACCGTAATGTTCTGGGGCCTGCCTTCCGGTCTTATACTTTACTGGACCGTAAGCAACATTCTCTCTGTCGCTCAGCAACTATACATCAATCGACAGGTCCCGGATCCAGAAGGAGGATAATAACAATGGCAATCGCAATAGAAAAGGAAGGAAAAACTATTTCCGAAGCCGTAGTGAATGCCTGCGAGGAGCTTGGAGTCTCAAAAGACGAAGTGGAAATCGAAGTTATAAGGGAAGATTCCAAGGGGGTTTTGGGCATAGGAAGCAAAAACGCCATAGTGAGAGTGGAAGTAAAAACTGGAGGGTTAGGCGAGAAGGCGTTTCGGGCGAAAAAAACTCTTGAAACCCTTCTGGGTTTTCTGTTTCCAGCCCCGCAGAGCGTAAAGGCCGAAGAGACCGAAAACAGGATAATACTTGAAGTTTGGCCCGTTAAAGACAAGAAATTCCTAATAGGGAAAAACGGGGAAGTGATAAAGTCCCTTGAGTACATAGTAGGGAAGATAGCTTCGAGAAACAGTAGCGAGGGAAAAAACAAGCGGGTCGCCATAAACATCGGCGGGCACGACGGAAAGAAAAAAGACACCGACGTGCCGAGAAAAGTCGCAGAGACCGTACAGAAAGTAAAAGAGAGCGGAAATTCTCACTCAATCGAGCGGCTTTCGTCCTACGAAAGGAAAATGGCCTACATAGAACTCAAGAAGCAAGAGAACATAAAATACGAGACGGTTCCAAGCAAGGGCAACTCGAAAAAAATCGTCGTTAGCCCTCAGGCCTGAGTTCAGGAGTCCCGAAGCGTCCTGAAAAAGTCCTCAAGAATACGGGTGCACCGCTCGCCGTAGACTCCCCCCAAGAATTCCACCCGGTGATTGAGTTCCTCTCCCGTGCCGATTCCAAAGTTGCTCACGAGCGCCCCGCCCTTGGGGTCGGGAGCACCGAACACCACCCTGTCTATTCTCGCGTTGACTATGGCTCCCATGCACATGGCGCAGGGCTCGAGGGTAACGTAGATAGAAGTGCCGGAAAGTCTCCAGTTTCCGATAACTCCGCACGCGCGGCGTATAGCCAGAATTTCGGCGTGGGCGGTAGCGTCCGAAGCTGATTCCCTCAGGTTATGGGCGGCAGAAATTACGGTGTCGCCCCGATCAACTATGACCGCCCCGACCGGAACCTCACCTTCCGAAGCAGCCCGCTCGGCCTCCCTGATAGCCAAGGCCATAATGCTTTCATCGGACTTCCCTGTCACAGATAAAAGGAAAAATCTACTTTCTGGCGCTGAACTTGAGGCCCGTCTCGTTTCTGTCCCAGGTATTCTCGGTGATTTCCTTTATTTCGGCGACCTTGACCTTCTGGGTCGCGGTTACCGGGAATCCATCCTCGTAAACCTCTATGAACCTAGGAACCATGGCCACTATAACCCTTTCGGCCATCCATTTGGAGAACTCAATCGGATCGAATTCCTCGCCTACCTTGAGCGTAACGCAGAGCTTGATCTCGTCATCCGAAACGTTCGGGAGCCTTATACCGACCGCAATGGCTTCCTGAATCGCGGGATATTGCATCGCCTCGTCCCCGACGGCTACCGGATCCACGTTTTCGCCTGAAACCCTGATTCGGCTGAACCTTCCGACAAAATAGTATCTCCCATCGATACCTCTGGCGAAGAGATCGTCCGAATTGAAGAAGCCGTCATCGTCAAAGGCCTCTCTGGTTCTTCTCTCATCCTTGAAATATTCATTCAGGGTCGTATGCGGAACAAGCGGCTTTACGAAAAGAAGCCCCTTGGCGTCGTCGGGAGGAGTAATGTCGTCGGTAGAGTCCCAGAACGGTCTTACCACCGTATCGATGTCTTCGGGATTTCTGAGCTCGACATAGTATCCCTCCATGGGGAAACCGGATGAACCTGGGCGGTGATCCTCGGGATCTTTCCAAAGAACCATGCCCATCTCGGTCGAACCGTATCCGTCTATTACCCTGACTCCGAACCTCTCCTGGAACTCCTTCAAGTTCCTAGGAGCAGGGGAGCCCAGCATTATCCTTATGTTATGCTTCTGATCCCACTCGCTCTCAGGCGCAGCCCAAAGGTACTCGGCTACCGCTCCCAGCATGTTAACGCATGTCGCGCCGCACCCGGCCGCCCATTTCCAGAAATTGGAAGCTGAGAACCTAGGGAAAAACACGGCAGTCCCACCGGACGCCATGGCGCTGAAAAGGCACATTACCTGCGCGTTGGCGTGGCCGAGTGAAAGTATGCTCATGAGCACGTCGTCGCTCCTTATTCCCTGCTGCTGCAGATAAGAACGGACTGTCATGATTACTCCTCCGTGGTCTCTGGCAACCCCTTTCGGCATCCCTGTGGTACCGGACGTGAACATACATCTCTCCATGTCGGAAGTGGTAACGTCCACCCCGGGATTAGTATCGTCATAACTATCAAATTCCGAAAAAGGAAGCGCATTTATGCCTCCGATTTTCTCAGGTGGATTGTCAACCGTCACGAAAACTGCTTCAAGATGCTCCAGACTGTCGCCGATTTCCTCTATGAAAGGAATGCTCCCCTCGTCAATAATGAGGGCTCTCATGTCCGAGTAGTTGATTACGTAAGCGAGTCTTTCCCCCTTCTCGTCCTTGTTTACCGGAACCTGCACACCGCCGCACTTGTGTATGGCGATAATAGATATCACGTGCTCAGAACAGTTGAGCATGTACATGCCGACCTTGTCCCCTTTATTTATTCCGAACCCTTGGGCAAGACCGTTTGCCACCCTGTTGGCCCACGCGTTGGTTTCCGCATAAGTGTAGCTCTCGACGATGTTTCCGTCTCTGTCTCCGACCTTGAACATCGCCTTGTCGGGAAACATCTCGGCACCCTTCTCAAGATTTGTGGTTATCGGCTGCCAAAGTGAAGTGTCTTCGAATTTACCGAAGGGAAGATCTCCGCTTCCCAGATATACGCCATCGCGCGGTTTGAATAATAATTGCATTTACTGTAACCTCCTGAACAGTCTTATAGCATTTGGAAATGAAAAAAACACCCGGACTATTATAGGTTAATCGGTGTCTCATTGCAAACCCCGTTTTTTTCCGGTTCCTGAAAAAAATCTCTGGCCGACCGCATACGGCCTGAAATCCGCTTCTGATATATGGAATTTTTGAATCTGCTGATTTTTGCCGTGAGTTTCGCTCTTCTGTGGAAGGGGGCCCGCCTTCTCGTTAGAGGCGCCTCCGGGGTTGCTGCGTTCACCGGCATGGGCACCTTTTTTGCGGGACTTATCGTGGTTGCGTTTGGAACATCCGTTCCCGAATTCATGGTTTCCTTGGTGGCAGTCATAGAGGGCTCAAGTGACATAGCAGTCGGAAACATGGTCGGAAGCAATATCGCCAACACCGGGCTTATTTTCGGCCTGACGGTTCTTATAAGTCCAATAGTGATAAGCAGAGAAGCGTGGAAAGAGCAGTGGCTTCCGCTTGTTTTTATGGGGCTTATGACTTTTGCCGCTTTCGGCCTCAGCCTCACGGAATTCTCTCTCAAAAGAGGGGAAGGAATACTGCTGTTTTTTCTACTTGCCGTCCTTTTGGTTATCCCCTACGGAAAATCCACAGAAGAAAACGAGGCTTCTTCCGTATCGCCAGATGATGGCGGGTGGAAGCTCCTTCTTTACGTAGTCTCGGGTTCAGTGCTTCTGGCTGTCAGCGCCCATCTTTTGGTTAGTAGCGCAATAGATATCGCCGAACAGCTCGGGATAAGCGAACTTTTCATAGGGGTCGTGGCAGTTGCCTTCGGAACTTCACTTCCGGAACTTGCCGCTTCGCTCGTGGCCGCGTGGAGAAAAGAGCAGAACATAGTCGTTGGCAACATAATAGGGAGCAATTTCTTTAATCTCGGGTATTTGGGTCTCGTTGCGGTTATCCGACCCATAGAGATAAACCGGGATATGTTCGGATACGCGTCCGAATTCGCATTTCTTATCCTGCTTACAGTTCTTTTCGTGTTGCTAATCGGAAAAACCCAGATTAGTAAAAACAGGATCGGAAAAAAGAAAAGCGCTCTTCTGCTTATCGTTTACGCAGCGTTTCTCTATTTTATCTCAAGCTCACTTCCTTGACCTTAGCTTGAGCCCGCTTTCGTGCCTGTCCCAGGTGGAGTCGGCTATGTTCTTTAGTTCTGAAACCGCGATTTTCTGGGTCGAGGTAAGAGGAAACTCCTCGTAGACTTCAATGAACCTTGGAACCATGGCCACCATCACCTTCTCGGCCATCCACTCGCAGAATTCCACAGGATCGAAATCCGCACCTTCCTTGAGTATCAGGTTGAGCTTGATTTCGTCATCCGATATGTCGGGCAGTCTAATGCCTACGGCCACGGCTTCCCGAACGGAAGGATGTTCCTCGGAGACATCGGCCACGGCTACCGGGTCCACGTTCTCTCCCGACACGCGTATCCTGCTGTAGCGGCCCATGAAGTAGTATCTCCCGTCGGTTCCCGCGGCAAACAGGTCATCCGAATTGAAAAAGCCCTGGTCGTCAAAAGCGTTTTTCGTTCTTCTCTCATCCTTGAAATATTCATCAAGGGTGGTGTTCGGAACCAGGGGCTTTATGAAAAGAAGTCCTTTTTCCTCCTCGGCAGGAGCGGGGTTTTTATCCACGTCCCAGAGTTTGTCTATTATCTCGTCCGTGTTCAGGGGGTCTCTTATCTCAAGGTGGTACCCCTCAACGGGAAATCCGCATGAACCCGGTTTTTCATCCTCGGGATCTTTCCAGAGCGGCATTCCCATCTCGGTAGATCCGTAACCCTCAACTATCTTCGTGTTGAACCTTTCCTCGAACTCGCAAAGCTTTTTAGGCGCGGGCCCCGAGAGCATCATCCTTATCTCATGCTTTGAATCCCATTCTGAAAGCGGAGAAGCCCATATGTATTCGGGCACAGCTCCCAGCATGTTCGCCCCGGTCGCACCGCAGCCGGCTGCCCACTTCCAGAAATTGGAGGCGGAAAACCTCGGGAAGAAAACGGCTGAACCTCCAACAGCTACCGAAACGAAAAGGCACATTACCTGGGCGTTTGCGTGTCCCAGGGAAAGAACCGTCATCAAGACGTCCTCGCTTCTAAGCCCCTGCTGCTGTATGAAGGAGCGTACCGTCATTATCACTCCCCCGTGATCGCGGATAACACCCTTGGGCATCCCCGTGGTGCCGGAAGTGAACATGCATCTCTCCTTGTCTGCAATCGTCACGTCGACCCCGGGATTTTCGGATGAATACCGCTCAAAAGTAGAAAAAGGAAGCGCCTTTATGCCCCCTATATCCGCCGGAACCTCCTCCGAGACAAGAAAAATCGCCTCGAGATTCTCAAGTTTGTCCGCTATTTCAGCTACGTAGGGAAGACTCTGGGTGTCGACCACGAGCACCCGCATCTCGGAGTAGTTTATTACGTAAGCCAGCCTATCGCCTTTTTCATCCTTGTTTATCGGGACTTGGACTGCGCCCGATTTGTGCGCGGCGATAATCGATATGACGTATTCGGAACAGTTGAGCATGTACATGCCGACCTTGTCCCCTTTTTTTATCCCGAACTCCCCGACAAGACCGTTTGCCACCCTGTTAGCCCAGGCGTTGGTCTCCCCATAGCTGTAGCTTTCAGCTACGTTGCCGTCTGAATCCCCGAGACTGAACATTGTTTTTTCCGGGTATGACTCAGCCCCCGCCTCAAGGTATCTGGTTATTGGAAGCCACTTGTCGGTGTCGTCTAAGGGACCGTTGGGAAGAGTCCCCTTTCCTATATATTTTTCGTCTCTCGGACGTAAAGGCAGTTTCATTTTTTTCCTCTTGGGTATTTCGGTTTCAGAATACAAATCGGAACTTTTGACGGTTCTTAACCATTGTCTATTCTGAGCGTCTTAGTTTACCTGAAAAACAATTGCCCGGAACTTGATGTCCGCATGTTTGTGGCCTAACAGGTTATTGTGCGTTTTCTCCGAACTGACAAAAAACACTGCTCAAAGGACTTCTGCTTAATTTTGCACAATTTGAAAGTGCTATTTTCAAATTGTGCAAAGGATCCCTGTACCGCGCACTAACCCATCAATTAAAACAACCTGAATCGGCTAGTATGGCCGGGTTCCTGAAAAAGACTTATCACGGTTTCTTTTTGACGCGGAGACTGGTTTTTTTGTCTTCCTTGAACAATTCCTTTAGTTCCTGCGTCGTATCAAACACCTCTTCAGGAAACCCGGTTTTATCATGGTAAACCGCCACCTGGCTATCCAGAGTTTGCGCATCGTGCTCCCGAAACGCCTGGATTATTCCCGCCGCATCGGTCGAAGACAGCCCTAGATGCTCAAGCAGTTGGGTTGAAAGAGCAAGGCTTGAAAGCAGAGTTTCGCGAATCACGGAGGTCACTCCCAGCTCGCGAAGCTTTATTTCATGAAAGCGATCTCTCGCACGTGCCATGATTTTAAGGTTCGGAAAAGAATTAGATACCTGACTGACTATTTTCAGAGACGCTTCGACATCGTCAATCGCAACGACAATCGCAGGAGCCCGGTCAATATGAGCGGAGAGCAAAACCCGCAGGTTCGATGCGTTGCCATAGTACGTTTCACTTGCAAACTGACGGACAAACTC
The DNA here is from genome assembly GCA_965207685.1 of Thermodesulfobacteriota bacterium. Taxonomy (GTDB): domain Bacteria; phylum Desulfobacterota_D; class UBA1144; order Nemesobacterales; family Nemesobacteraceae; genus Nemesobacter. The sequence continues at coordinate 1,430,007 of OZ242294.1, read as the reverse complement.
AACTCTCTTGGCATCAAGTTCAATCACCGTAAACGGAATTTCAAGTATGGTCAGTATTCGGGCCACGGTCTGGCCGAACGGTCCAAAACCTACGATGATAACGGAATTTTGCGATCCATGGGTTTCCTCTAACGGCTCAGGGGCGCTGTCCTTGTCGGCACCAAATCGGGAACCAAGCCCAACAAGAAAAGGTGTTGCCGCCATCGACAACGTTACCACCAAAACGGCAATATCGACGACGAATTGATCTACAAGCTGCGCCGAAATACCTACGGTAAACAAGATAAAGGCAAACTCCCCGCCTTGGGAAAGCACAAGCCCTGTCCGCACCGCTTCATCGTGCTTAAGACCCTGCAATCTGGCAAGCGGGTATATAACGAGCGATTTTACGACCATGAGAACCGCGGTCAGTCCGACGATCAAAAGCGGCTTGCTGGCCAGCAAACCCAGGTTGGCCGACATGCCGACCGCAATGAAGAAAAGACCCACAAGCAGCCCCTTAAAGGGCATTACGTCCGCTTCAAGCTGGTGGCGATACTCAGAATCGGCAACCATCACGCCCGCTATGAAGGCCCCGAGGCCCATTGAAAAACCAATGCTGTGCATCGCCAAGGCGGCGCCAGTCACGAGCGTAAGCGCGGCAGCCGTGAAAAGTTCATGGATTCCCGTGGAAGCAACAAAACGCAGGGCGGGGCGAAGTGTAAACCGAGCAACCACGAACCCGGCCACAACAGCGATAAGAAGCAGCAAATTCAACGACACCGAATCCCCGGGCTTAGAAGACAAGATACCTACTAAGGCTATTGCCGGAATAACAGCGACATCCTGCATGAGCAGCGTGCCGAAAGCCGCACGTCCATGGGGCCTGTTGAATTCCCTGTGTTCCCCGAGCCACTGCACGACAAATGCCGTACTTGAAAGAGCAAGCGAAAATCCTATCAGCACTGACGCGGGCGAGCCCATCCCCAGCAACACGAAGCAGAACACCGCAATGACGAGTGAAGTGATGACGATCTGGGTTATACCAAGCCCGAAGAGAAATCTCCGCATGGTCCACAGACGCTGCGGACGAAGTTCGAGACCGATGAGAAACATCAACAAAACGATTCCAAACTCAGCAAAGTGCAGAACTTCCGTTGCATTGCCCACAAGCCCGAACACGCTCGGACCGATCAGCAACCCAACCAGCAGGTAGCCAAGCACACTGCTCAATCCGAACTTACGGCAGACAGGAACAACGACAATCGTCGCCAGCAGAAAAATGAAAGCTTCAACCAGAAGGCCCATCTGACCTCCTGCGAAACGGATTCGAATCCTGTTCCCTTAAAATTTCTTTTTGTTTAGCTAACTCATACATTGTTTAACGAGTGCAACTCCTTCGGGACTTTGCTCCCACACCGAAATGTGGGCAAGTAAAAACAGACCGTAGACCGCTTTTCGGGTTTAGGACCGCATTCGGGGAAAAAACTGGTTAAAACGCAGTCCTATACTCTAAATATGTTAATAAGTCGAAAGGGTTTCTCAAACAGGAAATATGAGAAAAAAACGGGAAAGCCGTATCGGCTTTACCCATAGTAGTCGATAAAGTTTCTGAGAAGATCCTTCCCGCACTCCGTAAGGATGGACTCGGGGTGAAACTGAACGCCCTCAACGGGAAGTTCCTTGTGCCTTATCCCCATGATTTCACCCTCCTCGGTCCAGGCGGAAATCTCGAAGTCAGACGGAAGAGACGCTTCCTCCACCAGAAGCGAATGGTATCTCGTAGCCTCGAAGGGATTCGGGAGATCCTTATAGATGGTTTTTCCATCGTGGATGATCGGGGAGGTTTTTCCGTGCAGAAGTCTCTCAGCCCGGACTATGTTCGCCCCGTACGCGTAGCCCACCGCCTGGTGACCTAGGCAGACACCGAGAATGGGTTTTTTCCCAACGTACCTTTTTATTATGTCGACCGAAAGCCCCGCCTCCTTGGGCGTGCAAGGCCCGGGAGAAACTACAATCATGTCGGGGTCAAGATCATCCACGAAACCAAAATCAAGGCAGTCGTTTCTCCTCACCTCTATCTGCTGGCCTAGTTCCCCCAGGTAGTGGACCAGGTTGTAGGTAAAGGAATCGTAATTATCGATCATCAGAATCATTTTCTGTTTGCTCCCGGTCATCAGAGTCCATCCTCCGCAAGCTCAACCGACTTCACCAAGGCCTTTACCTTGTTAACCGTTTCCTGGTACTCGGTTTCGGGGTTCGAATCTGCCACTATGCCGGCTCCCGCCTGTATGTAGATTTTACCGTCTTTTACCACGAACGTTCTTATGGTTATGCAGCTGTCCATGTTGCCCGAAAAGCTGAAATAGCAGACGCAGCCCCCGTATGCCCCCCTCGTTGCCGGCTCGGTCTCCTCGATTATCTCCATCGCCCTTACCTTCGGCGCTCCGGAAAGGGTGCCAGCGGGGAAAGTCGCCTTTATTACGTCAAAGGCGTCTGACCCTTCGGCAAGCAGGGCGGTAACGTTTGAAACTATGTGCATCACGTGGGAATATCTCTCCACTATCATGAACTCGTCGACCCTGACCGAACCCATGTCGGAAACCCTCCCCAGGTCGTTTCTCGCAAGATCAACCAGCATTATGTGCTCGGCCCTCTCCTTGGGATCAGCTATGAGTTCGGCCGCGAGACTCTCGTCCTCGGAAACGGTTTTCCCTCTGGGCCTAGTCCCGGCTATCGGACGGCTCGCGATTCTTTTCCCCTCGACCCTCACCATTACCTCGGGAGAGGACCCGGTAAGTATCTCATCACCCATCCTCAGGAAAAACATGTACGGGGAAGGGTTTAGTATCCTGAGCGCCCTGTAGAGATCGAAGGGATCGACCCTGAGGTCCGTTTTCCACCTCTGGGATATCACGGCCTGTATTATGTCTCCCGATTTTATGTATTCCTTGGTACTGAGAACCGCATCCTTGAAGTGTGCGGGTTCGAAATTGGACTCAAGCGTGAATTCTTCCTCGCCGACATCCTGAGAAATACCGTTGGCAAACCTTTCGCCAAGCGAACTTTTAAGCTTGTTTTTAAGCTCGGCTATTTTCGCAAGGGACTTTTCGTACTCCTCCCTCGCATTTTTAACATCGGGAACATAGGCGTTTGAAATGATCTTTATCTTGCTCGTAACGTTATCAAACGCCAAGACGGTATCCATTACCATGTAAATGGAGTCCCAGAGCTTAAGCTCATCAGGAGAGGTATCGGGAATATCCTCTATAAACCTGACCATGTCGTAACCGAAATAACCGACCGCTCCCCCGTGAAATCTCGGAAGCTCCTCCGAGGAAACCGGCCTGTAACATGAAAGCAGATCCCGCAACGCCAGAATCGGGTCGCCCGTAAACGTTTCGGTTTCCCCGTCTGAGCGGATTATCTCGATACTTTGACCCTTCGAGCGGAATACCACAGAGGGTTCCGTGCCCAGAAAGCTGTAGCGCGCCCACTTGTCTCCGCCCTCCACGCTTTCGAAAAGAAAAGAGTAATCAGGCGAGTCTATCTTCCTGAAAACTGAAACCGGAGTGTCGTAATCGGCCAGAACCTCCTCCCAAACGGGCACAAGATTCCCGCGTTCGAGATTCTCAAGGAACTGTTCGTAGGAGGGAGAAATCATGAGAGGAAATGATAAGACTCGAAAAATTAAAGTCAAGAAGGATGCCTTTTATAAATCCCCGGGGACATTATAATTAAGTGCTTAAAAATAAAGGAGAAAGTTAACCTTGATTCCCGATAAAGCTATATTCAGAGAATACGACATAAGGGGCATAGCGGGGGAGAGCATCACCGAAGAGGTAGTCGAGAGAATCGGAAAAGCCTACGGAACCATGATAGCCTCGGGAGGCGGGGTGGAGGTCTCCGTTGGATACGACTGCAGGAAATCCTCCCCGGCGTTTCGTGACGCGCTTTGCGAAGGAATAACCTCAACCGGCGTTAATGTGGTCGACATAGGGATGGTAACGACCCCCATGGTTTATTTCTCCACCTTCACCTCGGGCGTTGACGGCGGGGTAATGGTAACCGCCAGCCATAATCCCTCGGAGTACAACGGGCTTAAAATGTGCGTCGGCCAGAATTCCCTTTTCGGCGAAGGCATACAGAAAATAAGAAAATCGGTTGAAGAGGGCAAGTTCAAAACGGGAAGGGGAAGGAAGAGACAGTCGGACATAGTTGAGCGCTACCTCGAATTTTTTGAGCAGAACCTTCATATAGAACCGGGGATAAGGGTCGCCGCTGACGGCGGCAACGGAACAGCCGGAGTGGCCTGCCCGCAGATACTCAGGAGATTCGGCTGCGAAGTTCATGAGCTTTACATGGACCCTGACGGGGATTTTCCGAACCACCACCCGGATCCCACGGTTGAGGAGAATCTCTCCGACATAAAGAAAAAGATCGTGGAAGCCGGCCTCGACGTGGGCCTGGCGTTTGACGGGGACGCCGACAGGATAGGAGTTGTCGATGAGCAGGGAAACTCAATGAGCGGAGACATGCTGCTCCTTGTCTATTCGCTAGATCTTCTCGAAACGAACCCGGGAGCGACCATAATAGGGGACGTTAAGTGTTCGGGAAATCTTTTCTCCAGGATAAGGGAAGCCGGCGGGAATCCCATCATGTGGAAAACCGGGCACTCGGTAATCAAGGACAAGATGAGAAAGGAAGGCGCCGAACTCGGTGGAGAGATGAGCGGCCACATCTTCTTTAAAAACAGGTTTTTCGGATACGATGACGCCCTTTACGCAGGGCTTCGGTTTCTTGAAATCCTCTCGAAAACAGGAAAGAAGGCTTCGGAACTCCTAGTCGGGTTGCCGAAGACCTTTGCGACTCCAGAGATAAGAGTTGACTGTCCCGATGAAATCAAGTTTCAGGTAACGGAAGCGGTAAAGAAAAAACTCGGGGAGCAAAACGAAGTGATTGACATAGACGGAGTCAGGGTCGAGTACCCGGACGGATGGGGACTTCTGCGCGCGTCCAACACCCAGCCGGCTCTGGTGCTTCGTTTTGAAGCTCAGACGGAACCAAGGCTCGCGGAAATAAGGGAGACCGTGGAGAAAACGCTTAGAGAAACGATCAGTGAGATCGGCTGATCAGGAACACTCCCTTGCCGGGATAAACTTGTAGGAGCTGATATCCGTTCCGTCCGGCGCCTTCTTTATCACCCCGACCGTAATGGCCATCTCCTCGCCGAACTCAAGAGAATCCGGGTCCTCAGTTTCAACCTGCGCCATCACCCTTACGCCTTCTGGAAAATCGACAAGAGCGAGAACATAGGGCACCTTGAATTCCGGCATGCTCCTTCTTACAACTGTAAAGGAATGCAGAACGCCGGTTGGGCTAAGCAATTTCTCCTCCACATCATCTGAAAAACTCACTGGGTCCGCAAGGTACCTAGGGAAGGTCCAGTTGTCGGATTCCTTGCAGTAACCCGCAATCAGCCTCACTCTGCCCTCATCATCAGTTGTAAACAAATCCGGTCTGAAAATATCTTCGCTCATGACTCTCTCCTTAAACGATCGTTTAGCGTGAAGGGAAATTATATACAACTGAAAACAGTTTTCAATTCCGGCAAAGACCACCGGCAGAGAACCCCTTGTCCGGGTTTGTAAAAAACAGGTGAATTTGTAGAATCCTTACGTGGCGGAAAAAATCCCAAGAGCGCTTACCGTTGCCGGGTCCGATTCAGGAGGAGGGGCGGGAATCCAGGCTGACCTTAAGACTTTTACCGCCCTGGGAGTGTACGGTCTTTCCGTGCTCACCTCCGTTACCGCCCAGAACACCTTGGAGGTAAGTGCCATCCACGACCTCCCCGAGCAGTTCGTGGGGCTGCAGTTTGACGCCGTGATGAGCGATATAGGCTGCGACGCCGCCAAGCTCGGAATGCTTTCCAACGAAAAAATCATTGAGACCGTGGCGGAAAAAATAGATCAGTACGGAATTGAAAAACTCGTTGTCGACCCCGTGATGCGTTCAAAAGGCGGAACCGCTCTTTTGAAAAACTCAACGGACCTTCTAAAAAAAGAGATCATCCCGAGGGCGCTCATAGTGACTCCGAACATACCCGAGGCAGAGATACTGAGCTCTGTCAGCATAAGCGATATAAGCGACATGAAGACCGCAGCCGAGAAGATCCACCTGCTTGGGGCAAAAACAGTTCTTGTAAAAGGCGGACATCTCGCAAAAGACCACCCGGCGGTGGATCTTTTTTTCGACGGGGAGACATTTGAAGAACTGGTCAGCGAGAGAATCGAGACAAAGAACACCCACGGGACCGGCTGCACTTTTTCGGCGGCCATATGCGCTTTTCTGGCAAAGGGAATGTCTCTTCCGGTTTCCCTTAAAAATTCGAAAGCATTTGTGACAGAGGCAATAAGAAACTCTCTTGAAATAGGGAAGGGCCACGGGCCTCTTAACCACCTCGGGAAAACCTGAAGCCCATTGTTTACTTTTTTACACTCCATTAGTTGCTTAGCTAAATTTAGTAGAAAGGCTAAATTTAGTCTGTCAACTAAAAAGTACTAATTATTTATTTTCGGAAAAAACCAATCCAGATTTAACCCGAGAGACTTTTGAGTTAGCTGATTTCGGTTGTCACGCATTGCTACAGCTTTCGCGCCTCTTGCCACAGATTTTCTCTGCCCACTGATCGACACCATTTCTCAAATTCCAGACGGTACTCCTTGAAAACCTCAGAAAGATCTGACCGGGGATCCTGACTAAACGAGTAAGCCATCCCCTCCTTGAACCAAGGAGGGCTGCGCCACTGCTTTAAAATGCCCAGCCACTCAGCCTGTAAATGATGGATCATCTTATGGGGTTTCTTTTCGATGATTCCAACCGACGAGTTTACAAACTCATAAGCTTCCTAATATAATGCAACTGCTTCCTCGTAGCGCAACGCATCGTCAGTGCAAATATCCTCACCTGTACATGAAACTCCATTTAATTCAGGAACAATAACCCGCACTGGTTTGTAGAGCATCCATACAGCCGCAGGAATGCATAACAGGCAGATTAGCAGAAAATGTTTCGGCATATGAACCTCACCGGATGGACAATTTCAGCGGGGAAATCAAGTTTTTTTGACTATTGTATATAATTTTCCTATCGAAAGTGTCCGTCTGGAGCGAGGCGCGTTTGTTATAACGGCAAAAATGATCTTGCCAAATTTACGAAATCAAATTGCCCAAACGGTAATTATTCCCAGCAAGTTATGTAAACAAAAAACGGTAAGAAATTAAGTGTCCCACTTAATTTAACGGATTGTTGAAGGAGCTTTTAAGAGCTCTTTACGGCCGGTATTAGGCATCTCTCGTGATTCTCGTCGACACACTGCACTCATTATCGTTGCACAGACGCATTTCCACCCACAAGACTGACTCACTCGGAGTCGTGTAAGAAACTCCTGTGAGTCCGGCCGGGACAGACGCGCTTGCCCATTCGCTTATTGTTCCGGCACGATTCACACGGATCTCTCGGGTTGTAGCAGTCGAACCGACGGGAATGGTGAAGTTTGCTCTCCAGTTGCCGTTAGCCAAAACCTCTGACCCATTGTTTCCGGGGGGACGAGGAGGAGAGGCTCTCCGAACTATTATCGTGACTGCAGCGCTTCCCTCATTGCCATTCAGATCATAAGCTCTTAGTTCCAATACATACCGCTGGTCTGCACCTGTTGATGCAGGGGCCCTCCAAGTTGTATCTGCGGAATCGACAGTCCCAAAGGTTCCGCTGCCACTCCAATTGACATAATCAAGGTCTCCATCCTCATCCATTACGGTGGCGGCTAGAGAAATCTCCTCTCCGCCGTCAACGGTCTGGTTGGGGGTGGTGATGGTGACGACAGGGGCGTTATCCTCAACAGGTGGTGGTGGTGGTGGGATGTATACATATGGGCTAACATTAACGGTAACGCTGTCGGTTGAGCTGGTCTCCCCGTCACTCACCGTAAGTTGAAATTTCAGAACATGGGAAGAGGGGGTCGATGGGGCTGTAAACCTAGCCATCTCAGAGGTTGCGTTATTAATCGTAACGGGCGTTCCGCTCACCTGCTCCCAGAGGAAGACGAGCGAGTCGTGATCGGGGTCGCTCGACCCCGAACCATCGAGAATAACCGACGCCCCAGCGCCTACCGCACGATCGTCTCCCGCGTCCGCGATCGGCGATTCGTTCACTGTAAACTCCACAGGGTAACCTTGGAGCAAGCCGTTTTCGGAGAGTGAATATCCAATAACTCTGTATCTTTGAAGCTCGAGCGGCAGATCAAACCGCGCCTTTCCTGGGTTCGCAGGATCCTCGAAAGTGGCAAACCGCGCCTCGGCCGACCCCAAAGCAACGTGTATTTCCGCCTTCCGGTAGTTTTCCATCGGACTAGTAAATCTTACAACACATTCATACAAAATATTATCCCCGTCAGAAACCTCTACAGTCTCAGCTCTGAAATTCTTCAGAGGCTCAGGCGGCGTCTTCGAAAAATCCGTAGGCGGATCGTAGCTGTCATCAGCGCCCGGAAGAAACCGGTCATCGGGGTAACTGAAAAGCTCCGAACGATGCTGCCGAGCCGTTATTCCAAACCGCCTCTCGGCGGCCACACGCACTGCAGTCACTATCCAGTCTGTATCGTCCGTCCCAGCAAGAGAATTCGGGATCCTGATTTTCATGCCGGGGAAGATGTCGCTTTTAATCATGCGCGGGTCCACCGCAAGCTTCACTTGCCGGCGCCTCGAGAGTTCACGCTGGCTTTCCTGGTAAGCTACGCGATCGGCGGTTTCCCCGTCATAGACAAAGGAGAGCTCAACCTCGGCCGCCGCACCCTCACCCCCCACGAATTCGACAATTTCCTGCGAGGTTTCGTTTTCGCGGAGATCCGGGCGGTAGCGTATCGTGACAGATCGCCTTCTGCGTTCGAGAGGCAAATGTTCAATCCTCGGCCGCGAAATATACGCTGAGAGATCCTCCGGCATCAAAACGGCCGCCTCATCGGCAAGCCATTTAAGTTTTATCTGTTCGCGCTCCCGAATGATCCTGAGCGGCCGGAATTTCCCGATCTCGTTTGCCAGGGCCCCCAGTGTCTGTCTGGTAGTTATAGCGCCCTCGAATTCATAGTCCAATATTGCGTCCTCAACAACAAAATCGAGAGTTTCCCCAGCTCCCCAGCTAGAGTTTTTGAAAGACTCCTTCAGGACCTCCGAGGGGTCGGTTTCATCGAACCCCTGGACGTCGGCGTGTATCTGCCCTTGATACTTGCGCGCCAGCCGGACAAACGCGTATCCCCCGTGCGGAGTCTCCTGAGAGCCGTCGAAAAAGCGGTATTCTCGCAACCTGTAGCAGCTAAAGGAGACTGCGGCCGAAAGGTTTATTGCGACAGTATTATCGTCCGGATCATAGCCGGCTATAATCGCGCTCCCGACCACGTCATCGTTTGAGTCGAGGAACTCAATAAAGTAATTCCTATACCAATTTCGAAACTGTACACGCAAGTGCGCTGCGAGTGCGAAGTCGTGATCCCCGGCGGCGAGAGCTACCGGGTTTACCATCTGCTGGCACGTAAACATCGGCAGGGCTCGCTCGTCGTGGTAGAGGCGAAAAACCTGCGTAAAATTCCCCCCGCTCCAGCGCCCCTCGCCCAGCAGGTAATCCTCGACGACATCCGCGGCCGTTACGGCCGCACCTTCGAAATGACCGTTCGAGATGCCGGCCGTAACCGTAATTGAAGGCTCTTCTATATCGATGCTCGCGACCGTGACGATTTCCTGTTCAGCTTCGCCGAAGGAAAGATATAGTCTGTCTCCGACAGCGACTTCCGAGACAGTGGAGATAAAGAGCTCGGTATCTCCGGCGGCGGCCGCTTCGTACAGCGAGGTCTCTATGCTCGAGTCAAGGTGCGGACAGGGGTGGCGGATAGCCCTGCCGAAGACAATTGGCACGACTGTTCCCGGGACCCTGGAATCGGGGAAGCTGGTTTGAGAGACCGTGCGTCCCGGAATCTGGCGCTGCAGCGCTTCGACAGGCAGATTCGAGGCTGTAAGCGCCGCTCGGATGACATCCGAATTCTGGCGATTTATTTTTCCAACGAAAAGAGAGCGTTTCTGACTCCCGTACGAAAGACCCCATAACTGGACGTAACGTCCGATCTGATCTGGGCTGAATTCGCCTCCGCGATTATCCATCCTGAAGTTGATATCCCCCGCGCCCGCGAAAAACGAGTCGTCAATGCGGATTTCCGGAATATCCAGCAGCAGGGGCCGGGCCGTATAACCGTCCGGAAGCAGCTCAGAAAGATCTTCAAGGGTGTTCGCAATTTCGAGAAAGACTTTTACTCCGCTCCGCTGACGCTGAGAAGCCAGAATGCCCGTGGTGGATGAGCGGTCCGTGTCCAGGCAGTAAAGATCGGAATTCAGAGGTTTCACCAGCTCCGCCGCGGCCTGGGAGAAGCTCCCTTCGGCGGCGACGTAATCCCCGGTATCAGCATCTATGCTGACCGGTTCATCGGCTGTGGCCAAGAAAAAAGTCACTGGCTGGGTGGTATCCAAATCAGCAAAGAAAAACTGTATCAGATCGGCATAATCTGCTTGAGGCGGCCGCCAGATGTAGGTCTCACCTGCATCTCTTACTGTGTTTCCCGGAAAATCGGGGCCCGGTATGCGGACTTCCAAGTCACCTTGGCTAATGATTAAGGCAGGATTTCTCTGTTCCCAAGACGCCACAAGATCATGCCCTTGCGCAAGACCGCCCGAGTCCGCTTCTTCAAATGTCATCCGAAAATTGATTTGGTCGCCATCAACCCTATCGGCAATCAGCCGCTTGAGCCACCTTTCCACCTCTCCCGGCCATAGAATTTCGGGGATAATAGCAGTGTTAAAATCCCACCGTTTTCTTGTGGCAGTATTAACAGAGAGAGATGCCGGACCAGCTATAAATGTATATCCTGTCGCCATTTCAGCACCAAAAACTAGGTGATTGTCCAGCCTGGTTCCGCAACCTCGGCAGCTGTTACTTCTATCCGGTTTACCCCGGTAATGCCCGGATTACCAGAGTGGAAGGTGACCCACAGGCCACCGTCTATAAGTCCTCGCAACTTTCGTCTCGCCGAAACTTCCGACTCTCCCGCGGCGGGAGCCTGCGTGTAGACAATTTCACCGGCGAGCAGCCTCCATCTGTCTCCCAAACCGGCCGCATCAAGATCGTTCGTGAACGAGCCGCCGAAAAGGAAGTTCCCAGGGGGATCAGCGGCGGGGTCCCCGTCATAGACACCATAGTGGGTTGCGTCATCACCTACCTGGTCTGCTTCCACCACCCCCGAGAGAATATCGTTATTGTGTGTCACCGAAGCCATGTCAAATACCTCCTTGTTTTTTTCTATAAAACTTCCATTAGGACTGGTTGTACGACCTCGCGGCCATATGTTGTTGAGACGTGCTTCACCGCTCGCTGTGCGGATTTCCCGATGATGTAAGCTTCCGAGAGGTTCCGCCCGTAAAAGAAGAAATCGCCGTGTGGAGAGAGCGCGCGGAGGATCCTGTAGATCCTGTCATCGGGATCCGGTTCTTCGCCCTCATCTTTGGCACGCAGATTGATGGTGACGTCGAGCTTGGGTTCCTCCCCGATCACAAAAACAATGTCGTCTCCGTCATCCTTTTTCTCACTGTCCACTCTCGCGGAAAGATTACGTGCGAACGGATAGGTGACGATAACATCGTCCGTGATCTCGATCTGTGAAGAGACGAGCCAGGCGAGGATCGTACCTGCACGCTTGGGAGCAGAGAGCCCGAGATCCACGCTGAACGTGGGGGTTGCGGGGGTGAATTTCCGGACCGCGCGTGAGCGCTCGAGGTAAAGGTCCTTCACCGGGCGGACGCTGACCCCGTCGATCTCCACGGAGTCTGAGTTCTGCAGGCGCTCGCAGAGTACCCGTATCTCACTTCCGACCGCCCCCGCCGGAACCTCCACCCGGACTGCGTCCGAGAGCTCCGTCTCCGGGTTTCTCGGGTCGGTCGTCGGGAGACTGGAAAGGACGTCACCCCCTTTAAGCGTGATCTCTATGTCGAGAAATTCTGTTACAATGTACACGTTAACCTCCCTCCAGCAGGGGTTGCCTCAAATTGTCTTCAAGAGACAACTCGATCCTGCGTAGCGATCCGCTTATCCTCTCGAGCTCAGAAACCATCCGCGACTGTTGGGAGGCCTGCTCTTCTTGGAGCGCAATCTGATTACTCAGGTGCACGTCCACAATCCTTTTCATCTCAGCCGAGACCGTAAATTGCCGATTCTGCACCGCCTCGATGCGGGCCGCGATTTCATTCTGGCGGGCTACAAGCCCCTGTTGGGTTATGATTTCTTGCCTAGTCTGATCCTGGACGAGCCTGAGGCCTTCTTCCGCCGCGGTGAACTCCGCGAACGCTACCGAACTCCCTTCACCGAATCCCTCCCGAGCTATCCTCACAGCCTCCGGAAAGAGCCGTGTGAGGCGCTGCTGAATTTCTACAAGGTCCGCCCCCTGGGCCGTGGGAATCCGGCCCTGAAGTCCCGAGATTTCATCCCGGACTGCCTGCAGGCGCTCGGCCGGAGAAAGGATGCTCTCGCTTCCCGTACGTAGCTGTAGCAGCGCGTTGCCGGCCGCGTCGAAGACCCCGGTGAAATCAGTCTGGAGTTTCCGGATCGCCTCAAGCTGAACTTGAAGTGCGTCGAGCTGAGCGCGTTTTGCTGTCTCAAAGCGTTCTTTTTCAAGCGAGACAAGTTCCTGAATATTGGAAGACTGCTCATTCAGCGCGGCCGAACGCTGATCAATGGACAGGGTTTCGCTTGTAAGCAGTCCGTTGATGCTTTCGATATTAGACCGTAGCTCATCTTGCAGCTGGCCGGAGAAATCCCGCCCGATGAAACGCCCGAGTTCGTGGATCTGCCGGGCTCTCGTCCTTATTTGCCCGAGACCGCTCGTAACCGAGTTGAACACATCGTTAAACGCCTCGGCGATTTCGATCGGCAGCGCCAGGAGACCCTGGCGGAACTCGGCAAGCGCCCTGATGGCTCCCGGGTCGTCAAAATCCTCCAGCAGTTCGCGAAGCCTCTCGTCGATCAGCTCAAGCGAGGGTATCCCTTCGAACCCGAACCTCTTAGCGGTATCTTCCACCGCGCGGAGCTGCCTCTCGAACGGATCGGCTGACAGGCCGGCGATCGAGTTCGTGAGTTCCTCCCGCAACGCGTTCACGCCGACGACTCCCTCCCTGAGTTGGCCAAGGGCCGCGATGGCTCCCGGGTCGTCAAAATCCTCCAGCAGTTCGCGAAGCCTCTCGTCGATCAGCTCAAGCGAGGGTATCCCTTCGAACCCGAACCTCTTAGCGGTATCTTCCACCGCGCGGAGCTGAAGGGTCAGCGGATCAAGGACTTCTGCGTTCACCAGGTTATATGCATCGGCTGCGGTGCCGAAAAGCTCCAGGAGCTCCTGACCTATTCTCGCCCGCCCCTCCCGGGAACCCTCCGACTTGAAACGCGCGAAGGCGTCGTCGACTACTTCGCTCGCCCTCTCGGGCAGTATGCCAAGAGACGCGAATGCGCCTTCGAAAAAGTCCCGGACAGAGAAAAGGAACCTCGCCTGGAGCTCTCCGCTGAGGAACTGCTCGAGGTTCTTCTTTATGTTTTTCCCCTTCTTATCGAACTCAAGCAGCCGGTCTCTTCCAAAATGCTCCTGGGTGTCTACAGCTGTCTGCAGAAACGCCTCGTCGAGAGATTCCGCGAGCTCCGCAGGCAGCGTGTTTATTATCGCCTGCACCTGCTTTACCTGCCCCTGGACAATCCCCGCTATAGCCGTCCTTAACTGAGTTCTGTCGACGCCCGTTCCCCTGGTCGAGCTGAACCGTATGGAGCTCTCGAAACTCTCCTTCAGGAAATCCTCCACGACCGCCCGGTCGGAAGGCTCTATTTCGATGTCGAGCCTCGGCTTCTTCCTGAAAAGCCCCCCGATGAGTTTTCCGATAAAGGAGCCGATCCCGAATCCCACGAGCGTTCCGACTCCGGGAATAAAGCTGGCGGCCGCCGCACCTATTCCCCCGCCGATTCCGCCTCCGATTCCCCCGGCGACATCTCCTGAGAAGAGACTGCTGAGGATGTTGTACGCCCCGAACGCGCCGCCCAGGAAATTCGCGGTCCCGCCTGCGAGAAACGGCGTCTTCGCAGCCGTGCCACCGAGCACGGTGTTCACTCCGGGCACCGCGGCGGCCGGGCCTCCGAATATCTGCCCCGCCCCGAAACCCGGTATCTTGCTCACAAGGCCCCCCACACCTCCAAGCAGGGACCCGCCGCTCAGCAGCTGACTTGACGCCCCCTGGACTCCGCCGGCTGCAATGCCGCCCGCGAGGTTCGGAACGATGTTGAGAACCAGGCGCTGCGTGGCCATCTGAGCGAGCAGCTGAGTAAAGCTCCTGAGAATGGCGCTCCACGTGTTTTTCGCAACGTCCACGAGGCTGTCGAATTTTCCGGTGATGACGTTATAGAAGAGGTCTGAAAAAGAGTTTCTCATCTGCGAGAGAGTGTCTGCGAAAAAGTTCGCCATCAGCCGATCATTTTCTGCGGCCTGGTGGCGGAACTCTATCAGCTGCGCCCGCCACTGGTCGTAAAACGAATCGCTGTTTTTCAGGCGGGCGAGGAGCTCTTTCCGCTCGGCCTCTGTTATTTCCTTCGCGTACTTGGTCGAAATGGCTAAACGTGCCCGCTCCACCTCCTCTGCTCTCTCGGGGATCGCAGCGGCAATTTTGTCGAGCTCTTCCAACGCCTCGTCGCGGGCTCTGGCTATGCGGGTGGAATCCGGAAGGAAATCCAGGTTGATTTCGTTGAGCCGCCTTGTCGCCTCCGTAATCTCTTCCTTGGTGATCAGAGTCTCCTTCTCCACCTCTAAGGTTTCCTTGGCCGTCTTCAAAACCTCTTTTTCCGCCTCGGCGGTCGCGGCCGCAGCCTCCGCACGGGCTTTCGCTATGCCCGCAAAACCACCGACCCCCGAATCTACCCCTTCAGGTACGAGCAAAGAGATATCCGTAAGCGCCCCCGGAGCAGCGTTGCGGGGCAACTTTGTGAGAAACCTGTCAAGCAATCCCAAGGTGCCGGAAATTGAATCTTTTATGCCGGAGAACGCGTTGCGGAAGGCGGTGGCGACCCCCTTTACCGCACTGGACAGGGCCTTTATAAAAACGATCAGGAGCTTGACCCCGTATATTACGGGGGGAAGAATAACCGTTCCAATTTCCACCAATACCACGCCTAGATGGGATTTCAGCACATTGAACAGGAAGCTCGCGTTTTTCTTCGCCCCGGCAAAAGCGGCGTCCGTTGAGCCCGTGGCCAAGGCCAAAGATTCAAACGTTGCCCTAGTCGCGTCCACGTTCTCACCCGTCAATTTAACGATGGCGGAATAGGCCTCAGTGCTTTCAAACAGCCGTACAAACTTCTCCTGGCCCAGTTCATCCGCCACATCCCTCAGTTGCTCAAGCCCCGCGAGCAGCCCCTTCTCCCGTACCGTCCTGCGGATGTCAGAAAACGAGAGGTCAGCCTCTTTGAGGATATCCACAGCTTCTTTAGTTGGGCGCGCAAGCCCCTTCAGGACGGCCCGCAGTTGCGTTGTGGACTCCGCCGCGTTAATGCCCGTTCTAGTGAGCGACGCCACGGTGGCGGTGACCTGGTCAAAGCTCACACCGAGTTCTTTCGCATCACCTACAACCCGCCCCAGCGAGCCGGCGAATTCGGACGCCTCGGCCTTGCCTTCCCGTACCCCCGCGACAAGGATATCAGTAGCTTCGGCGGCGGAGAGAGTCTCTTTACCGTAAACACTCACGGCGCTCGTCACGAGATCCGCGATACTCTTCGTTTCCCCGAGCCCGGCTGCCGCTGCCTTAGCGGAAACTTCGAGAACGTCCATTGCCTCAGATCCCCGAAATCCCGCGGACGTCACAAAAAACAGGGCGTCAGAGAGTTCTCCCAAACCTTTGCCCACGCGGGGCCCGAGGAGTTTAAGCTGCTCACCCCATAGTGCGACCTGTTCACGGCCGACTCCCACGAGGCCCACGATCTTCGACAGCGATTGCTGGTAGTTCGCCGCATCCCGGACGCTTGATGTCAATACCTGCTTTACGGTCTGGAATGCCTTGTAGAGAAGAAAGACCTTCGCCGCGGCTTTCGCCGCTGCTGGGAGTTCTCTGAAAAAGCGCCTAGCCCTCTGCGCTGCTGTTTCAGCTTCCTTGCCAGCGCCCTTCGCGTCGTCTCCGACCTTTTTAAAGTCGGCGCCGAGAACCTTCAGTTGGTTCCCGTCCACCCGCACACGGAGGGTCAGATCTCTTATATCGCCGTCCGGCATGGTTCACGCCTCCTGTGTCTTTTCGGCGTACTCCCTATATATCTCGTCGACGCCCAAGATGATGTGAAAAGCCCTCTCTTTCTCTCTGACCTCATATCCGAACTTTTCCAGGTTGTTCCAGATCTCCGAGTGCACGAGAGTTCCAAGCGTCATTCCCTGGCCGTAGCGCTGCGACCGGCAGAGTTCCCAGAGCGACAGCCACTCTCGCTGTTTAAACGGAAGCAACGTGAGGGGTCGGTAGAGGGCCGTCTGTGCGGCGCTCAGGATTTCCAGTTCCTGATCTTCTTCTGGGCGTAGCGTCTCGCGGGCATCAAGCGTCTGAATTCTCCGCGAGAGCGACTCTGGAGAATAGCTCCGCATCTCACCATCGATTACGACGTCGACGCCCTCAGAAAGCTTTAGCCAGTGATTTCTGAGGGTCAGGAAAAATTTTCTTTTTCCTGGTTTTCAGCCTCCACCGACTTTTCACCTTCTCTGAGGTAATCGAGATAGGCACCTGAGAGCAGGAAGCCTGACTTCTGGAACTCCCCGCACAGCCACTCCCGGAGGGAATTGTCAAGCGTCTGTTCCTTGGTCTTGCCGGTCGAGGGGTCCAGGCGCACGACGCTCTTTATCAGGCTGTGCGCGAGGTGCTTGGCGAGCTTGTCCGGATCCCCGGTCCTTATGTTCACCTCTTCTCCCTTCCCGCTCATGGAAAGCCCCGAAGAGAGCTCCCTGACCTTGTGCACACGCTTGGGGGTTGAATACGGATACCTGTAGCCGACATGCCGCCACCCCTTGGGTATCGGTACGCGCTTGCCGTCAGAGTTGACGTAAGTCGGCCAGTCATCTTCCTTGACCTCTTTGTACGGGAAAAGGACTATCGAGTCCGCGTTATCCAAACTCAAGTCCTGCAAGTCAAATTCCATTTTTTCAGATTCTGACATTGATTAAGACCTCCTGTCTTTTGAATTTCTTGTTATCCTCTACCCCTTCCGGAGAAAGCAAATCAGCAGCGCTATCAATACCAGCGTTGCGACAAGATCCAGCAATCTAAAAAGCTCCAGAGTCCCATGCTATTCCCCCTTGCTTGCGAAGATCAACAGCGCTATGAACAGCATCACCATCTGTATAAACACCACTGCCATCACGAACTCGCATGTTTCCATCACACTATCTCCTGGAACTTAAGAAAAGCGCCTATTCAACCAGGTACTCGACACTTGGGTTCGCGGTCTTGGCAACTATCTCTATGTCGGTCTTAGTCGCCGAATCTATCACGGCCGAGAAACTCTTAGTGTCGTTAATCGGGGCCTTGCTCTCCACGCCGGGATGCGCGGACCCTCCAAACTTCACCTTAGGAAACTTGATCTTTAAGGAGTGATTATCGTCTCCTATTTTCTTCCAATCCAAGACAATCCCCCTTTCCCGTGGCCTCGTGACTGTCGCCGACAAGGTCCGGCCGTACGCCGTGCGATACGGCAGCGGTTCCATGCGGCCAACGATCCTGGAAGGGTCCCTGGTCGGAGTCAGCCTCGATGACAGGAAGGTAGTGGATAACTGCCTGTTCGTGATCCAGATAGGAGTAAGCGGACATCCGGTGATTCGGAGGCTGCGGCCGGTGGAGGGCGGCATCCTGCTCACGGCCGACAACCTGGCAGTCGCGGACCAGCTTGTCTCGCGCAACGCCCTGGAGTCCGGCGAGGCCAGGATACTCGGTCGCGTGCGTTGGATAATCAATAAGGTTTAAAAACTAGGGAGAGGCTATAATGTACAGGGTCGAACTCCCACAAGCTCACACCCAGAAATTAAGCAGCCAACTTAATTTCCTGTTTGTCCCCTGAAAATCCCCGGGTCAAGGATGTAACTTCAAATGTGGTTTCAAATATCACTGAAAAGACTGCTTTTTTCTGTGGTTTCAAATGTGGTTTCAAATGTGGTTTCAAATCAGAATGAGCGATTAGTGAGCGCTCGTTTTCATCCCGCTTAAACCTTTGAATTTACTGTATTTTTCAGGGGTTTTCCCTCGAAATCCGTGGCAATTTCATTTCGTAAATGTTCAAAAAGTGCTCAAATCGCTCATAAATCGCCACTCGCTTTTTGGGCCTCGGTCAGCTTGGAAAAGTGGGAATTATGCAAGAATAAGAGGGGATTACGGGATGGGGACTTTTGGCAAAGTCATATTTAAAACTTGGCAAAATGAGCTCTCAAACTATATTTGTTCAGGACGCGGGACGCTCTGAAGGGTACAATGCAGCGAGGCGTAACGCCGGGCTTTTTGCCAGGATCAGAACACATGCCCGAAAACCGAACCGACCGAACACATTCCGAACCCGGGGCACGCCGGGTCCGGCTGGCAATTCCGGTGGTGGTGTTCACGGTGCTGGTTATCGCGATTCTGACATTGGCGGGCATTGGTGCACGTTACTGGACCCGCGGGGATTTCAACGTTATTCATGCCCTGTTGATTCTGTTCCTTTCGATTAATCTGGTGATCTGCTACTGGGAAGTGTGCCTGTTCCTCAGACGCGACTATATCGAGCGGCGCACCGAATATTGGCGCAAGCGCTGGCGGGAAACGGGCCGAAAACCGGCCACCGAGTTTCTTGCTACAAAGATTCCGTTGATAAAGGTGTTGTCGCCGACGGTATGGGCGGACGTCTGGGCGACGTATTCCCAGTTCGACGGTTCCTACGCGGACCGGCGCACATACGGTTACATAGTAGATATTGCCAACGGCTTCGTGAGCCCGCTCCCGACGCTGATTCTCTACGCCGCCTTCACCTTCGATATTTTGTCCGCCCCCGTCGCGGGCATCGTCGGAGTGATGCTGTTCTGGCAGCTGACATACATAACTTCAGTTTATTGGGTCAGTTTCTTCTCGGCCAATCGGCAAACCCGGATCAGCCGAGGGGATATGTACATCTACATCTGGGGGATGAATTCTCCATGGGTGCTTTTCGCGCTACTGGGACTCTACGTTTCCATTCGCCTGATCGTGAACGGCGATTACAGCGTTCTGGGTTATTGATAACGCTTCGGCGGGCAGTCGACCCGATAATCGCCAGCTCCAAAAATCAACAGATTACGTTTAACCAGACCCGGCAACTGATTTTAAGTATTCCTTAATCCTGGTCCGGTCCTCGTTTTCTTTATTTCCCTTGTAATAAATCTCGATGAATTCAACCTTCTCTTCTTGTTCAAGATACGCGTAAATAACCCGAAGAGACTTGCCCCGAAGAGAGCGGCACGCCATGCGCGCTTTTACTATTTTGATAACTTTGGTGGAATGGATAACGGTAAAACTATTTCCGAAACCGGTTGGAGAACTTGAGAGAACTTCTTTGAATATTTCCAGATCGTCGTTAAGGGTGGCGTATTTTCGAGAGAGTTTTCTTAATTCCCTCCTGAATTCAGGCAGGGAATTAAAGTTCTTCATATTCTCTGACGGAGGTTAACTGGGGACGATAAAACACATGCTCATACTTTAGTTCCTCCCTGTCTTCGGCCACGACCCAAGGAGTATCAAGATGGGACAATTCGCTTATTTGCGCAGCAGTCATATTTTCCAATCTGCGTATTTCCCAATTTATATGCTCAAGTTCCTTGGATGAAAGAGACGATATGTCCAGTTCTTTTGAATTGACCAGATATTTCACTTGGTCGTAGCTGTGAAACCTGGTTTTTACTTTTTCGATCTTGTCTTCTTTTTCAAGCTCCTCAACGATTTTGGCGAACATTACGGGACTGGGCCCATAAGTGTTTTTAATATACTTTGCACCGATTAACTGTTCCTCGTATTTTTCGTAGTAATCAAAGTCGATAAAATAGAGAATCTTATAGAGCACCGTCTGGCCCATATTTGGTCGGGCGCCTATTTTGGCAAGAATATACAAAAGAACCTGCTTGAATTTCTCCACTTTTTCCTGAGGAATGCTGATGCGGATATTGGATTTTTTAGCCGGTTTTTTCTTCTTGGGTTTTTTAATTTCAACAACAGGAGACGTTTGTTCCCTTTCATTAAGAAAATCTTCAATAGACATGTCAAAAATTCCCGCAAGTTTTATTGCTTCACCTATCCTAAGTTCGCGCTTTCCAAGTTCAACCTGCACGTAAGTGGCACGAGATAAGCCGAGTTCTGAAGCAAGCTGCTCCTGTGTAATAAGGCGTTTTTTTCGCTGTTCACGTATGTAATTTCCAAGCACGCTATAAATATAGGAAATGTTTGATTTTTAGTCAATAGAAATGTAAGAAATTCCATACATTTTGATTTCCCCTTGCATATACTGTGGGCAGAACCCGCCGAAGCTCTCTAGGCAAATCCGGTCCAATATGGATTAACCCAAGGAAATCGATTACACTAACAATTTTTCCAACCGGCCATCTTTAAAAAAAAGGAACCTGAACATGTCTAAAATCATGGATGGCAAAAAGGTCTCTGAAGACACTAAAAAAGAGATCATCCGAAGGACCGAGGAACTTAAAGACCGCACGGGAGTAGTACCCGGTCTTGCTTCCATTCTGATCGGCACCGATCCCGCATCCGAAATATACGTGAGGAACAAGAGAAGGGCGTGCGGAAGATGTGGAATGCTTTCAGAGGAATATAATCTTCCGGAGGAAACCTCAGAGAAGGAGCTTCTTTCGCTGATCGAGTACCTCAACCTGAATGAAAAGGTCCACGGCATACTGGTACAGCTCCCCCTTCCGCTCCATATGAACCCGACAAAAGTGATAAGAAAGGTGTCCCCCGACAAAGATGTCGACGGGTTTCATCCCGAGAACGCCGGGAAACTGTTCCATGAAGAGCCTGGCCTCATCTCCTGCACCCCGTACGGAATAGAAAAACTTCTCGATTACTACGGCGTAGAGATATTCGGCAAGCACGTAGTAGTCGTGGGGAAAAGCAACATAGTTGGAAAACCAGTGGCGGCAGTAATGCTCAACAGGGAGGCCACCGTCACCATAGCCCATATCGAAACTCAAAACCTGTCGGCCATAACCACCATGGCGGACATACTGATAGTGGCAATAGGGGACCCGCAGTTCATAAAAAAAGAGATGATAAAGGACGGAGCCGTAATAGTCGATGTCGGAATCAACAGGAATGAGAAGGGAAAGATCGTCGGCGACGTTGACTTTAAGGATGTAAAGGGAAAGGCCTCTTACATAACTCCCGTTCCCGGCGGGGTGGGTCCGATGACCGTAACCATGCTTCTTTGGAACACGCTTGAGGCGGCGGAGACATTCGCATTCGCGCGGGGCAAGTAGCTTCAAACCGGGGTCAGCGAAGCACCTCGGGGCCGTAGGTTTTCGAAATCGTCTGCGAATTCTCGAGCCCGGAACATATATCCCTTACCGCCATGTCCTTAACGGGATGCCAGGCGGCCGGTTCTATCTCGAGCAGGGGCTCTAGGACAAACCTTCTTTCGTGCGCCCTCGGGTGAGGAACCACCAGGGAATCCGTGCTTATTACGAGATCTCCGTAGAAGATTATGTCGAGGTCGATCACCCTGGGTCCCCACCTCTTGGTTTTTTTCCTCCCGATCTCCTTTTCGACTGCCTTGAGGTGATCAAGAAGCTCAAAAGGGGAAAGTTCCGTTTCTACCTTAACAACGGCGTTTGTGAATTTCGGCTGGTCCTGCGGTCCCACGGGGTCCGATTCGTAAAGGGAGGACACCGCCACCACGCGCGCGCGCTTTTCAATGCTCCTTAGCGCGCGGGCGAAATTCTCGCGCACGGGGCCGAGGTTGGCTCCGATACCTATGAAAACGACGCTCGGTGAAGCTTCGGGTCCGCTCAATGGAATACTCCCCCCGGTTAATATATAATGAAAAAATATATGGCACTTTTAACTGAAAAAGAAATTTCTTCCGCGCTCGAGGTCCTTCAGGGTTGGCAGAGGAGAGGAGAAGAGATAGAAAAAACTTTCGTTCTCAGAAATTTCGTCGATTCCATGGGTTTTGTGAACAAGGTCGCGCTTCTTTCCGAAAGAGCAGACCACCACCCCGACATTCTCATACGGTGGAACAAGGTTTCCATCACCCTTTCAACCCATAGCGAGGGTGGAATCACGGAAAAAGATCTGAGTCTGGCGGGGGAAATAGAAAAGGCGCTCTGAAGCGAGTTCCGCACGCCGTCCGGAGAAAGCTAGTCTACATCCCTTATTTCGTAATCGTCCTCTCCGAGGGTAATGGTATCCCCCCCCGGGTCCGTCCACGCGGGGACCGGCTTTTCTGTCCTTGCCCGGAAACAGTTTCCTAAAAACCGAGGCTCCCGCTCCGAGCACGCCTAGCACAACCAGAGCCAGAACGCCGAAAAACGCGAAAAGGCAGACGGCAACGACGACGAAAAGCGCAATGAAGGGAAGAGAGAAAAAAGGGACCCTTCCCCTTCGAATGTAGATTTTTCCAGCCATTAAGACACCTTATCCAATATTATTACCGACCGCAGCACCTTTTGTATTTCTTGCCGCTGCCACAGGGGCACGGGCTGTTCCGACCGACTTTCTTCTGCGTTCTCCTGACCGGGGTCTTGGCCTTTTCTTCTGACCCTTCTCCCCGCCCGAGCACCATCTTCTTTTCCTCAAGCTCCCTCTTTCTCTCAAGTTCCTCGATCTGCTCTTCGCTCGCGGGCTGTATCCTGAAAAGGTTCGAGCAGACATCCATCCTGAACTTGTCCATCATAAGAGTGAACATGTCAAAACCTTCTTTGGTGTATTCCCGAAGGGGGTCTTTCTGGGCGTATCCCCTCAGTCCCACCCCTTCCCTGAGGTGATCCATGTTAAGAAGATGATCCTTCCAGAGGTAATCAATGTGCTGAAGCATGACGTAACGCTCGACCTGCGAGAGTTGTTCAGAACCTATCTTCTCCTCTTTTTCCTGGTACGCAGTGATCAGCTTTCCGACAACTTCTTCGGTTATAACCTCCCCATCCGCCTTGGCGGGGGCCTCTATGTCGATCTCCGTTCCGAAAATCCTCCCGATAACTTCGCAGAGTTCGGAGAAATCAGATTCCGAGTCGTCATCCCGCCCCGCCAGATAACTGCCCACGACTTCCCGAACAATGTCTTCTGAAGACGAAAAAACCATCTCTCTCAGGCTCTCGCCCCCCTCGAGGATCTCGCGGCGCTGCCTGTAGACAACATCCCTTTGCGTGTTGAGAACGTCGTCGTACCTCAAAAGATGCTTCCGTATGTCGAAATTCCTTCCCTCGACTTTCTTCTGGGCGTTTTCAATCGACTTGCTTATCATCGAGTGCTCAATCGGCTCCCCTTCCTCCCATCCGAGCTTGTCCATGACGCCCGTTATCCTCTCCGAGGCGAAAATCCGCATCAGGTCGTCCTCAAGGGAAACATAGAATCTTGAAGATCCGTCATCTCCCTGCCTTCCCGCTCTTCCCCTAAACTGGTTGTCTATCCTCCTCGCCTCGTGTCTTTCGACCGAAAGGATATGAAGTCCGCCGAGTTCCTTAACTTCCTCCTTTTCCGAATCGCAGATCGATTTCGCCTCGAAAAGCGCTTCTTCGTACTGCTTCGGCTCTGCTTCCTCGGGCTGAACCCTGAACTCTTTCCTGAGAATATCCCTCGCAAGGAACTCGGGGTTTCCGCCGAGCAGTATGTCGGTGCCCCTCCCCGCCATGTTGGTCGCTATGGTTATGGCCCCTATTCTGCCCGCTTGGGCGACGATCTCGGCCTCCTTTCCATGCTGCTTGGCGTTAAGCACGTTGTGGGGAAGAGCCATCTTCTCAAGGTAGCCGCTCAGTTTTTCCGACTGCTCAATCGATGAGGTGCCGACAAGCACCGGCCGGCCGGCGGAATTCATTTCCTTTATCTCCGCGGACGCGGCGTTGAACTTCTCGCGTTCGGTCTTGTAGACGACATCGTTGTAATCCTTCCTTATAAGCGGCTTGTGGGTCGGTATCACGGTGACGTCAAGATCGTATATGTGCTTGAACTCAAACGCTTCCGTGTCGGCGGTACCCGTCATACCTGCAAGCTTTCTGTACATCCTGAAATAGTTCTGGATGGTTATGGTGGCCATCGTCTGGTTTTCGCTTTCGATTTCCACCCCTTCCTTGGCCTCAACCGCCTGGTGAAGCCCGTCGCTCCACCTGCGCCCCGGCATCAGCCTTCCCGTGAACTCGTCGACTATCACCACCTTCCCGTCCTGCATCATGTAGTCGACATCGCGGCTGAAAAGGGTGTTGGCGTGAAGCGACTGATTAACGTGGTGGAGAGTCTTTAGGTTGATGGGATCGTAGAGGTTCGAAACATCAAGGGCCCTTTCCACCTTGGAAACTCCATCTTCGGTAAGATCCACCTTCCTTGATTTCTCGTCCACCGTGAAATCGGTCTCCCCCGAAAGCGTCTTCACCACCTTGTCCACCTTGTAGTAAAGATCGGTCGAGTCCTCCGAGGGTCCCGAGATTATAAGCGGGGTTCTCGCCTCGTCTACGAGAATGCTGTCGACCTCGTCCACTATCGCGAAATTGTGGCCGCGCTGAACGTAGTCCTCAAGAGAGAACTTCATGTTGTCGCGCAGGTAGTCGAAACCGAACTCGTTGTTGGTGCCGTAGGTGATATCCGCCTGGTAGGAGTCCTGCCTGGACGAAGGCTCAAGGCAGGTCTTGAAGGAATTTATGATGTCGAGGTTTTTTTCGGGAAGAATGTCACTTGCCAGGTACTCGTTCGGCCACGCGGTCAGGTTTTTCTCCACGGACTCTTCTGCCCGCACGGGATTCTCCCAGGCAAGCAGGTAGGAGGTGTCGTGATTTATAACCCCCACTTTCATGTCCAGGACCATAAAAATCGGCGACATCCAGGTGGCATCCCTGGCGGCCAGGTAATCGTTTACGGTGATAAGATGGGAACCGAGCCCCGTGAGGGCGTTTAGGTAAAGGGGCAGGACGGCAACCAGAGTCTTTCCTTCCCCGGTTCTCATCTCGGCTATTCTGCCCTTGTGAAGAACTATCCCCCCTACCATCTGCACGTCGAAATGCCTCATGGCTATCGTTCTTCTCGACGCTTCCCTTACGGCGGCGAACGCCTCGGGCAGGATATCCTCGAGAACCCGCTCCATTTCAGCGAAATACTTCTCGTCGGCCGGGTTCCCGTTTGAGCCAAGACGGGAATCTATCAGTTCCCGGAACTGCGCGGTCTTTGCGCGAAGGTCCGCGGTAGGAACCTTAACCAGTGTTTCTTCAAGGGCGTTTATCTGCTCCGCCAGAACGCCGAGCCTTTTTACCTCTCTTTCGTTCTGCGAGCCGACTATTTTTTTCAGGACGTAAGAAATCATGCGCCGAAGCGGTCTCCTTTGCTAGCGGTTCCCGGAACACGCGGGAACAGCCCTCCTAAAACAGTCTAATAATCCGTGGGAAATAGACAAGGAACTTCTGGCTTCAGGCGTCAAGCTTCACGCTTACAACCCTCGAAGCGGCGGTACCGTCTGTGGTTATTCCTATAAGCGCGTCAGCCTCGTGCATGGTCTTTCTGTTATGCGTGATGACGGCCACCTGGGAGTGGACCGAGATCTCGCTCAGGATCTTGTTGAACCTCACCGTGTTCACTTCGTCAAGCGCGGCGTCTATTTCATCCAGGAACACAAAGGGAACGGGCTTTACCAGGCATGCGGAGATTATGACCGCTATGGCCGAAAGCGCCTTTTCCCCTCCCGAGAGCAGGTTTATCGGCTGGAAGCGCTTTCCTCCGGGCCTTATCATGACCTCCACTCCGGTTTCAAGCAGGTTCCTGGGATCTGTAAGCTCAAGACGTGCCTCTCCGTTTTCGAAAAGCTTGCAGAAGGTTTCGCTGAATTTGCCGTTTACGGTCTCAAACGCCTCCCTGAACCTTGAAATCGACTCCCTGTCGAGTTTCCTTATGGCGCCCTCCAGGTAATCAAGCGCCCGGGCAAGGTCGTCGGTCTGGCGCTGGAGAAAACCGTTTCTCTCCTCAAGCTGCTCGTATTCCTCGGGCGCAAGCAGGTTCACGGGACCGAAATTCTCTATGCGTCGCCGGAGCGTCTTAAGCTCCCTCTCCGCATCGGGCAGTGAAACATGGGAGAGATTCGGGCTTTGCGAGGTATCGGGAGGACCATCGCCGAATACCTCCGCGTACCGTTCGCTCAGATACTCAAACTCGTCCTCCGCGCGCTCAAGCTTCGCCTGGGCAGAGGCAAGCTGCTCTCTTCGCGAGGAAAGTTCTTGTGACGCGGCCTCGAACTCCTCTTCGCTCCTGCGGAGCTCCTCCGCGTAGCGCGACACCCTTTCCCTGAGTTCCCCGAAGGACTCCTCCCTTAAGCCCAGATCACGGCAGATCTTCTCAAACTCCTCTTCCGCCTGGCGTCCCGAAAGCGCAAGCGCTTCGCCCTCCTGTTTCTTAAGTTCCCCATCCTTTGTTCTAAGCGAAAGCTTCTCGTTTATAACCGCCTTTATTCTCTCGGCTTCCGATATCTCGTGCTCAAGGGCCTTTTCCCTTTCAAGAACCCCTGCGTTCTCTATCCTGAGCTTCGTTATCTTCTCCTGAAGCGCTTTTTCCTCCTCCGCAAACCCGAGGGCTCTCTTTTCGATTTCCCCGTATTTCGACTCAAGCGCGCCTCTCTGGCCGTCAAGCTGCCCTATAAGCGACTCCATCTCCTCGACGGTCCGGTTTTTGCTCCCGAGCTTGCCCTCAAGCTCGTCGCGCTGCGCCTCGAGGTTCCCGATTCTCGTCCCAAGCTCCTCTACCCTAGTCTCCGCGTTCGAGCGGTCCTTCGCGTTTTCAACCGAGCTTATCTCGCAGCGCCGAAGAAGCTCCTCGACCTGCACCCTGCGGCCCTCAAGTGTATCCATCTCCTCTTTAAGCGTCCTGCAGTTGGCCTCCAGTTTCCCTATGTCGGCCAAAAGGGTCTGTGTCTGCTCCTCAAGCTCCTCGATTTCCCTTTTTCTCTCAAACACCCCTGCCAGGGATTTTCCGCCCGTAACGGCTCCGTGGGAATCGACGTAGTCTCCCTCGAGGGTGGCGAAGCACGCGCCGTTTCCCGTCCGGCTCTTGAGCCTGATGGCTTCCCGCAGGTCGGAAGTGACGTAAACTTCCTGCAGCATCGAGTCAACAAGGCTTTTCTCTATCACTTTCACGTCAAGGAGGCTGTTAAGGGAAGTGGCATCCGGTTCGCCGTGTCCGTTGGCCCTGCCGTTTCCGTTGCCTGAACCGCTTGCCGCGAACCGGTCGGTTGCCGGTATGAAGGTCCCCCTTCCCGCGTCAAACTCCCTTAGAAGCTCAACCGCGGCGACCGCCTCCGTGCTCCCTTCAACCACTATCCAGTTGAGTTTTTCCCCGAAGGCCGCCTCGACGGCTCTTTCGTAGTTTCTCGGGACGGAAACGAAATCGGAAACAACCCCCAGCACGCCCCTCTGCTTGCGCTCGAGCACGAACTTGCGCGTGGCGTCAGGAAGCCATTCGTAGTTGCTCTGTATTCTGTTAAGGGCTTCCACCCTGGAGACGCAGTCTTTTTTCCTGCCTTCAAGACCCCTAAGTTCGCCGAGTTTCTTCTCGTGCTCGACCCTAAGGTCGTAAAGACGCGAGTCGATCTCTTCTTTCTCCTTGGCGGCCGAGGTGAATTCGTCTTTTATCTCTCCTTCCCGGCGGCGAAGCGAAGCAAGCCTTCTCTCGCACTCGAGTTTCTCAAGCCCCAAGGCGGAAGCCTCCCCCTCGAGTGTCTCCTTTTTCTCCTCAAGCTCCTCAAGCTCTTTTGAGAAAGCTCCTATCGTGCTTCCAATCGAGCTTCTCCTGGTCATCACGTCGGAGACCAGGTCCGCCGTTTCCTCAAGTTCCTTTTTGCTCTGCTCCCATTCGCTTTTCAGGGTCACGAGGTTCTGCTCCTCGCGCGAAATTTCCTCGGAAGCCGAAAGGCGGGTGTTTTTAAGCTCTTCTGACTGGAGCCCGGCGCGGCTGCTTTTCTCCTCCATCTCCGAAACTTCGCGCCCGAGGCTCTCTATCTCGGCCTCGATGTCCCTTACGTAGCTCGAAATCCCCGCGATCTCCCGCTCGATCGAGGTCCTGCGGTACTCGTTTTCCCTTTTCTGCGCCCGAAGCTCGTAGATCTCCTTCTCAAGGGAACCCAGATCCTGGCCTGAAACGGAGTTTTTCTCCCTCGCCTCTTGAAGCAGTCCGCGCTTCTGCTCCGCCCCGGCGTCGGCTGAGCTGACTAACTGCTCCGCCTCGAGCTTTTTTTCAAGAAGCGCTTCTTTGCGCTGCTGCGAACTTGCGAGCTTGGCCGAGAGAATATCAAATTCAAGCGAACGGGCCCGCCCGGTAAGTTCCTCGTACTGTCTGGCGCGGTTCGCCTGAAGCGCCACGGCCTCGATACGGTCCGAAACCTCGCGCTTCATGTCAAGAACGCGGGAGAGGTTCTCCCTGGTCGACTCTATTCTGCTTCTGGTTTCCTTTCTTCTGAGCTTGTACTTCTCGATCCCCGCGACTTCCTCTATGAACTTTCTTTTCTCTTCGGGCTTCGACATTATGAAGGATTCGACCTGGCCCTGCTCTACGATCGAATAGGCCCTCGCGCCCACTCCGGTGTCAAGAAGCATCTCTGTTATGTCCTTGAGACGGCATTTGACCCCGTTTATGCTGTATTCGCTCTCCCCCGAGCGGTAAAGTTTCCTCCGGATTCTGACTTCCTCGAAACCGAAACCCTCGACCTCCTCGAGAACCAGGGACACGTCGGCCATGCCCAGAGGCTTTAGCTCGGCGCTCCCGTTTGAGATAACGTCTTCCATGCCCCCCGCGCGCAGCTGTCTCGGGTTATGTTCGCCGATTACCCACCTGACGGCGTCGAGAATGTTGGATTTTCCGCAGCCGTTGGGACCGACTATGGCGGTTATACCCTCGGAGAGATCTATCCTCGTCTTCAGGTAAAAAGATTTAAAACCTGCTATTTCAAGCGCTTTAATTCTCATGGGAGAACCGCGGCCCGGCATCGCTGCGTTCACGCGCGCCTCCGCGCGTTTTACGCGAAACCCTCGCCGTAGCCGGGAAAGTTAAAGCTCCCGTATGCATATATAGAAGCCCTGAAGGGGCCAGAATCCTGAAGAAAGCCGCCGGTGATGATGCTTCCGGCAGTAGGTGAAAAAGATTCCTTGTCAATCAAGGCCTTCCGGTCAGTGTGGATTATACCACAATATCTTGAGGATTTGCAACTTCCCGGCCGGGAATGTAGGGGGTCAATTAAAATGTCCGTTTTTTGAGTTAATTAGTTGTCCGGTTTGGTTTTCTTCAAATCAGCCTCGAAGGGCGAGCCCGAAGAGGCTGATTTGAAACCGTCTCCTTACCCCGTCGCCATCTTCCTTCTCTGTTCAGTTTCTTCCACGAGATTCCCTTCCCTGTCATAAAACCCCAGCCTGCGTTTCCCTTCATGAAACACCCCTATGCTCCCATCCTCGTACTCATGCACCGCAACCTTCGCCCTCACGAAGTGATAACGATCCTTAACCGGCGGGATCTGCAAACTCATACCCCTGTACCTGACACAATTGTCGTTGCCCACTGCCCTTGTGTGCTTAAGACACAGTATGTCATCCAAACCCACTCCGAGCAGCGGTACGAACGCACTGCCTTCCTCAGCCGCCGCTACCGCGAAACGCCCGTTGAAATCCCCTATAAAACTCTCCGAGAGAAACCTGTTCGCCTCCTCCATATCCTCTATACCCCTCTCCTCCAACTCCACAGGCAACCGCCCCTGCAACGTCTTGAACATCCTCTCGCTTCGCCCCCTTGCCTCAGGGGAGTATCCCGGAATCATTAAAACGCCCAGCTCGGCCATCGCTCTTCCAAACTGCGTGGGATTCTCCTTGTCAACCCGCCCCCCGGCCCGGGGAGTACTCCAGTAATGAGACCCTCTGTCACTGTAGAAACTTGAGAATATGCCCTCACTCTCCAATACCTCCCGCACACCCCTCATGCTGCTCTGTGTGCCCTCCTGGGCACAGAAGAAAGCACTGTATATCCGCCCCGTGGCGTCATCCATGGTCACTACAAGGTCCCACACCTCCCGGGGAACCCACCTGTGAGTGCTCGCATCCTGATGTATCATCTCCCCCTCTCGCTTCTTGCGTTCCCTCAGCTCCCGGTGCGGCCCGCGGCGGCGCCCCCTGGGAACCGCTCCCGCATCCTGCAGACACCTCTTAACCCAGCTGTAGCCGCGGGTGCCCCCGTGGCGCTCTGTGTATGCCTCGTAGAAATGCCTTATGTTACGATTCGGATAACAACCCATGTATAGCTCCACTACCTCCGAAACCTCCTGCGGTGAAGCACGCCGAGGTGATGTCCTGCCCAAGCGCTTGTCCGAAAGTCCTTGTCTTCCCCACGCTTCGTAACGAACCACGTAGCGGCGGAAGGTCCTCTCGCTCATCTCAAGCTGCTCCCCGGCTTCTGCCTGGGTGAACTCCCTCTGCTTCCATCTGTTGTATACAGACTCAAACCGGTTTGCCCTGACCATCTGCAAATACCTTGACTGATCCATCTCTACCTCCTCGTTCTCCAGAGGAAATAAATCTAGTCAACCACTGCCTCTACAAACCGGGCAACTAATTAACTCAAAAACCGGTCATATAACGTACTCTCTACACTTCCCGGCCGGGAAATCACCCTCCCTGTGAGAGAAGGTTCTTGTTGGGCGAGATCTTGGAGCTTTCTCTCAGGTCCTCAAGCAGGCGTTCGATCACGAGAACTTTTCGCGCCGAGACCTCCTGGCGCCTCAGAGAATCGCGCTCGACTCCGAAGTACCCGCTGTCGGCGGGCTTTGTCTTCGCAAGCGACACTACGTAGAAACTCTCCCCCGACTTGTAAACACGATTGGGGGTAGGCCGGTTGCTTCTCAGCCCGAAGACGTCTGAGATGAAATCCCCTGATTCGACGTCAAGAGGATCCTGGGACCTTGAGAAAAAACCGGTGCTCTCCACCGAAAGGCCCATGGACTTGGCCGCCGCCGCGAACCCTTTGCCCGAGGCCGTTATTTTCGCGAGATTCTCTCCGGCGGATTCCCTGGCCCGCTCGACGGATTTCTCTTTTTTGAGGGCCTTGATAATCTCCCCGCGCACGGACTCAATTCCCGACCGCCTTGAGGATTGAACCCCGGTTACCTCAAAAAACCAGGTGAAATCCCTGAGCACCACGCTTGAGAGCCTTTTTTTCTTTACCGAAAAGGCCTCCCTTCTTATGGCGCCGGGAACGTCTCCGCCCGCGCCTCCGAGCGTAAACTCCGCGGTTTCCAGCACCTCAAGCGAGCTTTTTTCGGAAAGAAGGTCTGAAAAGGAGCGTCTTTTCTGGAGAAACTCCTCGAGGAACCGGTCGTAGAGAAGCTTGGACTTGCCCTCTACAAGCTGCTTTTTTATCTCCCCCTTCACGTCGTCAAACGGTTTCGGGGTCCCCTCGGAAAGAAATTCCTCCGGGTAGGTCACGTAGTAGGCCTCGATTTCCTCGTCGGAAACCTGAGCATCCCCGGCGAAATCCCCGGGAGCGAGCTTTACGTAGCGCGCCACGCGTTTCTCGGGCTCCCAGAAAAGATCGGTGTTTCTCCTGTAATACCGGGCGATCTCCCCTTCGCTCGGTTTTTGGCCCTCAAGGTAGTCCCGGGCCGCAAACGAGACGTAGTGAAGATCGATTTTGTCCTCGCGCGTCCTGTAGACGCTTAAAAGTTCCTCGTCGCTTGCCGTTACGGAACTGTCAAGGACCGAAACGAGCTTTGCCACAAGGAGATCCTCCCTGTAGGAGTCCTCGAAATCCTTCACGGTGCGGTTAAGTCCCCTTGAAACAAAGTCCCGGTAGCGCTCAAACCCCACGAAAGCGCCGTCCACCTGGAACCCCGGGTCGTTCCTTATCGCGTCTGAAAGCTCCTCCTGGCTTACCCTGATCCCCAGTTCTTCGGCCTTCTGGGCAAGCAGCTTCTTGTTAACCAGGGAGTCGATCACGGAAAAATTCACGTATTCGAAAAGCTCGTCCGAGATCTCCTGGTCGCTGCGGCGCAGGCGGTCAAGCATCGAGTCCCTGAGGTTATAGAATTCCGCGAGGGAAACCTTGTCCCCGTTTACCTCGACCGCAGCTCCGCCGCTGGGGCCTCTGCCTCCTATGCTTATTCCTCCCACGTATCCGAAGCCGATGACGAAGGTAAGGGCAAGCAGAAGAAGCAGCGCCTTAGTGAGAAGGCCGTGCCTAGCTTTTATGATATCGAATGCCAACGGGGTTTTTCCTTGAAAAGACGAACTAAACTCTATATGAGCCGGTACCAACTTTCAAGCGGCCGCAGGGGGCCGCGCGGTCCCCAGCTTGACACGGATAAGGGGCTTAAATAGCTTACAGGTGAAATATCCGGGGGAACGGAGAAACTCAGATGATAACGGCGCTTGGCGGCGGAAGCGGAGCCGCAAAATTCCTTAAGGGACTCACGGGGATAATTCCCCCGTCGGAACTCACCGTAATAGTGAACACTGCGGATGACATGGATCTTTACGGAATGAGGGTCTCTCCGGACATAGACACCATAATCTACAGGCTCTCGGGAAGCATAGACGAAAAAAAGGGGTGGGGGCTCCGCGGCGACACGTTCGAGTTCCTGGGCGCCGCCGCGAGGTTCGGTTTTCCGACGTGGTTCGGTCTCGGGGACAGGGATCTCGCCACTCACCTGTTCAGAAAAGCCGTCATCGACGCGGGGGGAACCCTAAGCGAATCCACTTCGAAGATAGCGCAGCGCTTCGGCCTCGGGGAAATACGCATACTGCCCATGAGCGACGACAGGGTCGAGACATGGATAGAGACAGACGCGGGCGAGATGCATTTCCAGGAATACTACATAAAGCACGCGATGCGCCCCGAGGTGCGCGGAGTCAGGATAAAAGGGGCGCGCGAGGCTTCTGCGGCCCCGCTGGTTCTTGATTCGATAGACGGCGCCGATCTGGTGATCATATGCCCGAGCAACCCCATAATCAGCATAGGGCCCATACTCGAGATAAGGGAAGTGCGGGAAAGGCTCGTCGGCGCGCCGGGACTCAAGGTCGCCGTGAGCCCCCTTATGCGCGGAAAACCCCTTAAGGGCCCGGCGGACAAGCTCATGAGAGGGCTTGGAATGGAAGCCTCCTCGACCCAGGTGGCCAGGCTTTACGCCGATTTTCTTGACGTGCTCGTAATCGACCGCTCGGATGCAGGAGAGGCAGCCGCCATAGAAGCCTTGGGAGTAAGCGTTTTCGTCACGGACACCCTAATCCCCGACGAGCAAAGCTCGATACGCCTTTCGCGGGACATACTTGATTTTACAGAATCTCTGGGGCGGAGGCGCGCTTCGCCCTAGCCAAGGCGATCAGGAAGCCTCTTCTTCCTTTTTCTTCGGCTCGTAGGGTACGATGCTGTAGAAAAAGAACTGAGGTAAGCCCTTTACTTCTTGTGAATCGCAGCTCGTCCGGAGCTTTACGATATGGTTCATAACCACCGTGCCTATGGCGTAAACCGTTGTTTCCCCCTCAACTCCGAACTCAACCGCGGTATAATCCTCGTTGTCTTTTTCGAATTCCCACCTTATATCGTAAATGCCGAGTTTTTCTATCTCTTTCCTCAAGAAATAGTCAGAAACCTGCGAAGTCTGGGAAAAACACGACCTTCCCCTGTAGCAGTCAAGAAATATCTCGCCGCGAAGGTGAGAGGAAACCACATCACCGAGATTTCCGCCGTTCACCCTCCCGTAATATATCCCCTCGGGAAGCATGACCAAGTTGGCGGCGAAGCGGTGGCCGCCAACATGGCTGGTTCTCCACGCGGAAATCCCCTCTTTTTTTAGAAGCTCCCTGTAAACTTCGGCCCCTGCGACCGCACAGCATCCGTCATGGGCTCCGTGGGTGCAGACCAGAACAAGCCTTTCTTCGCAGGAAAATTTCTCTATCTCCCCGGTGCTGACAAGCTCCGCAAGATCTATTGAGAGAAGATCCTCGTAGCGCTCTAATTCGAATCTGTAGAGTTTCGGGGAAAACTCGGAAGAATGGGCGTAGTAAAAAGCGAAGTTGCCCTTGCTTGGACCCGGCCCTCCTATCAGCTGAAGCCTGGATTCCTCAAAAGACGAGAGGAATTCTTCTAAATGGGTCTTTACCTCCTCCGGTAGCGCACTTTGCGGAAAAGCATCTTTTTTCCATACCCCGGAGTACTCAAGCAGAAACCAGTTCTTTATTTCAAGAGCGGTTCCGTAGAGATGTTCTCCGCTTTGGGAAGACATCTGGGAACATGTAAGCGCTTTTTCGTCGGTCATTTCATCCTCCTTGGCTCTGCCCGCCGTTTTTTCCCCTGAGCACCGTCAGGAATTCCCCCTTCGGCACCAGATAGAAGAACTTTCCCCAGTTTTTCATCACACCCGCGTGCCGGGAAGCGTCTTTCCCCTCCCCCCAGAAAAGGTCGACGCGCCGGGCCCCTTTTATAGCTCCCCCGCTGTCGTGATTAACGACAAAGCGGGAAACCGGCTTCCATTGCGACGGCTCAACCGAGGAGGGAGTTTCGAAAACCGGCCTCTCAAACTCCATGAACGCCAGGGCCCCCTTGGGGAAAAAAGCCTTGTCGGTCGCTATGGTCCTGCCATCGACAACTTCCGTTCCGAAAGAAGTCTCGGGTTTGCCCGGAAGTCCGCGAAAGAAAATGTAACTCGGGTTTTTGTAAAGGATATTCATCCTCTCAGCGTAGGAGAGGGACCTCAGGTGGCTTTCTATGGCCCAGAGGCTCATTTTTTCCTTCGGAATCCACTCGAAGAGAAATTTCCCTATTGCCACGTAATCATGTCCGTTCTGAGCGGCATAGCCTACAACCCGCTCCTCTCCGTCCGCAAACCTTATTTTACCCGAGCCCTGGATCTGAAGAAAAAATGCGTCAACAGGGTCTACCCACGCGATCTCGAGCCTTTTCCCCCGGAGCCTTCCCCCGGAGTCTATCTCGCTTCGCGAGTAATAGGGAACCAGTTCGGACGTCCTGCCGGGGCCTCCCGGGGCGACCCTGCCGTGAAGGACCTGAAGCTTTCCCCGGGCGATCTTGTCGTCCTCAAGAAACGAAAATCTCTCGAACCGCTCGACAAACCTGTCTATTCCCAGGCGCACCAGGTCGTCGGGAACCCCGTAGAGCGGCTGGGTGTGCTGGGGTGTCCTGGTCCGGGAAGCGGAAAGCACCGGAGAAAAGTAAGAGGTTATGAAAACCTTGCCCCAGGGGTCTCCCGGGAAGCCGTAGAAATCGAAATTTTCCCTTACGTCCTTTATGAAATCATCCTTGGTAACGCCCGCTTCAAGCTTGGCGAGAAGATAGCTGAGTGCAAGTGCGTAGTCCCCAGCGGAGACGGTTTTCTGTCCGAAAACAAGCTGGGAGTTCTTTTTCTGGGAAAGTTTCTCGACGCTTGCGCCGATGGATTCCTTCAGTCCCTCGGGGAAAAGGTCGTCGTCCATCTCGGGAAACGCGGGAACTGCCCGCATGGACTCGGGACCCGGAATCTCCGGGGGTCTCTCGCAGGAAAGGTAGAGAAAGAGCAGGAAAACGGCTGAAAGGACAGCTACGGTTCTCTGGTTCATCTAAACCTGTTGGTTCTCCGAAGGAAAAATATACGACGCGAAACGCCCGCTAATCAGAATAAATTTATACCCTGTTACGCACGGCTTGCGCAAAAATCCTGCATCTACGGTCTCCACCAAGACGGATATTTTTCCGAAAAGACTGGGTAAAATAGAAATTTCGGGAGAACTCAGCCGAAGCGGCCCGCAGTTCTTTGCAGTTAAGAAACGAAAAAATGAAGCGGAAATTCCTTGGCATAGACATAGGGGGAACCAACATCAGGGGAAAGATTATCTCCGAGGAGGGAAGCACGCTCGCCGAGAGAAAAACCCGCTCGGACGCCCACATGGGGATCTCCCGGCTCATGGAGAACCTCGTCAGCTTCATAGAAGGATTCGCCGGGGAGGGAGTATCCGGAATCGGGATAGGAATACCGGGAACCGTTGACCACGCAAGCGGCACTCTCGTCCAGGCCCCGAACATAGCCAACACCAGGAATTTCCCGTTTGCAGAAGCCCTTTCGGAGAAAATCGGAGACGCAACACCCGTTTTTATGGAAAACGACGCTTCCTGCGCGGCTCTCGGAGAATACCGGGCAGGAGCGGGCAGGGGCTCGGACTCAATGGTAATGATAACCCTGGGAACCGGATTCGGGGGCGGAATAATCCTCGACGGAAGACTCTGGACGGGGGAAGACGGCTTCGCCGGAGAGGTGGGGCACATGACGATTAACCCGTCGGGACCCCTTTGCGCCTGCGGCGCGAGGGGCTGCATTGAAACCTACGTTTCGCAGGTAGCGATAAAGAGAATAGTCCGTGAGCACCCGGAGCTTCGCGAAAGACTCGCAGACACCGAAGAATCGGCACTCCCCGAACGCCTGGCGGAACTTGCACGTGAAAAAGACCAGGCGGCTATCTCGGTATGGGACGGCTTCGGGGCAAACCTGGGGGTAGGGATATCAATTCTCGTAAACGTTCTCGACATAAAGACGGTGGTAGTGGGCGGGGGGCTTTCGGGGGCTTGGGAACTTTTTATCGGGAAAGCCCTTGAGGAAGCCGAAACAAGGTGTCTTGGGGGAGCAGAGAGGGGACTTCAGGTAAAAAAAGCCGCCCTGGGAGACGATGCGGGGGTGCTGGGAGCGTGTTACGTGGCCGAAAGCGGACTCGGGGAGAGACCCTAGGAAGCCTGGGGGCTTTTCGCAAGGTCAAGCAGCTTCTGCGAAGAACCGCAAATTCTTATCCTGAGCCACGGACCCTTCGTTTCATCCGCTTTGAACCTGTTATCCATTCTTAAACCGCCCACCCAGATTATTCCGTCGCGGGCTTCGAAAACCGGCACTTTTTTTCTAAGAAATCTCGGTATTTTCTCGTCAATGAAAAAATCCTTGAGCTTCTTGGCCCCCCTCATTCCGAGCGGAACGAACCTGTCTCCCTCGGAAAAACTCCTGAGCGTTACGGGAAAACCGACTTTCTCGGGCGCGAAGTAACCGACGTCCGCCGCGCCCCAGAGGGAGGAATCATCCGTGAGCTCGACCGTGACCTCGAGGTCCCGGGATACCTTGTGGGTTCCGTGGCTTTTTATCTCGGTCGGCGGGAACTCGCGGAACTTCTCCTCACGCACGAAAAAGAAAACCCCGTGCCCTGCGTGAAAAACGACTCCGCCGGGGAGGTTTACCTCCGCAGAGGGCTCCCCGGAGCGAAGCACCTCGTCAATCGAGAAAAGATGCTTGGCGGAAACCGAGTTCAGGTCCCCTTTTACGGCCAGAACCGATTTTCTCATTACCGAGAACCTGATCGCCGGGGGCTCACGAAGAAGTTTTTCCGTGTCTCCGAGCACGCCTCCCGCTACAACGCGGGCAATTTTGCTGAATCTTTTCTCGGCTTCGGCCGAAATGAAATCCGCCTCCGCGGCACATACCGCCGCCACCCGGGAGAGAACCTGCTCGACGGACGGATTATAGCTCTCAAGCAGGGGGATAAGCTCATTTCTTATCCTGTTTCTTAGAAATTCGTCCGAACTGTTGGTCGAATCCTCCCTCCAGGACACTCCTTTTGACCGGAGGTACTCGATGGCTTCATGCTTTGTGACGTTTATTAGCGGACGTATTATGCTGCCGCTCGAGGGCCTTATCCCGGCAAGCCCCCGGGAACCGCTTCCTCTTATGAGCCTCATTATGACCGTCTCCGCCTGATCGTTAAGCGTGTGCGCCGTGGCTATTTTCTGGGCGGAATGTTTGGCGAGAATGTCGTTGAAAAAGCCGTAGCGAAGCTCCCTGGCGGCGTCCTCGAGCGAGAGTCCGCGTTTTTTTCTGAAGCCTTCGGTGTCTACCCGCACGCACTCAAACGGAAAGCCGAGGCGCCGGGCCGTTTCCCTGACGAACTCGGCGTCCCCATCCGACTCGGCACCCCTTAACCCGTGATTGACGTGGGAAACGATCACATCCGTGTCAGGATAAAACTCCCGCAGGTCACAAAGAGCAAAGAGAAGCGCCATTGAGTCTGCTCCCCCGGATACTCCCGCGACGATCATGTCTCCGGGAGCAATCATCCCGAAAGAATCAACCGTTTTTCTTATCTTGCCCAGAAACATCGGAGTTGCTTTGAGAGATCCCGGCGGAAACTATAAGACGAAACGCGTCTTCTACGGAAATGTCCAGCTCCTGCAGCTCTTCTTCCGGAACCATAATGTAAATGCCGCTTGTCGGATTCGGCGTCGTGGGGACAAACAGGCTGACAAGCTTATGGTCCGTCGCGTTATGGTTCCTCCCGGCCTCCGTAACTCCCGTTACGAAAGCTATGGCATGAATCCCTTTTCTTGGATACTCGACCAGCACGACCCTGCTCATATTCTGCATCTGGGAGGTGAAAAAAAGCGTCTGCACGACCTGCTTCACGCTCACGTAAAAAGCTCTCGCAAGCGGAATCTTCGAGATAATAGACTCGCCGAACAGAAGCAC
Source organism: Thermodesulfobacteriota bacterium (assembly GCA_965207685.1). Lineage (GTDB taxonomy): Bacteria > Desulfobacterota_D > UBA1144 > Nemesobacterales > Nemesobacteraceae > Nemesobacter. The sequence goes on along the minus strand of OZ242294.1, from coordinate 1,391,178 downwards.
CCTTCTGCCAACGAAGTTCCTGGTAATGGCCCCAAGGAAAATAATCAGCAGCAGTGTGGCCAAGATCCCTATTACGAAAGAGATCCCCTGAAACACGTAAGGCGGAACGTCTATGAAGTGGCGAAGTATCCCGGCGGGGCCGGTGCTGAAAAAGAAAAGCATCCACTTTATCAGCTTGTAGAGGACGAAAATGGTCACCCCGAAAGGAACGATAATCAGGATGCCGGCAATAAAGCTCTGCTTGAAAAAAGAAGATTGGGGCGCTTTTGAGTCCGGTATTTTAATCCCCCCGTTTCTGGTCAATCTTTTTCCTGAGAAACCTGCTCGGCTTGAAAACGACCGTGAGGCGGGACGGGATGTCTACTTCCTCTCCAGTGGAAGGATTTCTTCCTATACGGGACTTCCTTCTCGTGACCCTGAAGGTTCCGAACCCCGGGAGTTTCACCTCTTCACCGGCTATAAGCTTCTCTCTCATCAAGTCGAAAAAAAAGTTTACTATCTCAGCGGATTCCCTTCTCGAAAACCCTATTTCCTCGTATAAAACGCCTGCCAGATCCTTCTTTGTCATGAAAAGCCCCCCTTTTTAAATCGAACGCAATTCGGCCCCTATTGTTTTTTCCAAACTCTTAAGAACATCCTGCTGAACCCTGTTCGCATCCTCGTCGGTAAGGGTCCTTTCCCTGTTTCGAAGAATCAGGGAAAGGGCAACACTCTTTTTTCCCTGCTCAAGGGAGTCTCCCTTATAAACGTCAAACACCCAAGCGTTTTCTATTATACCGGAATCCGCCTTTTTTATAACCGAAAGAATTTCCCGCACAGAAACCGCATCATCAACCACAAGCGCTATGTCACGGCGCAGAGAAGGGAATCTGGGAAGGGGGGAGAATTTTCTCTTGAAACTCGTGTAGACGACCGAGAGAAGAGACAGGTCGAGCTCCAGAACGTACACGCTTTCGCTTATCTCGAGTTTTTCCAGAAGATGGGGATGAAGCTCCCCTACTATCCCCAGAACGTTTCCGTCAACCAGCACGGCTGAAGATTTTCCGGGCCAAAGGAATCCATGATCGGGGGAAACGGACTCAAAATCTATCCTTGAATCCACCGAAAGGACCTCCAGGCTCCTTTCGAGCACGCTTTTTATGTCGAAAAAATCGAATTTTTCCCCGTCCCATATCTCGGGCGCTCTTTTTCCGGTCGCGATCGCCGCAAACTTCTTCACTTCGTTTGGCAGCTGTTCCATGTCCTTGGGGTAAAAAACCTTCCCGGACTCGAAAAGTCTTACGTCCTGGTTCTGCCTTGAGAGGTTGAGCCTCACGTTTTTCACCAGGGAGGGAAGAAGGCTCGTCCTCATCTCCGAGAGCTCCCGCGATATCGGGTTCATAATGCGGATCGACTCCTCAAAGCCGAAGGTCCTTAGAAGTTCGGGAGATTCGAAACTGTAGTTTATAGCCTCAAGAAAACCGTAGGAGACGAAAATGTCCCTGAGCCTTTTCTCCATGACGGTTATCACGTTGGGTTTCCTGGCTACCATGGGAACCTCCGGCAGGACGGAGGGAATGTTGTCGTAACCCAGGAGACGGGCGACTTCCTCGACTATATCCACCTCGCGCTCTACGTCCACCCTGAAAGTCGGAACCCGAAGCAAAAGCTCCCTGGCCGAGATGCTTAGAACCTCGAACCCGAGACTCTCGAGAAGTTCTGCTATCTCCTGGGAATCGGTGGATATGCCGACCAGATTGCAGACCTTGTCGACTGAGAGGGAGATTTCCCTTGGGCTCACCGGGTCGGGATACACGTCGACAAGCCCCTCGGCGACTGTTCCTCCGGATAAGCGGCTTATAAGCTCGGCGGCTCGGTCAAGCGCAAACGAAACGTTGTTTATATCGATGCCTTTTTCAAACCTGCTCGAAGATTCGCTCTTGAGGCCGGTTCGCTTGGACGTTTTCCTTATGCGCACTGGAGAAAAGTAAGCGGCTTCAAGCAGAACGTTGCTCGTTGTGTCCTCTATTTCGGTGCCGGATCCGCCCATGACCCCGGCAAGCGCGACGGGACGGTCCCCGCTGCAGATAACCAGATCCTCGGCGAGCAGCTTTCTTTCTATCTCGTCCAGCGTTTCTATCGTTTCTCCGTTCCTGGCTTTTCTGACGGAGATCCGGCCCTCCTCAAGCTTGTCGTAATCAAAAGCGTGAAGCGGCTGTCCCTGCTCAAGCAAAACGAAGTTCGTAACGTCAACGACATTGTTAACTGGGCGGATCCCGCAGTACTCGAGCCTCTCCTGAAGCCATGCGGGAGAGGAGTCGATTCTGACTCCTTCAATGAGCCGGCAGCAGTATCTGGGGCATGACTCCGCATCCTCAACGTCTACAGCGGCCTTTTCCGAAATGCTCTCCCCCTCCTCTTCTAAGGAAAAAACCGGTTTCTGAAGATTCTCGCCCAGTATTGCCGAGACTTCTCTCGCGATCCCGAAAATACTCATGCAGTCGGGACGGTTAGGGGTAATTCCCACCTCGAAAATAACGCCGTCGTAGCCTATCTGCTCGTTCATGCTGGTTCCAAGCTCGGCCTTGGGGGAAAGAATCATTATCCCGTCTTCGTCGCCCGAGAGGCCCATTTCATCCGCAGAACACAGCATTCCCTCGGAATTCTCTCCACGGATCTTGGAGCGTTTTATCTTGAGGCCTTCGGGAAACTTCGAGGTAGGGGGAAGAACGGTTCCAGCCTTGGCAAAAGCAACCTTATCCCCTTTTTTCATGTTGTCCGCACCGCAGACAACCATGTAGCGGGTTTCTCCGTCCGTAACCTCGCAGACGCTCAGCCTGTCGGCGTTCGGATGCTTTTCAATGCTGCTTATCTGGGCAACGCGGACATCGGCAAGAGCCTTGCCCTTGTCTTCAAGGGCTTCAAGCTCCAGGCCCGCCATGGTGAGCATTTCCCCCAGTTCTTCTGGAGAAACGTCGATTTTGAGGTAGTCGGTAAGCCATCCAAGAGGAAAAATCATAGATTCACCCGGCGAGTTAGGTTACACGTTATAAAAAACTGGTCAACAGTTAACCTGCTGAAAACAAAAGATTATTTAAGAAATTGAAAATAACCCTCAAACAACCGTGAGCAAATCCGGGCAACCCCGGAACCGGTCCCGCGAACGGATGGGCATTTTAAACGGCCCAAGACAAAAAACGCGGTTCCCGAGAGGGGCAAAGAAGCCCGTCCGCACGAAAAACCCTCAGGGGACTTTTTAATTGTTAACAAATTATTAAAATTTCGTTTGAAATTTCTTAATTCACTGATATGAAACACTTTTTCTTGTCGATAGATTGTGAATTGAATTCCCCGAACTCCGCAGGCTGCACCCTAACCCACTTAAATAATTAGATATTTTTCCAAACATCCCGGTTCCTCTCACTCATTGCGCCGAGCGCCCTGTGAAATGTTTCACGTGAAACATTCCGCTCCGTTTCTACTTCCCAATACAGAATCTGGAGAAAATTCTGCCCAGAATATCTTCCGTGGTCACTTCTCCCGTAATCTCGCCGAGCGAATTCATTGAGTTTCGCAATTCTATCGAGAGGATCTCCGGATACTCGTTGCGCTCAAGAAGCTCAAGGAACATGCGCAGCTGGTCGCGGGCCTTTTCCATGGATTTTTTGTGGCGAAGGTTTGTAAGCACCAGCTCCGAGGCGTCTGAGGCACGAGGCGAGCTCGCAAGGGTCTCGAACATGGCCCGCCTAAGCCCCGCTATCCCCTCTTTTTCAAGCGCCGAGGTTTCAACCGGCTTTTTTCGCCCAACAATCCGTCGCAGCTTCGGTCTCGAAAGCTTTTCCTCGAGATCCATCTTGTTGATTACGACAAGATGTTTCTTTTTAGCGACGGTTTTTAAGATTTTCCTGTCCAGGGCATCAAGTTCCGTGCTCTGATCCAAAACCACCAGGACGAACTCGGATTCCTCGGCTTTTTTCAGCGAAAGTTCCACCCCGAGCCTTTCTATCCTGTCCTCCGTGTCTCTTATGCCGGCCGTATCCGTTATAACCAGGGGAATTCCCTCGACATTTATCCTCTCTTCGATAAAATCCCTCGTGGTTCCGGCTATCGGGCTCACTATGGCCCTCTGAGTCTCAAGCAGGCAGTTGAGTATGCTCGATTTCCCGACGTTAGGCTTGCCCAGTATCACCATCGTCACCCCGTCTCTGAACATTCTGCCCGTGTCGTAGCTGTCGATGAGCGCAGAAAGTTCTTTTTCCACGGATCCAGACGCTTCCTCGAGGCGTTTTTTTGCAATGGGATCTATGTCTTCCTCGGGAAAATCGAGATTCGCCTCTATTTCCGCCAGAACGTCAAGAATTTGATCCTTAAGTTCGTTAACCTTGGCCGAAAGGGTCCCTTCAAGCTGAGCCTCGGCGTACCTGAGGCTCTGTTCGGTCTGGGCGCTTATAATGTCGGAAACCGCCTCGGCCTGGGCCAAGTCCATTTTCCCGTTAAGAAACGCCCTCTGGGTAAACTCGCCCGGGGCGGCGAGGGCCGCCCCGAGTCCGATGAGAATCTCGAGTATCTTCCGGGGAACCACATGTCCCCCGTGAGAGTGTATCTCGGCTACGTCCTCCCCCGTATAGGTATCGGGGGAACTCATAACAACGCACAGGACCTCGTCCACCGTTGCGCCTGTTTCGGGGTCGATTATCTTCCCGAAACAGAGTTTTCTTTCGGAAAAACCCGAGTTCCCGGCGGGAATGAAAATTTTCCTCGCAATCGAGTGGGATTCACCGCCGCTTATGCGGATTACGGCCACTCCTCCCTCTCCGGGCGGGGTGGAAATGGCGGCTATGGTGCTTTCGCGCTCGGGCACAAGTGACGACATGAAAGAGAATCTACCATATAAAGCCGCATTCGGTCAGAGGAAAAAGGCGAAAAAAACCCTGAATGTTTCACGTGAAACATTCAGGGCAAATGAGGAGGATTTTCAAAGAAACAGTTAAAACTATTTCTCGAGACTCTTAAGCGTGTCCATGGCAATGCTGGTGTGGGCGTAACAGGAACCGGCAGTCATGACCATGGCAACGTTTATGGCCTCAGCCATCTGCTCTGCGGTTACGCCATCGGTATGCGCATCCTTTACGGTTCCCCTTATACAATAAGGACATTTAGTCGCGTGAGCACAGGCAAGACCTATTATGCCCCTTTTCATCTTCTTGCTGAGAGCTCCGTCGGCAAAGATTTTCTTGTGAAGCTCCATGAAGTGGGGAGAAATATCGCCGCTGCATTCCCTGAAACTGGCAATTTCCTTCGCTATGTCTTTTTTGAAGAAATGCCCCTCGGTAAGCGGAACACCGCTTTCTAGGGTGTCCCAGGCTTCAAAAGCCAGGCTCGAAAACGCAAAAGGGCCCCCCATATTGAGCCTAAGTCCCACGTATATCGATTCGACTATTTCCTGGTCGCTCGCTCCCTCTTTTTTGCTGGCGCGGACCCTCGACCTTATGCAGTAGGGACAAGCTGTAATATGCGCTACGGCCACCGCAATAAGCTGTTTTTCCTTTGCACTAAGCGCTCCGTCGGTAAACACCGAATCATGATAAGCCATCCAGGAATCGTAAAGATCCGGGTTCAGTTTTCTAAGATGAGCTATATCCCCGCCGATCTGGGCCTTCATTATAGTATCAGACATACTGATTATACCTCTCGTTGGTTATTAGTTTCCCCGTCTTTTAAAGAACTGCGCTCAGCCAAAGCACAGAAACTCCAAGTCCTCAGAGGTAGGGTAACTGCTTCGGACCGGGAAATCAACGGGCCGGGTGCCAATGGAAACGGGCTCTTCCTGCGCGGCGGGGATGCGGGTTAGATTTCGTCGGCTAAGTGGATCCACTCCGGTTTAAGAATGAGTTTTTTTCCCTGCCTGATCACATCTTCTATAGGAGAAAGCGACTTCCTGGTTTTAGCAAGAAGTATAGCTCCTTCAAAGTGACAGACCATGTATCTAGCCATCGCCTGCGGATCAATATCCTCGTAAAAGACCCCCTGTTCCATTCCTTTTCTCAGGCATTTCTCAACAAAGGCTTCGCACTCCTGGTAATACTTATCCACAACGGAACGGAATTTCTCGTTTATGGAACTCTGCTCCAAGGCCATGTTTCCGAAAAAGGAACCCGGGTATATGGGCTTCGATAAAAGATCGCGGTGAGAAGAAACCTCTTTCTTGTAAAGCTCAATGAGTTGCTCAACAGCATTAAGGTCAGATTCCACGATTTCCGAGAACCCACGGATTTGGCTATCGGCAAGTCTTGTGAGGACACTCAATCCCAACTCTTCTTTGCCTTCGAAATAGTAGTAGAAATTGCTTTTGGAAACGCCCGCTTTCTTTATGAGCATATCTATGGAAGTTCCATCATAGCCATAGGTATGGAAAAGTTCGGTGGCGGCCTCCATAATTTTATCTTTGTTGCTCATAGCGCTTAACTGAACTTAGTACTAAGAGTACTAAACCTTTAAAAGAATCCGTTGTCAAGGGTGATATGGGTAAATTTAGAAGTGATTACAATATGATACGGAACGGTTGGTCCTTATCGAGCTCTGAAAGTTTTTCGGGCGAAAAACCCTTTGATTGGAGCAGAACTTTGAATTTTCTCCCCATGAATTCAGGCATAAAAAGCGTCTTGGCCGCAAGACGGTCTCCCTGGTTCTGGGGTTTGTCGTACGTCTTGAAAATTTCAAGAATTCCCCAGTCAACGAGGAACTGCCCCTGCGTTGTATACTTGACGGTGGGAAGACCCAGGGTGTCCCCGACCCTCATAAGCTCGGAAAAATTAACGTCAGCCGTTATATCCTGCTCTCCAACTCTCGTGTATGGGTCGGAACTCAGTTCATGGCGATAGAAGCACCTGAAGGTACCTTTTCGTCTCCCAGGGGAGTAAAGTTCGGGAGCGAGAGATCCGTAATCAATGCATAGAACAAACCCTTTTTGAAGCGCCTTTTCTACCTCGGCAAGCCATTTTCCCGCCAGCAGACAAGCTTCTGCTTCTTCGCCTCGGGCGTATCCTTCCAGATATCGTTTTGAGAAGCCATGAATCCCTTCGGTTTCGGGATCCCGCAGAACCTCCTCGATTTCCCCGTCGCGAAGGGAAAGAAAAACCTCCCGGATCCCCTCCCCGTCCGACCTAAGCCTGTGAAAGGGCAGGGAATCAAGAAATTCGTTGGCGATCACCACTCCGCTGAAGCCGCTTTCTCCGATTTCCTGCAGATCGTCTATCCACCGAACCCTCCCGCGGTGCCCCTTAAGCCCTTCCTTGGCCGCAAGAACGGCCCCCGGGCTCGCCTCGATCATCACGTAATCGGTCCTTGAGTAGAGCTCAGGGTAGTTTCGGTTAATGGCCTCGAGTATGTCGAGGGCAAGCTGACCTCCAGAGGCCCCGAACTCCACGACGGTGAAACTCTCCCCCTCAAGCAGAAGCGACGCCTCGGCAAGGAACCGCGAAATAGTCTCTCCGAAAGAGCGGTGAACCGATGGAGCGGTGTAAAAATCGCCCTTTTTCCCGATCCTCGCCTTCCCCGATGAGTAATAGCCGTGCTCCGGGTGAAAAAGGGAGAGTTCGACGAACCTGCGGAAGGAAATCGGACCGGATTTCCGTATCTCCTCCTTTATGATCTCCAAAAGGGTGCGCATTTTTACTCCTTCGCGAAAAATAACAGTCTGGAGATAAAATTACACAGGTTTTCCACTCTTTAAAAACAAGCTGAAATCTTTCCCGGTTGCCCGAAAAACAAGTCAAAAGAACACATTACGACGGATAAAAAAAGATTTGGTACCGATCAGTAGTATTTCACATAGGGCTAAAAAAGGCTCTTGCGGGCTGAAAAAAAATATCGAGCAATTTCAGGGAATTAGATCTTCTAAGCCTCCCTAGATCAAAACATTCCACAATCTATCAACAGAAAAAAATTGTTTGATATCAAGCAATTACGAAAATCCTGGGGTTTCTCAAGGCTCCTGACGCGGGAAAACTCCAAGAAGGACATCCGGAGTGAATTTTCGTTAATCATAAACCGGGGAATACGGGCCGGGCTATACCCGAAAAACAGACGTCAATCCGGGTTTTTAAGCCAGTTTACTTGCCTGAGAACCTTTTGCCGATGCTGGCAAAGGCGTTGTGGCTGTGAATGCTTTCGTAGTTAAGAACCCTGAGTTCGTAAGAGTCGAAACTGGGGTTGCCGTGGAGTTCCGAAGCTATGTTTCTAACGACATCTTCAACGAAGCACGGCTTGTTGTAGGCGCTCATGGTAACGTGGCGCTCATCTTCCCTTTTTAAAAGCGGGTAAAGCGGGGAAGAGGCTCCTCTTTCCGCGATCCCTATTATTTCCTCAAGGCATATCTCTATCGGATCGTGCTCCTTCTTTCCTTCGTGCGTGATGGTTATGAAAACCTTGGAACGCTGGTTGTGAGCCCCGTAATCGCTTATCTCCTTGCTGCAGGGACAAAGGGTCTTGACCGGAACCACTACGCTCTGGGTGAGGCGTATGCCCTCGGGGTGCATTTCGCCGTGGTACGTGCATTTGTAGGGCTGTGGAGATATCTTGCCGCTTACCGGAGCATGCCGGTTGAAAAAGTAATCAAACTCTATCTTGACGTCGGAATCTTTAGAACCCTGCCTGTCGCAGAGAGCGATCAGGAAAGAAGCCATATTCCCCAAGGAGAATGACCCGTTAAAATCAAGGGCAGTCTCAAGCAGTCGGCTCATGTGAATTCCCTTCTGCTCGGGACCTAGGTTAACGCTCAGACTCAGGGAGGCCTGAACACTCTGGTCCTTCTCAGAATCGGTCTCGCAGCCTTTTATCTTAAGTGGAATCTTGAGGTCGCAGACGCCGACTCTGTCTATGGAGATGTTCCTGTAGTCTTTTCTCGCCTGTATGTCTTCAATAGGCTTTTCTTCAAGTTTCATTTTCAAAGCATTTTTCCTCTTTATTCGATAGAGTAACCGCCGCGGATCAAAGGCGGATTCTTCTCAGGACGGGGAAGGATACCACAATGAAAGCCCTTTGCAACAACCAGACCCGCAACGGGGTCTTCAGCGAAGTTTGGGGTTGTCCGCGTGCCGCTTCCCGTCTCTCTGTGTTTTCTTCTCAAAATTCTTTCTCAAAACCTCCGTAAGATCAACTCCCGTCTGGTTCGCTATGCAAGTCAGGACGAAGAAGACGTCGGCAAGCTCGTCCCCGAGCTCCCGGCGATTTTCATCCCCCTTGAAGCTCTGCTCCCCGTACGTCCTGGACATGATTCTCGCTACCTCGCCCACCTCCTCGACAAGCTGCGCGAGGTTGGTAAGCTCGGAGAAGTACCGCACTCCCACTTCCTTTATCCACTCGTCAACTTCCCGCTGATACTCCCTGACCGTTATCTCGCCAGACATAAAACCACCCTCGGCTTCTTAGCGCCCGCAACAAACACTTACAGTTTTTCCGTCCCCTTAATTCTACCACCCGAACTCTGAAAGAAGCGATTCCCTCATAACCTCGTAACTCCGAGGAACAGAAGGCATCGCATCGCCGCCCACCCCGCTTACATAAACAATACCCGCAACAGCGTTGGTAAGAAAAGCGTAATCACTTGATAGAAGCTCCTCAAGGGGGAAATTCCCGCAGACTGGCTCATAGCCAAGCCCCTTGGCCGAACGCAAAACGATTTCCCTGGTCACCCCGGGCAAAACAGGGCATTCGGAAGAAGGAGTGAAAAGCCTTTTCCCTTTCGCCCAGAAAACATTGTGGCACGAGGTCTCGGCCACCCCGCCGTCGGTATCGAGGAAAAGGGCTTCTTCAAAACCCCTCTCGACAGCCTCTCTCTTCGCCATGATGTTTCCCAGGTAGTTAAGCGTCTTGTGCGAAAAAAGGCTGTTTCGTGGGGGTCTTCTCTCGCTGCAGACCCAGAGAGATAGGGCGTCCGGACCCTCCGCGCGGGGCCTTACGGACACAAGAAGAGAAGCCGCCCGGGGCTTTGAGTGATAAACCGCGTCCCCTCGGGCTAAAAGACACGCCTTTACGTGCAGATCGCCCCCGGGGGAGGCTCCCGCGGCATCCTCGATCCTGAGTCTCACCCGGGATTCCGGGGGGAAGGGGATGCCGAGAAAATCGGCTCCCTTTTTCATTCTCTCAAGGTGCATGGAGAGAAAAACAGGCGGGGACCCCTTCCACCTGAAGCTCTCGAAAACCCCCTCTCCGTAAAAAAGGGCGCGAAGCGCGGGCGCGCCCTCAAGCCTTTTTCCGTCAAGAAAGAAAAATTCTTCCATATCCGATGATTATAGCATCCGCCGGGGGGCGACCGACGTAAGGGCCTTTGCCTTGAGTTCTGTCTCCCCGTATTCCTCGTCCGCCTTCGAGTCCCACACGATTCCGCCTCCGAACCAGAAATCCGCGCCCTCGGGGCTGTTCACCCCCGTTCGGATCGCGACGCTCATGGTAAAGTCCCCGCTTGGGGAGAACAGGCAGACCGCCCCGCAGTAGGGACCCCTCAGGTGGGGCTCAAGACTGTCTATTATGCGAAGAGCTTCCCTTTTCGGAGCCCCGGTAACGGACCCTGGGGGAAAGGTGCTGGCGATTATCTGAGAGAGCCCGACTCCGGGGCGGAGGCGTCCCTCGACTTCGGATTCCATCTGGAAAAGGGTGCTGTAGGGCCTGACGGCGAAAAGCTCCCTTACCCCTATGGAACCGTACCCGCATATTCTCCCGAGATCGTTTCTCATGAGATCAACTATCATGAGGTTCTCGGCCCGCTCCTTGGGGCTGTTTCCGAGCGTCTCGGCAAGCTGCCGGTCGCGGCGGGGATCGGGATCCCTGCGCACGGTCCCCTTTATGGGTCTCGTGGTGATGCTGTCGCCCCTTTTCCTGAGAAAAAGCTCCATAGAGCCGCTTACAAGCTCAAAACCCGGAAAACCGATAAAGGCGGCGAAGGGAACGGGCTGGGCGCGGTAAAAATCCAGAAACCACGAAAGCGGCTCATCCAGAGGCTCGAAGCGGAACTTCCGCGAAAGGTTCACCTGGTAAACATCTCCCGCCGCTATATGCTCCTTTATCGCCGAAATCTTCCGGGCGTATTCTTCCCTTTCAATGTTCGAGCGGGGAAGGGTCCCGGGACCTGCCCTCTCCCGCGGGACGGAAGAGGGAACCTCCTCCCAGGGGGCTGTGTAAAAACCTTCTTTTTCGTAAAAGTGGAAAAACAGGAAAGGAAGCCTCTCTCCCTGCTTTGCGTTCGAGGTCGCAACCCCGGGAGTCGTGTAGCTCAGGTAGTCGTAGCTTATGTAGCCAAGGGCGGTGTATCCCCCGGCAGCCAGTTTCTCGACCAGACCGAGGGGGTCTTCCGAGAAAGTCTTTTCCCCGGAGCGGGAAAACACCCTGGTCCCGTCGCCCGAGAAGCAGAGAGTGAGAGCAGGATCGCCGAAAATCCCTGCCGTGGCAGAGGAATTCGAATCGAACCACCCTCCGCCCGAGTCTATCAAAAGGGACTTTGGTCTATCAAGCTTCATCGCCTCTTCCCCCTGAGACTCAAAGCCCGGTCGGGCACTTGGGAACGCGCTTACGACGGGGGAGGCGCATCAGCTTTAACCGAGCGGTTAAGGATTTCGGCTATGTCCTGGACGCCGATATCCTCCTCCTTGCCCTTAAAGCGCGCGGCGTCGTCAAACATCGTGTTGCAGAAGTAGCACGCCGTCGCCAGGGTGTCGGGGTTAATTTCCGCGGCCTCGTCGAAGCGGTTCCAGTTAACCCTGGGAGCCTCTTCCTCCATCCATATCTTTCCGCCTCCAGCCCCGCAGCAGAAACTCTTTGTCCTGTTCCTCTTCATCTCCACGAGATCGATCCCCGGAATGCTTTTCAGTATCTCCCTCGGGGAGTCATAAACGTTGTTGTAGCGGCCGATGTAGCAGGAATCGTGGTATGTTATCTTTTCCTCGATCGGGGCGTCGGGGTTAAGCTTGCCATCCTGGATGAGCTGCAGGAGAAAATCGGTGTGATGGACGACCTCGTAGTGCCCGCCGAACTCCGGATACTCGTTCTTCATGGTGTTAAAGCAGTGGGGGCAGTTAGCGAGAATCTTCTTCACCTTGAGTTCATTGAGAGTCTCGATGTTCTGCACGGCAAGCATCTGGTAGAGGGCCTCCTCTCCGAGCCTTCTCGCGGGATCACCCGTGCAGGTCTCCCCGGGACCCATGACGGCGAAATTAACCCCGGCTATCTTAAGCAGGGTCACTATCGCCTTTGAGACTTCCTGACCCCTCGGATCATAGCCCCCGAAGCACCCGGTCCAGTAAATCACGTCAAATTCGCTCGCGTCCTCGGCCGAGACTCCGAGTATGGGAACCTCCATTTCGGAAAGCCAGGAGCCGCGGTCGGCCTCAGGGAATCCCCAGGGGTTTCCGTTGTTCTGGAGTTTCTGAAGGGTTCTAGTGGCGGTTCCGCTCAGGCGGCCCTCAAGCGTAAGGAACCTTCTCATGTCCACTATCTTGCCCATCTGATCGATGAAAAGCGGGCACTGCTCGACGCAGGCGTTGCACGTGGTGCACGCCCAGAGCTCCTCGGGCGTCACCCACTCGGTGTCGGGAAGGTCGGGCTGCTCTTCCTGGGGTTTGCCGGCGAGTATGTCCTTCCCCTCGCTTGAGACGTAGTGGCGAAGCTTAACGACGATGTCCCTCGGGGAGAGAACCTTCTCGGTGTTCCATGCCGGGCAGTTGTCCGTGCATCTCCCGCACTCGGTGCAGGTATAGGCGTCAAGTATGTCCTTCCAGCTGAAGTCGGCTATCTTCGAGGAGCCGAAATGGTCAAGGTCTTCGGGAATGTCCTCGAAATCGAGCTTGGAGAGCTGCCCGCGGGGCTTTAAGCTCTGGAAAAAAACGTTGAAAATCGCCGTCAGGACGTGGCTGTGCTTGGAGTAGGGAAGGTAATTGAGAAACGAAAGCACTATCAGGATGTGGAACCACCAGAAAAACTCCTTCCAGAAAAAGGTGCTCCCCGTGCTCATGCCTTCGTAGAGCCCGGAGAACGCCCCTGACACAGGCAGCATCGCGGGGCTGGTTTCGGCAAGAGCTATCTTCGCCCCGGTGGTGAGAAAGGCGGTGATCATGAGGCCGAATATAAGACCCAGTATCACGACCGCGTCGGGCCCGTTAACCTCCCTTCTTCTCCCTATGGTGAGCCTGTTTATTATGCCCATGCCTATGGCCACAAGAACCAGGGCCTGCACTACGTCAAGAACCAGCTCGTAGACTTTCCCCAGGGATCCCGGGAAGAAATGGAACCCGGGAACGACGCCGCTTACCAGCATCTCCACCGTCCCCACCGTTATTATGACGAAGCCCCAGAAGATCATTGCGTGCTCTATGCCGGCGAAACGGTACTTGAAAAGCCTTCTCTGCCCGAACACGTAGACGATGACCTTCCTTATCCTCTCGGGAATATTGTCAAACCTGTTGTCTTCCTTCTTGCCGAGAGTGACGAGCCTTATAAGAAGACGGATGTTGTAGACGAAAAAACCGAAGGCCGCCACAAGCAGCAGAAGCATTATCGCGGATTTGGGGTTCATCTGGTTTCTCCTGAGCAAGACATGGAAAAAGGCGGTGTAAATTATATTGAATCCGAGGGGTTTAATCAAGCCGGACGGAGAGTGTGATCCCGATGCTGTTTAAGTGCAGAGGCATCCTTGCCGGGAACAAGGCCGCCTCTTTGCATGGTGTCCGAAGGGACAAACGGTCCCGGTTCGGCAGAAAACAGATTCCCCGTTTCGCTCCCCGCGGCGTGCTCTCTCAGGCAAGGCCAGTCCTTACCGGCGCCTGTCCCTGCGCCGCACCCGCAGATCCCGAGTCAGGAGCCCTGCGTCGCGCCGGGGCGCCTTCCTCGTGAGGTCGCAAGAAACAGAGCGGCCGCGATCAGAAACAGGTTAAAAGCCCCGGCCTCAGGCTCGTTCCCGCTCCCGGAAGCAACCGCGCATCCTCCACCGCCGCCACCGCCGCTGCCACCCTGTCGCGACCCTGGATAAATCCCGGAACCGAGAACATACTCCGTACCCCCTTCTATGCCGAAATTTGTACGTATGAAGTACCCGATCTTGACCGATGTGCCGGGGGACCTGCCGGGAATAGGGAGCCCCACCTCCTCACAAAACACCTCTTCATCCTCCGGGGACGGTCCTGGAGCAGATCCCGTCTCCTCGCAGACCACCTCGTCACCCGGAACGCTCGGATCTTCCCAGAGGTAAGTGAGGAAACCCTCTCCCGGGGTGTCGTCCTGCCTGTCCACCTCTTCCAGGATGCGCTTGGCGACTTCAACTCCGTTGTCGTCCACAAGGCGCAGCGACCTGTCCTGAAGCTGCGGGGAGTTCCCGTTAAAAATCCCGTACATTCTGTCCGTACCGGTGACTATGTAGAAATATATGGAGCCCGATTCCCATGGCCACATTCTCCAGCACGGCATAAGCTGAATCATTCTCACGAGCGGAAGCCTTCCCTGCGCGTCATTGCCCGACTGCTGCCCGGGAACCTTGGCAAACTCTTCAGTAATGTGCGCCTCCACCCCTTTCAGATAACGCACCAGGCTCTCCTCGTCATTCGCTCCCACCATATCGGCGCTCAGCCATCCCTTCATCTCAAGTTCATCGCGAGTGAACCGAGGACACGCGGCTTCCGCCTTGGAATGATCCTCTTCCCCCCGTTCATGATTAAAGCCGGCAATCTGTATAAAGGAATTGCGGGCTCCGGACGGGGTCGTATGGGAATCCTCAACGGCGCAGATATGGTTGCCATGTTCCCCGGTGCTGTCCTGAATGCAGACCACTTCTTCATCCGCTTCTTCCACCATGTCGATCAGGTCTCGGAAAATCGGGATGTGTCTCAAGGACCCGCTCAGGGCCCCTGGATATTTCGCATGAAAAAATATGATATCGCCTGCTTGAACGGGAGAACCTGATCCCTGCTGGCCGCCGGGTTTGTTAACGGTAATTACGTACGTGTCGCCGTGGCGCCACACTCCGTTATTGGTCCTGAGGGCGTTTCGGAATTCCACTTGAGCGTCGTCACTCATGACCAGCGCCCGGTGTTCTTTTACGTGCAGCACGAAATCCATCATGGCTTGCCTAGTATCCATCTCACTCGCCTGCTGAGCAGTCGTCTCATGCATCTGATGCGCAGAAACGGGCGGGGCGGCGGAAAAAACGATCATACAGAAGAAAAACAGGGTGACTGCCGCGACTTTTTTCATGATTCAAAATTCCTCTCTTTTTGCCAATTTAGAATACAAGTTTAGGTTAACTGCAGATTTTAATTTTCACCGATTGATAATACCTAGTTGGTGTTAAAAACGAAATTAAGATAGAATAGCTTTCATAATTCGGGTTCTGGCTTGATTTATGTCCGTAAGTGCCGGGGTTTTAAAAGCTGGCCGGTCTTGCGGCGATTTCTTGGGCAATGGGCGCACGCGGGTTCGGGGGGCAAGAAACGCCCTTACAGACAGGTTCCGGAAGCTCAAGCGGCAAAAAAGGAGTGAAAAAAATGATTCATAAGTTTCGTGAGGCAATTAACCAAACTGCACCCTGGAATATTATTCTCGCACTGCTTATCCTGGCAACGGGCCACTCCATGGCCTGGGACGCGGCCGCAAAAGAAGGGAGCCTTGTCGGCAATCGGCCTTATTCCGAGGCGATATCCGGCAGCCTGCATCCCGTGAAAATTATCACCCGGCAGGACATTGAGCTCTCAGGCGTAAAGAGGGTAACCGACCTGTTGAATCGGTCAGCTTTTAACAGCTTCGGTCTCCGAAGACCATTTGTTCTTGGAGGAGACCGCACTCTGATCCTGGTTAACGGGCGGCGAGTCGCAGACTCCGGGGTTGACACGGACACCATTCCGATCTCGGCTGTCGAACGCATTGAAATCTTCAGCGACAGCACAAGCGCCCTCCACGGCGGGCAAGCGATCAGCGGCACCGTAAATATAGTTCTCAGGAAAGGCTATGAAGACCTCGAGATTCAGTTAAACGCCGGGCGTCCCCGCGGTGAGGGCGCTGATTCCGAACACTTAAGCGTTCTCTGGGGCACAAGGGTCGGAGAGGGGAATCTGACCGTCGGGGCGGACATCTTCCGGCGGGACGAGGTCCGCGACGCCGACCGCGACTACAGCCGCGCCAGATACACACCGGGAGGTTCCTTCGCCGACACCGAAGGAGTGTCGCCTCTTGGCAACACGGTTTTCCTGAGAAAAAATGACGGAGGATTCGTCTCGGGGCCCCTCGGCGACTGCGATGAAAGCGTGTATACGGGGGAACTTACGGATCCCCCGGGCAGATTTTTCGGTACCGTCTGCGGGTTTGCCTATGCGGATATCGCGTGGCACTCCGTGCGCAGGCAGAATGACAGTGCGTTTTTGAATTTCAGTTATCCGCTCGCCGATGCGGCCGATATATACATTGAGGGGCGCGCGACCAAGGAAGAATTGGGTCTGCTGTATGCGCCAGACCCTAACGTTTTTGGCATCGCGCCGGACGAGGCGCTGAGAAACAGCCTGATTGAAAGTGGGAACTTTGAAGGTCTTGACGAAAGCAATTTCCCCGAGCATATCACGGTCGGCCACCGTTTCCTGGGACACGGAAACCGCAAGTGGGATACGGATCTTGAAGAATACGACATTGCGCTGGGGGTGCGGGGGGATATTAAAGACAACATAAGATATGACGGCTATGTTCACTACAACCGCTGGGACTACGGCGTAGATGGCCGCACGTTCATTAACGAACCCGTAATAGACGCCGCTATTGAAAGCGGAGATTACAACCTCCGGAATCCTCTTTCCGACGACGAAAGGCACAGGGCCGCGATCAGGGAAAGCAGCGTGCGGAGCGAAGAGAGATACAAAACTGAGTATGTCGATGCCGGGGTGGAGCTTGACGGCCCGCTGTTTGAACTTATGGGCAACAAGCTTCGCTGGAGCGCCGGTCTGCAGATCGCCAAAGAAGACATAGACTCTTCCGAGGAAAATTTCAATCTTAGCGGTGAACCGGTTGACGCGGATGATGTCTTGGGGGGATCTTCGCTGTCGCTTGAGGCCGATCGCCGGCGCCTGTCGGCTTTCGGCGATATTCTGGTGCCTCTGGGGGGTGCGGTGGACGTGTCGTTTGCCCTTCGCCACGATGATTTTGACGATGTCGGGGGAGCGTTTTCGCACAGAATAGCGACGCTTTACCGCGTAGTGCCCAATATTGCGCTGCGCGCATCGTGGAGCGGGGGGGCACGAGCGCCCAGCTTTTCGGCACTACACGCGGAAGAACTCGTTTATTACCCATATGTATGCGATGCGGACACACCGACTCCCGACTGTCCCAGGGACCAGGTGCGGGTGGTCACGAGCGGCAACCCGGAACTTGAACCGGACGAGGCCGAAAGCCTTGGCGCCGGCGTCTCCGCAGGCTGGGGTCCGTTTTCGGCCGACTTCGACTGGTTCCGCCTCCGCCTTCAGGAAACACCTACCACGCTGAACACGCAGTTCGTCATCAGCCTGGAGAGAAGCGGGAGGCTTAACGAGTATCCGGGGCTGAGCGTTATGCGTTCTGACGGTCGATTAACAGAAATCCGCAACCCGCTTACCAACAGCGGAGAGACTGACATGGACGGGTTCACGGCCCGGCTCGGCGGCGACCTGGAAACCGACCTGGCGAATTTCATGCTCAATGCCAACTGGATCAGGATAACGAATTACGAAAGACGCGTAGGAGGGGAGACGCAGCCCGGAGACATTCCGCGCAACCGCATTCACGTTCTGCTCCGCGCAGACCGCAACGACCTGACAGTGCAGTGGAACACGCACGCGGTTACGTCCTTCCGGAACGAAACCGACACAAAAACCTTCAGAAGGTGGGTGGGACACGATATCGCGCTTAGCTGGAGAAACGCTTTCGGCTTTAACTGGTTCGAACTCACGGGAGGCGTTCTGAATATCGGAAACGAGGGGCAGTCCCGCCCCGGTTCTGATGAGAATCACATACTGTACCTGGATTCGATCCTGGGGCGCACATTGTTCCTGACCGCAAAGTTTGAGATATGATTCGGGCAGTCGTTTTTTTTCCTAGAAGTGAAATTCCCGCCGCCGACCGATGCTGTAGTCCAAGGTGTATAAAAAAGACCTGACCCTATTAGAAGTCTTCTCTTTCCGAAAAAACCGCACCCGTGTATCCTTAATAAGAACGTGAAGATCTTTCTCTACTACGACTACATCTGCCCTTTCTGCTTTCTTGCCACCGAAAGGGTGCTTGACCTAGCAAGGGAGTTCAGCCTCGAGGCGGAGTGGCTCGGCGTGGAGATCCACCCCGAATACCCTGCCGAGGGGAAAAGGCGGAAAAAGACGGAGAGAACCGTCCGCATCTCGGAGACCCTCGAGAACGTGGCCGCCGAGGCCGGGGTTGAGATAAAGCTCCCGGGATTCGTAACCAATTCTAGGCTCTGTCTTGAGGGAGCGGAGTTTGCGAAAGAAAAAGACAGGTTCATCGAGTTTCACAAGGCCTGCTACACGGCCTATTTCAGGGAGGGGAAGAACATAGGTCTTCTCAAGACCGTTCTCGAGGCGGGCGAGAGGGCAGGTCTCAGTGCCGAAGAACTCTCAGAGTCCCTTCGGGGGAGGGTCTTTTCAGAGAGGATAGAGAAAAACATGGAAAGCGCCCGGGAAAATCTGGTTCTCGGCGTCCCCACCCTTTACCTCGGAGAACTCAGGATACACGGGATCCAGCCGCTTGAATCATACAGAAAACTGATAGCGAAGGAACTTCTGCGGGAACAGCCTCTTCACTGACGCGGAAAGTTGTTTATCATTTTTGCGAGGTGGCACGCTACAGGCACCTCTTCGCCATTATTGATGCGATCGGTTTCTGCTTCCGGCAGAACCTCTACCCGGTATCTTTTATCGCAAACAAATTGATTGGCGGTGTTTAGGGAAAAAGGTGCTGTTGTTGTATCTTTCTATAAATCTGTGTTGTGCAGCGAGGTTGTCTAGTTGAATCAAGATATACGTGACGTAAGAACATGCTTCGTTATTCCCACATACAACGAAGCGTTAAATATAAACCCCCTATTGCGCCAACTTACGGAACTCTACGGAGACCCGGATGTGGCATTTCTTATCGTTGACGACGAAAGTCCTGACGGTACAGCTCATCTGGTCCGAGAGTTCATGGAAAAGGTTGACGGTCGCGTTCACCTGCTTCAAGGCAAGCGACGTGGATTGGGAGATGCCTACGTACGGGGAATCACCCACGCCATAGATACCCTCGGTGCCGACGTTATAGTACAGATGGATGCCGATTTCTCCCATGATCCCGCCGTTGCGGGCAGACTGCTTGACCGGATCGCAGGCGGAGCGGATGTAGCCATAGGGAGCCGTTATGTCGCGGGTGGATCGCTCGATGAACGATGGCATGCCAGAAGACGACTGTTGTCCCGCTGGGGGAACCGCCTGGCCAGATGGATAGGCGGTCTGAAAGGGGTTTCGGATTGCACCGCGGGGTTTAAGGCCATAAAAGCGGACAAGTTAAGAGAAGCGAAAATTGAGAGTGTCCAGGCCCGGGGTTACGTGTTTCAGGTGGAACTGCTGCACAGACTGCTCAGCTGCGGGGCGCGGGTCGTTGAAGAACCGATTCATTTCCGCGACCGTGAGCGTGGAGAAACCAAACTCGGTATGTTTAACATGCTTGAATTTTTCTTCAACGTGCTACTGCTGCGCCTGAGAAACCACCTTACCTTCATCAAGTTTTCCCTTGTGGGCATCTGCGGGGTCGTTGTCAACCTCGGCTCCTTCTTGCTACTAATTGAGTTGGGACTTCACAAATTCCTTGCGTCACCGACGGCCATATTGGCTTCCATCATTTCAAACTTCCTGATGAATAACTACTGGACTTTCGGTGACCGCGTTATGACAAGCCGCAAATCCGTAAGGGGTTTTAAATTCATAATCGTTTCCCTGATAACGCTGTTGCTCAGCTACACGGTCTTTGTTGTTCTATCAATGCTTTTCCCGAAAGTCCTGCCCGTATTACTTCAAGCGGTAGGAATTGCCCCAGGGGTTTTGGTTAATTATTATCTGAACTCCCGCTGGACCTTTCGCGAGGGATGACGGTTTTTTTAATCACAGCCTCCTGCAAAAACACCAGGTTTTCTTTGGGAAATCGGTTTTTTGCTTGACGACAACCGATTATTGATCGGCGGTTTCTTCGAGTTTCTTGAGCATCTTTTTGGACATGTTCTCCGGGTTGTTGTAGACAGCTACCGACTCTCTAAACACTGAAATGGCAGCGTCTTTGTCGCCACTCTGAAAAAGCACGAATCCCTTAAGATAGAGAAACTTGGCCTTGTCATCCCTTTTCAATAAAGCGGGGGGGCCGAGGTGTTCTGCCTGTTTCGCCCAGCCTTTAGCCAGATCAAGGTACCTTGCATCCCATCGGTGAAATACCGCTTCCATCATGCTCGTGAGGCTATAGAAATCCTGCTCTGCAAGCTGTATCAGGTGCTCTACCCGCCCCCGCCATTTCGGGTTGTTGGAAACGATGATGGATTTGCCAAGGTATTCCCCGTAAAGTTTGAGCAGGTTGTTTTTCACGTACTGCTCCCAGGCATCAGCAGGCTCGCGCGATAATAACTCCTTGAAGTATTGTTCTCCTTTAGCGCTATACAGCAGACGCTCTGTGCGCGGAGTTCCGTCCCTTAAGACTTTCTTTATGAACCCGTAATTCCTTACTTCGCAACCCGGGCAGAAATCCCGACGGGTGCCGGAGGAAAAAAAGACCGGGCCATCAGTTTTACTGATAAACTCCCGCAGGGTTCTTCGCTTTTCTTTCTGGGGCATGCGAGGGCGGTTGGACTGCTTATTGTAAACGAACCCCGACCTATGCGTAAGGGTGATGTCCTGGCGGCGGTTCTCGACAAAGTGGTAATAGCCCAGCACCCCGGTCTCCAAGTCGTTGGATGCCAGCATTATCGCATCCGGCCCCATATGGCCGAATATCATCTCCGCGTACTTTTCTGGGAAGTCATCTGCGAAGCGATCGTTTTTCCGCCAGTTCTCCTGTAAGGAAAAAGCCACCATTGCCAGGCTCAAAACGGCGGCCAAGGCAACCTGAAGGGTCGGTCTCCGGCCCTGGTCCGGGTGCAACCGCGGGCCCAGATAATCCAGAAGCACCTGAAACCCCACCGCTGACCATATTGCGAGCAGCCCGTAGCAGACAAGCGAGTAGGGACGGAAAATTCCAATCTGTATATAGTTGAAACTGAAGTTAGTCAGAATGATTAGAACGAGGCTTTGCGAGAGAAACACCAGTAGCCCCGAACCGGCTGCCGCCAACTGCCGCCTGCGCAGCAGAACCGCAAGCCCCAGTAAGGCCAGCAAGAAAGCCGGGAGGGTCAACTGCCACATAGCTTCCCCGCCGAACCACCGCAGAAACTCGAAATTATCCTCCCATTTAGGAGCGGAACCATAAAAATGGGAGTAGCCCTTGCGGTTGATGTGATACCAAAGGTCTCCCAAGCCGTTCATGGAACCGTAGAAGCTGATCTTGGGGTTCTGCTGGGCCCTAAGGAACATCCATACGTAGGGAACCGCCGCTCCCAGGGCAGCAACGCTGAAAAGCATCGGCAGCCGGCGAAACATTGCCTTTCCGGCGGGGAGAATCAGAAGAAACAAACCGGGTGCCGCCAGTATCATAAGAGGCCAGTGGTTAGCGAGGCTCATTCCGTAGAGGGCCGCCGCCGCGATCAGGGCCCAGAGGCGCTGCTTGCCTCTCAATCCATAGAGCAGGAGTGCGTAGATCGCAAAGAAAAACAACGAGTTCAGGGAGTAAACCTCTGCTACTATGGACTGGGACCACACGTGCTCTGAGACGCCGAAAAGCCATGCGGCCGCAAGAGCTGGAAGCGCGGCCGCGCCAAGCAGTCTCGCACAGAGATAAACCCCGCCGCAGGCGAGCGCTCCCAGAACGGCGCTTGAAAGATGTCCCAGAAAGGCCGGAGTTCCAAACGGCAGCTGCATGAACAAATGAAGAATAAGAGTGTAGATCGGGTAGCCCGGAGGGTGCGCTATGCCAAGGTGAGCACCCGCCATTAGAAACAGCCCGTCGTCTTCAAGGGCTACGCCGTGGGACAAGGTAAGCACGTAGACCGCAAGAGGTCCAAGCACCGCCGCGGCAAGCGCCAGCGAATCGGTCTTGCAGAACCCCGTCCGGGGCAGGACCAATGCATGTACGCGCGATTTGTCCTCCATGTGCTAATCTCAAACAAAGCCGTCTGTTTTTACTGTTCTCCACATTGGCTTTCAGTGGCGAAAAACTCGGAGAAGGACTCTACTTTTCCACCCGCAGATGAACTTCGCTTATCATCCTAACGGTTGAAGAAACCACTGTAAACGTTTTTTTCCCGAGAACTATCACGGTTCCAGGAGCGGGAATCGACCCGTATTTGTAAAGAAGAAATCCCCCCAGTGTCTCGTAGTCCTCACCTTCCGGAATGGCGAGGCCGAGACCGTCGTTAAGACGTTCTATCTCCACTGTGGGATCTATGAGATACTGTCCGACGCCAAGCTTTCTCCACGGGGTCTCCCCGGTGTCGTATTCATCCTCTATTTCCCCCACCACTTCTTCAATTATGTCTTCGAGGGTTATTATTCCGACCGACCCCCCGTATTCGTCGACCACCACGGCCATTCCCGCGCGCCCCCCCTTCATCTCATCCATAACCTCGTTCACAAGCTTTGATTCCGGAACATAGAAGGGAGGAAGGGCGTACTGCTCCACGCTTTTGTCAAGATCCTGCTCGCCAAGAACGTAAAACGAGTTGAGTATGCCGGTTATATTGTCGACCCGGTCGCTGAAAATCGGGATTCTCGAGTGGCTTTTTTCCGCTATGAGCCTCTTTACATCCCGGAGCGTGGATCTTCTCTCAAGCGCGTCCACCTTGACAAGTGGGATCATTATCTCCCCGACCGTGGTCTCGGAATAGCCGAAAATCCTCCGAAGAACCCTTCTTTTGTAGTCAGAACTCGGCTTGTTCTCGTCCTCCTCCATCACGTCCTCAAGTTCCTCACGGGTTATGGAACTCATATTCCTGCCCGGGCGGCTCAATATCCCCCGGGTGAAGAGATTGACGAAGAAAAGCACCGGGTAAAAAAGCCTGGAGAAAACCCAGAGCGGATATATGATCCAGAGCACTATGGAGTTCCGCTTGCTCTCAAAGACCGCCTTGGGAACCACCTGGCCGAAAACGACGATAAGCGGGGAAAGAACGGCGACGGTGTAGAGGCCGCTTCGCTGCCCGAAAGTCTCCTCGAAATAAAAGGTGAGCACCAGGGTGTTTATTATGAGCGAAAGGTTAACCCCTATGAGTGTGGTGCCGATGAAGGTCTCGATTTTCGAGTAAGCGTCAAGAACGAGCCCCGCGGCGGCGGAGCCGTCATCAGCAAGGGACCTCATCTTTATCTTGTCGCATGAGATGAGGGCTATTTCAGAACCGGCGAAAAAGGCCTGCAGAATCAGAAACAGCAAAATCAGAAGAACCACAAGTTCAATGGACATTGCTCTCGGCCTCCTTCTTTACATCAACTCTTATCTCGGAAATCCTTTTTCCCTCCCTGCTCTTTACCGTGAAAACCAGTCCGCCGAACCCTATTTTTTCCCCTTCGGCGGGCAGCCTCCCGAAGAGATCGAACACGAAACCGCCCATAGTCTCGTTTTCCATCCGAAGCGGGATCACGGCCTCTTCCAGTATTTCTCCCAGGTTCTCAAGCCCCGCGGAGCGCGCAACCGAGAAAAGATAATCGTCGTTGAATTCCTCTATCTTCATTCCCCCGGGAATCGTAATTGCACCCTCGCGGACCGCGGGAGCAGCCTTGTCGGGCACCGACCTCTCGTCCTCTATCTCTCCGAAAAGCTCCTCCAGTATGTCTTCCATGGTCACCAGCCCGTCGAACCTTCCGTACTCGTCAACCACTATCGCTATGTGTATCCTGTGCATCTGGAACTCGCGCAGAAGCGCCCCCGCGGGCTTGGAGCGTGGGATGAAATAAGGTTTCCTGAGGCACTCGCTCACGGTCGCCGCGGCATTGTGCTCGGTAAAGTTCCACTTAAGAAGATCCTTGCCGTAGAGAACGCCCGCTATGTTGTCCCTCTCCTCCTCGTAAACCGGGGTCCGGGAGCGACCCATCTGGCGTACCCGACCCACGGCCTCTCTCACCTCGATGTCGTGGGGAAGAGTGAAGCAGTCTATGGCGGGAGTCATTATGCTGTGGGCGGGCAGGTCCTCAAGCTTGAAAAAGCCGTCGGCGAGATATTTTTCCACTTCGTTGAGCACCCCCTCGTCCCTCCCCATTCCCACTAGGATTTCAAGCTCGTCAGAGGAAATATTGTTTCCCTGCGCGCGGTGCCCGAGGTCAGCCCCGAAAGCCCTTATGAAAAAACCGGAGACAAACAGTATTGCCCACCTGATCGGGGTAACCGCGACGTGGAAAGAATAAAGGGGAAGGGCAACCGCCTTCGAGATTGTCCTCGGGAACTTCACCCCGGCGGTTTTGGGAACTATCTCCCCGAACACAAGGAGCGTGGGAGACGCTATGGCCAAAGAGATAAGGGCGACTGTCTGCTCGGGGGTGTCCTGAAGATACCTTCTCGCCGTAAGGCCTATTATGCTTGAGTAGGCTATGTTGAAAATCTCGTCGGCCAGAAGAACGGTGGTTATGAGCTTGTGAGAATTGGCAAGGAGCTTTTCTATGGCCGCCGAGACCCTGCCCCCCTGCTTCGATATGCTTTCTCTCTGCGGACGGCTGAGGGAGAAAAGCGCCCCCTCGCTGAAGCAGAAAAACGCAGAGCAGCAAAGCAAAAAAAGAATCAGAATGAAATTTTCGCCCAAGAAATCTTACCCCCGTGGATGAATCAGCAGAAGTGCTCAAACCCCGCGGTATCGTAAAAAACCTCCTCTCCCCCCTCGTCAAAAAACCTTATTTTCCGCCCGGCGGTGACAGAGCCGATTTTCGAGATAGCAACCCCGCAGAGACGCGAAACTTCCTCTATCGAGGCTCGGTTCTGCGCGGAAGACGTGAAAAGAAGCTCGTAATCCTCTCCTCCCGAGAGCGCAAGGCGGTAGCCGTCCTCGGAGAACCTGGCGCAGAGGGAAAGGAAGCCTGGGGAAAGCGGAATATCAGCAAGGCTTACTTCGGCCCCCAGTCCGTGCTCAGAAGTGAGCTTCTCAAGATCGCAGAAAAGCCCGTCGCTTACGTCTATCATTGAAGAGGCTATCCCGTGCATTGCGACCATCCTGCCTACCCGGAGGCGGGGCGTGGGCTCGATGTGCCTCGAAACAAACCCCTCGCATCCGTCAATCCCGCAATCACCCGACAGCACCCTCAGGCCCAAGGCGGAAGCCCCCAGCGTTCCGGTCACGTATATATCGTCTCCCTCGGAAGCCCCCGAGCGTTGGACGATATCGTCCACTGGTACTTCCCCAAGCGCCGTCATATTTATGAAAACGGTTTGGGATTCCGAGAGATTCCCCCCGATAAGACAGACTTCAAACTCCCGGCAGCCCTCCTCCACTCCTTCCGAGAGATTCTCTATGAACTCCATTGAGTCCGCACTCCTGCAGCCTAAGGAGCAGAGAAGATACCTCGGCACGGCTCCCATCGCCCCTATATCGCTTACGGCAACGCAGACCGCTTTTTTGCCAAGCTGCCTAGGGGTCTGAGTTTCCAGGCGGAAATGAACGCCTTCAACCAGAGTGTCGGTCGAGGCGACAAGGCATGCTTTGTCTCTGATTTTTACAACAGCGGAATCGTCCCCTATCCCCGTCAAAACTTCTTTCTGAGTAGCCTTGAACCTGTCGGCCAAAAATCTCAAGGCGTCTTCTTCACCCATTTGTGATTAAAAATTGTATTGTAAACACGGTTGCGTGTCAATTTAGCCGGTGCGTCTGAAAAATTTTTTTCTCCCCGTCCACAGGCACGAAAACGGGGTTTCAGGGGGGTGTGGAGGACTGTTTTTTCTTGACACGAAAAACCGATGTAATTACAATTAAATTCCACTTTCCGAAGGGTGGGTCGGGATCTTTTCTGAAGTGCCTGTGTTCAGGTTGTTCTTTGCTTTTCAGGAGAAGAGCTGTTGAAAAAGACAGAGGAAGTTGCGCACGACAACCTAGCTGCTGAAAACTACAAATCGGAACAAAAAACAGAATTTGACTGGGACGCCGTTCTCGACGGCGTAAAGAAAGACCTTTATTTCCCCCCTTCCTGGCTGTTTTCCGTAAAAGTCGCCAAGATCGAGGGAAAGATGGTGACGCTCGAAGCGAAAACCCACTTTCAGGCCCTCTGGGTGAAAAACCACTACCTGCAGCTGATAAATGACACTGCCCGCAGCTTATATGGAAAAGAGGGCTTCGAAGTAACCATAGACGCGGGAGAAGAGAAATCCAGGATCCGGGAAACCAAGGAAAACAGAACCCTGGACAACGGGAGAAGTGCGGAACCGCACGATCCTCAGACGGCGAGCTTTTTCAGTTCATCCAATACGTTTGACAATTTCGTCGTCGGGCCCAGCAACCAGTTCGCTCACGCCGCCTCCTACGCCATAGCGGAGAACCCGGGAATGGCCTATAACCCGCTCTTCATACACAGCGGAGTGGGCTTGGGAAAAACCCACCTCCTCCACTCCATAGGAAACCACATACTCAAAAAGTACGGAACCCGCCTGAATACCTTCTGTATTTCCGCCGAGCACTTCACAAACGGGGTGGTGCAGAGCATAAAAACGGGTTCGATGGACAAGTTCAGGAACCTCTACAGGCTTAACTGCGACGTTCTGCTGATAGACGACATACAGTTCATCGCCGGGAAAGACAGCACGCAGGAAGAGTTTTTCCACACGTTTAACTCCCTATACACCGCGAAAAAGCAGATAGTCATAACCAGCGACAAGCCCCCGAGCGTGATGAAGAACTTCGAGGAGCGCCTGAAATCTAGGTTTGAGTGGGGCCTGACGGCCGACATACAGCCGCCGGAAGTGGAAACCAAGATAGCCATCATAGAGAAAAAGGCCGAGGAGGAAAAAATCGAAATTCCAAGCGAAGTTGCCTCCTTTGTCGCCCAGAACGTTCTCTCCAACATAAGGGAACTTGAAGGCTCGGTGAACAAGCTTTTTGCCTACTCGAGGATGTTCAGGGAGAAAATAACTCTTGAACTGGCGAAGCAACTTCTCAGCAATCTGGTGAAAAAAGAAACGCCGAAGATAATAACTATAGAGCTTATCCAGAAGGAGGTAAGCACCTTCTTCGACCTGACCGTGAAGGACCTTAAATCCAACCAGAAACAGAAAAAAGTCTCCGAACCCAGGCAGATAGCTATGTTTCTCTCCAGAAAATACACATCCTCCTCGTTCCCGGAGATAGGAAACAAGTTCGGCGGAAAAAACCACTCCACCGTGGTCCACGCAGTAAAAAACGTTGAAAAAAAGACCGGAAAGGATCCCTCGGTCTCAAACGCGGTTGTGGCTATCTCGGCCATTCTTGAGAATTTCATCACGTCCTGAACCAACCCAGAGACAACCCTGTCAGAGAAAACTGAAAACGCTGTGCAAAAAACCTTGTTTCCGCACAGCCAGAAGAAGAGCAAGAAGAGGGGGTGTGAATATCTGTTGGGAAAAAGAGGGATTATAAACACACCTTAATATCGAAAAGTGCAGATGTTTCAGGCGATTTCACTGATTTCACCTTTTTCACAGCAATTACTACTACGACTGCTAAAAAAACTTTTAAACTTGCAGAAAACAGAAGTAGCAGTAGAAAAGCTCTGATGTTCGCAATTTATGGTTTTGTGGTGGAAAAATGGTTATTATCTCTTGATAAGCATATTCATACATAATGGGAAAGAAGGGTTTTCTGTAGTTTCCCGAGATTGGAGGTTTTTTTCTCAAGATGATGTTTAAAATCAAAGGCGGAGATTTTTCAAGAAAGCTAGGAATGATCCAGGGGGTTGTGGAGAAAAGGACAACCATGCCAATTCTATCCCACGTTCTTATGAGTTCCACAGACAAGGGTCTGTTTCTGGAAGCCACCGATCTTGAAAATACAGCTACCGTTTTCTGCGATGCTCAGACGGAAGGAGAATTCAAGATGGCGGTTCCCGCCGGAATTCTCTCGGATCTTGTCAGGGAGATCAGGGAGGAGGAGGAAATTTCGGTTACCGCTACCGAGAACAACTGGATAGAGGTGGTCACCAGCTCAGGTTCTTTCAAGATAGCAGGGCTTGCGGCCGATGATTTCCCCAGAATACCCGAGATTTCGTCAGAAAACCTTTTCCAGATTTCATCCGAGAGGCTTGAGGAAATAATATCCAAGACGGTTTTTTCCGTTTCCGATGATGAGATGAGAAGAAGCCTCTCCGGGGTGTTTTTCGAGAAGAGGGGAGAGCAGACTCTCAGGCTCGTCGCCACCGACGGCCACAGGCTTAGCTATGTTGATGAGAAAATAGAAGGCCTTAACCTGCCAAAGGATATTCTGGTTCCCAAAAAGGCGGTTATGGAGATAAGAAGGCTTCTCCGCCTCTCGAAGGAAGTCAGGATCGGGAGCAGCGGAAACTTCTTTGTCTTTGAGTTAAACGATGAGAACCTCGTTTTTATTTCCAGGGTAATCGATGCGGAGTTCCCGGACTACATGCAGGTGGTTCCCGTCTCGACGAAAAACACAGTCACGGTCGACGCCTCCAAGTTGCTGGTTGCGCTCAGGAGGGTTTCCCTCTTTTCCGCAGACAACGTGAGAGGCGGGGGAAGGTTTGTGGAGATGGCTTTTGGGGAAGGAACCTTGCTTCTCGGTGCCTACCTTAATACCGGGGAGGGAAAGGAAAGCATACCGGTTGAGTATTCAGGGGACGATGTGAAGCTTGGCTTCAACTTCACTTACTTTCAGGATGTCCTTGATGCGGTGGGATCACCAGAGGTAATAATCGGCTTCTCGGGCCACAAAAACCCCGTGTACCTAGTTCCCTGTGAGGAGGGTGAAAAGCAGGATGGCTACGTAAACGTGATAATGCCGATGGAACTTGACGCCAGAGCGGCGGAGGGGCAGGCGAGGGGATAATCCTCGTACCTTTAAGATGCTAGGTGGATTTATCGGAGTCGATTTTTCCGGTGGAAAGGTCAGGACCGTAACCGTAAGAAGAGGTCTCAAGGGGACTGAAACCCACAAAGCTTCTTTTGACGGAGGGCCTGAGGACAGCGGCATACCGGCCTTTTTCAAGAATGAGATTTCCCTCGGCACAAGGGCCGTTACCGGAATCAGTTTTTCTCCACTTCTTCTCAGGGTTCTCAAGTTTCCCTTCTCGGATTCAAAAAAGCTTAAGGGGGTTTATCGCTTCGAGCTTGAGAACTCGACCGGGTTCGCTCTTGGAGAGGATGTACTGTCCGGCTACCATGAGGTCAAGGGACCTGAAGGAGCCGAGATCATCGTTCCGGCCTTCGAGAGGGCGGTGTTTGAAGAATACCTTGGTTCTCTGCATAGGTCGGGAGTGGATCCAGACCAGGTGACTTTCACCCCGGTTGCGCTTTCCTCGCTGGGAGATCTTCTTGGCGAGCCGAGACCCCTTCTCCTTATAGATGCCGATCAGGACCACCTCAATTTCTCGTTTTTTGACGAGAGGGGGCTCAGGAGGGTGAGGAACTGCGACGATGCCGTCAAGAGAATGAAGAAGGCCCTTGCCGCCGATACCCTTGACCTGCGCCAGGTAAACGGCGATGAGGAGAAAAGAAATGCGTTTCTTGAAAGCTGCCGTTTCATCGCGGAGGAGATAAGAAACACCGCGCGCTACTTTGAGGGGGAGACTGGGGAGGAGATAAAGAGCCTTGTTCTTATGGGCGGGATATGCGAGGTAGAGGGAGTCGTGAAAAAACTCACTGAGCAGCTCGGCCGGGAAGTGAGGAGAATTTTCATAGAGCAGCTCGGCCATAAAGACTCTCCTTTTTTCGCAAAGGCTTATGCTCTTGCACTTTACGGAAGCTCCTCCGGCAAGGGGGGGAGGTTCAACCTCAGGAGAGACAGATACAGACCGCGGGGGATGGTCAAGGACCTCTTAAAGGAGTTTCGGGTTCCCGTCGCCCTTTGCGCCGCCCTGCTTCTAGTGGTTGTCTTCGGGCGCGTGACGGAGGTGGTTTCCGCCAAGGGCAAGATGAGTTCCATACGCTCGGAGATGGAGATGGATCTCAGGAAGGAGTTTCCAGGAGCCGCCGGGACACAGGACCCGGTCGCTTTCTACAGGGGGAGGCTTGAGGTCATCAACCGCAAGCTTGACATACTTAAGCAGGTAAGGGGGTCTCACAGCCCGCTTGAGGTGCTGACGGCAGTTTCCGCTGCCGTTCCTAAAGACGTGAGTTTCTCTATTGACGAGATAAGGATAGAAGACGGGGGCAAGGCCAAGATATGGGGCAAGAGCGATTCCTACGAGGAGATAGCGTCGATAGAGAAAGCCTTCTTGGAATCCGGCAGCTTCACCCAGGTTAAGATGGGACAGGTCGGAAAGGCGGTTAACAACAGCCTGAAATTCGAGATATCGATGGTCGTCAGGTGAAAATGAAGGAACTAATGCAGAAACTGGTGCGGGGGCTTAAATCGTTTTTCGGGGTTGTTCAGCAGAGAATAGAGCCTCTCGTGCGGAGGGTAAGGGGCCTCATAGACAGGAGGGAATTCTCCCCGAGGGACATCCGAGCCCTTAAGATAGCCGCTGCGGTTCTGGCGGTCTTCATACTCTTCTCTGTTTACAGAGCGGTTTTCCCCGGGGGTTCTGCCGTGAGAAGCGAGGTCAGCCAGATGAGGCTTGAGTTAAACGAGATGAGAGCTATCAAGGAGGAATACCGCTACTCAAGGGATCTTCTGGCCAAGGTCAGCGGCTCGACGAAGGAGGAGAGGGAGGCGCTTATTTCGGTTGCGGAGAAGGCGCTTATCAGAAACGGCATAGACCGCCGCTCTTTTTCCATAAAAGGAACCAACCCGTCGGCTAGGGGAAAGGGGATAAAGCGGGAAAGAGCGGTTCTGGTAAGGATAAACAAGGTGCCTTTCCCGAGGGTGCTTAACGTCCTCTATGCCTTTCAGAAAAGCAAGACCATACTCAAGGTCTCGGATCTCAGGATAAAAACCAGGTTCGACAACCCGAACCTGACCGACGTCTCGTTCCGCCTGTCTACTTTTTCTTTCAGCGAATCGTGATCGGAGAAAAGGATGAAGATAAACACCAGGATCAAAATGCCGGAAAAAATCTCTGTCCGCCTCTATATCGGGATTTTCTTCACGTTCCTTCTGATATTCTTTCTCCTCGGGTTTCCATGGGACTCGGTTGAAAGAAGGGTCGTCTTCGAGATACAGGACAGCACCCCGGTTCCGGTTCTGATAGGCGATGCGGACCTGAAGGGCCTTTCCTCGATTGAACTCAGGGACGTCCATGTGATCCTTGGGGAGAGAGAATCGGTTGTGATTGACAGAGCCAGGGTTAGCGCCGGGATTTTCTCCGTTATTTTTTCCGACGACACCCGGATTTCCTTTTCCGTTAACGCCTACGGCGGGAAAATAGACGGCAAGGTTTCGCAGAACACGAAGAAAAAAAGTGTTACAAGCGCAGAGGTGGACATAAATTCCGTTGAATCTTCTACCGTTTCGCGTCTTTTTCTGGGGGACGGGGGAATCTCCGTCAGCGGGAAGGTAGACGGAACAATAAAGTTTCTTGGAGAGGGAGAAAGCGGAGGGATTTCCAAGATGGAGTACCTCGTATCCTCCCCTTCTCTTTCGGTTGCCGTGGACAAGGTGCAGGGATTTGAGGTGGGGGAGGAATACAGAAACCTTAGCGTGGTGCTTCGCGGCACTGCCAACCGCTTTGAATCGCGTATCGAGAAGTTCTCCCTCACGAACCCGCAGTTGTCCCTGCAGGCGGAGGGAAAAGCCCCGTCTCCGCTTCGGTTAAGAAAGGGAGCCGCTCTGGATCTCTCCGTTACGTTCAGGCCTTCTCCCGAGGACGTAAAGCTCGCTCTTGTCGGCGGTTTTCTGGGTCCCAAGGGGGCCGACGGCATCTTCTCTGGGAGGGTTCAGGGAACGCTTGCGGAGCCCAAGATCGTAAGGGGGAACGGAGGCGGCTAAAAGTCCCGTTTTTGCCCCCGCGGGCTATTTGACTTTGCCCTGCCCCCTCGCTATTCTTCTCAAAATATTCTCCTTAAGACTGCATAATGGCTCCCAACAAAGAACTTGCCGCCGTAAGAAGGGAAATAGACGCCCTTGATTCCAAGTTGCTTGAACTTATAAACAGGCGGGCCGAGCTTGCGATAGAGGTAAGCGGACTCAAGAAAACGGATTCTCTGGGGATTTACGACCCGGGCAGGGAAAGGGAGATAGAAAGAAAGGTAACGGGAAGCAATCCCGGCCCACTTTCAAACGAGGACATTCTTTTTGTTTTCAGGGAACTGATATCGCGCTGCAGGTCCCTTCAGCACGACGAGAAAGTCGCCTACCTCGGACCCGAGGGCAGCTTTTCAAATCAGGCCGCGTTCCGGAAATTCGGTGCTTCCTCCGAGTTTTTGCCGGTTTCCAGCTTTGAGGACGTGTTTGAGGAGGTACACGGCAGGAGGGCCGATTTCGGCATAGTGCCTGTCGAGAACTCGGTCGAGGGCTCGGTCGGGGACGTGCTTGACATGCTTGTCGAGTGGGATCTCAGCATTTTTGCCGAGTGTTTCGAGCGCATCGAGCACTCCCTGCTTTCCCTCAGCGGAGACATCAGCGAAGTGAGAACCGTAGCTTCCCACCCCCAGGCGTTCGGGCAGTGCAGGAAATGGATAGCCGCAAACCTCTACGGCGCCGCGCTTGTTGAGACCCCGAGCACCGCGGCGGCGGCGAAAATGGCCGCAAGGGACAAGAGCGTCGCTGCGATCGCAAGCGAGTTCTCGGGATCGATATACAACCTGAAGACGATACAGAACCACATAGAGGACAGCCCGCGCAACACGACCCGGTTCGTGGTGGTGGGAAGGGAGCAATCTCCCCCGAGCGGAGAGGACAAGACTTCGATTGCCTTTTCCGTCAAGGATGAGCCGGGAGCGCTTCACAAAACATTTTTTTTCCCTTTTTCCGAGTCCGGCATAAATCTCACCAAGATCGAGTCGCGTCCCGCGCGCGACAAGCAGTGGGAGTACGTGTTTTTCGCCGACTTCTCGGGACACCGCGAGGATGAGGCGGTAAGGGAGGCCCTTGAGAAGGTGGAAGCCAGCTGCGTTTTCCTCAAGGTGCTGGGATCCTACCCCTCTGGAGCGCCGGGCTGACGGTGGCTTGGCGGACGAACTCCACCATGGAACCAAGAGCAAGCGTAAAGAACCTTATTCCCTACGTTCCGGGAAAACCCATCGAGGAGCTCGAGCGGGAGCTAGGAATCCAGGGCGCGGCCAAGATGGCTTCGAACGAAAACCCCCTGGGTCCCTCCCCGCTTGCGAAGAAAGCTCTCTCAGAACACATCTCGAAGGTTAACCTTTATCCCGACGGGGGCTGCTTTGAACTCCGCCGGAAACTTTCCGAGAAACTCGGGGTTCCCGAGGACACGATAGTAATCGGCAACGGCTCAAACGAGGTGATAGAGATCGTCGCGAGAACCTTTCTTGAGCCCGGGGACGAGGCCATATACGGTCGCCACGCATTTATCGTCTACCCGATTGTTACCCAGGCGCTCGGGTGCTTGCATGTAGTTTCCCGGATGCCGGATCTTGCGCATGACCTCGAGGACATGCTTTCCCTGGTGACCGAGAAAACGAAGATCATCTACATTGCGAACCCGAACAATCCCACCGGAACGATAGTGAGAAGGGACGAGTTCGAGTGGTTCCTCGAGCGGGTTCCCGAGAACGTGATAATACTCGTTGACGAGGCCTATTTCGAGTACGTGGACGACCCCGAGTATCCGGACACGCTTCGCTACCACTCGATCCGCGAATCGCTCGTGACGGTGAGGACCTTCTCCAAGATTTACGGACTTGCGGGACTCAGAGTCGGCTACGGGGTTGCGTCAAGAGAGGCGGTTTCCTACATGGACCGGGTAAGGGAGCCGTTTAACGTGAACTCGGCAGCGCAGGCGGCGGCCTGCGCCGCGCTTGACGACGATAGACACGTCGCTCGCTCAAGGAAGCTTAACCGCACGGCAAAGGAGTATTTCCGCGAGAAGCTTGACGAGTTAGGGGTCAGGTACACGGAGTCCCATACGAATTTCTTTCTCGTTGATCTCGAGAGGGATCCGATGCCGGTTTACGAGGCGCTTCTTCGCGACGGGGTCATAACGAGACCCGTGGGCGGCTATGGGCTGCGGACGCACCTTCGGGTAAGTTTCGGCCTCGGGCGGGAAAACGAAAAATTCATTGAATCGCTTGGGAGAATTCTCGGAAGATGACTTTTGAAAAGGTGACGGTTGTAGGTCTCGGGCTGATAGGCGGCTCCCTATCGGCGGCCCTTCGCGAATCAGGAGAAGTAGGTGAGGTCTTCGGGGTCGAGCGGGACGCGGCGGCGCTTCGCTTCGCCGTTGAGAACGGAATCACAGACGCGGGCGCCTCAGAAATCGGACCCGGCGTATCGGGGTCGGAAATAGTCGTTGTTGCAACCTACGTCGACACTATTGCGCAGGTGGCCGGGGAAGTTTCCGGATTCGTTTCCCCCGGCACGGTGGTCTGCGATGTGGGAAGCGTAAAGGCTTCCATAGTAAGGGAAATGGAAAGTGCACTTGGAGATATCCGTTTCGTCGGAGCCCATCCCATCGCGGGAAAGGAAACATCCGGCGTGAGAGAGTCTGACCCAGGCCTTTTCTCGGGAAAGAGATGCGTGGTTACTCCCGTGGAAAGCACCAGTCCCGAAGCCCTATCCATGGTGAAAACGCTTTTTTCGCTTGTCGGAAGCGAGGTGGTGGGGATGGATCCCGAATCCCACGACGAGGTGTTTGCGCTCGTGAGCCATCTTCCCCACGCGGTCGCCTACTCGCTCGTAAGCGCGGTGGCTTCCGGGAGAGAAGACAGAAGCCTTTTTGATTTTTCGGGCGGGGGCCTTGCCGACTTCACCAGGATCGCCGGCAGCTCCCCCGAGATGTGGGCCGGGATTTTCATTGAGAACCGCGAGGCGCTGCTGGGCGCCATCCGCGGCTTTTCGGGAAAGCTGGGGGAGATTGAAAAAGCCGTCGTCTCCGGTAATGTAGAGAATCTGGCAGCCCTTTTGAGGAAGGCTTGGGATTCAAAGAAGGATCTCGGGGAGTGAGCGGAGAATGTCTGATAAGGTAAAGAAGACGGACGAGCAGTGGCAGGAGCAGCTCTCCCCCGAGGAGTTTCTTGTCACGAGAAAGAAGGGCACTGAGAGGGCCTTTACCGGAAAGTATCACGACCACCACGAAAAAGGCATGTACACTTGCGTCTGCTGCGGGCAGGAGCTTTTCCGCTTCTCAGAGAAGTTCGATTCCGGCACGGGGTGGCCGAGCTTCTGGGAGCCCGCCTCGCAGGAGAACGTTACTGAGAAGGCCGATCATTCCCACGGGATGACGAGAACAGAGGTTCTGTGCTCAAAGTGCGACGCCCACCTGGGACATGTTTTCCCGGACGGTCCTCGGCCCACCGGGCTTAGGTACTGCATAAATTCCGCCTCTTTGGATTTCGAAGAGGAAAAAGAGGAGTAGGGAAGTGGCGACGGGTGGGTTCGAACCACCGACACAGGCCTTATGAGAGCCCCGCTCTACCCCTGAGCTACGCCGCCCTGGAAAAAAACAAGGTAAACCGAAAGGCAGGAAAGTATACCGGAAGCCTGCTAGGATTCAACGCGTGAATCCGGGAAGCCACGGTGATTCCGTACTTGCGAGTGGATTTCGGGGGGAATATCGAGGTGGAAGCGATTTTTCGCGAAGAACTCTGAGTTTTTACCACAAGACACCTTGATTGCACCTTAACAGTCCCGCCGAAGACACAGGTTGCCGTCTTTTGGACGAACTGCTCCCGTGACATCTGAGGTTTTCATGGCAATATGAACGTAATTCCTAACCCGCTTCGAGCAAGGACTCAAAAGCGTCTTCTCTGTTGAGAACAAAATGCCTTATGGCCTCCGGCGCGGTACTGAAACCCCTTCCGAATATAATCGCAAGCGCTATGTTGGCGCACACCGCGTTGTTTGCCGGAGCGCAACGCACACGCGAGCGGCATCCGTCCTCACCGAAGGTAACATCTCGTATATAGTGGTTTTTCGCCTCCACCGCCCAATGTCCCCTGTTCCACGAAAGCAACTGCTCGGCAGACGCTCTTTTGTCATCCACTGACGTAATGCCGTAAGCGTACTCTGTGCTCCGCGCGCCCGTCTTTACGTTTTTTGTCCGGCGCTTCACCCGAAACACCTGCTTTACGTGCGGATAATCAATCATACGGAAATAAGCGTTCATAACTTCTATTGAACGCTGCTCTACGCGCCCGTGGTCCTTTGACGCCTTCTCCGTAAAACGCCCCGCCGAGTCGCGCTCCCACTCAAGCGAACTCAAACGCTCGTGCGCGAGGGCGCTGTTGCCCTTTACGGTGAACACGAAATCCGCCCCGTGGCTCTCGACAATCGTCTTTGCCGTCTTTGCTGTCGTATGCAGCGCGTCAAGCGTAATCACCTTCCCCTCAACGCATACCTCTTCAAGCAGCGCAAACACCGCGGCTCTCTCCGCTCCTTCCTCCCTGAAGTCAACACTGCCAAGAGGCACTCCGCTTCCATGCTCAACCACAGTCACCGTTTCATAATGATCATCTCCGTTTCTGTTGGCTCCCCGTATGCGCTTTCCGTCAATGGCCACAGCTTCGGCAAAACGCACCCGCTGTGAGCAGTAACGGGCAAGCACAGGCTGAAACTCCCGCGTGTCCAGATTGCTTGTAACTCTGTGCATAGTGGTCTGTGAAGGGGGCTCATATCTTCGTTTCCTCCTGTTGTACCAGGCCCCGAGCATCTCAAGTTCCTTCTGGGAGAGACTTTTTGCGTACTGGGCCGCCGCCACCGGCCCTCTCATCCCCGAGAGCAAAGACAGAATATATATGGACAGCACACACCCCATGCTGTGCCTTCTTGCCTGGGCCCTGCGAAAATCACCGACCTCGCTCAACTCCTCGTAAAGTGATCTGAGCTCCCCGTCGGAGCGTCGCGTGACAGCTCTTTTGGCCCTCCACCGTTCCCCCAGGGCGTCGGCGTTGCGAAGCATCCCAAGCGCGTTGCGCCGAAGCGGATAAACGTAAAGCTCCTTTTTGTTGCCGTGAGGCTTCCTGTAGTGGCCATTGGAACGTGCGTATCCCCTGGTCAGACCGGCAAACTCCCAGTTAGACGCCTTGTACATCGCCCCGTCAAAGCGCCTCGGGTCCACGAAACTCTCCGCAAGCAAAAGACCATGTCCATAGCGCTCCATCCAGTCCGAGCTCAGCCGTCTTGTCATGGACGAAAGAAAATACGAAGCCAGATTGGGGAACTCTCCGGCTTTGCCCAGCACCAGAAACCGGGTGTTGTTCCCTATGAGATGCAGATTTTTGAACTGACACTCTTTTTTCCACCCCACCCAGCGGTCGCGGGGGCGGCACTTGAAAGCTCCGGCCTGCCAGCCGGCAATAGCCAGCCACTTCCCTTCATGCTCCGCCACGTAGCGAAGACTCCGGCCGGCGAATTGCTTGAAGCCAAGGTAGTGATTCTCGTTCATGAGCCTGTCCCACCTGGGAAATTCCTCGGGACGGGCTATTCTTACAACAACGTCGCGGGGGGAGAAACTCCGGTGGTTGTGTTGAGATGATTTATTGCCCATGATTACAGGTATACCTGTAATCATGGGAAAAAGCCAGCGACTCCTCTTAACTCCCCGTAAGTTTTTAATAAAACTATTGCCTATGTCTAGAACGGAATCACCGTGCCGGGAAGCGTACTAGGGTTGCGGCCGCTTGGGGGTGGCGAAGCGGATGCCGCTGTGGGCCGGGGGAGTCGGGAAGTCCGGGTGCACGCGTTTCATTATTCTCCTTGCCGTGTTGCCGACGTTGGTCGGATTGTAATCCTCCCACTGTCGGACCTGGGGCTTGTTTACGTTGCGTCGCAGGATGCGTATGCCACCGAATTCACGTTCGACCGAGTAGCCTGGGGGAGAGATTTTCGGGTTCTCGGATACTATATGAGTTACCGAATCCGAGACCGTTTTCGGACTGCTGCTTATCATTCGCCCTCTAACATCGTCGTAAAATGGTATTTCACGGTGCAGGTAATAGTAGCCGGGCGAGTTGAAATAAGAGCGGTCAGTGTGCCATACCGCGTCGACGCCGGGGGCGCGTGCGAGATAACGGTAGGCGGCAAAAGCCGGATCCTGATTGCGCACAAAGCCCACGATTCCGGTTTCTCTTGAATAACTTCTATACACGTGGTTTTGGTAGGGAAGAGAGTTGAGAATTCCGGCCAGGGAAATAACCGCAAAAACAGCGACCGCAAGTCCGGTGGCAATTCGTGCCCAGTCTGTTCGGACCATAATCCGCGCCATGACGTCCGAACCGATCAGGAGCCAAAAGGGGATGACGGCGAAAACGAAGCGATATTCC
This sequence comes from Thermodesulfobacteriota bacterium, assembly GCA_965207685.1. Lineage (GTDB taxonomy): Bacteria > Desulfobacterota_D > UBA1144 > Nemesobacterales > Nemesobacteraceae > Nemesobacter. The sequence continues at coordinate 1,352,595 of OZ242294.1, read as the reverse complement.
TTATGCGCTTGCAGGGAGTGGGACAGCAGAACCAGGACGATTGAAGCGAGCAGCAACCCATAACGCCTCAGGCCGGACAGCGCGGCCGCGACACAGAGTGCGCTTAATCCTCCGCCTGAGAACAAAAACCATAACAAAAATTGGTAGACCGGAGTTTCTCCCGCCTTCATTTTTCCCAAGGCAAGGTTAAAGTGCAGGTTAGTGATATAGGAGTGAAACAGCCCGCTGTTCCAAGTGACCGCGTCAAATATCCCAACCGCGAAAAAAACCGAGGCTGCGACGATCACAATCCGTATTTTTTTTCTAGTTCGAAAAAATATCGCTCCCAAGGGCAAAAGTGCAAGAAGCGCATACTGCAACCGAACGGCTGTGGCTAGGGTTGCAAGAACTGTCACCAGGATTTCGCTTCTCCCTGAAGATCTTTCCCTTGGATTTCTGAGGCAAAGCGCAAAAGCCGCCATCAGCAGGGCCGCTGCCACGAACTCCGTCATCGGCTTGTGGGCAAAGGCTACCAGCTCATACCAGAATGCGCCGGCCACAAGTGCCACTCTGGCCGTGGTTTCGCTGAAATGCCGCCGCGCGAAAAAGTACATCCCTGCCGGAATCAGAAGCGATACCGCGCAGAAAAAAAGTTTCACTCCTCCTACGTACCAGAAGGGTTCCCCGAGTCCGAGGAGGTCGAACAGTTTTAGAACTCCGGCAACCGCACCGGGCACGAGCCACAATCGGGCGCCGTAGAAATACTCCCAGTAGCTTATGCCGTTTCCGAAGACAAGGCGGTGCGCCGGTTCGAGGTACTGCATGATTTCGTCCGCGTGCAGAACGAAGTCGCCCGAAAGAGCCACGGCCGCGCGCGCAATGAAACCGAGCGCAAGCACAAGCGGGAGATATTTCCAGACGGGTTCCCCCGGGTCCCGGGGGTGAAGCAGGGAGGCAAGGAAGCACGCTTGTACCGGTGAGTCTTTTGCGGTTTCTTTTTTCATTTGGCTCGGGGCTTTGGCTGAGATTGTAGGGACCCGGCCCTCCGTGAATTAGCTGGCAGTCGCCCCGTTTTTCTCCGCTTCTTTCCCGATTAATCCGAGTTCCAGAAGTTTCCTGTAGGTCTTGGTGTGGGAACCGTAATGGGAGAAGGTCTCTATGTCTTCGGGTTCGTCGATGTCGATGCTGATATTGAAATTTCTGTAGACGTCGCAGGGCACGTATCTTCGCTCGGCCTCTTCCCTGTGCTTTCTGAAGCTGTCGTTTCCGAACATCGAGGGTATGCTGTCGGGGGGCTTCCTCAGTATGGCGTTTGTGCCGAGTTCGTCTTCTGAGGGAACGAGGATCACGGACTTGCCCTTCTTTTCCTTTTCCAAAACGAAGTCCAGGTCCTCGCCGGTTATGAGGGGGGCGTCGCCCGGGATTACGAGCACGGATTTTGCTCCCATTTTTCTGCAGACCTGCATCGCAAGGTCAACCGACGAACTCTCCCCGAGTTGGTTCTCCTCCCTTATGACGTCAAATCCTTCCTCGAGAGCCATTTTCTCCGCTTTCCTGTCTACCGTAACGACGACCCTGTTATCGGCAAGCTTCGAGTCGCCGACCGCGGAGAACACGTCTTCCAGCATCACGTAGGCAAGTTCGGTTCTCTGCTTGTTGCTGAGCACCGAGGCGAGCCTTTCGTTCGCCCTTGAAAGATCTTTTACGGGAATCAGTATGAATTTCAAAACCACTACCTCACGGTGGAAACCCCAAACCGGACACTATTCTATCACAAGTTCATTTGTGTTCCCATATCTCTACGGGTGAACCGGTTATCGGTCTGTACATTTCGGACGCTTTTACAGGAAGGGCTAAATGACATCTGAATTTTAAAGTTGAATCCCCCGAAGATATGTAGGAAACTTAAATTGCGTAAGGTTTTGCAGCAGATTACACTACGGTGGAATATCCGCAGTTCCGAAGAAGCAAGCCAATGGTAAGCTCTTATGCTCAGCACTTAATTTCTATGGAGCTTGACTCATATTGAAAAAGAGGGTTTTCAATTGGGTCCACCGCGCGAAGTTATCTATTACGTAGTTGCACGCCTGATTCATGTGGCGGGTAGGAATGGGTATGAGTGAAGAAACGAAAAGAAATCTTAAGCGCATTCGAGTTGAAGGGTTTAAGTCCATAAAGAAACTCGATTTGCCTATGAGAGATATCAACATATTGATTGGTGCAAACGGGGCCGGAAAAACTAATCTGATTTCGTTGTTTACTTTTCTAAACCACTTGTCCCAAGGGAAGTTGCAGCAATATGTCAGAACTGAGGGCGGAGCGGAGCGGTTTTTCCATTTTGGCACCAAAAACACAGAAAGGATAAAGTTGGATCTGGAAATTGGAAACAATGGCTACAACGTGGAGTTTTTACCTAATCGGGACGATGATTCGCTGGTATTTGACGTTGAAAGTTGTCGCATGAATTCTCCGGGGAAATCCCCATGGAGTCTTCGTTCGAGAAAAGGCGAAAGTGGCTTGGCAATGGAAGATCTCAGCGATCAAGGCGTGAAACGCTACACGAAAAAGTATCTTGACCAATGCAGGGTTTACCATTTTCATGATACAAGCAGCCAGGCCGGATTCAAGACAAGGAAACCCTTGGACGATTATTATTATCTTGAAGAAAATGCGGCCAACATCGCTCCTTTTCTTTATGACCTGAAAACCAGTCGGGATGATGAAGACTGGCAATCATACGAGCAGATTGTTTGCGCAGTTCAAAGTGTGGCACCGTTTTTTCATGATTTCTACTTGGAGCCAACAGGAAAGCCGGGAGATAAAAATATCCTGTTGCGCTGGGAGCATGCTGACCACGGGTCGCCGTTCAGCGCTAATGCTTTATCGGACGGAACGGCTAGGTTTGTCTGTCTCGCAACTCTTTTGCTGCAGCCCAGGTATAGAAGGCCCGACACAATAATACTTGATGAACCGGAACTCGGACTGCATCCTGCGGCGCTTTGCGTTCTTGCCGATATTATCCGCTCAATATCTGTGGAAACGCAGGTGGTTTGTTCTACGCAATCCGTGGTTTTTGCGAACTTTTTCAGTCCCGAGGACTTTATCGTAACGGAGTTAAAAGATGGTGTTTCGGTGTTTGAGCGGCTTGAGAGAGAGCAGGTTGAGCAGTGGCTGGATGAGTACGGGATGGGCGAAATCTGGTCCAAGAATCTTATTGGCGGTCGCCCGGAATGGTAAGACTTGCCGTGTCCGTGGAGGGCCAGACGGAGGAGCGTTTTATAAAAGAAGTAATTGCTTCCCACTTAGAAGGTGGGGAGATTTACGCCCAACCGATTTTGCTTGGGAGCGGAGGGGGCGATGTTTCGATTCCTCGCGTCAGAAAAGATTTGATAAATTTGCTGGGAAGTTTCGATAAGGTAACGACGTTCTATGATTTTTACGGGTTTCGGGGGAAGGATGAGGAGGAGAGCAAGGAGTCGTTAGAGGCGAAAATCTTTGATTGTGTTAAGTCCCAGTCTCGCGGCCGACTCATTCCATATATCCAGATGTACGAATTTGAAGGGTTACTGTTTTCATCACCTGAAGCTATAGAAAGCAATATCCTACCTCACAAAGGCCTGTCGGGTTGGGCGCGAGGGGTGGTCAACAGCTTTGGTGGAAGACCCGAGTTAATAAATGACTCCGAACACTCTGCTCCGTCAAAGAGATTAGAGAAAAAAACGGAGTATCGAAAAACTATTCATGGTCCTCTTGTAGCAAAGGAAATTGGACTTAGTGTGCTGAGAGAAAAATGCCCGAATTTTGGAGAATGGCTTTCTAAACTGGAAAATTTGAGGGCATAGTTCCACATTCAAAAAGATCAAGTTTCAAGGATAGGAAGCAACCAGATTATTCACCTAGTATTAACGGCCTCATTCCTTTGGTTTTATTGACAATAAAAGATGCCTCTATATAGAATGATTAGCGGAAATTGGTCGTCACGCCGCGAAGAAAGGAGCACAGTCTAACAATGACCCGCAAAGCCGTTTTAAAAAGAAAAACCTCCGAAGTGAGCGCCAGCGTCGAGCTTGATCTCGACGGAACCGGGAAATTCGATATCTCGACCGGGGTGCCGTTTTTTGACCACATGCTGAGCCAGTTAGCAAAGCACGGCTACTTCGATCTTACGGTCAAGGCCGAAGGAGACATCGACGTTGATTTCCATCACACCGTGGAGGATGTAGGGATAGCGATCGGCGAAGCTTTCTCAGAAGCCCTCGGAGACAAGAGGGGAATCACCAGGTACGGCCACGCCATAATTCCTTTTGACGATGCGCTTGTCGTGGTGGCAGTTGATCTTAGCGACAGGCCCTGCTTCGTTTTCAAGGGAGAAATTCCCGCGGGGAAGGTCGGGGATTTTGACTCGGAGCTTGCCGAGGAGTTCTTCAAGTCTCTTACAAACTCGCTTCGCTGCAACCTCCACATCGAGTTTCGCCACGGAACGAACCTGCACCACATAATAGAGGCCATGTTCAAGGCCCTCGGAAGATCCATGGACACAGCCTCGGCGCTTGACGGGCGCCGCGACGATATTCCCTCGACCAAGGGGACGCTCTAGTGATCTCCATAGTGGATTACGGGATGGGGAATTTGAGGAGTGTCGAAAAGGGCTTTACTTCTCAGGGCATCGACGTTCGCGTTACCGAGGACCCGGGCGACATAGAGGGCTCAAGTGGTCTCGTGCTTCCCGGAGTCGGGGCTTTCGGCGACTGCGTGAGAAACCTTCGCGAGCGCTCCATGACCGGTCCCATAAAGGATTTCATCGAAAGTGGGCGGCCTTTTCTTGGGATATGCCTCGGCTTCCAGATCCTGTTCGAATCGAGCGAGGAGGCTCCGGGTGAAGAGGGACTCGGGATATTCAGAGGGAAGGTAGTCAGGTTCTGTGTCGCGGAGAAGAAGCTCAAGGTGCCCCACATGGGCTGGAACAGGGTGAGTGCGCCCGAACAAAGTTCCATACTCGAGGGTATACCGCAGCGGAGCTGGTTTTACTTCGTTCACTCCTACCACGTGGTTTCCGATGAGCCCGGCACAGATGTTCTGCTCTCCAATTACGGTGGCGAGTTCGAGGCGGGAGTCATATCGGGAAAGCTTTCCGCTTTTCAGTTCCACCCTGAAAAAAGCTCTGACTACGGGCTCATGATCTTGAGGAACTTCTCGAAGCTCTGCCTTGAGAACTGATCTTTTTCCCCTCCGTAGACCGCCTCGTACGCGGCGTAGCTCCTTATGATTTTCTTTGCGTAGTTCCTTGACTGCTCGAAGGGGATTTCCTCTATGAATTCGTCTACGTCGAGCGCCCCGTTTTTCTCGTACCACGTCTTGGCGCTCGTGGGGCCGCCGTTGTAGCCGGCGAGGCTTACGGCGAAGTTGCCCTCGAAGATCTCCAACAGCCAGCTCAGGTAGTAGCATCCGAGATCAAGGTTTATGTCGGGGGAGAAAAGCTGGGAAGCCTGAAAATTGCTAAGACCCGCCTTGGGCGCCGTCTCAAGCGCCGTCGAGGGAAGAAGCTGCATGAGCCCCCTCGCGTCGGAAACCGAAACCGCCTCCCGGTCGAAATGGCTTTCCTCCCTTATGACGGAATAGACCAGGAACTCATCAAGTGCGTATTTGCGCGAAAAGAACCTTACCCGCTCCTCGAAGCCCTTCGGGAAGGAGAGGCGGAGCGCCTCGGGAGAACTGACGCCGTTTGCCAGGCTTATGGAGGTTTTGTAATCCCGTGCTCGCAGGTAAAGCGAGGCGAGGTATAGGCGCTGTGTGACCGTTTTTGCCTGGGGCCGCAGAATCTCGGTTTCCCTGAGGGCAAGGTCGTATATGCCGGCCTTGGCGAAGAAAAGGAATTTCTCAAGCGCGGGATTTTTCCCGAAAGGGTTTCCCGACCAGGCCTTGGCGGGAGGCGGGGACGAAAGCATGTTTTCCCTGAGCCTCATCTTCGCGAGAGCCGAGTAGTAGGTGATTTTCCGGGATTCGGCGAGTTCTCCAAGTGCGAACAGCGCCCCGGGCTTGTCCCCCGCCCGCTCGGTCGCTCTCGCGTACCAGTAAAGAAAGCGCTCCCTGTCTTTGCCCGCCGCCCAAGCGCGGCCGGAGAAAGCCTCGGCTGCCTTTGCGTACTCCTTTTTCCTGTAGTGCATCCACCCGAGGTTCCACGCGCTTTCCCGGGCCTCTTCCCTCTTTGGGTATTTCTCGATGACCAGACGGTAGAGGCGTTGGGCCTCTTGCGGTTCTTCGCGCAGGTGGCGGAGCCTCGCGGCCTTGAGCAAAGATTCGGCAGCCCAGGAGCTTTGGGGGTTAAGCTTGTGTAGCCTCTCGAAAACGCCTATGGCCTCCTCTTCCCTCTGCATGCTCATTAGGGTCACGCCCTTCCAGTAAAAGGCCTTCGGGGAGTCGACCCCCGAGAAGACCTTGAGGGCTTCGGGAAACCGGGAGAGCCTGTAGAGGCAGATGCCGGTTTTTATCTTAACCGCGCTTGTCCCCGGTGCCCTGGAGAAAGCCTCAAGCGCTCCCTCCCAGTTGCCGGTCTCGAACATGACGTCCCCCCTTTTTTCAAACTGCAGCGGCGAAGGGACAAAGACTTTTCCGTTTTTTTTGTAAAACTCCAACACGTAATCCGAGAAGCTCACTTCAGGGTGCTCGGCCCATATCCTCTCGAATACCTCGGAGGCCGCGGGGAAGTCTCCCTGTTTTTCCTTTATTTCCCCGAGGTTTTTTAGGTAAACGGCTTTTTTCCATTTACTGTCGGTCCGTTGGGCAAGATGGGAGTATGTTTTTTCCGCGTCCGCGTGACGATCGCTCCCAAGATGGATTTCCGCGAGCCGCTCATGGGTGTCATGTCCGATCGCCGAGTCCGGGTGGTGTTTCAGTATCTTCAGGAAAAGAGCCTCGGCCCTCTCCTTCTGCCCGAGGCCCAAAGCCGCCACCGCTTCGTAGTAGAGCAGGTAGTCCTCTATAAAAATGAGCTTGTCCTTTATGCCGGCGAGGGCCCCGTGAACCTCGGCGTGCTGCTGCGCCTGGGCGTGGCAGTGAACCTTCAAAAACCGCGCCTCGAGGGTTTTCTCCGTAGAGGCAAGGACTTTTTCGCAGTCGGCGTGATTGGCGCGTGCGCCCTCGGTCGAGGCGGTTAGGATAAGCAGAGCAAAGAGAAATACGCTGAGGGTGGCCTTTTTCGGTTCCATTACCTTGAGTTCTCCGTAGCCAGAAGATCTCTTATGCCTTCTCCGAAGAGATTGAACGAAAGCGCCGTTATGAAAATCGCGATGCTGGGAAACACTATAAGATGGGGAAATGTCCTTATCCCCTGCCACCCGGTGCTTGCGAGCGTTCCCCAGCTCGCCTCGGGCGGGGATATGCCAAGGCCGAGAAAGCTGAGTGTGGATTCCGTCAGGATGGCGTATGGTACCGAAAACGTGACGGTGACTATGAGAGGGCTAAGCGTGTTAGGAAGTATGTGCCTTGCGAGAATGGTACGCGGCGATGCCCCGAGCGCCCTTGCGGACTCGACGTACTCAAACGACTTTATCTGAAGCACGCTTCCCCTCACTATTCTCGCAACCCTCATCCACGACATTACCCCAAGCGATATGACGATGCCCGTAACCCCGGTTCCGATAACGAGAGTGAGAAGAACTATCAGGAGAAGATCCGGAACGGCGTAGAACACGTCCACGGTGCGCATTATGAGTTCGTCCGTTTTCCCCCCGGCGTATCCAGAGACCGCCCCGAGAACCGTTCCGATCACGAGGGCCATCGCGGCGGTACCGACGGCGACCGCGATCGATATCCTGGAGCCGTGAATGACCCTGCTCAGCAGATCGCGGCCCTCCTGGTCCGTTCCCATGAGGTGCACCGAGTCTGGGGCGCGAAGGGCGTTCGAGAAATTCGTCTGGTCGTACTCGTATGGGGAGAGTGCGGGCGCGAAAATCGCAACCAGAATTATGAGGAATATTATCGTTCCCGTGACTATTACCTGGGTTTTTACGTACATGCTGTCTTGGGCCCGGGAAGTTCAGGCGTCTTTTCTGTGTGAGGCCCGGACCACCGTCTTTATTCCGCCGCGGACATTGAAGTCGCCCGTCACCTCGACCGACCTCGGGTCGCACACCGAGACGAAGTCGTTAAGGATCCTGTTCGTCACGTGCTCGTGGAACTCGCCCGTGTTCCTGTAGGAGAACATGTAAAGCTTAAGGGACTTAAGTTCCACGCAGAACCTGTCGGGGACGTACTTTATGGTGATTGTCGCAAAGTCCGGCTGTCCCGTTTTGGGGCAAACGCAGGTGAACTCGGGACACGATATCTCGATTTCGTAATCCCTCTCCGGGTTTTTGTTCTCGAAAGTCTCGAGGATTTCCGGGCTCGGTTCGTCCATGGGCCAGAAAACGCCGCGCGGCCTTTGCGGGCGCCACCTCCGTATCTGCCTAATTTACTCGGATGGCTAAGAGTAATCAACCCCGACGGGGGGAGATCACCTCGGTTTGACACCAAGGGGTTTAGAGTAAATAATTTTTTCTCTCCAATGCTCTGGGGCATCGTATAACGGCAGTACAGCGGACTCTGGATCCGCTAGTCTAGGTTCGAATCCTAGTGCCCCAGCCAGCTTCTGTTTGGTATGTACCGGACACATCGTTAACAGTTTATACCGGACACATCGTTAACAGTTTATACCGGACACATCGTTAACAGTTTATACCGGACACATCGTTAACAGTTTATACCGGACACATCGTTAACAGTTTATACCGGAGACATCGTTAACAGTTTATACCGGAGACATCGTTAACAGTTTATACCGGAGACATCGTTTACACTTTTAGTAAAAAAGGATTCGTGGCCGGTTCTACCCGGCCTTCCTCCTCATCAAAAAATCCCAGGTCATAATCAAGGAAGCTGACCAGCCATATATTATCAGCCACCTCACGGATCCCTACTATTTGACCCGCAAAGACAGTAGAGAGATTAATTTTTCGTTTACCGATACAGATTCTACCACATTGGGTAATGCGGATGGTTCTATCATGGTAGGGGTAGTCGGGTTCATCCGGTGGCCGGTAGATTCTGGCAGAAGGTGTATACACTTCACCGGGGTACTTCATATTCAATGCCTGGTGTGGGCGCGCATTATTGTAAACCTCGATAAAGTCATCAAACCGACTCTGCTGTTGCAAGAAGTTGAAAGAAGCCGGTCGGGTAGCTTCCTTTTTCAAGGTACGATGCATACGTTCATGGCGCCCATTTTGTTGCGGGCTGCCGGGCTTGATACGTTCGATATTAATACCCAGTCGCAGCCACCAGATCGAGAGCTTGCTCAAGCCGAACAGGGCATTTGGGGAAGAGAAGGGAATGCCGTTATCGGTCCGGATGGCTGTTGGCAGTCCGTATTCCTTGAAGACCCGCTCAAAGACGGTAAAAGCAAAGGATGAACGAGTGGATTCAAGGCCTTCACAGGCCAGCAGAAAGCGCGAGCTGTAGTCAGTGATGGTCAGGGGATAACAGTACTTGCGGTTGCCCAACCTAAACTCCCCCTTGTAGTCAGCACACCAAAGTCCATTGGGTGAATGGGCGTCGCTCAGGGGCGTACCTTCCGCCTTGTAACGCCGGCGCGTTCGTCGCTTCACCAGGCCATGACGGTCCAGAACAGCATGTACCGTGCTTTTGGCTGGGGGCTTAATCATGGGGTATTCGCGCAAGAGCTTCTCCCTGATTTTGGGCGCACCCCAAGAGGGATATTCCTGTTTGATACGCAAGATAGTGCGTTCAATCTGGAAGGGCAGCCGATTGGCGTGGCGGTAAGGTCGACGGCTACGCTCTTTCAGGCCTTCTAACCCATGGTGCTTATAGCGGTTGTAGATTTTATAGCCGGTCGGTCGCGAGATACCAAATTCACGACATAGTACAGCCATTTTTTCTCCATCCAGGAGTCGAGCAACAAATTTAAGACGTTCATCCATAGCATTACACTCTTTCCAGGGCATCTGAGTTTCTCCTCAAATGCGCGTAATTGTGTAAGCTATGTCTCCAGTATCAAGTGTAAGCTATGTGTCAGGCACTACATTTCTGACGAATTTTTCAGCACTGCAATGTCCAGTATTGAGGCACTTGCGTAGTTAAGTATAGCCATACGGGGCAAGGGTTTTGAGAAGGGGCAAAAAACTTTTTACCCCACGATTTCGATAAAAACCCCTTAGAACCCACCGATTCTCTCCAGAAACCGTAAATTCCACCCCAGGACCAGACCAGTTGAGAAGGGGGGGGGGTGAATACACAAGTAACTTACTGATATTACTTGATTTAATGTCGCCATGGGTTAGAATTAAAGTGCGCTTAAATTCATCTTCCCGGAGGAAAAAACCCATGGCGACGCAAAATAATCTACCCTTTTCCTGGGACGAAGTCGATAAACTCTCCGACCTCAGACGTCTTCGTCTTGTTCTGGACTCCATGCCCGACACAGACATTATCAAGGCCCTTGGGGAGATGAGGGCTAACGGCCGCAACGAATACCCGGTGGCGGCGATGTGGAAGGCTCTTATCGCCGGCATAGTTTTCCAGCACCCGTCCATAGAATCCCTCATACGGGAACTTAACCGAAACTCCTCCCTGCTTTGTGTGTGCGGGTTCAGTTCCGTGCCCCTGCAAAGACGAACCAGGTATGGAATTGAACCGGGCAGTGGCGGAGCCGAGGTAAAGGTTATAAACCTTCCCCCCCGCAGTCCCGCTCCCAGAAGCTTCAACTTCTCACGGTTCCTCTCAAACGTAGTCAGGCTGGAAGAAAAACAGGGACTTGTCTCGGGGATGATTGAAGAGATGAGGGGGGAGCTTATGAGACTGCTGCCCGACTTCGGGGAGAACCTGGGTTATGACGGCAAGGCCATAGAAAGCCACTCCACGGGACACAGGAGCCGCGGGACAGGGGAAACATCGGATCCCGAGGCTGACTGGGGAGTGCATAAGTACTCCGGGATTGACTCAAACGGGAAGCAGTGGACGAAGATAAAGACCTGGTTTGGTTACCGGCTGCATGTAATAGCGGACACCAGGTACGAGCTGCCGGTTGCCTTCACTCTGAGGAGGGCCTCTGTTTCCGAGGCGGGAGAGCTTGACAGAATGACAGGGCTTTTGTTTGCAAAAAATCCTGAGTTGAAGAACAGATGCAGGTACTTAAGCGCTGACAAGGGGCTTGACGGCGCAGAGTTGAAGAAGAAGTTCTGGGATGATTACCGTATCCGTCCCATTATGGACAACAGGGAACTTTGGAGACAGGAGAAGCAGGGTCAGAGCTATGTTGAGGGAGAGAAGATAATGAGACCTCTTAACAGCGTACACGACAACATCTTCTATACTGAGAGAGCCGAGGTATGGTGCCGCTGTCCGGTAAGCGGGACGGAACGCAAGATGGCGTTCTGTGGTTTTGAACCAAAAAGAGAGACTTTGAAGTTCCGTTGTCCCGCGGCTGTGTACGGTGTTGGCTGCGAGGGGTGGGAGAAGTGTCACAGGGATGCGGGATGCAAGACAAACGGTTACGGCAGGGTCATGCGCGTCCCGCTTGAGAGGGACCGTCGTATATTTACCCCGACTCCATGCGGGAGCGTGTCATGGCAGCGCGTTTACAGGAGTCGCGGGGCCATGGAGCGTATAAACTCCAGAATCGACAACAGCTTCGGGTTCGAGAGGCATTACATCAGGGGCAGGGCGAAGATGAGTGCCCGTGTGGGTATGGCGTTTGTGGTGATGATGGCGCTTGCGGTTGGTCACATAAAGGCGGGGAGGCCCGAGTGCATGAGGTCTCTTGTCAGCGGGTGTTGGGCTCGGGCGGGATAATATCCCGGTGATTCAGAAAAATTTAAGCGGTAAGCAACTCTGAAGGGACTGCTGCGTCCTCGATTGGTTGAAACTGGTGATTCCGGGGAAGTCGGCGGTGCGTTCCGTCTGAATCGGGCAACGCGGCCGTCAGATTGCCGGAATGCGGGCCGGCGCCGCCTGGTTCCGGAAACCACAACCCCGAAAAATCGTTACAGCGCAAACCCCACAGTATTCACTCTTCCTTGCCTTTGACAAAAACTTAGCTATATTATGGACTAGAAATCAATCGAGGTTATTTGGTTATGTCTGTTGTTAATGTTCACCAAGCTAAAACTCATCTGTCCCGGCTTCTGGCGCAGGTTGAGGCGGGCGAGGAAATCGTGATCGCTCGCAGGGGGGAACCAGTTGCGCGACTTGTCGGTTGCAAACCCAGAGGCAAGCGGCAGCCCGATGTCCTCAAGGGAAAGATTGTCTTGCCGGAGGGCTTTTTCGAGCCACTGTCGGAGGATGAGTTGGAAGTTTGGGAAGGGAGATAGCGTTGCGGGCGCTGCTGGACACCCATACTTTTCTTTGGTGGCTTGCGGACAGTGGACGTCTGTCCGGTCCGGCGCGCCGAATGATTGCGGACGAGGGAAACGACATTCTTGTTAGTGCGGCATCTGCTTGGGAAATTACTACCAAGTACCGGCTCGGCAAACTGCCTGAAGGTGCTGTGGCGGCCTTTGATGTTGTTGGCAACATTGCTCGTCAAGGTTTTCAGGAACTCGTGATTAATGTTGCCGATGCCGAACGTGCTGGCTTGCTGCTTGGCCCGCATCGTGATCCATTTGACCGCATGCTCATTGCTCAGGCCTTGGCGCGCGATTTAGTGATTGTGTCGGCTGATGCGGTGTTTGACCGATATGGAGTTAATCGATTGTGGTAGTCATAATTCATTAGAAATTGAGCATGTATAAGGAGTTGCCGTAATGTCTGAGGACAAGCCGTTACTTGATGCCGGGGAAAAACAACCCGCTCGGGTCGAGCCTAAAGATGAGGCCGAATCCAGTTTTTTCTCACGTATTTCTGGTTCGTTAAAGAGTACTGTCACTATCTCACCGGGTGTGGACTTGACCTTGCCTGTCGGCAGGGAATGGGACATCGCTGAATAAATATAAGGTGGATCGCCCGAAGCAACATCACTCCATTATCTCAAAGCGAAATATGTCGGGCCTTGAGAAGTGCCCAACGGAGTCTATGACGGTCTTGGCCCTTATTATCTGGTCAAGCTCGATCTCCGCGTAGAGGATATCCTCCTTTCCGTACACGGGGCCGGCTATATACTGTCCCCTCGGGTTTATTATGCCGCTTCCCCCGGGGTAATCCCAGATCGTATGCTCCTTCAGTGGAAAGGAGTCGGGAATCATGCTCTCTTCTATAAAGCCCGCTGAGATTATCACGAACACCTGTCCCTCAAATGCGTACTGGCGGCTTGCGAAATCCATCGTGTCCTTGACGAACGAGTGTCCTCCCCAGAGACCCACGTGCACCTGCTCCCCCTTGGTGAACATCGCGTACTTCTCAAGGGTCATGTGGTGCTCGTAGCAGAAAAGCCCCCCTATTTTTCCGACGGCCGTGTCGAACACCCTCACGTCCTCGGCGGTTCCGTTTGCCCATACGCATTTCTCGCTGTCGATCGACATCAGCTTTCTGTGCCTGCCGAGAAGGGTTCCGTCCTTGCCGAAGTAGAGTATGGTGTTGTAGAGGGTTCCTCCCTCTTTTTCGTTAATCCCTATTACGACGCAGGTCTTCGCCTTTTTTGCCGCGTCGCCGATTCTTTTCGTGTCCTCACCGGGAACCTCGACCGAGTTTCTGTGAAGCTCGACGTGGGCGTCCATGGTGAGCTTTTTCTCGGCTCCGAACCCCAGGTCCTTCGGCCAGTAGGGATAGGTGGGTATGAAAGCCTCTGGAAAAACCACGAGCTCTGCCCCGTTTCCCGCGGCCTCCTTTATAAGCCTGAGGACTTTATTGACCGTGCCCTTTTTGTCGAGAAAAACGGGAGCTGCCTGCACCGTGGCCGCCGTAAAGGATTTTCCGTTGCTCATAATGGGTTATTATATAATGAAAGTTGAAAAAAAGCAGGGTTTTTACCCGAAGCAAGGGGGATAAAAATGGGAAGACTTGATGGAAAGACCGCGCTCATAACGGGCGGGGGAGAGGGAATAGGAAAGGCGACGGCGCTTCTGTTCTCTGCTGAAGGCGCCAACGTGGGCATAATGTCGAGAACAGCGGAGAGACTAGACGAAGTGGTTTCTGAGAACCCGGGTCCCGGGGAGATAAGGGCCTATCCAGGGGATGTTTCCAGGGAAGAGGACGTAAAGAGGGTGGTAGAGGCCTTCTACGGAGATTTCGGAAGGGTCGACATACTGTTTAACAACGCCGGGATACTTGAGGGCGGCACGGTGGTAACGACCTCTAACGAGGTCTGGGACCGCACGATCGACATAAACGTGAAGGGGGTCTTCCTCGTAAGCAAGTATGTGGTTCCGCTCATGGCCAAGCACGGTGGGGGCTCAATAATCAACAACTCAAGCGTGCTCGGCATCGTGGGGATGGAGGGCTGCGTCGCGTACAACGCCTCAAAGGGAGCAGTGAGGCAGATAACGAGGAGCATGGCCCTTGATCACGCGAAGGACAACATAAGGACTAACTCCGTATGCCCAGGCTACATAAAGACCAAGATGGACCCGGAGTTCATGGGGAATCCCCCGGACGCGGAGGAGCAGCTTGACGCGATAGCGGCCGATATGATCCCCTTGGTGAGAAGGGCCGAAGCCGAGGAAGTGGCCCACTCGGTGCTCTACCTGGCTTCGGACGAGGCCCGGTACGTTACGGGTTCGGATCTTGTTATAGACGGGGGCTGGACCACGCTTTAGGAGCGGCGGGGGAGAAACTTTTAGAAAACAAACCAGAGACAAAGGAGGAATTTACGATGGAAGTTTTTGAAGCAATGGGCACGAGGAGAAGCTTCCGGTTCTACAAGCCCTGGAAGGAAGTTGAGGACTGGAAGATACAAAAGATGCTCCAGGCGGCGCGGTACTGCTCCTGCCAGGGCAACTGCAACTCTACCGAGGCGATAGTGATAGACAAAAAGACCTACCCGCCAGAGAAGTTCGAGAAGATAGTTGAGTGCGGATCCGCATTTAACGAGATCCACCTGCGCCAGGCCCCGATTATCGTGGCGTGGCTAATAAACCTCGACGCCTGGTACAAGGAGCTCATACAGACCTTCCAGGTGCTGTTTCCCGCAAGGGCGATAACCGCGGCCCACGGCTGGACCTACAAGATACTTACCGAGAACACCTATCCTAGGCTCATGAGCTTTCCGAAGGACAGGGCGGAGGATCTCCTCAGGGTCGAGGCGGGCCAAGCCATAGCAAACGCCATGCTCGCGGCCACTGACATGGACCTCGGGTGCTGTCTTATCGCCACGGGGAGAAAGCCGGCCGAGTTCCCGAAGGTTCTCGGGACTCCGGAGAGCATAGTTCCCATCTGGCTCATGACGGTGGGGTATCCGGCCGAGGATCCCGGGCAGAGACCGAGGAAGAGGTTTGACAGGCTCTATCACTCAAACGAGTACGGAACTCCGCTTGCGGAGGACCAGGACGTGCGGAAGGAGCTTGAGGAGCAGAAGCTGATACAGCCGATGGACCCGCTTCCCGGAAGGGAGGAGGAACTTCGCCACATATGCAGGATGTTCGGCTTCACGGAAGACATGTGCGACATGCCGAAGGAGAAGGTCCTTGAGATGTACGAGGAGGACTCTCCCTATTACGGAGAACTTCCCCCGGGCCTTGAGGAAAGGGGAGTCTAAAAAAAGCCGTATATATAATAAGGAAAAAGGGCGCGCAAGAAAAAAAAGAAGTGGCCGGGAACCCGCGGGAGAAAGAGCTTCTGATGAGCGAGCGAGACCAGAAAGGTGCGGGACGGAACCGTCGACATGGCGTGGCGGACGTGTCCTTGGGCGAAAGGCGATGAGTGGCGGTGACTACGCTTCGGGCGTATAGCGTTTCGCCGTTTTCCGCTGTGCCGAAAAACTGACTGTGCGTCTGTCGGGTTTCCTAGGCCTGAATGATTGCCTTGGATTTCGTGGAAGTGCGGCGATAGCGTCTTTTGTGGACTCCATCGTGGCAATAAATCTTTTGCCAAAAAACTTATTGCCAAAAAATCCCTTGTCATGTATTCTGTTTTCCATCCTGATCTGAACGGGAGTCAAGCGAATGCGGAACATTACAGGACAGGCGGTAATCGGCGAAGACCTCTATGGACGAGAACCCGAGCTGGAACTGTTGTGGGAAAAACTGGAACAGGGAGAGCATATTCTGATGGTTGCCCCGCGACGGGTCGGAAAGACCAGTCTCATGTTGGAACTTCGTCGCGAACCTCGGGAAAACTGGGATGTCTTTTATGTGGATGTTGAAGGTGCCGAAGATTCGGTGGATTGCTTGGCAGCAATTGTCGCCGCTCTGGCGGAGAACCCGAAGTACCGCCGAGGCATCGAAAAAATTCCGTTCGCAAAGACCGTAACGGACACGCTCAAGAGCACATTTTCCTTCTCCGAAATTTCCGTCAGCGTAGAAAAACTCCGCATTGAACTCAAAAGGGCGATCGGCCGGGACTGGAAACGTACGGCGGACCAGCTTCTTGAACGTCTTGAGAGTCTGCCGGATTCCGGTCGCAACCTCTTGGTCATTCTCGACGAATTTCCGATACTCATCTCGCGCATGCTGAAAACCCCTGAAGGAAAACATGATGTCGAGTTGCTGCTGTCCGGGCTCCGGCGCTGGCGTCAGTCTCCGCAGATGCGCGGGAAGGTGTGTACACTGATCGGCGGATCCATCGGGCTTGAAGGCATTCTCAGGCGCTTCGCTCTTTCGGGATTAATAAACGACTTGGCTCCGTTCCAGCTGGATTCATGGGACCGGGATGTCGCAGTTAAGTTCTTGGAGGAGCTTGGAGACAGTTATGACTTCCGTGTGGACGAACGCGGCGTCTCGCAAATTCTCGACCTCCTCTCGGATCCAGTTCCCTATCACCTGCAACTGTTTTTTTCGACCCTTCGCCAATCCTGCAATGGGGACCCCTCGCGCGTTTCCGAAAGCGTAATAGAGCGATGCTTCACGGAAAGGCTTGCGGGACCTGGAGGCACGCCTCATCTTGATCATTACGCGGCCCGCCTGGAAATCATGCTCGACGCAGACGAACAGGAAGCGGCGCACGACATACTCAATCACGCCTGTCGGCGGAGAGACGGCGTGCGCATCTCGGATATCGAGAAACTGACCCGGCGGGGCGAAAGCGTGTTTCTGTCGGCGCTTCGCAATCTGGAATCGGACGGGTACGTGCGGCGGGACGGCTCCCATGTGTGTTTCAGATCGAACCTGCTTAGGGAGTGGTGGCGGAAAAACCGGTCAGGGGGGATGGAGCCATGAAGCAAAGACGTATCTACAACCCGGCCCAACTCTCCCCGGAAGAGCTCAAGGCTTCCTTCGTCGCCCGTCAGGAGACCCTCACTGAGATGCTTCGCCTTCTGGGCGAGCAGAACCCCGACCGACCGTGCCAGCACATACTGCTTGTCGGCTCGCGGGGGATGGGCAAAACCACCCTCGGCCTGCGGTTTCTCCAGGCGGTACGCGAAACGCCCGGTCTTGCAGAAGCATGGCAGCCCGTGGCGTTTCACGAGGAAAGCTATCAGGTGACCGACTTGGCGGATTTCTGGCTTACGGCCCTGCATCACCTGACCCGCGCCACTCGGGATTCCCGATGGGCGGATAAGGCAGAAGCGCTTACGGCCGACGAGAGGGATCCGCAGCGCCTTGCCGCGTACGCGCTCTCAGCCCTTATTGACTTCTGCCGAGAGAACGGAAAGAGGCTCATTCTGTTTGTTGAAAATCTTGACATCGTTTTCTCACAGCTGGGTGATGAGCGCGAAGTCCACGCGTTGCGGGCCGCGTTGATCGAACATCCGGAGATACTGCTGATCGGTTCCGCAAACGCCGTCTTCGAGGCCGTACAGCACCGCGGCGAACCGTTCTATGAGTTTTTCCGGGTTTTTCTTCTGGAAGGTCTTGAGTGCGAAGAGTATCTTCAGATCTTCCGAGCCCTCGCGGAACGTGAAGGCAAAACTGAAATCGTCGAGGCACTGAACCGCGAACGCGGGCGAATCGAGACCATACGCCGCCTGACCGGAGGAAACCCGCGGCTGCTGGTGCTGGCCTACGGAATCCTGATTGAGTCGCCGCTTGGTTCCGCGTTCAAGGACTTGGAACAGCTAATTGACGAACAGACTCCGTACTTCAAGTCCCGCATCGAGGAACTGCCGACGCAGTCCCGAAAGGTGTTTCATTGCCTTGCGGAGGGATGGAGTCCCATGCTCGCGAGGGAAGTATCCGCTGCGGCCAGGCTTTCCTCATCGCACACAAGCGCTCAGCTTAAGCAGCTGGTGGACAAGGGGTACGCCAGGGAAGCGCAGCCAGAGAAGGAAAAGCGTATCCGGTACGAGGTTGCCGACCGGTTCTACAACATCTACTTCCTGCTGCGTTTCTCCCGGCGGGGATATCGACGCCTGAAACTGCTGGTAGCCTTCCTAAACGATCTGTTCGGCCCGGTTCCGATGCGGTCGATGTATCTGGCAACTCTTGAGAAATTAAGCAGCGGGGTCTCTAAAGATGAAGAGGTGCCTGAATTGCTTGGGGCTCTGGTTCCCTATGTGGTGAATGACACCGGTTTTGCGGAACGCGAAGACTGGCTGAAGAAGGCCTTTAACCTGATAATCAATTCTATCGGCGCGAACGGCGCGAACGTGTCAGAGTTTGGCGAAATGGCACGGGATTTCTCCCAGCAGTACCAGTTGGATTTGGATTACTTTTCGGATAAGGTCTGCCGCGGCATCGAACTATTACAATCTGGGGGCTTCGTGGAGGCGGAAGCCGAGTGCAGAGAGGCAATCAGGCGAGAACCGGAGAATCTTTTTGCTTGGGTTATTCTTGGCTTCGCCCTGGGAGGAAGAAAACATTTTGAGGATGCCCTCGATGCGTTCAGGCATGTAACCGAAGCCGTCGGTCCAGATGACACCGCACGGTTTCGAACCTGTGCGCTTGGAGCTCTGGCGGGAGAGGCCGGGGTCCTTTTCGCTCTGGAAAATTCTGGCGACGCCTTAAGCGTTATTGGAAAAATTCCGGAACTTGTAAATCAGGACGACCCGCATTTCCTACGCTATACAGCCGCTGAATCGCTTCGGGTTCTTGGCGAATCGTTCTCAGAAATGGATCGTCATGAAGAAGCTCTCGCGGCCTGGCGGCAGGGCTCGCAATATGTCCGTCCGGACGATCCGGAATGGGTACGCCTGACATTTATCAAGACGCTCGCCGAGGTGGCAAACATCCTTGCCGCGCAAAGTCGGTATGATGAAGTTGTCTCCATTTTGGAAAGCTTTACTCAATATGTTCGTACCGATGACTCGACAACATTACGTTACGGTGCCGCTTTGGCGTTGTTTGCTCTGGACACCGCATATTTGGAACTGGGGCGGTTTGAAGACTGGATCACTTCTTACGGACGGTTTTCAGAATATATTCATATGGAAGATCCGGTAGATACGCGTCGGAAATTCGCTAAACTGCTTGCCACCAGGAGCAATATTGCCAACTTGCTGGGATATTATGACAACTCGGAATCAGATTGCAAAAAGGCAGTAGAACTCGACCCCGAGTGTGGCAAGGCCTGGCGCGTCAGGGCGGAAGTGATTCTCAGGAGTGACGATGTTGTGCGCCTAGAAGAAGCGAAACGCTACGCTTGCCGCGCGGCGGAACTGATGCCGGAGGACCCTGCCGCGTTTCATACGGTTTCCGATGTACTGGCCCGCTGCGGGAACTGGATGGCAGCTCTGGAAAAACTTGACCGAGCGCTTTCCGTCGCCGCCGGCCAAGGATACTGGAACACGCATGGTCTGACGGAATCCCTGATCAATCTCACGGCGGCCGGCTGGAGCCAACAGGTCAGGCAGATAATAGAAAGCCACCCTGCCCTGACTGAAACCATGGAACCGCTCTGGCACGCGGTGCGGGCGGAAACGGGAGAGGAACTCGAATCCCTGCCCGCAGAGATCACCCAAGCCGTAATCGATATAAGGAAGAGGTTCTCGGAGAAAAAAAAGATATTGCCGAGGACAACGCCGCTATCAAGCTGATAAATTTCCCCTACTTCTTGTACTCGCACTTGCAGAAGTTCTGCCTTATGTGCGCCACCACGTTGTCTATGTCCTCGGGGCTTATTATCCCGCCCCAGGCAGTCATCATCGGGGATTTGCCGACCGCCGCTCCGCCGTTCGTTATCACGTTAACGAGGTACTCGTCCGTGTAGGTCTCAAGGATCGCGGCGCTCGAGAGGTCTCTGGGCTTTGGGTCAAGAGCGGCTGCCGCGACTCCGTCGCCGAGTCCCGTAGCGCCGTGGCAGGTCGCGCAGTAAAGGTTGTAGACTTCCTGTCCTCTTGCGCTGTCGGCTGCCTGGGAAGCATGGGACGCGAGAAAAAGCGCGCACGAAAAAACAAGCGTCGCGATTAGAATTCCGTTTTTCATTTTTTTGGCCTCTCTTCGGGAAAAAGTTAGGTTCGGGGAAAAGCTTCCCTTCTCTTTGAGTATATCTCTTTTACCTTTATAATCAAACGTGCGGGCGGTTCTGCGAGAGCGCCCGCGGGCGAAGGGGTAAAGGCGAAATGGTAGAGATAAAATACTGCGCGCGCTGCGGCTGGCTTCCGCGCTCCGCGTGGATGGCGCAGGAACTGCTCGGCACTTTCGGGGAGGCGCTCGGCGGGGTGTCGCTCGTTCCCTCAAGCGGCGGGATCTTCGAGGTGCGGGCGGACGGGGAGCTTGTGTGGTCGCGAAAGGAGACGGGAAGGTTCCCCGAGATAAAGGAGCTTAAGCGCGCGGTGCGGGACGCCGTGTGTCCCGGCATGGACCTTGGCCACACGGATTCGCTTTAGTGGCCGTGCGCGCGTCACGCGGAATTGTTTTTGACAACTGCGCCGGGCGCGTGTAAAAATCTGCCTTTGCGGCAAGGCGGTACGGAAGGTTTTTTCGATGTCAACCGGTAACTACATACACATATTCGACACGACGCTTCGCGACGGCGAACAGGCCCCGGGCTGCAGCATGACCTCGGAGGAGAAGCTCCGGGTCGCCTATCAGCTTGAGCGCCTGGGCGTGGACATAATAGAGGCAGGGTTCCCGATATCCTCAGAGGAGGACTTCCAGTCCGTAAAGAAAATAGCGCAGAAGATAAAGGGCTGCCAGATAGCCGGGCTCTGCAGGGCGAGCATGAAGGACATAGACCGCGGCTGGGAAGCCGTGCAGCACTCAGAAAGCCCTAGGATACACACCTTCATCGCCACTTCGGAAATACACCTTAAGCATAAGCTCAGAAAAACGAGGGATCAGGTTCTAGAGATGATAAGCGGCGCCGTTAAGCACGCGCGAAACTATACGGAAAATGTCGAGTTCTCCTGCGAGGACGCGACGCGGACCGACATCGACTATCTATGCGCCGCTGTCGACGTGGCCGTCCGCTCGGGAGCCACCACCATCAACATCCCCGACACGGTCGGGTACACGATCCCCGAGGAGTTCGCCTACATAATCCACACGCTGGTAAAGAACGTCCCTAACCTTGACGACGTGATCCTCAGCGTCCACTGCCACAACGATCTCGGCCTCGCGGTTGCGAACTCCCACGCGGCCATAACCGAGGGGGCGAGGCAGGTCGAGTGCACGATTAACGGCCTCGGGGAGAGGGCGGGCAACGCATCTCTTGAGGAAATGGTCATGGGTCTTAAGGTGAGAAGCGACAAGAGGCCCTACACTTTCGGGATAAACACCTCCCAGATATATCCCACAAGCAGGCTTGTCTCCCAGGTGACGGGGGTTAACGTTCAGCCCAACAAGGCGATCGTGGGCGCGAACGCCTTTGCCCACGAGGCGGGCATACATCAGGACGGGGTGCTTAAGGAGAGCATAACCTACGAGATAATGACCCCGCAGGAAGTCGGGATTCCCTCTAACCAGATAGTGCTAGGCAAGCACTCGGGGCGCCACGCGTTTCGAGACCGCCTGGAGGAGTACGGATATGTTCTCGAGCCTGAGGCTTTCGAGAACGCGTTTACGAAGTTCAAGGCCCTTGCCGACAAGAAGAAATATGTTTTCGACGAGGACATAGAGGCGCTCATAAACCAGGAGTTCCTGCGTTCCTCTGATTATTACGAGTTCACGGCTGCCAGCTACTCGGGCGGGACTGACTCATCTCCCGAGGCGAGCGTTACGATCATGGCGGGCGGGGAGGAGGTATCGGTTTGCGAGAAGGGTTCGGGGCCCGTTGACGCTATCTTCAAGGCGGTTAAGAAGGCTACGGGGCTTGACCCGAGGCTTGAGAACTTCTCCGTGTCCTCGATAACCGGCGGAACCGACGCCCAGGGAGAGGTCACTGTCAGGATATCCGACGACGGAGTGATATCGCAGGGACAGGGGGTCGACACCGATATTTCCATAGCGAGCGCCAAGGCTTTCGTTAACGCGCTTAACAGGCTTCGCTGGAGAAAGGAACATCCGAGAAGGGGTTCCGAGCTTAAGGGAATCTAGGGCGGGTACGACCGTTCGGGTTTCTGGAACCGGGGCGACCTGACGCTTGCAGAACGCGGCCTTCGGGTTGCGATTTCGGTTCGAGTTCGAGTGGGCGGTTGAATCCGGCCGGAACGAAGCGCTGCGGGCTTGATTTGACTGTTAAGTTTCGGTTTTTATTAAATAGGTTGAAATTCGGTTTTGTTAGTGTTATCGTTTGAGTTAGACGGGAGGTTTCTGTATCTCCCGGACCGCCGTTTTCCGGGGCGGTTATATTTAGCGGAATTGAAAAAATGTGTTGACACTTCAGTGTGTTTTCATGTAGATTAGTAAGCGATGATGTTAAGCTTTACTCGAAATACGGAAACAATTCATGAGGAGGTAAATGAATAAGATGTTTAATTTTAACGGAATGCCTTATAAAAGATCAGGGCGCGCGGGGGGCAAGAGCGTGTCCATGGTTGGCATGTTAGTACTCCTTCTGTCCGCATTGTTCTTTGTTACGTCATGCATTGACGGGGATACGGATACGGTAGAGGTAGAGGTAGAGGTGGACAAGCATGTCTGTCATGACGGATCTGCAGCTCCAGATAACGACCCTGCCATGTGCCCGGCACCGCCAGCACCGCCAGACCCGGTAACATGTGCAGAGGGTACGGTACTCAATATGGATACCAACATGTGCGACCCGGTTCCGGTTGACCCAATAGAATGTGGAGAGGGCACGGAACTGAATGCCGCTGGCGATGAGTGCGTGCTGACTCCTGTGTACGACCCAGTAGGGGAAACAGATGCCGAGAATCGCTATCCGGACGGTAACCGCGACGGCATGATAGCCGGTACCGACGAAGCCGATTTTATTGACGGTGAGGGCGGCAACGATTCCATTAAAGGTGAGGGCGGCAACGACGATATTGACGGAGGCCCCGGTGACGACACAATTTATGGAGGCCCCGGTGACGACACGCTTAAAGGCGATACGGGCAACGACACGATTCACGGTAATGCTGGTGACGATGAGCTTACGGGCGGCAGCGGCAACAACACGCTTGACGGCGGCGACGACGAGGATATTGCGATTTATCTGGGAGCTATGCAGGTAACGGTTGATCTGGATGCCAATAGAGCTCTGGCTCAGCATGCCACCGCTGCGACAGGAGACGGCTACCTGTCATTCGATGCAGGAGATAGCGGAACGGGACGCGATTCCTTGATGAACATCGAGAACGTCAAGGGTACCCACGGCAACGACAGATTAGACGGCGATGGAAACGCGAACCTGCTAAAAGGTCTTGACGGCGCAGATATAATCAACGGTATGGGCGGCGACGACACGATCCTTCCGAACCGTCCGGTAATGCTGAATGATATGGGTGTAGCGGAAGCGAATACGGCTACTCTTGATACAGCCACTGATTCGACAGACGGAGTTGACCTGGTTGACGGCGGTGAGGGGAGCGATACCATAGACTACCAGGGCGAAAGCGCTGCTGTGACAGTTAACCTAGGCACGGAGGTTGCAGCGAGTGACCCAGATGGTACCCCCGATAGTGGAGACGAGATCGCTGCCCACTTTGCGGCCACTGTCGACGGTATCACCGACAGGATCGCACAGGTGAACATAGGAACGGAAGATGAACCGAATGTGGTCAGTACCATCGAGAATGCTACAGGCGGCTTCGGTGGCGACACGCTTACCGGTGACGCTCGGGCCAACACACTCATGGGTGGCGCAGACAACGACACGTTAAACGGCGAAGTTGATGCCGCTAACGCGATGGACGGAGGCGACGACATGCTTG
The DNA here is from genome assembly GCA_965207685.1 of Thermodesulfobacteriota bacterium. GTDB lineage: Bacteria > Desulfobacterota_D > UBA1144 > Nemesobacterales > Nemesobacteraceae > Nemesobacter. The sequence goes on along the minus strand of OZ242294.1, from coordinate 1,328,342 downwards.
TCGGTGGCGCAGGCGACGACACGCTTAACGGCGGTCCCGGAGCTGACACGCTTATGGGTGGTGCAGACAACGACACGCTTAACGGCCACGGCGGAAACGACACACTCATGGGCGGCACTGGTAACAACAACCTTACCGGCGGCCCCGGTGACGATTATTACGGGGTCATCCGTGGCGACACTGGTACCGTTACAGAAACTGCGGATGCGGATGGAGGTGCGGATTCTCTGCGTTACATTCCGATGGCTGATGTTGAGGCTACTATGGAGGATGAAAGCGAGTTGGGCGTTGGTGACTCTGGCTCTCCTATAACCACTCCTGCTAATGTCGAGACAGTTTTCGGTACGGCGAATGACGACTATATAGACGCTAATGACTCTGGAGCGGCTGTTTTAGGTCGTGAAGGCGACGATGACCTTGGCGGAGGCACCGGCGAAGATACGCTTGTCGGCTGCGCGGGTGAGAACACGCTTAGGGGAGGCGACGGAGACGACGTTTTCGGAGTTTTCAACGACGGCGCTAACGCTGATGAGATTGAGGACTTCAACACGGGCGAGGATACCGCCACAACCGATGAGATTCATCTTAAGGGGTTTGCAATGGGGTCGTCGGCCCCAACATTCGCTCCTATCGCGGACAATATCACGCATGCGGCGGTTCAGGTAGGCGGTGTCACTGTTGCCACGGTCACTTCTGCGACCATAAATCTGGTTCAGGACTCTGACCTGAACACGCCTGGGGATCAAACTGTAACTAAGGTACAGGGGATAATAAACGCGCTTGGAAAGAGCGGGGCTGTCAGCTTTGATCACACCTTCGATCCTGCCAAGTGTAGTTCAAACTGAGTTGGCGGACGGCTGGCGGTTTTTAGAAAGACCGTCGGTTAACTGCTGGAATTAAAAGGCGCCGGGCCGGTTATCTGATAAGGGTAATCGGCCCGGCGTTTTTTATTGGTGCTTTGCAGGGTGTTTTTCGTTTCTTGCCCGTCCGGCGCCTTCCCGGAAAACATCCCGTCCCTGATTCCTCCCCCGTCCGCGGTTCTCTCTTTTCCGCTTCCTCGCGTTCTTCCTGCCCTCTGCGGGTGCTGCGGCGGTTCTCCAGGAATCCAGTATAATAATCCCTCCATGAGTTCTCATACCCCCCTTATGAATCAGTACCTCCGCGTAAAAAAGGAGTACCCGGATGCGATACTCCTTTTCAGGCTCGGGGATTTCTACGAGATGTTCTACGACGACGCTAAGGTCGCCTCCGAAATACTCGGCATAGCCCTTACCTCGCGGGACCGCTCAAAGAAAAATCCCGTGCCTCTCTGCGGCGTTCCGTTTCACAGCGTGGAGCCCCACATATCAAAACTTCTCGCGAGTGGAAAGAAGGTGGCGGTCTGCGAGCAGATAGGTGACCCGAAGCAGGCAAAGGGGATCGTTGAGAGAAAGGTAGTAAGGGTTCTCACCCCTGGGGTGGTTCTTGATTCAGAGAACCTTGAAGCAAAAAGCAACAATTTCCTCGCGTGCGTTGCGGAGGAAGAAAACGGTTTCGGACTTTCTTTCTGCGACATCTCTACGGGAGAGTTTAGAACGTCTTTTTTCCGCTCTCAGGAGGACCTCCTCTCGGAACTCGCGCATCTCGGCCCAAGGGAGATCCTCATTCCAGATTTAGATACGGAACCTCTCTGGCTAAGATCCCTGACCGACGCTAACTCCCGTGCTCTCGTAACGAGGGTTGATTCTTGGAAGTGGGAGCCAGAGCGCTGCGGAGAGATCCTCAGAGACGGCTTTGCGGTTCTTACCCTGGAAGCCCTCGAGATCGAGAAAGCCCCCGGATGCGTTCTTGCCTGCGGGATGCTTTTCGATTACCTGCGGGAAACCCAGAGGGACTTCCTGCCGCAGATAGGGCTCCCCAGGTACTACGACACGGTCGACTACATGAAAATAGACGAGTGGACCGCGAGGAACCTTGAGCTAAGAAGCACTGCGGAAGGCTCCGTCAGGCACTCCCTGCTCGGCGTAATGGACGAGACCCGCTCGCCCATGGGCGCTAGGCTGCTTCGCCGCTTTATGAGCTACCCGCTGCTTGATGTAGAAGAGATAAGAAAAAGACAAGGGGCCGCGGGGGAGCTGCTTGAGAACATCTCCGCGAGGGAAGACCTTATGGAGGCGCTTCGCCAAGTAGGAGACCTTGAGAGGCTTATACACCGGATCGAGACCCCTTCTGCAAGGCCTAGGGATCTCGCCTCGCTTCGGGATTCCTCGTTTTGCGTGGAAAGGCTCCGCGATGCCATGTCGGATCTTGGCTCCGAGGCTTTAGTCTCCCTTCGCGAGAGGATGGATGATTTCCGGGACCTCCGCTCCTATCTCGAGGGGGCTCTTGTAGAGACTCCGCCTGTTTTCATGCGGGATGGAGGGGTGATAAGGGAAGGCTTTTCCCCGGAGCTTGACCGCCTGCGGAAAATCCAGAGCGACGGCCGGAAATGGATATCCGAGCTTGAGGGGCGGGAGAGGGAGCGGACAGGGATAGCCAACCTCAAGATCGGCTATAACAGGGTGTTCGGCTACTACATGGAAGTCACCAACTCAAAGCTCTCCCTCGTTCCCGAGGACTACTCGAGAAGACAGACCCTCGCCGGAAGCGAGCGCTTCATCTCCCCCGAGCTAAAGGAGTACGAAGAGCAGATACTGACGGCGGCTGAGCGCATATCCGAGCTTGAGGCCTCCCTTTTCGAGGAGGTGCGCGCGCGGGCGGCCGCCGAGGCAGAGCGCGTTAAGGCGACGGCGGCAGTGGTCGCGGAGACGGACGTTTTCTGCTCAATGGGCGAGATAGCCTCGCGCTACGGTTACTGCCGGCCCGAATTCGTCCCCCGCCCGCTTGTCGAACTCAGGGACTGCCGCCACCCGGTGGTGGAGAGGATGGGCCTTGAGAGCGGATTTGTTCCAAACGACGTCACGCTTGATTCCGAAGACAAGCGCTTTTTGATCATCACGGGGCCCAACATGTCAGGCAAGTCGACCCTCATAAGGCAGGTGGCCCTCATATCGCTCATGGCCCAGATGGGAAGCTTTGTTCCCGCACGGGAGGCCCGGCTCGGGGTGGTCGACCGGATATTCTCGAGGGTCGGGGCGTCAGACAACCTCACGGCCGGCCGGTCAACCTTCATGGTCGAGATGGTCGAGACGGCGCACATCCTTCAGAACGCCACCCCGAGGAGCCTAGTGATACTGGATGAGATCGGGCGGGGCACGAGCACCTTTGACGGGATGAGCATAGCTTGGGCGGTATCCGAGTATCTCTACGACTTGGGGCCCCTCACCCTGTTCGCCACCCACTACCACGAGCTGTCGAACCTGGCGGACGTAAAGCCCGGGATCACGAACTCAAACGTGTCGGTAAAGGAGGAGGGAGGGGAGATACTGTTTCTGCGGAAACTTCTCCCGGGAGCCACGAGCCACAGCTACGGCATACAGGTGGCCCGGCTTGCCGGCGTTCCCGCGAGGGTTCTTAACTCCGCCAGGGAGGTTCTTTTTTCCCTTGAGAAGCTAAAGGCTTCCCTCTCCCAGTCGATGCTTGGCGGACAGCTTCTGCTTTTTGACGCGGAAACAGAAAGGGAGTCAGAAGTTGAGTTTCAAAAGGAAGAACTTCTGGCCGAGGATCTGGCGAGCCTTGATCCCATGAACATGACCCCGATGGAGGCGCTTGCGAAACTTATGGAACTCTGCGAGAAGGCGAAAGAATAGTGGTTCGAGAAATGTTTGTCCTCGGTTCTGTATCCGTTCACTTATAATACAAACCAAGCTTGCCTGATTTTTTGGAATAGGGATTCATTTTTGCCGAAATAAGCGGACACTGTATCTTCCGGCCTTGAAATCTGTCTGGTGATTGCAATGTAATTACACAGGGAGGCAAAAATACGTGAAAGTTAAACTGATATCCATTGGCAACTCGAAGGGTATTCGTATTCCTTCGTCGGTTATCAAGCAGTGCGGTCTCGGCGACGAGCTTGAGATGCATGTCGAGAACGGAGTCATCATTCTTGCGCCTGTGCGAAGCGTGCGCGAGGGCTGGAGCGTGGCCTTTGAAAAAATGGCTGCCACAGGTGACGATGTGCCGCTGGTTCCCGATGCGCCTGGAAACAACTTTGATGCCGAGGGCTGGACATGGTAGAGGCAGGTCCGGCGATACGATATCTATCTGGTCAATCTGGGTTCCGCGCAGGGATTGGGATTCTCTTTGAAGTGCCGCTAATTTACTGGTAAAATCGCGGAGCTTGTGTTATAAAAATTGCGGGGTCTCTACTGGTAAAATCGCGGAGCTTGTGTTATAAAAGTTGCGGGGTCTTTTTTGCTAAAACCGGAGGAAACCGAAAATGGCTGAAATACTGCCGAGATGGCAGAGGAAATCTATCGAAACCGCGATGGGAGAACGGAGAGTTCTGCTTCTGGCCGGTCCCCGCCAGTGCGGCAAGACAACCCTGGTCAAACACCTTGACAGGGAAAACACCGAGTACCGGACTCTGGATGACAAAATATCAAGGGAACTTGCCGACGTCGACCCCTTTAGATTCATCGATCATGGGAAAGGAATGCTCATAATTGATGAAGTTCAGAAATCCCCGGACCTCCTGCCCGTCATAAAAATGGCGGTCGACGAGGACACAAGGCCGGGACAGTTCCTGCTCACCGGGTCATCCAACGTCCGGGAACTTCCGGGCGTGAGAGAATCCCTTGCGGGCCGCGTCGCGAAAATAAGGCTTAGAACCCTTACCGAGGGAGAGATAAGAAGCATGGGAACCGGGTTCCTTGAGCGGGCGTTTGATCAGGATTTCAGATACCCATGGAACAATTACGGCCGCGACGAGTTAATCGAGGCGGCTTCAAGAGGCGGCTATCCCGAAGCGATAGGGCTGGGGGAACGCGCGCGGAGACGATGGCACCTGGATTATGTGGAAGCCCTGATTGAAAGAGACCTTGGCGAAATAGCCAGAATAAGGAATCATGACGCCATGCGCGAACTCCTGAGAACGCTTGCTGCGTGGTCTTCAAGGTTTGTCGACCTCTCAGCCATAGGCAGCGGAATGTCCATCCAGCGCGCGACACTTGAGTCCTACGTGAACATGCTTGACACCCTCTTTCTCGTGGAGCGCGTGCCGCCTTGGAGCGATACAGACTATGGGCGGGTCGGGAAGAGGAGAAAGATTTTCATGACTGACAGCGGGCTGATTTTCTCCCTGCTGCGCTGGAGTGTTGACCAGATAAGGCGAGATTCCGACCGCAGCGGGAAACTGCTTGAAAGCTTTGCATTCAGCGAGCTTGCGCCCCTCGTGGATGCCGGTGGCGGACAGTACGAACTCTATCATTACCGGGACCGCGAAAAGCGGGAAATCGATTTCGTCGTCACCCGTGACGACGGCGCGATGCTCGGCATCGAGGTAAAAGCTGCGGCGACCGCCCAGAGAAGCGACTTTAAGCACCTTAAGTGGTTCAGGGACAGAATCGCCGGGAGAAATCCTTTTGTAGGGATAGTTCTGTATTCCGGGAAAACCGCGGGGTCATTCGGCGAAGGGCTCTGGCTGGTTCCCTTCGGAGCCATGTGGGCCTGAGAACCACCCCCGGGCCCGGTCCGGACATTGGGGTTCGGTACAGCTGGAAGGCGTTTGACGTCGTCGCGGCCGACCGCAATGAGATCGTGCTTGGTGGCGTAACGGAAGATATCCTTGAAGACCAGCCGGTCAGCCTGACGGTTGTCGGCGAAATAAGCGCTCAGAACTTTTCTCAGCAGTTTGCTGCTCTGCTCCAGGATAATTTCGAATTCTTTTACGCAGGCCGCACGGTAGGCGTCATAGGCAATTTCATCCGGGTCTCCGCGTTCCAACTCTTAGACACAGTGTTCAAGAGTTTCAAGGCGGCGTCTGAGAAATTCAGTATCGATACTCATGGTTTCTGTGATCCCCAAGCCCGGCCGCCTTCAGCCTTTTCGGGAAATTCCTATCCTTGGAAAATACCCCAAAAGAATAAGGAAGGCAATTTGTCATTAACGACAGTCTTTATAAACTAAACCGAAGTATTTACTATCTAGTTAACATTGCCTCAGTAAGCAGGATTGTTTGTTATGTCAACGGTAGAAGAAATAAAATCCGCCATTTCAGTCCTTTCCAAAGAGGATTACACCCATCTGCGCGAGTGGTTCTCCGGGGAGGACTGGGAACAGTGGGATAAGGAAATCGAAAGAGACTCGTCATCCGGAAAGCTCGACTTCCTGGCGGAAGAGGTGGTTTCGGAGAAAAACCGGGGACGGCTCGACAAATTCTAACCCCGTAAAGCAAGCCGCTTCCGGTCCTGCCCGATAAACTCATACCGAAGAAGTATAGCCCGCGGGAATTACGTTTTGCCGCAAAGCGACACTCGATATTCGGTCCTGCAGAGGGTATCATTTCCGCCAGCTCGTCTGCCAGGTGTAGAAGGAGTAACGAGGTCGTCCCGGCAGGCCCGCGGGCGGCCTCAGCTTTTTTGACTCTCCCGCAGGACACTTTCTGCCCCTCTTTTTTCCCTCCATCCCTTGACACCCGCAAAAACGTGCTTACTTTATAGTTGGCACTTGGAAGGCGCAAGTGCCAGTCCAGCTTTAAAAAGTTAAAAAGGAGGTATCACAGATGGAGATAAGACCGCTATATGACAAGGTCTTGATAAGGCGTCTTGATGTGTCTGAGACGACGGAAGGGGGAATCATAATCCCCGACACCGCGGCCGAGAAACCCCAGCAGGCCGAAGTTATTGCCGTTGGGAAGGGAAGGCCCATTGAAAACGGAGAAATTCTCCCGCTTGACGTAAAGCCAGGCGACAGGGTTATATTCGGAAAATACGGCGGAAGCGAAGTTTCGCTCGGCGGTGAGGACTACCTGATTATCCCCGAACACGAGATACTCGGGGTAATAGAAGACTAACAAAGGAGGAAGCAATAAAATGGCAAAGGATCTGTTATTTGACACTGAGGCCAGAGAGAAGATTCTCGAGGGCGTTAACAAGCTCGCGGCCGCGGTAAGGGCTACGCTGGGTCCGAGGGGACGCAACGTGCTTATAGAAAAAACTTTCGGAGCTCCGGTCGTGACCAAGGACGGGGTTTCCGTGGCCAAGGAAATAGAGATTGAAGACAAGTTCGAGAACATGGGAGCCCAGATGGTGAAGGAGGTCGCCTCGAAGACCAGCGACGTCGCGGGAGACGGCACCACCACCGCCACCATACTCGCCCAGGCGATATACCGCGAGGGAATAAAGCTCGTAGCCGCGGGACACGACCCCATGAAGCTCAAAAGAGGAATAGACCAGTCGGTAGAGGTTGTGACCGGCAGCATAAGGAAGTCGAGCAAGCAGGTCAAGGGACGTACGGAGATAGCCCAGGTGGCCACGGTTTCCGCAAACGGCGACCAGAACGTCGGAAGTATCATAGCCGACGCCATGGAGAAGGTGGGAAAGGACGGCGTTATTACAGTTGAGGAAGGAAGAAGCCTCGACACCGAGCTTGACGTGGTTGAGGGAATGCAGTTTGACAGGGGGTATCTCAGCCCCTATTTCGTTACCGAGCCCGAGAAGATGACGGTTGAGCTTGACGATCCGCTCATCCTGCTTTTCGATAAGAAGATAGCCAACATGAAGGACCTTCTCCCGCTTCTTGAGGAAGTGGCGAGAAGCACCAAGCCCCTTCTGATAATCGCGGAGGACGTAGAGGGAGAGGCTCTCGCTACTCTCGTGGTCAACAAGATCAGGGGAACGCTCAAGGTCGCGGCCATAAAGGCCCCAGGATTCGGGGACCGCAGAAAGGCCATGATCGAGGACATAGCGGTTCTCACGGGCGGACAGGTGATATCGGAAGAGGCCGGCATGAAGCTTGAGAACGCCAAGATAACCGATCTCGGACAGGCAAAGAGGGTCGTTATAGACCGCGACGACACCACGATCGTCGGAGGCGCCGGCACCAGGGGCTCGATAGAAGGTCGCATAGGCCAGATCAAGAACCAGATAGAGATAGCAAGCGGCGAGTACGACCGCGAGAAGCTCCAGGAGCGCCTCGCGAAGCTTGCCGGGGGCGTGGCCGTGATCAGGGTAGGGGCCGCCACCGAGACCGAGATGAAAGAGAAAAAGGACAGGGTCGAGGACGCCCTTAACGCCACAAGGGCCGCCGTCGAGGAAGGAATAGTTCCAGGCGGAGGCGTGGCCTTCATAAGGGCCATCGCCGCGGTCGACAAGTACGACGGCGCGGACCCCGAGGAGCAGGCGGGAGTAAACATCGTTAAGAAAGCGCTTGAGGAGCCCCTTAGGGGAATAGCCTCTAACGCCGGATGGGACGGCTCCATAGTGGTCGAGAAGGTAATAAACCAGAAGGGCTCAAACGGCTTTGACGCCGCGAAGCTCAAGTACACTGACCTCATAAAGGCCGGTATTCTCGATCCCGCCAAGGTGACTAGGACTGCCATGCAGAACGCCGCGAGCGTCGCTGGCCTTCTGCTCACCACCGAAGCGCTGGTCGTCGACATTGCGAAAGAGGATGCGGGCGGCCCTGGAGCAATGCCTCCTGGCGGACCGATGGGCATGGGCGGCATGATGTAATAGTCCCCTGCACCCAGCAGAAGTAACGGAAGCGGGCACGGCGCACGGGCGCCCTGCCCGCTTTTTTTTGCCGTTTCAAATTTTTTTTAATTTTCCCTTGACAGTTTAAGTAAATTACTTATATTTTAAAGTGTTGATTAGATACAACAATCAATACTCATCCTTCATCCTCCTTTTTGTAATAGAGAGCGTCTCGGCCCCCCTGAGGCGCTCTTTTTTTGTCTAATCGAAAACGTGGGGTATATTTCTGCCCGAATCCCCTGCGGAGTTCTGTTAGATGAAACGATATTATTTGCCTTTAGCCGTGCTGGTCCTGATAGCCCTTGTGTGGTTCGGGATCCTCGGGTTCCTCCGAACGGACAAGGGAAGCTTCCATGGGGATGAGTTCCGCCGTCCCGCCTTTGATTTCTCGCTTACTGACCACCGTGACCGCGGATTCTCCCTTTCAGAGCAAAAAGGCAAGGTCGTGCTGCTTAACTTCGGCTTTACCAACTGCCCCGATGTATGTCCCACCACGCTCGGGATGCTGGGCGAGGTGATTGATATCGTGGGAGACGAGCGGGTCACGGCGATTTTCATAACGGTTGACCCGGAGCGCGACACCGTGGCCAGGCTCGGGACCTACATTCCCTTTTTCCACAACGGCATAATCGGCCTCACGGGTCCGCAGCGGGAAATAAAGCGGGTAAACGACGCCTGCGGGACCTTTTATTCAAAGGAGCAGGGGGCCTCTGAGTCAGAGTACGGAGTGGTTCACTCCCCGGCGGTTTACCTGATAGGCCCGGGTGGCGAGATGATGCTTCGCTACCCCAAGGAAAAACTTGACCCGAAAAAGATCGCGGGCGACGTAAAACGCCTTCTTCTGTGAGCTCCCATGAGAAAAACCCTGCTTGCCATCTTAGCTTTCCTGCTTGTCGCTCCCTCGGCCTTGAGCGAGGGCGGAATATCGGTTAGGGATCCGTGGGTAAGACAACCCCCTCCCGGCAGTTCCGTGACCGCGGCCTACATGGTTATCGAGAATTCCGCCGCCGCATCGGATGAGCTTCTGGAGATAAGCTGCAGCTGCTCCGCCTCGGCGTCGCTTCACGTTACGGAGATAAGGGAAGATTCCATGGCGATGAAGAAAGTCGCCTCGATTGAGGTTCCCCGGGGTGGCTCTGTAGCCCTTTCTCCCGGAGGCCATCACGTGATGCTTGAGGGGCTCTCAGGCGATATTGGGGAAAGCGTGATTCTTGAGTTAAAGTTCCGCTCGGGCGCGGGGATGTCGGTTACGGCGCCCGTTCTTTCGCCCCCGGCTGCAAAGAAGCACGGCCACCACCACTAGGGGGCCTGCTCTTTTGAGTAGACGGTAAGCATCTGGTCGTCGGGGTCCGACTTCGCGGCGGTTTTCATTTCGCACTTGGCCATCATGGCTCCCCCCGCTTCGGTTATAAGCGTCTCGATCAGGATCTCTCCTGTTATTTTGCCCGTGCTTTTGATCTCAAGCGTCCCGGCGTCTATTTTCCCGTTTACTTCCCCGAATACGATGACCTCTCCGGCGCTTATGTCCCCGGCCACGGAGCCGTTAGGACCCACCACGAGCGTGCTGGTGGCTTTTACGTCTCCCTTCAGGACTCCCTCGACCTTCATCGATCCCTCGCACGAAACGTTTCCCTCGAACACCGCCCCATCGCCCAGAATCGTTTCCACGGCGTCCGGGTTCTTTTTGTTGTTCTGCTTGTTGTTGTACATTTGTGTTTTCCCTTATCTTATGAACTTGCTGGGGTTGATCCTTCTTCCGTACCTTATTACCTCGTAGTGAAGGTGCGGCCCGGTTGAGCGGCCCGTTGACCCTATCTCTCCTATCTTCTCTCCCGCTACGACCTTCTGGCCCTTGGTGACCTCTATCTTGGAGAGGTGCCCGTAGAGAGTCTTGTAGCCCCTTTTGTGCTTTATGACGACGTGCTTGCCGTAGCCCTTCACGTACTTGGCCTTCTCGACCACCCCGTCAGCCGTGGTGACGACCTCCTCTCCCACCTTTCCCCTGAAATCGATTCCGCCGTGGAACTCCCTGGCTTCAGAGAACGGGTTTTTCCTGTAGCCGTAGCGCGAAGAGACACTTCCCGAGGCGGGTCTTCCGAAGGGGGTGACCGCGAGCGCCTTGTCCAGGCGTTTTATGTCCCTCTCGACCGCGTCGAAGTAATCATCCCCGATATCGCTTGTCCGGAACCCGCGCCCGCCTATCTGGGGAGTTCTTCTCTTCTTCTTCGTCGAGAGCCTCTTTTCCATTGAGGTAAGCTTTTTCTCGAGGCGAAGGACTCTTTTTATGAACCTGTCCTCGAGCTTTTTGTCCACGATTATCTCGTGCGACATCGCCTCGACGGCGCCAAGCAACTCGTCTATCTCGGCCTGTTTCTGCGCCCGGAGGCCTTCAGCGTCTCCGTAGAACTTGTATGACAGGAAAAAGGAGAGAAGAGCGCCCAGAACGAAAATCCCCAAGGCGCCCATCACCAGCCGGAACCGTTCCCTGCTGATACCCCAGGATCTGGTCCAGCCGGACTTGTTGCAGGATACTATGAATGATAATCTGTCGTTTCTTCTGCCCACCCTTCACCTCTTTGCCGCTTCGGCAGCGGCGCGGTTCTAATATGAACCTTCGGATAAGGATAATTGATAAAAGCCCCTTGTCAACGAAATACCGAGTGATCGTAACGCCTTGGAGGAAGGGCTTTCACTCGCCCGAGTAGCCCGAGATCCGCCCGAGCTGCTCAAGGGTCTTCAGCCCCTGGTGGAACTCTCCGCCTATTTCCCAGGTGGGGTAGCTTTTTATGTTCTTGGCCGCGCAGAGGGCGGGGTCGGGGTCGGGACCCCTCCGGTTGCACTCGACGTAGTTTATGTAGCCGAAGGCCCCCCCGAAAAGCTTTTTCTGCTTCTCGCAGTGGGAGCAGGTGTATGAGCCGTACATGGTCGCCCCTTGATCCGAGAGGTATTTCGCGAGGCTCGCCTGGTAAAAGGTGGCCGCAGACGGCGGATTTTCCTCAGGCGCCGGGGAGTGAATGGAATAGGAGACGGCAAACACTAGGATGAACACCGCTGCCGCCCCACCGAAGGACCTTAAGGCGCCGCCCGTTGTCTGTGAGGCCGCCAGCAGGAACACCGCCACCGCGATTGCGGCCGATACCACGCACCAGGAGCAAAGCGCCCCTATTATGAAAAGCTCAAGGTAGGTGAGGTAGGCCGAGAAGCCGACGGCGACTGTCGAGAACCAGAAAATAAAGCTCCATCTTGTCCGCCTCCCGAGGCGGGAGACGGCCGCTGCGGCGATGGCCGCGTACCCCAAAACTCCGAGCAGCGAAACCGGGACGCCGCCCACGCTCGAATACCGGCTCTCCCTAACCATGTCGCACCCCTCCCCGGTAAGGCAGAACTCGGCTCCCCCGAGCAAGAAATCGGCCACCAGCAGGTACCCGGATACAAGCGCCCCCAGGGCGCAGAGAACAAACGCTGCCACCGCCCCGGCGCCAAGAAAGCTCTTTTTTCTTTTTCCCGTCATCCAGTCGGGTATTATACAGATTATCCGCGGGTTTTAGAAACCGCGGTGCCCCCTAAGTTTAAGGCCGTGTTAACGGTATTTGAAAGGGTGATTAAAAAACGCAAAACCTTCGGGTTGCCCCTTGTTTTTTGCGCTCCATGCGGTTTTTATTTTACACAGGGTTAAAAGGAAGATGATCAATAACGACAACATAGCTCAAAAGGTCACGTTTCCGCGTCCCGCGGAGGGCGGCAGGACCGCGGGCGCCGCGAACTTCGTCTCCACCGTTTTCTCCCCCGCGCTTGTGCTTTTCTACGCGGTGATTCTCTGTTCCTACTCGATCGATCACTCCTCCAAGTTTCTCTGGACCTCTTTTTTCGTGCTCCTTTTTGCCCTAGCCCCTACGGCCTACATCTTCTATCTCATGGGTCAGGGCAAGGTTACGGATTTTCACATGAGCGTTAGGGAGGAGCGGATAAGGCCCCTCAGCGTTATTTTCATCTATTCGGTCTTCCTGCTTGTGCTGTACGGTTTCGTCGGCGGCCCGGGCGCCCTGGTAACGCTCGGCTACTTGTGCCTTGCGCTGACGGGCCTCTGGATACTGGTTTCGCTTTACTGGAAGATAAGCGGTCACTGCGCCGCCATGGGCGCGCTCGGAGCCATGGTGTTCGCCCACCCGCACGAGAATCTTGTTTTCGTTATCCCTCTCATTGCTCTGCTGGTCGCTTGGTCAAGGATAAGACTGGGATGCCACAGCCCGGCCCAGACCCTGGCGGGACTGGCCCTGGGGGTCGCGGTCTTCTGGTTTTTCCTTTCCTGATTTTTCCCCGCCGCCGCTATTTTCTAAGAGAAAAAAGGTCAAGAAGACCTTTTCGCTCGGCGTCTTCGATAGGGGAGCCGCTAGGGTGGCGGAATTCCCCTTCGCCCCTGTAGCGCTCGGCAAGGGCGAGTATGGTTTCCGATATGTCGGGAACGACGTCGCGGTAGGGCTCGGGCTTCGCCGGGGGAAGTGATACCCACCTCTCAAGCGTGCTGTCAAAATCCCTGCCCACCCTGTGAAGCACCTCAAAGCCCATCTGCTCAAGCGCCACCGCGTTTGACTCCTGCTCGTACTGTCCCTTCATCGGCACCGCGAGCAGCTTCTTGCCGAGGAAAAGGGCCTCAGACGGGGTCTCGAACCCCGCGTTCGTGAGTATCCCCTCGCATCCGGTGAAGCTTTCTATGAATCTCTCGTAGCTTACCGGGTGCACGGTGACGTTTCCCTCGGTGTAGGGCTCTCCCTTGTAGTGCTTTGAGAAAAGCTCCCAGCGCACGTCGATTTTCCCGAGGTGCCCGATCAGCTTGTGCTCGTCGAAACTCGGGAGGTAGACAGTGTAGTGGCCGTTTCGGCGCACTTCGTAGCGCCGCAGCTCCTTTCTTATTATGGGGGTTTTTATGAAGTTGTCGTATTCGCGGAAATGAAGCCCGAGCGGTATGCACACGGGGGCGTACCACTTTATTATGAACTCCATTATCTTGTTCGGCTTCTCCGGCCTCGGGGTCTTGGGGGAGGCAAAAGAGGTCTGGTGGGAGAGGGACACACAGGGCCTTTTCTTCAGGCGGCACGCCCACGAGGATATGGGTTCGAAGTCGCTTACCACCATGTCGTAATCCCCTACGGGAAGATCGTTAACGTCGGCGAGCAGCTTGTCGAAGCGGGCCTTCTTTATCGAGGCGTAATAGTCGATTCCGCCGTTTTTCCCGAAAACGAACCCGAGCCCCCGGAGGTTGTACTTAACCTTGAAGCCGAGGTCTATCTCGTGCTGGCGCTCGCTTACCATTATGTCGACCTCGGCCGACTTCCGAAGCTCGGCTATCACGTCCCTCGAGCGGCTTATGTGGCCGTTTCCGGTTCCCTGTATGGCGTAGAGTATTTTCAACCCTGTTTCCCTCGCGCGTATAATTCTAATCTTTTTTGCGGGCGTTGTTAAACGCCCCCCTGGAGCAGTACTTAATCCCCGATCTTTATCAAAAAACGGTAAGGGTCCTGTTAAGGGGCGGTTAACGGTTTCCTGTTCCCTGTTGCCGGAACAATGTTCATCTCCTGTTTTTGCTGGAGGGTTGCAAGTTGTTAAGGCCGGGTTACGGGATGCCTGTCATTTTTTGCTGTGCTACGATTCCCGAGAGAGAATCTGTTTTGCCGCTCGGTTGGCAGATATGCGCGGACTGACCGCCTCGGGAACCGCATTGACTATTGACGTAACTAGTAAATGTGATATGTTAAAACAGGGAGATGATAAAGAACTTTAAATGCAAGAAGACAAAACGCTTGTTTGAAGGAGAGTATGTCTCTGATTTCTCGGGTTTTTCCAGACAAGCCGAGAAGCGGCTGAGAATACTGAACGCTTCTGAGACGCTTGAAGATTTGAGAGCCTTGAGGAGTAACCGTTTCGAGGCGTTGTATGGCGACAGAACGGGACAATACAGTATACGAATTAATAAACAATGGCGCATATGTTTCAGATGGGAACAAGGGGCCTGTGATGTGGAAATCGTAGATTATCATTAGATCAACATAAAAGCGAAAAGCAGGAGGTAACAGCAATGGCCAGGGAACCTATTCACCCCGGTGAGTTTCTTATTGACGAACTTAGAGAAATCAAAGTGACACCGACGGAGTTGTCGCGTCGTATAGGGGTGCCGCCAAATCGCATTTCCCAGATCATTCGCGGGAAGCGAGATATAACCGTTGATACTGCCTTGCGACTCGGACAGTTTTTTGGCACCACCCCTGAACTCTGGATCAACCTGCAAAGGGATTATGATCTTGACAAGGTAAAAGCTGAGTCGTGGCCTGAGATTCAAAAGATTCGCCGTTGGCAACCTGAAACCGGTTCGCATGGATAACTGTCTCCGAGTTGGATATTCGCCGAGTTGCGCCGGTCTGGATTCAACGCTTTTTCCTCGGAACTCATGCAAACTCATGTTTGCGAGACTATGTAGATTATCAGAAGTTTTCGAGCTTGAATTGATGATTCCTTCAAGTTAACCTAAATGCTCCGTCAGGACCCATCTATCCTCGGGAGGACTTCAAATGAAAATCAAGTGGGCGGAGAGAATCGAGCAGCTGCCTCCATACCTTTTTGCCGAGATCGACAGGAAGAAAAACGAGCTTATCGAGAAGGGGGTCGACGTGATCGACCTTGGGGTGGGCGACCCGGACATACCGACGCCGGAGCACATAGTGGAGTCGCTCCGCGAGGCGGCCGGGAACCCGGAGCACCACCGCTACCCCTCTTACGTGGGGATGCTTTCTTTCAGGCAGGCGGCGGCCGATTGGTATAAAGAGCGCTTCGGAGTCAGTCTCGATCCCGCAAATCAGGTGGTCGCGCTCATAGGTTCAAAGGAAGGGATAGCCCACGCGCCCTTGGCGTTTGTCGACCCTGGGGACGTGGCGCTCGTGCCGGACCCGGGATACCCGGTGTACCCGGTTTCGACCACGTTTGCAGGAGGAGTTCCCCACCCGATGCCGCTTCTTAAGGAAAACGGGTTTCTCCCCGATCTTGACGCCATTTCGGCGGAGGTGGCCGAGCGGGCCGTCATGATGTTCCTTAACTATCCCAACAATCCGACCACGGTTCTCGCTGACGAGGGGTTTTTCCGTGAAGTGGTCGATTTCGCCCGGGAAAACGATATACTCGTCTGCCACGACGCCGCCTACACGGAAATAGCGTTTTACGGGAAGAATCCCCTGAGTTTCCTCGAGATACCGGGGGCGACGGACGTGGGGATCGAGTTCCACTCGCTTTCCAAGACCTTCAGCATGACCGGCTGGCGCCTCGCGTTCGCCGCGGGGAACGAAAGGGCCATCGCGGGCCTCGGGAAAATAAAGACGAACATAGACTCGGGGGCTTTCCAGGCGGTTCAGGAGGCGGGCATAACGGCGCTACAGAACAGCTCCGTGGGACTTGAGGAGAGAAAGGAAGTCTACAGGGAGCGCCTTGAGATATTCTGCCGCGGCCTCGAGGAAGCCGGCATAAGCTATACACAGCCCGATGCCACCTTCTACGTGTGGTTCGAGGTTCCAGAGGGAATAAGCTCTTCGGAGTTCTGCGCGAGGATGCTTTCTGAAGCCGGAGTGGTGGTCACTCCCGGAAACGGTTTCGGGGACTGCGGCGAGGGCTACGCGAGGGTCTCCGTCACGTTCGATACCGAGAGAATAAAGCAGGCGGCCGAGAGGATAGCCAATTTCAGGCCGTAGGGGCGGCGGGTCTTTACGGACAAGAGGTTTTGAGAGTTGTTTGAGTTTATAAAGTATTTCTGCACCCTGCTTTACATTATTTCTTCCGTTTTTCTCTGCATATTCGGCCTTCACCGCTACTACCTGGTGCATCTTTACTCAAGGGCGAAGGCGCGCCGCGGTGCGGTTCCGCAGAGCCAAGGGCCCCTTCCGCGCGTCACGGTGCAGCTTCCCGTCTATAACGAGATGTATGTGACGGAGAGGCTCATACGGGCGGTCTGCGAAATCGACTATCCCAAAGAGCTTCTCGAGGTGCAGGTGCTTGACGACTCAACCGACGATACCAGCCGCATAGCGGCGCACTGCGCCGAGGAGCTTCGTGCCGCAGGATTTGACATAAAGCATGTCCGGAGGGGAACCAGGGAAGGGTACAAGGCGGGGGCGCTTGCCGCCGGCTGCGCCGAGGCAAGCGGGGAGTTTCTGGCTGTTTTCGACGCGGATTTCGTTCCTCCGAGGGATTTTCTCAGAAAGACCGTGCTGTGCTTTGAGGATCCCCGGGTCGGGATAGTGCAGACGAGATGGGGGCATCTAAATCGTGACTACTCGCTTCTTACAAAGGCGCAGTCCGTGCTTCTTGACGGCCATTTCGTAATCGAGCAGGCGGCACGCCACGGAAACGGCCTCTTTCTTAACTTCAACGGCACAGCCGGGATTATCCGCAAAAAATGCATCGAACTCTCCGGAGGGTGGCAGCACGATACCCTCACAGAGGATCTCGACCTAAGCTACAGGGCGCAGATAAACGGATGGAAGGCGGTCTACCTGCCCGACGTCATCTCGGACGCCGAGCTTCCCGTCGATATGAATGCCTTTAAGATACAGCAGCACAGGTGGGTAAAGGGAGGGATCCAGACGGCGCTTAAGCTTCTGCCCACGGTGCTCGGCGATCCCAGGATTCCGTTTAAGGTAAAGGCCGAGAGCATATTCCATCTTCTCGGTAACTTCAGCTACCTTTTCCTGCTCGCCACGATAATTCTCATAATACCCATGAATTTCCTCTGGGAGCGCATCTGGCTTAACGATCTTTTCATCGCGAGCGTAACGGGCGTGGCGGTCGGCACTTTCGCGATAATAAGGTTCTACATACTTGCCGTGGGGGAGGCTCACGGTTCCCGGGCGCGGGGATTTTACAAGTACATACCCGTGGCGCTGAGCGTCGGGGCGGGCATCGCCGTTAACAACGCCAAGGCCGTCCTGGAGGCGGTTCTGGGGAAAACGTCGGGCTTTGCAAGAACGCCCAAGTACGCCGTCGTGAACCGCAGGGATCGCTGGAGAACCTCGGCGTATGTTTCCTCAAAAGGGGTTACTACCTTTTTCGAGGTCGTCCTCTCGCTTTTCTTCACGGTCCAGGTGGCGTATGTTCTCTACATGGGATTTTTCATCTGGATTCCCTTCCTGCTGCTTATGCAGTTCGGCTTCACGTACACCGCTTTTCTCTCGATATATCACGGTTCGTGATAGAGAATCCCAATAGTTTGCTATTCAGTTAACCGTGGTATATTCTGATCCGCTAACATGATTTTTTCACGTAAAAATCTGGCTGCGACCCTGAGATCTGTTTCACAATTGGTGCTAACAGCCGCCGCCAAGCGACACATCTATTTACCGTTACCGGCTCTGCTTTTGGGCTTGATTTTGGTTGCCGTGTCTGCGACTAGTGGTTGGGCGCAGTCACCCTCGCTTGTAAACTTCAAGCCGGAGAACTTTTACTCGATAATTGGAGTCTTGGTTCCCGGTATGATTATCCTGTTTGTGCGTTCGCAGTTTGTGACCGGTCGGCTCAGCCCTCCCCACCCTATTCTGTCCTATTTGGCGGTTTCCGGTGTCTATTATGCGCTGGTGCTACTGGCGGTCAGCCCCGTTCCGTACTTCCAAGGGCCTGTGCAAGGGAAACGCCTAGACTGGTTTTTGCTTGTGTTTGTACTACCGGCAATTTCGGGATTTTTGCTAGGGTACGACGCCCAGAAACAATTTCTTTATCGTTTTTTCAGGTGGATCGGTAGACGTATCGGCTTGAACCCTGTACACGGTATGCCATCCGCATGGGACCGGAAATTTGGCAACATGAATGAACAATGGGTTCTTGTAACCCTTAACGACGGGACTCGTTTCGGTGGTTTCTTGGGAGAAGATTCCTTTATGTCATCCGATCCGAACGAGCGAGATATTTATATCCAGTGGATTTATGATATTGACGAAAACAACAACTGGTCTTCGCGGGGCGATAATGGTATTCTTATTAATGCAAGCAAAATCAGAACAATGGAATTTTGGCCTTACGAGCCCTAGGAGACGAAAAATGAGTCAAAACAAGAAATCAGGAACACCTAATATCAAAGGTACAGATGGTAGATCTTCTAACAAGACGCCTGGACCCATTACGCATTCACACCAGCCAACTGCCAAGGGAACCCCGGCCGAGAAACCACCGTCAAATCCGCCGAACAAGGATAGTGCAGGGAAGAAATAGCCAGAAAATTCAATCCACCGCCACTAAGCTGCTTCTTTCCATAATTTACATCTGATTGCCTCTTCAATTTTTTCCTGCTCGCATTCATAGTCCTCGGCCAGTCCCCTCATGGATTCTCCGGCCCTGTAACGTTCAACGATAATTTCTACTGGAATACTTCTGTCGGATAAGATCGGGCGACCGAATGAAATCTTGGGATCAATCAGTATCGATTTGGGTTCATCCGGTTCCCCTCTTCCTGAAAAGGGGTAAAGCTTTATGGGAAGACCATCTAAGTCTCTTTCTATTCTTTGCATGTGTTTTTTAGCTATATCTTCTAGTACCATTTGCCCGTTTCCTCTGGAAATGTCATAGACCAGACCCGCCTCCTTTAAAAACAAAGATAATACGCCCGTCTCAAAATCTTTTTTGGCTAAAGGATTATCAGAGGGATACATTTTTGATATGAAATCGAGACCTTTCCTGATCTTGTTCATGGAGAGCCTGTATTCTCTACGTATTGAAGCGAGGACATATGCTTCTACTAGATTGATGAAAGACAGGGCCAAGGGTTTTTCTTGAGCGGGGGTAATTAAAGGTTCGAAATTGCTTTGTCTGCCAATCCAGGCACGCAAAGTGGACTCTGGAAGCCTTAAATATAAAGCTGCTTCCGGAACACTGTAAGAAGGCAGATATCGCACATCCTTCTTGGAGGAGATTTTCTTAGCATTATTCAATTTGCTGAAACTGCTGTTTGACTCCCTGATTGAGTTTCCGGTCGGGCATTGTAAACAATTTACCATTGGATTGCCAACATAAGCCTGCAGGCAATCGATTCCGCACGGAAATCTGTCCTTGTAAATTAAAAGGTTCTCTTTTAAAATGCAAGTGTTAATAGAGGTCTTTGCGCTGTAACGATTTTGGGGTTCCGGTTTCCGTAATGAGAGTGGGGTTGGCACGACATCAACCCGCATTCAAGCAGTCTGGCGGCCAGGTTTCCTGATTCACACGCAATGCGGCACCGATTCCCGCAGAATCACCAATACCAAACAGGCAGTGGACGCACCAATCCCTTCGGGGTTGCTTATCGTTCAAATTGTTTCGCTTAAATCGGTCCTATCCCGCCCTGGTCCAGCACCCCGACACAAGAGACCTCATACACTCGGGTCTCCCCGCCTTTATGTGACCCACCGCAAGCGCCATCATTACCACAACCGCAAGCCCCGCCCTGGCGCTCATCTTGTCTTTCCCCCTGATAAAGTGTTTTTCAAATCCAAAGCTGTTGTCGATTCTCGAGTTTATGCGCTCTGTGGCACTCCTTCGCCTGTATGCCCGCTTCCATGAAGGAGAACCCCATGGAAGCGGAGTAAAAATACGACGGTCCCTCTCAAGCGGAACGCGAACCACCCTGCCATAGCTGTCAGTTACACAGCCCGCCTCCCCGTGACACTTCGCCCACCCCCTGCACTCAAGACCGTACGCGGCCGCAGGACAGCGATACTTCAAAACTCCCCGCTTACCTTCACTGCCCCAGAATGCCATCCTGCGTTCCGTCCCGCTTACCGGACACCGACACAGAACCTCTCCCTTCTCCGTGTAAAAGATGTTGTCATGAACACTGCCAAGAGGTCTCATCACCCGCTGCCCCGGAACATAGTTGCGATTCTGTTTCTCTTCCTTCCAAAGTTCCCTGATGTCAATAACGGGACTGATTCGATAACCGTCCCAAAGCTTCTTCTTCAAAGCTCCGCCGTCAAGCCCCCTGTCGGCGGTGAAGTATCTGCATCTCTTCGCCAACTCGGTGTCCCCGGCAAACAGCCCCTCTGCCATGCGGTCAAGTTCCCCCGCCTCAGAAACAGAAGCCCTCGTTACGCTCAGACAAACCGGTATCTCGTACTTCGTATCGGCGATAATATGCAGGCGGTAACCGAACCATGACTTTATCTTCCTCCACGTCTTCCCCGTAGCGGAATCAACTCCCGAGATTCGATGTCTTCCCCAGTCAGCCTCAGGGTCGGATGTCATACCGGTTTTACGGCTGCTCCGTCCCGTGGAATTGCTCCCTGCGGCCTTGCCGTCATACCCCAGGTTCTCCCCGAAGTCACCGAGCAGTTCCATAAGTTCTCCTCTCATTGCGTCAATCATCCTTGAGACAAGACCATGGCGTTTCTCAAGCTTCACCACATTTGAGAGGAAGCGGGAGAAGCCGGAACTTGTGGGAGCGGGACTTCGCAAAGGAGGGTTCATAACAGTTACTTCTCCGCTTTTTCCTTCTATTGCGTACCTGCCGCGGCCTTGCATGGGCAGGGGGCTGAATCCGCACATCCCCAGCAGCGATGAGTTGCGATTGAGCTCACGTATGAGCGACTCGATGGAGGGGTGCCCGAAGACTATGCCGGCGATAAGAGCTCTCCACATAGCCCCAACGGGGTAGTCGTTGCGGCCGTTTTTGCGCATCGCGCAAAGAGCTTCGATGATCTGTGCGTCGGGCAGGGCGTCGAGCACCAGCCGGAGACGGTTGAGATCGGAGAGGCTGTCGACTTTGTCCCAGGAAAAAGGTAGGTTAGTTTGTGTCGCCATGGGTTTGCTCCTCCAGGAGAATGGATTTTGTGTCGCCACACTTTAATTCTAACCCATGGCGACATTAAAAACAAGTGATATCAGCAGGTTACTTGTCTCCCCCGTGAATTTTTAAGCAGAGATTCCCCGTGGTTCAGCCTTGGGGTGAGCTTTACGGTTTTTAGAGTAAATCGGGCGGTTTCCAGGGGTTTTTACGGAAATTATGGGGTAAAAAATTTTTTACCCCTTCACAAAACCTTTATCCCATAGAAACATATCAACAGCGCAAACGCCTCTAATAGCACGCTATTCGCACCGCACGGTAAGAGAAGCTTTAAGACGGCAGGCCGCCGTTGTGTTGACCGGCCCTCGCCAGGTCGGGAAAACAACTCTTGCGCTTGTATTCGCCGAGGACTCGGGCGCGCTGTACCTTGATCTTGAAACCCGCGCGGACCGTGCTAAGCTGGCCGACCCCGACCTGTTTCTGAGATCCTATGAAGATCGCTTGGTCATTCTCGACGAGGTTTACCGTGTGCCGGATTTGTTTTCCGAACTGCGCGGTCTGATTGATCGGGGAAGACGCCGGGGTAGGCGGACGGGACGCTTCCTGATCCTCGGGTCAGCGTCGATCGATCTGCTCAGGCAATCTAGGGAAAGCCTTGCGGGGCGGATAGAATACGTTGAACTGAATCCGCTGAATGTGCTTGAAGCGGTGACTGATGAAAGTTACCTGAATTCACTTTGGGTGCGCGGCGGGTTCCCTGACAGCTTTCTCGCTCAGGACGATAGCGACAGCCTGGCCTTCCGTAGCGATTTCATCCGTACCTGTCTTGAGCGTGATGTGCCAAAATTCGGTCGACGTATATCTCCAGAAACTCTTGAACATCTCTGGACGATGCTAGCTCATGATCAGGGTGTTTTGCTGAATGCCTCAAAACTTGCCTCCGGACTTTCGGTTAGCGCTCCGACTGTTACAGGATATATAGATCTGCTGGCTGACCTTCTGCTTGTGCGCCGACTGCGGCCGTTCCATGTCAATGTACGAAAGCGCCTCGTGAAATCCCCGAAAATTTATGTGCGCGACAGCGGTATCGTACATGCCCTGCTCGGCATTACGGATCATAATTCCCTTGCAGGTCATCCTGTAGTCGGTGCAAGTTGGGAGGGTTTTGTGATAGAAAACCTTCTGTCCGTCGCTCCTGCGGGAACCAAGGCGAGTTTTTACCGCACCGTGGCGGGCGCGGAGATTGACCTTGTACTTGAACTCCCCGGGATACGCGGTCCCTGGGCGATCGAGATCAAGCACAGCCTCAGCGTTGCTCTCGGCAAGGGTTTTCGAAATGCTCTGGAAGACCTTAAGCCAGAGCGGTCCTTTGTTGTTACCGCCGGTTCTGACCGCTATCCGGTCGCTCGGAATGTCGAGGCGATCGGTCTTTGGGAGTTGGCGACAGTTCTCAAGGAGCAGTGATCTCCGATTGCTGTTTCTTTGTCCGCGTTTTTACAGAAATAAAGCCCGCGTTTTTATAAATAGAGAGCGTATTCCGGTCGTATCAGCCGGCCCCGTCGGTTTTCATCTGCTGCGTGCGGCTGCTCTCGATCGTCTTTTTGATTCGGGATGTTTTCTGTTCCCGGGAACCGCTTTCCGATTTCGCGCTGTCGAGACGCTCACGCACCCCCCTGGTTGAGCGCTGAAGGCGCTCTCCGCCTTCAAGTATTTCCTCCCGCCCCGCCCCGAGGTCTTCTGCGGTTTTTGTCTCTGCGCTTCCGATTCCGCCCCGGGCCCGCTCACGCGCCCGTGCCGCTTCCTCTCTCACCGCAGCCGAATCTTCCTCTATTGAGCTTCGCGTCCTCTCTATTCCGGCGCCGCCCTGCTCACCCGCCGATTCTCTGTATTCCCCGAAGGATCGCTCCGCGTCAACCTCGAACCTGCGGACATCCCCTAGGCCGTAGCCGTCTGCAGGCATGGCGGCGACGGATTCCATAGCGCCTCTTCCCGCGCTTACGAGTTCCGAGAGGCCCGTGACCCTGTGTATGGACCCGGAGACGGCTTCTGCTTCCTCGGTGTCGTATCTTCCGTCGCGAAGGTCGGTAAGCCCCTTGGCCACGTAGCTGTCCGAATAGCCTTGTCCCCTCATGTCGGCAAACACCGGCTGGGTGTATTCTCTTTCAAGCCCCGCGCCGAAGGAGCTTTCCCCGGAGAGGACTTCTGAGTACGCCTTCGCCTTTTCCCTCTGGGAGGAGTAGTCCCGAAGGGAGCTTCTTGCGGAGTGAAGCTCGGCCCTTGCCTCCTCTGAGTCCCGGGCCGTGAACTGCAGACTCTCGCGGGCCTCCCTCGATGAAAGCGTGCTTTCAAGCTCGGAAAAAGCCCTTGAGAAGTTAACCCGGGAGTTGGAACTCGAGGCATATTCCCGGGCCTCTTCATATCTCTCACCGGCGCTTGTATCCGTTTTGCGCGCGCCCCGCGCCTTTATTCCCGCGCGGATCGAAGGTCCTCCGGTCCCCCCGCCCGGAAGACCTGCGGAAGTTCCCGCCCGGGCCCCTGCCTCGTAGACCATCGCCGTGTCCCACGACATCTTGAGCGACTCCTGGCGGGAGAGGCCGAACCTTCTCTGCAGACCCTCAGCCGTCTCAAGCACGGTCGCAAGATCCTTTCTCTCTCCCGTGGCGCTTGAGAGCCCGAGGACCTCGGAGTAGCTTCTCTCGTCCGCGGCCGCCCGCGAGGCCCCGACGACCCGCACGGACGCCGCCGCCGCGGAATCCGTTACCGCCTCCCTGCTCGCCTCCATGTCCCTGACGGTGTCGGCAAGCTCCTCCCTTGCCGCGAACCGCACCCCCTCCGTCCCCGTTATCCGCATCCCGCCCACGCTCGAGGCGGGCTGATCGTAGACGCCTTCGTAGCGGCGGGTGAGGCTCCCCGTCACGGTTTCCCGCGCGACATTGGACTTGTTCGCCGTCACGGTGTCGTAGCGGCCCGTCGCGACCGACACGTTTCCAAGCGATATGTTTCCCGCGGCGTGGGCCCCGGCCGTCTGGGTCGAGATCGACTGCGTGGGTCCCATGAACTGCTGCGCGGCCCCCACCACGGCGTGCTGGCTTGCCGAGACGACGTAGTAGGCGATCATGGGGACTATTATGGCGGCGAGGCCCGCGACCGCCATGGCCATGTCGGATTCGTGGACGACGGATCCCCTCGAGATCACGGTGAGGGTGCCATCTGTGTAGGGCTCCAGCGCTCTTCTGAGTTTCAGGCTCGAGAACAGGTTCACTATGGCGTATATGGGGTTCCAGAGCTCGGTCCAGAGCATCGCGATCAGGTAGGCCGGGATTATCCGCGCGGCAAGCGGCGTCATCGCGAGGAAGATCACCGCGGGGAATATGCCGTAGAGCATCCCCTGAAGCAGCCCCCTTATGTAGGGAAGGGTGTGGCGGGCCATTTCTCCCAGGACCAGAAACGAGTTTTTCTGCCTCGCGCGCGCCTCGGCGATAGAGAGGCTCAGAAGCGAGGCCTCGGATCCCCCGGCGACCGCAAGCGACTTCACCGAGCGGGAGTAGCTGTTTATCATGGCGTTCTGGATGATTATGTCCTTTGCAGACATCGAGATCCCGGCAAGCTCCCTGTACGATTCCCGAAGCGCTTCGGTGAAGCCGGCGGTGTTAACTATGTTTGTCTGCCGGTCAACAAAACCGGATTCCTCGGCGATCTCCACAGCCCACCCAGGGTAGTAGGCGTTAAGGCAGGCGTTTAAACCCGCGTGGGCCTCGCCGCAGTAGGCGAGTATGGGCCTCCCGGCCGCGGAGCAGTCCCCTGCGCTCGGCGGAGAGGCGTAGGCGCCCCCGGGCAGGGCGATGTTTGTGTGGAGTTCCACGAAACGGTAGTTGGCTGCGCCCATGGAGGAGAAAAGATTGGGCGATTTCTCAAGACCGTCCGCGCTCACCAGGCCCGAGGTTACGCTTTTTAGGCCGCACTCCCTAACAAACGAGTCAAGCGTGTTCGCGAGATGAGGCTCTGCGACCGCGAATGCGGTCGAGCGCTTTATGAGCTCGGCTCCGCGGAGAAGCCCGTTTTCCGAGTAGCGAAGCGCGTCTGGAAGCGAAAACGCGCTCTCCATCACCTTGGTGAGTCCGCTTCCGACCCCCGAGGTCGCCCAGGCGAAAACCCCCACCCCGGTCGGTACTCCGGATATCACTCTCGTGTACGATGTCACCCTGTCGTAGACTGCCATGTCGACTTTCACCCCGAAAAGCGTCATGTAGATAAGTATGGAGAGCGCGAACTGGTGGCCCGGCATTATCCTTCCCCCGAAAAGCGAGGAGAGGACCGCAAGCAGTATGCCCGCGACGAGCCCAAGCCGGATGAGACCCAGAAGCCCCGAGCCCGCCAGGATCGCGACGGAGTTTAGCACTTCGGCTATGAACTGACCGTTTCCGTAGGTGTCTATCTGGAAGACCCCCTGCGCCCCCGCCTCCTGCGGGAAAAGCAGGGTTCCGGCAAGTGCGGTGATCCCGAACGAAAAAGCCAGCCTCAAGATTCCGCCGCGCGTGTTTCTCCTGCCCATGGTTTCCTCAGTTCGCTCCCTGTATCACCTCGTCGCCCGCCTTGTGGCGGCTTTTCCTCTCGAACACCACGGGGGAGCGGGAATCAAGGTGCTCTATTATGGAGAGGGCGTAGACAAGCTCCTCTATCTTCGTGTTTTCCTGCTCCATCATGAGCGAGATCTCCTCGCGCAGCATCCTCATTCTCTCGGCGATCTTTTTGCGGTCCATGGCGGAGAGCGTTCCCTTTCTCTCCGAGCTCCCGATGCCGCTCCAGAGGCTTCGTTCCGCCCGCTCAAGCCACGCCGCCACGGAGAACACGGCTATGGGTCTTGCGAGTGTGGAGACGTAGGTTCCGCCTATCTCGGGATCCACGGCCCCGGCCGAGGAGAGAAGCTTCCACGCGGGGAAGGGCAGGGCGTCAAGGAACCTTACGGTGTCGTCCTGCGGGCGGCGGTTTCCGACTATGGCGGCGTGCGCTTCAAGGAGTTTTTCGGAGACAAGTTCTGTGAACGGCTTGAAATTCTGCCCGACAGGCACCATGGCGGGCGCCGCGCAGTCGGGATCCGTCCCGCAGTCATAGACTCTCCCCGCGCCGCCTCCGCCCGCAAGGTACTCGAGGCTTATGGTCGGGGGCTTGTACTCAGAAGCTGTCTGCGTGATTATGAAGGTTCCAGTGACGCTCATTATCTGCTCTTTCTGCTCCTTTGATAGGGTGGAAGAGGGAATAGTCCGAAGCGCTTCCCACACGGTGTTTCTTACGGGCTTTACGAGTTCCTTGTCCTGTGCCACCGTGCCCGCGTTTATGTCAGCTACGGTGCTTGTTATCCCGCTTTGGGTGCGGCACTCTGAGAGCCCCTCCGCCGGATCGGTGAAAAGGGACTGCTTCACCCCCACGAACGCGCAGCGCCCAGCCTGCTCTCCCCTGATTATCCCCCCTTCCCCGAATATTCCCTCGGCGAGGCTCTCCCCCGCCCTGCACGTGTCGACGCTAAGGGAATTGGCGGCCCGCGAGGCGGCCTCGAGCTTTTCCATTATGTTCTCGCACGGGGAACACAAGGTCTTGAGCGCCATCATGAACGCGTAGCTCGCAAACGACGTCCCTATGGCCTTCATCTTCCGTATGAGGTCATCCGCGCTTATGTAGGAGATTGCCCCCAGGAAAAGATCCACCCCTCCGCACCCGGAGCGCAGATGCGGTAGGCTCACCGAAAGCGGCTGTATGGTTTCGTTCGGGAGCCTTACCGAGACCGATCCCCCCGTGACGAACCCTCTTGACTGCCCCTCGTAGACCCCGGCCGGGGTGGCGGTTCCCGAGAGCCCGAGGCGGTCGAACATGCCCCGGACATCGCTCCCGAGATCGGCCAGAGAAACTCGGGGGGAAAGAATCAGGGTGAAAACAAACACCGCCGCGAAGAATATCTTTCTCATCTCCCCTCCCCGCCGAGCAGGAAAAATTCTCTCTGCGTTCCCTGTCCCGTTCCCAGGACCTCTTCTCCCACTATGTGAAGTCTCTGTCTTATTTCGCCGAGAGTGAGGTAGCCCGTGCCTATACGGACGATCTTTCTCTGCGAGGGAACGAAAAGAAAAAGCGCCGGCACCTGCTCGACCCCGAGGCGCGCGGCCTGCGCCGCGCCGTTAACGAAACCGGGGTAGAGGGGATAAAGCCCCCTTCCGTCAAGTGATGCCGCCAGGACCCCGATCCCGTGCCTTCTCTCGAGCGTCTTCAGCACCTCCGCCTGCCCGCGGCAAAACGGGCAGTCCGAGCGGAAAAAGAAAACCAGTCTTCCTATGCGGGATATTTTCCCGATCACGCCGTCGCGGGCGGTCTTTCTGAGGTTCCTTGAGATCTCGGCCCCTGCGGCGCTTACGGGATTATCGACCGTGGCGTCAAGAGCCGGACTCTCCCAGAGGACCCGCTTCCAGACGCGCGCGAACTCCTCGCTTCGCTCAAGCACCTGCTTCTGGTGCTCCATGTACGCCCTCACGTTCTCCCTTGTCGGAGAGAGAAGGGCGGCCTCAAAAAGCCTCTCTCCCCTTTGTCTTATCTCTTTTACGGTCAGCTGCCTCCCGGAGGTTCCGGACCGCGCCTCCTCCGTGTGCGAAGAGAAAGGCTCATACCAGAACCAGCCCCTCTCTTTCTGGTCGAAATACGGTTCTCCAAGCGCTGCGGGCTCCGGGGAGAGGACGAAGAACACGGCGGCGAGCGCCGGGAGGACTGCTCTCATTGCTTGCCCTCCCCCCCGCAGCCAAGCGACCCACCCGGGCAGAGATCCTCGATACCCTCTTCCGTGCTCTTCGTTGAATCGGTAAGGCCGGGGATATCTGCAGCGTCAAGGAGTCCCGTGTAGATCTCCGAGAAATCCACCGCGTCAAAGTCTATTTTCTGGAGCTGCTCTGTGGTCATGCCTCCGCAAAGAGGGTTCTTGGCACCGCCCCAGCCGCCGTTTTTCGCCGTGGCCCAGAGCCCTTTTTCTATGAGCTGCCCCCTTGCCTGCTCGTGGACCACTCTCGCCATCTTGGAATTGAAGCAGCAGTACACCTTTCTTTTCTTGAGAGTGATTCCCAGCACCTTCTTCTTGTGGATTCCGACGTAGTGGCAGGCCCCCGCGCCGTCCCTTCTCGCGCGAAGCTCCTTCGTGCTCTTGGGACATGCGCCCGAGAAAAGCCCCTTTTTTCTGCAGCAGTTCTGTATGAATCCCGTGAGATTGAGATCGCAGCGGTAGCGTTTTCCCTTGAATATTGCCACTCCTCCGCCCGAGGCGTCCGAGCAGTCGATCGGTCCCGCAGTCGTCCCCGTAGCCCCGTCCACCTCGATAGGCCCATATCCCTCGGCTGAACTCTCACCGTCCCTGGTCGTCGCAAGGCAGCGCTCCATGTCGGAGAGCATGGCCATGCGCGATGCCACCTTGGGAAAATCCGTGTTCTGCTCCGTAGAGGTATCGAAGCAGTCGTCCCCCGAGGCGCACCGGATTTCACCATCGCAGTCAAACACGATGTTCTTTTTTCGACAGAGACTCATGCTTTTCGGGCAGTAATAGGCGTTTTCCTGGATGAGGCACGGTCCGAGATCCGCCCCCGAAGGATCTGGGAGTTCGGGATGTTCGCGAAACCTCATGACGCACCGTGCCCCGGTCTGGTAACAGCCGTCAGCGCGCAGCTGGGCGCAGTCTGGGCCTTCCGCAAGAGGGGTGGCGCAGAGGTAGGTATGCTCCATGTTTACGCAGACGGTTTCTCCGTCCGGGGTCCGGGTGGTTTCTAGGCAGCTGCTCCCGGTGGGTTCGCAGTTCCAGTTCCCCCTGTAGTCCCCGCAGCGGTCGTCGGTTTCGATGTGCGTTTCGTATGTGGTTTTGGTGGCCGTGTACAAGATCCTCCATCCGTTTCCGTCACCGTCTCCCTCCCGGCATCGTCTCGCCCTCCCCCATCTCGCCTCGACTGTCCCCGCTACCTGCGAGCCGGGAGGAGGCGGGAATTTTGCCCTTAAGGTTCCCGCGATCACGTTCTCGAGGCTCTGGCTCCGGCTGTCTCCGAGGGGAAGTTTTCCCGAGGCGGCGGTCGGCCCGAAGACAGATACGCATGTCTCATCCACTACCGGGACGAAGCTTCCCGTATCGTCAAGCGCGAAGCACCCCCTCCACTGGGAACCGCCAAGAGAAAATCCTCCGAAATTCCCCCACACTTCCCCGCTTTGCCTGTCAAGGCACCCGGGGGCGCTGAGACTTACGTCCCGGGAGCCGTCGCCGTCTGTATCCACGCTTGCCGAGAATCCGACGCCCCCGTCGTTTCGGTCTATCTCGAGGGTCATGTACTTCCAGGACTCGGTTCTCTGGGTTACAGTCACGGTCTTTTTCACGCTGCAGGAGTTCCTCTGAAGCGTCGCCTGGTCGTAGCACTCCTCCCGCTCGTTCCAGGAGTTCTCTGCGTACTCCGCACACTCCTCCTTTTTCTCGCACGAAGGTAAAGGGTTCTCGATCGCTTCCTTTGAACCTGCGATCATGGGATCGGTTTCGGGATCTATGGTGAACACGGGTCTCTGCGCGGAGCTTCGCTTAAGAAATCCCGCGGAGTCGGAGGTGGTGGGATTTCTGCCCTGTATAATGCCTTCCGCCTCGGTCCTCATCCCCTCGGGGTTTCCTGTCCACCGGGATCCGTCCTGGCGAAACTCCTGCTGGGTAGCCGTTCCGTAGCCCGGGAGCGCTTCGGGCTCGACGGCCGAAGGCCTCAGGATTTGCGAGTGGCGGGAGAGCATTTCAGTTCCGTGGAGGCGTCCCTCTTGGAGGCCCGCCTCGAAATTCTCCCCGGCATACGCCGCAATAGCCGGCAGGAGAAGGAGGCTAATCGCCATAAAAGTTGTTTTTTTCAAGCCGTTTGATAAACATTCCGGCATTTGGGTCCTCCTTTTCCATGAGCTCGAGGGAGTAGGGAAGCGATACGTTCCCCAAAACCTTTACGTGGTGCAGACCCTCGCAGTCAGCGCCCGGAAGGTAGCCGTGGGCGAGCACGAGTTGTGGCACCACCTCGACGGAGAAGCATTCGAAAAGAAGCGGGTCTATCCATACCTGCGCTCCGGTTTTCCCAATGGCCTTGGATATTCGCGAGACGGTTTCCCCGAGGTTTTCTCCCGAAAGTCCCCGAAGAACCATCACCGCGCCCCCGGCCGCGCTCTCCAGCGCCGCTTCGCGGAGAGTGGAAGGCGGCATCGAGAATGAGAAAAAGTAAAAAAGCTTGGTCTTCCCGTTTTCTGTTTCTGCGCTTTTTTCAGTGAAAGCCGCCCCCAGAGGGGGTTTAGGCAATAGCAGCTTCATTATTTCTTCGGTTTCTTTTGCTCCGGGAGAATTTAATTCTGAAAGTGCCTTCTCCGCACCCGCCACGTCAGGCTCCTTCAGTTCTTCGAGAAGTTCCCTTGTACGTGCAAGTTCCGCTTCCTCCGCCTCCGTCCTTACGCCCCGAAGCGAAGAGATGTCTTCGGCGGGGAAGGAGTTTATTCCCGAAGCGGCGATCACCGCTACTATCAGAGCAGGCAGCAGTCTTTTTTTCTCCATAGCACCCATACCCAGTCTTCTCCTTGGCCGGGATACCATTTGCCGGGAGCCCAGCGCGCCGTCGTCCTTCCTATCGGAAACGCCCGCGTGTTCTTGGGAAATGCGAGCTGAAGCTTGTACTGGTCTTTCACTATGACCCGATGAGGGCGCGGCGCACACAGAGAACCCTCTCCCGTGGTCTTAAACGCCAGAAATTCGTTATGCAGTTTCGCAAGCAGCTTTACGGCTGAAAGCGCGTAGACGGCAGGCAAGTCCCCCGTGGCTCCGTTGTTCCCCGTATTGGGATAGACACTTCCCCACGACCCTGCGCACCAGAAAAGCTTGTTTATTCCGAAACCTCCGGCGGCGGCCACGGCGTCTGCGGCGCACGATGCTTGGGCGGCGGGGTTCGCCACGAGTGCTATCTCGGGATGAAGCAGAAATGAAAGCTCGTCGTTGCTCCAGATAGGATCAAACGCTGTAAGGTATGCGAGGTCGAATCCTCCTTGGGTCATGCACCCGAAACTTGAAAAAAGGTTAAGTACCGAGAACACCGGGTAGAGAAAGTGGTGGACGTGAAGAAAGGAAGTCCTGTCCCCGCGCTGCCCGCCTCCCTCCCCGTACGTTCCTGCCATTGTAAAGGAGAGGAGGGGAACCTTGCGTCCGCCGAGCGAGGGAAAGCAGCCCGGATGCCTTACGACCTCAACAAGTTTCACCGGTTCCCAGAACGAAACCTTTATTCCGACCCGGGGAACGGGGGACCTGCAAAAGCAAAGCGGGAAATGGTTCACGGTGTCAGTCCCCTCGCCCGGCGTTACTGCTATTCCCCCTATCTTTATCGGGAACATCGCTCCCCAATCAACGTCCAAAACCGGGTTAAAGAACCTCCCGCCGCATTTAGTCCCCGTAGCGGCACCCCTTGCGGCACTCATCAGGAAAGCGCCGAAGAGCAAAGCGAGGAGGATCTTTTTTCGGGACATAATAACGATAATATAATACAAAATAAGGGATAAGGCAAGAAGGGATATTTGGGCAGTTTGTGGCCGGTTTAGTGACTCCTGCCGTAACGTGATTGGTTTGCTAAACGACTTTTACGGAAGAGGACTGAAAACAAAACAGTTATGATCAGGAGCAGATTCACTGCGGCAACCCCATGGTTTGTTTCCGCTGCGATGGCGCATCCGCCTCCTCCGCCTCCCGGCACGTCATTGTCCAGAATGGTTATCGTGGTCCGGTCTCCTCCTCCCGCACTGACTCCTTCGGGAAGTGTCCCGAAACCCAACTCCACGCTCTCGTCGTCATCATCCACATCATCATCTGTGGCGGTCAGGGTGATATCCTTCGAAGTTTCTCCGCTTGCGAACGTCACGCTTGTCGATGAGAGGGAATAGTCCTCGGTGGTGGCCGTAGTTGCCTGGTCAACGGTAATCGGGATCGTAACGGTACGCTCGGGGTCCTCGCTCAGCGTTACCCGCACGGCAACTGTCTCGCCTTCTGTGACACTGTACGCGGACGAGGCGAACTGTACGGACACATCAGGGTCATCATTATCTCTGATGGTGATCGTAGAGGATGCGTGCGTGCCCACGGAGACTCTCGGGGGAAGTGTCTCGAAGTCAAGGACCACTACCTCGTCGTCATCATCCACATCATCATCTGTGGCGGTCAGGGTGATGTCCTTGGAAGTTTCTCCGCTTGCGAACGTCACGCTTGTCGATGAGAGGGAATAGTCCTCGGTGGTGGCCGTAGTTGCCTGGTCAACGGTAATCGGGATTGTAACGGTACGCTCGGGGTCCCCGCTCAGCGTTACCCGCACGGCAACTGTCTCGCCTTCTGCGGCACTGTACGCGGATGAGGCGAACTGTACGGACACATCAGGGTCATCGTTATCCTTTATGATGCCGGTCGCACGGTTGCGGTTGAGGACCGCGTTCTGCGGATTCCTCAGGGTGACAACAAGGGTTTCCTCGTCTGGCTCATTAATACTGTCATCAATTGAGTGCACGCTGATGGTTTTTTGCGTTTCCCCCGGGGTAAACATAAGGGTGCCGCTTGAGGGCGATGCAGTGTAATCTGAACCTTCCTGCGCCGTGCCGTCCGTTATTGCGTACTCAACTGTGACCATCTGGGTGTTTTGCGGACTTAGGGTCACGGTGAAGTCCAAGGAGTCTCCTTCCTCTGCGGCTGAATCTTCAATAATAAGACCCGAAAAATCATTGTCCTCGTTTCTGAGATATACGAGTGTAGACTCCAGGACTGCATAAAATCTGTCTTTACTGTCTGCTTTTAGTTCTACGAAATAGTTCTGGGGGCCGTCCTGCAGGGCATCGTCCACTCCTGTTACCGTCACTTCCTGTTCCATATCCCAGTTCCTTGGCGTGAACGTAAGTTCAAGCGTCTGCGGATCAGTGACGATTCCTTCGGCGGGGTTGTCGCTTTCCACCGAAATCACGACATCCTCTAACGGTTCCGATTCAAGCTTCACCTCAAATTTCGCTGTTCCGCCTCCTTCCGTGGTCACAAGTCCCGAGGTCGGTACAGCCGTCATTCCTGTAGGTTCGCAGTCGGGCGGGAAACCGTCAGCGCTCACGCTCCAGCCCATGTCCTTGAGCATGCCCAAGGTAAGGTCCATGTTTTTCGGGGCAAGGACGAAGGCCTCCATTATATCTTCTGTTTTTTCGTGAGTGTGTAGAATGGATCCGCCCTTATTGTAAGTCGAGGGGGCGTGGAGCCTGGGTTTCCCGTCACTGGCCTTGGCGGAACTTGATTTTAGCTCGGCCATGCGTTGTCCGTAGCTGCAGCTGTTTTCCCCTCCATCGGTTCCGTCCCAGAGGAGCCCCGTGCCGGAAGTGGCAGCCGCTGCTCTCCTGCTGTTTGTGAGGTTCACAACAAGATCGTCATGCGTATCCGAGTACAGCTGCTCGTCGTAGATAGTCCGGGATATTATCTCGTATTCTTGCCCTTGAAAAGAAATCGTCCTCTGCCGATAACTGCCGTCCTGCTGAAGATGCTCTATGAATCCGAGCCCGTGGATAATTTCGTGCATGGAGAGCTGGACGAAATCTATCCGCTTTTCCGGAGTCGAGCCCGTAATTCCGTAATAAAACAAATAAAACGGAATGCATTTGCTGAATTTTACAGCGATATCGGCTTCTTGATCGTTGAGATTTTGCCTCCAGATGGCTTCGGCAAGCGCGTAGGGATAGGCCGTTCCGGATCCCACCTGATCTGGTTGCGCATCGAGCCTGTCCCTGGGATAGAAGTAGTATTTCGGTCCCGCAAAGGCGACCGTTTGAGGACCCGAAAGATCCTGCCTGCACATGGTCTTATCGTTCGGATCTTCTTGGCCGTCAAAAATTTCAAATTTCGCGCTTACCCTGATCGTGTTGGTGTTGGTGAGCCTGCTTTCGAGAATGGAAGAGGCGTGCTCGAAGGCATTTTTCCTCGCTTCCCCGTAGGTCTCCGCGTCGTTTTCGCGCCCGGAGAGAAAGGCCTTCTGGGCCTCTGTCAGCTCGGTTTTGTCAAGGAACCCTTCCCCGGCGTCATCGTTGTATATCTCGACGATAGTGACCGCTACGCAGGGAAGCATGGGGGCGAAGGCGGCAAGCAGAAAAAAAAGTATCCCGGGGAGGAACTCTTTCAAGGTGCTCAGTGATTGCATCTTATATGAGTTTTTCCCTCTTCGTCGAACCACACCTTGGTTTCGACCATCTCGGATTCGGGAACGTCAACCACTATGCCGTAGTCTCCGTTTCCAAGATCGATCCTTCTTCCCTTAAGAACCTTCGGGGCGTCCTCTGTTTCCGAGAGTTCTGAATAGGAGCGGGGTGTCGCTTCGGCTTCTTCGTTTTCGATGCCGAGGGCCTGCCACTGCTCGTGGGTAAGGATTTCCCCTGTCTCGGGATGGATAAAGGCCTTAACCTCGGCTCTCGGCGCCGGGGCCTCGGAGGGTTGCGAAGTCGCTGCTGTTTGCCTTGAACGATCCCCGGGAAGTTCAGAAGTCTGGTTGTCGGCAAAGGCGCCTGTCGGCCAACCGCAGATTGAAAACGCGACTATGAGCAGAACTGTTTTCATACTGACGATAATTATAAGCGGATTTGATCTTAAAGTGAAGCAGAATCTAATACCGAAAGGTCGTTACAATTCGAGTGAGGGATCCGACCCGCCTGCTCATGCTGAAAATTACGTGCGGAGAGATGTTTCGATATCTGCAGGGTACGCGACGGGCGGAGAACTTTATCACACTCCTTAAGTTCTTGATATTTAAAAATATATCTTCTGCAACCTCAGGACCGTTTCCTTGGCGTTGTGATGCTGGATTCTTTTCCCAAATCCGATTCAGGCATCATTTTAAAACCACTTCCTTCACTCTGAATTTCCTACCCTCTTGCTCTACAAGTGAAGGAATTTTTTCAATCTTAAGTCTTTTGAGTATGAAAGGATTTGCCTTGTATACCGGTTGCCCCGCAAGAGATGAAGCGCTCTGAATATTGCCGTCCGTAAGTATGAGGATCGGCTCCCCCCTTTTTTTGCCTATTTCCTCAAGCGCCATTTCTATCTGGTCTTCTCTCAGCACCAGGATGCTTTTTGAAAGCGATACATAGTCAAACGGATTCACGGTTCCCGCGGGGGAAATTATTTCTCCCGTGTGGTCGTATAGCGGATTCCGCACTGCCACCGAAGGGTCGACGTAACGCACTCGTTCTTCCGTGGCTGAAGGGACGTCAAGAGAAACTGAAGAATACTCTGCGTAAGATTCTTCAAGCCTCTTCTCCATGTTTTCCCGTAGTGCCCGCATGTCGATTTCTCCGGCTTTCCTTTTTACATAGGAAAGCATGTCCTCTTCTTCTATTTCGTAGAGTTTCCCGTGAACCCCGAGATCTTTGCCCGAAGCTTGCACCTGCACGGTCAGAAACGCGAAGAGGAGTACGAAGGTTAAAGCAAAGGAAAACCCCGCCCGACTATCCATGATCTCTTAACGAACCCCCAGTATCTAGAATCATAGCTTTTCTCCCCGTCGCCCAGAACGAAGTAGCTGCCCGGGGGAATCACCCCGTCGAAGCGAAAACTCGTGACGGCGACTCCCTTGGAATCATGTCCTCTAGCCACGGCTATTTTCTCGCCGTTTAGGTAGAACTCCGCTTCTTCAGTCCGAAGCGTATCGCCCGGGCAGCCGACGAACCTCTTCGCGAAAACCGCCCCGTAATCCCAGTAGGGATTTCGCACGTTGAGGCGGAAAAGCCCTATGCTCCCCGGCCCGCACGAAATCTCCTTGCTTCTGATTGTAAGAAACACCCGGGAGGGAAGCGATCCCGATACATTGAACGAAATACGAATTCCAAAGAGATATGCCCCCGCGAGCAAGACAAGAACCAGGAAAACCGAAACGGCTCCCCGGCTTCCCAGGCAAAACCGGAGAAACTTACTCATTTTCCTCTTCCCGCACGGAAAGTTCTTCGAGTATCTGCCCGGTTATGTCGCGCCCGCCTCCCAGGACCGATTTCGCGTCAAGCACCAGGTAGCCTTCCCCCTCGTATTCAGCGAGCACCTCTCCGAAACGTATGAAAAACCGCCCGACCCGCTCCTCGGCTTCCTCGCGCGAGAGCTCCCCGCGAAGCACTCTCGAGAATATTCTTTTTTTCTCCTCGGAGATCACCGTCTCAAGATCTATGAAAACCACCTTTTCCTCCTTTTTTTCCATTGCGCAGGAGAAAAGCCCCAAAACGGCCAGAAACGACAAAACCATCAACAGAACCGAAACCCTGACTTTTTTCATCTCCTCCCCCGTGAGGTTTCGATGCATCGCTCTATTGCCTCGTGCACCGGGAGACCTTCGGAGATAAATCCGTTAAGAAGGGAAACGTCATCGGGGTTTGTGGTATAGGTCCAGTAGGAAAAAGGGTCCACAACCAGCCTTCCGAGGCCCATTCCGCGCTCGCTGTTGTATATGAACACTTCGGAGAACTCTCCCGGGCGCGTGGAAAGCGTTGAGACAAGCTCCCCGAAATAGTCTCCCAGAAGAAGTTTTCCTCCCTTTTTTATCTCCTCGACGCTTTCTCCCTTCTGGCGAAGCATGAACATCCAGGCCGAGTTCTCAAGCACCGATTCCCCGAGGTCTCCCGCCCTGTAGAAATCAAGCAGGCTCTGGGTGACCGAGACGAAGGCGCCGTTATATTTTCTTGCCCTGCGGTAGCCGTGCGCTATGAATTCGCCCGAGAAACCTCCGCCGAGAAGGTCCCACGCCTCGTCTATTATCGCGAGCTTTCTCCGCTCCCTGCCCCCGAGGTACATCTCCCTTTCTATGTGCCAGATAATCATGAGCACCACCACGGTCTGAAGTTCGGGTTTCGACTTGAGTTCCTCTAGCTCAAGTACGCTCAGATCGCTTTTAAACGAGAGGTTAGACGGCCCCTCGAAAAACCGCCCGTACTGCCCGCGGGAGGAATAGGCGTAGAGCATGTGGGCGAGATCCTCTGATCTTCGGTGCGGGTCGGAGATGCCGGAGAGGGCCTCCACAACATCGTCTATCTGCGCCTCGGGGCCGCGCCGCTCCCAAGCTTTCTTGATCGCTTCCTCGAGGAGCGATTTCCCGAGATCCCCTATTTTTTCCGAGGGAGATGCCATCTGCGCGAAAAGGGGTTTCAGAAGTTCCATGTCCTCGTCTATATCGGTTATGCGGGAGAAGGGGTTAAGCGAGATTCCGCTTTTCTCGTCGAACACCACGAACTCACCGCCCACGAGACCGCAGAGCTTCTCGTATGAGCGGCCTATGTCTATCACGAACACCCGCGCCCCCTCCGAAAGATATCCGGTGATCATGTCCGAGGTTAGAAAGGACTTTCCCGAGCCCGACTGGGCGAACACCGCGCAGTTGTAGTTGGAAGCTGAGCTGAAAAGATCAAGTTTCATTATCTGTCCCCTTCTCGATATGAAGGTAAGAGGTCCCGAGCCCGTTCCCTTCCAGTCTGACATGACGGGAAGCATGGATGCCCCGGCCGAGGTCTGCATCGTTGAATTCCGCCTGAGAAGGCGGACGAACGCGGGCTCCGAGCCGAGCGGGAGGCCCTCGAGCAGGAGGGGGAGCAGTATGTATTTTTCCTCGCGAAGATCGAAGTTTCTGGCCCTCCATATCCCCGTTACCATCTCCTTTACCCTCTCGGCCTCCTCGTCGCTTCGGGTCCGGAGAAAGAGGCTCAGGGATCCCATGACCAGGTCCTCGTCCTCAAGGGCGTTTACGAAAAAGTCGAAGTTCTCCGCTTTTTTCCTGAGCTTTGGAATGAATCTCGTCACGAGCCCGAAGCTCTGCTGCTTCACCATGACGGCCTTGGCACTTACCTGAGAGGCCTTCTTTCTCTCCGGGACGACGAATCCCGCCTGCAGGAAAAAATACACGGGCACCTGCGAGAGTCCCCGCAACGGATCTCCAAGCAGTTCGTGGAACTCGTCGAGCGAAAAGTACTCGGGCATGGATGCGGGGGAATATCCCCGCAGGTGAGAGTCCCCGAGCTTTATTTCCCCCGCCCGCACCTCTATCATCGTCTCTCGGTCTATTATCTGGTTTCTTATCTCATCGTTTCGGTTATAGAGACCGCCGGTGCCGAGATAGTAAGGGTCATCATACCAGCGCGCATCGGGGTTAAGCGCCTCGCGCAGGACGAGTATCAGCTCGGCCGGAGGGAGGTCGCGCGGGTAAAGCTGCGCGGAACTGAGAACCCCCGCCACGTTCGCCCCGAGCTTGCGGGTGTCCTCCGTCTGCTTGTCCCACACGGATTCCGCAACTTTCTTTTTTCCGAAGCCGGAAGGAATCCTCACCGACACGAGAAACCGGAAATCCCTCGCGGGGGTCCCGACTCTGTCGCGCATCTCGAGGGTGTAAAGCCGCTTTCTTTCGGCGGCGATCTCCCGGCAGATCCTGGCTTGCGCCGTTTCTTCCTCGGGGAAAAACGGGGATATGAGCTCGGAGGCAAA
Organism: Thermodesulfobacteriota bacterium; assembly: GCA_965207685.1. Lineage (GTDB taxonomy): Bacteria > Desulfobacterota_D > UBA1144 > Nemesobacterales > Nemesobacteraceae > Nemesobacter. The sequence goes on along the minus strand of OZ242294.1, from coordinate 1,289,431 downwards.
CACGTGGAACTTGACCGAGGTTCCCGGTGGAAGCACACGGTTGCCGAGCATTCCGCCGAGAATCCTCTTTGCGTCCTCTCCTGCGAAAAGAAGCGGGTTTATTTCCCATATGAAGCCGAGCGACATGTCGGCCAGAACGTACATCCCCTCTTCCCATGCCACATAGGGAAGGTAATCCGAAAGCGAATCCCTTGCGGCAAGCTCCCGCAGCCGCTCTTTCGCAACGCCCATCAGGGAACCCTCCCGGTTCCCCGGAGGCGGATGTTTTGCGGATACCCTCTATCGGACTCTCCGAGCGGAACAGCTTTGCCGCCTATAGTCCACCGCCCCCTGCCCGAAAGCAGGTACACGTATTTGCCCGAGTGAAAGACGCCCCGGGCATCCTGCCACGGGGCTATCCAGAGGCGTATTGTGCGCGGGGGAACATAAACGGGCATCGTTTTCTCCGGTTGCGCGGTCTGGGTGGTTCCCGCTTCGCTCCGCTCATTTTTCCCGGGGCGGAAAGCGCTGCCTTTCAGAAACTTTTTTCTCACGCCTTCGCGCGCGCTTTTTCCGTTGCCCGGAGAGAGAGGATCCGCACCGCTTCTGCGACCCGAAATTGTCTCGGCATAAACCTCTGAGACGCTTTTGCATGAATGACCCGATGCCGCTGGGCAGCCGTAGCGCGACGACCCGCCGGCGCAGGCCGTAGCGAACAGAGCGAAAAAAATAAGGAACGGGGCGAATTTCCTCATCCCTTTTCCTTCCTTGCGGCGTAGTCGGTTTTTCTGGGGGCAAGCTCCATCCCCTCGGTTATGATCACGTCGACTCGGCGCCCCGCGTCTATCTCTATTACCGGAAACACCTCCTCGGCGAGCTTGAGATAGTACTCCGCGAGAAGCCTTCCGGCTTCCCCAGCCCCGCCCCCGATTCCTGTCTTCACAAGATCCCGGGAACTCCTGGAACTCACGGTAAATGTTCCGCCCGCGACCACCCCGGATGTTGAATTCGAAGTTTCAACCACCTCGCCGAAGCCCGAGGCAAAGCCGGCCAGGATTCCCCGCGAGAGCATCTTTCCCTGCTTTGAAACCAGCCTTCCCCGGATTCCCGGTCTTTCCGTCCTCTCCGGCCACATATCCTTTTATCTTGGTGTCTATCACGTCTCCCGAACGAAGCACGCACGCCATCCTCTCGAGCCTCACGTACGCTCTCTCGCTTGCGAGCTGTCCGTACCCTGCTCCCGTCACGTGGCAGCGCGCTATGTTCATACGCCGCAGGCCGGGCAGGCGCGAAGCCTCCACGAGATGTATCAGCACGGGATGCGGATTTCGCGAGGAAGCGGTTGCTGTGGGGGCGTCGAGGCCGCTTAGGAGTACTCCCGGAACAAAGCTTCCCGAGGGAATCCAGTTAACAAGCGCAGGCTCTGGGGCCGATTCCTCGGCCGGGATGCCCCCGATGGGAGAGAAAACCCGTATCGGGTTTTGTCTTTTCGGGGGCTCGGGCGGCGTTTCGGCCGCGCCCGGCAGGAGCGGAGCGGGAGGGAACTCCGCTTCGGGTGAGGCTTCGTTCCCGACGAGTGGAGGCGGGTAGGGGTACGGTTCGGAAGATTTCTTCTTGAACTCCCCAAGCGCGGAGGAAATTGCTTCCAGTTCTTTTCTTATCTCCCTCTGTTCGGTCTCTATCATTCCCAGGCGCTTTTCCCCCTCTATGCGCCATTTTTCCCGGGCAAGATCCACTCCCCGCAGAATCTTTATGCTTCCCTGCGTTTTCTTCTCCCCGAGCAGTCCCTTTTCCTCTCCTCCGAGCAGGAGCAGAACCAGGGCCACGATGGCAAACCCGGACAGTACGGTCGCCGCGGCGAGAGTCTGGCGTTTTCTTTCGGCGTAGATTTTCCGTATCTTCCCGATCATCGCCCAGGTTCCTTTTTCGTGACCACGAAGATCCGCGCGGACTCTCCCGGCGAAAGCTCGTCCCGCTCCATGCCCACGGCTACCGTTTCGGGGTCTGAGGAGAACATGCTTTCCGTGAGAACGACTTTTTTGGATCCCCCGTTTCTTACCATGTAGAGCGAGGCGAAAAGGGGAGGCGATGCCGCCTCCGCGTGGCGTGCGAGGAAAAGGGAGGGCGAGGGTGAGAATTCCTGCTCTTTTTCTGAGGTTTTTTCCGTATCGGAGGAACCCGAGGCCAGGGAGAGCACGAGTTCCGTTATGGCTTTTTCGTAGGGTAGGGGCTCTGCGCTTCCTGTTGCCTCCTTGGCCGGATCTGGGGACGGTGAGTCTTCGTCCCTCATTATGACGGTGCGCGAGGGGCCATCCTCGGGCGAAAGCAGCAGGGTTAGCCTTCTTTTCCCGGTCAAGATTATTAGTTCCGCCGGATCTTCTGCTCTTACAAGCGCCGAGCGGTCGATTATCTTTACGTCAATCGACCCGTTTGAACTGAAGGCGTTTATTATGGTTTCCGGAAGTTTGATCCTGTTTGTGTCGGTGCGGGATACCCCGATCGATATCGGTTCTTCCTCCCGGGTTTTTCCGAGATCTATGGTGAGAGCGGTTGCGGTAGTGGCGAAAGCAAAAAATGCCGCGACGAAGACAGCGAGAGTGCGCGAGGGAAGATCAGTATTCATCTGCACCTTGCCCTCCTTCGTTTTCGATAAGTTCGGTTACGAGCGGACGGTTGTTAACCCCCAGTTCGAAGTGGATCCTGTAGACAACCTCCCTCTGGTCGGTCACCACGTTACCGACTACCCTGGTGCGCTGTCCGCTTACCGCCACAACCGTTCCTTCTTCCTCCATGGCCACCGTTTTCGGAAAAAAAGCCTGGGCGACTCCGCTTGTTTTTATCTCTTTTGATTTTTCAAGCAGGAATCCGGAAATGGGGTCGTAGCTTTCGGGGTGAACGTAGAGGAGGAACTGCCTTATGTTAAAGTCCACGGTTTCCGCGGTGAAGGACGCTACGAAGGGAAGGAGACTGAGCGCCCACTGCTCGGTGTAGGCGAGCGAAGCCGTTCCCGCTGCGCTGACGGTGAAGTCCTTTTGCATGTATTCGGGCACGTGAACGTGCACGGTCGTGCGTTCGGAGAGCTTTTTCATGTGGCAGCCCTGAAGCGCTACCGTTACGCAGAGTGCCCCCACGGCGAAGCGAAGCAGGCCGTTTTCCCGGGCCAGGTTAAGCCATCTCTCCCGGAACGTGCGTATCAGCATCACTCGAAGAACCTCTCTCTGTGACTCTCGGGCTTTACCCCCGAGAGACCGTACCAGTAGGCAAGGTGAACGAGAAAGGCGCTTCCCCGCCCGGATTTGAGGCGCTCAAGCAGCCAGGAAAGGACAAAGCCCGCGAGCAGTCCTCCGAGCGTCTGACCCGAAAGCGCCCCGATCACGAACGCCCCGCTGAAAAGCGCCACTTCATCGATCTCCCACCAGAATATCTGGGGAGGGTCGTCTATGTATCTCGGGATTCTCGTTCTCATCTAGAACGTTCCCGTGGCGATTCCCTCTATGAGTGACGGGCCGAGCGAGACCACGAGCGCCACTCCTATTCCCGTGAGCGCGGGAAAAAGGGTCTGGCGCATGATGGAAGCCCCGAGACCTATTATGAAAGTGCAGAGCGCAAGCAGCCTCCCCAGGTAGCCGGTGGACCATCCCTTTACCTTGTCGTAGATGCTCTGGAACTCCGTGCCCGTGGTCCCCCCGAGTGCCGTGTCCGGGAAAAAAAGTGCCAGCGCGACCACCGTTAAAAGCGCGGCTGCGACGGCGCGGGGAAATCTTGCCTCGTATGTTTTCATATTAGCCAGCCTCCTTAGTAATGTGGTTTTCATGTGTTGTGAGATATTTTTTCGCGTTTGATTGCAGGTGCGGCAAATGTCCGTTTTTTTGTTATGCCATATAGATTTTGTCGTTAAGCCTCTGCGGGGAAATGAAGATTCCCCGCCTCTTCAGTCACTAGGACGAGGCTTTCTGAAGAGAGTTTCCGCGCTCCTGCGCGTTTCCCTGTTTCCTCTCGCTCGGAAAATCGACACCTCCCCACGCTTCCACCACGGCGTCAAACCTCTCCCTCGAAAGCGGCCTCTCAGGGAGCATCTCCGCCGAGATGCCTATTATCATCTCGGCGCTCTTGTCCGCCCCGCGTCCGGCAGCTTCCGCTTCCCGGCGAAGAAGGGAGTAGTGTCTCTCCGATATTGACACGGACACCATTTCCCCCGGGTCACCTCCCGTGTTGGAGATGTGATCCATTTCTATCAGCATCTCGAGATAGTCTCCCGGCGAGAGCGCTCTCTTGCGGGCTTCCCGCTCGAGCTGCCCGTACGGTGTCTGGCCAAGGACGAGTGTAACGTTGCCTGTTTTTTTATTTTTCATTTTGTTTCCTCCAGTAAAATGTGTTTTTTTTCGGACAGACACTTGCCGCCCGGTTGAGTTTAGTTTATTTTTTCCGTCCCCGCGCAAGACACGGCCCAACGGAAGTGATCCGGCGAAGCTCCGCGTTTTTTCTTTTTTCAAGTTCGGAAAGCGGCACTTCAAACGCTTCCGCGAAAACGGGTATCCAGAAACCGCCTTTTCTTACCTTCTTCCCCCTATACTCGTAATTCCAGAAGGCAGCGTAGTAGCCGTCGCGAACTCCTTCGCCCACCCAGTTGCGGGATTTAAGTGAGTTTGTTACCAGGAGCTTTGCCTGAAGCTCCGCGGGGCGGGACGGGTCGAAAAATCTCATGTCCGCTATCTCCTCCCGCTCCATATGCTCCCTAACGCCGTCGAAAAGGTAGTGGGGATCGACGTAGACGATCCCGTTTGTGGAGGAGATCGCCCGGGCAAAGGGAGCCTCCTCGAGTGCCGCCATGTTTATTGCGGGCCCCACATGGTCGTTTAGTATCTGGGGCATGTCGCGAAGGAGCCACCCGGGTGGTTCGGCATCCGTGCCGCCGTCGGGCGCGGCCGCCGGGCGTGGCTTTTTGCGCACGCCCGAGAATTCCTCCTCCCGTGCCGCCGTATCCGCTCTTTTGAGGTTCTCCAGAATGGGATCGGGTGCGTTTGCGCTTCTGTGATGGTTCCTGACGGCGTCCACCGCGGAGCGAAACTCAAAAGCGGCTTTTTCTCCCCCGCACTCCATTATCCAACCGTTAAGCGCTCTTGCCGATGCCGCCGCGTGGTCATCCTTTATGTAGCGCTTGTCTTCGGGGCGCAGGTGCTCCATTTTTCCGACATCGTGGGCGAGAGCGGCGATGAGATGCTTCCCGTAGAGAATTCTCTCCGTGTAGAGCGAATCGTATATTCCCCTCATGCACCGCGCTACCCGAAGCGAGTGGTCAAGCAGGGTAACGCGCGAGAATCTCTTTGCAGTTGGCAAAAACGCGCTTTTCCCGTCCCCAGAAACGACACTTGAGCAGAGGCCATGTTCATCAAGCTCTAGGAGAACCCTCTCTATTACCGCAAGTTCGCGTCTTTTCTCAAAGAGTCGGCGATTGGGTTCTATCTCTTCTGTCCAGAAAGTTTGGGTCTCTGGATTTTTGAAGGTGGTTACGACCAAAGGTTCTGAATCCGAGAGCACCGCAAGCCCGGGATCGCTTCTCAGCCAGAGGCTCTCCGCGAGAGCTCCTATGGTTCCTGATTCTGCGCCGTCTTGTCTCTGCGAGGCTCTCGCCGCCGAAGCCGTTATGAACTCTATTGTCTCGGGTCCGCTTCGTTTTTCTCTTCTGCGTCTTAGCGCAAGCGCGCAGAAGGTCGCGCCCAGGGAGAAGCAGAGAAGCGAAAACGCGGCTGCCGTCTCCCAGCTGATCGCCACTTGCGGTAGGTACTTCATTTTGGTTCTCCTTTTCTCCTTCATCAGTTTTTTATCTCCGGGAACCGTATTTCCTCGCACGGACTCACATCGAGGGTCCTGCCCCTGTATATGCCGTCGAAGGTAAAGGCGTAGAACTCCCTTCGCCCGAGCCTAAGGAAGCTCTCGGGCGGCACCCTGCTCTCCTCTATCTCCCTCAAGCTGAGACCCCCGCCGAGACTCATTATTGGGGAGAATCTTTTTCTCGTCCCGGCCATGCGGGAGGCGTAGGCTGCGGTGTTGGGGTCGTTAACGCGGAAAACTACCTTGGTGTTCGTGTTGTCGAGTATCTTGCCCGTGTAGGCTGGGCCGAGTTCGGCCACGAGATCCTGCTTGCTCTGGGTCAGCATGTGAATCCACACTCCGGCTCCGCCCGCCTTGTTGAAAAGGTCGTCTATCCCGAAGTAAAGGACATTTGACGCCTCGTCTGCGTACACTGCTAAGGGAGGGTCGATCTTCCGGTGAGAAGCCAGCACCCTGCCTACGAAGCTTTGCACCATGGAGAGAAGCACCCGCGCCATTATATGCGCCGTTTTCCTGGTGAGAAGTGAGCCTGTCTGCACGACGAGTATCACTCTCTTTCCCGCCTCAAGGCGCTCTATGAACCGGTTTGATGTGTCCTTGCCGATGATTTCTCCCACCGAACCCGAGCTAAGCGACGTTATCACGGTACGGAGGCTTGAGGAGACCTTGGAGAAGTAGTCCTGGGGAGAGGATAGGATCTGGTCGAGGTTCATGAGGATCTCCTCCGCCTCGGGATCGTCTATCTCGGCTATCTGGGCGCGAAGGCCCTCGAGTTCCCTGTAGCCTATGTTCTCCTTTATCCTGCGGAAGGTGAACATAGGTCGCTCCCCGAGGGATCTCGATATCAGCATGAGTCCCTGCACCACGACGAGCGTCACCTCGTAGGCTATGTTGAAGTAGAACTCCTCGCGGACCCGTACTCCCGAGACGACGTGGTTAACGACCTCCTCGGGCATGAAGTAGTGAGAGAGAGGGTCTATCTTTACCGAGTAGCGGGGAAAAACCGGGGAGAAGAAAAGAAGATCCTCTTCCCTTCCTGTTTCCCTGGCTGTGGCCACTATTTTTGAGAAAATAGCGTTATCCCCCTTGGGGTCTATCCACAGGATGCTTCTCCCCGCCCTTATATCGTGCTCTATCATGCCCTCGGCGAGGCGGGTCTTTCCGCTTCGCGTGGCGCCCATGGTGAATATGTGTCCCTCGCGGTCTGCGTCGGGAACCGTTACCGGGGCGGGCTTTGTTTCGGGATCGCAGTCAAGCGCGACGCCCTCTCCTATGGCTATTCCCGCGGGCGGAGGGATGTCGCTGAGTTTCTTTACGCGGAGTCCGATCAAGGGGTTTTTCTCCCGGGTCTTTTCTTGGTTTTTCCTGTTGGCATCCTTTATTTTTTTGTCCATTTTTTGATATTTGAAATACAGTGTATTACAATTAGTACCGAATGTCCATATCTTTTTTTGAGAAATTTTCCAGGAACGGCGAATCCGGTTAGTCCACAGGGTGCGAGAGAATCAGGTTTTTCCTTACTGAAAAACATTATTGGTTTGAGAATGCCGATCAGGTATTTTCCAAGATCAATCTGCTGAATTTCTACTTCAACCAGCCGCTTCTTGATTGTTAACGGCAAAGGAGTTCACTGGAAATAAGCGGAGTTGGATCAAGCCTTGAAGCGGGTATCCAGTCCGGTTTCCACGCTTTTTACGATTTTGCCGGACTGGGCGGGTCTTGTGGAAGGAAAGAATATGACACCCTGCACTTACATTTTTCTTGATGAAGCGGGCAATCTCGACTTCAGCACAAACGGAACGCCTTACTTTATATTGACGAGCATCAGTATGCGCCGACCGTTTCCTATATACCAGAAGCTTGACGCCTACAGACACGATTGTCTCGAATACGGCTTGGGGATGGAGTATTTCCACTGCTCAGAAGACAACATTCACGTCCGCAACAGCATATTTGATCTGATCGCCAGAAATCTTGGAAGCATGCGTATTGACTGTCTTGTAGTTGAGAAAAGAAAAACCGGCCCGGCCCTTCAGGATGTAAAGCGCTTCTACCCGGAAATGCTCGGATACCTGTTAAAATTCCTTGTTCCCCAGTTGGGGGAGGACGCTGACGATGTCATAGTAATAACTGATACGGTTCCGGTTAATAAGAAAAGGCGGGCGATTGAAAAAGGTGTCCAGCTCGCGTTGGCGAAGATGTTGCCGCAGGGCAGGAGATATCACATCCTGCATCACGCGTCGCGTTCGCACTACGGACTGCAGGTCGCGGATTACTGCTGCTGGGCTGTGTTTCGGAAATGGCAGAGGGGTGAGACAGAATACTATGATCGTATAAAGGAGGGGATTCGAAGCGAATTCAGTATTTTCCGAAGTGGAATGAGATACTATTATTAGAGGGTAAATCTAAAAAAACGACCTCCCCAACTACTCCGTTACCGGAGAGAACCCCTTGGGTTCTTGTCATCAGGGAGGAACCTTTGATTTCAATTCTACATATTTGAATTCAGAATTCAAGTTTGCGCACGCAATCTTCAAATCGCTATTTTAATTGCCCAACTCATAGGAAAGAAGAGTGAATCTTGATTCGGCTGGTTATGGCAGTCTGGACATTTAAAAGGCTTAGTATTACATTTCCCTTCAAATGTCCAAACCTTTTTCCGAAAAATTTCCCGGGGCGACTGTTCCAGTTGACCTGTGGGTCGCGAAACCTCCTGTTTTCTCCCACTTTATATGTGGAGGAAAAAGGCCGTGAGCGGCGGGCGGGGAGGTTTCACCCCCATATCGTCTTCGCCTCACGCGTCCCCGCGCAACCTTATAGACGCGATATCGGAGATACAGCAGTACCATATAATAGAGCGCACGGGGCAGGACATACCTTCTGACTTCCTCACTATGAGGGGGGTGCTCACTTTTTTCATGGTGGGCTTTCGAAGCGGTTTCTGGGAGGGGGCGTTTCTGGGGTTGCTTCTTCCGCTTGCCTGGGGGGTTTGGGAGGAGGTGATTCCGGCTTTCGGGGGGACGGCCGATCTTTTCAGTAAGTGCCTGGTCTTTCTTTTCGGTTTCGGGATAAGCATCATGATGACGGTCATTCTCGGGGGAATGCTTGCCAGGTATTATGGGGGAAACCTCACGAGGAAAGCTGTTAACTCCCTTGTCTGGGGAAGGACGCTGAGTCTTATTGCGAAGGGAGTTCTGATATTTCTGGTATTTAACCTGCTGGTTTTTTTGCTGAGTCCCCGGAACGTGTTTTTCTTCTGCGAGACCGTAAAAGGGTTGGTTGGGAACCCTGCTTCGCTTTACTCGGGGATAATGGCGATGAAGGAGCCTCTTCGGAAAAGCGCTACGGCGCAGCTTGCGCTTTCACCCGTGCTTAGCCTGATACCCTTCGTTACGCTTCGTTTTTTCGGGCGGGGATGATAATGAAGGGGGATTCTGACCGAGACTTCTGTCGTTTACGCGCCGGTCGGGATAATGCGCATGTTTTCGGACCGCTTGGGTTCACAAGTCGACAGTGCTTTTTAAGGTTATCTGTATTTGGGTTTTTCGGTCAAAGACTCTTGACATAAACGCCTTTGTAATTTATTGTTAAGGGCGTATTAAGGAAGGGGAAGGATTTTCGTTAAGGAAAAAAATGCTTGAAATTAGGCTTGCTTTTGTAGTAAGCTTATAGAGAGTTTGATCATATACTGCGTCCATTTTAGGGAAATCAGGAGATGGTCGTTTATTTTGGATATAAATTTTACAGGAGGTAAGGAGAGATGATTCAAGCCAGATGGCTTATTATATTTTTCGCCGTTCTCGGCATGTCGGTTCCGTCATTTGCGATAGACTGGTCGCTTGGCGGATTTCCGAGCTATATGAGAACGAGAACTCGTGTCATTGACAATGCTACCGCCGGCGGTGAGAGGATTAATATCACTGACACAACACTCAGGATCACCCCCCAGTTGAGCTTGAGCGATGCGGTTACCGTTAGGGCTCAGGTCGATGTTGCGAACAACATGGTATGGGGTGGTGTTACCAGCGGATTTTTTGGTGACAACGACAGCGTGGTGCTCTCAGACTTGAGGCCAGCCGATCGTTTCAGAGGTGCGGTTCTGACAGGGGCTAAGACCTTTGACGACGATTTCGGATATTTTAACGTTCGCATGCTTCACGCGGACATAGTTCTTCCGAACAACCTTGGTTTTGTTAGAGTAGGACGCCAGCCTTTTGACTGGGGCCTCGGAATTCTCGCAAACGGAGGACATGATCCGCATTCGGACCTCGGTTTCGTGGTTGACAGGTTGCTTTGGCTCAAGTCCTTCCCGGCGGGTGCCGGAACCTTTACTCTGGTTCTCGTGTCCGATGTATTTACTCAGGGAACCAGCCTATTCGCCGGTACAAGCGGTACAGGTTATGACATACTTGCCGCGGCGGGTATTTACAACCAGCAGATGGGAGATGTAAACGTGACCGTTGGAGCGTACGGATTCCCGTACCTGCATCAGAACGACGTATTCAGCCCCGGCCTAGGTTACAATTGGGATCTTGACCGCACTTCTCTATATGCAGGTCTTCTAGTGCTTAAGGCTGCTAACTGGAGCCTTACCTATGAGGTCCAGATGTTCGGAGGGGGAGAACTCGAAGCGGGAGATACAAGTGCTTTAGGAGGGCCCGATTTTACAGGGGCAGCGTTTGAGTTTGACTACGCTTTCGACATGGCGGGCCGCCTTGAGATCTATCCTTCAACGATGGCTCAGGTAAGTGCTATAGGTATTGAAGCCGGTTGGGCGCAGGGTGATGACGGTGATACGCTTTTGACGATTGAAGGTAATGCCCTTCCGTTCAGCCCGGCCTATAACGTAGATAACCTTCTCTTCAAGCACGTCATTCCGACTATCTACCAGATAGAGGGAAGCGTAATAAACGCTATCTACGCTAGGGCGTACGCGAACGTGAATCTTGCTGAGAACTTGTCTTTAACTCCTCAGGTTCTGTTTGCCTGGAACGACGAGACTAATGCGGTTTCGGCTTTTGACAGCGGTCTTTTCGGTTCGGGTATTGGAGCGACTGAAGTTGACGACTATCTCGGTACAGAGATTGAGGGAACGCTTACCTGGACGCTTCATCCAGGCGTAAACCTTGACTTCATCGGAAGCTTGGTACTCGCTGGAGACGGTCTTCAAGACCTGCTTGAAGCTAAAGCCGGAGACGGTTCCACAGCCGACGATACGATCTGGGGATTTCAGAGTAGGCTGATGGTTTACATTGATCAGTTCATGAAATAAGAACAAAACAAAGCTCACAAAGCTTGAATGAAGCGGGCTTCCTAACAAAGGTTGCCCGCTTTTTTTTTTGCCCTTTTTTTGTAGCTGCGAGAAACTTTTTCCGGTCCCGAAATTAGGCTTTTTCCGGTTTTCTCAGTAAATTTTTACCCCACATTCAGAGAGGATGACAAAGGATCCGGACCGGGGGCCGAAACTCTGGGGTCCGCTTCCAACCCAACGGAGTTATCTCGATGTCAAAACGCTTTAAGATCTTTCTGGTTTTTGCTGTGTGCTTTCTCTTCGCCCCGGTCGGGGCGGATGCCCTTACGCTTACACAAGCAAAGATAATGGCCCTTGAGAAAAACCACGACATAAGGGTCTGGATGCTTGGCGTCGACGCTGCGCGGGGGGAGCACAAGAGCAGACAGGGAGTCTATGACCCCGAGATAAGCTTCATGGCCTCCTACGCCGACACCAAAAACCCCACTCCCAGTGCTTTCATAGAGGACGGAATAGTAAACGCCGAAGTCTTTTCTTTCGGAAGTGAACTCTCTGGAAAGCTTCCTACCGGAACCTTCTACAAGCTCTACGATCTTGAGGTATCGAGGAGCGAGACCGATTCCCCGCTTGAGAGTCTGAGCCCTTCGTGGTCCGCAAGCCTCGGTTTCAGCGTGGGACAGGAACTGCTCCGCGGCTTCGATATAGCTTCTAACAAGGTGTCTGTGGTGCTCTCGAGAAAGGACAGGGACATATCCATTTACGAGTTCGAGCGGATGGTGGCGAAGACGCTCTTTGATCTTGAGAGAAACTACTGGGGAGTCGTGGCCGCTGCCCATGACCGCGACCTTGAGAAAAAAGCCTACGATCTCGCCCTGGACCTTGAGAGGAGAACCCGCGTAAAGGTTGAGGTCGGGGTTCTGCCCAAGGTGGCCCTAACCCAGGCGCGCTCCGAGAGCGCCGCCAGGAAGGTGAGGATGATAAACTCTGAGAACGCCTACGAGGCGTCTATGGACGCGCTTAAGAACCTGCTCGCTATGCCCTTGGAAGAAACCGTTGAGCTCCTTGAGGTAACTGACTCCATGCCGACTGCTTACGAGCCTGCCTCGGAGGCCGTGGCCGTGGTACAGGCGTTTGAGAAACGCCCCGAGATGCGCAGTGCGGAGCGGGAAATGGAGAAGGTGCAGGCGCTTAAGACATTTTACTCACGCCAGAGATTGCCACGCCTCACAGTCGAGGGTCGCCTCGAGTATCTGGGCCTTGGGGGCTCTGAGAACCCCGACAGGCTTGTTTTCGGAGAGTTTGGCGGCGTCCCCCGTCGCTTTGTCGATTCCTCGCATGCCTACGACAGCATCGTCGACCGCGATTTTCCGAGCTGGAGCGTTACGGGGAGGCTGAGCTTTCCAATTTTCGGTAGAAAGGCTTGGGGGGATTACGCGAAGGCCCGCGCCGACTATGACCGAAGCGTTATAAGCTACCAGAAGCAGAAAGATACAGTTCGCCTCGACGTTAGAAACGCCATAAGGGAGATCGCAAGCAGCCAGAAGAGAATGGAGGCTGCCTCGCTTTCCACCAATCTCGCAAAGGAAGTGCTCCAGAACGAGGAGGAAAAGTTCAAGGCGGGACTTTCCACCACCAGGGAGATTCTTGAAGCGCAGAGGGACCTAATAAGCGCGGAGGCCAATTACATAAGCGCCTTCGCCAGCCACCGGATCGCCCTGGCCGATCTTGAGCGCGCGAGAGGGACGATGATAGAGAGCAACTCCTTTCTCATAGAGAACCACTCAGACATCGGACCTTATCTTGAAGTTGACTGATTTATCAAGGTTAAGAGGGTTGGATAGGAAGGGTTTTATCTTTCCCCGGGTTAGGTTTCTATGCCTTCGCTTTGGTGGGCTCTTCGTGCATTCTTGATAATCAGATTCTCCGGTATACACTGTTTCGTAAGGGGAAAGTGCTATGGCGGACAAGTTAATTGACAGAAATCCGGACATTCTAGGCGGAACTCCGGTTTTTTCTGGAACAAGGGTTCCTGTGCGAATCCTAATGGAGCACTTGGAAGCGGGAGACCGTCTCGACGAGTTCTTGGAAGATTACCCTACAGTAACGCGCGATCAGGCGGTTGCTGTACTTGAACGTGCAAAGGCAATGCTCGTGGGTAAAGTGGATGAAGCTACTGCTTGACGAATCCGTTCCAAAGAGACTCGGTTCGTTTTTTCCCGGTGAATTTGAAGTACGCACAGTCCAGCAAATGGGATGGACTGGCAGCAGCAACGGCGATCTGTTGCGCCTCGCCTCCGCCCATGGATTTGATGTCCTGATCACAGTAGACCGGGGTATTGAATACCAGCAGAACTTGGCTTACCTGACAATTCCCGTCATCATCATGGTTGCGCGTCAAAACCGTTTACAGGAATTAAGGCCGTTTATCCCCAAAGTTGTTGCTCTTGCTTCCGGCAATCTGCAAAAGCGGATTTATCTTATTTCAGGTTAAGTCAATATGGGTTCTATTTATAAGAGCTATCATGACTGAAAATCTTGATCGGTTTGAACCGAAATGGCTGTTGCCGCCGCCTGGAGATACGATCCGTGACATCCTGGAGGAAAAGAACTGGACTCAGGCTAAATTCGCAGACCGTGCCGGTTATACGACAAAGCACGTAAGCCAACTTGTACAAGGCAAGGCGGTGATTACGGAGGAAGCCGCACTTCGGCTGGAACAGGTGCTCGGTGGCAGTGCGGATTTCTGGCTGTCAAGAGAGGCGAAATATCGCGAGGACATTAAGCGCTAAGTATCTTCCGTTATTTATCTCCAGCGAAAAAACCTTTCTCTGGAAATTCCTTTAAGAAAGAAACCCCTGAAAATTTTTCTTTAGTTGATTCCTAAAGAAAGCTTCTTTTCTTTGGGGCTTTCGTTAGGAAAGGATATCGCCAAACCTTTTCTTTAACAGGGAGGTGCTCAGTGTTTGAAGTGCCTTTTTCCGGTAAAGACCATCGCCATTGAGTGTTCATCCGCCGCGGCGATCACTTCGGCATCCCTTACCGACCCTCCGGGCTGTGCTATTGCGGTTATTCCCGCCCTTGCCGCTTCGTCAACACCGTCCCTGAAAGGAAAAAACGCGTCAGAAGCGAGCACCGAACCATCGGTCGGCGTGCGGGCCTTCATCCCGGCGATCCTTACGGAATCGACCCTGCTCATCTGTCCCGCTCCTATGCCTACCGTCCGGAGATCCCTCGCGTAGACAATGGCGTTTGACTTGGTGTGCTGACAGACTTTCCAGGCAAAGTGAAGGTCGGCCATCTCCTCTGCGGTAGGTTTTCTTTTGGTCGGGACCTTCATGTCTGAAAAATCATCCCCCCATCCCCTGTCGCTTTGCTGTATTAGGGCTCCGCCCGTCACCTTCTTTATGTCCCAGGTGCCTGCCCCGGCGATGTCCATGCCCCCTGAGAGAAGCACACGCAGGTTCTTTCTTGCCGATAGCAGCATGAGTGCTTTCTCTGAAAAGCCGGGGGCTATCACGACCTCGGTGAACATGCCGGCTATCTCTTCTGCAGCAGTCTCGTCAACCTCCCTGTTAAAAGCGATTATCCCGCCGAAGGCGCTTTCTGGGTCACATTCCCTCGCCCGGGAGAATGCCTCTGCGGGAGTGTCTCCGAGTGCCGCTCCGCAGGGATTATTATGCTTCACTATTACGCATGCGGTCTCTTTGAACTCCCTTACAAGCTCGAAGGCGGAGTCGGTGTCGTATATGTTGTTAAGCGAAAGCTCCTTCCCTTGGAGCTGCCTGGCGTTTGCCACGCAGTGCGCACCGGTAATGCCGTTTTCTGTGTAGAAGGCCCCCAGCTGGTGGGGATTCTCCCCGTAGCGAAGATCAAGCTTTTTTTCGAGGTAGAGGGTGTAGGTCGCCGGAAGCGGGTTTCTTTCGCCGTCAGGTCCGAGGGACGAGAGATAATTCGATATCGCCGCGTCGTACCTCGAGACGTAGGAAAAGGCCTTTGCCGAGAGGCGGAAATTGGTCTCGGGGGAAATTTCCCCCTTGTTTCTGCGAAGCTCCCTGAGCACCGCACCGTAGTCTTCGGGATCGGTGAGCACGATTACAGACGCATAGTTTTTCGCCGCGGCCCGAAGCATTGCCGGTCCCCCTATGTCTATGTTCTCTATCGCTTCAGAAAAAGTGGTCCCCTCTTTTGCGACCACTTCCTCAAAAGGGTAGAAGTTGACAACGAGCATGTCTATCGGTTCTATGGAATTTTGGGCCATTTCCCCAAGGTGGCGCTCATCGTCCCTTATTCCGAGAAGCCCCCCGTGGATTCTGGGGTGAAGCGTCTTCACCCTTCCTCCCAGTATTTCGGGAAACCCCGTGTAGTCAGAGATCTCCGTTACCTTCGCCCCGCCGTCCCTGAGCCTTCTTGCGGTCCCTCCGGTTGAGAGCATTTCCACGCCCAGCTCCCCCAGGCCCTTTGCGAGCTTGGCTACCCCCTTTTTGTCGTAAACGCTTATTACCGCTCTTTTTACCCTTGCCATGAATGAAAGCTCCTTTTCGGAATCAGGGGACGCGCCTCGGATGGAATCGGATAATTGAGGTTATCACAGCCGCCCGGATTTTCAATTCTCTGCTTACAAACAATATGGTTTTTCGGTACAATACCAAAGGTAAGGCGTGCTGGTCGCGCCGGGAGAGCGCAGGTGAAAAAAGAGAGATCAACTCAGCTCAAGGTAGGGATTTTCGTTCTGGTATCTATCGTCATCTTCGTTTACGGAGTTTTTACGATAAGCGGACAGGAGGAGCTCTTCGAGAAGGAGTACAAGGTAAAGACCTACTTTGACAACTCGGCGGGGCTGCTCGAAGGTGCTTATGTCCGTCTCTCGGGTGTGGGCGTGGGATCGGTATCATCCATCGGATTTTCGGATGAACCTTCCCTCGGGAAGGTTCAGGTCGTGATGGAAATCAGCAAGCGGGCGCTTGCCAGGATCTCAAAGGATTCTCACGCCACGATCAAGACCGAAGGGCTTCTGGGGGCGAAATTCGTCGAGATCGTTCCCGGCCAGGGAGAGAACATAGGCAGGGCCCGCGACGGGATCGTGATCAAGGGCTACACGTCGCCCGAGATGCAGGAGATAATAAGCCAGTCAGAGGAATTCGTCACGAACCTCACGGCCATCTCAAGGAATCTCGACAAGATAGTGGAGGCGTTTGCGGATGAGAAGCAGGAGGGTTTCCTGCATACTCTCATCTACGACGAGGAGTTCGCAGCTGACATGCGGAGCTTCTCCTCCAACTTGGCCGAGGTTTCCCGGATGATCAGGGAAGGAGAAGGCTCGATTGGGGGGCTTGTAGTGGACCCCTCGGTTCACGACGCGCTTAAAGGGGTGCTCGGTGAGGCCGAGAGAAACAGGTTTGTTCGCTCGGCCGTGAGGTATATGATAGAAGAAAAAGAGAAAAGGGCGTCGGAAGGACCTTAGGGTTCGGGCGGGTCCTGCCCGCTTGTGGCGCCGGGAATAGAGAGTCAGACAGCTTCAAAGGAGGTAATAGAGATGTTAGCTAGAAGGTTTTTGGTTTTTTTGATTGCTTTGGTTTTCTGTGCAGTTCCGCTCACGGTCACGCACTCGGGCGAAGCCCCGCCCGAAGCCCCGGCCAAAGCGTTTTCGCTTCCGGGGCCGCAGCTGGTAACTGGTGCCTGGATGTTCATTGCGGGCTATAAAGCCGACCCGGAGGTTCTGAAATCGATGCTTCCGGCGGGTCTTAAGCCCCATCCGGGCAATCACGTGGTCATAAACATGTACACGGTTCCCGACAAGAACCAGACCTCGGGATTCGGTGCGTACACGCTCACCTATCTCACGATTGAGCTTGAAGGCCACGACTCGTACGTGATGGATTCCGACATAACCTACCCGGGAAGGTACTTCGTTCATTACTATAACAGCTCTCCAAGGATGAGGGAGTTCACCAAGCCCGTCGGCATTCCCGCTCAGGAGGGAATGACAACCACCGTGGTGGAGAACGGAGTGCTGAAGACAAAGCTTGAAGTTGGCGGACAGTCGATGATCGAAGCCACGGCCGAGGTCGGAAGCGAACTTGGAGGATTCGGCGGAGGACACCTTAACTACTTCGGCTTTATGGAAGACAAGGGAGTGGTCAAGTACCCAATTCCCTGGAACGGGGGGACGGTGTCCATGGCTAACCCGAAAATAACGTTCACGGCTCCCGAAGGCCATCCGCTTAACAAGCTTAAGCCGCTTGCGGATCCAACCTGGGCGATCTGGACTAAGGGAAGCTTTGTCTATCCCCAGTACCAGGTAGTTAACTGAAGGTAAGGCAAGTACAGTTTTCAGGGTTGTATCCCGAAGCCTTGTGCTCCGGGGTGCAACCCTTTTTTTCCCCGAAAACCAGCTATGACGAGATCGGATTACCCCGTTTTATTCGTAATAAGCGAGATAAACGCGTTTTTCGTACTACTTCTCTTCTTCATGCTTCGCGCCGAGATGCCGGGAGTATACTCCACGCTTGCGGGAGTGCAGTGGGGACTTTTCATACTGAGTCCCGTGATCCACTTTCTTTTTCTCGGATTTTTCTCCCGTTGGTCCTCGCTGGTCCAGTTTGCAAAGTTCTGCATTATAAGTTTTTCGAACCTCGTGATCGATTTCGGAATACTGAACCTGCTCATCTATTATTCCGGGGTGGCGGAGGGGGTTCTCTACTCGGTTTTCAAGGCGGCCTCCTTTATTCTGGCAAACGTTAACGGCTACGCGTGGAACAAGTTCTGGACTTTTGGCAGCAGGGAGGTCGAGGGGTGGATGAACCAGTTCATAAGGTTCTTCGCCGTCGTGGGCGTGGGACTCGTGATAAACGTTACGGTCGCTTCATACGTGGTCGCCGAGTTCGGCGGTTCGGGGGGTTCCATCTCTTCCACTGTGTGGGCCAATATAGGGGCCGCGGTGTCCTTGGTATTCACGCTTTTCTGGAATTTTTTCGGCCTTAAATATCTGGTTTTTGAGAAAAAATCTTGAGTAGGTGATTCCGAAGCTTCCGCCCGAGCACGGCAATTAATGCAATCTGGTCTTTTCCCTATCCTTGAAGAAGCATGGAAAATTGGAAGGAAGATTTCCAATTTTCATGCTTGAACAGGATTTTCTTAAGACACGGTGCTCCACAGTATGCTGACCGGCAGAGCGAAGATGCCGTTTCCGAAGCTGAGCTTTTCTTGGCCGAGATAAAATACCAAGCCTATCACTTCTCTGGTGGTTCCAGGCCCTTTTTTCGCAAACCACTTGAGGTGCTTCAAATCCTGAGGCGAGATCGTGGTTGAAGCCTTCACTTCGATGCAGATCAGTCGAGTTGCGGATTCAGCCACAATATCTATTTCGCGTCCGCGACTGTCTCGCCAGTGATAAAAGTGAAAATTCTGATCCTGATACGGAACTGAACGTAGCAACTCTGAATAGACGAAGCTTTCGAGCAGACCACCTAATGCAGCTGGATTTGCGTCCGCGTGAAAACTCTCGGATGTCAGTCTGCGTAGAGCGCAGGCGACCCCCGTGTCTACAAAGTGGTTTTTTGCGTTTTTGATTTCTCGCCTAGATTCGCCCGACGCCCATGCTCCCAGCCTGTTTACCACGGACAGGCGCAAGAGCACCTCGAGGTATTGCTCAAGCGTGTTACGTTGAACGCCGACCAGTTCGCAGATTTCAGAGAGGTTCAACTCCATAGCGGTTCTCACGGCCAGTTGATTGATAAGTCGTCGGAGGGCATCCGTTTTCCGTACGGGAAGAACGTCGGCCACATCTCTGTCCACAATGGCGTCAACATAGTCCCGATAATATTCTTGCCGTTCTTCTGCCTCCAAGGGGAAAATTTCCGGGAAGCCGCCTCGCAGAATTATGTCGATGTAAGACTTACGGTCCGTTTTTTCAGGTGTTGGTAGCGCGGCGAGTTTCGGTGCAGGCCGCAAGGCCCACGTCAGTATCCTCGAAGGGTTTCGCTTCCTGATTTCCGAGACAGTCAGCGGCCATAGCTTGAGCACTCTCATTCGGCCGGCCAGGGAGTCGGCGACTCCAAGGGACATGAAAATATTTGAAGAACCCGTCAGGATAAACTGACCTTTACGGCGATTGCCGTCGACTTTCTTTTTGATCGCCAGAACTAGCCCCTTTGAGCGTTGGATTTCGTCAATTATCAGAGGTTCCGTCTCTAGTCCAGTCGTCAGGCTTTCGAGTTGTCCGCCAGGATCGTTTTCTATAGCCATGAGCATTGATTCGTCGTCAAGCGTGATGAATCTGCCGTTTTTATGCAAATCCCGTACCAATGTAGTTTTTCCAGCCTGTCTAGGACCTACAATGTTTACTATTCTTGCCGAATCTAGGGCCTTATCGAGTTTCGTCGACAAATGACGCGGTAAAATCTCTTCTTGTTCAGACACCGTTTTTTCTCCGTATAATTTTCTGAACACATTATCAAAAAGGGTGAAATTGTCAATAGAACTCAGGTCAAATTATCAATAGAAACTGGGCAAATTTGATATTAACGTGATGACCGGAATAAATACAGTTTTTGGGCAGTGAGAGCGGGCGACGGGATTCGAACCCGCGACCCTTGGCTTGGGAAGCCAATGCTCTGGCCAGCTGAGCTACACCCGCAATACCCAAAGGACTCTATACGGATATTGCTTACAAATCAAACCGGCACCACAGACGGTTCTCCGGATAAGCGGCGCACGTTTCAGATATAATGTTTCCTGTGGAGAAGACTCGCCGGACAGGACACCTGCTCACAGAGAAAGTAAACCCGAGGACGGTTAGTATCGATGAACTTTCATGTTCTGAGATCATCGATCTTATAAGCGGGGAAGATCAGGCGGCGTTTGAGGCTGTTTCCAGAGAAAAAGATTCAATCTCCCAGGCGGCGGAAATGGTTTTCCGCTCCCTTGAGAGCAACGGCAGGGTTTTTTTCGTCGGGGCGGGAACAAGCGGGCGGCTCGGGGTGATGGAAGCTGCCGAATGCCCGCCTACTTTCGGAACGGACCCCGAGACGGTGCAGGCGGTTATGGCGGGAGGGCGGGATGCGGTATGGAACTCGGTCGAGGGAGCTGAGGATTCCCCTACGGCTTCCGTGGAAGCCCTCCGTGACAAAAAACTCTCAGAGTGCGACGTGGTCCTGGGAATCGCGGCAAGTTCCGGCACGCCGTTTGTGATATCCGCCCTCGAGTACGCCCGCACGGTTGGCTGCGCAAGCATACTTGTATGCTGCAGCGAGCCGGAGAACGTCCCCGCCGACTTGGTCATAACCCTTCTTGTCGGCCCTGAAGTGATAGTGGGTTCCACGAGACTCAAGGCCGCTACCGCTACCAAGATGGTTCTTAACATGGTTACGACGACCGCGATGGTGCTTCTCGGGAAGACTTACGGAAACCTGATGGTTGATCTTAAGCCCACTTCCTCGAAGCTTGTTGACAGGTCAAGAAGAATCATAATGGACATATGTGGCGTGGGGGAAGAAGAAGCTGCCTCGCTTTTGCGGGAAGCCGACGGGAATCTCAAGGTTGCCGTGGTAATGAAACTCGTTGGTCTCTCGCCTGAAGAGTCCGTCGAACTACTACTGGAAAACGACGGGTACTTGAAGAAGGCCCTCAGAAGCACATCCCGAGGAACGGGGAATCCGTGACGCCTGTGACTTGTTTCCTAGATTCTGCTGGCGGTGACGAATCAGGAATCTTGCGAGGTTAACAAATCAGTTTTGCTACCAAAAGACAGGGTGAGTTCCAATATCGAGAAGAACTTTTACGGGCGGTATACTCAGGTTTTTTATTGTATCCCAATCAACCTGATTACCTGATACCCGCAAATGCGAGCAGGGGCTCGTAATTGCCTCTATCCGCCGCTTGCAACGCCTGAATGTAGGTTTTTCTCCTGCTGTTCATAGAAGCGAGATCATGGCCTCCGGCCCAGTCTATGGTTGGTAGTTTGTACAATTTGATGAGCAGTGCGTCCGCCATGATTCTGGCATGACGACCGTTGCCGTTGGGAAAGGGATGAATTGCCGTCAGACGATGATGGAAGCGGATTACCGCTTCGCGCGGCGGATAGGTTTCATTGTTGAACCAATATTTCATGTCGTCAAGCAGTGTGCGCAGTTCTACGGCAATATAGAGTGGGTCAACCCCGATATTCTTGCCTGTATGACGAAATGTCCCTGCCCATGACCAGACTTCGCCGAACAGACGTCTATGCAGTTGACATACGTAACCTTCCGACAGCAGGTCAGTGCGTCTGCTTTGGCGCATCCATGCTATGCCGCTTTGGATGTTGGCTTGTTCCAGATGATTCAGTTCGCTCCGCGTCGTTATGTGCTTGAATTTTAGGCCTCGCACCTCATCGGGATCAAGCGACATTGTATCTTCTGTTGAATGGTTCATCATTGTTGGATTCTAGTCGTCCCACAAATAGCCTGGCCGTTCTCTGAGAATGTTTTCTGCAAGACGTTCTATTTCAAATTCGATCTGGCTTTGAGAAATAGTTTGTTGTTCAAGTGCCATGTGGCTAGAGGCTTCCATCACGCGTTGCTTGGCTTTTTCTCTGGCGCGCTGCCTGATGATGGTTTCTACGCTTTCTTCTGGTACAAAAGCATAAACGAAACGACAATTTGCCGCCTCCGCCATGGACCGCATGGTTTTTAAAGTCACTCTACCGTCAAGCTCGGCCTTTTCTGTGTTAGAGACAAGTGCTCGGGTTTTTCCCAGACGGCGGGCCAGTTGCGCCGCAGACATGCCAAGAGCTTTTCTGGCTGTACGAATCCAGCCTTCAGAAGGTAGGGTGAAATTCTGAAACTTCAAAGCGGCTTGGTTAAGCTTTTCGCGATACTGTCTCGTAATAATCGTTTTAACACTCATTGTATATCCTCAATGGCTATGCAAATAGATTCATCGTATAGTTATATATATACGTAATAATAAATAATGTCAATATATAAATATACATAATATATCCGCAGAAAGATGTGCCTTTTAAAATGGTTGTAAGATGTTTAACTCGTTAAATTTGCCTAACGGACTTTGCCATAAGCTCGTGGGTTCTTCTAAGCTCAACAATTAATACATCTGCCTGCTAAATCCTTTTTTCATCAGGTAGCTTTTTCCATGTGAACTGGCTCCGTCCGATAATTTCAAAAGAAGAAAAACTGGTAGTCGGTCTCATTTCCGGGACTTCGATGGACGGTATTGACGCGGCGCTGGTAAGGATTCGCGGCTCGGGAGAAGATACAGAAGTACAGATCGAGGACTTTATCTGCCGGGAATACTCCGATGCCGCGAGGAAGCTTCTTCTCTCTCCCGGCACCCTGAACACCTCCTCACTATCTGATCTGAATTTCCTGCTCGGGCAGGAGTTTGCAACAGCAGTCTTTGATCTTCTCCGGAAAGCCGCACTGAAAACGACCGAGATTGACCTGGTGGGTACCCACGGCCAGACACTTTTTCATAACCCCCCTTCTCTGGGGCAAGAAGTTTCCTCGACCCTTCAGCTGGGCGAAGCGGATGTTATCTGCGAGGCTACGGGAATTACCACAGTGGGAGATTTCAGAACTAGGGACATGGCGGCGGGCGGAGAAGGAGCGCCCCTTATCCCCTACGTTGACTACCTGCTGTTCTCTGGAACCGGTAAAAACGTAATTGCCCAGAACATAGGCGGCATTTCCAACTGCACTTTGGTCACGGGAAAACTCGGGGAGACCCTGGCGTTCGATACGGGCCCCGGCAATTCCCTGATTGACTCGGTGGCGCGCCTTGCCTCGGGCGGCAAGAAGAGTTTTGACGAAGACGGCGCAATAGCGAAGGAAGGTTCGGTTAAAGAGGACCTCCTGCGTAGTCTCATGAAAAACCCCTATTTTGATATAAAACCTCCTAAATCAACCGGTAAGGAACTTTTCGGAGAGGAAATGGTCGTGAGGCTTCTTTCGTTTGCTGAAAAAAAGGATATTTCCCTTCCCGATCTCCTGCGCACGCTCGTCGAGTTTACCGTCTGCTCCATAGTTTCCGCCTATGAAAGGTTTGTTTACCCTGGTGTGGATGTGGGAGAAGTCGTGCTGAGCGGCGGCGGCGCCAAAAACCCCGTAATGGTCTCGAGGCTTCGCGAAAAGCTCGCTCCGACGAGGCTTTGCCTTTCGGATGAATACGGCATTCCCGCAGATGCCAAGGAAGCCGTGGGATTCGCGGTGCTCGCGAATGAAACCGTGTGCGGGAACAGGGCAAACGTGCCGGGAGTCACGGGAGCCCGAAACGCCACGCTTCTCGGAAAAATCTCGATCGGGAAGAACGTCTTGTAAAAATGTATGAGAATCCTTCCGTTTTTTCGTCAAAAGATCTCCCCGCGCCCCGGCGCGCGGCGCAGTTTATTATGCCGAGAATCGATTTCCAAGACCCCGGCTCGGTCAAACAGGCGGAGCGTCTCGCGCGGGATTTCTGCGTCTGCGGTTTCATAATATTCAACGGGGACATCGAGCGGGTGAGGGAGACCACACGTAGGCTTGTGGCTCTCTCCGAGTTCCCGCTTTTTTTTGGCTGCGACGTTGAAAGGGGCCTCGGTCAGCGGGTTTCGGGAGGAACTCTTTTTCCTTTCGCGATGGCTCAGGGGGCAATGGACGACGAGGAGCTTTTAAGGCGCCAGGCAGTCATAACGGCCCGGGAGATGAGATACTGCGGGCTCAATCTCGCTTTCGCTCCGGTTCTTGACGTGAATTCCGAGCCGCAAAATCCGATAATAAACGCAAGGGCCTTCTCCGATGATCCCGCGTTGGTTTCAAAACTGGGAGGGGTTTTTGCGGAAACCATGCAGAAAGAGGGAGTGCTTGCCTGCGCGAAGCATTTTCCAGGCCACGGCGCCACCCTTGAGGATTCCCATGTGAGTCTTCCCAGCGTCCGGAGATCGCTTGAGTGCCTCGTGGAATCGGATCTTGCCCCTTTCCGGGAAGCTATTGCGAAAAGGCTTCACTGCGTGATGCCGGCACACGTCTGTTTTCCGGCTCTTGACCCGCTCGGAGTCCCCGCCACTCTTTCGGACCCGATTCTGCGTGGTCTTCTGCGCGGAAGACTCGGATTCAGCGGCCTGATTGTCTCGGATTCCTTTAGGATGGACGCGCTGGGAGGAGATGAGCGTGAGGAGGAAAACATCCTGGCAGCCCTTGCATGTGGGGTGGATATAGTTCTTGATCCAAGGGACCCGGAAGGGTTTCTCGAAAGACGGGCGGAGGATGACTTTTTCCAAGATCCCGCACGGGGAGAATCTCTCTCCAGGATATCCTATGCGAAGGGGCTTTTCGCCTCGGCCGGGGAAGAAATTCCGGCACCCGATTTTAAGAAAAACCACCGGGAGGCAGGGGAAATCGCCCGTCGCTCGGCCTGCGTTGTTCGAGGAGGCAGGCTTCCCGGCGAAAAAGTCTCGATCTTTCACTTCGGCAAAGAAGACACGGATGAGCTTCTGGCCGGGCTTTGCGAGGGACTCTCCGGGGGGGCGGTGGCGGTGGAGAAGACCTTTTGCTGGCCTGAGCCGCCGCCAAGGGAAAACATTTCCTCGCTTGTGTGCGTTTTGTCCGCCGCCCCGGCAGGATGGACGGAGAACTGCATTATTCCCCCGGCGATAGCCGGTTACGTAAACGGCCTTTCCTCCTTTCCGGGTGAAAAAATTCTGCTTACCTTCGGCTCTCCCTATCCGGCGGCCGAGTTTCCCTTTTTCGATACTGTGGTTTCGCTCTTCGATTCCTCGCGCGTAGCGGGCCGTGCGGCCGCGGAAATCCTTACGGGAGAGAGGGTGTCCACGGCGAGACTTCCGGTGAGAATAGATCCATGACACTCCACGCCGTAGACTGGATGCTAGTCGGCCTCTACCTGGTTTTTTCTCTGGGAGTGGGATTTTATTTTTCAAGGAGGGCATCGGGGAGTCTTTCCGACTATTTCGTCTCGGGACGCGGGCTTCCCTGGTGGCTTCTCGGGACCTCGATGGTCGCCACCACTTTCGCCGCGGACACCCCGCTTGCCATAACCGGGTGGATAAGAACCGAGGGGATATGGAAGAACTGGTTCTGGTGGAACTACATCTTCAGCCACGCGCTAGTGATAGTGGTTTTCTCAAGGCTCTGGAGAAGGGCGCAGGTGATAACCGATAACGAACTCATAGAGCTTCGCTACGGGGGCCGCCCCGCCGCGTTTCTCCGGGGGTTCAAGGCATTCTATTTCTCGACGATTTTCAATTTCATAGTGATGGGCTGGGTGATAACCGCGATGACCAAGGTGTTCGAGGTCTTTTTCGGAGTGGGGCAGATATACGCGGTTTCCCTCTGCGTTGGAATCGTACTCGTCTACACTGTCTTCTCAGGTCTCTGGGGGGTCGTGATAACGGATTTCGTGCAGTACGCAATAGCGCTCGGCGGCACAATCATACTCGCGGTCGTGGTTATAAATTCTGACGCGGTCGGAGGGTACGGACAGTTCGTAAGCAAAATCGCGGAGCTTCCCCCCGAGCAGACCTCCATGTTCATCACCCAGCCTGCAGGCACTGGAGAGTTTTTCTCCTCTGACTTTTTCACATTCCTCATTTTCATGACCGTGGTCTGGTGGTCCTCGCACAACGCCGACGGTGGAGGCTACTTCATACAGAGGCTCTGTTCCGCAAAAGACGAAAGACACGCGCTTGCGGGCACGGCGTGGTTTGCGCTTAACCATTACGTGCTTCGCCTCTGGCCGTGGGTTCTGGTGGCCCTGGCCTCGGTTGTAATCTTTCCCGAGGCGGCCGGAGTGGCGGGAGGGGACGACGAGTCGGTGTACCTTGTGATGATAAGGGATTTTCTCCCGCCAGGTCTTCGCGGTCTTCTGCTGGTTTCCTTTCTCGCGGCGTTTATGTCCACGGTTTCTACCCATCTTAACTGGGGAGCTTCATATCTTGTGAATGATCTTTACAGGAGGTTCGTGCGGCAAACTGCCCCGCAACGCCATTACGTGGCGGTCTCGAGGGTCGCGACCGTGGTCCTTGCCGTCATCGCGGGGGCGGTGGCGCTTCGGATAAAGAACATAGGGGACGCCTGGATATTCCTCTGGGCCATGAGTTCGGGAATTGGCCTCGTGCTGATACTCAGGTGGTTTTGGTGGAGGATAAACGCCTGGAGCGAGATAGTGGCGCTTGCCTCGTCACTTGCGACCATACTGGTTCTGATCCTCTACACCGAAGCCAAGGGTATTCCGCTTGAGCTTCGCCACCAGATACTGGTCGTTCCCGTCTCGATAGCCTGCTGGGTCGCGGCCACTTTCGTCACCGCTCCCGAGCCCTGGGAAAAACTCTCGGAATTTTACTCAAGGGTGAGGCCCCCGGGCTTCTGGTCCCCCGTCCGCGCGAGAGCGGGGATTGCGCCGGGGCGGGGAGTTTTCTCCTCGGTCTTTTTTAACTGGTCGCTTGTCGTGTCCTTTCTTCTCTGCTTTATGATAGGGACGGGCAAGCTTGTTCTGGGAGACGGCGAAACCGCGCTCTGGCTTCTTTGCGGCTCAGGGCTTGCGTTTGCCCTCATCCTTCGCCGCCGCCGCAGTTTTTTCCGCTAGCGGCTTCAGTATTTTCCCTTTCTGTGGTATATAGATGGTTACTATGGCGATAAACGTAAAAGTGCTTGAGCGCCCGCGGCTTTCCTTCTGGGAGAAGCTTTACATTCCCCAGGTCCTAAAGGGCCTCATGATTACGATAAGGCACATAACGAATCACCAGCCGATAACCGTTAAATACCCCGAGGAGGTAAAGGCCCTTCCCGAGAACTACCGGGGGCTTCACGTAATGCCTGCCGATGACGAGGGAGAGATAAGGTGCGTTGCGTGCAAGCTCTGCGAGATCGCGTGTCCCACCCAGGCCATCTCCATAGTTTCGGAACCCGCGGACGATTACGGAATCGAGAGGAGACCCAAGGTATACAACATAGACTTCATGCGTTGCGTTTTCTGCGGCTTCTGCGTCGAGGCCTGCCCGTGCGACGCGCTCAGGATGGGAATGAAGTACGAACTCGCCTCGTATAACCGCGCGGGACTTGTTCACACCAAAGAGGTTTTCTTCGACCCGAACGTAAAAAGCGATGCCCCGAGGGATAACGCGAATTTCCTTTACAAGATGGGCAAGGGCGAGATACTCGATTCCCCCGAGGAAATTTCAAAAATAATGGGGCTTGACGGCACCTACTCCGAGAAGCCCGACACGCCCCCGGCCACATGACGTGCCCGCTTCCGGGTTCCCGATCAACCGCACCCGTCCAGTTCCATGCCATGTCTGTTTGAGTAAATCTTCTTCCGTATGCGGGAATTGCGTCTGTATTTGCAAGTTTTTTCTCAATTTCGTGACGTAAGAATCGGGATTTAAAGGAATATCTGTAGAGAGTACGTTATATGACCGGTTTTTGAGTTAATTAGTTGTCCGGTTTGTAGAGGCAGTGGTTGACTAGATTTATTTCCTCTGGAGAACGAGGAGGTAGAGATGGATCAGTCAAGGTATTTGCAGATGGTCAGGGCAAACCGGTTTGAGTCTGTATACAACAGATGGAAGCAGAGGGAGTTCACCCAGGCAGAAGCCGGGGAGCAGCTTGAGATGAGCGAGAGGACCTTCCGCCGCTACGTGGTTCGTTACGAAGCGTGGGGAAGACAAGGACTTTCGGACAAGCGCTTGGGCAGGACATCACCTCGGCGTGCTTCACCGCAGGAGGTTTCGGAGGTAGTGGAGCTATACATGGGTTGTTATCCGAATCGTAACATAAGGCATTTCTACGAGGCATACACAGAGCGCCACGGGGGCACCCGCGGCTACAGCTGGGTTAAGAGGTGTCTGCAGGATGCGGGAGCGGTTCCCAGGGGGCGCCGCCGCGGGCCGCACCGGGAGCTGAGGGAACGCAAGAAGCGAGAGGGGGAGATGATACATCAGGATGCGAGCACTCACAGGTGGGTTCCCCGGGAGGTGTGGGACCTTGTAGTGACCATGGATGACGCCACGGGGCGGATATACAGTGCTTTCTTCTGTGCCCAGGAGGGCACACAGAGCAGCATGAGGGGTGTGCGGGAGGTATTGGAGAGTGAGGGCATATTCTCAAGTTTCTACAGTGACAGAGGGTCTCATTACTGGAGTACTCCCCGGGCCGGGGGGCGGGTTGACAAGGAGAATCCCACGCAGTTTGGAAGAGCGATGGCCGAGCTGGGCGTTTTAATGATTCCGGGATACTCCCCTGAGGCAAGGGGGCGAAGCGAGAGGATGTTCAAGACGTTGCAGGGGCGGTTGCCTGTGGAGTTGGAGGAGAGGGGTATAGAGGATATGGAGGAGGCGAACAGGTTTCTCTCGGAGAGTTTTATAGGGGATTTCAACGGGCGTTTCGCGGTAGCGGCGGCTGAGGAAGGCAGTGCGTTCGTACCGCTGCTCGGAGTGGGTTTGGATGACATACTGTGTCTTAAGCACACAAGGGCAGTGGGCAACGACAATTGTGTCAGGTACAGGGGTATGAGTTTGCAGATCCCGCCGGTTAAGGATCGTTATCACTTCGTGAGGGCGAAGGTTGCGGTGCATGAGTACGAGGATGGGAGCATAGGGGTGTTTCATGAAGGGAAACGCAGGCTGGGGTTTTATGACAGGGAAGGGAATCTCGTGGAAGAAACTGAACAGAGAAGGAAGATGGCGACGGGGTAAGGAGACGGTTTCAAATCAGCCTCTTCGGGCTCGCCCTTCGAGGCTGATTTGAAGAAAACCAAACCGGACAACTAATTAACTCAAAAAACGGACATTTTAATTGACCCCCTACAGATTTAAAGGAATATCTTGACACTGCAGACTCACTTTACTACAATATATTGTGTAGGAACAGGCGATTCGACCGAAGCTTCGCCTTAACGGATTAAATCGGAAGGATTCTTTTGGTCTCAGGCATTCGTATGTGCGTGTGCGAGGCCTAAAATCATTGAAGAAAAGTCGGGTTGTCTTTTTTTTCGGATTCCCCGCATTCTTCATATAAAGACCGGCTAATATGGTGGAACATAAACGGCTTGTCTCTTCGGTAGAGCGCCAGCGAAAATCCCTCTTGTCCCCGTATCCGGACGAGAGAAAGACTGAGCCAGTCCCGAACCGGGCAAAAACCAAGGCACTTGAAACCCTGTTAACGCTCTTTTGTCTGAAGGGGCGGGGGTTTCTGCGTCCGCCGCCCTTTCTTGGGAAAACAGAAAGCCTGAGAGACAGGGTCTGCTTTCTGCTGGCAGTACTGTTGCCGCTGGCGTTTTTCTCCGTAACTGCGCATGCGCAGAGCAACGGGGATCTTCGATTGTGCGATACCACGAACACGAGTAGCTGTACGGTCACGGCCGACATAGGCAGGCTTGAAGTTTATTATAATGACGGTACCGATGCCGAGTGGAGAGGAATATGCGATGACTATTTCACCGACGAAGACGCAGAAATCGCGTGCAAGCAGCTGAAGGATACAGGTGGTCAGCATTCGGATTATATGCCGGAATTCGCGAAGACGCTGCTAGAGCTTGACGGCCCTTCAATAATCGATTCTTCCAAGGGCGACTACAAGACTAACAATGAATTCTGGCTTGACGATATTCTCTGCGTAGGCACTGAAACGAGGCTGATTGATTGTCCTAGGGGCGCTGGGCAGTCTACTACTCCTGTCGGCACCCATAATTGCAGAAGCTTCGAACACGCGGGAGTTGTCTGTTCCATCACTGCTCCGGATCCGCCTAGGAACCTGGAAGCGGAACCTAAAGGGCAGAGCATGATTGTGCTTAAGTGGCGCGCTCCCAACTCCTACGTGGAAGGCTACAAAATCGAGGTCTCAACATCTGGTCCCCCAAATTATTCTTGGACGAATCTTGAAGACGACACTGGCAATACAGACACGACGTATACACATAGCGGTCTTTCTCCCGGAGACACGCGGCATTACCAGGTTTCTGCTATTAACTCCGAGGGCACAAGCGATCCTTCAAACATAGCAAGCGCGACGACGGAAGGCGTACCTCCTCCAGATCAGCCTGGAACGGTGACCCTGTCCGGCACGCTGGCAATAGATGAGGAGCTGACTGCGACTTTGACTGATCCTGACGGTTCTATAACGGATGTGGAGTGGACATGGTATAGGTCAGCTGACAAAACCAACTGGAATCCGATCACCGGTGCCACGAGCAGCGGTTCCACGACTGCAACCTACACGCCGGTTGCCGACAGCGACCCGAATGTTGAAGACGATGAAGATAAATACCTGCGGGCGGTGGCCTCCTATACCGATGGCCACGGTCCTGATAAAAGCGCGGAGGCGGAGTCCGCTGGAAAGGTGCCGGCAGTAAACTGGGCGCCCTATTTTGATCCTGATCCCCCACCGGACATGTTTTCTGTGGCTGAGAACACGGGGCCTGGAGTAGACATCGGGACACCGATTGCGGTTACGGACCCGGAAAACGAAACACTTATCTACTCGCTCGATGATGTATCTAAACTTTCATTTGATATTGATTCCTCCGGGCAGATAAAGACCAAGGCGCCTCTTGACTACGAGACCAAAAGTTCTTATGCGGGCGTGGTGGTTAAAGTCACGGACAGGACCTCGGAAATTACGACCACGGTGACTATTAATGTGACCGATGTGGAGGAAGAGGGAGAGGTGACTCTTTCTTCCAGGCAGCCACAGGTGGGTACGGAGCTTGAAGCGACTCTAATCGATCCCGACGGTTCAGTATCGGGTGAAACGTGGACATGGGAGAAGTCAACCAGCCGGACGAATGGCTGGGGTTCGGTAAGCGGGACCCCGAACGGCAACGCCTACACGCCGGTATCGGGCGATGTGGACAATTACCTGAGGGCAAAGGTGACCTACACGGACCGGCGCGGTTCCGGGAAAATGGCGTACGCAATTTCTGACCTTGTGACGCGTGTAGAGCCGCCGTCAAACAATGCGCCTTACTTCCAGCCCAACACGGCCACGCGTTCTGTGGCGGAGAACACGCCGCCTGGAAGAGATATCGGTGCGGCGGTTACAGCTACGGACCCGGACTCCGGTGACCGGGGCAGTCTCACCTATTCGCTTGGGGGTACGGATGCGGCTTCCTTTGCGCTTGAAGACCAGACTTCCGGGCAGATACAGACAAAGGCGGCCCTTGACTACGAGGGGCCCAAGCGTATTTATACGGTTACGGTTACCGCACGGGACCCGGGCGGCTTGACTGGTACCATCACGGTGACCATCAACGTGACCGACGTGAATGAGAATGGATCTCCGGATTCAAATACGAAAGTGCCCTCGCAGGTGAGAAATCCCGTCCCGTCGTCGGCGCTTCCGGGTGCGCCTTCGGGGTTGATGGCTATGAGTGGGGACGGTAGGGCAACGCTTAATTGGGATGCGCCCGATGACGGAGGAAGCCCCATTGAACACTACGAATACAAGGTTGATGACGGCGAGTGGACCTCAACAGGAGGAAAGACCACCTCCTACACCGTTACGGGGCTTACCAATGGAGAGACCTACAGATTCAGGGTGCGGGCGGTAAACAGCGTTGGTCCCGGCCCCGCGTCCGAGCCGGCAAGCGCAACCCCCGCCACGGTACCTAGTGCGCCCCGGAACCTGGAGGGGACACGGGGCAATGGCGAGGTAGCTCTTAGCTGGGATGCGCCCGATAATGGAGGAAGTCCCATTGGACGCTACGAATACAGGATCGATGGAGGCCCATGGGTTTCAACAGGGGGAACGACCACCTCCTACACCGTCACGGGGCTTACCAATGGAGAGACCTACGGGTTCAGGGTGCGGGCGGTAAACAGCGTTGGTCCCGGCCCCGCGTCCGAGCCGGCAAGCGTTACGCTTACCACTGTACCGGGTGCGCCCCGGAACTTGATGGCGACACGGGGCAATGGAGAGGTAGCTCTTAGCTGGGATGCGTCTGATAATGGAGGAAGCTCCATTGAGCGTTATGAATACAAGGTTGATGACGGTGAGTGGATCTCAACAGGAGGAACGACCACCTCCTACACCGTCACGGGGCTTACCAATGGAGAGACCTACGGGTTCAGGGTGCGGGCGGTAAACAGCGTTGGTCCCGGCCCCGCCTCCGAGCCAGCAAGCGCAACGCCCGCCACAGTGCCGGGTGCGCCCCGGAATCTGACAGCGACGCCGGGGGACCAGCGCGTGACTCTTGTATGGGAGCGGCCTGCGGATAACGGCGGTCTGCCGATCACCGGTTACGAGTACAGCCAGAAGGAGGAAAACGGGTCTTACGGCGGCTGGACCTCAATAGATCAGAGCGGTTCCAGGGAGACGAATGAAACCAGCTACACGGTCGCGGGCCTTGAAAACGGCACCGTATACTCTTTCAGGGTGCGCGCGGTGAACGATGTAGGTCCGGGGGACCCCTCAGCCGAAGCAACGGCCGAGGCGAACACTACAGAGATCCGGCGCGCAAGGCGCGCAAGCCTGAGAATCCTTCCCACATTCGGGCGAACCATGCTCAGGAATTCGGTTGACGCCCTCACCTGGCGTCTTGACAGCGTGCTTTCGGGATCATACGAGCGTACGGGGATGTTCAGACTTATGGATCAGCACGCGAACCTTCACGAAGTGATTGGAACCGATATATGGGACGACCCTGACCAGTGGGAAGCTCTCAGCCTCGAGGAGCTGCTTTACGGGTCTTCATTCATAATAGAGGCCGGAGTTATGCTCAGGAAACCGAAGGAACATCCGCAGGAAGATCCAGGCGGCTATGTGGGAAAGCATCCGGAAGAAGACCCGAAAGGACACGTCGGAGAGTCTCCACAGGAGGATTCTGCGGATAACAACATGTGGGTTGACGAGGATCAAAAGCCCGTGATCGTCGAGAGAAGAGGAAGCATCGGATTCTGGGGCAAGGCGGATTACAACAATTTTTCGGTCGCAAGTGACGAATGGTTCAAGTGGGACGGGCGGATCGTGAGCGGCTACATGGGAGTTGACAGGTGGCTTAACGAGAAGGTGTTGACGGGACTTTCCCTGTCTCTTACGAAGGGAGATTTCGATTATACGGACACGACGCCGGGAGAAGTAGGAAGGGGCGATTACTATATCAAGATGGTGAGCGTGTCTCCTTATGTTTCCTGGTTCCTCTCGGAAGATGTTTACCTCTGGAGTGCGCTTGGCTACGGGCGTGGGCAAATAGACATAGACGACGAGGGTGCGAGGAAGGTAGCCACAAGCGATTTAAGCTACAAATCGGTGGCGGCGGGAGGAAGCGCCAGGGTGTTTGACGTGGGAGACACGACTTTCTCGCTAAAGAGCGAGGCGTTTAAGGTGTGGATGGACGTTGAGGGGGACGACTACATGATCGAGGAGATGTCGCTCGGCGTGCACCAACTGCGTCTCAGCATGGAGGGAAGCTACGAGTACAGGTTTGCGTCCGGAACCTGGTTTAATCCCTTGGTCGAGGTAGCGCTTCGCCATGACGGAGGAGACGGGGAGACGGGAACGGGGGTCGAAATAGGAGGAGGTTTCCTCTATGAGAACCCCAGCTTGGGTCTCAGCATTTCGGGCAGGGGACGCTGGCTTGCGGCACACAGCTCGGAGGAGTTCAGCCAGTGGGGCGTGGGAGGAACCGTGATCTTCGATACGGGGGCGGACAAGCGGGGAGTGCTGTTCAGCGTGGCGCCTGAGTGGGGAGATACCTCAAGCGGCGTTGACAGTCTTTGGGAGCGTGGAGTGGATGGGCTCTCGTCTGAGGATGGCGGGGGCAATGATATGCACCTTGACGCGGAATTCGGTTATGGGCTTGCTGCTCTCGGCGGAGACGGACTTCTTACTCCATACAGCGGCCTGAGGCTCGGCGGAGACGGGCGGCAGCACTACAGGCTTGGAAGCCGTCTTGATCTCGGGCGCTCCGCGAGCCTGAGTCTTGAGACAGAACGCAGGCAGAGCGATACTGCTGAGCCGGAGCATGGAGTCATGCTGAGAGGGGAGGTTAACTTCTGATTGGTTCCGCGGGAGGCGTTTTGGATGACTAAAGCCAGTCGTCTTCAACTCCACCGTCCGGGCGTTGGTGAAATGCCCCGGCGTCCAGGCTGTTCTTAAAGCCCCTGAATTTAAGCAGCCCCGAGATCGCAGGTTTTATCTTGCTCCTTTCGACTACCAGGTGAACCCCTCCGTGTTCTTCGTAGAACTCAGAGGACATTATTTTCGGGTCGACCCCGCGTCCGCCGCTCGTGAGCTTCACAACCCGGTCTCCGGCAAAAGCGATTGTCGCTTTTTTCTCTGCTATTATGAAGTCTCCCTGGACCGAGTAGCTCGCAAGAGCTCCTCCAGTTGTCGGGTGGCCGAGTATGGAGATGTTCGGGAGCCCGTGTTCCTTCAGTCTCATGATTGCAGCTATGGTTTTCGCCATCTGATAGAGTGCCACGGTTCCCTCCTGCATCCGGGCTCCCCCGCTTACCGTTATCGTTAGAAGGGGAAGCCCGCTCTCTATGGCGTAGCTGACGACTCTGTTCATCTTCTCGCCGAAAACGGAACTCATCGACCCGCCCATGAACCGGAAGTCGCAGACTGCCACCGCCACGGGTATGCCGAACATGGTCCCGTAGCCCGTTACGAGGGAATCCTTGGAGTCGGTTTTCCCGGCGAGTTTCTGTATCGAAGACGAGTAATTGAAGAATTTGTAGAGCGAATCCACGTCCTCAAGGGAAAGGGCCGGTTCTATTTCGTGGAAGGATGCCTCGTCCAGAAGGAAGTCCAGGTAGTCATCGGAACTAAGCGCTTCGGGGCGGCTGCAGTAAGGACACGAGGAATTGTTCGCGTGCAGTTCTGTTTTCGTGAGCTGTTTCTTGCAGCCGGGGCGTATGATTTTCCCCTGGCCGTCCTTTTCGTCGTTGCAGAAGTGGGGTTCCGCTCCGTAGATGGCTATCTGCATTTCGGAGATATCCGGATTTTCTTTTTTCCCGCTGAAGTAGTTAGGAAGCCAGGCTTTTATTTTTTTCGAGATTCCCTGGTAGATTTTCTGCTGTTTTTTTATCTGTCCGCAGAGCTCGATTTTCCTTCGCAGCTCCTCGCGCAGGTGCCTTACGTCGTAGCGGTCAAGTTCCTTCGAGGTGGCGGTGAGGGATGCCTGCAGGTTCTTGAGGGTCGAGGGGATGTAATTGTTTCTTCCGAGAGGGGCCTCTTTTACTATCTCGTCTATTATTCCGTATTTTTTCATGTGATTCGCTGTGGGCTGCAGCACCTCAAGCGCTTCTGCGACCTTGTCCGCACTTCTGAAAAGAATAGCGGAGCAGCCCTCGGCGGTTATCACCGAATATTCGGCTCGCGAGAGCATCAGCCTTTTGTGTCCGAGCTGTATCGCGATCGCGCCCCCGCTTCCCCCGAGACCGAGCACGGTGGTTATCGTTTTCGTTCTTATGGAAATCATCTTCGATTGACAGTAGGAGATCAGCCAGGACTGGAGTTTTTCGGCCGAGTACTCGTATGGGTCTCCGCCTACAGTGTCGATGAACGTGAAGAGCTTGAGGCGGTTCTGCTCTGCGTATTCCATCATGCACAAAGAAAGTCCGTACCCGTCGGCCTTTACCATTCCATAGTTAAGCGTGGTTCTTTCCTTTTCGCTCGAGGGGGTCTGCTGGGCTATTATGGCCACTTCCTCCCCGGTGCCCTTGAACACGGCCGTACCCACTATGACGACGGGGTCGTTAACAAACTCGATCTTCTTACCCGAGGGAGCGTGGATAAAGTTCCTGAACCCGTAGAGTTTGTCCCAGGGAGTAAAGTCGGTAAAGAGGGTTCCGATCAGGTGCTTTGACTTTATCCTGTCAAAGCTCTTTGCTTCCTCGTGGGCCTGAAGTATTTTTGCCGTCGATGCCATGGTATGTTCTGCGGTAACCGCTTAGCGAATCCGCTACGTATAATTATATAATCAAATTTGTTTATGCGAAAAGGAATCCGTTTTCCCGAAAACCATGATTCGTTGCTCGTAAACAGTCCAAGAAGTCCGTTTTTCCGGCCTACCAACGCTCAATGAATCTTCCGCGCGAAGATTCGCCACGGGACTAGGCAAAGGTTTTTTGGGGAAAAGTCTGAATATTGCGGATTTCTTTTTCTATGCGGTGAAAGACTGTCCGCAGCCGCAGGAACCGGTCGCATTAGGGTTTTCGATCGCAAAGCCCTTTCCTTCAAGACCGTCCTTGAAATCAAGAACCGATCCGTCGAGATAGGTGTAGCTGATCTCGTCGATAGCGACCTTTATGCCGTCGGATTCGACCAAGTTGTCCCCTTCATCGGTTTCGTCGTCGAATCCCATCTCGTAGGAAAACCCGGAACAGCCCCCGGGCACTATCCTTACCCTGAGAAACGCATTTTCGATGTCGTCTTCGGCAAGCAGCCTTTTTATTTCATCTACGGCTTTGGGAGTTACGGAAAACATATTTCCTCTGCCTCCTCGCAGTGTGAATTTCTTTTACCACTCCACATAACAAAATACATCTGCCGGGAGCGGTTGTCAAAGCGGAAGCGGCAAGTGCCCCCCAGTTTGCCCGCCCGCCTAGGTTTACTGTATAGTTTTCGGCGTGAGCAAGACGGCCTACCTTATAATCGATTCGAGCGAGCGTAATTCTGACCTTTACCACAGAACCGGCTTTTTCGTTCCTGATCCCGTCATTTTTTTCGAACACGACGGGGAGGGGACACTGGTTCTTAGCGACCTTGAACTTGAACGGGGGAAAAAAGAGGCAAGGGTAGAGCGGGTTGTCTCGCTCGGAGAGTGGATTGCCGCAATTCGCGGAAGGAGGAGAAAACGGCCCGGGATCGCCGAGGTGGCCGCGGCAATCCTAAAACAGAGAGGAGTAAGGAGCCTGATTGTCCAGAGACATTTTCCGGTTTCCTATGCCGACGCGCTTCGGGGGGCCGGTTTTTTCGTCAAGACCGCGAAAACGGATTTTCTTTTTCCCGGGCGTCTCAGGAAATCCCCGGCGGAAGTTTCACTCATAAAGAAGGCGCTTTCCGCTACGGCATGGGCCATGAGAATTGCCATTTCAATGATATCGGATTCAGTGGTGAAGGGCTCCGTCCTTTACCGTGACGGCAAGCCCCTTACCTCGGAGATAGTGCGCTCCGCCGTAAGCTCCTATCTTGCCACACGTGGGTATGTGGCTTCGAATACTATAGTGGCCGGAGGGGTCCAGGGCTCCATGCCCCATGAGAAGGGGTCGGGTCCTCTTAAGGCCGGATGGCCGGTGGTGATCGACATTTTCCCGAGATCCCAGGAGAACGGCTACTTCGGCGATATGACGAGGACAGTTGTTAAGGGCGAGCCTTCGGCGGAACTTTCAAGGATGTACAATACCGTTTTGCGCGGCCAGAAAATCGCGCTTTCCATGATAAAGGATGGCGTGAGATCAAAGGACGTGCATGGCGCGGTAATAGATTTTTTCACGGAACGCGGATTTCCTACCACGGGTTCGGGTTCCGGGAGCCCCGAGGGCTTCATACATTCCACGGGACACGGTCTCGGGCTTGACATCCATGAGCCGCCGAGAATCGGTCCCGGGAGTGAGGTCCTGAGAGAGGGAAATGTCGTTACTGTCGAGCCCGGTCTTTACTACGAGCGTCTCGGGGGAGTCAGGATAGAGGACGTGGTTCTGGTGACGCGGGATGGAAACGAGAACCTGACCCGGTGTTCGAAAAGGTTTCGGGTCTAGTTGCGCCAGGAGTTATGAAAGAGAAAAAGACTTTCGAGGATATAGTTTCGCTCGCGAGGCGCCTTCGCGCTCCGGGAGGCTGTCCATGGGACAGGGAGCAGACCCTCAGGTCGCTTCGTGCTTATGTTCTTGAAGAGGCCTACGAAGTGATACAGGCAATAGAACTTGGGGACACGGACGGACTCATAGAGGAGCTTGGAGATTTTCTTTTCCAGGTCGTCTTCATCTCCCAGATAGCGAATGAGGAGGGGAAGTTTGACATAGGCGACGTCACCCAGAGGCTCCACGACAAGCTTGTAAGAAGGCACCCTCATGTGTTCGGTGAGAAAAAGGCCAAGGACGCTGAAGAAGCCTTAAGGACCTGGAACGCCGAAAAACTCAAGGAGAAAAAAGGGAGGTCCGATCTGGAGGAAATACCGAGAGCCATGCCCTCTTTGATGCGAGCGCAGAGGGTCGGTGAGAAGGCAGCCCGTACGGGGTTTGACTGGAGCGACGTTTCTTCGGTTCTTGCGAAGGTAAAAGAGGAATTGGCTGAGCTTGAACGGGAAATTGAAGCCGGCAGGAAAAACAGGTCTCAGGAGGAGTGGGGGGATCTTGTCTTTTCCGTAGTAAGCCTTGCAAGACACCTTGATATCGACGCGGAGACCGCATCTCACGGTGCGGTAGCGAAGTTCATAGAAAGATTCTCAAGACTTGAGAAAAGAGTGCGGGCTGAGAGAAAAGAGGTAACCGCTCTTTCCGTGGAGCAGATGGACGAGATATGGGAAGAGGTGAAAAAACCATAGTTTTTTTTGATTGTTTCAGTATTGTTTATCAGGCTTAAAAAGAATTTGCGTCGAAAGGAGGAGCTAAAATGAGATATGTGGCGGCAAATACGTGTTTTTGGCTTGCGGCCTTGCTTTTGATCTTTGGTTCGTCTTCAGCTTCGGCTGAGGATAGGTTCTATATCGGGCTTGAAGGGGGATTTTCAAAGTCGGGAGACTTGGATGTCTCTCATTCCTTTATAAATCACCCGACCCGGTGCGACTCCCTTCTTTATCCCTCAGGTACGACTCCGCCGACTGATGCGGAATGTACGGCCGATAAGGCATCCACCGTTGCGAATGTTTTTGGCCCCGGCCTGGGGTATGTGGGTGGTGCGACTTTTGGCTATGCGCTTGGCAACGGGCTGCGCTTTGAAGCGGAGTACCTTAACCGCCGTCAGGCTTCCGAGAGCAGGCTCGTGCGCATCGGTTCGGACAGTGACGACCCTCTTGATCAGAAGACTAGCGAATGGGATGAGAACGACCCTCCTTCAGAACGTGTGTATGATCTGAACGCTCATCATCTCTTCCTGAACGCCTACTACGACTTGCGCAACGACTCACCTTTTACGCCTTATGTTGGAGCCGGTATAGGTATAGCCTCGACGGAAATGCGCTACTCGGTGAAATTCCTGCGGAAGAGCGATTTGGGAACGGAGCCGTGGCAGGATGCCGCGGAGGGCACGACCAGCTCTTTAGCTACCGCGCTTGGGAAGACCAGATTTGGCTTCCAGTTAGTAGGCGGAGTTGATTACGCGCTTGGCGACGATTTCTCAGTTGGCGCCAAGGTCCGCTGGACGCGCTTTAGCGGTTATGACCGCGACGATGTGTCCTGGACGCAAGTCCGGGACCACGAACCCGTGCGCGCCGACGGAGTTACACCCCTTACGTCAGATTTCGAGGTGGATGACACAGACAACTGGACCGTTACGGTCGGGCTTAAGTACTATCTTTGAACGTACTGCTTTCCGACAAGTGTTCCCATGAGCTTCCAGCCTTCTTTGACGAACACCCCGCTTGCGGCGGCGCAGTCCTCTGTGTAGACAAGCGAGTTGTCTTTTACCGAAGAGTTTGCGGAATCGAGTATGGCGAAGGGAACGGGCTCGTTTGAGTGGGTTCTCAGGTCTATGGGGGTTGGATGATCGGAGAGCACTAGAACCCTGTATTGGCCGAACTGCTCCATACCCGCAAGTGCGGGTCCTACTACCTTCTGGTCGAAATCTTCAACCGCCTGTATCTTGAGACGGGCATCTCCGACGTGACCCGTTTCGTCCGTCGCCTCTATGTGGATCATAGCAAGGTCCACGCGCTGCAGCGACTCAAGCGCGCCGCTTACCTTCCCCGCGTAGTTTGTGTCAAGGTACCCGGTAGCTCCCGGAACCTCGATTACTTCCATCGAGGCGAATATTCCTATTCCCTTTACCAGATCAACCGCCGATACGACGGATCCTGTGATCCCGTAAAGCTCTGAAAGGGACGGCATCTCGGGCCTTGTCCCTTCGCCCCAGAGCCATATGGAGTCTGCGGTGTTTTTCCCCTCGGTCCTTCTTTTTTTGTTCACGGGATGGTCTTTCAGTATCTTGCGGGATCTCTCCATGAGTATGACGAGTTTTTCCGCCCCTTCTCCCGAAGGAAGCCATGGGGCGGTTTTCTTTCCTGAAATGTCATGAGGAGGGGTTGTTTGAATATCGCTGTTTCCTCCTCGCCAGAGAAGAAGATGCCTGTAGCTTACCCCCTGGCTTAGCGAGAACTCCTCCCCGTCGAACTCCTTTTTCAGATCCTCGATTATACTGGCTGCATCCTCATCCGCTATGTGTCCGGCGCTGTAGTCTTCCATCACCGTGTGGCCATTTTCTTCGCTCAGGGTTACCAGGTTGCAGCGGACTGTGACATCCGTTTCCCCGAGCGAGACGCCTATGCTCGCGGCTTCGAGAGGGGATCTTCCCGTGTAGTATTTCGTCGGGTCATAGCCAAGCACCGCGAGGTTTCCCACGTCGCTTCCCGGGGGAAGAGGGTCGGGAATGGTCTTTGCGATCCCGAAAATCTCGGCCCGCTTGGCGATCGCGTCAAGGTTAGGGGTGTCAGCGACTTCAAGCGGAGTCCTGCCTTCAAGTTCTGGGAGCTTGTGGTCGGGCATGCCGTCGCCTTGTAGTATAAGGTATTTCACAGAACGAAGATGGTATACGCAAATTCAGGGGAATCAAGGCTCAGGATACGTCGACCGCGTGTTTCTTAAGATCGGAGAGGTCAATGATCCTGAGTACCGATTCGTGGGTCGACTGCAGAAAAACCGGGGGAGCCACGCCGCCCTCAAGCGCCTCTTTCCAGCGAAGCGCGCAAAGACACCACCTGTCTCCGGGTCGTAGCCCCGCAAAGTCGAACTCGGGCCGGGGAGTTGAGAGGTCATTTCCCCTGGATTTCGAAAATTCGAGAAATTCCTCCGTCATCTCCGCACAGACCAGATGAAACCCCACATCCTCGACCGCCGCCCTGCAGCAGCCGTCCCTGAAAAATCCGGTCATTGGGTCCGTGCTGCATTCCTTCAGGTTCTCGCCGAAGATGTTTTTCTGTTCCGTTTTCATCCTGCACTTTGGGTAAAAGACTGCGCCTTACGGAAAATATTATATATCGTTTTACCGAGTTAGGACTTCCTGTCTTTTACAAGCTTAAATTTTATGTATATAGCGAATTTCTTTTTTTTAAGATTCCTCCCTGGTTTTTCTCTATAGTTCCTTACTACGCGGCGTCCGGAAGAGGTTTCCCGAGCTCCTTGTCAAACAACTCCTCTTTTTTCAGAATGACGCGGGCGACGAACAAAAGACGGTCGCACACGGTGCGAACGGATCTGCAGTAACCATGACCCCTTCCCCGAAGCTCTTCGTATTTTGCCCTGCTTGCCGGATCATTGATTACTGCCACTCCGCCCAGAACATGAAACGCGGCCGAGAGGCTCCTGCACACAGCCCTTCTCCTGACAACCAGCTTTGTCCTGCCCGATTGTCTCGTCACCGGAGCCACGCCCCCGAGACATCGAATCGCCTCGAAGTCCCGACGGCGCACAAGACTCCATGCCTCGGCAATAAGCGTAGCGAGCACCACGGTTCCCACGCCGGGGATGGAGCGGAGAATCTCAATATCGGTTGGCCCGTTCCCTTCTGCCTTAAGTTTTTCGTTAATGGTCACTATAACCTTGTCTATAGAGTCTTTGATTTCCCCGAGCTGACGGTCCGCCACCTTCAACCGTTCGACAACCGACCTTATATGGAAGACGCAGCTGCTCACGGTCGCGTCGCTCACGTTTATTTCCCCGGCCCGCAGTATCTTGAGCGCTCCCTCGGCGTCAATACGCCTCACCCTGTTGCGTTTGAGAATCTTCTGTACCGTTGAGGCTCTTTTCCCTTTTGCCGCGCGAGGACAGGGCATAAGCTCCCACAGTTCAAGGTGCCATGGCCTTACCGTACTGCCGAGAAGTTCCTCGAACTGGGGGTAATACCTCCACAACAGTACGCGGAGACGGTTTACAAGACGCGTGCGCTCTCTCACGAGTTCTTCTCTCGTCCTGGTGAGTTCGCGCAGAACTATGACGTCTGGATTCTGCGGTTCAACGTGGCGGAAGTGTCTGCGGTCCGTGCGGAGCGCAGAGGCCAAAACCAGGGCGTCTTTTCTGTCATCCTTGGCTCCAGAGACGCAGAATCTGTCCCTGAAACGGTCAAGCTGCTTGGGATTTATGGAATAAACCATAAATCCCTGCTCGCAAAGACTTTCCACCACGGGGCCGTGGTTCACTTCTATGGCCAAGGCCATGTCGCAGCTCTCAGGGCCTGATACTTCCCTCATCCACTGAGACATTTCAAAAAGACCGGTTCCCGTGTGTCTGAAGCTTTTTTCTCCGACGACGGAACCTTCGGGGTCAATGACGCAGACCTGGTGGGAGCTTTTCCCCCAGTCGATCCCCGCAAAAAATAGAGATTCAAGATTATTCATTGTAAACTAATACCTCCTTTTAATTCGGGTTTGCCGTGATGCTTGTCAGAACCAGTACTGGTGCTCTTGGGCACGAACTTCCTGCTGGGCATTTATCACGGCGCCTGGCCGAGGCGCTTGTCCTAACTAGGTGCTCAATGGCACAGGTAAAATTAGGCAGCTCTCGGTCAGGCAACCCGTGAATTTAAGTAAACTTGATTTTATTTTTTTCGCTTGTTTTAAGCTTTCAGAAGGGTACTGGTATATAATTCTCAGTCAGAAGATGTCCGATTTCATACTCAAGGAAAAACCCCGCACGTTTTCGGGAGAGATAGCCCCTCCCGGGGATAAATCCATTTCCCACAGGGCGATCATTCTGGGCTCACTCGCACGGGGAAAAACCAGAGTGACCGGGTTTCTGGCTTCCCGTGACACCCTCGCTACCGCGAACGCTTTTAGAGGTATGGGAATCGGTGTGGACGTGGACGCGGGAGAGGTAGAGATTCCGGGGAAAGGCCTTTTCGGCCTCGAGGCGCCCCGCAAGATTATAGACGCCGAGAACTCGGGAACCACCGCCAGGCTGCTTGCGGGGATTCTGAGCGCCCAGAGCTTCTCTTCCACCATTACCGGTGACTCTTCGCTTCGCCGACGTCCCATGTCTAGGGTAACCGTTCCGCTTCGAAGCATGGGGGCCAGGATATCGGGAGAGGGAGAGACCCTCCCGCTTCGCA
This sequence comes from Thermodesulfobacteriota bacterium, assembly GCA_965207685.1. Classification (GTDB taxonomy): domain Bacteria; phylum Desulfobacterota_D; class UBA1144; order Nemesobacterales; family Nemesobacteraceae; genus Nemesobacter. The sequence continues at coordinate 1,246,186 of OZ242294.1, read as the reverse complement.
TAACGGGCTCGGAACTTCGGGGAATAGACTACCGTTCTCCGGTGGCTAGTGCGCAGGTAAAATCCTCGCTTCTGCTTGCGGGACTCTATGCCGCGGGGCGGACCAGCGTGACGGAACCCGAAAGAACCCGGGATCACACCGAAAGAATGCTCCGCCATTTCGGGGTTCCGGTGAAGACGGATGGAACCCGCGTCTCGGTAAGCCCGGGCGTCGAGTTTTCGGCAACCGAACTTGAAATTCCTTCAGATATCTCTTCGGCGGCTTTTTTTATCGTCGCTGCGCTTGTAAACCCGGGATCGGAAATCATGGTAAAGAACGTGGGGCTTAACCCGCTTAGAACGGGAGTGCTAGATATCCTGCGGGAAATGGGGGCAGACATCTCCGTTGAGAACCGCCGCGAGTGCTGCGGAGAGCCGGTAGGGGATGTAATTGCCCGTCACTGCGCACTGAGAGCAGTGCGTATAGAGGGAGAATCAGTATCCCGCGCCATAGATGAGCTTCCCGTTATTTCCGTGGCCGCGTGTTTTGCCGAGGGCGAAACGGTGATAAGCGGCGCGGAGGAGCTTCGGGTAAAGGAAACCGACAGGATAAGTGCCATGACGGGCGAGCTTTCGAAGCTGGGCGCGGACATACGGGAAACACAGGACGGCATGATTATAAACGGCACGGGTGAGCTTTATGGGGCCCGATGCGAGAGCCGTGGTGACCACCGGGTTGCCATGTCTCTTGCCGTTGCTGCCACGCGGGCCCGAGGAGAGACGGTGATTGGGGATGCGGGATGTGTTTCCATCTCGTTTCCCGAATTTTTCCCGCTTTTCGATGCGCTTGGGGAGCGGAAATGAAGCCAAACGGGGACAATATTGTTACAATAGACGGACCTTCGGGTGTGGGGAAAAGCACCGTTGCCAGGGGAGTTGCCGAACTGCTCGGTTTTTGGTGTCTTGACACGGGTGCCATGTACAGGGCCGTGGCGCTTAAGGTGGATGAAGCGGCGGCGGATGCAAGCGATCCGGCTTCTTTCTCGCGACTGCTTTCTGAAACTACCGTGGGGTTCGGCCCCGCGGGTCACGTTCTACTTGACGGACGTGACGTATCGAAGCTCATAAGAACGGAGCGGATATCTTCCCTTTCGTCCCGTCTTGCAGAACTTGCCGAAGTAAGGAAATTTCTCGTCGGGATCCAGAGAAAGATCGGGGAGGGAGGAAATATAGTCGCCGAGGGAAGGGATATGGGAACGTATATTTTTCCCGGTGCGAAGTGCAAATTCTACCTTGAAGCCTCGGTCTCAGAGAGGGCGAAAAGAAGGTTTCTTCAAATCGGGCGAGGCGATGTTTCCCTTTCTGAGGTCGAAAATGAACTTCGCAGAAGGGATTGTCGCGACACGCTTCGCGCCGAGAATCCCCTTCGCCCCGCTCCCGACGCCGTAATAATCGATACGACCAGCATGAACGCCGAAGAGGTGATTTCCGCGATAGCGCTTCGCGTTAAGGACATTTCCCTTCTCAGCGGTTGAAAACAACTTTTCTTCTCAAGTGCCTTTTTCTTTTTAAGCAGTTTTCGTGTAGTCTTGCCTCTATTAGTAAAAGACTGATGGCAAAGGCGGCTAAACAAAATGATTCAGGATAATGATATTACGGATTCGAATGAAAAAAGCTTTGAGGAGTTGCTTGATGAAAGCATGGAATCGCGCTTAAGCGAGCCCGAGAACGGTGAAATAGCGAAAGGAAGGGTGATAAGGGTTGATTCCGACGCTGTTTTCATAGACTTGGGGTTCAAGTTCGAGTGCATAGTTCCCATAAACCAATTTCTAAACAAAGACGGCGAATATGAAGTCTCGGTGGGCTCGGATATAGAGGTTCTGGTCGAAAGACCTAACCCGAACACCGTCAGGGCTTCCAAACAGAAAGCAGACCAGATCAGAGAAAAGCGGGCGATCGAGGAGAAATTCAAGAACAAAGAATCAGTCTCTGCGAAAATTCTAAACAGAGTTAAAGGCGGTTTTAACTGCGACATAGGGCAGCATGCTCCCTTCAAGGTCTTTCTTCCCGGTTCCCAGGTTGGCCTGCGGCCGGTTGCGGATTTTGACGAGATGGTAGGCCAGACTATCGAAACCCGCATTATTCAGAACAACGATAACGGCATAGTAGTGTCGAGAAGGGTAATTCTCGAAGAACAGAGGGAGGAGAAGAAAAAGGAAACGCTTGCCACCATCTCGGAAGGCCAGACTATTTCTGGAAACGTGGTGAAGATAATTGACGCCGGTGCTTTCGTGGACATAGGGGGCATAGAGGGCTTTGTCCCGATAGGAGAACTTTCCTGGGGGAGGGTAAGGCACCCTGGAGATGTCCTTAAAGAGGGCACGGACGTCCAGGTAAAGATTCTTCGCCTTGAGATCGAAAACGGGAAAATAACCCTCGGGGTGAAACAGACTACCGAGGATCCGTGGGAGAGTATACAGGAAAGATACAAGGTCGGCGATAGAGTCAGGGGCAAGGTGGTCTTCGCGGCGGAATTCGGTGTGTTCGTCGAGCTTGAACCGGGGATAGAGGGGCTTGTGCACGTAAGCGAACTTTCCTGGGTTAAGAATTTCCGTCATCCAAGTGAAGTAGTTTCAGTCGGAAGCGAAATAGAGATCGCGGTTCTGGGAGTGAAGCCAAAGGAAAGAAGAATTTCGCTGAGCCTAAAGCAGGTACAGGAAAACCCATGGGATGAGTTCAAGCGGAACAATCCTCCTAACACCAGGGTTAGCGGAACCATAAGAAACGTCACGGAACTCGGGGTTTTTGTCGAAGTTGCACCGGACATGGTCGGGCTAGTGCGCCCGGAAAATCTGAGGTGGGAAGGGGAAATCAGCCCCCTTGAGGTTTTCTCAAGCCAAGACGTGGGTAAGGAAATAGAGCTTGTTGTGCTGAATGTCATCCCGAGGCAGAGAAAAATCGGACTTGGGGTCAAGCAGCTCACCCCGGACCCGTGGAACAAGGTGCTTCGGGACTACAAGGTAAACGAGACCGTGGTTACCTCCAAGATAGAGGAAATTCTCGAAAGCGGCGTCACCGTGGCGCTTGCCGACAACGTAACGGGATTTTACGCCATCCGCGAATTCCAGGACGATGAGTTCAGCAAGGAGTCCATTAAGGTTGGAGACGAGATAAGCGGTCTGGTCACAGGTTTTAACAAGCCTAAGCATCAAGTGAATCTCAGTCGCAGAAGGCTTGAAAAGAAGCAGGAAAAAGACACGATGAGAGACTTTGTGTCTTCCCAGCAGGAGAGTTCCTCCAAGCTCGGGGACATCCTGAACGAAAAGCTCAAGGCCCTTGACTGAGGAGGGTAGCGAAGTGAGAGTTCCCGACCTCAATTTTTTCCTTAAGACTTTTCTCTCGCTTCTGGTCATATTCCTTATCGGTTTCACAGGAATCCTCATAGGAGTCCTGATCTCCGACCATGGCCAGACCCCCGGTGGGGACGGGGTGGCGGTGGTAAACATCGACGGCATAATAATCGATCCCGACCCCTATATTAAAAGCATAAGAAAAATACGCGAAACCGATTCCGTAAAGGCTGTCGTGGTAAGGGTGAATTCCCCGGGAGGAGCAGTCGCGGCCTCCCAGGAAATATATGAGGAACTCAGAAGTCTGGGCGAGGCAATGCCGGTTGTGGCCAGCATGGGAACGGTTGCTGCCTCGGGGGGTTACTATATCGCCTGCGCGGCGCCCACGATTTATGCCAATCCCGGCACCGTGACCGGCAGCATCGGCGTGATAGCGCAGTTTGCAAGCTACGAGCAACTGCTTAAGTGGGCGAAAGTGGAAGTCGAGGTGATAAAAAGCGGGGAGTTTAAGGACCTTGGCTCGCCGCTTCGCAAAATGCCCGAGGCGCAGAAGGCTTACCTGCAGACGCTTATAGACGGCACCCACTCCCAGTTCAAGGACATGATTTCCGAAAGAAGGAAGCTGTCTGCGGCGAAAGTCGCTTCGCTTTCTGACGGAAAGATATTCATCGGAAGCCAGGCGAGGGAACTCGGCCTGATTGACCGTATCGGGACTCTTGAGGCCGCCATTGCCGAGGCGAGGAAGCTGGGGGGTCTTGATGAGGATTCGTGGATCAGGGAGTATCCAATGAAGAAAAAAACGCTACTTGATTTCGTTCTCCCCGAAGTCCTGTCTGAGCGCGTGACCTTTGTCTCTCCCGTGAGAACCGGCTTCGGTCTCTACTACATAGCCGACGTGGTTTACTAGCCGGGGTTTCCGCTTACTCCATATCAATCTTCGTCTTGCAACGCCTATACAGCAGCCTGATGCGGCTGGTATTTTCCCGAAAAACCGATATTCTACAATACAGTACCGCTTGACGGGTCACGCTGGTTTAGCGAAACCGTTTTTCAAACAACCGATGAAACACGTAAAAAGATTTTTTCTCCTGATCATATGCTGTTTTGTAGCCGTTTTCTTCATACAGAACCTCGAGATAGCCACGCAGGTATTCAGAGTCGAGCTGGGTTTTTTTTCCTTTAAGAATACGTGGGCGGTTTACAATGCCGGGATAATAGGAGCCTCGTTTCTTCTGGGCGCTTTTGTTTTTTTTCTGCTGACTTTTGCCAGAGGCCATTCCACGAAGTCCGAGTTGAGGCGGAGCAGGGAAACCGTGAAGGATCTCGAGAAAAAAGTCGGGAAGCTGGAGGTGGAGCTTCTGCAGAACAAACCTGCCGGCTACCGGGAGCAGACTCCTCCCCGTGATGTGTTCAGGACACCGAAATGAATTCCGCCATTACTGAAACCCAAATGCCTGGCCGTACGGGGACTCGCAGAAAACCCGAATGGATAAAGGCAAGAATCCCAAGCGGTCCGAATTATACCAAGCTTAGGAGCTTGGTGCGCGAATTTGGCCTTCACACCGTGTGTGAGGAGGCGAAGTGCCCGAACATAGGGGAGTGCTGGGGGGCCGGAACGCTCACTTTTATGATTCTGGGGGACGTCTGCACGAGAAGCTGTGGCTTCTGCCATGTGAAAACGGGAAAAGGCGGCGAACTCGACTGGGAAGAGCCCGCCAGAGTGGCCGCGGCGGTCGCGGAGCTTCAGAAAAACAACGCGCGGATTACCCACGTAGTTATAACTTCGGTAAACAGGGATGACAGAAACTATGAAAGCGCCTGTATCTTCGCACGGACCGTAAACGAGGTAAGGAAGAGCGCCCCGGGGGTAAAAATCGAAGTTCTAATCCCGGACTTCAAAGGGGAACCCGAGGCGATTCACAAAGTGATAGCGTCATCTCCCGACGTTTTGAACCATAATATTGAAACCGTCCCGAGACTCTACTCTCTTCCGCAGAAAACTCAGTCGGGAAGAACGAGGTCCGTGAGGCCGCAGGCGGTCTACGGCAGGTCTCTTGAACTTCTTTCGCTGTCCGCGAAGACGGGAAGGTCTGGGATGCTTACCAAGTCAGGCATTATGGTCGGTCTCGGGGAGAACTTCGAAGAAATCGTCAAAACGCTTAAGGATCTCAAGCGCGCCGGCTGCGACATAGTCACCATAGGACAGTATCTGCAGCCCACTATCGACCATATACCGGTATCAAGGTTCTACCACCCCGTCGAGTTCGAATCTCTTAAAAACTACGGAGAGAAAATAATCGGTATCCCGCATGTGGAAGCGGGGCCGCTTGTCAGGAGCTCTTACCACGCGGAAAAACAGGTTCTTCAGCTCTCCGACGCAATGACCGGGACATAGAAGATTTTTGTTCTCAGTTAAGAAGTTTTTTAAGCTCTTCTGCGATTGCCTCAAGCTTATCCTCAGAAACCCCGTACTCGTCTGAAATTCTTTTTATTTTCTGGGAGGATATGCGAAGTCCCGCGGTTTTTTCCGCCACGGGTTCCCGTTTCTCCCTGTCAATAAGAAGTTTGGCCACGTCCCACCTTGAATAGTGGCCCAAGGAGTCGAAAACGGCTTTTACCGCCTTTATCTGGTTCGCGTAGCAGTCGGCGTAGAGTATCGCATCTTTTTCGAAGTGGGGTTCAAAAAGATATCTGCCGGCTGGGTTGACGATGGAGCTTCCTCCTCGAGCCCAGTCGTAATTCATGTGGTTGCCGTCGCGCACGTAGTGCCATCTTTCAGGGAAATCGTCGTCGTCAAGGTAACCACAGGCGCTTAACACGAACGCCCCCGATTCAAACGCGTGAACCCTTATGAGCGGTTGCACCGTGCACCCCGCTCCGGGATCCTCCGTTTCGGCGGCAAGCAGCTTGTCGTCTCCTCTCCTCCAGTTCCCCGGCCACACCGCCACGTGGAAGTCCTGTCCGCTGTGAACCATCGCGGCCCTTACGAGAACCATGTGATTTTCCCAGCAGACAAGTCCCCCTATTCTTCCTATGTCGGTGTCGTAGGTGGTTATGTCGCTTCCGTCTCCCTGGCCCCAGTAGACTCTCTCCGTGTAGGTGGGCATGAGCTTTCTGTGCCTGCCGAGCACCTTGCCTTCGCGCGATATGAAAAGAAGGGAGTTGTAAACGGTGCGGCTTCCCTTGCGGTCGTCAAGCTCGTTGCAGCCTATTACCACGTGAGCGTCGGCTGCTCTGGCCGCCTCTGCGAGCATCTCGGTGTCGTCTCCGGGAATCACTATGGAGTTATCCTGAAGCGCGATCATGAAATCCGTCCAGTCGTGCGGCGGGGTTTCGTAGCCGACTGTGTAGTAGGCCGGGTAGCCTGGTATGAATGCCTCGGGGAATGCGATAAGCTCCGCCCCGTTGTCTCCCGCTTCCCTTATCACGCGACAGGCCTTCTCAAGGGTCCGTTCCTTGTCCATGAACACGGGAGCCGTCTGGGCAACCGCAACTTTTACTTTTTCCCTGCCGCCTAGAACTTTTTTCATGAGCCTCGGGTCGCAGGCGCACTCAGGTTATTATCCTGCTTCCGCCCTCGGGTTCCCCTCCGCTTTGTCTCTGCTGGTTCTGCTTAGCTCTGGCGTAGACAAGAGCGAAGAATCTCTCCTTGAAGTCGTTGTCGAAAGCGCACACCCCGGGGATTATGTATCCCATGAGCGCTATCTGGAGAAAGTATTCGGTGTTTGCCTTGAGAAAGGACTCGTTTATCTCGCCGCCGTATGCCTGTGCGAAATTCTGGTATATCTGGTTCCCTAGCTCGGTTGCGATCTCTACGACGCTTTTTGACTGGCCCGATGCCTGATGGGCCGCTACTCCGAGGTTAAAGGCCATGTTTATGGAGTTCATAAAGTTGTCGGCCACTGCCTCTTCTGACTCTGTTCCCTCTTGCGGCTTTGTGTCTTCTTCTGACATTTTAATATCCCCCGTTTTTGTATGGTGAAATCGTCCTGACGTATTATATTATATTGCTGCTTTGATTTTAACAATTTTGCTGGAGGAAAATCCATGAAAGCCGACCACCTTATACAGAGACTCGGGCTGAAAAAGCTTCCCGGCGAGGGGGGATACTACAAGGAGACTTACAGAAGCGAGGAAATGGCCGGAGAAGACCGCAATCTTTCAACTGCTATTTACTACCTTATAACATCGGAGGCGAATTCCAAAATGCACAGGGTGAATTCGGACGAGATTTTCCATTTTTACTTCGGTGATCCCGTCCAGATGCTGCTTCTCTATCCTACGGGAGAATCGAGGATAGTGTTCATGGGCGATAATCTTCCCTCCGGCCAGAGGACCCAGCTTGTGGTTCCCAGGGGGACCTGGCAGGGCGCAATGGTGGTGGAGGGGGAGCACGGATATGCTTTTATGGGAACTACGATGGCCCCGGGGTTTGAGTTCGAGGATTTCGAACTCGGCGCGCAGGAGAGCCTTCTGCTGAGATTTCCCCAGCATGAAACCCTTATACGGGAGCTTACGTAAACGGGAGATACAGATTCTGGGGTCAGAAAAACCAGTGATTTTCTTTGACGGCGTGTGCGGGTTCTGCAACAGGTTCGTCGATTTTGTGATGTGGGCGGATGTCCACCGGGAAATATTCTTTTCCCCGGTTCAGGGGGAGACGGCTGCTGAATTTTCCCTTTACCAGAAGGAGCCCCCGCGCGAGTGGAAAATCGCCTATGTTGATAAAAATGGGGTTCATGAGGGCGCCGACGCCGTTTTGCTCGTTCTTAGGAGGCTCGGAGGTCTCTGGACACTTCCCGCGCTCCTAATATGTGTCCCCCGGCCTGTAAAAGACTATTTTTACGGGATCGTATCGAGGAACCGCTACAGTATTTTCGGAAAACGGGACACATGCCGCGTGCCGTCCCCTGAGGAGAGAGAGAGGTTTTTGCCCTGAGCGCTTTTTTGATAAATCCCCCCGTGTATGTATATTGAAGCCGAGGAGAATTTTTATTTCAGATGCCTTCACTTGAAGAACTTGTTTCGGCTGACGAGACGGCCAGCGAGATAACGCGCGCAAGCGAAATTGCCAGAGAAGAATGGGAGAAGATAAGGGTTTCCCTGGCTCTTTGCGGGGATACGGGGGATTTTTGCGGGGATGATTTCATGCTCGGGACGATTTCCGGGGAAACGATAACGCGCGAGCCGCTTGGGAGTCCGACGAAATCCGTTTCGGTTTACTCTCCCACCTATTATCCGATGTATCTTGTGAATAACCTGCGCGAGTTCCGGGAGAAGTTCCCGGAGAAAAGCTACCGTACAACAGAAGCCCTCTACGTCTATGTTGAGCTTGTGAACGCGGCAGCGCTGCGCCTCGGCCTCGAGGGAACGCTGGCTATGGGGTTTGCCAGCGGCTACGCGAACGTGAGAACAGGCTGGATCGTGGAGAAGGGGCTCCCGGAGGAGAGCGCCATATTCTCCGAAATGTTTTTTTCAGACAGGCCGAGGAACTACGACTGGGATTTTCACTGGACCTCGGTCAGGCAGAAGTTCGGAGAAATCTACGAAAAATTCGTCGCCTGGCAGCGCTCTCCCGCCCTTTATCTCAAGGAATCAAAGTCCAAGGCGGTCGTAAAGCCATTCATAGTCTAGACTAATCCCTCCTCGAACTCGTCCGAAGGATTCTCGAAGCTCGGAACTCCGTTTTGCTCAAGAAACACCAGCTTCACGGTTCCCGTGGGACCGTTTCTCTGCTTTCCGATTATGAGTTCCGCCATGCCGTCTTTTTCCTCGGGGTTTTTCCTGTATATGTCCTGGCGGTGAATGAAAAGCACCACGTCTGCGTCCTGCTCTATGGCTCCGCTCTCCCTGAGGTCTGAGAGCTGGGGACGGCGGTCGGTTCTGGTTTCGGTCTGGCGGCTTAGCTGGGAAATTCCTATTACCGGAACGTCAAGTTCCTTGGCGAGCGCCTTGAGGGCGCCCGAGATCTCCGCTATCTCCCTCTCCCGGGTTTCATTTCTCGAACTGCCTCTCATGAGCTGCAGATAGTCGACCACGATCAGGTCGAGACGGTTGTCCTTTTTAAGTCGTCTCGCCTTCGCCCTTATCTCGAGTACGGTAAGCGCCGGGGTGTCGTCTATGAAAATGCTCGCGCTCGCGTACCTCTCGGCTGAATCAAACAGCCTTTCCAGGTCGTTATCCCTTATGTACCCGCTTCGCATCGCCGAAAAACTGACTTTCGAGTTTATGGAAAGAAGTCTCATCATGAGCTGCTCCTTCGTCATCTCAAGTGAGAACATGGCGACCGAGAGATCTTCGTTCAGCGCGGCGTTGCTTATTATGTTGAGGCAGAGCGAGGTTTTCCCCGCCCCGGGGCGCGCGGCGATTATCACGAGATCTGATTTCTGAAGACCCGAGGTCAGGTGGTCAAGTTTCTCAAAGCCGGTTCTTAAGCCGGTTATGAGCTCCTTTTTCTTGTAGAGCTGCTCGATATTGTCTATCGCCACCGGCGCAAGGTCCCTAGAGTGCCAGAAGCTCGGCTTTATCTTGTTCTGGGCAATGTCGAGGATTGACTGCTCCGCCCTGTCTAGGAACTCGTCGACTTCAATGTCGGGCCCGTACCCGCGGTGCGCTATGTCGGTCGCGGTGAGCACCAGTTTTCTCAGAACGGACTTGTCTTTTACTATCCTCGCGTAATGAGCGACGTTTCCCGCCGTGGGAACGGTCGAGACCAGGTAGGTGAGGTAGGCGGCCCCCCCGACTTCTTCTATAATCCCCTTGGAGCCCATCCACTCATACAGGGTGAGAACGTCGATGGGTGTGCCCTCCCTGTCAAGATCTATCATGGAGTTCATTATCTTGGAGTGGCTTTCGTTATAGAAGTCCTCGGCTATGAGAATTTCGAGGACCTGATTTATCGAGCTGCTTTCAATGAGTATGGAACCCAGTACCGCGCGTTCCGCTTCTTCGTTGCTTGGAAGGGGGGCTTTCGTCAGATTTTCCATCGTTCGAGGTTTTCTCCTGTTCCACCTGTCCGATGGGTTTTCATTCTCCTATCAGAACCACTCCCACGTCCATGACGTTCGTTCCCGTGCTTCCGGTTTTTATGAGATCGCCCAGAGTTTCAAAAAAAGAGTACGAATCGTTGTCGGCAAGATGGTCTCTCGCGCTTATGCCCATTGATCTGGCTATCAGGCGCGATTGCCCGTCGCATATCGCCCCGGCGGCGTCCGTGGGACCGTCTATTCCGTCGGTTCCGGCGAAAAGCCCCACGATTCCGCTGCTTCCTATTATCTCAAAGCAGAAGGAAAGGGCGGTCTCGGTGTTGCGCCCGCCGCGTCCCCGCCCCGTTACGTTCACTGTCGTCTCTCCCCCGAAAAGTATGCAGGCGGGTTTCTTAACAGGCCTCCCGAACCTTTTTATGTCAAAGGAGATTCCCGCGAGCACCTTGGCCACCTCCCTCGCCTCTCCTGATATCTGGGAAGAGAGAAAAAGGGTGTTGTACCCCATTTTCTTCGCCATCTTCTCCATCGAGACTATCGCCTTGTGATTGTTTCCGACAACAACCGTGGTGGCTCCGCTCCGTTCGTACTGCTCGCGGTCCATCGTGGGAGGAGTGTTATTTTCCCTTCCTCTCTCAAGATGCACCACCACCCTCGGGGGAATTTTGTGCTCAAGCTCAAGCGCCTCTATGACCCGCCACGCGTCCTCGTAGGTCGTAGTGTCGGGAACCGTGGGTCCCGAAGCTATGAATTCAAGCCGGTCGCCCACGACATCCGAGAGAATCAGCGTGATGACCCGCGAGGGCAGAGCTTTTTTAAGAAGTCCTCCTCCTTTTATCTGCGACACTTTCTTCCTCACGGTGTTAAGGCCGTAGGTGTCGACTCCTCTCAGCATCAGTCTCTGGGTCACGGCTCTCTTGTCCTCTATGGTGAGTCCCTCACTCGGCATCGCCAATATCGAGCTTCCGCCTCCCGATATAAGGAAGATCACGAGATCCTTCTCTCCTGATCTTTCGAGAAGTGAGACTACTTCTTTTGCTGCCTCGACGCTTTTTTCATCCGGTACGGGGTGAGAGGAGAGATAGAAGTCCATTTTCTGAAAAGCCTGCTTGGAACGGACGTTTGATACCACGATTCCCTCGGTTATCCGCTCGCCGAGAAGTTCCTCAAGCGCTCCGGCCATCGAGGAGGCGGCCTTTCCGAAGGCCACTACGTATACCGACTCGAAATCGGAGAGATCAAAGCTCTGCCCTCCGACCTTGAGTTGTTTGCCCTTGAGTTTAATATGCTCAAGGACGCATTTCCCCGGGTCGGCTTCCTTCAATGCCTGATCAAAAAGCTCTCTCGCGTCCTTTTTTAGTTTCTCGCTCATCCCCTTTTCCTGATTTCATCAACTATTCTGTCAACTTCCGATTCGGTAAGGTTCTCGTAAAGAGTATCGTCTACCAGCATGGCGGGGGCAGTACCGCAGGAAGCAAGACATTCCGCTTCGAGAAAGGTTATTTTTCCGTCGGCCGTCGTTTCACCGGTTTTTACCCCTAGGCGCTTGCAGAGGTGATGCTCCAGGCCCTCGGCTCCGCGAAGCGCGCAGGAGAGGGTCCTGCAGAGCCACATAACGTGAGTTCCCACGGGTTCTGTGAAAAACATGGTGTAAAATGAAGCAACGTTCTGAACCGAAGAGGCGGGAATATCAAGCGTCTCGGCGACTTCTTCCATGGATTCGGTGGAAAGCCAGCCGAACTCGTTCTGCACTTCCCGCAGGACGGGAATAAGCGCCGAAAGCCTGGTTTCGTGGTCATCCGCTATTTCTTGTATCTTATCTATGAGCCTGGGGGGGAAAGGCACTCCGAACCTCCTCACTACTTAAAGCCGGAAATTAAAAACTAACATGATTTACGGCGGCGGGCAAGGTGCTTGGGATGTGCACCAAGGGGCGGAGATTCAAACCGCAATTGAAGCTCGCAGGATGGCGGTTAAAATTTTTTCAAATGCCTAAGAAGAGAATAACTACTGTTTACACTGGTCTTGGAGATGACGGGAAAACCTCGCTTCTGGGCGGAAAAAGGGTGAGAAAATCGTCATCGAGGGTAAGTGCGTACGGCGATGTGGACGAGCTTAACTCGGTTCTGGGGGTTGCCTGCACGAAAGCGGTCGATCCCAGGGTCAAGGAGCTTCTGCGGGAAATACAGAACGCGCTTTTCACCGTGGGAAGCGACTTGGCGACACCGGGGGATTCGACTTTTTCCCCGCCGAGAGTGACTGCGGGGATGGCGAAGCGGCTTGAGGAACGTATAGATGAGTTCTTGCCCGAGGTCGGGGAGCTTAGGGAGTTCGTTTTGCCGGGAGGGGCGGAGGGCGCCGCCTGGCTTCATCTCGCCCGCACGGTGTGCAGGAGGGCGGAGAGAGGTGTTGAGGCATTTTTCGAGGACTCGGAGGAGGGAAGCAGGATTCTGATTTATCTTAACCGCCTCTCGGATCTTCTTTTCGTTCTTGCGAGAGTAGAGAACAAGGCTGCGGGAACAGGGGAGATCTTCGTTGATTTCGGTCGGGGCGAGAACGAGTGATGGACGAAGGCGCAACCATAACGAACCCCGAGATCGAGGATTACATTCTCTCTCTCTACCCCGGCGTCCACGAGGTTTTTCGCGAAATGGAAAAGAGGGCGGAGGGGAGCGACGTGAAAATAGTGGGGCCTCTTGTGGGGAGGTTTCTTTCGCAGATATGCCTTCTGCGCAGGCCGCAAAGCATTTTCGAGATGGGTTCCGGGTTCGGGTACTCGGCCCTTTGGCTCTCCCTTTTTCTGGGTGACGGGGGCGTGGTAACCTGCACGGACTGGCTTGAGGAAAACGCGGAGGCGGCGCGCGGGTACTTCACGCGGGCCGAGCAGATTCGCAAGCTCCGCTTTGTCTGCGGAGATGCGCTCGACGTGCTTGCGAATTCGGACGGTAAATTTGATATTATATTCAATGACATAGACAAGGAGAACTACCCGCGGGTTATCGAGCTTGCGCGGGAGAAGCTTAACCCCGGAGGGATGCTGATTACCGATAACGTGCTTTGGGGAGGGAGGGTTCTCGGTGGCGGAGGTTCTGAGAGCACCGAAGGGGTCTTGGAGTTTAACCGGCTTTTGTTCTCGGACCCGGAGTTCTTCTCCACGGTGGTTCCCCTTCGCGACGGGGTGGCGCTAAGTGTCAGGATTTAACGGATATTTGTTTCCTGGGATCCCAAAGTGAAAAAACTTGAGACCACTGAGAATGAGCTTCTGACTTTCTTTACGGACTCCTACGAGCATATACGCAGGCGCCATTACGCGAGGAGGAGGAAAAACAAGGCCCTCATAGGCTACGAGCTTGCCCAGGAGAGAACCGCGGTCGTGGACGAGTTCATCAAACGGGCCCTTTCGCGGTACGGCTACCCGGAACTCAAAGGCGTCTCCATAGTGGCTCTCGGGGGTTACGGCAGGGAGGAGCTTTCCCCGTACTCCGACATAGATCTTCTTTTTCTTCACAAAAAGGGCTCGAAGGGCTTAGCCGAGGAAGTGGTGGAGCGGATGCTTTATCTTCTCTGGGACACGAAGATGGATGTGGGGAACTGCACGAGAAGCCTTGAGGAGTGCAGGGAGCTCTCGATGGACAGAAACGACGTTACCATCCTGAGTTCTCTTCTCGACTCGAGGTTCATATGCGGGGACAGGGCTCTTTACGGTGAACTTGAAAACGAAATTTACGGCGAGGTGCTCCCAAAGATTTCACACGATTTCATAAGGAGAAAAATGGACGAGAGGGATGTAAGGGGAGAGAGATACGGAAAAACCCTCTACATCCTCGAGCCTAACGTTAAGGAAGGAAGGGGAGGGCTCAGGGAGTTCCAGACGGCGATGTGGATAGCGCAGGCAAGCTACAAGGCCAAGAGTTTCGAGGAGGTGCTCCAGAGGGGGTTCGTCTCGGAGAGGGAATACGGGGTGATACGCAAATGCCTTAACTTCCTTCTGCTCGTGCGTGCGCAGCTGCATTACCAGGCGAAAAGAAGGGAGGACAACCTGAGTTTCGATCTTCAGGTCCAAGCAGCAAAATCTTTCGGTTACAGGGACGGAAAGCTCCGTGCGGTGGAGAAGTTCATGAGGATCTACTATCTCCGTGCCGCGGTGCTGGTACAGCAGTCCCGGAGGCTGACGGAAAAATGCACGAGGGCGTACGCGCGAAGAAGGCTCGCGAAGAAGGCCATTCATCTTGACCACGGGTTTACGATACGGGGCAAGTATCTCTCCGTGACGAGCAGAAACGTTTTCAGCGAGGACTTCTGCAATTTCCTGCGCGCGTTTGAATACGCTGACCGTCACTCGGTCGAATTCACAGAATACCTTGAACTTCTCATGGGTGAACAGGCAACCCGCATAGACGAAAAGGTCCGAAACGACCCGGAGTTCAACAGGATGTTCCTGAGGCTCCTGCGTTTCGGAAAGGATGTCTCGAAAATGCTGCTCAAGATGAACGAGATGCGCCTTCTGGGCCGCTTCATTCCGGAATTCGGGAAAATAGTCTGCATGGTGCAGTTTGATTCCTACCACGTCTATACAGTCGACATACACTCCATATTCATGGTAAGGGAGATCGAAAGGCTTATAAATTACGAATACGAGAAGAAATTTCCCTTTCTCACCAAAGTCGCCGAGACCTTGGTGAAAAGACATGTTCTTTTTCTCGCCTGCCTTTTCCACGATATGGGGAAGGGCCAGGGGGGAAGCCACGCGCAGAAAGGGGCCGCCATGATTCCGAAGATAGCCGAGAGGATGGGTCTCGGGGACTCCGACGCTGAGCAGCTTGAATTCTTGGTGAGGCACCATCTGGCCATGGTCCATTTCTCCCAGAGAAGGGATCTTGACGACCCGGTTGTTCTCAAGCGGCTGGCCAAGT
This sequence comes from Thermodesulfobacteriota bacterium, assembly GCA_965207685.1. Lineage (GTDB taxonomy): Bacteria > Desulfobacterota_D > UBA1144 > Nemesobacterales > Nemesobacteraceae > Nemesobacter. Next base: position 1,230,962 of record OZ242294.1, on the reverse strand, counting down.
CCATTCCCGATCAGGAAACACTCTCTTTGCTCTACCTGCTGACTTTCGCGGACATAAGATCGGTCGGTCCCGACGTGTGGAAAGACTGGACGGGGATGCTGCTCCAGGAACTCTACGTGAAGACCCTTCGGCAAATGTCCGCAGGCACATACCGGCGCAAAACCGACCAGGAGTGGATGGAGAAGATGATCTTGGACATAGTGGCCGACGCCGACGGAGAGATTCCCGAGCGCAAGGTGAGAAAAATATTGAAGAAAATGCCGGTTTCCTATTTCGGCCAGTTCTCAAGACAGAACATTTTGCGCCACGTGAAGCTGCTGGGCTCCATTGAGGAGAAGTTCGGGACGGAGGTAATCCGCTACGAGGAATACGACGAGTTTACAGTCTGTGCTCCCGACAAGAAAGGGATATTCTCGGTGTTCTGCGGGATTCTGAGCGCGAACGGACTCAATATTCTGGGGGCAAGAATCGTAACCACGCTTGATAAGAAGGCACTTGACGTCTTCTATGTGGAGAGGACCAATCACCTGACCGAAGAGGAGTATGGCGAGGTGTGGAAAAAGGTCGACAAAAACCTCGGGAAGGTACTTGATGGAAATGCTGAGGTTGACGAGCTGGTTGAGAGGAGGAAGAGAAATTATTCCTCCTATGGAAGAAAGGTTCCCGAGTATCCCCCGGAAATCGTGTTTGACAACGAGTCTTCAGACAGGGCGACCGTGATAGAGGTTTATGCCCATGACCGGGAGGGGCTTCTCTACGGCATCACGAAAGCAATTGCGGAGATGGATCTTTCTATCGACTACGCCAAGATTTCGACCAGGGCGGACCAGGTTACCGATACGTTTTACGTGCGTGACTCGAGAGGGCGCAAGATAAGCGGTGCCAAGAGACTCAGAAAGATAGAGGATTTTCTTATATCAGCGGTGAGCTAGTGGAAAAGGCAGGCGGTTTTGATGAGCGCGGAAATTATTGACGTCGAGTGTGATTTTCTTGTTGTGGGCGGGGGGCTTGCGGGTCTCTACGCCGCGGTGTGCGCGTCTTCTCTTGGCCGGTGCGTGGTGGTGACCAAGCAGACCCTCGTGCAAAGCAATTCATACTGGGCTCAGGGGGGAATCGCAGCTGCCGTCGACCCCGAGGACTCGCCCGTTTTTCACCAAGAGGACACGATTGCCGCGGGAAGAGGACTTTGCGATGCCCGCGCGGTGCAGATCCTGGTTGAAGAGGGCAGGGAAAGGGTCGCGGACCTGATAAATCTCGGCATGAAATTCGATTCCGACGACAGCGGTCTTCTGCTCGGCCTCGAGGGTGGCCACTCCAAAAGAAGAGTCCTTCACGCGGGAGGCGACTCGACGGGAAAGGAGATGATCGATTTTCTCATCTCTTACGTGAGTTCAAGTGAATCGGTAACCATTCTGGAGCTTGTCACGGTTACCGACATAATCTCAGACGGGGAAAGATGCTACGGCGTCTGGGGTTACGACGAGGGGAAGGAAAGCTACGTGAGAATTTCTTCTCCCTGCACCATAGTCGCCACCGGCGGCGCGAGCGCCCTTTACAGGAGGACCACCAATCCGGAAGGGGCTTCCGGGGAAGGCATATCGCTCGCCTGGAGAGCGGGAGCCGAGATTTCCGACATGGAGTTCGTTCAGTTCCACCCCACTGTTTTCAGCGGCTCAGAAGGTGAAGCCTTTCTTTTGACCGAGGCAATAAGGGGGGAGGGAGCCTATCTCCTTAACGCCCGGGGGACAAGGTTCATGGAACGCTACAGTCCCCTCCTTGAACTCGCGCCGAGGGACGTGGTCTCAAAGGCGATTCACAGCGAGATGAGATCCTGCGGGGAAGACTACGTGTATCTCGATCTCTCCCACATGGACCCCGGATTCGTAAGGAAAAGGTTCTCTAACATAGACAGGCTCTGCAGGGATTCGGGTTTTGATCTTGCCAGAGACCGCATTCCCGTTGCTCCCGCCGCCCATTACACAATAGGCGGAGTAAGAACCAGTCTCATGGGAGAGACTAACATAGAGGGTCTTTACGCATGCGGAGAGGTTTCGAATACCGGCGTCCACGGTGCCAACCGCCTTGCGAGCAATTCCCTTCTCGAGTGCATGGTGTTTGCCAAAAGGTGTGTTGACAGCGCGTCTAGCAGGCGGCGTACAGGGGACATCGGCGGGGATTTCGAAGGTTTTATGCTTGCCGACACCAGGGAAGCCGATGCCGGGTTTTTCAACGAGGCCAAGGCTACGATAATCGGGGGAATGAGCAAGCATCTCGGGATAGTGAGAGAACGGGAGGACATGAAGGAATTCGCCGCGCGGCTCGAGGAGGTCTCCTCGGCCGGCCAAGGGGTTCCCGGATGGTTTGGCTTTAAGCTCGGGACGATGCTTGATGTGTGTCTTCTGGTCGCGCGCGCAGCCCTTTCGAGAAAGGAGTCGCGGGGAGCCCACATGAGGTCTGATTATCCGGAGGAGGACTCGGATTATGAAAAACACCTGGTTTTCAGGAAGGAATAGGAGGTTTGCGGAGCCGACTGATGAATACGCACGGAAATTATCCTCAGGAAGTTGATGCCGTTTTGGAACTTGCCCTTAGGGAGGATATAGGAAGCGGAGACGTTACGACCGGGAGCATAGTTCCCGAAGATGCCGTTTTAACCGGAGAAATGCGTGCGAAGGGGACCGGTGTGGTTTCGGGAATGGGACTTTCTTGTGCGGTTTTCCGGAAGCTTGATCCGGACTGCGTATGGGAAGAGATTGTCCATGACGGAGACAGGGTTTCGCCCGGAGACACCCTAGCCCGCGTTACGGGCAGGAGCAGGGCGATTCTTTCGGCGGAACGGACCGCTCTTAACATCCTTCAGAAAATGAGCGGCATCTCGACTCTCACTTCTTTTTTCGTGGAGGCCGTGGCTGGTTCCGGAGTGAAGATAAAGGATACGAGAAAAACCCTTCCGGGACTCAGGTGGATCAGCAAATACGCGGTGGTCGCCGGCGGGGGGCACAATCACCGCGCCGGGCTTTACGACGGAGTGCTCATAAAGGACAATCACATAAAGGCCGCGGGGGGTATAGCGGCAGCCGTCGCGAAGGCAAGGAAAGGCGTCGGAGGGGATTTCCCTATAGAGGTCGAGACAAAGACCATGGAGCAGGTAAAGGAGGCGGTTTCCTGCGGCGCTGACGTCATAATGCTTGACAACATGGACATTGCGGAAATCGGGGAGGCTGTGATTCTCATAGACCGCCGTGCGCTTGTCGAGGTATCCGGCGGGATTACCCTTGAGAACATTAAAGAGATGGCCCGAAGCGGAGTCGATTTCATATCTGTCGGAGCTCTTACACACTCGGCTCCGTGTTTAGATATTTCTTTTGATGTGTTAGACTGAAAGTTGCGGGCTTCATAGGGGATACCCGGCTGTTGAGATGGACAGTTTACATGATATTTCAGAAGAAATAGACAGGCTTAGAAGGGAGAAAAACGCGGTAATTCTGGCCCATAACTACCAGATACCCGAAATTCAGGACCTTGCCGACTACACGGGAGATTCTCTGGGTCTCTCGCAGAAGGCTTCTGAAACCGATGCGGAAATCATCATCTTCTGCGGAGTCCACTTCATGGCCGAAACCGCATCCATAATCTCTCCCGACAAGAAGGTTCTTATTCCCGATCCCGAGGCGGGCTGCTCCCTTGCCGAGACGATAAACTTGGAACAGCTCAAGAAGTGGAAGTCCGAGCACCCGGACGCACTCGTGGTTTCCTACGTTAACACCTCGGCCGCCGTAAAGTCAGAGACCGATTACTGCGTCACCTCCTCAAACGCCGTCAAGATAGTGGAATCCATCCCCAAGGACAGGGAGATACTTTTTCTGCCCGACATGTTCCTGGGCGCTTTCGTCTCCAAGGCTACGGGCAGGAAGATTCACATCTGGCCCGGGGAATGCCACGTGCACGCGGGAATACGGCCGAAGGACATAAGAAGGATAAAGGAGTCCTATCCCAACGCGGAGATGATAGTTCACCCCGAATGCGGCTGCACCACGTCTTTTCTTCATTCAGCCGCCGGGGATGACGAGCTTGCAAAGGAGATAAAGTTCTTCTCTACGGGAAAGATGATTGACTACACGCGCAATTCCGAAACCCCCGAGTTCGTGGTTGCTACTGAAACCGGCATTCTCCATACGCTCAGAAAGCAAAGCCCTGAAAAGGAGTTTTACCCCGCCAAGGCCGACGCGGTCTGCGAGTACATGAAGATGATAACCGTTGATAAGGTGCTCAATTCCCTAAGGGAAGAGGTCTACGAGGTCAGGGTTCCCGAGGATATCGCCCGCAAGGCCAAGAAATCGATAGACAGGATGCTCTACATCTCGGCTCAGTAACCGCCTGCGGGTTGCATTCCAAATTGCCGTTTGCTTGCCAACTGAGTTTCCCTCTTTCTAGAATGTCATGCGCGCTCCGAGACTGAACTCGTGGTTGAGTTTGGAGTCGTTGCCGAAGCGCCCCGAATAGCCGACGAAAGTTTTTATCCGGCTGCTGATGTCGGCGGTAAAGCCACCACCAGCGTTTACCCATTCGGTCGGCGGCTTGAAACCCGAGAGAGTAAAGCGTCCGGACATGGTGTTCGATCCCGCGGTGACCGAAACGGGATCGTCGTTAAGCTCTCTCTCATAAGAGACGCGGATGTATGGGGACAGCCTTTCGCTCAGACCCAGATTCCCTTTGAGCTGATAACCCGCTCTTGCAACTAGGGAGTCGCGTTCAAAGTCCGAGAAATTCATCGAGGTGGACGTGCTGCCGTTTTCACTGTAGCCGTCGATTTTCTGATTGAGCCACCCGAGTCCTAAAAACAGATTGTGCATGTACCCCTCGGATCTGCCTAGAATCCAACCCGCTTCGACATCGGTTCCGAACTGATAAGAGCTTGTGGAACCGTGCTCCGTGCGTAGCGCCGATCCGAGCCGGATCGAACGGTTGATATCAATAGATGCTCCGCCCGCGTTAAAGGCGCCGCTTAGGTAAAAAATGTCGTAAATAAGGGTGCCGTGCAGCGAGCCGGTCACAACGAGGCTGTCGATACTTGCGCCCGAGACATCGTTGTCGTGGTTCCCGAGGCTAAATGCCGCGCCCAGATAGAGTACATCTCCGATGCGGTAGTCGGTACCGAGGGTGAGCACCCGCGTTTCGGTCTTCGTTTCACCCAGATGGTGCAGGGATTCGAGTTCATATTTGCCTATGTGGCCCCTAGCGTAGCTGTGCCATTTTCCGACCGAGCGGTTAGACCCGAGATCAAGCATCCGCTCTGTAAGTACGGCGTCGCGGTGCACTCTGGCAACCTCTACCCCTGCCTCCCCTCCAAGCGATACCTGAACCGGGGCCGTGAGGGTGGAAATTACCGTACTTGCAACCGCCGCGTGAACCCCTCCGCTGGGATGGGAACCATCCGCGAAAAGATAAGTCTCATCGGTTTTGGGAGGCGAGAGATAGCCTGAGTCGGTCGGACCGCACACTATCGACTCCAGTCCCCCATTAGGGCGCAGGGGATTGGAACCTGGAGTACAGGCTATTTCCTCATCGTTGGTGAACCCGTAGTTTCCAGGATCTTCAATTATCTCGTTCATCAGGGCGAAGACATTTACGGGGATGATTCCGCGTTCCAGAGAAGCAAGACCCGTGTCAAGCGCCCCGTTATAGGCTTGGGCTAGAGCGGAGAGTCCGGCCGCAGCTACGGGCCCGGCGCGCTGGGCATTTAAGGTTTTACCGGCGTCGGGCAAATTTAGTACCACGATATAGCGTGCCCCGGCGTCCTGAAGACCTTGGATCTGATCTACGTACGCTTCTGCCGCTTGCAAGGTGCCGTCAAGGGCGCCTTGGGTATCAGACTGATTCTCCTCGGCGACGGCGCTTATGTCGTTTACGCCGCCCCAGATCATGTAAAGCGTGTCCGGATCCGCGCTTGCGCCCGAGAAATGCTGGTTAATCTGCTGCTGCGTTGTAGGCACTGGGTTTTCGCAAGCAACGTTTGGGTCTACGCAGGCGCCACCCCAGGAATAGTTTGTTCCGCCGGCAAGCGAATTGGTTGCCGATGCTCCGAAGGTTTCGGCCACGATCTCTGCCCAGACAGGGTCGGGATTTGTGGTGAAGCTTGTGCCGGCTGGAAGTCCGTTAGACTGGGCGATATTTCCGGAGTCGCTTAGGCTGTCGCCAAATATGACGACGGAATTGAAAGTTTGGGCCCCGGTGGTGCTGACAAATCCTAACAGGATCATGACAGCAATGACAAAGTGCATATATCGAAGCATTAAGAGTCCTCCTCGGTCTTCCGTTTTCAAAGGTAATTTTACCATACTTAGAGCCCTTTATGTGGCTGCGAAAGATGAGGTCGCGGAGATTTGCTTTCCCGGACGTAACATACAGATCAGTGCCCCTGCGCCAGTCCCCCCAGGTGCCTGGGGTCAGCTGCTCCGTGAAAAACCCCGTTGATTTCGGCTACGCTCTGAGTGCTTCCCATCGGGCCGGTTCTTTTCACTTCGTATCCTTTTTTCCGCAACCCGGTCTCCAGGTCTTTCCCCGCTTCTCTTTCCACGTACAGGGTGTCGGGGAGCCACTGGTGGTGTATCCTCGGGGCCGACGTGGCCTCCTGTATGCTCATTTTATGGTCAATCACGTTCAGGATGACCTGAAGCACTGAGGTTATTATCCTGCTTCCCCCTTGGCTTCCCGTTGCGAGAAGAAATTTTTCGTCTTTAAATACTATGGTAGGGGTCATGGAGCTCAGCATTCTTTTGCCGGGGGCGATGGAGTTTTTTTCGCCGCCGATTAGGCCGTATGCGTTCGGCACCCCGGGCTTTGCCGAGAAATCATCCATTTCGTTGTTTAGCAGGATCCCTGTCCCCGGCACGGCGAGGCCCGAGCCGTAGGCGAAATTAAGCGTGTATGTGTTTGAGACCACGTTTCCGAACCTGTCGGATACGGTGAAGTGAGTGGTGTCGGTGCCTCCGGCGGGAACTGGTGAGCCGGGCCTTACGTATCTGCTCGGAGTCGCTTTTTGGGGATTGATGCGGTTTGCCAGACGTTTTGCGTACTGTTTTGAGATGAGATGTTCTGTGGGAACAGGGGAGAAGTCCGGATCGCCCAGGTGTTTTGACCTGTCCGCGTAGGCAAGCTTCATGGTTTCCGAGAGAATGTGGACGTATCGGACGGAGTTATGGCCGTATTGCGAGAGGGGATAGCGCTCGAGAATGTTAAGCATCTGGATAAGATGGACCCCGCCCGAGCTTGGAGGCGGCATCGAGTGGATGCTGTAGCCCCTGTAGTTTCCGGTCACCGGTTCTCTTATAAGGGCTTCATAAGATGCAAGGTCCCGTTCGGTTATGAGGCCTCCTTTCTTTTCCATGTAGGCCGCGATTTTTTTCGCTATCGCCCCCCTGTAAAACTCCCGGGGACCGGTTTTGCTTATCTCCTTGAGGCTCCACGCGAGGTTTTTCTGCCTGAGGATTTCTCCCTCCCGGGGTGGCTCTCCGTTGTTTTTGAAAAAAACCTCCATGCTCTCGCCTGATTTTTTCAAGCGCCCTTTTGCTTCAAGAAGCGATTTCCTGAGTTCCGGCGTAACCGCAAACCCCTCCTCCGCGAGACTTATTGCCGGCGCAATAACCTTTCCAAGCGGCATGGTTCCGTATTTTTCAAGGGCAAGCGAAAGTCCTGCGACCGTTCCCGGAACCCCGCAGGAATGGACGCTGTGTCGTGCCCGCTCCGTGTCGACCTCTCCGCTTTCATCGAGGAACATGTTGCGAGTGGCTTTAAGCGGGGCTTTTTCCCTGTAATCTATGGCGACTGTCCGCCCCGTTTCGCCCAGATGCACGAGCATGAATCCGCCGCCCCCGAGATTTCCGGCTCTCGGGTGAGTAACCGCAAGCGCGAATCCGACAGCCACCGCTGCATCGACGGCGTTTCCGCCTCCCTTGAGCACGGAGAGCCCGACGAGGGTAGCGATCCGCTCCTCGGATACAACCATCCCGTTTCGAAAAGACGCGGGTTCCGCCGTACTTTTACTTGGATAACCGGGTTCGGCGCGGGCGGAAGTGAGTGCAGCAGTTAAAACAAAACAGAATACGATGATGTGTTTAAGGATTGAGTCCGCGGGCATATTAAGCGGCCGGGGAGTGTTCAGAAGGACACTCCATACCTGTAGCGCTTCGACATGTTCATCCTATCTTCGCAGATCTTTATCTTTTTGGAATAAAACGCTTTTTCGAAAGAGTCCTCGGCAAGACCGATCGCGCGGTTGAAATTCGATATCGCGTCTTCGTACTTGTGAAGCTGGAAATGAAGATTTCCGAGAGTTGAATACAGAAGATCGTGCGAGCGGAGTTCCTCAACCCCGCGTATTCCCCCTATCACGCGAAGACCTTCCTGCGGGCCTCGGGTTTTGGAAATGGCGATTGCTTTTTGAAGTTCGACAAGCGGACAGTAGTTGCACGCCAGATACTTGTCGTAAAGTGAGATGATCCGCTCCCAGTTCGTGTCCCCATATTTTCCGGCTAGCGAGTGGACGGCGTCAACGCCTGCCTTCAGGTGAATCTCCGTGACCTCTTCTCCTTCCTCAGCGGAGAGGGCAAGGTGCTCAAATCCCCTTTTGATCATGCCCCTGTCCCAAAGCTCCCTGTTCTGCTCCTTTATACCAAGCGGCCTTCCGGCGCCGTCGTTCATGGTCTGAAGCCTCGAGGCGTTTAGCAGCATGAAGGATACAAGGGCGTGAACCTTGGGTTTTTTCGTTGCGGGGAAATCGAGCAGCATCTCGCCAAGTCTTATCGCGGAAAAGCACAAGGAGACAACTGGGGGCGTTGCCTTGCGAAGACCGTTTTGGCCGAGGCTGAAAATCTCGTATATGTTCTTGGTCACCACCCCGAGATTTTTCTCCATGTCGTCCCGAGTCATCTGAACGGCCGCTTCGGTTATCTTCTTTTTTTCCGAAGCGAGTTGCTCTTCCAGGGACTTCTCGTTTCTCTCCAGTATCCTGGCGAGGGAGGAGCAGGAAAAGCCGCAGAGCACGTTCAGTACAAGGTATTTCTGGATGGAGTTTTCAACCCCGGGCGCGCACAGCGCAAAAAGCATCTCGACCTGGTTTTTCGCCACTTCCTCTTTATCCGGAAAGGGAAGGTGAAATCCCGATACGTTGATCCTCCTCTTCGCTCCGTTTGCTTTTGAGAGGTAGTTTATTTTCCTGCAGAAAAGCTTGTTTGAGTTCTCCGTTATATCAGCCCACACCACACTCTGGGGATCTTGGGGAATTCCGTCTTTTCCCCATCTGGTCCTCATCTTCTCAAAAGAGTTGGCGCACACTCTCTGCACATGCTCAAGGCTCTCGTAGCCGAAAACCTTGGCGAGGGTGGAGACGATCGCCCCGTAGTCGTTTATGAGCTGTTTTGTAATCTGCCTGTTTACTTCAGGCCGGCTGTATTTTATTCCCAATTGTCTGCTTCCTTCCCCACTGCGGAGAATGTTTTAATCTACAAACAGATTAAGATACATACCGGAACTTGAAAGTAAAGATTGTGTTAATAGCGTGGGGTTTGCGCTGTAACGATTTTTCGGGGTTGTGGTTTCCGGAACCAGGCGGCGCCGGCCCGCATTCCGGCAATCTGACGGCCGCGTTGCCCGATTCAGACGGAACGCACCGCCGACTTCCCCGGAATCACCAGTTTCAACCAATCGAGGACGCAGCAGTCCCTTCAGAGTTGCTTACCGCTTAAATTTTTCTGAATCACCGGGATATTATCCCGCCCGAGCCCAACACCCGCTGACAAGAGACCTCATGCACTCGGGCCTCCCCGCCTTTATGTGACCAACCGCAAGCGCCATCATCACCACAAACGCCATACCCACACGGGCACTCATCTTCGCCCTGCCCCTGATGTAATGCCTCTCGAACCCGAAGCTGTTGTCGATTCTGGAGTTTATACGCTCCATGGCCCCGCGACTCCTGTAAACGCGCTGCCATGACACGCTCCCGCATGGAGTCGGGGTAAATATACGACGGTCCCTCTCAAGCGGGACGCGCATGACCCTGCCGTAACCGTTTGTCTTGCATCCCGCATCCCTGTGACACTTCTCCCACCCCTCGCAGCCAACACCGTACACAGCCGCGGGACAACGGAACTTCAAAGTCTCTCTTTTTGGTTCAAAACCACAGAACGCCATCTTGCGTTCCGTCCCGCTTACCGGACAGCGGCACCATACCTCGGCTCTCTCAGTATAGAAGATGTTGTCGTGTACGCTGTTAAGAGGTCTCATTATCTTCTCTCCCTCAACATAGCTCTGACCCTGCTTCTCCTGTCTCCAAAGTTCCCTGTTGTCCATAATGGGACGGATACGGTAATCATCCCAGAACTTCTTCTTCAACTCTGCGCCGTCAAGCCCCTTGTCAGCGCTTAAGTACCTGCATCTGTTCTTCAACTCAGGATTTTTTGCAAACAAAAGCCCTGTCATTCTGTCAAGCTCTCCCGCCTCGGAAACAGAGGCCCTCCTCAGAGTGAAGGCAACCGGCAGCTCGTACTTGGTGTCCGCTATTACATGCAACCGGTAACCAAACCAGGTCTTTATCTTCGTCCACTGCTTCCCGTTTGAGTCAATCCCGGAGTACTTATGCACTCCCCAGTCAGCCTCGGGATCCGATGTTTCCCCTGTCCCGCGGCTCCTGTGTCCCGTGGAGTGGCTTTCTATGGCCTTGCCGTCATAACCCAGGTTCTCCCCGAAGTCGGGCAGCAGTCTCATAAGCTCCCCCCTCATCTCTTCAATCATCCCCGAGACAAGTCCCTGTTTTTCTTCCAGCCTGACTACGTTTGAGAGGAACCGTGAGAAGTTGAAGCTTCTGGGAGCGGGACTGCGGGGGGGAAGGTTTATAACCTTTACCTCGGCTCCGCCACTGCCCGGTTCAATTCCATACCTGGTTCGTCTTTGCAGGGGCACGGAACTGAACCCGCACACACAAAGCAGGGAGGAGTTTCGGTTAAGTTCCCGTATGAGGGATTCTATGGACGGGTGCTGGAAAACTATGCCGGCGATAAGAGCCTTCCACATCGCCGCCACCGGGTATTCGTTGCGGCCGTTAGCCCTCATCTCCCCAAGGGCCTTGATAATGTCTGTGTCGGGCATGGAGTCGAGAATGAGACGAAGACGTCTGAGGTCGGAGAGTTTATCGACTTCGTCCCAGGAAAAGGGTAGATTATTTTGCGTCGCCATGGGTTTTTTCCTCCGGGAAGATGAATTTAAGCGCACTTTAATTCTAACCCATGGCGACATTAAATCAAGTAATATCAGTAAGTTACTTGTGTATTCACCCCCCCCTTCTCAACTGGTCTGGTCCTGGGGTGGAATTTACGGTTTCTGGAGAGAATCGGTGGGTTCTAAGGGGTTTTTATCGAAATCGTGGGGTAAAAAGTTTTTTGCCCCTTCTCAAAACCCTTGCCCCGTATGGCTATACTTAACTACGCAAGTGCCTCAATAGCACGCCATCTGTCCGGAAGTATAGCACGCCGTCTGTCCGGTTTTGCTGAAGGGCGATTGTCTGGATTTATCTTCTCCAAAGGAGGAGGTATCCATGGACCAGACGAGGTTTCTGCAAAGAGTCAGGATGAACCAGTTCGAGAGGGTATACCGGAGGTGGAAGGAGAAGAAGGTTATACAGGCAGAAGCAGCAGAGCAGCTCGGGATAGGGGAGAGAACGTTTCGTCGTTACGCGGTCCGATACAGGGACGAAGGGATGCGTGGGCTTTTGGATAAGCGCCTGGGAGCGCTCTCCCACAACCGGGCCCCGCAGGAGGAGATCTCGGAGGTGGTGGAGTTGTACAAGACCCTCTACCCCGAACGCAACGTGGCTCACTTCTACGAGGCGTATAAAGAGCGCCACGGAGGCCGTCGCTGCTACAACTGGGTGAAGAGAACCCTTTACTCTGCGGGAGTGGCGAGGAGGCCCCGGGGAGGGGGAGTGCACCGCCAGCGCAGGCAGCGGCGGGAGTGTGCCGGGGAGATGATACACCAGGACGCAAGCACTCACAGGTGGGTTCCCCGGGAGGTGTGGGACCTTGTGGTGACCATGGACGACGCCACCGGGGAGATATACAGCGCTTTCTTTGTTTCGGAGGAAGGGACCTGGAGCAGCATGAGAGGGGTAAGGGATGTATTGGAGAGTAAAGGGATATTCTTGAGTTTTTACAGTGACAGGGGGCCTCACTACTGGAGCACTCCGGTGGCCGGAGAGAAGGTGGACAAGGAGAATCCAACGCAGTTTGGGCGAGCGATGGGTGAGCTGGGCATTCTGATGATACCGGGATATTCCCCTGAGGCCAGGGGGCGCAGCGAGAGGATGTTCGGGACCTTGCAGGGAAGGTTGCCCGCGGAGTTGCGTGAGCGTGGTATAGTGGAGATGGAAGAGGCGAACAGGTTTTTGGAGGAGAGTTTCATAGAGGATTTCAACAGGCGTTTCATGGTGGCCGCGGCGGAGAAGGGGGAAGCGTTTGTACCGCTTTTTGATGCCAACCTTGACGATATACTGTGTTTGAAGCATCGGAGGGTAGTGGGCAACGACAACTGCGTGAGGTACAAGGGTATGAGTTTGCAGATCCCGCCGGTTAAGGATCGTTATCATTTTGTGAGGGCGAAGGTAGTTGTGCATGAGTATTCGGACGGGAGCATGTCTGTGTATCATGGGAAGCGCAGGCTGGGCGGATATGACAGTGAAGGCAGGTTAAAAAACAAAGGAGGCGAAAGCAGACCGAGAACCCGGATAAGGGGTTCCCGCAGTTTCACTTCACCCTCTTCGGGCTACGCCCTGGGAGGCTGAAGTGAAAAAAGCAAAAGCGGACAACTCGCGTGCTATAAAAGCGGACAGTTCCATTTGCTGTTAACAATTGCCAGAGTTTTTGCTTATTCGCCCTCTCTTGCGGCGAGTTCCCTGTCGAGAATCAGGAGTGCTGCGGGATTGTCATCGGCGAGTTTCAGCTGCTCGACGACTTCCTCGGCGCTTTTTTCCTCCTCTACCTGTTCTTCTATGAACCAGTGGAGCATTACTAAGGTTGCCTGATCGTTTTTCGAGGCGGCGAGATCATAGATGTTGTTTATCATCCCCGTAACCTCCCTTTCATGCTCCAAAACATCCTCGAACATCTCAAGGAACGCCCCGAACTCAGATGGGGGCTGCTCTATCGAGTCAAGAGTTACCCTGCCGCCCCTGTCGATCAGGTAATCGAAAAACTTCATCGCATGCACAAGCTCCTCTTCGCTCTGCTTGCGAAGCCAGCTTGCGAAACCGGAAAAGTTTTTGGATTCACAATAGGCGGACATCGAAAGATAGAGATAGGATGAATAGTACTCGTTTCTTATCTGCGTGTTTATCGCGTCCTGTACGTCGCTGTCAATCATTTTGATTCCTCCTTGGTTTCTTGTTCTGCATCGTTAATGATAACCTGCTTGTTAAAAATTACTACTAAATGGTAATTATTTCCAATAAGAACTTCCTCTGGATTATGACTGGGCTTCTCCATGCTGTATAATAACAGGGTTGTAAATATCCGGATCTGTATTATATACTCTAAATAAGCTTGTGTATTGAGGAGGAGAAAATGTCAGATTCCGCAAACGTTAACGAGAAAGTCCTTCCACTCCTTCCACTCCGCGACGTAGTTATATATCCCTACATGCTGGCCCCTCTTTTCGTGGGCAGGGAAAAATCCATCAAGGCCCTTGAGGAGGCGGCTAAGGGCAGCAAGGAAATATTCCTTTCGGCGCAGAAAGACGCGAAGGTGAACGAACCCGGGAACGATGATATGTACAGAATCGGGACCATCGGAACTATAGTTCAAATGCTCCGGCTTCCGGACGGCACCGTGAAGGTTCTCGTCGAGGGCAAAAAGAGGGCCTCAATATCGGGCTTTGTTTCCCACAAGGACATGTTCGTCGTAGAAGTAAGGGAAATAGAGGAACCTTCGGGGGAAAGCGTCGAGGTTGAAGCGCTCATGCGTTCGGCGACCAAGCTTTTCGAGGATTACGTGAAACTCAACACCAAGATCCCCTCGGAAACCCTCGTGACTTTCATGTCCATTGACGAACCGGGAAAGCTCGGCGACACGGTCGCTTCGCATCTTAGCATGAAGCTTTCGGACAAGCAGGAAATTCTCGAGGTTCTCCATCCGCTCGAGAGGCTTGAGAAGCTTTGCGAGAAGATGCAGTCCGAGCTCGAGATACTCCAGATGGAAAAGCGCATAGGAAAAAGGGTCAAAAAGCAGATGGAAAAGGCCCAGAGGGAGTATTACCTTAACGAGCAGATGAAGGCCATTCAGAAGGAACTCGGCACGGGCGATGACCTTAAAAGCGAAATAGACGAGTTTGAGGAAAAGCTGAGGGAGAAAGAGCTTCCCGAGGACGTTGAGCAGAGGGTGAAGAGGGAGATAAACAAGCTTCGCATGATGTCCTCCATGTCGGCCGAGGCGACCGTGGTGAGAAACTATATCGACTGGCTTTTGGATCTGCCGTGGATAAAGGAGAAGACCGATGATCGCCTTGACCTCAAGGAAGCCGTGTCGATTCTTGATGAGGATCACTACGGTCTTGAAAAACCCAAGGAGAGGATACTTGAATATCTGGCGGTTCGGGTTCTGGCCGAGAAGCTTAAGGGCCCGATAATCTGTTTCGTGGGACCCCCGGGCGTGGGAAAGACCTCTTTGGCCAAGTCCATAGCGCGCGCAATGGGTCGCAAGTTCGTCAGGACGTCTCTTGGCGGAGTAAGGGACGAGGCCGAGATAAGGGGACACAGGAGGACCTACATAGGAGCCCTTCCGGGCAAGATCATACAGGGAATGAAGAAGGCCGGAACCATAAATCCTGTCTTCCTCCTCGACGAGATCGACAAGCTTGGGATGGACTTCAGGGGAGATCCCGCTTCGGCGCTTCTTGAGGCCCTTGACCCTGAGCAGAACTCAAATTTCAACGATCATTACATCGAGGCCGACTACGATCTCTCGAAAGTGATGTTCATAATGACGGCGAACGTGTTGCACACGATCCCCTGGGCGCTTCAGGACCGCATGGAGATAATCCGCCTTCCCGGCTACACGGAGCAGGAGAAACTCCAGATAGCCAGGAAGTTTCTTATAGGGAAGCAGAAGAATGATCACGGCCTTAACGACCACAAGGTGGCCATAAAAAACGAGGCGCTTCTGCAGATCATAAGAAGGTACACCAAGGAAAGCGGCGTCAGGAACCTCGAGAGGGAAATAGCGGCGCTTTGCAGGAAGGTTGCGAGGGAGATCGTTGAGAAGAAAAAGACCAAGGGAGTCAACATCACCGCAAAGAGCGTCGGCAAGTACCTCGGCACTCCCAAGTACGAGTACGGGGAGATCGAGAATACCGACCAGGTTGGAGCCGCCACGGGGCTTGCGTGGACGGAACTCGGAGGGGAGCTTCTTACGATAGAGGTTTCCATTGTTCCCGGCAAGGGAAATTTCACCGTTACCGGCAAGCTCGGGGAGGTGATGCAGGAATCTGCGCGCGCGGCGATGAGCTACGTAAGGAGCCGGGCGCAGCGTCTGGGGCTTGAAAGGCTTTTCTACCAGAACGTGGATATACACATTCACGTTCCCGAGGGAGCCACCCCCAAGGACGGGCCGAGCGCCGGCATAGCGATAGCAAGCGCCATTACGAGCGCCATTACGAGAAAGCCTATAAACAGGGAAATCGCAATGACGGGAGAGATAACGCTTCGCGGAAGAGTGCTTACCATCGGAGGGCTCAAGGAAAAGATCCTCGCGGCCCACAGGGGCATGGTGAAGGAAGTGCTGATTCCCGTGGATAACAAGAAGGACATTGAGGACATACCGGATAACGTGAGAAAAGAGGTAAAGATAACCCCAGTGGAACACATGGACGAAGTTGTTGAAAAGGTGCTCATCTCAGATGAACCGGTGCTCAAGAACTTCGTCGTTCCCAAGTCCGGTTACGCTCTCGAGGCCGACCCGGTGCCGAAGAACATAAACTGAAGGCAAACAACTGCTTAGTGTTTCAAAAGCCCCGAGGCGGCCGCTGCCGCTTTGGGGCTTTTTGGTTTAAGGGAGATTCGTAAAGTGAAGCCATACATAAAAGGAAGGGGATCCCAGGAGAACCCTGCGGGAAGGTTCGAGCGGATCGATTTTGTTGCGGACGAGGACGCGCCCGCCGCTGACGGCGCCCCGGGAACCGTTTACTACAGGGACTGTACGAGAACCATAATCTCCTACAACCAGAGTCCAGATGTCTCCTTTGACGCGAGCATCAATCCCTACCGGGGATGCGAGCACGGATGCGTTTACTGCTACGCGAGACCCACGCACGAATACCTGGGACTTTCCGCGGGGCTTGACTTCGAAACGAAGATCTTCGTGAAGCAAAATGCCCCCGAGCTTCTTAGAAAGGAGCTTCGCTCGGCGAAATGGGTTCCTAAACCGATAGCGATGAGCGGGGTTACCGACTGCTATCAGCCGGCGGAAAAGCATTTCCGGATAACGAGAAAATGCCTTGAGGTTCTGCGGGAATTCCGAAACCCGGTCGGTGTGGTGACGAAGAACTATATGGTGACCCGCGATATTGATATTCTCTCCGACATGGCAAGAATCGGCTGCGCGAGCGTGGTTATCTCCGTCACGACGCTTGACGGGGAACTTTCAAGAAAAATGGAACCCAGAGCGTCGCAGCCCGAATACAGGCTAAGGGCAATAACCAGGCTTGCGGACGCCGGCATTCCGGTGACGGTGCTCATAGCCCCGGTGATCCCCGGGCTCACCGACCATGAGATTCCGGCCATAATGAGGGAGGCTTCGGCCTGCGGAGCGGTCGACGCGGGTTACGTGATGCTCAGGCTTCCCTACGGAGTTGGCGACATATTCTCCGAGTGGCTTGAGCGCCACTACCCCGACAGAAAGAAAAAGATACTGGGGCGAATCAAGTCCATGAGGGACGGAGACCTTAACTCCACTGAGTACCGAGTCCGGATGAAGGGCAAGGGAATTTTCGCCGAGCAGACCGAAAAGATCTTTCGCGTAGCTTACGGAAAGTTCGGTTTTGCGGGAAGGAGGGTACCTCTTGATGTTTCCCGCTTCAGAAGGGACGGAGCCGCCCAGCTCGAGCTTTTCTGATACGCCATGTGAAAAAAAGGAAGGTGGCCTACCTTGCCTCCTCGAGCTTCTCAATCAATTCCTTTATTTCCTTTGACTTTATTTTCATGCTTACCTTGTTGACGATTAACTTCGCACTTACCTCCGCTACCACTTCCACTATCTCAAGATCGTTTTTCTTCAGTGTTTCTCCCGTGGCCGTAAGATCCACTATAGCGTCGCAAAGCCCTATTATAGGGGCAAGCTCAACCGAACCGTAGAGTTTTATGACTTCCGTGGTTATGCCTTTTTTGTTGTAGAAATTGCTCGCGATCCTCGGGTACTTTGTCGCGATCCGCAAAGACGCCTTGCCCGATTTCTCAAATCCCTTCGGAGCGGCGACCACCATCTTGCATTTTCCTATTCTGAGGTCAAGAGGCTCATAGAGGTTGCAGTCCTGCTCCATTAGCGTGTCCTTGCCGACTATTCCGCAGTCCGCGGCGCCGTACTCGACGTAGGAGGTTACGTCCGTGGGCCTCACTATAAGCAGCCTCATCCCTGCCTCTTTGAACTCGAATATAAGCTTTCTCGAATCCTTTATTATCTCCGTTATGTCTATCGAGGCCTTCTCGAAGAGCTCGACAGTCTCCTCAAGCAGCCTTCCCCTGGGCGTCGCTATAGTTATCATTCTTTTTCCCTCCAGATGCTGGCTCCTACCGACCGCAGTTTTTCATCAAGTTTCTCGTATCCCCGGTCGAGATGGTAGATTCTCGACACTTCCGTCCTGCCGGCGCCGCAAAGCCCTGCCAGCACGAGCGATGCGCTCGCCCGAAGATCGCTTGCCATTATGGGGGCGCCTCTCATCTCCCGGACGCCTCTTACCACGGCGCTGTTTCCGACAAGCTTTATGTCCGCGCCCATCCTCCGCAGTTCGGCGGTGTGCATGAACCTCTGCGGAAATATGTTTTCCGTTATGACGCTCATTCCGTCGGCAACGCACATGAGTATCATCATCTGGGCCTGCATGTCGGTCGGAAATCCCGGGTATGGGAGCGTGGAGAAATCTATGCTTTTTATCTCC
The DNA here is from genome assembly GCA_965207685.1 of Thermodesulfobacteriota bacterium. Taxonomy (GTDB): domain Bacteria; phylum Desulfobacterota_D; class UBA1144; order Nemesobacterales; family Nemesobacteraceae; genus Nemesobacter. The sequence goes on along the minus strand of OZ242294.1, from coordinate 1,212,770 downwards.
CCTGTGCCCCGCACCCTGATGGAACTCCCATTTTTTTCTATTTCCGTTCCCGTCTGAAGCAGTTTCCCGGTGAGTGCCCCCAGGTGCTCGAACCTGCAGTTCCTGATCACCAGATCGCTTTCATTAAGTGCGGCGGCTATCATCAGCGTTCCGGCCTCTATCCTGTCAGGCATTACGCTGTAGCCCTTAAGCGGACCGAGCGAGCTTACCCCCGTTATCGTTATTATATCCGTCCCTGCTCCTTCTATTTTCGCTCCCATTAGATTGAGGGCGTTTGCGAGATCCACCACTTCGGGTTCGCATGCGGCATTCAGAATGACGGTTTCTCCTTCGCAGACACAGGCTAGCAGCATTATGTTTTCAGTTCCCGTGACGGTCGAGAGATCGAAGGGCACGGTGGTTCCCTCGAGTTTTCTCGCAACGGCGCTTACGTACCCGTCTTCGAGTTGGACCGATGTCCCGAGGATTCGAAGTCCCTTTATGTGCTGATCTATGGGCCTTTCTCCTATCGCGCATCCTCCGGGAAGTGAGACTTCGGCTTTTTTAAACCTGGCCACAAGCGGTCCCAGAACCAGCACGGAAGCCCTCATCGTCTTTACCAGATCGTAGGGGGCCTTGTAGCGGTCGATGGTACTCGAGTCAACCAGCAGTTCACCGTCTGTGTACTCGCATCTTGCGCCCAAGGTTTCGAGGAGTTTCATCATGGTCCGCACGTCCGCCAGATCCGGCACGTTCGAAATAGTGTTCTCCCCCTCGTTCAGTATGCAGGCTGCCATTATGGGAAGGACGGCGTTTTTCGCTCCGCCGACCGACACCTCTCCGGAAAGCCTATTCTTTCCTTCTATTACTATTTTTTCCAAGTCGCTTTCACTACCCTTTTTACGCCGCTGATATCGGTCTCGAAGCGTATGTCTGAAAAACCGTTTTCACGAACTATTCTTTCCGCGCTCTTCGCCTGGGAGGCTCCGATTTCAAGAAGCAGAAAACCACCTTTCCGAAGGGCGGTTCCCGCCGCGGCCGCTATTTTCCTTATGTACATAAATCCGTCCTTCCCGCCGAAAAGCGCCGTGCGCGGCTCGTAGCGCCTTATCTGCGGGGAAAGCTCCGCATATTCCGCTTCGGACACGTAAGGCGGGTTGGAAATTATGATGTCAAATGAAGATTTTGCAAAGCAGCCCAGAAGATCCGAGCGGACGAACCGAACGCGCGCGCCGTGTGCGCGGGAGTTTCTCTTTGCTACCCCAAGCGCCGGAGCGGATACATCCGAGGCGAAAACCTCGCAGCCGCGCACCTCAAGAGACAGGGTTACGGCAAGGCACCCGCTTCCCGTTCCGAGGTCGAGGATGCGTGGATTTTTCATCCGTTCCGCAGTTTCTATGGCGAGTTCCGCAAGCGTTTCGGTTTCCGGTCTCGGTATCAGGACATCGCGGGTAACGACAAAAGACCTCGAGCAGAATTCCCGCTTGCCGGTAACGTACGCGAGAGGTTCTCCCGCGAGGCGTCGGCGAAGGAGTTTTTCAAACGTCTCTGTGCGTTCGGAGTCCACGCATCTTTCCGGATGTGCGTAGAGTTCCAGCGGGTCCGCGCCGAGGCTTCTTGCGAGTATTGTCCTTGTTTCGATCCCCGGGCACTCGAAGCCGTTTTCCTCGAAGCTTTTTCTGCCTTTCAGGTAAAGTTCTTTGAGTTCCATTTGAGCTTGAATCGATGAGTGTATACGCAGAAGACGCGTTTTCAAGTTTCAGGTTTCCGCTTAGAGGGTCTTTCCCGGATGCTTAAGAACAGAAACTTCGTACTTGCTTCCTCTTCCCCGAGAAGACGGGAGTTGCTTGCGGGTGTTGGTCTTGACTTCGAGGTGATTCCGCCGCGGGTGCGTGAGAGCGCCCGTGAGGGAGAAGCGCCGCTTGATTTCGCAAAGCGCATGGCTAGGGAAAAGGCGCTTTACGTCTGCGCGCAACAGCGGCAGGGGCGAATCGTCGTGGGCAGCGACACGGTCGTTTCCGTCTCGGGAGAGATATTCGGCAAGCCTCGCGATGAGGAAGATGCGCTCTCGATGCTGCAAAAACTCTCTGGAAGAACCCATGAGGTCATAACAGGCTTCTGCGTTGCGAGGTCCCCCGGCGATGTTCTTCACCTTGGGGCCACCCGTACCGAGGTGCGGATGAAGTCCCTTGATACAGAAGGGATGCGTCGGTACATTAAGACCGGAGAGCCTATGGACAAGGCGGGCGCATACGCCATTCAGGGGATCGGATCCTGCCTTGTTGAGTGGATAAAAGGTTCCTACACGGGTGTCGTCGGACTTCCGCTTTTTGAGCTGGTTTCAGCACTCTCGGATATAGGTGTCGTGGAATCCCGATGAGCTTGAAGGATAACATAGACGAGGTAGAACGGAGAATCGCAGAGGCGTGCCGAAGATCCGGGAGGAACCGGGAGGATGTGCGGCTGGTAGCGGTCTCGAAGAAATTCCCCTTGCCGGTGATTTTGGAGGCCAACCGGCTCGGGCTTGGGGACTTCGGGGAGAATTACGCCCAGGAGCTTCGCGACAAGCAGAGGGAAGCCGGAAGTGGTGCCGCCGGCACGCTTCGCTGGCACTTTGTCGGGGCTCTGCAGAGAAACAAGGTGAAGTACGTTGTGGGCAAGGCGGATCTCGTGCACGCGGTTGACAACATTGCCCTTGTGGCGGAGCTTGATAAAAGGGCCGCGGCTTCCGGAACACGTGTCCGGGCGCTTGTTGAGATAAACGGCGGGGAGGACAGCAAAAACGGGATCAGAGCGAGCGATCTTCAGGAGTTTCTCGAAAGTGCTTCCGTGTTTCAGAACGTTTCGCTTGAGGGACTCATGATAATGCCCCCTTACTTCGAGGATCCCGAGATGAGCAGACCATGGTTTTCGGGACTCAGGGAAATGAGAGACAAGGTGTCGGGGGAGTTTCCCGGAATTCGGGAGCTTTCAATGGGCATGAGCAATGATTTCGAAGTGGCGATTGAAGAGGGGGCCACGATTCTCAGGGTCGGTTCGGCGCTCTTCGGTCCGAGGCCTGAGTGAGTTTGAAAATGAAAAAGACGGCATTCATAGGAGCGGGGAACATGGCCGAGGCGATGGTGAGAGGACTTCTTGCCTCGGGAGGCTTTAAGAAAAGGGACATAACGCTCTCGGACGTAGACCCCGAGAGACTCTCTTCCCTGTCCTCGCGCTACGGAGTTGCGACCACCTTCGATAACCGCGAAGCGGTAAAAAAATCCGATATAGTTGTTTTTTCCGTAAAGCCCCAGATAATTCCCGAGGTCTGCAGGGAAGTGAAAAACGTTGCCACCAAAGATAAGCTCTACGTGTCGATCGCTGCCGGGGTAGGTTACTCTTCCATAAAAAAGCTTATCGGAAGGGAAATAAAGCTCGCGCGGGTTATGCCCAACACCCCGAGTCTCGTTCTTGAGGGGGCATCCTGCGTTTATTTCGGGGAAGGCTTCTCTGGTGAGGAGGAAGGTCTGGTTCTAGAAATCCTGGGATCTCTGGGAAAAACCTTTCGGGTTGAGAGCGAGAGTCTCATGGATGCCGTTACCGCTCTTTCCGGAAGCGGTCCGGCGTTTGTGTCGATTTTCATTGAGGCGCTTTGCGACGGTGCGGTTAAAATGGGGCTCCCAAGAAAGCTTGCCACAGACCTTGCCGCGCAGACCGTTCTGGGCACCTCGAAGATGATTCAGGAAGGTATCGGGCATCCCGCCGAGATAAAGGACATGGTCACTTCGCCCGGGGGAACCACGGCAAGCGGGATCCATTCGCTTGAGCGGGGCGGTTTCCGGGCCGCTGTTATATCCGCTATCGAGTCCGCGGCCAGACGTTCCGCGGAACTTTCAGGAGAGGAGGACTGACATGGAAATAATAGGAGGCAATTTCTTAAGAGCCATTGCCGAAGTGGTGGACATACTTCTTAGCGTTTACATTTGGCTTATAGTGGGACGGGCGATACTTTCATGGGTGAACCCCGATCCGTATAACCCTATAGTGAGGTTTCTTTACTCGGCCACGGAGCCGGTTCTGGGTTTTGCGAGGAAATACATTCCTCCCATCGGAGGCTCGATAGACCTTAGCCCCATAGTGGTCCTGCTTCTCATAGTTTTCATAAAGCGCGCCGTCATCAACTCTCTTTTCCAGATGGCGGCCGGTTTTTGATAACCTGAGGTCTGTTTTCTTTTCCCGACATGACTTTGGCCGTGCTTGAAAAACGCTCTGTAGGCATATAGGATAGATGTTCTGGAAAAATTTTGATGTGAGGAGATATTAGAAAATGAAAATTTCACTTTTAGGTGGAACCGGGGACATAGCGGAAGGTCTGGTGCTTCGGTGGTCAAGAGCTGGGCATGAGATCTACATAGGTTCTAGAAGCGAGGAAAAAGCGCTCGGCATAGCGGCGGGCCACGCAGAAACGCTTGAGGGACTCGGAATCGAGTCGAACATACACGGCATGGCGAACGCGGACGCCGCGGCGGCTTCCGAGGTGATAATAATAAGCATTCCTCCCGAGTACGCGGCGGCCACTGTAGCGGGATGCGGCGACAGCATCACGGATCAGATAGTCGTAACTCCGGTGGTCTCGATGAAAAGGGAAGGCAAGACTTTTCTGTTCGACCCTCCCGCCCAGGGCTCTTCGGCTCTTGAGATAAAAGATGCGCTTCCCGAGACGGCGAGGCTGGTATCCGCTTATCACAATCTTCCTGCAAACGAGCTTGCCAAAATAGACGAGGATCTTGATTACGACGTGGTCATATGCGGGGATGACGAGGGGGCTAAAGAGGTGATCAAGAACCTTACCGAGGAAATGAAGAACCTCAGGGTGCTTGACGCGGGTCCGCTCGAGATCTCCTCGATGATAGAGTCGCTTACGCCCCTTATCGTTAACCTTAACGTAAGGTACAAGCCCTCGCATTTTTCGGTCAAGTTCGTCTGAGGCGCGGTCATTCTCCGATAATCTGGACGATTACCCTTCTTGTTCTGGGGCGATTATCGAAATCAACGAGCACTATCTGCTGCCAGGTCCCGAGCAAGGGATTACCGTTTGAGAACGGAACCGTAAGCGAGGGGCCGAGCACCGACGCTCTCACGTGCGAGTGACCGTTTCCGTCGCCCCATCTGGCGTTGTGCGCGTAGTGCATGGCCTCTGGCGCCATTCTTTCAAACGCATCTTTTAGGTCGGAGAGCACCCCGCTTTCGTACTCTATGGTCGTGACCGCGCAGGTCGAACCGGCGACAAAGACAGTGGCCGTTCCCGAAGACAGTTCTGCCTTGGAAAGTTCACGGCTCACGTGAGGGGTTATGTCCAGTATGTCGCAGTCGCCTTGAGTGCTTACTGTGAATGATTTCGTTTCAACCGGCATCCTGCCCTCAGAAAAGCGCCAGCTGGCGCGGCTTTTTAAACGCTGTTACGTTCCACCCGTCTTTTTCAAGTCCCTTTGTAAAGCTGTCGCTGAAGTTTCCCCTGATGATTATGTTCCCGGGCCTCGAAACGGCAAGATATTCTGAAATCTCGTCGTATCCAAAGTGATTGCTCAGGGGAAACGCCACCTCGGCCCGCAGAGCCGATCTTACAAATGTTCCGTTTTCCATCGAGCGGCCGCTTATCACCGCGACCTTCTTTCTCTTAAGATTCTCGACGACGGACGAATTCCTGTAGGAAAGAGGTGCTATAAGGACCTTGTTTTTAAAATGCTTTCTTTTTATGCCCCCGTAGGGGGGAATTCTTACCCCGAGCTCTTCGTAGAGCCTGAGCGTCTTGGCCATCGCGGGGTGAAGGCTCATCTCAACATCCCTTTCCCCGAGGAAAATTATGAGATCCTGCGCTTTCCCCATGGGATTTACCAGGATTACGGGTACGTTATCCTCAAACAGCGTCCTGTTTACAAACTCGAATACGGATTCCATTACCACTTCTGGCGGCGGGAAAATGAATTTCGGCGCCCCATAGGCACAGTCAACGATCAGTGTGTCGCATCTTCTTAGTTCCGCGTAGCCTGCGGAGAGGGTATTTTTCAGCTTGAAGCCGCCTGCGTAAACAATTCTTTTTCCGTCCTTCTCGACGACTACCTGGGCCGCTCCGAGCATCTGCCCCGATGGGATAAGCTCGATCGAGTAGCTGCCGAGGGTGAAGGGTTTTCCGTAGGGGGATGAGAGAACCGTCGAATCCTTAATTTTTTTCCCGAGAAGCCTTATCGTTTCAGGTGTAGCTATAATCTTCTCGCTTCGGGGGAGCCTCTCGACATTCGCGCTTGAAACGAAAGAAAGCGGCACGGCACGTTTGGAATCGAAGTATATGTCAGTGCCGGAAAGTTTTATTTCAGAGCTAGAATTGATCTCCAGCATACGGGATGAAATTTACTCTAGTTTTCTTCTCATAACAAGGTACTTCGGCGGGGCTTTTCTGGATAAGTGTCAGGCGGTTTAAGCTTTAGCAGTGAAAAACAAAAGGGGAGCACTTCTCGGCGCTCCCCTTTCTTTCTTTTTGTTAGTTCACTTCTACTTTCTTTGAAGGTTCATCCTGCTTTCTCGGTAGAGTAAGACGCAGGACACCGTCTTTGTACTCGGCTTTTATGTTTTCCCTGTCTACGTTTTCGTCGAGGAAGAAAGTTCTCTCGAAAACTCCGTAGGACCTCTCAACCCTGAGATATCCTTCCTTTTCGGTTTTGTTCTCGAGCTTTTTTTCTCCCTTTATCGTAAGCCGGTTGTCCTTTACGTCTATTTCAAGATCTTCCTTGGTTACCCCGGGCAGTTCCGCCGACAAAACGAAGTTGGCTCCGTCGTCAAAAATATCGACTTTCGGACTTCGGTTAGTCTCCGCGGCATCGGAGTCGAAAACCCCGGGAAAGGCGTTTGCAAAATTACGAAAGACATTGGCCGGTTCCCACAAATTTACTGCGTATCTCATTATTTTTTTACCTCCGTTTAATTGAATTTTTTATCCCTGTTTCCCCTTCCGCAATTCCATATTAATCATCATCCGGGGGCACTCAAGGAATTTTTTTTTATTTCCCCCGGGTTGTATTTACCGCGAAATAATGGTTTGTTTGATTACTGGAGAAGGGCGCATGGCGAGGCAACAAGGCGGATATCTGGTAACAAAAGCTCTTTACGACTTGGGAGTGAGGGACATCTTTACTCTGGGGGGAGGGCACATAAACCCTGTTTACAGGGCCTGCACCGATCTTGGCATAAGACTTGTCGACACGCACCATGAGCAGGGAGCCTCCATGGCGGCTGACGCTTACGGAAGGCTAAGGAGAACGCCGGGGATATGCCTTGTGACGGCGGGTCCTGGGCTTACGAACGCTCTTACGGGGGTTTCGGGTTCCTACCTTGCCAATTCTCCCATGATACTGATTTCGGGCCGCTCGGGGATCGAGGAAAACGACAGGATGTCGCTTCAGGAAATAGACCAGGAGGCGATCGTAAGACCCGTTACCAAGTGGGCTAGGACGGTTTACGAGGTGGCAAGGCTTCGAGAGTATGTCTCAGCCGCCTACGGGGCGGCGATCTCCGCTAGGCCCGGACCCGCGTATTTGGGAATGTCCTACGAGGTTCTTTACCCGAGTTGCGACGACAGAGAAACTTCTCCCCCAAGAGCCCCCGTCCCCGATACGGACTGCGAGCCGCCCGACCACAAGGTCTCTGAGTTTTTCAGCCTGCTCTCGGCATCGAAAAGGCCCGTAGTGGTTGTCGGAAGCGGAGGGTGGTACTCAGGTGCGGAGCAAAGCGTTTTGGAATTCGCAGAAAGACTGGGGGCGCCTTTTTTCACACTTAACATGGGAAGAGGCACGCTACCCGATAACCACAAGTGCTGCTTCGGGGCCGCATCCCCTGCCAGCCCGGGGGGATTCAGGGAGATAAGCGCAAACGCGGATCTTGTAATCCTGCTCGGCATAAGGCTAAGCATCTACGCGGGATTCGGAAACACGATAAACCCGGAAGCAAAAACAGTTCAGGTGGATATCCACCCGGAGGAAATCGGAAGGAATCGCCCGGCGGATCTCGGGGTCGTCTGCGATCTTGATTCTTTCCTCGCAAAAGCGAACCTCTACGCCCGAGAGAATAAGATCGGCTTTGACTTCGGTTCATGGATGAAAGAGGCTCGCTCCTCAAGGTCCCGGGCACGCGCCGCGTTTCGCCGGACTGTTTCTAAATCGAAGGGAATACACCCGGCGGCAGTCGCAAAAACAGTTTCGGGTTACCTTGAGGGAGAGGGGATAATTGCGGTTGACGGCGGGGATTGCCAGTCATGGACCGATCTTTCATGCGAGGTAAGGAAACCGGGACATTATCTCAAAGGAGGCCCGCTTGGCTGCATGGGAGTGGGAGTGCCTTTTGCCCTCGGAGCAAAGGTGGCGTTCCCCGAAAAGCCCGTGGCGCTTGTTACCGGAGACGGTGCGGTGGCCATGAATTTCATGGAGGTGGAAACCGCTGTAAGGCACTCCATACCGTTTGTGGTTGTGGTCTGCAACGATTCCGCGTGGGGAATGACCAAGCACCAGATAGAGATAACCTATCCTGATGCGGGGGTAACCCAGGGAGTGGACCTCGGTTTCGTGGATTTCCACGAGATAATAAAGGCAATGGGCGGATACGGAGAGAAGATAGAGAATATAAAAGACCTGACCCCAGGGCTGGAGAGGGCCTTTTCCTCAGGTCTCCCGGCGGTGCTTAACGTGAAGACCGACCCGGACGCGGTAAGCGGCGCCACGCGCGTTATCACCGGAATGATGATGAGGACGATGGACTGAAAGAGCCCTGTCAGCTAGATTTGCCGTCAGTCGTTCTTCAGCACGGCCAGAAAAGCTTCCTGCGGTATTTCTACCCTTCCAACCTGCTTCATTCTCTTTTTGCCCTCTTTCTGTTTCTCAAGAAGCTTTCTTTTCCTGGTGACGTCTCCCCCGTAGCACTTCGAGGTAACGTCCTTCCTCATCGCTTTTACCGATTCGCGGGCTATCACCCTGCTTCCGATCGCAGCCTGTATAACTACTTCGTAGAGTTGGCGGGGTATAAGCGACCGGAGTTTCACTATAAGCCCCCTTCCCCTCTCGTAGGCCTTGTCCTTGTGGGAAATTATCGAGAGTGCGTCCACGGGGTTTCCGTTAACCAGTATATCGAGCTTTATGAGATCTGAGTCCTTGTATCCGGCGGGCTCGTAATCCATCGAGGCGTAGCCCTTGGTGACGGATTTTAGGTTGTCGTAAAAATCGTAGACTATTTCCGCAAGGGGAAGCTCGTATTCGATTATCGCCCTGTTTTCGGTCACGTAGCTCAGGTTTCTCTGTATCCCCCTTCTTTTTTCGCAGAGCTCGAATATCTGCCCCAGGTAATCCGAGGGGGTGTGTACGAACACGGACACGTAAGGTTCCTGAAGCCGGGCCGAGCGGTCACCGGTCGGAAGTTCGCTGGGGTTGTCGACATACACTTCCCTTCCTCCCGGATAGACGGCCTTGTAAATAACGGTCGGCGCGGTCGTTATGAGGTTTACCTCGAATTCCCTCTCGACCCTCTCTCGCACGATTTCCATATGAAGCAGCCCGAGAAAGCCGCAACGGAACCCGAACCCGAGCGCCAGGGACGTCTCGGGCTCGTAAACAAGTGACGAATCATTAAGCTTGAGTTTCTCGAGACCTTCCTTGAGCCTGTCGTAATCGCCCGTGTCGATGGGGTAAAGCCCGCTGAAGACCATGGGCTTTATGACCTTGAATCCCTCGAGGGGGTTTTCGGTGGGGGAATCAGCATCCGTTATCGTGTCCCCGACTCCGGCTTCCCCGATTTCCTTTATGGATGCGGTTATGAATCCGACCTGTCCCGTTGTTAACTGCTCAAGTTCCGTTGCCTGCGGGGCGAATGCACCTATCTTCCTCACCTCGTATTTTTTCCCGGTCGCCATGAGCTTGATTCTCATGCCAAGCCTTACCGTTCCCTCGTATATCCTCACCAGCATCACCACTCCCTGGTATGAGTCAAACCAGCTGTCGAATATGAGTGCCTTGAGCCTCGAGTCCTCGGGGCTCTTAGGCGACGGCACGAGCGCGACAATCGATTCCAGTATCTCCTTTGTTCCGGTCCCGTCCTTGGCGCTTGCCAAAACGGCGTCCTCGGTTGAGATTCCGACTATATCCTCTATTTCTTTTTTCACTCTCTCGGGTTCGGCGGAAGGCAGGTCTATCTTGTTTATGACGGGTATCATCTCAAGCCCTGAATCAGCGGCCAGATAAGCGTGGGCAAGCGTCTGGGCCTCGACTCCCTGGGAGGCGTCAACCACAAGCAGCGCTCCCTCGCACGCTATCAGGCTTCGCGAAACCTCGTAACTGAAATCGACGTGTCCGGGGGTGTCTATCAGGTTGAACTCATAGGTTCTGCCGTCATCGGCCTTGTACTTCAGCCTTACAGCCTGGGCCTTTATAGTTATTCCTCTCTCCCTCTCTATTTCCATGTTGTCGAGAAACTGTTCGGTTTTCTCGCGTTCGCTTAGGGTGCCTGTGAACTCAAGAAGTCTGTCGGCAAGAGTTGATTTGCCGTGGTCGACATGGGCTATTATGGAGAAGTTCCGAATTAGGTCTGTTTCCATGATCAGGCTGAAAGTATAAAGCAATGTCCTTATGTTTCAAACGCCGTAAAGCCATCTCATATTTCAATAAAGGCCGATCATAGGTGCTTGCCAAGGGGTTTTTTAAGGGTCGGTCAGAACTGTAGCGGCGACTTTTTATTCCTAAGTAAAGATTGGGGGTTTAAATTAGACTCCGCCCTGTGTTATAATGGAAACTTCGTATTATTTCGGAATAGGAGGATTAGGATGAAAAAAGGAATCATTGCGGGGCTTGCCACGCTGCTAGTCGCAGGGTTGCTGAGTCCCTTGACTCATGCCTTCGAACTTGAAAAGCTCGTAGTGCTCGGAAGCCGTTTTGAAGAGCGCAGCGTTTCTGACTCCCCGGTTCCCGTTGACGTCATAACAGAAGAGGAGATCGTCGCAACGGGACAGACCGAGGTAGGCCGGATTATTCAGGAACTCATACCGTCTTTTAACTTTTCAAGCTCGACCATAAGCGACGGAACGGACGCCCTTCGTCCCGCAACTCTTCGTGGCCTTGGACCTGATCAGGTTCTGGTGCTTGTTAACGGGAAACGCCGCCACAAAAGCGCCCTGATACACGTAAACACCTCCGTGGGTCGTGGTACCGCGGGTGTTGATATGAACACGATTCCCGTAAGTGCGATAAAGAGAATCGAGGTGCTGAGGGACGGTGCTTCGGCGCAGTACGGTTCAGATGCTATATCCGGTGTTATAAACATAGTTCTTAAGGATGGCTACGACGGCAAGATAACGGCGACTGCCGGACAGCTTCACGAAGGAGATGGAGAAACTCTTGTGGCGAGCATAAACAAGGGGTTCTCGCTTGGTGGGGAAAGCGTCGTGAATGCGACCCTTGAAGTAAGGGACAGGAGCCGTTCCAACAGGGCGGGAGTGATGGGAGATATCCAGTATCCGGGCAGTGAATGCCTCGACGCGGCCGGAAATGCGGCCCCGTGCGGAAGCCTGAGTGGTCCGCGGACGCTTTCAGACAACAGTGTAAACGATCCCGAACGCGTTTTTGACAGGGACAGGTTCAGAGTGGGTGACGCAGATTCCACGCACGTAAGCTTCGTGCTCAACATGAGGGCGCCGGTGGATTTTATGGACGGTGAGATTTACAGCTTCCTTGATCTGTCGAAGAGGGAAAACGAGAGCGGAGGTTTTTACAGAAGGGCAAATCAGCTTGACAGAAACCCTGCCGGATCGGATTACCCGGACGGTTTTCTTCCTCTTATAAACACCAGCATAAGTGATTTCGGAGTCGGTCTGGGTTTCGAGGGAGACCTTACCGACAGCGTCAAAATGGACGCGAGTTACGTAGCGGGCGGAAACTCTTTTTCCTTCGAGATCACTGATTCCCATAACGCCTCATGGGTCAGGTGTCATACCGGTGAAGCGGAACAATGTCTCTCCGATGTGGATTACACCGGCTCAATTCCACTGTCTGCTGACGCGGGAGAGCTAAAGTTTTTTCAGCATACCGTGAATCTTGATTTTACGACTCCTTTTACGTTTGGAAATCTCGCCTGGGGAGGTGAGTACAGAAGGGAGGAATATGAGATAGAAGCCGGTGAAGAGTATTCATATGAAGACTACGATGGTCCTGGAGGCAGAGGATCTCCCGGAATACAGGTATTCCCCGGTTTCAAACCTAGCAACGAGCTTTCAGAAGCAAGGGATGCTTTTTCCGCTTATGCCGACGCGGAATTTGACGTAGGGGAGATGCTGCTTTTGAGTCCTGCGGTGCGCTACGAGAACTACAGCGATTTCGGAAACACCTTTAACGGAAAACTCTCGGCCCGAGCCGGATTTTCCGATTCGTTTGCCCTTAGGGGCTCTGCGAGCACCGGGTTTAGGGCTCCTTCCATGCAGCAGATTTATTTCAATAACGTCTCGACACAGTTCAATCTTAATGAGCAGACGGGAGAATTTGATGCATTTGAAGTGGGAACTTTCCGTAATGACAGTGATCTCGCGAGGATGATAGGGATTCCGGAACTTAAAGAAGAAACTTCAAGGAATTTCAGTGCCGGTTTCGTGTTCAACCCGTTCCCGGCTCTCACAATCACAACCGATTTCTACTACATACTGATTGACGATCGTATTATCCTAAGCGGAAGGATTAGCGAGGGCAATGAAGCCATTCCTCAATCGGTAAGGGATAGTGTAGGGGCGCAGCAGGGTCAGTTCTTCATGAACGCTGCGGATACTACGACCAAGGGGATGGATGTGGTTGCGAGTTTTGATCACTCCTTTGCCGACAGTTCCATTTTAAAAATCGTTTTTGCCGGAACTGTAAACGAAACCGAGATCACGGACGTGAATCTTCCGCTCGGTCTTCCCGAAGAGCTTTTTACGGAGCAGGACCGCTCGATTATAGAAGAATGGCAGCCTAAGGACCGCTTCTCCCTTTCCGGTTCTTATACAAAAGGATTCGCATCCCTGCTGGTCGCTGTTCACCGCTACGGAGAATATACGGTTGTTGACGGTGGGCGAAGCCAGACTTACGGCGCAAAGTACATTACCGATGCGAATCTTAGTCTGGAACTGGGCAAAATCGGTACTGTTAAAGTCGGAGCGAACAACCTTTTTGACGTAAAGCCCGACAAAAACGAAATCGGTCAGTCAAGGGGCGGTACCATATATGATCACGACGGGTCTCTTATAGTCGATTCCCCGGGAGTTTTCACTTACTCCAGGCGCTCGGCGCCTTTCGGATTTAACGGCGGCTATTACTACGTGACTTACGAGTACAGCTTCTAAGCCTGTCTTGCCGCAACGATATTTTCCTGCCGGGATGAATCCGGTCCCGGCAGGAACTTTCCCCCCAAAATCCTTTTATACCGCGGATGACCTTATCACCATAAGCTTCTCGTGGGTCATCTCGCGCATCGTGTACGGGATCCCACCCGTTCCTATTCCCGAGTGCCCGGCCCCGCGAAAAGGCATCCAGTCGACCCGGAACGCGGTGTGATCGTTTACGAGCACTGAAGCCGCCTTTAACTTCTTTACGGCCTCTAGGGCGGTATCGATGTTCTTGGTGAATACTGACGCCTGAAACGAGTAGGGCAGGCTGTTTGCCAGTTCTATGGCCTCGTCCATTTTTTCGTAAGAGTAAACGGCTGTAACGGGTCCGAAAATCTCCTCGCGCGAGAGCCTGCAGTTCTGGCTCGGGTTGAGGATTACCGTGGGCTCGTAGCAGGTTTTTCCGATTTTTCTGCCTCCGCAAAGAAGTTCTCCGTCTTTTCTCAAAGCCTCTTTTACCCAGCTGTGAACCCTTGTGACTTCCCTTGGACTTATGAGAGGACCTATCTGTGTGTCTTCGCTCATCGGGTCGCCGACTTTTCCCTCGAGGGCGAGTTTTTTAAGTCCTTCCGCTACCCTTTTCACTACCGAGCTTTGCGCGAAAACCCTCTGCACGGAAACGCACACCTGGCCCGCGTGGTAAAAGCCGCCTTTTGCGAGAAGGGGAAGCATATCGTCTATGTCGGCGTCGCGCTCTACTATTACTGGAGCGGCGCCTCCGTGCTCAAGAGCGCATCTTGTTCCCGGCGCAAGTCTTGACCTCAGGTGCCATCCCACTTTCGCGGAGCCGATAAATGTGAGGTAGTTGACCCTTCTGTCGGTAGCCAGCGCTTCGGCGAGCGTATCGTCCACTAAAACGGCGCGGGCCCACCTCTCTGGAAGACCGCTCTCGTAGAGAGCTTCAAGCAGATTAAGGGAGGAGAGGGGAGTATTAAGCGCGGGCTTTATGATTACCGGACAGCCGACGGCCACCGCGGGTATCACTTGGTGAACGGCAAGGTTAAAAGGATGATTGAAGGCCGAGATGGCCACCACAACCCCTATTGGTTCCCTGAGAGTAAATGCCATCCTGTTAAGGGAAGCGGCGTTTGAGCCCATGGGTATTTCTTCTCCTCCGAGATTAGAGAGGGATTCGGTTGCCACTTTTATTCCGTTTATGGCTCTCGTGATCTCGGCTCTGGTGTCAATGAGGGGTTTTCCTCCCTCTGCGGAGGCGTCCGCTACGATACGGTCGTAGTTTCTCTCGACGAACTCCCTGGTTCGCTCGAGGATCTCTATTCTTTTTGGAATAGGCATTCTTTCTGAAGGCTGGTCGGCAAGAGCCCTTGCCGCGGAAAGCGCTTTTTCCATGTCCCTTTTGCTGGTCACGGGAATTTTTCTTATGAGTTTTTCGTCGTAGGCCCCAAGAACCTCAAGTGTTTTCGGCATGCTTTTTCCCTCCGCCGCCCTTTTGCATGGGCTTTTTGTTTTTTTTAGATACCTGATTTTAAGGCACTTTACATGCCGATAGAGGATGTTTATATTGAAAAATAGAGGTAGTTTCCATGACAATGCGCACAACCATCTTGACTGTTCTAGCGGTCGCGGTGCTCGTTCTTTCGCCGTTTTTGTCCGCGGGCGGTGAGCAGCAGTCTGAAAAGAAACCGCCCGAGGGAGTCATGGGGCTTACCGCTGAACAGTGGAGAGAGAAGCTTTCTCCGCTTGAGTACAAAGTTCTCTGGAAAAAAGGCACGGAAGCTCCTTTTTCGGGAGACCTGCTTTACAACAAGAAAGAGGGAACCTACGTTACCGCCGGCTGCGGACAGCCCGTTTTTTCCTCCGAGCATAAATACGATTCAAAAACCGGATGGCCGAGTTTCTGGAGACCCATAAGCGAGGACGCCGTGAAGATAGTTCCCGATAATTCCTTCGGGCTCAGGCGTTATGAAGTGGTATCAAGCGAATGCGGGGAACACTTGGGACATGTTTTCAAAGATGGTCCTCCCCCGACGGGACTTCGATACTGTATAAACTCGGTCGCTTTGGATTTTATTCCTTCCCAGTAACACCGTTTTGCCCCGAGTTGCGGGTGTAATTTAGCTTGACATTGAATGCGCACCTGTGATAAAAGCATAATTAGCGGTCCCTGTCTTGGGGCCAGGAACGGTTATGATCTCATACAGGAGGTATGGTTAGTATGGTTCCAATAGAAGCTTTGTTAGGTTACGTGTTGCTGCTCGTAGGGTTTGTGTTCTTCGCGAACGGAATGACCCTTCTGGGTAAAACCGGAGCGAAAGAAGTGGGAGTGCTCAATCTGGGAGTCGGCGTGCTTATAGCGATCGCCGCCTGGAAACTGCACACCCTTGGTCTTACGGCGGCTACCGCGCTGGTGTCGGTATTTGCATTGATATACCTGATAGTCTACGCGGTATTCGTACACGGACATGACGCGAAAGGGCTAGGAGTGTACTGTCTTTTCGCAACGGTAGTGTTTATATGGTACGGGGCTCATTTCCAGGCACTTGGGCTGGCGTACTTTGCGTACTTCTGCTGGGCATGGGCTTTGCTGGTGCTTCTCTGCTTCCTTGCGTTCTCGCAGGGCCAGGATCTCGGCAAACCGATAGCCTATCTGTTCATAATAGAGTCGATAGTGACTCTGTTGATACCGGGAATGCTTCTGCTTACGGAGAAGTGGAATCCTCTCGGTGGAGTACCAGGCTAAGGTTTAATACTGCCGTGCTTTTCTGAAAAAACCCCGGTATCGGGATGAACGGGAAGCACGGGATTTTAAGAATTGGTTTTGTTTCGGCTAGGCAGTCCGAAACTTAACGGAAGTTTGCGAGGCGGCTTCGGCTTCAAATGGTTTTTGATGCGGCAGTCGCCGAGCGAATAATTCCTTGCCCTCGAGGCAAGGGAGTGCCGGTTTACAGGTGGTTTACAAAAAAAAAGGGGACTTTCGGGTCCCCTCTTTTTTTGCCTTCTTTGTTTTGTTAGTTTTGTAACTAAGGAACTTTTAGGCTTCTTCTTTCCTCTGGACCAGAATCACCCATTTTCCTTTCTGAACGGGCTTTTCGGCATCTTTGTGGGTAAATACGTTTACCTCAAAAATGAAAAATCCCATGTTCGGACGCTTGTGTTCCCTTTTCTCAACGAGCGTTCTCGTTATGTGAATCGTGTCACCCGGGAATACGGCTCCTGAAAATCTCCAGTCCTCAAGTCCCATGAAGGCGACTGTGGCGAGTCTCGGCATGGTGAACCAGAGGCCCGTTGCTATGGAAGTCACCAGCATGCCGTGAGCAACCCTTGTCTTGAACACGGTTTTTTTGGCGAACTCCTCGTCTATGTGCATATTGTTGTAATCTGCGGAAAGTCCCGCGAAGTTGACGATGTCGGCTTCAGTAATGGTTCTTCCTGAGCTTTTGTGTTCGTCTCCCTCGTTCAGATCTTCGTAAAAAAGTCTTGGCATCTTTAGTTCTCCTTTTTAACCGGCAGGTTTGAATTTGGGCAGTGTGACCTCATCAGTAACGTCATCGAAGCAGACCTGCACTTCCATCCCTATGGACACCTCGTTGGGGTCTACGTCAACCACGTTGGACATCATCTTAACTCCCTCGTCCATCTCTATGAGGGCCACTACATAGGGAGGCTCACCCTTGTAGGCCTTGGACGGTCCCATGTGGTGTATGGAAAAAGTCCACACCTTCCCCCGTCCCTCGCTCTCAACCCACTCTATGTCCTCACTCATGTCCCCTCCGGGGGAAAGAGCCCTGGGGTAAAAGAAAAACTCCCCTGTCTCCCTTGATCTCGGGATAACCAGCCTGTGCTCCTTCGCAGCCTCCCAAAACGGCTTCGTCTCGGGCCGAAACTCCGGCAAGGGCTTGTTATACTCTTTTTTCTCTTCTGACATCTTATTGTTCTCCTTTGTTGTTTGTTAGTTAATCGGCTGGTTACCCAGAACCACCGTGCTGTGAGCAGACACTATCCCCCCGTTTCCATGCACAACCGCTACCTCGGGGTCCTCTACCTGCCTTGACCCCGCGTCTCCCCTTAACTGCAATGTGGCCTCAACCACATGATGCATGGCCCCCAGATGGGCCTGGGAGAGCAGTCCCCCGTGAGTGTTCACCGGAAGGTCCTTCCCTATCTCCATTCTTCCCTCAAGCGCAAACGCTCCTCCATCTCCCTTGGGAACAAACCCAAGTCCCTCAAGTTCAAGCAGCACCGTTATGGTGAAGCAGTCATATAGAAACGCTATGTCGACATCCCTGGGTTCTATCCCCGCCGTGCTGAACGCTTTCTCCCCCGACCTTTCAACAGCGTTGTATATTTGGTCGAGGTTCTCAAGGGTTGTCAGGTACTGGTGGGAGTATCCCTGTCCCATTCCCCACAGATACGCAAGGTCGTTTTCTATCCCAAGCTCCTTTGCCTTGTCCTCCGTTGTGACTATGAAAGCCGCTCCTCCGTCAGAGATAATCGAGCAGTCATACTTGGTAAGAGGCTCGGCTATTACCCTTGAGGTAAGGACGTCCTCTATTGACAGTGGGTCCTTGTTCATTGCGTTCTCTTTATCCGCGGCGTGCTTTCTCATCGTTACTGCCACCGCCGCAAGGTGTTCTCTTCTGGCGCCCCAGTCATGCAGGTATCTCTGCGCCGCAAGCGCGTATCCCCCCGGAGTCGTGAGTCCGTAGGGGAACTCAAACTCCGCGTGACACATCTCCCTTATAAGCGCGAGCATCCCCGAAGAGGATATCCCCGAGAGGGTGTTATCCCCCCTTACGCAGAGTACCACTTCAGCCTGCCCAGAGGCTATGGCCATGGCCGCCTCGGCAACCATCCACACCGCCGTTGCTCCCCCCACGGCTACCGAGGAGAAAAACCTCGGGTTCATGCCGAAGTAATCTGCAAAGGTTGTGCAGTGCATGAACGTGTGCTCAACGAGGGAGAAGGCCGTTACCAGGCCGTCCACGTCGTCTTTTTTAATCCCCGCGTCCTCAATCGCAAGCTTCGAGGCTTCGCTCAGGAAGTGAAAGGAGCTTTTATCCGGGATCTTGCCCTGTTCGGTTTCGCCCACCCCGGCGATAACAACTTTTTTCTTCTTCAGAAGTTCTCGGGTCTCCTGTATGCCCGGAAGGTTCTTAGACATTGTAATGCTTCCTCCTTACTTAAACTTAGTGCTCTCTAATGTTAAAAATCCGTATCATATTACTACATACCCAAGGGTTTTGCCAAACTAAATTCCAAGTTCGCGTGAAATAACGATGCGCTGTATCTCCGAGGTCCCTTCGGTTATGGAAGCCAGCCTAGCGTCGCGGTAGTATCTCTCCGCATTGTACTCGACGCTGTAACCGTAGCCCCCGAGAACCTGCAGGGCCTCTGTGGCCACCCACTGCACTATCTCGGCCGAGTAGAGCTTGGCCATGGAAGCTTCCTTGAGACATCTTTTCCCGTTGCTGTATAGCCAGGCGGCCTTGTAAACCATGAGCCTCGCGGTCTCTATTTTGACCGCCATATCGGCGAGCTTGAAACTTATGGCCTGAAACTTCGATATGGGTCTTCCGAACGCCTCTCTTTCCTTTGAGTACTGAAGGGCGTACTCAAAGGCGGCCTGGGCTATCCCGACGCTTTTCGCGGCGTGGGTTATGCGCGCTCCGAGCAGGGTCTGCATCGCTCCCGCGAATCCTCCTTCTCCTACGAGCAGACTTTCTTCACCGACCTCGCAGCCCTCGAATATAAGTTCCGAGGTGTCCGCGGAGCGGTGCCCGAGCTTGTGCATCTTACCGCTTACGGAGAATCCCGGGGTGCCCTTGTCAACTATGAATATGCTTATGCCGTGGCCCTTTTTCGTCTTGTCCGTATAGGCGGCCACCACCGCGTAGTCGCACATGGTGCCGTTTGTTATCCAGGTCTTCGTGCCGTTGAGTACGTAGCGGTCTCCCTTTTTTTCCGCCTGGGTTCTTATGCTCCGCGCGTCTGAACCGGCGTTGGGCTCGGTGATCCCCAAGGAACCTATTAGTTTGCCCTCGATCCCGGGCACGAGATATTTCTTCTTCTGCTCCTCGGAGCCGAATTTGTATATGGGGAACATGGAAAGGCTTGTGTGGGCGTTAATGCACATAGCTATGCCGGCGTTAACCTTTCCCATCTCCTCGGAGAATATGCAGTCCATTATCTTGTCCTGAGCGACCCCTCCGTACTCTTCCGGAAAGGAGATTCCGAGCAGTCCGATTTCCCCGAGCATGGGAAACAGCTGTTTTGGGAAGGTCTGGGTGGCTTCCGCTTCTTCAACCAGCGGCTCTATCTCGTTCTGGGCGAAATCCACTATCATTTCCCGGAACATGCGCTGCTCGTCCGTGAATTCGAAATCAATAGGCAATTTGGCGTCCTCCCTGTGCCAATCCTCACTTAGCGAGAAAGTTTTTCGGGAAGGCAGTATAGCCGTTTTACCGGGTTCTGGCAAAGGAACTTTGCGATTGCCGTAAAAACTCTATTGACATTCCTGGTAAATAGAGAGTACTATAAGAAATGTTCCACCTTCCGGTTGCCGCCGTGGCTGTTTTTTCCCTAACGGGATTAAGTGGCTTCGGCGGCTTTTTTTTGCCCGATTAAGCATAAGACGTGACCGCGTTTTGAGTGGGAAATTCCCTGTTCTTTTCACATCCAAATCAGCACTTTTAGGGCGTTAAGCAGTAAGATATTTTTCGTGACCCCGAGACCGGAAAAAAGTTTGGCTAACATCACAAAAAAGTGCTTGACAAAAGGGGTATAGATTTGATTGAATGTAAATCGGGTGAGGTTGCGTCTATTCGCATCCAACAGGACTACCAACATTTTATCAACAGGGGAGTGCGGGAGATGGAGAGGTATGGAATGGGTGGTAAGTTTTGGCCCAAATCTAAAATGAAGGAGGCTTATAATATGAGCCATAGTCATTTAAACGTCCCAACGAAGTACTGGGAGTTGACGAAAGAGGTCCCGCCCCCTCCGATAGAGCGGGATATCAAGTCATGGATCATAGCGAATCCGTCGGATCCGCTGTGGGACATAGACGTGCTGCCGCTGACATACACGGACAGCAGGTGGTCAGCATTCGTGGTAAGGGTTGACGAGGCAACTCGTAGTCGTCTGTGCCCTAATCCCCCTCTGCAGGTATGGGATGGCGAGAATGCGGACCTGGTAGAGTTTTGGTATGTGGATCACAAGAACACGATGTTAGGTCCATACCTTGAGTTTGGCGTAACGGTATCGGCTACTTACTCGGACCCTGACGGGAACGTGTGGAGAGCCGGATACTATCCGTATATGTATCTAACGGGAGATGCGCCTGTGGACGCTGGTCGTGTGCTTGGATTTCCAAAGAAGATGTCCTACATCAGATGTACGGTACATGGTGGAGAGAAGGGCACTGACTTCTTTGGATTTGCGATGAGTCGTAACGGTTACCTGATGCACAGCGCGACGGGACAGTTTGACGACAAGCAGGTAACACCTCCGTATTTCTATGGGAAGACGGACTGGGGTAAGTTCAACATGAAGGTAATAACGCGTCCGGACGTATCGAGTTCGGAGTGGCAGCTGACATATCTGCCATCGGCGTTGCCGCCTCCGTTTGACAGCATGATAACGGGACACAGGTTCAAGATAAAGCCGGAGCACACCAGGACAGCAAGCGGAGACGCTATCAACTGGTTCATGCAGGCCACTCCGTTTGACAACATGGGAGCGGAGCTGAAGATTCAGGAAGTAACTGGATTGATTTCGTTTGTGTTCGATCTTGTAATACCGCCAGCGGTAGTACTATGGACGGAGACATATGAGAGGCCGGCGAGTTATCGTGGATATGCCACGCCATACAAGTATGGATTGAGGCAGCAGTTCCCGATCAGTCAGGGTTCATAAGACAAAAAAGATTTAAGGAGGTAAAACCATAATGGGATTACATGCAAATGAGTACAGTTATCCTTGGCTGGATGAGGGAGAAGTTCCACCATTACCGTTGGACAGGGACAGGATCCACATAATCAGTCAGGGTGTAGCGGACCCAGTGTTCGACTACGACATCATACCGCTTACGTACACGGAGAGCAGGTGGATGGCCTATGTTATAAGGGCCGACCTGGGAGCCATGAAAGCGGTAGTACCTGAGCCGATCGAGGTTCAGGATGATGTAATAGAGTTTTGGTACGTAATACACAAGAACACGATGTTAGGTCCATACATGGAGATGGGCGTAACGTTCTCGGCGACGGTGGATGACGGGAGTGGTCATATATACAAGGCGGGATACTATCCGTACATGTATCTCTCGAACGACTCGCCGATATTTGCCGGTAAGGAGCCATTCGGATTCCCGAAGAAAGCTGCTTACATAGCCGGGTTCGAGCATGGTACCAACAACAACTATTTCAACCACTTGATGGAGCGCAGAGGCTATATACTGCACACTGCGAACGGACGTTATTCTGACCGTCCTCTATCGGCGAGGCCTACATTTTATGGCAAGACCGACTGGGGAAGAATGAACTACAGGATAACAACCAGGCCGGATGTATCGAACAGTATCCATGAAGTAACGTATCTGCCGTCGGATCTTCCGCCGGGATTCGGGACGGGGCACAGGTTCCAGCTGAATCCTGAGAGCGTGAGGACGGCTGTTACTGAGGATGTACGTTCGTGGTATCTGTCAGGAACGCCGTTTGACTACATGGGTGGTCAGATACCTGCGACGGAGGTAGTAGGGTTGATAAGCTTCACGTTCAACCTGATCATACCGCCGGCGTTGACGATATGGACGAGGACGGTAGAGAGGGGAGCCGATGACATGGGTCATGTGGTATACTCGACTCCGTTTGAGTACACGATGCGTCACAGGTTCCTGCTGCCGCAGTATAGCCAGGGATAATGGCGAAGGACCGGTGTCGCGAGACACTCGGTTCTTGATGAGTGAAAAGAGGAGGGAGACCGTAATGGTTACCCCTCCTCTTTTTTTTGCCTGCTTAACGCCAGAGAGGGCTGAATACTAATCCGGAGAGAATCTTGGGATAAAAATAGGTGGTCTTGTGAGGCATCTTGGTTCCGTCGAGAACCACTTTGAATATGTCCTCTGATTTTAGCTTCGGAAGAAGAAATCCGGCCTCAAACTCCCCGTTGTGCACATTCTCGAATACTTCTTCCGGGAACTTTGAGTATCGTACACCCGCCTTGTCTTCTTCTATCTGCGCTCCGAACACTTGGCTGTGAAGAATTATCACGGCGAGGTTCTCATAGTCTCTTTCACGCGTCGTCTTGGGAGTAAGCCTGAAGGTCCTCCCGGGGTCCTTGGTTACAATGGATATCTGGTCCGGGCCGAGATCGAGCGAGTGCTCGAGCGCAATTCTCTCGACTTCGAAATCTTCCCTCAGATGGTCAATCAGTTTATCCCCGACTTTTCTTGCTATCCTGTGAGTGGGGTTAATTACAAGTCCCTGGCCTTCTCCGCGCGAGAGATAAGTCATTACGTAATCCCAGGGCATCTGTCCTGAATCTTCCCCCGTTTCCTTTCTCTTCAGATTCCTGAAGTTTATCGAGGTTTCGTAACGGTGATGACCGTCCGCGATCAGAATGGATTTGTCCGCGAGTTGGCTTTTTACGCGTTCTATGATTTTCGGATCGGATATCTTCCAGAGAGTATTTCTTATTCCTTCTTCGAAGGTGACGTCCACAAGCGGCTCTCCGATATTTTTATCTACATCCTCCTCGACCTCTCCCGAGGCGTCGGGATAGACGCAGAAGATCTGGCTCAGATTGGAGTTGCATGCGACCGTGAGCGCCAGCCGGTCTTCCTTGTGTTTTCTGAAAGTCTGTTCATGCGGAAGGACGATCTTCCTGTCGAAGTCTTCAATCTTCATGTTCGCTATGAACCCTTTTCTTGTGTAGCGCTGTCCTTCGAACTCGAACTCTTGGTAGTAAGGATAGATCGAAGGCTCATCGTCCCTTATGAGCACCTTGTCGCGGAGCCACTTCGAATAGATTTCCTTCGCGTTTTGATAACGCTGGTCGTCTTCTCCGTCGGGCAGTTCAATTCTAACGGCGTTAAAGGGACTTTTGGCGTAGAGTTCCTCGCGTTGCTGCGGGCTTATTACGTCGTAGGGTGGAGCTATGACTTTCGCAAAGTC
This sequence comes from Thermodesulfobacteriota bacterium, assembly GCA_965207685.1. Lineage (GTDB taxonomy): Bacteria > Desulfobacterota_D > UBA1144 > Nemesobacterales > Nemesobacteraceae > Nemesobacter. Next base: position 1,189,244 of record OZ242294.1, on the reverse strand, counting down.
TCCGACCGCTTCCCTGCTGTATCTTATACCTCTGAGGGGTTCTATTTCAGCCATGAAGAATCTTCTCTATTTCGGTTACGGAAAGATCGCCCTCTCTGATAATCTCGGGTGAAGTGGTCGTCAGGTTCACTATCGCTGAACCCATTGAGGGTGGAAGGTTACCAGAATCAACGATAACATCAATCCCGCTCGGAAAATCCCTGCGGATATCAGCGAACCGGTTTGAGTTGCCCCTGCCGCTTATGTTCGCGCTCGTAGAGGTTATGGGTTCTCCCACCCGACGAAGGAGCTCTTTTGCGAAAGGGGAAGTGGAGATTCTTGCCGCGACCGAGTCCCTTCCTCCTGAAACTTCTTGCGGAAAAACGGATTTCGGATGCAGTATGAGTGTAAGGGGTTTTTGGTTCCGGGAGTATCTTTCGAGGAGGTCGCCGGGAACATGGAAGTGGCGGTCAAGCATCTCCTCATCGCTTACGAGGACTATAAGTCCCTTGCCTCCGGATCTTTGTTTTATCCTTACTATTCTCTGGCAGGCCTCCTGGTCAAACGCGAGACAACCGATCCCGTAGAGAGTTTCGGTCGGGTATACGATCACTCCTCCGCCCGTAAGGCATTCGGATAGCTTATCAAATACGAGCGGGTCGGTTTCTTTGATGGTTTCGGTCAATTTTTCGCGTTCCCCGGGTTCCGATATACTATAAGTTTAACGATGGACTCGCAAGCTGTAAAAAGAACCGGCAGATGGAAATCCCGTATCGCCTCGGAGCTTGTGGAAATCCTGGGTGCCGAGGCGGTTATATCAGCCGAGGATGAGCTGATCGCCTATGAAAGCGACGGGCTTACGGGGTACAGAGTAAAGCCTCTTTTCGTTGTTCTGCCTTCAAGTGCGGAGGAGGTTTCCCAAGTCGTAGGGCTTTGCAACCGCGAGAAAATTCCTTTTGTTCCGAGAGGTGCGGGAACCGGACTCTCCGGCGGCGCTCTTCCTAGCCGCGAGGGAATAGTGATATCGCTTTCAAGGATGAACAGGATTCTTGACGTGGATATCCCGAACCGGGTCGTCGTGGTCGAGCCCGGAGTGGTCAATATTTCCGTAACTGATGCCGTGAGTGCCGAGGGATTTTACTACGCTCCCGATCCTTCAAGCCAGATCGTGTGCACAATAGGAGGCAATGTCGCGGAGAATTCCGGAGGAGTTCATTGTCTTAAGTATGGAGTCACGACCAACCATGTACTTGGAGTGGAAATGGTTCTGCCCGACGGAGAGGTGGTCACGCTCGGGGGCCCCGCCCCGGAGAGTTTCGGATATGATCTTCTTTCGCTTGTGGTCGGAAGCGAGGGGCTTTTGGGCATAGTGACCAAGGTCTTCTTGAGAATAATAAAGAAACCTCAGATGGTTAAGACTCTTTTCGCTTCGTTTGAGAGAATCGAGGACGCTGGGGCGTCGGTCTCGGCGATCATTTCTTCCGGGGTTATTCCCGCGGGGATGGAAATCATGGACAATCTCAGCATAAACGCTGTGGAAACCACGGTGGGCGCCGGATACCCTAGGGACGCCGGGGCTATTCTTCTCGTGGAGCTTGACGGACCTGGGGCGGAGGTTAGTGCGCAGGTCCCTGCCGTAAGCGGGATACTTCGGGAAAACGGCGCGATTGAAATAAAGCTGGCGGCGGATGAAAGCGAGAGACAGCTTTTCTGGAAGGGGCGTAAAAGTGCGTTTGCCGCCATGGGGAAAATAAGTCCCGGATACTATGTCCAGGACGGCGTGATTCCCAGGAGCAGCTTGGCCAGAGTGCTTGGAGAGATAGGGGAGCTCGGCAAACGCTACGGTCTTCGGGTTGCGAACGTCTTTCATGCGGGAGACGGAAATCTTCATCCGCTGGTGCTCTATGATCCTGAAGTTGAGGGGGAATCCGAGAAAGCCGAGGAACTTTCCGGGGAAATTCTCAGGGTATGCGTTGACGTCGGCGGCAGCATTACGGGAGAACACGGAGTTGGCTTTGACAAGAAAAGGTTTCTTCCGCTTATGTTCAGTGAACAGGAAATAGACACGATGAATCTGGTGCGGTGCGCTTTCGACGAAGAGGGGCTTTGCAATCCCGGCAAGGTATTCCCGACTCCTAGAACGTGCGTTGAGCCCGGGATGCGGAAACCAGCTTCCGAAACTGCTCCCGCAAAGGAAATGGGCGAGCTTTTCTAGCAGAGCGGGGTCCATGTTCAAGGTTTAATGGCCCGTTCGTTTGAAAAAAGATGTCTCACGTAACAGAACTCTCCAAGATGGTTTCAAGTTTCCATGTTCCCGATTCCGGGGGTACGGATCTGGACGTTCCCGAATTCGGCTTCTCTCCCGAAGTAGTTCTCTACCCCGAAACCGTCGAGCAGATATCCCGGGTCCTAGAGTTTGCTTCGCGGAACGGCATCCGTGTTTTTCCTTTCGCTGGGGGCACCAAGCTTTTTCTCGGCAACCCGGTCGGCGCGGTCGGCGCGGCTCTTTCACTCAAGCGTCTTGACAGCGTTCTGTTTCACGAGCCTTCCGACATGGTTTCCACGGTCGAATGCGGGATGGAGGTGAGAGAGTTTCAGAACGCCGTCGGATGCGAAAACCAGCTTTTTCCCGTGGATCCGCCCGGTCTTAACTCCGGAGCCACTGTGGGAGGCCTTGTGTCGACAAATCTTTGCGGTCCCATGAGCACCAGATACGGTACGTGCAGGGAGCTTATCCTGGGAATCAGAGCCGTTAGGGCCGACGGTGAGATCATAAACCTAGGGGGAAAGGTAGTTAAAAACGTAGCGGGCTATGATATCCCGAAGCTCATGGTGGGTTCGCTCGGAACCCTGTGCGTCTTGGCAGAAGCGACTTTCAGATTATACCCCCGCCAACCTTTCTCAAGGACCGTTGTTCTGGGTTTTGACGACCATGTCTCCTGTTCCCGGGCGGCCAGAGCGATACTTGCTGCGGATGTCGTTCCCACATGTTTTGAAATACTTGACGAGAGACTCTCTTCGGAATTTGCGGCGGCACCGGGGGCTAAGAGAAGCGTCCTGCTTAGGTTCGACAGTTTTGAAGAGGCAGTGGTCGAGCAGGTAAAGCAGGTGAGGGAGGTATCCTCCGGCGAATCTGCCTCTTTCATCGAGATGGGCGACGAGGATTCACAGCAGTTATGGGATTCGGCAAGGGAGTTCCCGTTTTCGTCCGGGGCAAGCTTTTCCTCGAAGCTTGCTCTTCCCGTAACGGCTTCGATCGAGGTTCTCTCCGATGTTGAGAGCAACCCGGCACCCTCTGGGGTCACAGTGCGCTGCCTTTCGAGACCTGTCAGAGGGGCTGTGCTTGTTTCGGTAAGCGGCGAGGGTGAAGGGATAGTCGGTGTGGCCCGCTTTCTTGAGAATCTTGCCGATTCGCTCGGGGGCCGTATCATGTTCTCGGGGGTACATAGCGAACTCAGGGAGAGAGTAAAAGCTTGGGGAGATTTCGGAGAGGCGGTTTTTCTTATGAAGAACATCAAGCGGCGTTTTGATCCGGGAAACATACTGCCCGGCGAGAAAATATTCGGTGCAGACTGAGGATACGGATTATGATAAGAAGGGAATCCGGTGAGGGATGGACGCTCATAACGCAGCCAAGCCACGCTTTTCTTTCTTCAAGAATAATGGATTTCTGGGGCAATGAGAATTTCGAGGTCATCACCCCAAGGGATGAGGTAATGTTTGCGATGAGGGAACATGACTGCGGATGGGAGAAAACGGACTCCATGGCTGATCTTAATCCGAAAAACGGCTACCCCAGAAGTTTCATGGAAATGCGGGCCGAGAGCCAGTTTGAGATCTGGTCTGAGTGTTTCGAAACACATCTCGGCGAGCATCCGTACGCCTGCGCGCTCATAGCACTTCACTTCTCCGAACTTAACGAAAGAACCATATCCAGAAACCCGAGTAACAAGGCGGCCGTTTCACTTAGAGAGAAAATCAGGGAATTTCTGCGGCTAAGCCTCGGGATCAGTGTCGGGGAGGGGAATCTCAACGGATACCTGCCTGCCGATATCCGGACCAATCTCAGGTTTCTTCAGGTAGGCGACATAATATCGCTCGCCCTCTGCCACGGATCAAGATCAGTCACTATTCCGGGCGTTCCGATTAATTACCTAGGAGACACGGTGGAGATAGCCATGTCATCGCAAGACGGGCTTAACTATACGATCCGCCCTAATCCTTTTTCACGGGAATTTCTTCGTTTTGACATATCGGGCAGTAAACTTGAGGAAAAATCATTTGCCGCAGCCACGGAACTGGAGAATGCGTTTCGCTTGGCGTGCGGCGAAACATTTGATTTTTCAATTTCTTCGGGAGTGGAGGGACGCAATGTCGCTTGAGACCGCTTTTGACCATACGGATCGCCCGAGCAAGAAGATAATACAGGATTGCGTTCACTGCGGGTTCTGTCTCTCATCTTGTCCCACCTATCTTGAGACCGGAAACGAACTCGATTCTCCCAGGGGAAGAATACATCTGATAAAGGCCGCGGAGGAGGGAAGGATCCCGATGGGCGAGTCGCTTGTAAAGCATCTTGACCTGTGTCTCGGGTGTCTTGCCTGTGAAACTGCGTGTCCCTCGGGAGTCAAGTATGGAAGCCTGATAGAGATGTCGAGGGGACAGATTGAAAGGAGGTTCAAAAGGGGACTGGGGGAGAAAATTCTCAAGGCTTTTATCTTCAAAATCTTTCCCTATCCGCGAAGGTTGAAGCTTCTTCTGCCGTTTGTCTACTTGGTAAAAACACTTGGCCTGAAGAGGGTTTTCCCGCCGAGGCTTCTTAACAGAATAAGCCTCTCGGCTTCTTCCATGTTCCATATGCTGCCCGAGGTCAGCTCCGCTTTCGGGGAGACTCTTTCGGCTTTCTATCCGGCAATTGGAGAGAGAAAAAAGAAAGTTGCCCTTCTGAACGGGTGCGTTCAGGGGGTCTTCTTTCCGGAAATAAACAGGGCCACAGTCGAGGTGCTTCGCGCAAGTGGTTGTGATGTTTTTGTTCCCAAGAATCAGGGATGCTGCGGTGCCCTTTCCGTTCACTCGGGAAGGCTTGAGGAGGGACGGGAGTTCGCGAGGAAACTAGTTGATCTTTTCGCCACCTTAAACGTAGATGCCGTAGTCGTTAACTCTGCCGGATGCGGTTCCACTATGAAGGAATACGCCGAGATCCTGCATGGGGATCCAGTTTACTCAGAAGCCGCCGCGCAACTCTCAGCGAAAACCGTGGATGTCATGGAATTTCTTTCGGATACGGAAATTGGGGCGTCGCTGCACCCTCTTGATATAAAGATTACTTATCAGGACGCGTGCCATGTTGTTCACGGACAGGGGATACGGTCCGCTCCAAGAGAACTTCTGAGGAGCATCCCGGGAGTGGAACTCGTTGAAATGCAGCGGTCGGATCACTGCTGCGGAAGCGCCGGAATATACAATATCGTACAGCCGGAGATGTCTGCCAAGCTTCTCTCGGGCAAGGTACGCGAAATAGAAAAAACCGGCGCTGATTATCTGGCCGTCGGGAATCCCGGGTGCATGATACAGATCCGCAAGGGACTGCTCGGTTCAGATTCCAAGACCAGAATTGTGCATCCAGTAGAAATTCTCAACTGGTCGCTGAGAAACAGCATCAGCTAGGTAGAGTGCGGAGACAGTTTTAGCCTAGCACAGAATCTTTGCAGGCTTTGGCCACGCGGAACTTCAGAACCTTTCTTGCAGGTATGCTGATCACTTCACCGGTGGCGGGATTTCTTCCCATTCTGGCACTGCGATTGCTGATAACTAGTTTGCCGATTCCAGGAATCGTGAATTCTCCTTTTTCCTTTACCTCTTCACATGCGATTGACGCTATAGCATCAATAACGGTTCTGGCTGTTGCCTTGGTTATTCCCGCCTTCTCCGCTAGGCTGTTTGAAAGCTGGGATTTTGTTAAAGGTTTTCCGTTCACTACACATCCTCCTTAAAATCTCTTAATAATTATCGGGGTATTCTTGCCAAAAGTCAATCTGTTTTGCCGGTTGTTGCTAAATCGCCGGATTCTCAATATTGTTATGAATGTCTTTTTTATTGGAGCTTTTGTGGGTGGGAAAATAGATGAGATCTTGGTTCAGGGAAAGAAAAACGAAGAACTGGTTGACCCTGCTTTTAATATCCCTTGGTTTCCTCTTGCTTCTTTCCTTGCTGTACGCGAGGTTTCTTCAAGAAAGGGAATCGAGTGCGCAGCAGCACTCTGAAGATAACGTCAGGCCCATAAAGGTAATGACGCCTGTTGCGTCCTCAGGTTCGGTTTACACCGAAGTTCTCGGAAGAGTCCGTGGCAAGCAGACCGTCTTGGTCAGAACGACCGTTTCGGGATGGGTGAAGCGGATAGATTCCGGCCGGGGTCAGGAAATCGAAAAGGACGGGATTATCCTTGAGCTCTACGATTACCGTGTGGAAACGCGTCTTGACGAGGCGAAGTACAATCTTGAGTCTGCCAGGGGAAAGCTTGCCGAGGCTGAAAGGGTATACCGCAGGAATGCGGCTCTTTTTGAGAAGGGAATAGTTTCTGAGGATGAGACCGAGGCGTCGCGAAACCTGCTTGAAACCGCCTCGGCCGGCGTAAAGGCCCTTGAAGCCTCTTACAAAAGGGCCAAGTGGAATTACGAAAACCTAAAGATCCGTTCCCCCATCCAGGGCCAGATCGTTGAAATCGTTCCCGACATCGGGCAGGAGACAAGAAACGGGGACGTGGTAGCCAAAGTCGTTAATCTAAGCGGCAGGAAAGTCATAGCCGGTGTGGACGTCTCTGTTGCCAGAGGTGTCAGGCGGGGAGATGCTCTTGAGGTATCGCTCACAAGAGACGGCACAATGGAAACCGTCGCGGGCAAGGTTGACGGGGTGAGTCCGGGTTCCGATGATTTTTCGGGCACCTACGACATCGAGATCGCCATATCCGATCCCTCGGTAAAATGGTGGCCCGGGGAAATGGTTTCCGTAAGAATACCGGTGCAGACGCTTGATAATGTGGTCAGAATTCCCAAAACGGCTGTCTTGTCCGACAGCAAGGAAAATTTCTCTTTCGTGCTGATTGAAAAAGACGGAGAAGTTCTCAAGGCTAAAGTGGTGCCCACGTGGATAGACGATAATTCGGCCTACATATCCTTTGATTCGCTTCCCCCGGCTTCAAGAATCATAACCGAGGGGAACTTCGGCCTCCTTCCCGGGCAGCCGGTAAGGGTTGTCGACTGATTTTCCACCTCCCCGGGGCGCCTGGGTTCAGCAGGGCTGGCTCCTGAGAAATTCGCACTTCTCCCGGATAGTCTCTGCCGCTCTTTGTACCTCCTCAAAGGTGTTCTCGGGGCAGAAGCTGAATCTTATGCTTGAATACGCATGCTGCTCATCCAGCCCCATGGCGGTCAGAACGTAAGATGGAGTAACGTCGAAATTCGTGCACGCAGAGCTCTGCGAACACCTTATTCCCGCCTCGTCAAGAAGGGAAACCAGTTTCCTTCCGTCAGTTCCGCCGAAATGGATATTGGTGGTGTTGCATACCCTTTCCGCGCCGCCACCGTTAATCGAGGTGTCCGGGATGGATTCTGTTATCGTTTTCTCGAACCAGTCGCGAAGATCCTTCATCCTTCCTACGGACCGCTCAAACCTTGTGTGCCTTATCTCGCAGGCGGTCCCAAAGCCTGCTATGCCCGGAAGGTTCTCAGTCCCGGGACGGAACCCTTCCTCCTGGAATCCTCCGAAAAGGAAAGGGTTCACAAGCAGCCTGTCTTTCGCGTAGAGAACCGCGGCACCCTGAGGTCCGCTGATTTTATGAGCCGTGAAAGAGAGAAAATCCACGTGGAACTTCGCAAGGTCAACCTCGAGCTTTCCTACGGCCTGGGCAGCGTCGGTGTGGAGAAGCACTCCGTTTTTCCTGCAGATCTCGGAAATGCTCGCCATATCCTGTATAACTCCGGTCTCGTTGTTAACCCACTGCACGGAAACCAGATCGGGTTTCTCGGAAATTGCGTTTTCGAGTCTTTGGATGTCAAGAACTCCCTGGCTGTCCACCTCGAGCATTTCGATGTGCACGTCGTTTAGTTCGAGGAAATTGCACATCTTCATTATCGAGGAATGCTCTACTTGGGTTGTGACGACGCGCGGTTTCTCTTTTTTCCTTGTGCAGGAATAAAAAACCATGTTGTTTGATTCCGTGCCGGAACTTGTGAATATGAGGTCTTCGGGGGAGCATCCCACAAGATCGGAGGTCCGTTCGCGGGCAAGGTCCATGCGGTGCCTCGCTCTTTCTCCAGCCGAATGGGCGCTTGAGGGATTGCCGAACCCCTCACCCATGGCTTCGTGCACGGCCTCCGTTACTTCGGGAAGTGGTCTTGTAGTTGCGTTGTTGTCAAGGTAGATTTCGCCGGAAATTTCCTCTGTACACCCCATTGTAAAGCTAATAATACACGATTTTACGGCTAAGGTGTTTCTTCCGGCAGGTCTTCGGGCAGGAGAAGGGTTATGCAGGGTTCCTCGGAGTCTTTCGTTACCGGTCCCAGGTAGGAAATAACCTGAAATTCCTGGCCTTTTCCGTCTTTGGTAACCGAAGCGGTGAAATTGATCACGTTGGTTCTCTTCGTTTTCCTGGTCGCCCTTATGGAAGACACGAGAGGGGAAAGTATTTCTTTTAGCCTCGTGTTCTCATCCTCACCGTGGGCCGAAGCCTCGGAATCGGGTTCCATCATTTCTTTTTTAAGCGAGGAGGTTACAAATATGCGGATCATGAGGCCTGATTCCCTAGCCACGTTGGATACCTCGAACTGCTTTTCAAGCTCAAGGTCGGTCTCTCTTTCCAAATAGAATCTTTCCATTTCTCTCCCCCTTGATATCGGTAATATATACTAATGGTTTAGTTGGTAGATACAAAACGCCGCCGCGGCATCGGGAGAGTTTCCGCATGGACAGGACTGGAGAAATAAAATTTGTTCCCTTGAGGGGAATTCCGGAAGTAAAGGAGGGGGACAGCCTCGGGGAGATGATTCTGCGCGCCGCCGCCCGTGAGGGATTTTCGTTTCTCGACGGAGATATAGTTATAGTTGCGCAGAAGGTGGTTTCAAAGGCCGAAGGCAGGGTCGTTAATCTTTCTCAGGTGGAACCTTCGGGTTTCGCGGTTACGGTCTCCAAGGAGGTTTCAAAAGATCCGAGGTTGGTGGAAGTGATTCTGGGGGAAACTAGGAGAATCGTGAAAATGGACGAGAGAGAAAGCGGCAAGGGAAGGCTTATAGTTGAGACAACCGGAGGGCTTGTGCTGGCAAACGCCGGCGTTGATGCTTCAAATGTTTCCGGGGGCGAGGATGTCACGCTTCTTCCGCTTGATTCCGATCGCTCCGCCGGCACTATAAGAAAACATATAGAACAGGAAACCGGAAAGTACGTGGCCGTCATAATAAGCGATACCGTGGGGCGTCCCTGGCGGGAAGGACTTACCGATATCGCCATTGGCTGTAGCGGTATGAGGCCACTTTCTGACCACAGGGGAGAGACCGATAGCAAGGGTCTTCTGCTTACGGCAACCGAGATGGCGACCGCGGACCAGGTGGCGTGTGCCGCGGGTTTACTGATGGAGAAAACCGCAGCGTTGCCCGTCGTGGTAGCGCGTGGGATTGAGTACATCCGGGGGGAAGGAAGTTCGGATGAACTGATCAGAGATCCGGCCCATGACCTGTTCAGGTAATTCCCCCAAATTCCATGAAAGGTTTTTTCGAAAAAGATTTCCTGCTTATCTCTCACCGCGGCGCGAGTCATTACGAACCGGAAAACACTCTTCGCTCTTTCCGCAGGGCTCTGGACATGGGGGCTGGGGTGATAGAGTTCGACGTGAGAAAGAGTCTTGACGGCCGCTTAGTCGTCATTCACGACCGGACGGTCGACAGGACCACGGACGGTAAGGGGGCCGTTTCAGGGAAGACGCTTTCTCAGCTTCGATCTCTTGACGCCGGTTTCGGGGAGCGGATACCGACCCTTGAAGAGGTCTTTGAGAATTTCGCGGGGCGCTGCGGACTGGTGGTCGAGCTTAAGGAAAAGGGCACGGAAGAAGAAACGATCTCGCTTATAAAAGCCCATGGTCTTATAAAAGATGTAGCGGTGGTTTCTTTCCGCGAGGACTGTCTTCGTGCGGTAAGGGAGCTTGATCGTTCCGTTACTACGGGGCTCATTACGGTTTTCGGCTTCGGGTGCGTGAAGAAGGCTCTTTCTCTGGGCTGCCGGGTAGTTGCTACGAATCACCGTTTTATGACGCGTCGCCTTGTTTCTAAAGCCCGAAGAAGAGGTCTTTTTGTGTGCTGCTGGACGGTTAACGATCCGAAGCGAGGCGAAAAGCTGGCCGGGGCTGGAATTAACGGGATTATCACCGACAAGCCTGACCTGCTCTAAAGCTTGCTTGCGACTGTGTGTCGCCGTGATTTACGTGGTCTATCGGTTATTATCCGGTATCAGATATGCTGTTTGACTGACGGTGAGAAGATGCCGCCTAACTCCATAAGTTCCATATATCTTGACTATAACGCGACCACGCCCCTTGACCCGCGCGTTTTGGAAGAGATGACTCCATATCTTGCCGGAAATTATGGGAATCCTTCCAGCATTCATTCTTCCGGAAGCGTCGCGCGCGCGGCGGTTGATTGCGCCCGCGAGAGAGTATCGGGTTATCTCGGGGCCAGGCCGGGAGAAATAGTTTTTACCTCGGGGGGCAGTGAAAGTAACAATTTTGCCATAAAAGGCTTGGCCTATGCCCTTTCTGACAGGGGAAACCACCTGGTTACGACCGCGGTCGAGCACGCCTCGTGTCTTGAGACGTTCAGGTTTCTTGAACGCAGGGGTTTCGAGGTCACTTATCTTCCCGTGGATTCCTTCGGACGGGTCTTCCCCGAACAGTTCCGGGAAGCCATTACCGAGCGCACGATTCTTGCTTCCTGCATGTACGTGAATAACGAGACCGGAGTTGTAAGTCCGATTCCCGATATAGGAGAGATTGCCCGCGAGAGGGGGGTGGTTTTCCATACAGATGCAGTTCAGGCTCTGGGGAAAATGGAAATCGATCTTGCCGGTCTGCCGGTGGACATGGCGTCTTTTTCCGCCCACAAGATATGCGGTCCCAAGGGGGCGGGAGCTCTTTACTTGAGAAAAGGGGTCGGCCTTGAGCCTTTCGTGCACGGCGGGGGGCAGGAGAGGGGAAAGAGATCTGGAACGGAGAACGTGGCGGCCGTCTGCGGATTCGGTTATGCGTGCGAGCTTTTGCGTGGGGAGCTTGAGACGGAAAACGAAAGGCTGGGGAGGCTACGCGACCGTCTTTTCGAGGAGCTTTCCCGGGAAATAGAAGATGTTTACCTGAACGGACATCCCGCCGCCAGGGTATCCAACACCCTCAACGTCGGTTTTCCCGGTACTCCCGGTGATTCGGTGGTGATGAATCTCGATACCGCCGGAGTGGCGGTTTCAACTGGTTCGGCCTGCTCCGAAGGAAACGTTGATCCTTCCCATGTGTTGATGGCCATGGGTCTCGAAGAACAGGAGGCGCTCTGCTCGGTCAGGTTCAGCTTCGGCCGTTTTACCCGTTCGGAGGAAATTGACAGGGTGATTGAGCTCCTTCCCTCAATAGTGGAGAGGATAAGGACGCTTCGGGATTTCTGACGGGATGTCCGGGAACCGCCTGCCGAGTTGTATATGTAGGCGGGCAGCATGTATTTACCGCCCAAATCAGGGATAAAGCGGGACGGAGTCAAGTCCCAGGCTCTCGGGAAGATCAAGCATGATGTTCATGCTCTGTATCGCCTGTCCCGATGCCCCCTTTACCAGGTTATCTATGGCGCAGACAATTATCGCGGTTTTTTTCCCCGGGTTCGTCCTTACACCTATGTCGCAGAAGTTTGAACCCCTGACGCAGGAGGTGTTCGGAAAAGTCCCCTCGGGGAGAATCCTCACGAAGGGCGAGTTCTCGTAGAATTGTCCCAGAGCGTCCAGCAGTTCCCGGGTCTTATGGCTTCCCGAGAGGCTTACGTATATTGTCGAGAGTATTCCCCTGTTTATCGGTACAAGGTGCGGGGTGAAAGCAACTTCCACCTTGCTTCCGAGGAAATCGGAGAGTCCCTGCTCTATTTCAGGGGTATGACGGTGCTCGCCTACCTTGTAGGCCTTCATTCCTTCGGAGACTTCGCAGAAATGAAGATCAAGCGAAGGGTTCCTCCCTGCTCCCGAAGCTCCGGATTTGGAATCAATTATAATCCCCTCAGTTTCCACCATGCCGTTTTCGAGAAGCGGTGCGAGTGGAAGGATTGAAGAAGTGGGATAGCATCCGGGGTTTGCCACCAGTTTTGTCTCCGAGATCTGTTCCGCATGCAGTTCGGGGATTCCGTAGACGGCGTTTTCGAGAAGATGGGCGCACGGATGGTCCCCGTACCAGTCCCTGTAGGTGCCTTCCCTGAGACGGAAATCCGCCCCGAGATCAATTATTCTTACGTCCCTTTCGTAGATTTTTTCTATAAGCTCGGCCGATGCTCCGTGAGGAAGCGCGGCGAATACCACGTCGGTATCGTCCGGGATGAGCGAGGGGTCCGAACTGCTGAGCTCGAGATCGGCTATTTCCCCAAGGTGCGGAAAGACCTCGGCCAGAGTGCGACCTGCGTGCCTTGCCGCTGTTAGATGCGAAATGCTGGCCCGGGGATGTCCCCCAAGGAGCCTTATGAGTTCCGCTCCCGTGTAGCCGCTTGCTCCCAGAATGCATACGTTAAGATTTTTCATCACCGTGAAACGATACTACGGGAATCAGAAAAACTCAATCCGCACCCGGCAATTGAGACATTTGTCCCGGGGATGACACGAGCAACAGTAGATTCCCGGTATCCGTTTCGGAATTTCCGGGGGTTTTCGGGGAATTAGTCGGCGTTTTATTATCCGGTAAAATTACAAAAGGCTTTTTGATGCTGTGGTTTACCGCAGACCGGGTGGAAGTTCTGTTTAACAAGGCAAAACAAGGTTTCAAATCCGCATCGGGCGCACACTAGGCATTATTGACTGATTCTCTATGCACGTCGCCGATTTTTCAGTAAGAAACTCCTTTTTCGTAAACCTGCTGATGGGAGCCATAATACTTATAGGGCTTCTGTTTTCATTTTCTCTTCCCCTTGAACTGTTTCCCTCCGTAAAACTCGAAATGGTGACGGTAACCACGTCTTTTCCGGGTTCTTCCGCCGAAGACGTTGAGAATCTTGTAAGCGTTCCAATTGAGCAGCAGATAAAAAACGTCTCCGGCGTCAAGATCGTAAAATCCGTTTCCTCCGAAGGGTTCTCGCGGGTTACGGCTGAGGTTTACCCGGGGGAAGATACCAGAAGGATTGCCTGGGAGATTGATTCCAAGATCAACCTGATAGCAGACGATCTTCCCGAGGATACAGAAGAACCCGTAACAGAAGAGCAAAAGGCGAGTTTTCCGCTGGTGAGCGTTTCAATCTCAGGGGACATGCCGAGAGATATTCTCTATAGTAACGCCAGGAGACTGCGGGATGAGCTTGGGCTTTTAGACGGTGTTGAAAACGTAACTTCCGTCGGACTGCCTGACCCGGCAATATGGGTGTATCTGGATTACCCGAAGATGGTGCAGTTTGGACTGGGGATTAAGGAGGTTTCAGATGCCATCAACGCAAGAAATCTGGATATTCCCGGGGCGAACTTTACTCGGAACAGCTCTGATTTCCTGCTTAGAACCGAGGGAAAAATAAGATCTGTGGAAGATCTTCTCGATATTCCGGTTGCCAGGAGCATTGAGGGTAAACATGTCCTGCTCCGCGACGTGGCGACAGTCACTCTCGGGGAACAGCGAGAGGACCTGAGATCGAGGATAAACGGTCGTCCTGCGATTACTTTCTGGGTGGAGAAACAGAAAGACGTTGATATCCTCGATACCGTCGACCGCATAAGGGAGCTTACCGAAAAGTACGAAAGCGAGCTCCCCGAAGATGTGGAGATAGCCTTGGCGTTTGACAGGTCACACTGGGTGAAAAGCCGCCTTCAGACCATGCTTAAAAGCGGGGGTCTGGGGTTTGTTCTGGTAGTAATCCTCCTCACTCTTTTTCTTGATCGTAGGGCAGCCTTCATAGCCGCTCTGGGGATTCCCGTTTCTTTTCTGGGGGCCGCGATATTAATGAAGATGACCGGCACAACGCTCAATGTCCTTTCCATGTTCGGTCTTATAATGATGCTGGGTATGGTGGTGGACGATGCCATAATCGTCGTTGAGAACGTCCAGAGATATATATCAAGGGGAATGGAACCGCTGCGGGCGGCGGTGGTAGGCACAAGAGAGGTTGCCTGGCCCGTGGTCGCTACGGTGCTGACCAATATTGCAGCGTTTACCCCCCTTCTTCTTGCCACGGGGCTCATCGGACAGTTTCTTTCCGTAATTCCCAAAGTTGCGATCTTCGCTCTTTGTTTCTCCCTTTTCGAAGCCTTGGTGATCATGCCGTCTCACTGCGCCGACTGGCTTCCGGCAAACCGCACGACGAGATCTCCTCGCGGAAACGCGCCGCTTCTGCGCGTAAGAGGCCTTTATCTGCGGGGACTTCTGTTTGCGCTTAGAAACCGCTATGCGGTAATAGGGTGTTTCACGGTTATTTTTGCCGTTTCGGTCTTTATGTTTGTCCGGATCCCCAACGTGATGTTCTACCTTCACGATACCGAGGAAATAATGATAAGGGTTGAGAATCCCCCCTCGTCCAGCCTGGAGCATACGGCTGCTTCCGTAGCCCAGGTTGAAGAAGCCGTGCGCCACAGCGTCCCCACTCATGTTCTGAGGAACACTTTATCCATGGTGGGCCTGGATATGTCGGACCCTGACAATATGTTTTCCACCGGAGACCACGTGGCCACGGTTCTGGTTGAATACGAAGATTACTCCGCCAGAAAAGAAAACGCGCTTGAACTCTCTGAGGTTGCGGAGAGCAGGGTAAGGGAAACGGTGACGGGAGCCAAACAGGTTGATTTCGTAACGACGACGGGTCCCCCTACCGGGAAACCGGTGGACGTCAAGATAAGTGGGAATGACATACCGGTGCTGATGGAAATAGCTTCCCGGGTCCGAGAGTATCTGAGTAGTCAGCCGGGGGTGAGTGCCGCGACTAGCAATCTTGTTTACGGGAAGCCCGAGGCGAGAGTTGAGATAGACGAGAGAAAAGCCGGGGTGTTCGGTATTGACAAGTGGAGCGTGTCGCGGGAAATCAAGGCTCTCGGAGACGGTCTCACGGTTGCGAAGACCAGAGTGGGTGAGGAAGAGGCTGAGATAAATCTGCGATACGGAAAAGGAGAGTCCAGTGTTTTCTCGGTGAAATCGCACCAGGTCCCGACTCCTCTCGGAAGGCGGGTCCCTATCGGCACCGTGGCGGAGATAACGGAGTCCAAGACGCCGCTTGAGATAAGAAGGGAGAAGCTTCGAAGAACGGTCACCGTAACAGCCGAAGTGGACAACCAGACGACTACTTCAAGGGAGGTAAACGCAAATCTTTCGCGTCACCTCGACGGTCTTCTGGAGAACTACCCGGGCTACTCGTTTCGGTTCGCAGGGGAGGAGGAGCAGTATACTCAAGCTATAAGCGACATAAAAAAAGCGTCGCTTTTGGCTTTACTTCTCATTTATCTCATTCTCGCAAGCATACTGCGTTCCACCTTTCAGCCCCTTATAATAATGAGTGTGCTGCCTTTTTGCATTACGGGAGTGATCATAGCGATTCTGCTGCGTGGCGAACCCATGACGCTTCCCGCCATAATAGGAATGGTTGCGCTTCTGGGAATAGTGGTCAACGACAGCTTGCTGCTGCTGAATTTTATCAACCGAAGGGCGAAAAAGATGCCGAGCAAGGTGGTAGCGATAGTATTTTCCGCTAGGTATCGTTTCCGCCCTATCGTTCTCACCACGCTTACGACTTTCTCGGGACTTTTTTCCCTGATGTTCGCCTACAAGGGACAGGCGGGCATTCTCGCTCCGATGGCGGCTTCCTTGGGATTCGGACTTGTTTTCTCGACCTTCGTCATACTTTACCTCGTGCCCTGTCTTTATCTGGCTCTTGACGATGTTGGCAAGCGGTTGAGACATTTCACCCATCTGAGAACATTGGGGCCGGGAGGGAGAGATTCCCTGCAAATTAATTGATTTCTCTATTTGACTAACAGCAAGCAAGTGTATAATTTTTGCGAAGTTCAAAGTCAAGTTTCGGAGGTTTTACGATGTCCATCAGGGTTGGAATAAACGGTTTCGGAAGAATAGGAAGACACGTACTCAGAATCGGTCTCGGCAGAGAAGACCTTGAGTTCGTGGGAATAAACGATATTACAGATACCGAAACCCTAGCCCATCTTTTCAAGTACGATTCGGTGTTCGGCCGCTATCCGGGAGAAGTAAAGTGCGACGGTGAGGGAATAACAGTTGATGGAAAATTCATAAGGGTGTTCTCGGAGAGAGACCCTGCGAATATTCCCTGGGCCGATACGGGAGCGCAGATAGTGGCAGAGGCAAGCGGCATTTTCAGAACCCGCGAGGCCGCCGCGGCGCACATGGGCGAGACCGTGAAAAAGGTAATAATTACCGCGCCGGCAAGCGGCAAGGTGGATTTCACCACGGTAGTGGGCATAAACGATGATGACTACGAACCCGAAAGTCATGACGTGATTTCAAACGCATCCTGTACCACCAACTGCTTCGGGCTGCTGGTCAAGGTTCTCCACGAAAATTTCTCGATCAGGCGTGGAGAGATGACCACGATACACTCCTATACGAACGATCAGAGAATACTCGACACTCCGCATAAGGATAAAAGAAGGGCGAGAGCTGCCGCCCTCTCCATTATCCCCACCAGCACGGGGGCCGCAAACGCCATACAGATTGTTTTTCCCGAACTGAAGGGGAAACTCTCCGCGGTAGCTGTAAGGGTGCCCACGCCCAACGTGTCGCTTGTGGATTTTACCTGCGAGGTGGAAAACGGAACTTCCGCAGATGAGGTGAACGCCAAGTTCAAGGAAGCGGCTGAAGGAACGCTTAGCGGTTACCTAGCTTACGTCGAGGACGAAATCGTCTCTTCCGATCTTGTGGGGGACACCCATTCCTGTTCCTTTGATTCCATGCTGACTTCCGTGGTGGAGGATAACCTAGTCAAGGTTGTCGCCTGGTACGACAACGAGTACGGATACACCTCCAGGGTGGTTGATCTTATAGAACTCGTGGGGGAAACGCTTTGAAGAAAAAGCTTCTTGTAACCGACCTTCCCTGCTCGGAGTATGAGGGGAAAAGGGTTTTCGTAAGGGTTGATTTCAACGTTCCCGTAAAGGGCGGAAAGATAACCGAAGACTACAGGATAAGACGCACTATCCCCACGATCGATTACCTTACCAGATGCGGGGCCAGGGTAATACTGGCTTCCCACATGGGAAGACCGAAAGGACGCAGGATAGAAGATCTTTCAATGGCTCCGGTGGCGGAAAGGCTTAACGAGTTCCTGGGGATAAAGGTCCGCTTTCCGGGCGCGGTTGTTGGCAGAAAGGTTGAGAATGCCTCCAAGAAACTCAAAAACGGCGAAGTGATGCTCCTTGAGAACCTAAGATATCACAATGAGGAAGCAGAAAACGACGCGGATTTCTCGCGGAAACTCGCCTCTTTGGCCGATATTTACGTGAACGAAGCTTTCGGCACTTCGCACAGGGCCCACGCCTCCACCTACGGAATGACCGCTCACTTCGAGAAAAAGCTCGCGGGCCTCATGGTGGGAAATGAAATAAAGTTCCTGAACCGTCTGATAAAGAGACCCAAAAAACCCTACTTAGTCATTGTCGGGGGCATGAAGATAAAGGACAAGATGGGGGCACTGAAGAACATAATAAAAAAGGCGGACAGGGTTCTTGTGGGCGGCGGGGTGGCCTATACTTTTCTTGCGGCGCGCGGGGTTAGCGTCGGGAAATGTTCCGTGGAAAAGGAGATGATTTGCTGGGCCCGGGAAGCCCTTGAAACCTACAAGGAAAAAATCCTTCTGCCTGTTGATCACGTGATGGCCGAGGCCGCCGGCGGCAGAAAAATGCGTGTAGTGGTTACGGGAGCGGAAATTCCCGACGACATGACGGCATTTGACATAGGGCCCAAGACGGTGGAGAAATTCACTTCGCATATAAAGGGGGAAGGCACGGTTTTCTGGAACGGTCCAATGGGATTTTTCGAGGTGGACGATTTTTCAAACGGCACAAGCGCCATCGCCAGATCGTTTGCGCTTGCCACGTGGAGGGGAGCCACCACGGTTCTCGGAGGAGGAGACAGCGTGGCGTCACTTAAGAAGTCCGGGGTCAAGTTCTCCGAAGCAACCCACGTGTCAACCGGGGGCGGGGCCTGTTTTGAATTCCTCGGAGGATCTGACCTTCCGGGAATATCGATTCTCAGTGACAGCTAGGGCCCGATCAGGTATCTATTTCAGTAGGATCTTAAGATTTTTTCAAGGGAGAACCCATGGCCATAAAAGAACTCAAGAGAGTCAAAGATATAGAGGCGGTGCTGGGAGAGGACTCTGAATACCTGCTCGGTCATAAGTGCACGACGATAAGCAAAAGAGACCTTTATCTCCCCGGCCCGGACTACGTGGACGAGGTGTTTGTGCAGAACGACCGATCGCCCGCAGTGATAAGGAACCTGCAGACCATCCTTGACCACGGTCGCCTCGGGGGAACGGGATACGTATCAATTCTGCCGGTGGACCAGGGAGTTGAGCACTCCGCGGGAGCATCTTTTGCGGTGAATCCCATGTATTTCGATCCGGAGAACATAGTGAAACTTGCCATGGAGGGGGGATGTAATGGTGTTGCCTCGACCGTGGGGGCGCTGGCCTCTGTTTCAAGGAAATACGCGCACAAGATTCCTTTTATAGCCAAGATCAACCACAATGAGCTTCTGAGCTATCCTAATACTTTTGACCAGATTCTTTTCGGAAACGTGGATCAGGCCTTCCAGATGGGGGCAGTAGCAGTTGGGGCGACTGTATATTTCGGTTCCGAGGAAAGCTCCCGTCAGATCCAGGAAATATCGGAAGTTTTCAGTCATGCCCATTCTCTGGGGCTCGCAACCATACTCTGGGCCTATCTGAGAAACCCGGCTTTCAAGCAGGATGAGGCCGATTACCATGTTTCGGCCGATCTCACGGGGCAGGCGAATCACCTGTCGGTGACCATAGGGGCGGATATAGTCAAGCAAAAGCTCCCGGAAAACAACGGAGGCTTTACGGCTCTTTCTTTCGGAAAGACCCACGATCGGGTTTATTCAGACCTTACCTCTGACCACCCCATAGACCTCACCCGCTACCAGGTTGCAAACTGCTACATGGGGAGGCTGGGGCTGATAAATTCGGGAGGAGCTTCTGGTTCGGACGATCTTGCAGATGCGGTAAGAACCGCCATTGTAAATAAAAGGGCTGGAGGGATGGGGCTCATAAGCGGAAGAAAATCTTTCCAGAAACCTTTTAAGGAAGGGGTAGCGCTTCTAAAGAGCGTTCAGAATGTCTACCTGGAGCGGGAAATCACGATTGCCTGAGCAGTCTCGGGCCCCTACCTAAAGTGACCTATTACCTCTCCCGCGAGGGCGTTGAAGGAGTATTCCAGATCGGGACTGAAATCCCTGATTATAAAGTGGGTGACTCCGGCTTCTATGTACTCTTCGAATCTTTTTATGGCGTCGCCGGCCGTTCCGTATATAACAAAGTCGGACAGTATATCCCTCGTGTAGTATTTTTCCCCCATCTGGCGGAATCTGGCTAGCATGTCCTGATCGTTAGGCATTATGCTCGTATAGGAAAGCCCTTTGTACTGCGGCTCTATTTCGAGGTCGTACCCGGCTTCCTCTATCACGTCGGGCCAGATTATAGCGTGCTTTATTCTGTCAAGGGTCTTGTAGGCCGTATCCTTGTCCTCGGCGATGGACACGAAAATATATATGCACTTCTCAAAGTTCTCCGCCGTGGCGTTTTCAGCCATGGCTTTTTCCACTTCAGCGAGTTTGCTCGAAAAAACCCATGTGGGCATTGCGTTTGTTACCCAGCCGTCTCCGAGTGCTCCTGCGACCCCGAGAGCCTTCGGTCCCGTTGCGGCTATGTATACGGGAACATCTTTTTCGTTAACGGGGCTTACCCTTACTTCAGCTTCGCTGAGAGAGAAGAATTCCCCTTCGAAGGTTACCGTTTCCCCGGCCCAAAGCCGCCTCATAAGCGGCACGGACTCCCGAAGACGAGCGAGGGGCCTGTTCCAGCTTATGCCGTAGTAGTCAAGATTCATTTTTTCCCCGTACCCGAGGCAGCTGAACGCTCTTCCCCCCGAGAGGTTGTCTATGGTCGCGAGTCTGTGGGCGAACATCGCGGGATGGGACCTGTGAGGATCCCCTATGGCTCCAAGGCGGATTTTTTCAGTCTTTACTGCCGCGGCCGTGATTACCGACCATACTTCGGGGGTCAGTTTTTTCGCCATAAACAATATGTGGTCTGGATACCACACGGCGTCGAAACCGGCCTCCTCGCAGCGGACAGCGAAGTCCACGAGTTCCGTAACCGGTTTTCCCGGAAGGGGGGCGGTAAGCCCGAAGCTTATTTTTTCACCCATTTTTACTCCTCCTCAGGTTCTTTGGTGTCCTTCAGGAAGTTGAGGAATTTGCTTACCATGTTGTAGGAACCTATATATATGGGGGTTCTCTGGTGAAGTTCCGTTGGCTGAATGTCAAGAGTTCTTTCCGTTCCGCTTGACGACGCTCCTCCGGCCTGTTCCACGATGAAGGCCATCGGGTTGCACTCGTAGAGAAGCCTGAGTTTCCCGTTGGGAGAATCCGAGGTTTTCGGATAAAGAAATATTCCTCCCTTGAGCAGGTTCCTGTGTATATCTGCTACCATGGACCCGACGTACCTCAGGGAAAGTCTGGAATTGCCATCTCCGTCTCTGCAGTGATCGAGATACTCCTTTACTCTGTCGGGGAATTTCGAGTAGTTGTAGTAGTTGACCGAGAAAATATTGCCGTGGCTCGGGATCTTTATGTTCGGATGGGAGAGGCAGAACTCTCCTATCGACGGGTCAAGGGTAAACCCGTTTACTCCGTGGCCGGTAGTGTACACCAGCATGGTCGAAGAGCCGTATATTATGTATCCGGCGGCTGTCTGGGCCTTGCCCGGCTGCAGAAAATCCTCCTTGAGACACGGGGAAAACATCTTTGACGTTCTTCTGTATACGGAAAATATGGTTCCAACCGATACGTTCACGTCTATGTTGGAGGATCCGTCGAGAGGATCAATGGCTATTACGTATTTTGAGTTTCTCGAGTTCTCGTCGGAAAATGCTATGAAATCCTCGTTTTCCTCAGACGCTACCCCCGCGCATTCTCCGCCGTGTTCAAGTGCGGTCAGAAACTTTTCGTTCGCGTAGGAATCGAGTTTTCTTACCTCTTCTCCCTGGATGTTTACCTGGCCCGTTTTGCCCAGGATGTCCGCAACCAAACCGGCTTTGTTTACTTCCCTGTGAACTATTTTCGCCGCAAACCCTATATCCCGAAGCAGCCTGGAGAGCTCCCCGGTGGAATAGGGGAATTCATACTGATTTCTTATGATGAATTCGTCAAGAGTAGTTATCGAAACCATGTCGCGAGCTGTTCTAGAGAAAGGCTGTGGACGAAACGCTCTTCACATAAGAGTCTAACTGAATCGGCGCAGTTAATTAAGGGAATACTGACTAACAGTGGTTGAAGAAACCATAGTTCGGCTTCAAAAGGGGCTCAGAGTTTCGGGGTTCCTAGGAAGTGTTGCGGAGAGGATTCCTATCAGAATTCCGCGGTTCATCCTCGCTCACTCGAAGTCTGGCTCCCGTTTTCCTTCCCGCAGTTCCCGGAGTTTTTCCAGGCTCTCGTCAAGATCATCCGGCGCCTGTTCCCTGATAATGTGATATCCGCTGATGACTTTGGGAGCCAGAACGGAATTCTTGAGAAAAGGAGCATCCTCATCCACAAACTGCTTTACCCCGGTTACCAAGAGGTAGCAGAGCAGTAAACCGACTATAAAACCCATCGCCCCCCCGAGGAGATGGTTAATCCATCCCATCTTGATCTTTTCCAGCAGATCTGTCAGGAAATGGGAAAGGTAATGTATGAGCATGTACGCAAGGCAGGCTACGATCAGAAATCCCAGAATATCGGCGATTCTCGGTTCGGCGATAATGTTTTTTTCAAGCAGAATAGTCCCAAGCGGCTCATAAAAGAAAAAGCCCAGCGCTATTCCCCCTATTATGGCGGTCAAGGAGAAAATCTGCTTTATGAGGCCTGACCTGAGTCCTGCCCCGAGGGAGACTAGGATCACGAATAAGAGTAAGATATCAAACAGGTTCAAAGCGGTTTACCGTTACGCTCTTGCGGGCTGTTTTACGAAAAATTTCATTTGAAAAAGGAAACTTACATCAGGTTAACGGCGGTGTCCAGTCTTTGACTTGTCGGGTTCGTTCATATAGTCTAACCGTCCGATGGAGTTCTCAGACATAATTGAGATAATTCACCCGAGCCTCGCCGAAACGGAGAGGAAAATCGATGAATTCATAAAATCCGACGTTCCTCTGGTTTACGAAATAGCCAAGTACCTGCTTGGCGGAGGAGGAAAGAGAATCAGGCCCTCCCTAGTCCTTCTCTCAAGCGCCGCCTGCGGGCTTACCGACGGGGAAGACCGGATCGCGGCCGCCGCGGGGATTGAACTTTTCCACGCCGGCACCCTTTTTCACGACGATGTGGTTGATCAGGCGGAGTTCAGAAGGGGAAACGCTTCTTCCAATATGGTCTGGGGAAACAAACCCACCGTGCTGGTGGGAGATTTTATGCTGGCCCGGGGTCTTGAGCTTATATACAGCTGCGGCAGCATTGAACTGCTGAGAGTGGTTTCCAGGGCCTCATCGCGCCTTGCCGAGGGCCATGTGCTTGAGATTATGAGCGAGAGAAAAATGGTCGAGATCTCGGAGGATTTCTGTTTTTCCGTGATCGACCACAAGACGGCTGCCCTAATTGAGTGCTCGACCGAGACCGGAGCGCTTCTAGCGAATACTTCAAACGGAGCGGTCAAGGCTCTTTCCCACTACGGACGCAATATAGGAATAGCGTTTCAGCTTATAGATGATGCGCTTGATTACTGTTCTGAGGAAAACAAGTTCGGGAAAAAGACCGGACAGGACCTGGCTGAACGAAAGATGACCCTTCCGCTTTACTACTCAATTGAAAGCGCCCCGGGGGACGTGAAACGCAAAGTGATCGAGACGCTTGATAAGGAAGACGATCTCGATAGTTCCGAGATAGCGGAGATAGCGCAGATGGTAGCCCACTACCGCGGAGTTGATCTGACCAGACAGCGGGCAAAAGAGTTTGTGGTTGAAGCGAAAAAATCTCTGGAGGAGATACCGCAGAACGATTATAGGCAATCCCTAGGTCGCCTTGCCGACTACGTGGCTGAGAGAAACTTCTGATAGTAGCTGTCAAGCGCAAGACCCATCACGTATGCGTCTCCTCTCCCCCTACCGTAGTAGTTCTCGCGTGTTCTAAGAATTTCAAACCCGAGCTTTTCGTAAAGCGTGATCGCCGGTGTGTTTGTCGTTCTTACCTCGAGAATAACCGAGAGAGCCCCCATTTTTTCATAAAAATTAAACGTGTCTGAGAGCAGTTCAATCGCGACTCCCTTTCTCCTGTGGCAGGATGCCACGGCGATCTTGAATACGTGAATCTCGTCGTATACAAGGGTGGATATTGAGTAGCCCGCAACATCCTCGCCCCTTCCGTTTATAGCCATATTGCAGAAGAACCCGGATTTTTTGATGTAATCCGCAAGCACCTGTTTCGGCCACGGGAGTATGAAGGACTCGTTTTCGATCTTCACGATCTCGTTTATGTATTTTGGCGAGAGGGTTTTTATAATCATTTTTCTTGTGCCGGCCGAGGTGGACGAAGCCCTTCAAAATAAAGATCGAGCAGATTCGCTGCTCCCGTGTAAGGATCCGTTTTTCCTTCCATTACTTCTTTTTCCACTTTTCCGAGCGTTTCTTTTATGAGGGAGTCCTCATAAAAGCTGTCCTCAAGATTCTGGACGAGCGCTTCATGCAGACGGTACTTGGCCTGCTTTCTTCTTTTCTCCGTGAAGTATCCGTTCTCTCTGCAGAGATCTTCATAGTCCATGACGCACTGCCAGATTTCCTTTATTCCGTAACCCGTAACGGAGGAGCAGGCGTGAGCCTTGGGACCCCACCCGGATTCGGGTGGTCTGTGAAATCCCAGCGACTCTTCCATTTCCTGTTTCATAAGCTCCGCCTTTTTCTTGTTTCTCCCATCCGCTTTGGTTATCAATACGGCGTCAGCGAGCTCGATAATTCCCTTTTTTATTCCCTGAATGTCATCTCCCGCCCCGGTGATCATGAGCAGCATGAAGAAATCGACCATGGAGTGACAGGTAATTTCGGACTGCCCGACTCCCACCGTTTCTATAAAGATCGTGTCGAATCCTGCCGCCTCGCAGAGAATCACGGCGTCGCTTGTCTTTTTTGCTACTCCTCCCAGAGAACCGGCCGACGGGGAGGGCCTTATATAGACGTTTTCGTGCCGGGAAAGCTCCTCCATCCTGAGTTTGTCACCCAGAACGCTTCCCCCGGTCTCGCTGCTCGTGGGATCGATTGCGAGCACCGCTATTTTTTTTCCGCATTCGCGGGCCAGATAGAGACCCAGAGATTCTATGAAGCTGCTCTTCCCGACTCCGGGTATACCTGTAATTCCCACCCTTATGGATTTCCCGGACCGCGGCAGGCACCACGTGATTATCTCCCGCGCAAGCTTTTTGTGTTCGGGGAGGGTGCTCTCCGCGAGGGTTATCGCTCTGCTCAGAGCGGGTATTTCTCCCTTTGCTATGCCCTGGCGGTAAGTTTCCGCTTCCGTTTTTCTTTGCGGCGTCATGTTCGGGTTTCTGTCAGGGGCACGAGTATGGCTTCAGCCGCTTCGGACAGCACGGTCCCCGGACCGAATATCTGCGAGACTCCGGCGTTCCTGAGGTAATCGTAATCGCGTTTGGGTATAACCCCTCCCGCGACCACCATTATATCGTCGCCTCCCATCTGGTCGAGCTTTTTTATAAGTTCGGGGATGAGCGTCTTGTGGCCGGCGGCCAGACTTGATATTCCGATTATGTGGACATCGTTTTCAACCGCCTGTCTCGCCGCTTCTTCGGGGGTCTGAAAGAGCGGGCCTATGTCCACGTCGAAACCGAGGTCGGCAAAGCCCGTCGCTATTATCTTCGCCCCGCGGTCGTGGCCGTCCTGCCCCATTTTTGCGACCAGTATCCTGGGTCTTCTCCCCTCTAGAGTGGCGAACCGGTCGGCAAGCTCTCTTGCCTTGGCAAATCCGGCGTCCTTCGAAATTTCCGACGAATACACTCCCGAGATCGTGCGCCATCCGGGCCTGTATCTCCCCCATGCCTCCTCGCACGCGTCCGATATTTCTCCGAGGGTGGCGTTTTCCCTTGCGGCCTCAACTGCCAGGGAGAGAAGGTTGCCTTCCCCCGTTTTTGCGCATTCGGTGATTTTCCCAAGCGCGCGCTCAACCGCCTCGGAGTCCCTTTTTTCTTTGAGCTTCTGCAGTCTTTTAATCTGGTTCTCCCTCACCTTGCGGTTATCCACTTCCAGTATATCGAATTCTTCCTGCGCGTCCGAATTATAACTGTTGACTCCTACTATTATGTCTTTTCCCGAGTCTATTCTCGCCTGTTTTCGTGCTGCCGCTTCCTCTATTCTCATTTTCGGCAAACCGGTTTCTATGGCTTTGGACATCCCTCCCAGTTCTTCTATTTCCATTATGAGTTCCCAGGCTCTTCTCGCCAGATTGTGAGTCAGGTGCTCGACATAGTAGGACCCCGCCCAGGGGTCGATCAGCCTGCATACATCTGTTTCTTTTTGAAGGTAAAGCTGGGTGTTTCTCGCTATCCTGGCGGAAAAGTCGGTGGGAAGGGCGATCGCTTCATCCAGGGCGTTTGTGTGGAGTGACTGAGTGCCGCCGAGCACCGCGCTCAGGGCTTCAACGCATGTTCTCGTCACGTTGTTAAACGGGTCCTGCTCCGTGAGGCTCCATCCCGAAGTCTGGCAGTGCGTCCTGAGCATGAGCGATGCCGGTTTTTTGGGCTCAAATGTCTTGACGATTTTGGCCCAGAGCATCCTTGCCGCCCTCATTTTCGCGATTTCCATGAAATGGTCCATGCCTATTCCCCAGAAAAAGGAGATTCTGGGAGCGAAATCGTCAATGTTGAGTCCTGCCTCAACGCCAGCCCTTAAATACTCAAGGCCGTCGGCGAGCGTGTATGCAAGCTCTATGTCCGACGTGGCGCCCGCCTCTTCCATGTGGTAGCCGCTTACGCTTATCGAGTTGAACTTCGGCATGTTTTTCGATGTATATTCGAAGATGTCAGAGACTATCTTCATCGAGAATTCGGGGGGGTAGATGTAGGTGTTCCTTACCATGAACTCCTTGAGTATGTCGTTCTGGATAGTTCCGCTCAGCTTCTCGGGTCCCACTCCCTGGTGTTCCGCAACGACTATGTAGAAAGCCATGATCGGCAGGACCGCGCCGTTCATGGTCATGGAAACCGAGATCTGGTCAAGGGGTATTCGATCGAGAAGAATCTCCATGTCGAGCACCGAATCTATCGCTACCCCCGCCTTTCCGACGTCTCCCGAAACCCTGGGGTGATCCGAGTCATATCCCCTGTGAGTCGGAAGATCAAAGGCTATGGAAAGCCCCTTCTGCCCCGCGGCCAGGTTTCTTCTGTAAAAAGCGTTTGATTCCTCCGCGGTCGAGAATCCCGCGTACTGCCTGATGGTCCAGGGCCTCGTGACGTACATGGTCGGGTAGGGTCCGCGAAGGTAAGGCGGAATTCCGGAGACAAATCCCAGATGTTCGGAATCACTGAGATCGTCTCGGACATAAAAAGTTTTTATGTCTATTTTCTCGGGTGATTCCCTTACGACATCTTCGCTCGCACGCGCATTGCCGCTGCCGTTTGAAGCGAAGCCGAGATTTATTTTCGAAAAATCAGGTCTCATGGTTCCACCTTGTCTGAGAAAAGCAACTGCTGGTATCTTTCAAGCAGATCGCGGACGTCCGAATCCGCATCGATAAAATCATCCACACCTGCCTGAGCCAACCCTTCCCATTTGTCTTGCCCATCACCTGGAACGACGACTTTTATTTCCGCTTTCTTGCCCTTGAGTTTTCTTGTGGCCTCTTCCGCGAACTGCTCGTAATCCTTGTCGGAACCGCAGATTACTACCGCAAGCGGGTCCTCGCGCAAGGCTGCCGCAACTCCCTCATCCGCGCCCGGATTTTCCGCCCCGTCGACTATCGCGAACCCCCCGCATCCGAAGAAATTCATCGAGAAAACCGATCTGGCGGCTGTCTGCGGCGAATCGCTCAGGTGAAGCAGGAAAACTTTGGGCGCCTCGCCCGCTCTCTCCGCGTATTCTTCGCTTAGAAGCCTTATTTTCTCAAAAACTTGAGCCGCCCTTGATTCCGTAAGAGGCGCTACCATCGGGGCCGAACCGTTAATCTCCTTTTCCCCGGGGAGGGTTTTCCGGATATTCCCTGCCATTTTTTCGAGCACATTGGGAAACTCGTTTGTCCCGACAAGCGTTTTCTCCCTCCGGGAAATGTTGCTCAGGACTTTTTTCCTGCTGTCTTCGACCGCGTTCTGTATGAAGCCGGTTTTAAGGCACTCAAGGTAGCCGCCTTTTTTTTCTATTTCCTGAAACAGTTCGAGGGATTTCTGCGAAATGGACTGCGTCAGTTTCTCTATGTGGTAGGAGCCGCCTCCGGGGTCAGTCACCGCGTCGAGGTGGGATTCGTTTCTTGCGAGAAGCTGAATGTTCCTCGCCACTCTCCTTGAGAATCCGTCGGGTTCCCGATAGTGGGCGTCAAAAGGCTCCACGGTCAGGGAGTCCGTCCCCCCAATTACGGACGCCATGGCTTCAAGCGCCGTCCGCAATATGTTTGTGTGCGGGTCGTAAACGGTTTTGTTGAAGGCGGTGGTGCGGCAGTGGATCCTCATTTTCGTGGATTCAGCGGAGACGGGGGAGAACTGCCGGGCGACGTTTGCCCAGAGCGCTCTTGCGGCGCGAAGCTTGGCGATCTCCGCGAAATAACTTGATCCCGTGGAGAAGGAAAAAACGAGGTGGCGGCAGGCGCTGTCCGCATCGACGCCTCTTTGGCGGAGCATAACCATATACTCGACCGCCGCGGCGATGGTGAAAGCGAGTTCCTGAGTTATCGTTGCGCCTGAGTCCTTAAACGTCGAGCTTTTTACTGAGAACGCCGCGTAGCCGGGTGCGGTGTCTGAGAGATGTCCGATGGTTTTTGCGATTTTATCCACACTCTCATCAAGCGGCTTCGCGGGGGATCCGTGTTCAAGCAGATGCGACAGAGGGTCGAAGAACACGGTTCCGCTTAGTTCCTGCGTGTCGATTCCTTTTTTGGCGCAGGAGGAAATGAAAAGGGCGCAGGCCTTTTCCGGATCCTCTCTCAAGGCGAAGTTTATGCTGATGCGCAAGGGGTCTATATCTTTTAGCAGGGTTTCGAGGGCCCTGCGTTTCATTTCCCCCTGGGGGATAAGGGTAAGAGAATCCGCTCCGCCCCCTATTGCCGCAAGGGCCGCGGCTGCAGTCTCTTTCGGCGTGGTGAGTTTTATCTCTTCTGTAAGGAGCCAGCTGTTATCTTTTCTGCTAGTTCCCCGGACGAACGGAAATTCTCCCGGAAGCGGGGTTTCCCCCAGGAAAGAGTCCCTGGCTTCTTCTTCGGTGTAGAAGGGTTCAACCTCTATGCCGTCTTCGGTATGCCATATGAGATCTTTATAGGAAACCCTCTTTTCGGCTTCTTTTTTCCAGCTTTCTTTCGAGACGCTTGAAAAATCATCGAAAAGAAGGGTCTGTTCCTGTTCTTTTTCTGTTTTGCTCATGAGACCGCCTTTGCTTCCCTGACTCTCGGGTGAATAAGTATATAATTTCGATCTATTTCTGCCAACATACTGAAACCATTTAAATTACCGTTTTCTCCGCCCGTTGCTCGGGACCGCTCCGGTCACAGGGATTGTTATTTGTTTTTTCGACTTTAATATTAAGGGAGTGTCTGGAAAAGCGGTTGTCATGGTCTCTGGGGGCGTGGACAGCTCCACTCTCTGCTACAAGGCGGTTCGGGAAGGGTACGAAGTCTTTCCTCTTACCTTCATCTACGGACAGAAGCACGAGAAGGAGATCCGCTCCTCGGAGAATATATGCCGCCGTCTAGGGCTTTCCCCCAACATAATCGATCTTTCTTCCGCAAGGACTCTTTTCGGCGCCTCTGCGCTTACCGACCAGAACGTCGAGATTCCCAGGGTTTCCGCGACGGCGCGCAATTACGAGACCCTCTCGGCAACAGTCGTTCCGAACCGAAACGCCATATTTCTTTCCCTTTCGGTCGCCTATTCACAGAGCATCGGCTGCGACACCGTGTTCTACGGCGCGCATCGCTCCGACAGGGGAGTGTATCCCGACTGCCGGACGGAGTTCGTTTCGGCTTTCGAGAAAGCGGAGAGACTCGCGACTGATAACAAACGCCTCAACATAGTTGCCCCGTTTGTAGATATGGACAAGTCGGGGATAGTAAGACTCGGAGCACGTCTCGGGGTTCCTTTCGAAGACACGTGGTCGTGCTACGTGGGTTCCCGTATGCACTGCGGCACCTGCAGTTCGTGCAGGGAGAGAAAAAAGGCTTTTATCGAAGCGGACGTGGACGATCCGACGCAATACGAGGCATAACCGCGATGAAGGTAAGCGAAATTTTCTTTTCAATACAGGGTGAAGGGGTCCATATCGGGCTGCCGACGGTTTTTCTCAGGCTTTTTGCCTGCGATCTCAGATGCAGCTGGTGCGATACCATGTACGCCGTGGAGGGGTCTGACTTCCGGGAGATGGAAACAAGCGAAGTTCTGAGCAGTATCCTTGAGTACGGATGCTCCCGCGTCTGCATAACCGGCGGGGAGCCGCTTATCCAGCGGGATGAAGTGGAAGAGATAACGGAATTTCTACTTGAAAGGGATTTCGTGGTCGTACTTGAAACGAGCGGGAACAAGAAGCCGCCCGGAATTTTCTCCCATCCCAATTCGATTGTGAGCATGGACTGCAAGTGCCCCGGTTCGGGCATGGACTCCAGGATGGATTTTTCGCTTTATGACGCCTTGGAGGAAAAGGATCAGCTCAAGTTCGTAATAGCGGACAGTGCGGACTACGAATACGCAAGGGGTGTCATGGCGAAGCGGCGCATAAGGGCTTCAATCATATTCCAGCCTGTTTACGGTACAAAGGCGGACTGGATAGCCGAGAGAGTCCTGCGAGATGGCATGGAGAACGTAAGGGTGCTTCCGCAGCTTCACAAAATATTCTGGGGAGAAAAAAGAGGAGTCTGACCTCTTTCATCGTTTTAGAAGTTCCTCGGTTTAGCTTTTAATTTTTTTGGAACCTACATACATAAACTAGACAAATCAGCTTGTAGAACTTCAACCCGATATGGATTTTTATCTTTACTCATTTTGCTTTCCCTAGTATTTGTGCTTTGTAGATAGCTGAAATAAAGCAAATCTTTTTTAAAGACAGTAAGAAAGACGCAGGTGCTAACGGTAGAACTCCAAGTAGAAACGAACACTGCCTATCGCCTCCACTTCGTGCGGAACTTCCGGCTCCACGATTCCGGGCATATCCGGCGAAAGTTCAATTTCTTCAATCTCTGGTGCGAGAATGCGATAAAGAAGGTTTCCCTTCAGTATGACGATTTTTGCCCAAGTATCGACTTTGGTTCTATGGGATTTCTGCAGGTTTACCGGTATAGAGGACTCGGAAAACGTCGGACTCTTCGCATAGTTTGAAACATTTTTTGGTAATGACTTCATGACAACACCTCAACTCTCGACAATCTGCGTTCGAGGACTCTATAGCATGCTCACGGTAGTGTCAAACCAGCATATAGGACGTTAGTTGCGATTAGCTCTGTCTCTTTTAAAGACCTAATAGCTTCTGCAACAACGTCCAGTCGTGCAGTTTTATATGACCACAATCAGGACAACGGAAAGCTACAACCGAATACTTGTAATTCTTTACTCCAACCGCTTTTTGGGAGGTAATTATACTTGCTACTCCATATATAGTAGGAAATGAAGGGCAGTCGCAGCTGGTTTACTGCAAACTGACTTAAAACCAGTTGTTCTATTTGTCCTAACACAAGATTAGATTCCTCTGCTCTATCATTTCTTTTTTTTCTAGTTATTTATGTAAGTCTCAATTTTTTTAATGTTTTTGTTGCTATTATGTTAGAATTCAAGGTATAAAAAATAGATTGTGCGGGTGGGTCAAGAGCCGAGGAGAGAAATGAAGGAAGAGCATATAGAAGATTACAATTATGAGCCTTTTGCCGATACCGAGGAGTACAGAAAGGTAAACGGCGATATGACCAGAGACTGGATCCAGACAATGGTTGACAGAGGGGTAGAAAGTCTCGACAGGTTCCTTGACATCGCTACAGGCGCGGGCACCATGGCGCAGCTTTTCTTTGATATGCTACCCGCCAATCTAAAGGAGTCTGCGGTGTTCTGCCTTGACCAGTCGGCAGGAGCTCTTAAGCTTGCCAAAAGCAGACTTGAAAAAGAGATTGACAAGCTGACCCTCATCAATTCATCCATACAGGAGCTCGATCTGCCTCCGAAAAGCCTTGACGTGGCTATATGGGGCAACGGCATACACTACCTTAACGAAGAGGAACAACTGAAGAGCCTCAAAGCGATCAAAAAAGCGCTTAAACCCGGAGGCTGGTTTTTCTTCAATACCTCTTTTTACGATGGTGCAAGACCCGAGGAGACCATACCTTTCTACAGGACCCAGGTGAGAAACGCCGTCCAGTTCCTGAGAAAACAGGGAGTGAAGAGAGTAAAGATTGAGGGGAAAGCCGAGGCTGCAAAGTTCCATTCCCGCTCCTACTACGAAGAACTCGTGGGCAAGGTAGGGCTTGACCTTATCGACGCCCAGGAATTCGCCGCCGACCTCACGAAAGAAGCGTGGGAGTACATAAGCTCCTTCCAGCAGTATGCCGCCGGCGCCCTTCACGGCTACCCGGATGAGGCCGTTTCCGATGCTATGAAAAACGCTGTTGAGCCGGCAATTCTTCTCCACGGAGAAGTGAATGAGGACGGCACCCACTTTGTTACCAGAAAGTGGCTTTCCATAAGCGCACGACGGGCGTGATTTTTCGCCGCGGGGACGTTATTCACCCGAAACGCTGTTTTCCCTTAAAAAATCGAATGTGTAGAATCCGGTTTCGCACCAGTTCTCGCCTATGAATCTTATGGCGTAATTCCCGACGTACTCTATTCTCTCCGGTGCCAAGCCACTTTTTCCGAGGGGTATCCGTTTTTTAAACGGAAGTTTCCCGGTCCTGCTTTTCTTCCTGAGCCTCCTGCAGGTGGCGCAGGGACAGATTTCCCTGAGTTCGTCGTAAAAGAATATGCTTTCTTCACCGTTGTCCCAGACGATCTGAAGGGCTTTTTCGGTAAATTCGTTTATTTCCTTAGGTTTTGTGCCCACGACACGATATTCTACCTGTCCGCTCAACCCCAATCGATTTAAACCGATTTATTGTGTTATCGCGGAGTGTTTGCGTCCCGAATTCGCCCGGCGTCGGCGGGCTGCGATCAATTTGCGGACAGTTAACGCAAGCGGTTATAATCAAAACCTGAAATGAGCGAGCAGGAACAGGATGCGCTCTCGGCGACGGTCAAGTGGATACAGGAAGCCTCTCAGATAGTTTTTCTAACGGGAGTTGAACTCTCTCTTGAAGTCGGGCTGCCCGACGTTTCGGACCTGAGCTTCAATCCCGACATAGGGAAATTCAAGAATCGCCCGGAGGTAAGAAGGGAGTACTGGGAAAAGATAAAGGATTTTTATCCCAGAATATCGGAGGCCAGGCCCTCTCCTGCCCACGAAGCCATTTACGAGATGGAGTTTCTCTGCAACGTCGACTGCGTTCTTACCCAGGCGGCCGACGGCCTGCACAACAAAACCGGCAGCGAAAGGATAATAGAGATATACTCGACGATAAACTGGATCCACTGCCATGAATGCGGAAACGATTACCGCACCGACGGGATTCTGCTTTCCCTTGAGGACAGCAAGACCGGCATTCCGAAATGCAAGGAATGCCAGAGCGATCAGATGAAGCCTCCGCTGTCCTTTCCGGGGCAGCCGCTTCCTCACTGGGAGATAAGGGAGTCCTGGATGAGGCTTCAGCACTGCGATCTTTTCATAATCGTCGGGGCGAATCTGGAAATCGAGCCCGTGGCGTCTTTTCCCTTCCAGGTCATGAACAAGGGGAACAAGGTCGTTATTATCGGCGAGAGGAACACTCCGGCCGACGATTACGTAAGCGCCGTCATATACGGAAGCCCGAGCCAGGTCATGCCTTACATAGTCGATAAACTCAAGGAAACCCATACGGTCTCCTGAACCACAGGAGCCATGGGAGGGGGAACGGGAGAGCAGGCTTGTCCGCCGAGATAAAAATGGATGATAAAGACGTCACCCGGGAGATGGAACGTTACGTTTCGAATCTCGATAGGGACATCTACACCATAAGCAACATTCCCGAGGAAGTCGTTGCCGTAATCTTCGCCTACGTAAGCAGAAGCCCCAAGAGTTTCAGGGAAAACATAGACACCGTGATAAGGGAGCAGGAGATGGGGAGGGACAGGGCGGAGAAGTTCCACGAGAAGTGGGTTCTTAACTACGGTCACGCTTCTGTTGCCGAGCACGCGACCGTGCACATAGGAGTTGAGAGGGTCTCAAGGCTTTTCTCGTCCCTGCTTGAGTGCGCAAACGAGTTCCTCTCGTTTACCGAATACTCGCAGAGATACCAGAGACCCCGCAAAGGCGACAACTATATTCCCCAGGAGCTTGACCCGCACCCCGCACTTAAAAAGGAGTTCGAGGAGCTTTGCGATTTTCAGTACGATGTTTACTCTCAGCTCAACATCGAACTATTTGATTTTCTGAAAAAAAAGTTTCCCGTTCCCGAAGGCAGGGAAGAAAAAGCCCACTTCAGGGCGCTTGAGAAGATAGCGTTTGAGGACGCAAGGTACGCTCTTAATCTCTCAACGCTTACGAATCTCGGCATGACGGCAAACGCAAGGGCCATGGAGCAGACCCTCTCCGCGCTTCTCTCAAGCCGCTACCTTGAGGCAAGAAATAGGGCCGAGGAGATAAAAAGCGAGGTCAAGTTCTCGGTTCCGACGCTTGTTAAGTACGCCGACGAGAACCCTTACATAGTCAGAACACGAGAGGCGCTTGAAGAACTCTCACGCAGTCTCGGCGACTCTGGGAAAAGCACACCCGGCAACGGATCTTCGGTTACCCTTTTTGACTACACGGGGCGGGGAAAGGAAAATCCCCAGGCCGAGGCCTTAAGGGAGATCGCAAGAGGCCTTCTTTTCGAATTCTCGGGGCTCTCGGTCGGGGATATAGAAAGGCACCTTTCCGAAAACACCCCGGAGCTCAAGAGGATTTTTTCAATGGCCGTCGAAGAACTCGGAAAGCATGACAACCCTGTGGGCATATTCAAATCGGTTAACTACAGTGCGGAGTTTGTCCTGAGCGAGGCGGCGTGGCATCAGCTGCTCAGGCACAGGAAGGTCAGCTGGACCATAAAGGAGCCTTCGGTGGGGGAGGGCGTGACGGTTCCACCGCATGTTACGGAATCGGGAACGGAGGAGCTTCTGCTCGAAGCCGTCAGGCGAAGCGAGCGGTTCTATGAAGAGCTCGTTGACGCCGGTTTTCCCGACGTGGCGAGCTACGCTGTGACAAATGCCCACAACAGGAGAGTCTGCGGCAGCTTTGATCTCTGGGAACTGTACCATCTGACGAATCTGCGGATGTCGGAGGGAGCGCAATGGGACATAAAGAACGTCATCGGGCAACTTGCGGAGGAAATTGGCAAAGTGCATCCGGACTTTTTTAGTTCCGCTTTGAAAAGGGTTAGTTAAGAAAGAAAAAAGGATAGTTTGATGTCGCTTCAGCCTGTCAGAAGATGTGAAGAGTGCGGTTACGAGACCACGGCGAAAACGGATATATGTCTTTCCTGCGGAGAGAGGATGCGACGCAGGGTGAAAGGTGGGATCAGGGGACTTCTTCGAAGCCTGATACTTATAGCGATCGCGGTTTACATACTTCTGTCCGCATTTAAGGTTTTTGGATTATCGCTGGTGGTGGGATGCTGTGGCTGATTCGGAACATGTCTTGAAGGTAAAAGAGGGTACGGCCGCGTGGAACCGGTGGCGGGAGGAGGAGCCCGATATTATCCCGGATCTTGGCTGGGCGAATTTTAACGGGATTAATCTTGACGGCGCCGTGTTTGCGAAGTCAGCTCTCAAGCTTGCCTTCTGCAAGGGGTGCAGCATGGTAGGCGCGGATTTTTCCGAGGCGAACATGCGCGGAGCGAACCTTGAGGGTTGCGACCTCCGCGGTGCGGTATTCAGGGGGGCCAATCTTGAAGGGGCCCACATGCTGGGCGCTGATCTAACGGGTGCCGATCTCGCCGGAGCTAACCTCAAGCTTGCGAATTTCGACGGGGCGATTTTGAGGGATGCCGATCTTAGAGGTGCGAAGAAATTGCGGGCTTCCCAATTGCTTCATCTCAAGAATCTTGAAAATCTCAAGGTTTCAGACGAAATCCTTGAAAAGGTGAAAACTAAATCTCCGCATCTGTTTGAGTGAATTTCCCGCACGGGAAAGTGCTTTTTTATTTTCTCCTCAGCTTTTAACGGTTTCCCGTTTCGTGCCTTGCCAACGGCTGCCCGACCGATTAATTTACGTTTAGAAATGGACAGGAAAATCTACAGCGTATCGGAACTCAATTCCTCGATAAAGGATGCGATTGAGCTCGAGTTCGGCAGGGAAACAATATGGGTTGCGGGGGAGATTTCCGGTTTCAAGGGGAATTACGCAAGTGGCCACTGGTATTTTTCCCTGAAGGACGAAAAGAGCCAGATCTCCGCTGCCTGCTTCAGAAGAGACAACCAGCAGATAAAGTTCACGCCGGAGAACGGGATGGATGTTATTTGCGCCGCGCGCGTCGGGGTTTACGAGAAAAACGGTGTTTACCAGCTGTACGTAAGTGCGATGGACCCGAAGGGAGTTGGTGCCGACGCGCTCGCGCTTGAAAAGCTCAAGCAGAAGCTTTTCGAAGAAGGACTTTTTGACGTCTCGAAAAAACGCCCCCTTCCTTTTCTCTCCCGCAAAATAGGAGTAGTTACCTCCCCTTCGGGAGCCGCCGTGAGGGACGTCATCAAGGTCGTGTACAGGAGGTCTCCCAATGTAGAGATTGTTATTTCTCCTGCGAGCGTTCAGGGGGATAACGCCCCGGCCGAGATAACAAGAGCCCTTGATAGGCTTTACGGCATGGAGGGGCTTGATCTGGTGATCGTGACCAGGGGAGGGGGATCTAAGGAAGATCTCAGGGCTTTTAACGACGAGGGGGTCGCCAGAAAAATCGCCGCTTCCCCCTTTCCCGTGATCTCGGCCGTGGGTCACGAGGTGGATGTGACGATAGCTGACTTGGTATCCGATGTGAGAGCGGCCACACCTTCAATGGCAGCCGAACTTGCGGTAAGGGAAAAAAGGGAGGTTCTCGAAGACCTCGCGCAGTTCCGCCGGCGCCTCGATTTTTCCCTAACAAGCCGTGTAGACATGTTCTCCATGCAGCTTGACGGACTCGCGACAAGCTTCAGGCATCATATGACCTCACGGATCGAGAATCTTGAACGACGCATCGAGAATTACTCGGGGAAACTTACCTCCCTGAATCCTTTCAGCGTTCTTGAGAGGGGATACGCCATAGTCTCAAAGGAAAAAAGCGGAGAGATAGTGCGGGATTCCCGGACGCTTGAACCCGAAGAAAAACTGGTTTTAAGGTTAAGCAGGGGCAGGGCGTTTTGCAGCGTTGAGGGGACGGAGAACGAACCGCAGGTCTGATCTTCAGGGAACGACCGAAAGACTGCCAAGCTTGACGACCGATATATTCTGCGCAAGCAGCAGGTCCCTTGTTCTCTCGGGCGGCAGGGCATCCGTAAGCAGAAGCCTTATTCTTCCCCCGAGATCGCTTCTTAGATTGTCTGCCGAACCGTTTCCGCCCCGGAGACTGTTAACGACATTTTCGATCTCGGAACCCGGAAGAAAAAGCATAACCGGCATTATCTCTGGGATATCGACGAAAAAGTCTTCCGAGTCTTCCGCAATGGCCCCCCTGGCTGAGGTCTGAAGATTAAGCAGATTGGCGAACTTGGAAAAAGAACTGCAGCCGGGTAGGTAGGAGAATGTCTGGTCCTCGATTGAAATTTCTCCCAGTTCCTGTTCTGAGAGACTCAGGAGATCGAGTATGTCTCCATGGGAAAAGCTTTTGCTCTCGTCCGCGGCGGCCCCCGCGTCAAATATTACGGCTGGGGAATCCCCTTTTAACGAGCTTCCAATCG
The DNA here is from genome assembly GCA_965207685.1 of Thermodesulfobacteriota bacterium. GTDB lineage: Bacteria > Desulfobacterota_D > UBA1144 > Nemesobacterales > Nemesobacteraceae > Nemesobacter. The sequence goes on along the minus strand of OZ242294.1, from coordinate 1,151,628 downwards.
CGTTTATTTCGTCCCTGAGCTTTTTCCTGCCGAGAAAACCGAATTTCACGACGTTCGAGTAACTGACCGTTTTTTCCTCCACAGGAATCTTTTCGTTTACGCTTAGAAAAACCTTTTCTATCTTTTCTCCGAGCTCTGGGGTCTCGACGAGTTCGCGCGCCTCATCCGCGCTTGCGCAAAGAAAAAAGCAGTTTCCGGATGAGTTAACGAGGATTTCCCTTGCTTCCTTCGTGTTCCTTGCGGGCAGGCAGATCCCTCCCAGAGCGAATACCGCCAGTTCGAAAAAAAGACACGCCAGCGTATTGGGCGAGAGAACAACAATTTTGCTTCCCGTTGAGAACCCCGAATTCAGAAGAAAGCATGCTATGCTTTCAACCTCTGTAACGAGATCAGGCCAGGTGATCTGTTTCCAGCTCCATCCGTCTTTTTTCTGAAACAGCAACCTTGAGCCGTTTTCTTTTGTCCTTTGTACGAGGAAATTGCGGAAGTTCCTTTCGTTCATTCTTCTCCTGACCCGCCTTTGCGGATTGTGATTCGGGTAGAATTAAAAACTATAATTTAACCGGTTTGCGCACCATGGTGGCGAATTTATGAAAAGGGAACTTGATTTCGAGAAGAAAAATTTCGCGGGGGCTCTTGAGGTCGTAAAGACCCTCGGGGAAAAGGGACACGAAGCTTTTTTCGTGGGCGGCTGCGTGCGCGATGCCCTGCTCGGTGTTGAGTGCGACGAGATCGATATAGCGACAAGCGCGACTCCGGAGCAGGTGCAGCAGGCGTTTTCAAAGACCGTGGCGGTGGGAAAGAGCTTCGGCGTGGTGTTGGTCATAAAAGGAGACATGAAGTTCGAGGTTGCCACCTTCAGGAGGGAATCGAGCTACGGCGACGGAAGGCATCCGGAACACGTTGATTACACGAAAAGCCCGGAAGAAGATGTCCGCAGAAGGGATTTTACGATAAACGGAATGCTTTACGACCCGGTTTCTCGGGAGCTTTACGATTACGTGGAGGGTCTAGGGGATCTTAAGCGGAGGCTTGTCAGGACCATAGGGGACCCCGAGGAAAGGTTCGGCGAGGACAGGCTTAGAATGATTAGAGCGGTTCGCTTCGCTTCATGTCTCGATTTTGAGCTTGACGAAGCGGCACTTTCCGCTATACGCGACGAGGCCGCCGCGATATCTGTTGTAAGCGGGGAGAGAATACGCGAAGAACTCGTCAAGATACTCACCCGCCGGAATCCGGGGAACGGACTCAGACTTCTTAGTTCAAGCGGTCTCCTTGAGCATTTTCTCCCGGAAGTCGAATGTATGCACGGAGTTCGCCAGCCCCCTCAGTTCCATCCAGAAGGAGACGTGTTCGAGCATACCTGCCTCGTGATGGACATGCTCTACGGCAACACCGGCGGTCGCTACTCGGAGGAGCTTGCCGTCGCCGCGCTTCTCCATGACGTTGGCAAGCCGCCTACTTACAGCGAGTCTGACAGGATAAGGTTCAATGGACACGACAGGGTAGGGGCCAGGATGTCTGAGGATATCTGCAGGAGGCTAAGATTCTCCAAAAAGCAGATAAAGAGAATTTCCGAGCTTATCCTTGAGCATCTTAAGTTCAAGGATGTTTTCAACATGAGAGAAAGCACCCTTAAAAGGTTTCTTTCCCTTCCGTATTTTGAGGAGCATATGCAGATGCATCTTGCTGACTGCATGGCAAGTCATGGACTGACTGATGCTTATGATTTCATCAGGGGAAAGATGGAAGAGTATGGAAGGGAGGAAATAAAACCCCCGTCGCTTCTCAGCGGACAGGACCTTATAGATCTTGGATATTCTCCCGGCCCCGTTTTTTCGAAAATACTGGGAAGGGTGGAAGAACTCCAGCTTGAAAACAGGCTTGCCTCGAAAGAGGAAGCTTTAGATTTTGTGTTGAAGAATTACCCAAAGTAGCCGTGGCTAGCGGTTACGGTTCAAGTTTCGCTTACAATCCGATAATTTCTCCTGTCCAACCTGCATAAAGACGCGTGATTCACTCGTTAATGTTTTAACTGCTTCGGATTGCCGTGGCGTAGGTATCGATGTCCCTGGAGCTCATCTCTAAGCGACGTGCTGTGCTTTGCCAGCTTTTCAGTGCAGCCGATATTTCGTCAATTATTGCTTCGGCCTGTTTTTTTCAGAGCAAAGAACGGTGCTGCCTCCCGTGCCAGATCGAGATCGGCTTCAGGCCCTTGCTCCGAGATCCAAGTTGTAAGTTCCCGGGTTTTTTCCGCGATCGTATCAGCCATCAGCGACTCCTTCTGCTTACTCGGCGGACAGGCATGATTTTCTTGGGCAGGCGCTCCTCGTCAAGATCGAGACCCAAAGAGTCATTGATGCGGTCGGCGACTTCAGCCAGACCCCCGGCAAGACCAAGGATAGCCAGAACCGTCGCATAGATGCCCATTGAGACCGTGGGATCACCTTTTTCAACCTTGTAAAGCGTGGCACGGCTGATAAAGGCACGTTCCGCCATTGAAACCGTCGAAATGCGGCGTTTCTTGCGTGCAACGGCTATATCTGCGCCGAGTTTCACTAAAGCTTGTCGCGCTGCCCGGGGAAGTGTTTCTGGTGCTTGCGATTTCATTGTCTTATATTATTAGCAATAAAGATTTATCTGTCTATTATATAAGACATTAAGTTAAAAAGAGAAGTTGTAATTGTATTGATAGACCCGTGACTGGGGTTGTGGAGTTTTATATCTTAGAGGTGGTCTGCACAAGGGGCACGGCTGGTACAAAAAAGGCGAGACCTGCAAAGAATGGGTTCTTTTTGCGTATCGGGCCGTGAAAAAACAGCAGGTAATAAGAAGACGGGGAATAGCCTTCTTGCAGTGGTATTCCCCGTCTTTATCTTATATGCGTCAGATTTTTCCCTGAAGCAGAAACGCTATCAACAGGGCGTAGATTACCAGAGACTCGATCAGGGCAAGACCGATAATCATGGGTGTCTGGATCTTCGCGGAAGCGCCCGGATTTCTGGCTATGCCGTCAACAGCAGAAGCCGTGGCGAGCCCCTGACCCACTCCAGCGACGCCTGCGGCTATGCCTATGCCTACTCCGGCGCCGATTCCAAGTCCCATCTTTGCCAGCTCTCCCAAGCCCCCCTCAGTCGCGGCAAACGCGTCGGGAACGAAAATGCCGAACGAAGCCAGTGCCGCAAGACCTATAAAAGAAAACAACCTTCTCATTTCTTACCTCCTAAGTTTATGTCAGTGTTCATGCGCTTCGGCAAGCGCGATATATATGGTCGAAAGTATAGTAAATATAAAAGCCTGCAAAAAAGATACGAAAATACCTAGCCCCACGAAAGCCATGGGAATCAGTATATGCGTGAGGTTGGTAAACACCCCGAGCACCATGTGGTCGCCTGTTATGTTCATGAAAAGCCTGAGAGACAGCGACAGTGGCCTTACGAGGTGGCTTATAAGCTCGATGATCAGCATAAGCGGGGCGAGGAAAAGTACCGGGCCAAGAAAATGCTTGATGTAACCGAGCCCGTGCTCCCTTATTCCGTAGTAGTTGTACATGACGAATATGAGAAGCGAGCACGCTACGGTGGTGTTCAGGTTTCCGGTCGGCGGGAGAAAGCCCGGGATCATTCCCAGCAGGTTTGCAAACAGTATGAAGAAAAACGACCCGGCCAGAAGCGGGAAGTATTTCTTCGCCTTTTCACGGGACCCGAAAACGTTTTCAATCGTATTGAAGAGGAACTCAAGTCCCACGAGTTCGAAGAAAATGTTCATCGACGGTTTCTCTTCGGGGATTACCGATTCTTCTCTCGAGTAATGTTTTGTTACCCTCAGGCCGATAAACAGTATGAACAGGAGTACCAGCACTCCGCCCAGAATATGGTCGTATTTTATTAGACCGGCAAGGGAAAACCAGCTGAAATGTTCCATGTCTAACCCTTCAAACCTTTACCTATTATTACTATCACCACGGAAGTTAAGCCTATCATTAAACCATATATATTCAGTTTTGCAAATACGAGTAAAACCGCTATTATCGCAAGCAGCGCGAGCATTTTCATGACCAGTATGAACATGGAAAACGCAAGTGAATACCTTTTTTCCGCAAGCGCCTTTACGACGAATTTTATGGCTACGTAATCCAGCAGAAAAAGGACCCCCGCGACCGCTATGGCAACCGCCATTTCCCTTTCTCCGATGGCGATATTCACGGCGAAAAGAAGTGCCGTTACCGCTAGGGAAAGCTTCTCAACTCCGCCGAGACTAAGATCCTTCATCGTTTCCGTTTTTTCTCTGCTGCCTGAGTTTGAGTGTCCGCAGAAGCAGGGTCAGTCCCGCTATTACTCCGCACACAAGACCTAGCAGGGTAAAGAAAGGGAAAGCGGTGTCAAGTTTTTCGTCTATGTAGTTGCCGAGGAAGAGCCCCGCTATGACGGAAAAAGCGAACTCAACTCCGATTACGATGAAAAAAAGCCAGTTAGGATTTCTGATTTCACTCTCCCCCGGAAATTTCCCGAAGCGACGTGCGGACTGCCTGTAGCGTAAGGTCTATCTGCTTTTTCGTGTGGGCGGTCGAAACGAATACGCTTTCGAACTGAGACGGCGGGAACATGACCCCGTTTTGAAGAAGATTTCTGAAGAACCTCGCGTACTTCTCGGTATCGCATCCAAGCGCCCCGGCATAGTTAGTTACCTTCTTGTCGGTAAAAAACACGGTGAACATGGAGCCTACGGAGTTTACTGTGGCGGCAATGCCGAGCTCGGCTATTGTCTCCCTTATTCCGGATACCAAGGAGACGGTCAGGCTCTCAAGGCGCCTGTAGGTTCTCGGGTTAAGTTCTCTTACCGTCGCGATCCCCGCCGCCATGGCAAGCGGATTTCCCGAAAGGGTGCCCGCCTGGTACATGGGACCTTCGGGGGAAACCATCCCCATTATTTCTGCACTGGCCCCGTACGCCCCAACCGGGAGGCCTCCTCCTATTATCTTCCCGAGACAGGTTATGTCCGGAGTTACGCCGAACAGTTCCTGCGCGCCTCCCCTGGCGAGGCGAAACCCCGTTATGACCTCGTCAAAGATGAGAACCGCTCCGTGTTTTTTGCAAGCGGAGCGCAGTCTCTTTAGGAAGTTTTTCTCCGGGGTCACCACTCCCATGTTTCCCGCCACGGGTTCGATTATCACTCCGGCGATTTTCCGGGGGTGCTTCTCGAAAAGCCTTTTGACGGAATCTATGTCGTTATACCGGGCAAGCAGCGTTCTGTTCACAAACGATTTCGGGACCCCGGCGCTGCTTGGATTCCCGAAAGTCGTGGCCCCAGAACCGGATTTCACGAGCAGAAAGTCCGAGTGTCCGTGGTAGCATCCCTCGAACTTGATTATGTACTCTCTTTCGGTGACCGCTCTTGCAAGCCTTATGGCGCTCATGGTGGCCTCGGTTCCGGAATTGGTAAGGCGGACCTTCTCAATCGAGGGAAAGTGTCTTGTTATAAGCGCGGCAAGGTCCGTTTCCAGTTCGCACGGAGCGCCGAAGCTCGTTCCCAGCGGAAGCCTTTCCCCGACGGCACTTACCACCGAGGGATGCGAGTGTCCAAGGATCAGCGGTCCCCAAGAGGCCACGTAGTCGATGAACCTGTTGCCGTCGGCGTCGTATACGTAGGGACCTTCGGCCCTTGATACAAAAAGCGGCGAACCTCCCACGGCCGCAAAAGATCTCACCGGACTGTTCACCCCGCCCACAAGAACGTTTCTCGCCCTGCGAAAAAGCTTCTCTGAGTTTGTGGTTTTCATGAAAACAGTTCAGTGCCGACCACTGCCGGAGCTTTTATTCTCCCGGCGTGGACAAGGTCTTAAGGTGTTCTTTCGCTGTTGCGGCTTCGGGTGAGTCCGGGTACGCCTCGATCAGCGATTCGAAAAAGAGGCTCGCCTCGTTGGGTTTCCCTATCTTCAAGAGTGCGATTCCCTGATTGAGCTGGCAAAGCGGAATTTTGGGACTGGCGGGCCAGGTTTCGATTATGTTCTGGTATTCGAGTATGGATTCTTCGTAGAATTTTTCCTTGAAGTAGGAATCCGCGATGAGAAACATGGCGTCTGCGGCCTCATCGCTTCCGGGGGCGGCGGCAAGATACTCTCGAAGCGACGCCCTTGCGGCCTCATAGTTGCCGTCGGCGAACTCCTTTAGCCCCAGGTTGTAACTTTCCTTGGGGTCTTTTTCCGCGGGGGATGGCTCGGCGTCTGCGGTTTCAGAAGCTTGCTCGGAAGCTGGGGCGGGTGGCGTCTGTGGTTCGGGAACTGCGGCCTTGGATTCGGTCTCTGCCATTGCCGAGAGCCCGGTTTCTATTTTTTTGAACCGTTCTTCGGTCTGCGTATGCATCTCGCCTATTATCTGCTCGAGTTCCAGAAGCTTGTTTTCGAGTTCGAAAGTCTTTTCGTTGAGATTAACGATATTGTCTTCTTTTTTAACTTCCGCCTTCAGCCAGTCAATGTCCTTCTGTGTCTTTTTGAGAGTCGTTTCGACTTCCCTTTGCCTCGAATAAAGAAAATCCAGGTCCCCTTCCGAGGCTACGCACCCGTACATGAAGATGGAGCAAAATGATACTACAGCGACGGCCAGATATTTTTTTCTCATTGATTCTCTGAGGAATTGTTGCCAGAGAGGGCCATGAAGTGTCCTCGCCTGTTGCGGCTGTAAGCCTCCTCCGAAGTTCCCTCTTGCCATATTTCCGTTTCTCCCTTGCTGATGGAGTGCAGCATGTCGGGAGACATCCCCTTTCCGATCATGTATTTTTTGATTTCATCCGCTCTTTTCTTTCCGAGGGAGAGGTTGTATTCCTCGGTCCCGCGGATGTCGCAGAACCCGAAGACGAGAATGAATTTGATTTTGTCTTTATTTTGTTGGAAGACGCCTATGTTGGCGTCGATTATCTCCATCGCCTCTTTTGATATCTCCGCTTTGTCAAATTCGAAAAAGACGTCCGAGGTGGGAAGGTTTATCAGGTTCTCCTTGGAGAAGGCGTCGCTCAGCAGGGATTTCCGCATTTCCTGGGCCTCTTCGTCAAAGCCCTCCATGTAGGTATCTTCCCTTGCGGCGCCGATTGCCTGCGTGGCCTTGAGTTCCGCCTGAGAAAGGGCCTTCTCAGCTTCCTCAATCTCCCCTTCGCTTATAAGGTCCTGTGCCATCTCGAAGAGCTTTTGCGCCTCTTCATATTCCCAGGTGTCTTCGGCGCCCTCCGCACGGGCCTCCTCAAGCATCTCCGATACCGCCATAACCCTGTCCTGGGTATCCGTAGCTTCAGCGGGGGGAGGAGGTGGGGGAACCTTCTTCGAGCAGCCCGAGATATGCAGAACGCCCACGACCAGAAAAAGGAAAGCAACAGCCGGGATTATTTTTCTCATGATCAGGATTTCAGTCCGTTTAAAAGGCGCCGCCGCGCTGCAGCGGGTAAACTTAAAAAGACGGGGTTACTATAGCACAAGGGGGATGTTTTTTCAATTCTCCCGCGGCATTTTCTGCCGGGGAGGAAAACAAGGAGTTTTTCAGTGAACGACGCGCCTTCAGTTACCGGGGTTTTCTGGCATAACTGCCCTGTGGTGATCATAACCAGCAGGCGGGAGGACGAGATAAACGGCCAGGTGGCGGTGACTCTTGTCACCTCCTCTATAGTCCACACCGTGCCCAGGCTTCTTATGGGGATATGGAAGGGAAATCACACCCACGGGTTCATAATGGAAAGCAGGAATCTCGTGGTTCATCTTCTGAAGAGGGACCAGATCGCCCTTGTGCGGAACTTCGGCTTTTATTCGGGCAGGGACAAAAAAAAGTTTATCGGCATAGATCATTTCGAGGGCAGAAACGGCTGTCCCGTCCTGGAGGGAATACACTCCTACGCGGAGTGCTCAGTGCTCAACGCCATGGACGGCGGAGACATGACCGCTTTTCTGGTTAGCGTCGACTACGGGGAGATAATGAAGGGAGGAGAGTGGATGACGCTTGCGGACTTCTACTCCCTGGCTCCCGAGCAGTGGGTGATCGAGTACGGACAGAAACTCATGCAGTCGGTGGGTTTCTCCATGCCGATAATACACAAGATAAGCCACGAGCCGTTTCAGCCGTGAGCGGGCGCCGTTTCAGACCTTCAGCGTATTATTATGGTCGCCGAGGCCGAGCTTCTCTCCGCGTATTTCCTGAGCCTGCTTTGAAGTTTTTTCTTGAACCAGTTTCTGGTAAAGGGAACAAGAAGGGAAAAGCCCAGGAGATCGGTAAGCAGCCCGGGGGTGAGAAGCACAACCCCTCCCACGAGCACTAAAAGACCGTTTATGAGGCCTTCCGTGGGCGGCCTGCCTTCGGCGACCTCCGCTCTTATCGCGCTTATAACCCGCGTTCCCTGACTTCTGGCAAGTGCCGCTCCCAGCACCCCCGTAGCTATGACTATGAATATGGTCGGCCAGAGTCCTATTACATTTCCGAGCTTTATTAACAATGCAAGCTCAATGAGCGGAACCACGGTGAACAGGATTAGCAGTCTTACGAACATCTGAAGTCCTTGGAGAGAATTCCCGGTTATCTGTACGGTATAATAATATATCCGGAGGAAAATACCGAATTGCCGATGGGAAAGTCGCCTTCGCAAAGAAAAGTTTTCATATCTTTTCTGCTTGTTCTGTGTCTGGGAGTGGGGGGATGCCGGCTCTTCAGATTCCTTGAGGTAAAAGGCCAGCTCGGGGACTTCAGCGAGAATTTCAGCGTGAGTGACCACGACGGTCTGCGCCTTACCTTCAAAAAATCCGTACTGCTCGCAGGAGACATTGAGTGGCTCATGGTCTACTCGCCTCCCGTAAAAACCCGCATTGCCACGGACACCGAGCTTTGGACCTATCACCTGGTGAAGAAGTACCCGGGCAGAAAGAGCGAAAGCGGGAATTTCAATCTGGACATGGGGATGAAGCTTTGTCAGGGAAAGCTCTGCGAGATTATCTTTCCCGAGCGCTTCACCAAGTATATAACCAAGGAGGTCCTCGGGAAAGTAATGGGCTCTGTGGGCGGCGCCGAGGTGAAAAAGCTTGAGAAAACAAGCACCGCGGCCGTGAGGTCCCTTGAACCCAAGGAAATCCCTAATTTTTCAGAAGTGATAGAGATTCTCGGCCGCCCGTACACAAAGCTAAACGAGGAAGGCGGCGGCGTTCTCGTCTACAAGTACAGGCTCAGGGAGAAAACCCCCGAGGGGAAATACATCGTGTTCAGGCTTATTCTCAGCTTCGATGAAAAAACGGAGAAGCTGAAAAAACTGGTGCTCCCGCTCAGAAGCGTGAGGCTTACGATGAATTTCGAGCCGGACGTGGCAAAAAGATGAGTTTTGTGAAGCTTCTTTCCCCCGCGAAGGTAAACCTGTTTCTAAGGGTCCTGGGAAAGCGCCCAGACGGCTATCATGAACTCCAGTCCATCCTGCAGCCCGTAAGCCTCTTTGATGAAATAAGCCTTTCGGTGGAATCGGGTAAGGGGTCAAGTCTTTCATGCTCTGAGAGGGAAATGCCCTCCGGAGCAGACAATCTTGCCGTGGCCGCATCCCACCTTTATCTCGAGCGGGCCGGGATTCGAAAAAAGGTCTCCATAGAAATAAAAAAGAACATTCCTCTCGGCGCCGGCCTCGGAGGAGGAAGCTCAAACGCCGCGGCGGTTTTGGTGGGCCTGAACAGAATCCTCGGGAAATTTACCGATCGGGACCTGCTCCGGATGGCCGCATCTCTCGGAGCGGACGTTCCGTTCTTCGTAAGATCCGCCTCTTCGTTTGTCGAGGGAGCGGGGGAGAGGGTGGGGGTACTCTCTGATTTCCCGCTTTTTCACTACGTTATCCTTTTCCCCCGAAAAAGCCTCTCGACCCGGGAAGTCTACGAAAGATGTGAGCGCCCGGAGCGTCCGCCCGAAAAAATCGATCCCGGTTCCCTTGCGGAGCGGTTCCGCAGGGGGGATTTTCCCATTGAGAACGGCCTTGAGGCGGCGGTGCTTGCAGTGTTCCCCGAGATTCTTTCCCTAAAGGAGATTTTCAGGTCGCTCGGGGCGCGCTTCGTGCTCGTCTCGGGAAGCGGGTCATCCGTTTTTTCCGTTTTCAGGGAACAGCATGAGGCAGAGGAAGTCTACGAGTATCTTGGAACCTCTTCCGAATTTGACGTTTTCCTGGCCCGTGGGATAAGCGGCTGGCATTTTCTTGCGGACTGAGCCGTTTTAGCTGACTTTGTTGTCGGCAACCCGTTTGCAAAAACCAGGCGGTAGAAGTAGAATGACTAACAGCGAGAAAAAGCCGATCGGAACCGGAAAGCTGCCCTGACTTAAAACAATCTTGAAGATGAAGACAACACCTTTGGGAAAACTGAGAAATCACCTTAGGGGTTCCATGTTGCGCGTTGGAAAGGGAATCGCAAAGGCCTTGAGCGTATCGCGTGTTTTCGTTGTTGCAGCGGGGCTTTTGCTTGGGCTTCTGCTTATGGGTGGGCCCGCTGACGTTAACACCCAGGAAACCAATGTGGACGGCGACCTCAGATTGGTGGATACGACTACGGGCGCGGTGGTGAGCCTTGTTATTACTGTCACGCCTTCGGGCAGGCTAGAAATATTCGATGACCCGGATGGTGACGGCGCCGGCGAATGGAAGGGCATATGCGATGACGGACTCGGCACGCTTGGAACACAAGAGGACAACAATATTCGGGTAATCGGCGGGCAGGAGGCGGAGGTCGCCTGTCGCCAGCTGGGTTTCTCGGGAGGAACTCCGCTTACCGAACTCGCGGTGCCCGCAGGTGCCGCGGAGGATCCGTCAGCGTATTACCTGCTTGACGATCTTGAATGCTCGGGTTCTGAGGCCAGGATTCTTGGCGAGGACAAGTGCAAGCATTCGATGCGCGGGGAGACCAACTGCGGCGAAAGCGAGGCTTTCGGTGTCAGTTGCGAAGCCGCAACCTCGAATGAGGACGCCGTCGGTCATACCGCGATCAGGGGCACGGAAACCAAGACGGGAGTTACGGTAACCGCGGATCATTCCGGGATCACTGACGCAGACGGCAAGCCTGCGGAGGAGAGTTCGTTCTCCTATCAGTGGATCAGGTCCGATCTTGCCTACAACGAGACTGAAATTCCGGACGCAACGAATTCCGCCTACGTTTTCCAGTCTGAGGACGAGGAGAACTGGGTGAAGGTAAGGATCAGGTTCACCGATGACGCGGGTAATTCAGAGCAGGTCGAAAGCTTTGACATAGGGCCGGTTTACCCTGACCTTCCCGACGGCAGCCTTCGACTGATTTCCACTACCAGCCTTGAGACCGGCGAAGAGTCGGATTCCAGTTCGGGTCTGCTTCAGATATTTGATGATCAGACAAAGCGATGGAAGGGGATATGCGATGACCTCTGGGATGATGACGACGCGACGGTTGCGTGCGGCCAGCTGGGTTTATCCGGAGGCACCGCGGTAACGAATATAATCTGGATAGGACAGCCCTCGCTGCCTTTCCTGCTTGACGATGTGGAATGTGACGGTGCGGAAGAAATTCTGCTTGAGTGTGTACATTCAGAGCCTGGAGTGCATGACTGCACTTCATGGGAATACGCGGGCGTCACTTGCGAGGCTGCTCCCACCTCCCAATAAATTTTCTCTCCATAGTTAGCAGTTGGGCTATTGGCAAGTTGCCACTTAATTATCCATTTCCTGCCTGACCCGTGTTGAATATCAATGGTTCGATCCATCTGTTCCTAGCCCATACCCGCGGTTTCAGTTTTTCCTTTAAGAGTCGTGCTAATGTGGTAACATAAGACTTCTTCCCGACTGGGGCGTCGTCTAACGGCAGGACACCGGGTTTTGGTCCCGGTAGTGGGGGTTCGAGTCCTCCCGCCCCAGCCAGAAAAGACGTTAAAGAACCCGTGCCGAAAGATTCTCTTAAAGGACTTAACCTTTCCCAGATCGAGGCCGTAAGCCACGGAGAAGGCCCGTTGCTTGTGCTCGCGGGCCCGGGTTCGGGAAAAACCAGGGTTATTGCACACCGGGTTGCCTACCTGATAAACGACCTCGGCGTTCCTCCCGGAGACATCCTGGCCGTGACCTTCACAAACAAGGCTGCGGCGGAGATGAAGAAAAGAGCGAGGGATTTGGCGGGGGATATGGCAAGCGGCATATGGATCGGCACCTTTCACTCGGTCTGCCTTCGGATTCTCAAGATAGAGGCGGATTCACTTGAAGGCTACACGAAGGATTTCGTTGTCTACGACCGGGACGATCAGCTCGGCCTCTTAAAAAGCTGCCTGAAGGAACTTGACTACGGGGAAAGCCTTTTTTTGCCCAAGGGAGTGCTTTCCGAATTTGACGCCGTCGAGAACCGAGTGGATGTGTCTTTCAAGGACGATTTTTACGGTCGCAGGCTCAGCGAGCTTTATGATTTATACAAAAAAGAGCTCGTGAAGCGAAACGCAATGACGTTTAACGACCTGCTTCTGCTGGCAAACAAGCTTCTTTCTGAAAACGAAGGGGTTCGTGACCGCTACCAGGACAGGTTCTCTCAAGTGCTGGTAGACGAGTACCAGGACACGAACGTTTCCCAGTACCGCTTCGCAAAGACCCTCTCGCAGCGCCACCTAAACCTTTTCGTCGTGGGCGACGACAGCCAGTCGATTTACGGATGGAGAGGAGCCGACATAAGCAATATCCTGAACTTCGAGAGGGACTTTCCGGGGGCGAGGGTCGTTAAGCTTGAGCGCAACTACCGCTCGACGCCTAACATACTCGGCATCGCGAACTCGGTAATAAAGGAAAACCTGGGCAGAAAGGAAAAAACTCTGTGGACCGAGAATCCCGAGGGAGAAAAGCCGCTGGTGTTCAAGGCCCTTGACAATGCCGACGAGGCGCGGTTTGTCGCGGAGCGGATTTCGGGCCTAGTCGAATCCGGAGATTTTAAGTGGAGCGACATGGCGGTTTTCTACAGGGCCAACTTTCAGTCGAGGGTAATAGAGGAGGGACTTAGGGCCGCAAGAATTCCCTACAGGATAGTGTCGGGAGTCGGATTTTATCAGAGGGCGGAGATAAAGGATGTGATTGCCTACCTGCGATTGGTTCAGAACCCGAGGGACGACGTTAGTTTCCTTAGAATAGTGAACGTCCCGCCGAGAAAAATAGGGGAAGCCACGCTTCGGAAACTTCGTGAAGCATCTCAAGCCGGAGGGTTCGCTCTTTTTGAAGCGGCCGAATACTGTCAGGAACACGATCTTCTGCCTCCTCAGGCTCTACGCGCGCTATCACGTTTTCTTGAAATCGTAAGGGAGCTTGGCTCGGCGGCGGAGAGGCAGCCGGTGGCGCACGTGATTAAGGCTCTTCTTCAAAGCACGGCCTATCTGGATTATCTGGGGGAAGATCACCAGAGGGTGGAGAACGTAAGGGAGCTTTTAAGCGCGGCCGAGGGATGGGGCGATATCACTCTTTCCGATTTTCTTGACCTTGTGCTGCTTGCGACAGATGAGGACAGGGGGGATTCCGGAGAGGAAAAAGTCTCCCTCATGACTATTCACGCGGCCAAGGGGCTTGAGTTTCCGGCGGTGTTCGTGATCGGGGTAAACGAGGACCTTCTTCCGCATAGAAGATCCTCGGAGACTCTTGGGGGACTGGAGGAGGAGAGAAGGCTTTTCTATGTTGCGGTTACCCGCGCCGAGCGGCTGCTCTACCTGAGCTACGCTTCCTTGAGAACTGCTTCGGGCGGGACGTACCACGCACGAAGGTCGGCTTTTCTGGATAGTCTCCCGCCCGAGCATGTCGTCTACGAATCCCGAAAGAAAGAACTCTCCGGCCGGGATTCCCGCAGTTACTCCGATCTGCCTTCGGAGGAGAACGGGTATGAACCAGAAGATGCCGGTTGGAGCTTAAGACCCGGACAGAGGGTTACTCATCGCGTTTTCGGTCCCGGAATCGTTAAGAAGATTGATGGAAAAGGAGATACGGCGGTGGCTACGATTGATTTTTCCAGTTCCGGCGTGAAAAAGATCTTAGCGAGCTTTTTTGCCGACTAGGAAAGACAGCTCACGACCAAGTTGCTGGCCCACTCGGGAGAGGCGCCCGCGTAGCTTTCATGCTCCGGCTGCTCCGAGAAGGGCTTCTCGAATATCTCCCTTACTTTTTCTATCTCCGAGTAGTTCTCCCGCTCAAGAGCCTCCCTTATAGCGGTTTCCATTATGTGGTTTCTCAAAACGTACCTGGGGTTGACGGAATCCATGAGCTTCTTTCTTTCGCGGTCAGGGAGCGAGTTTCCCCTAAGCTCCCCGGCGTACTCTGAGATCCACTGCAGCCACTTCCCCGAAGCTGCGCAGAGTTCCGCAAGCCAGGGATTTCCTTTAAAAGAACCGTCGCGGCTTACGTCAGAGAGGCTTCTGAGAAAGATATGGTAGTCCGTCCCGGATTCGGCCAGCATCTCGAGGGTTTTTTCAACAAACCGAAGGGATTCTTTTTTTTCCTCATCAAAGCCGAACTTGCGCAGCATGAGCTCTCTGTAGAGCTCAGAGAAAGTCTTGTTGTAGGCCTCAATCGCCTGGGTGGCCTGTTTTTTATCCACTAGGCCTTCCAGGCATCTTGCGAATTTTTCAAGGTTCCAACGTGCGATCGCGGGCTGGTTTCCGTAGCTGTACCTGCCGAAGTGATCCGAGTGGTTGGAGACGTAATCCCTGTCGAACGCTTCCAGAAATCCGTACGGCCCGTAATCAAGGGTGAGACCCGTTACGGACATGTTGTCGGTGTTCATTACTCCGTGGGTGAAGCCAAGAGCCTGCCACTTGGCCACGGTGATTGCCGTTTTTTCTGCCGTCGCGATCAAAAAAAGCCCGTAGCCTTCCTTTGTTCCGCTCGGAATCTCGGGGTGGTGACGGGCGATTACGTAGTCAGCAAGCGTCCGGATGCTCTCCTGTTCACCGCGGTAGTAAAAACCTTCGAATGAACCGAAGCGCACGTGGGTCTCTGCGACCCGTAGCATCATCGCGGCGGGTTCTCGGGTTTCCCTATCGATTTTCTCCGTGCCTCCCACCACGCAGAGAGCTCTCGTGGACGGAATTCCCAGATGGTGGAGAGCCTCGCTTCCCAGGTATTCCCTTATGGAGGACTTGAGTGTGGCCCTTCCGTCAAAGCCCCTTGAGAATCTGGTGGCCCCGCATCCCTTGAGGTGAAGATCCCATCTCCGGTCGCGCTCGTCGATTATCTGCCCGAGCAGAAGCGCTCTACCGTCTCCAAGGTGCGGATTGTAGACCCCGAACTGCCACCCGGCGTAGTACATAGCGAGGGGGTCTGCCCCCGCAAGAGGCCTTTTCCCGCAGAGATACTCGGCAAGAAGGGGGTTTCGTTTCTCGTCCGGGTCTATGCCGAGTTCCGCAGCCAAGGTTTCGTTAAACGCCACCATATGGGGGCTCTCGAACGGAACGGGATCTTTTTTCTGGTAGAACTCGTGTGGCAGTTCCGCGTAGGCGTTCTCAAAACGAAGTTCTGTTATTTTTCTCATCTCGCAACGCTCTCTGCGCTCCGCTTCGCATTATGCTCGCAGAGGACCGGGCAGCCGGGAAAATCCCCCCCGCCCGGGTTCGTGTTACACCTCGGCCCTGTAAGGAAGTATAATATTCCTCCGAGAAATCATGAAACATAGAAAAAACAAGATAAAAACCGAACATTCAATAATAAAGGGACTGCGGCGTTTTCTTGAGGACAACATCTCGGACCTTGACCACGTGACGGGAATTATTCCCGGGGAGATAAAGGTCGGCCGCGCCACCGGGGAGAATCTCGCGGTGAGCTACAAGTACAGCACCCGAACCGGGGCCAAGCTCATAGCGAGAAGCGGCACTTCGGTGCAGGAGGTGTTTGTCATCACGAAGAGTCCCGAGGAGCTAAAAGCACTTATAGAGCTTCTAGGCAAATGAGCTTTCCCTTAGTGTCACCGCGCCTTCCCCGAGCAGCCCTTCGACGTTTTCTATTAGCTCGTTCCCGAAGTCGACCTTGCAGTTTCCGACCCTTAAAACGGCCTCTGAGCGGTCGGTCTTCATGTCGATTATAACTGTCGATTCTCCCGGGAACTTCTCGAGGATTTCCCTCAGGCTGAGTATGTTCTGCTCGTTTGCCAATTTGCGGGCGATGCTTATGCGGACAGCGGAATTCGTCTTGGCTTCCCTGAGCGAGGAGACGTCGCTTGCGAGAAGACGTACCTTGTCGTCCGAGACCTCGACCCTGCCCTTTACTATTACGGGTTCTATCTTCTGCTCGAGAAGCACGCGGGATCTCTGCAGGGCGTCGTTAAAGACGATCGCTTCGGTGAATCCGAGAAGGTCTTCCAGCACGAGGTAGCCGATAAAGCTGGTTCCCTTCCTGGTGTTTTTGATCTCGATCGATCTCACCACTCCCGCGATTCTCACCTCGGCGCCGTCCTTTGCCAGTTTTATGGACTCGGTGTCGTGAAGGGGGCTGTATTTTTCAAGCTCGCAGGAGTACTTCTGAAGCGGGTGGGAGGATATGAAAAACCCGAGCACGTCAAGTTCGTTCTCGAGCCTGGTGCGGTCATCCCACCTCTCGACGTCCTCAAGCGTCGGAGCTGCCACGGAACTCGGAAGGTCAAACAGCATCCCCTGGCCGTTTGCCGGTGCGTGATGCTTCATCGCATTGTAGCCCAGAAGGGGTTCGCAGGAAGCGAAAAGCTTCGCCCTGTTAGGTTCGAGTGAATCGAACGCGCCTCCCCTTATCAGGCTTTCAAGCGCTTTTTTGTTGAGTTTTTTTGAATCCACCCTGGCGCAGAAGTCAAAGACGGATTCGAATATTCCGTCTTTTTCCCTGCTTTTTGTGATTTCCTCGATAAGGCTGTTGCCGACGTATTTGATCGCGGTGAACCCGAATCTTACTTTCCCCTCGGAAACCGTGAATCCCGAGGAACTTTGGTTTATGTCGGGCTGCAGGACGTCAATTCCGAGCTTCCTGCACTCGGTTATGCCGGAGATCACCTTGTCCATGTTGTGCGCCTCGACCGACATGAAAGCCGCCATGAATTCAGCCGGGTAGTGCGCCTTCAGGTAGGCCGTCTGGTAGGTGATCATTGCGTAGGCGGCGCTGTGGCTCTTGTTAAAGGAATACTCGGCGAATTTCTCGAGGGTGTCGAAAAGCTCGACGGCCCTTTTGCGCTCGAGGCCCTTTTTCTCCGCTCCCGTAAGGAATCTCTTGCGCTGCGCCCTCATTTCGCTTGATTTCTTTTTGCCCATGGCCCTTCGCAGGAGATCCGCCTCTCCCATGGTGAAGCCCGCAAGCTCGCTCGCGGTCTGCATTATCTGCTCCTGGTAGACGAAAAGGCCGTATGTTCCTCCCAGTATTTCCCGAAGCGCGGGATGGGGAAAATCGACCGCGCCACCATTTTTTCTCCGGGTGAACTCCTCAGCCATGCCGCTGTCAAGAGGGCCGGGGCGGTAAAGCGCTAGGGCAGCCGTTATGTCCTCAAACTCTGCAGGTCGCAGTTTCGCCAGAAGATCCTTCATTCCCTGGGATTCAACCTGGAATATCCCCATGGTCTCGCCTTCGCTAAGCAGGGCGAAGACCTTGGGGTCGTCAAGGGGAACCCTGTCAAGGTCGAATTCCTTTTCGTCCTCCCCCTGGTTTTCCCTTACGTACTTAGCTGCCTTGTCCAGTATGGTGAGGGTCTTCAGCCCGAGGAAGTCGAACTTCACGTAGCCGAGCTTCTCTATGGAATTCATGTCGAACTGGGTCACGATCTCGTTTTTGCTTCCCCTGTAAAGGGGTATGTAGTCGGCAAGCGGTTCGTTCGATATCACCACGCCCGCCGCGTGGGTGGAGGAATGGCGCACCATGTTCTCAAGCGACCTCGCAAGCTCCACCGCTTCGGCAAGCTCTTTGTTTTCGGAAAGCCGTTCCCTTATTTCCTTTACCTTGTTTACGGCTTCCTCTATGCTGAACACCTTTCCTCGGAAAGAGGGGATCATTTTCGATAGCCGGTCGACTTCCGAGTACTGAAGCCCGAGCACCCTCCCCACGTCCTTTATCACGGCTTTCGAGGACATGGTTCCGAAGGTGCCGATCTGGGCCACTTTGTCCGCTCCGTATTTCTCCGTGACGTATCTTATTATCTCGTCGCGGTGCTCCCCGCAGAAATCGACGTCAATATCCGGCATGCTCACCCTCTCGGGGTTAAGAAACCTCTCGAAAATAAGGTTGTGCCTTATGGGGTCGATGGTTGTTATGCCGAGGGCGTAGGCGACCAGGCTCCCGGCGGCGCTCCCACGCCCCGGTCCCACCGGGATACCGTTTTTCCTGGCGTGGAATATGAAGTCGGAAACCACGAGGAAGTACGCGGAAAATCCCATCTTGCAGATGGTGTCAAGTTCCGAGAGAAGCCGCTCGCGGTAGGTTTCGTGGGCCTCTTCGGGTATTTCGTTCTCCCGGAGCATTCTCTCGAGATTCCTGCTCGAGATCTCGCGCATGAACTCATCAAGCGATTTTCCCTTGGGAGGGACGTATTCCGGGAACCTGTACCCGTCGTTTTTAAACTCGAAATCGCAGCGCTCAGAGATTTTCACCGCCTCCTCGAGCGCGTCCTCGAAACCCTCCATGTCCTTGGCCATCTCCTCCCTGGTCTTCACGAAGAAGTCGTCGCTTTGAAACCTCATCCTCTTTCGGTCGGCCACCATGCTTCCGGTCTGGATGCACAGAAGCGCGTCGTGCGACTTGTAATCCTCCCTGGTGAGAAAATGGCAGTCGTTGGTCGCCGCGAGCCTTATGCCGAGGCGCTCGCCGATTCTCCTGAGCCCCCTGTTTACCCTGCGCTGCTCCTCAAGGCCGATTGCCTGCACTTCAAGATAGTAGCGGTCCCCGAATATCTCCTTGTATATCGAAGCGATTCTTACCTGCTCCTTCAGGTCCTTTTTGAAAATGGCCTGGGAAAGCTCGCTGCTCATGCACCCGGAGAGGACTATGAGTCCCTCGCTGTGCTCAGACAGCATCTCGTGATCAACGCGCGGGCGGCGGTAAAACCCCTCGAAGTAACCTCTTGTAACGAGTCTCGAGAGGTTTCTGTATCCCTGCTCGTTCATGCAGAGCACGGTCAGGTGGTAGTTTTTTCCATCGGAAGGTTTTTCAAGCTTGAGCGTCGGGGTCACGTAGAGTTCGCAGCCTATTATGGGCTTTACGCCGCGGGCCTTTGCCTTTTCGAAAAACTCGTACGCGCCGAAGAGATTTCCGTGGTCGGTTACGGCTACCGCGGGCATGGAGTGGCTCTCGGCTCTTTCGATGAGCTCGTCGAATTTTATCGAGCCGTCAAGAAGCGAGTACTGCGAGTGTAGATGTAGGTGAACGAAGGAATCTGCCATTGCGGGTTATGCTGTTAAATTATACACTCTCACTCGGTTTCATCCAGTGGCGGAAAGAAATGACAACCGGGTCTTAATCAAGTAAACTAAACAATCTGGTTCCCGACAAACCGGGTGGTTGAATCTTTACGTCATGTACGAGGAAACGGAATTCAAGCTGTCCCTTTCGCCCGCCGTGGCGAATCGGATTCTGCGCTACAAGGGACTTAAGCCCCTTCGCAGGGGCCGCCGCACAAAGCACCATCTCGTAAGCACCTATTTCGATACCCCGCGCCATGCGCTTAGAAAATCCGACATAGTCCTCCGGGTACGCGATAACGGAAACGGCAAGCAGCAGACTATAAAGGCGCCGTTCCAGGGCCCCGCGGGACTTCAGAATTTCAGGGAATGGACCGTTCCGGTAAACGGTGACTCCCCGAATCTTCGCGCCGTGGACGACCCCGCACTCGTGCGCGCTCTCTCCCGCCGGCGCTACGAAAAACGCCTCGGCCCCGTGTTCATCACGGACTTCGAGCGCGAGGCGGTTCGTATCAGGACCAAGGGCGCCGAATTCGAGCTGGCGGTGGATCAGGGAGTGATTCACGCCGAAACATCAGGGGGACGTGTTGAGGAGCCTATCTGCGAAGCGGAATTCGAACTGCTCTCGGGGGACCCGGCGCGGATGTTCGACGTGGCCCTTGAACTCTGCGAGGCTTACGACGTACGCCTCGGTCACCTTACTAAGGCGCAGAGGGGCTATGCGCTTGCGAGGCCGGCCCTTCGGCCAAGACCGCTTAAGGCCCCGAAGGTCACGCTCACAGAGGATATGAGCGTGGGAGAGGCGTTTAATTTCATCATTGCTGGCGCGCTTGAGCACATGTTCGCAAACGAGATCCCGACCCTAGAGGGAAGGGCCGAGGGAGTGCACCAGACGAGGGTGGCGATGAGACGCGTGCGCGCGGCTCTTCGGGCCTTCAAGAGAATACTTCCCTATGACAAGCGAAAGGCCTTTAACGGAGAGTTCCGCTGGTTCCAGCAGCGCCTGGCCCCGGCCCGCGACTGGCAGGTGTTTTTAAGCGAGACGCTTCCCAAAATAGCCTCCGCCGCGCCAGGGCAAGGGGAAGCGATAGAGCGCCTTCGGCGCATCGCCCGCGCGGAGCGGCGCCGCGCCGTCGGAGACGCGGCCGCCTATCTTGAGAGCCGCCGCTACGCCCGTCTGCTGCTCCAGTTCGAGCGGTGGGTCGCGTCTGTGGAGAAGGAGACGGGCTCTAAGACTTTCAGTCAGCCCATAAAGCCGTTTGCAAGGGGCGTGCTCAGGAGAACATGGCGCTATTTTCTTGAGGACACGAGGCCCCTTTCGCGTCTTCCTGACGAAGATCTTCACGAAATAAGAAAGCGGGGAAAAAAGGCCCGCTACGCGACGCAGTTTTTCAGCTCGCTCTGGAGCGGCCCCAAGGTTCCGCCCTTCATGAAACTAATGGGGCGCTTTCAGGACAGTCTTGGAAAGACAAACGACGCGATAGTCGCGCGGCACATCCTGGCGGCGGTCAAGCCCGGAAGGCTCGATCCCTCGGTAGTCCGCCTCGCTCAGGAATGGTCCGAGGCCCGGGTTAGAAAGTGCCTTCGCACGGCGCAGCCGCAGTGGAGGCGCCTCGTGCGAACTACCCCGTTCTGGGAGACGGTGCGGTGAGTCCGGTGTTAATAGCACGCCATCTGTCCGGAAGTATAGCACGCCGTCTGAGACTGTGAGAGTATTGAGGGAGAGATGGTTTAAAAGTAAATCTACTGTCAGCAATGCATGTGTTTTCTGATGGAAGAGGTTAAAAATCCTCGGAATTCGGTTCGACACCCCCGATCTGGTGTCATAATGTCAAATCAGCAAGCTTTCTCTCATCGTTTCAGGCCATTTGAGGGCCACAAACCCTCCTCACGGCGCAATACTCCCTCAGTCTTTGCGCCCCCAGCACGTTAAGCGCCCGGGTAAAGTTATAGGCCATCGTCATCAAGCTGAACTCCCCCCGGCATTTCTCAAGACCTCTCATCAAAAACTGGTGAATCCCACATCTGCTCTTCAACGTCCCAAACGGGTGTTCTACGATCTTCCCACGCCTCTTAATCCTCTCCGCCTCCGCCTCCATCCTCTCCCTGTGCCTGTCAAGCACCTCCTGATGTTCCCAGCGCTGTATCAGCCTGCTCCGTGCACTGTCACCAATACAACGCTTGCGCATCGCACACCCCTTGCAGTCAACATTCCTGGCGCTATACAGAATGTAACGCTTCCCGCTTTTATGTAATGGCTCCCCGCGGGGAGCCAACCGCTTTCCCTGGGGACAGTAATAACAGTCCTCCGCTGAGTCGTAACTGAATTCATCCAGAGTGTAACGCCCCCTCCCCCTTATCCCCGCGCTTGTGTCGGGAACCGGCACATAAACAGTGATACCTTCATCCTCGCACCGCTTAAGTTCCATGCTCTCGTAATAACCCCCGTCGGCCAACCCCACAAACTGTTCCCTGCAGAGCCTTTTCCCGGTCTCCATAAGCATTCCCGACAACTGACGGTGATCCCTGCCATCCTGAATCACCCCCTCGGCAACCACCAGCTTGTGCTTAGAATCCACCGCTATCTGGGCGTTGTACCCCGCCACGCTCTGCCCCCGCTTCCTGAGCAGCCTCGCATCTTCATCCACCACAGATACCTGCGTTTGCCCCCTTCTCTCCATGCGGGACTTAAGCTTTCTCTTTTCCTCCTGCCGTCGCCTGAGCTTCTCTATCTTCTCCCCCAACACCTCGTCGTTGCCCGTATCCTGCCTCCCCGCACTGTCGTCCGCCGCATCCTGCTCCTCAAGAACTGCCTGATACTCCTCTATCTTCTTCTTTATGTTCTCCAACTCCCTGTCTATGTAACCCTCCGTCTGTATACTCCCCCTGCTCGCGTTCGCAGAGAAAAAAGAACCGTCAACCGCCACCTCATCCCCGCCGAACAAATCCAACTCCCTGCACAGCAAAACAAAATCCCGGTTAACCTCCCGCAACTGCGCCACATGATCCTTGCGGAAATCCGCAATGCTCTTGTATGACGGCCGCACTCCCTTCACCAGCCATATCACTTCAAGGTTCCTTCGGGCCTCAGCCTCCAGCTTGCGGCTGCTGCGTATCCCGTGCTGATATCCGTACAGGTAAAGCTTGAGCATAGACCACGGGTTGTAAGGAGGCTGCCCAGCCACGGTACCGGCCTCGGTGTGCTTGAAGCCCAGAGCACCGAGGTCCAGGGTATCAACATAAGCGTCAAGGGCTCGAACCTGGTGGTTCTCTCCCACGTAATCTTCCACCCTCTCGGGCAGAAGCAATGCTTGCGTGCGGTCAAGGGTGGGCTTGTATCGGCGTTGGTTCATTGTGTGTTCCACCTTGATATGAATTGTTGATGTAATTATACCTTTGGGGAGGCGTGATATCAACACCTAACTGCCTGAAATACAAAGATAATTATGCCGTTTTAGATGTTATGACCGAGGCAGAGGCAAATCAGCCCTTACTCTCCCGCAACGCCATCTCGATTCTCAGTGTTCCGCAGAATAACCAAAACCCCAGAATATCTTCACAGTCTCGTCTGTCCGGTTTTGCTGAAGGGCGATTGTCTGGATTTATCTTCTCCAAAGGAGGAGGTATCCATGGACCAGACGAGGTTTCTGCAAAGAGTCAGGATGAACCAGTTCGAGAGGGTATACCGGAGGTGGAAGGAGAAGAAGGTTATACAGGCAGAAGCAGCAGAGCAGCTCGGGATAGGGGAGAGAACGTTTCGTCGTTACGCGGTCCGATACAGGGACGAAGGGATGCGTGGGCTTTTGGATAAGCGCCTGGGAGCGCTCTCCCACAACCGGGCCCCGCAGGAGGAGATCTCGGAGGTGGTGGAGTTGTACAAGACCCTCTACCCCGAACGCAACGTGGCTCACTTCTACGAGGCGTATAAAGAGCGCCACGGAGGCCGTCGCTGCTACAACTGGGTGAAGAGAACCCTTTACTCTGCGGGAGTGGCGAGGAGGCCCCGGGGAGGGGGAGTGCACCGCCAGCGCAGGCAGCGGCGGGAGTGTGCCGGGGAGATGATACACCAGGACGCAAGCACTCACAGGTGGGTTCCCCGGGAGGTGTGGGACCTTGTGGTGACCATGGACGACGCCACCGGGGAGATATACAGCGCTTTCTTTGTTTCGGAGGAAGGGACCTGGAGCAGCATGAGAGGGGTAAGGGATGTATTGGAGAGTAAAGGGATATTCTTGAGTTTTTACAGTGACAGGGGGCCTCACTACTGGAGCACTCCGGTGGCCGGAGAGAAGGTGGACAAGGAGAATCCAACGCAGTTTGGGCGAGCGATGGGTGAGCTGGGCATTCTGATGATACCGGGATATTCCCCTGAGGCCAGGGGGCGCAGCGAGAGGATGTTCGGGACCTTGCAGGGAAGGTTGCCCGCGGAGTTGCGTGAGCGTGGTATAGTGGAGATGGAAGAGGCGAACAGGTTTTTGGAGGAGAGTTTCATAGAGGATTTCAACAGGCGTTTCATGGTGGCCGCGGCGGAGAAGGGGGAAGCGTTTGTACCGCTTTTTGATGCCAACCTTGACGATATACTGTGTTTGAAGCATCGGAGGGTAGTGGGCAACGACAACTGCGTGAGGTACAAGGGTATGAGTTTGCAGATCCCGCCGGTTAAGGATCGTTATCATTTTGTGAGGGCGAAGGTAGTTGTGCATGAGTATTCGGACGGGAGCATGTCTGTGTATCATGGGAAGCGCAGGCTGGGCGGATATGACAGTGAAGGCAGGTTAAAAAACAAAGGAGGCGAAAGCAGACCGAGAACCCGGATAAGGGGTTCCCGCAGTTTCACTTCACCCTCTTCGGGCTACGCCCTGGGAGGCTGAAGTGAAAAAAGCAAAAGCGGACAACTCGCGTGCTATAAAAGCGGACAGTTCCATTTGCTGTTAACAGTCCGGCTTTTCACGCGGCGGATAATTATGTAAACTCACGATTTGTGGGTGTTAAGACGCAGTATGCTATTGCCCCGGGAGGCTGCAGATGGCTTCTTCTGTAACGGACATCTCGAGCAAAAGGTCCCCGCTCCGCCCTTCTGAGCGGTATATTAACAGGGAGCTTTCGTGGCTTGACTTTAACCTGCGGGTTCTCGAGACGGCGGCGAATAAGAAGGTCCCGCTTCTTGAGAGGGTGCGCTTTCTCTCCATCTCCGCGAGCAACCTCGATGAGTTCTACATGGTCAGGGTGGCGGGTCTTGCGGGACAGGTTATGGAGGGAGTTACCGACCGCAGCAAAGACGGCCTTACGCCGACCCAGCAGCTCGAAGCCATAAGGGAGAAGGTCCGCTTCCTGCTTGACAGTCAGTACGAGTGCGAAAAGGAACTGTTTTCCCTCTGCAAGAAGGCTGGAATCAAGATCGTGACTCCCGAGAAACTCGACCGCTCGGGCGCCAAGTGGCTTTCCGAGTGGTTCTCAAAAAAGCTTTTCCCGGTGCTTACCCCGCTTGCCATAGACCCGGCGCATCCGTTCCCCTTCATACGGAGTGAGAGCCTTGTGTGCGCCGTGCAGCTAAACCGCGCCGAGGACGGAAAGCGCATGAAGGGTCTCATACTGCTGCCTTCTCAGGTGGAGCGCTTCATAAAGGTTCCGGGAGGGAAGAAGATCCAGTTTGTTCCGATCGAGAAGGTCATTGAGCACAATATGAAATCCCTCTTCCCGGGTTTTGAAGTGGAGGACAGCGGAATCTTCCAGGTCACCCGAGACAGCCTTCTTGAGATAGACGAGGACGCAGAAGATCTGGTCGAGACGTTTGAGACGGCGCTTAAGCAGCAGCGCAGGGGAGGCTCCGTGATCAGGGTTGACGTCAACGCGGACATGCCGGATGCGATTGCCGACTTCATAATGGACAGGCTTGAGGCCCGTGATGCGCATTTCTTCAGGATCAAGGGGATGCTCGGGCTTGAGAGCGTGAAGCAGATAATACTGGATGAGCGAAGCGACCTTCTTTACAAGCGGATGAGTATCCGCTACCCCGAGAGGGTAAGGGAATTCGGAGGCGATGTGATGGCCGCCATACGGCAGAAGGATTTCGTCGTTCACCACCCCTACGAGAGTTTCGACGTTGTGGTCGAGTTTCTGAAGCAGGCCGCGGCGGACCCGGCGGTCGTCGCGATCAAGCAGACGCTTTACCGCACCTCGGAAGACTCCCCGATAGTGAAAAGGCTGATAGAGGCCGCCGAGGCCGGAAAATCTGTAACCGCCATGGTGGAACTCAAGGCCCGTTTCGACGAGGAGGCCAACATCCGCTGGGCTCATGACCTTGAGGACGCGGGGGTTCAGGTCGTGTTCGGATTCATCGATCTTAAAACCCACGCCAAGGTGTCGTTGGTGGTGAGAAGAGAGGGTTCTGACATCCGCACCTACACCCACTATGGCACCGGCAATTATCACCCTGTAAACGCCAAGATATATACGGATCTTAGCTACTTCACGGCCGACGAGGCCCTGGGACGCGACGCCGCCAAGCTTTTTAACTATATGACCGGCTACGCCACTCCGAAGAGTATGGAGAGGATATTTTTCTCTCCCGTCACGATGCGCCCGAGGGTGCTTGAGCTGATAAGGGACGAGATAGACCACGCGAAGGCCGGTCGCCCCGCGGTGATATGGGCCAAGATGAACTCCCTTGTGGACAGCAAGATCATAGACGCGCTTTACGCGGCGAGCTGCGCAGGGGTGAGAATCGAGCTTTTCGTTCGGGGAATATGTTGCCTGAGGCCCGGGGTACCGGGGCTTTCTGAGAACATCAGGGTAAAAAGCATCGTGGGACGTTTCCTCGAGCACAGCAGGGTCATCTGCTTCGGTGCCGGGGAGGGGCTTCCCTCTAATGCCTGCAAGGTCTTCATCTCGTCTGCCGATTGGATGCCTCGCAATCTTGACCGCAGGGTGGAATCTCTGGTTCCGATCGAAAACGCCACCGTGAAAAAGCAGCTCGTTGAGCAGGTGATGGTCGCTAACTTAAACGATATTGCGAACAGTTGGGAAATGCTTCCCGACGGTTCTTTCCGCAAGCTTAAAAGCGATGCGGACAGTTTCTCGGCTCACAAATACTTTATGACTAACCCCAGTCTTTCGGGACGAGGCAAGGCACTTGCCGAATCTAGGCCGGTAATGCCGGCTGAATTTGTGCAGGAATAATTCATGGCAGAAATCTCTCCTCCCGCCACGCCGTTCGGCAAGGCCGGAACCGTGGCGGTAATTGACGTGGGATCGAATTCCATACGTCTTGTGGTCTACAAGGGCCCTAGGCGAGCCCCGCTTCCGATACTTGATGAGAAGGTTCCCTGCGGCTTGGGACGCGGGATGGATTCTCGGGGCAGGATGTCTCCGCAGAGCATGGATCTCGCCTTGCGGACGGTAAGCCGCTTTGTCGATATCGCGCGCTCGATGAGGGTTTCCGGAATAAAGGCGGTTGCCACCGCCGCGGTGAGGAACGCTGCAAATGGCCCCGACTTCAAAGAGGCCGTCGAGCAGCAATGCGAGATTTCGCTTCGGGTGCTTTCTGGCATGGACGAGGCAAGGCTCTCTGCACTCGGTACTCTCTGCGCTATCCCTGACGCTGACGGCGTAATGGGAGATATAGGCGGCGGAAGCCTTGAATTGGTGGAGATCTGCGAGGGGGAAATAGGAAACCACGCTACATTGCCGCTTGGCACTATCCCGCTTCTTGAAAGCGGTTTCAGTCCTGAAAAGGCACGCAAGAAATTGATTGCCCCTCTACTTGACGAGCTTCCTTGGCTTGAGAACGCGAAGAAGAAAACCTTCTACGCCGTTGGAGGGTCGTGGCGTGCTCTTGCCAAAAGACACATGGAAACTGAAGACTATCCGCTTCGCATAGTCCATGGTTACAGTCTTTCGAGCTCAAGGGCGCTTCAGATGACCCGGGAGATAGTTGATATATCCCCGGGTTCGCTTCGGAGTCTCTGGATCATAGGGAGAAACAGGATGGAATCCGCCCCCTACGCTGCCGCACTTATGAAAAGTCTTCTGAAAAGAACAGGGGTAAGAAACCTTATGTTTTGTACTTACGGTCTTCGGGAAGGCTGCATATACGATGATCTTCCACCGGAGCAACGCTCCCTGGATCCTCTCATTGTCATGTGCCAGGAAATCGCGCTCAAGATGGGAAGATCGATTGAGGACGGCAAGGCTTTCTGCAGGTGGATAGAGCCGGCGATTCCTGATAAATACTCCGGGAATCCGAGGCTGAGACTTGCCGCCTGCCATCTTTCAGACATAGGGGTTTCCGAACATCCCGAGTACCGGGCGGAGCAGGTGTTTTTGAGGATACTGCGGATGCCCTTTGTGGGAATTACACACCCTGAAAGAGTAAGGGTGGCTTTTTCGGTTGCCTCAAGGCACGCTGCTATAGGAAATCTGGTTCGTCGCTGGGAAGTTTCTGATTTCCTTTCCAATGATAATGTGGAGGAAGCTAGGGTTACGGGGCTTGGGCTTCGCTTGGCCTACACGGTCTCGGGAGGGGTAGCGCGGATCCTTGAGAGCACCAGGCTTGAGAGGACCGAGGGAAAGCTTACTTTGCATATGCCCGATCAGATTCCTCATCCGGAAACCGTCGGTCGCCGTTTGGGGGCCCTTGCCAAGGCGGTAGGATGCGATTACGAGACGATTGCGCGGGGAGGAATCGGGAGAGACGTTGTATAAGACTTCAAATCTTAGGAAATAGAATTAAGAAGACGCAACCTCTTGAGTTTGCTAAAAAGTCTGCTACAAGAGATATTGATACTTTCTTTTACGTGCTTTCTGATTAGGTTGCGTAGAGACTTCTTTAGCTGTGGATTTATAGCCGTCAAGGCAAATCTTCTGAGCCAACCGGCACCTATATCTTACGTCAGTCGACTGATATGATTTAACCCGTATCTATTCTTGTCGGGTATATTGCTTCCCTAGAAAATTCAGGATGGTAAGCATATTTTATAGAGATACAATATTGTGTTAGGCAATAAAAATACTGGCCAATTTTGTTATTTTGGATGTGTATAGCTTGGAGAGCGAGAGCTCCTACGATGGAAAGGGGCTTGATAAGCGTACGGACGACCCACATGAGGTTGACAGATTTACGGATATGCAAACAGACGAAATTATCAAAACCCATATTTATCCGACCTCAAGATTAGGAAAATGGAGTTGGCCCTGTAAATATTTATGGTCTTTGAGGCTTCCTAAGGGATAGCTAGGAAAATTTTCTTATCTGTTCTGTCTTAAGGGCATAAGTCCCTGAAAAATATCATGATCGAAAAACCACTTTCACTAGAAACTCCCTCGCAAAATTCAATTCTGCTTCGTGATTACGTAGAGAAAATAGCAGGAACCGAAGAATTGGGGAAAGAAAACCTCAGACCAGTTTTGTTGGGACTTTTCGGCGAGGTTGGAAGCATTATGGCCACATCCAAAAAGCTTTCCAGAGAGAAAGATGCCTATATAGGGTACAAAAATGCCTTGGAGGAGGAGCTTGGCGACACTTTGTGGTACTTCACCATACTGTGCAAGTATCTTGGCTACGGAGTTGATCAAATTTTCTCGAATGTAGTCAGTGGGGAAAGTTACCAAGAAATATTATCCGCAAGCGATTTAACCGATGGACCCATTTCCCGTATCTCCACCCCCCAAAATCGTCTATCTCTTGAAAAGCACCTGCTTGCACTTGGTCAGGCAGCCGCAGCGCTTCTCACAGTCAAGAAGCCTAATGAGAAAACCCTGGGTTTATTGCGCGAATTCGCAGACCGATATCTAGAAACAGTCCAAAGCACGGAGATCGCGTTTGCAAAGATTGTTGACACTAATATCAAAAAAGTGCGTGGAAGGTTCTTGAGACCTGTTTACAGCAAGTTGCCTACTTTTGACAGCAAATTTCCCAAAGAAGAAAGACTGCCCCGGAATTTCAAGATTAAAATAAAGCTACGTGAGGAAGGGAAAAGTTACATGGAATGGAAGGGTGTATTCGTCGGCGACCCGCTTACTGACAATATACTTAATGAAGATGGCTACAAATTCCATGATGTATTTCATCTTTCATATGCCGCTATTCTTCACTGGTCTCCAATATTCCGTAGCCTCATCAAACGAAAACGTAAAAGCGATAAGAGGGTCGACGAAGCTCAAGACGGAGGCAGGGCGATAGCCGTTGAAGAAGGACTAAGCGCTTGGATATTTTCCTACGCCAAGGATTTAAAATTTTTTGAGGGTCAAACAAAGCTTTCTTTTGATCTGCTGAAAACCGTCCAGAAATTCGTTAAGGGATACGAAGTTGAAAATTGCCCTCTTTACATGTGGGAACGGGCGATTCTGGATGGTTATGCTGTATTCAGACAAGTCCTGGAAAACAATGGCGGCATTGTTATTGGCGACCGCGACAAGCGGACAATTACCTATGAACCCTTGCCAAAGCCGGAATGAAACGCAGACCCATTAGATAGTTTCAGTCCTCTGGATTATTAAAAACTTTCCCTCCCGGTTTTTGGAAATTCTTTTTGCGCTTGACGTTTTCAGGAAATGAGGTAAGATTTTCTTACAATCAGTAAGGAACAAGCGTCTATGGAGAAAAATGAGGTAACTGAGAAATTAATCCACGCCATCGCAGAAGTGCAGAAGATGAGCGGCAGACCTTTGGAAACAATTAATTCTGCTACCAAGCCCGTCGGAGGTATCCAGGGATTTGACAGCTTGAACGGAGTGGAGGCTGCCGTGATTCTTTCCGAATCTCTGGGCTATGAACTCCCGGCCGAGACCCTGTTTGTTTCTAAAAAAGGAAAGCGAGCTCTGTCGATTGCGGAAATCTCCGCTGACGTTTCCAGAATCATCAAGGAAGAGAAGGATAAAAAATGAGCAAACAATCGGCTTCAAAAGAAAACATTGCGTCCCGCCTTCGTTTGGCGAGAGAGATGGCCGGACTTACCCAAGGTCAGGTAGCTAAAAATCTGGGATGGCACAGGCCCACGGTTTCCGAAATTGAAGCGGGGCGCCGGAAGGTCTCCGCCGAAGAAGTGTCCAGAATTGCAGAGCTTTACGGTGTCAGCGTACCCTGGGTCATCGGAGAGAAAGAAGCGTCTTCGGCTGCAAGCGACCGCGTGGAGCTGGCGGCCCGGGAACTGGGCAAACTGAAAAAGGAAGATCTTGACCGTCTTCTGCAACTTATTAAAGCCTTAAAGACTTCGGAAGACAGTTGAAAACTACAGACAGGGAAAATATAGCCAGAAAGGTGGTTGCCGACGCCCTTCGGATGCGAAAAAGAGCCGGAAACAGCCTGGACGAGTCGGTTTGCGTCTACGACTTGGCCGAGAAACTAGGAGTTGAAGTCCGGTTTTGGGACATTCCGAGCATGGAAGGAATGTACTGTAATTCTGGAAAACCCCATATCATTCTTTCGTCTCTTCGTCCCCCGGGGCGTCGCGCCTTCACTTGTGCTCACGAACTCGGGCATCATAGCCGGGGAGACGGCACGCAGCTAGATGAACTCGTTGAGCAGCGGGGACGTTATCGGCGTTTTGATCCCAAGGAATTTGCTGCCGACTGCTTCGCGGGCGCTCTTTTGATGCCGAAAACGGCCGTTGAAAGAGCCTTCGCGCTTCGCAGGTGGCCGATAAGAGAGTGCACGCCGGATCAGGTCTATGTGATATCCAACTACTTTGGGGTCGGATACACGACATTGATACATCACTTAAGTGTCGCCCTCTCGTTGATTTCCAGATCGCACGCCGACCATCTTCTGAAGGTTAAGCCTCGCCAAGCCCAGACTCTGGCCCTTGGCTGGGAAACATCCAACACGGTCTGGGTTGTCGACAGGCATTGGACGGGCAGACCAGTGGATATTGAGGTCGGCGACCTCGTCTTTGTTCACGGGCAGCCTGCTCTGGAGGGGGGGTGTGTTGAGCATGTGGAAGACAGAAAGGAAGGCAGGCTGATCCGTGCTTGTCAGTCTGGACTGGGCAGACTTGAAGATGGATCCGGCTGGTCAGCTTTTGTCAGGGTATCCAGGAGCAGCTTTATCGGGCGGAGCATCTTCAGGCATCTAGAGGAAGTAGACAATAATGATTATTGAAGAGAACAATCTTTCGGTAGCGTGGGGCAAGGCATTTCTGGAGGTCTTTAATGCAGCGGGCGGGGAGATTTCTCCGCTGGTAGTGGCAATCAATGATTTGGAGAACCCGGAACCTCCCGAAATTCCCGCTATCCGTGATGTTCTTGATTCAGCGCTGAAGGAGAAAAAAAACGGACTGTCATGTGATGAAGTTGCGAACACCATATTCCCCTTATCGCTTTGGAACCCGGAGATGAGCAGGGAATGCCTGTATAAAAGGTATCTCAAAACCTTTCCTCGTATCAGCAGACACCCTAGGAATCGGTACGGAGTTTATTTCCAGCGCCTCATTTCTTTCGGTTATGATAAAAAAACGCAGAAAAGAGGCGTAAACCAGTTGGACCATATCATCAGCACATGGGAGCGTGGCAATCATCGCAAGAGCGCATTGCAGGCTTCCCTTTTTGATCCACGTAAGGATCACACTCACCAGCGCCAACGGGGATTTCCCTGCCTGCAGCAGGTGGCGTTCGCGAATATAGGAAAAAACAACCTGCAAGTAACCGGTTTTTACGCAACTCAGTATATCTTCGAGCGTGCCTATGGTAATTATCTTGGCTTATGCCGTCTGGGCCATTTTATGGCTCACGAGATGGGGCTCAAGCTATCTAAGGTTATTTGTATAGCGACTCCAGCGAAACGTGACGTGACGAAAAAAGACTTTAAGGAATTCGCCAGTAAGGTTGAAGCAGCCCTAGACAGAGCGAAGTCAGGCGACGAGGAAAATGCACATGTCTGAGAATCCCTCTGCGGGTCAGTTGATAGTTTTTGAGGGTCCCGACGGCGTCGGCAAATCCACCCTGTCCAGAGCCCTTGCGGAAAAACTTGAAGAAACAGGGATTTCCTGCAAACACTTGTCATTTCCCGGCAAGGACCCCGGAACCATAGGTCGCCTAGTCTACGATATACATCATTCCCCCGAAAAATTTAAGCTGCGAAACATTTCTCCCACCAGCCTGCAGGCCCTGCATATCGCCGCGCATCTTGAAGTTATCGAGCAGCACATTGCGCCCGCACTGAAAAATGGACATTGGATAGTGCTTGATAGGTTCTGGTGGTCAACCTGGGTGTACGGGCGCACATCTTCTGTAAATAGTTCTGTACTGGATGCGCTGATTCAGGCGGAGCGCATGCAGTGGGGCAAAATCGAACCATCCATTGTCTTCTTAATTAACCGCTCGGATACGTCTTTTCACGATCCCAACCACGTACGGCTTTGCAAGGCCTACGAAATCTTGTACGAAAAAGAAAGCGAAAGGCATCCGACCCGTCTGATCCGAAACGATGCGTCGGTTGATGAATCCATGAAGCAGGTGCTGGATGCGCTCCGAGATACGGGTTTCCAACTGCGGAACAGTGCCGACGGAAAAGTTCTATGAATCAGCCGCAACTGCTGCCTCCTGTCCTCAGACAAAAGAAATTGCCGTATGTCTTCGCAAAACTCTCCCCGGCCCGGCCAACCGTCGTATATGACAGCTACTGGCGGTTCGCGGCTGAACGCCAGGAGATATTCTTTCGCAAGCTTGAGAGGCTTGACGGTCCCTGGACAGCCGACCCGATACTCCTCCGCCATAAGTTCACCAACGTATACCGGGCATCAGACCGCGTGAGCCAGTATCTGATCCGAAATATTATTTACGAGGGAGATACAAGCCCTGAAGAAGTATTTTTTCGTACCGTTCTTTTCAAGCTCTTCAACAAAATAGAAACATGGGAGATGTTAAAATCCAGACTGGGAGCAATCAGCTATGCCGATTACTCCTTCTCCGAGTACGACCGAATACTCTCCGAGGCCATCTCGTCCGGCGCACGGATCTATTCGGCGGCCTATATGATGCCTTCGGGCAAAAGCGCGTTTGGCCATGCCCGCAAACACAGCAACCACCTTGAGCTCATCAAACGCATGATGGATGATGAGGTGCCACTGAGAATCGCCGATGCGCCGAATATGCGCCGAGCTTTTGAAATGCTGCGCTCGTACCCGACGATCGGGAACTTTCTCGCATACCAGTTCATTACGGATCTCAATTACAGTGAAATGGTGAATTTCTCCGAAATGGAATTCGTAATCCCGGGACCTGGGGCTATAGACGGCATTCACAAGTGCTTCTCCGATCTGGGAGGACTGAACGAGACAGATATCATCAAGCTGATTACGGATCGCCAGGAAATAGAATTCGAGAGATCAGGGCTGAATTTCCGTGCCTTGGGAGACAGGTCTCTGCAGCTGATTGACTGCCAGAACCTCTTCTGCGAAGTCTCGAAGTACGCACGCTTGAAACATCCCGAAATCAAAGGGATCAGCAAGAGGACGCGAATTAAGCAAATCTACCGTCCTTCAGCAAACCCCATTGAGTACTGGTATCCTCCCAAGTGGAATATTAACCACATGATTCCCGGTAGCGGGAGGGCGAAATGATCTCGGTGTTTAACGGTTCCTCGGCCGATGACGTATGGATGCAACTGGCCAAGGAATTCCAGCGTCCCGGCGTCGCGCGGGTTCAAAGCAGCCGAAACGGTGAAACGAAAGAAATTCTGCATGTGGCAATTTCAATTTCTGACCCGAAACAGCGCTGGGCGATGTCTAGGCGACCTGCACTAAATCCCGCATTCGCCCTTGCAGAAGTCGTATGGATTATGAACGGCAGACAGGACCTTGCGTTCCTTAATTTCTGGAACACCAAATATCAGGACTTTGTCGGGTCCAGACCTGAACTCCACGGAGCCTATGGATACCGTCTTCGCCGCCACCTCGGCCTGGATCAGTTGAAGCGGGCCTATCAGGTTCTCAGCCACGACTCCGATACAAGGCAGGTAGTCCTGCAAATCTGGGACTCCAGAATCGACATGCCTAAACCTGACGGAACACCGGTCAGCAAGGATGTTCCCTGTAACGTGATTTCAATGTTGAAGGTCCGTTACGGCAAGCTGGAGTGGTCTCAAATTATCAGAAGCAACGACCTCTTTTTAGGATTACCGCACAACTTGGTTCAATTCACCAGTATTCAAGAGATAATTGCCGGTTGGCTTAATGTAGAATGTGGCACCTACAACCAAATCAGCGACAGCATGCACATATATGAAGATGACAAGGAAAATATTCGGAAGTCCTTACCATCAGCCCGAGCAATTCTCAATACCGATTCCCTGATGCTACCACGCAAAGAATCCGAGTTGGTTTGGAAGGAGCTTGGACTTCGGGCGGAAAGGATGATAGACGAAGAACTGAAGGAAAATGAGCTAGCGGCGCTTTCCCGATGGAATTCAGTTCCCCAAGCCTACCAAAACATCTTGGCTGTTCTGGCAGCAGAGGCATCTCGCCGTCACAAGTGGATAGGTGTGGCGGACGAAATCATGGCTACCGTGTGCACTAACCCTGCTTTCAAATATCTCTGGACGGAATGGCGACGACGTGTAGAGCGTCAATGTGATTGAGATTTTTGCGGTAAACAAGACGGAACCAATCGAGTAATTACGATCTAGATCCAGACCACTCAGGAATGCGATGATCATTGTACAACCGCATCCGTTGCAGGTTCATAGCGAAAAATACGTCATCAAGTGAGGGGTCAGATTCCCTCAATGCGGGCAACCGTGCCTTTGCCTCTAACAGGAACCGTTCGCTTATTCCCTTTTCCCTGCAGTAGGCATCGTCCCACCAAGTCATGATCCGGTCTTGCGCATTCCGGATGGTGGCGTTGTCGGGCAAATGATCTCTTTTGCTGAGGTTGGAGCTCTTGTTGGTGGGCATCAGATTCCAGAGATCGTCACATGGCCACGCTCCCCAAGGGAGACAGTGGTCGATATGCATACTGTCCGCGCGTAGTTTCTCGCCGGTCCATACGCAATATACCGATTGTGTCCTCAGCAACTTCAGAGCATGGTCGCGAACTTCCTTCTGATTGCGCTCGGGTTCATACGGGCGCATCAGCTGCCTTAACCGCAATTCGTCGACCTGTCTGTTCTGTGTATGCGCATATCTGCAAATCAGTCGTATCCATTCCTCGACCAAGGCAGGCTCGACCCAGACGCTATACCGTTGAAGAGCTTGCCAGAGATGGGCGGGAACAGTCATTTCCCCAAACTCCGAAAAGTAATCCTCGTTCAGTGTAATAGAGCGACTGACCTTGAATTGCTTCTTCATTACCTTGAAAATTGGCCTTCCGTCAGGATAGTTGAGGTGTTTCACAGGCATTTTTTCGATGGTTGCGGCGGCGTCCCTGAGCGACTTTGTCAGATTTGTCCCGAGGTCCGCGTACAATGACACACCCGGTCGGAGCGAGATAGTCGCCTGCGGGCTGAGGTTATCGAGAGCAGCTTTGGCAAAGCCGAGGCGATGACCGCCATAAGTATTCGTCGGACTCTGCGGAATGTCTTCCTTCAACAGAGGGAGGTAAAGCTGTATCCAAGAAAGAGCCACGGCTCCTAGGGGGATGGTGACCTGCTCGGATCCAGATTTGTGTGCGAAGCCGGGAGATATACTGGCCACCCTGCACAGTGACCGCAACAATCCAAGCTTGTAGGTTGAGGATTTGTCGTCAAGCAACACGATCCGCCGAATTAGTGGCAATGCGCCGGTACCGTCGTCGGGCAAACGGATGATGATCTGGTGCCATCTTACTCCGGGTCGCCCGAGGAGATCGGCAACTTCTTTGGTTGATTCTACGTAGGCGCCGTGTCGCTGGGCGAGTCCTTCGATTTCCGATACGGAAACGGGATGCATGCCCCGGCGTGTCTCGCACGGTGTGCGAAGCGAGAGTGCTATGACGCCCCGAGGCTTCAGGAGTGCAATCAGTTTCCGAAAGCTGCGTTCCCTTGCTGCCTCGGGGATGAACATCCAGACAGCGTTGAGAAGAATCAGGTCGAACGACAGTCCGGTCCGGCAGGTCATTGCAAGATCGGGCAGTCGGTCTGAGAACAGTGTGAACCCGGATCCGGAATGGAATCGCTCGGTCTCCTTGCGCATACCGGATGACGGTTCCACTGCGACCACTTGGTGACCCTTCGACGCAAGCCAAGCAGCATCCCGACCGCTGCCAGCACCGACATCTAGGATGCTGGCGGGCCCGTGTGGGATATAGGGCTCAAACCAAGCGTTGAGTTGTGCAGGATTGATGGACTCATAGCTGGCCGCTCGTCGCGCGATCTCGGCTTCTGTGGATGTTGAGACCTTACTGCGGGTCATGTGTCTGCCTAGCCTTAATTTCCATTAAGTATATCACAGTGACATACTTAAGGTTCATTCCGCTCCATGCGACTGACTTCTCTACGGTTACGGTTGCTTAAATATCATTCCGTTTAATAATTGTGATGCCACTCTGTTATATTCATTCTTTCAATCCAGTCTTGATCATACGGCACCAAGACTGCATCAATTTTTCCCCGTACGTCTACATTGTTTTTTTACGATTTGCTCAATACGCTGCAGCGCTCGATATTCGCCGAAGCGGTCTTCAAACAAAGCCCGCGTTGAAGCTAGGTTCTCAAGCAGCCGGGAGGCGACCTCGTCAACAAGACCAAGCAGGTATCGTGGCCGGATGTCGCACTGCCTAGCCATATCTTCCCAGTGTTGCTTGAGGATGACGCCAGGATTCCTTTCCTTTCCAACAGACAATGCCAGGTGGTAATCGATTCTATCTATGGCCCGGGTGCACACAAGATCGTAAAAGGGCGCCAGCCGAATCTCTCCGTCTGGAGTATGCAGAAGGGATAAATTCTTGGCGTGGCCGTCGGAATTGCCCGCAAGAACATTGAATATCTGCCAGCGCAGCAGGTGCGGAAGATCCGTGGCCGGATCGCTCGATACATCCCGGAGCATCCCGAAGCACTGTGCGAAGGACGGCCCGCCGTCTTCTTGGTATTTTCTTTCATGACCGTACCCAAGTGCTTGGCAGAAATCTTCCTGGTGTGCTCGCAGAACCTCTCCACCGTCGCCTGGGAAGCGGTCGTAGCGCTGCGTAATCGTGTAATGGATCTTGTTTATGGAACGCAACTCGATGTCGATGACCGGCAGGCCGACGGCGCGGGCAAGCAACGTGGTAAAGGTCTCATAGGCGGGCACGTTACGGTATCCTTCAATCTCAAACTTGAGTATGTGACTCGAAGGTGACTCTTCCTGCGGCAGCAGATATTTCCCTTCCCGCACGAGAACAGGAAATTTGTTCTGGGCGCCGGCCAGGGAGAACCGTGCTCTTTTTTCTTCTGACCAAGAGTACGGCTGTCCGCGTTGAGCTATCAGATCGGCCAGTTCTTCATCGTCTATAGGGCGATAATTTTGCTCCACTGAGGGTTGCCGATCTTCCGGGAGAAGGGATAAAGCGCCTGCGCACTCACCACCTATAGCTCGCAGCAGGTTAAAGTCCGTGTCGGATATTTTCAGGTCGCGGACGATGCGCTCCCGAAAACCGCCTTCGGGAAGCAGGTTGGCGAAGAATCTGTGGGCTAGGCCTTCTTCCGCTGTAAATTCCTCTGCGCCAAGAGGAAGAGTCTGCGAGATAGCGAATCCCCCGCCCGAAAGCCAGTCATTATCATAACGAAAGCTTATATGGCCGAAGGAATCTCGCCGCAGACGGCCTACCAGTCTGCGCCCGCTCCACACGTTTAGCGCATCGGGGTCACTCATCGGTTTCTTTCCCGCTCTTTGAAATCTTGGAAGAGGGTGTTGCCCCACGAGGCTGGATTACGACTTCAAGTCCCATGGTTCGTAGCGCTTTTAATATTTTGCCGATTTCGGCGGTTTCCTTGCCCCGTTCAAACTCGGAGAGGAATCTCGGGCTTAAGTTTCCCAGCCCGGAAACCGTTTCGAGCGTCAGACGTCGGTTTTTCCGGTGGGCGCGAACTATGCGGCCTAATTCTGCTACCGATAGGACAATTCCATATTCTGGGTTTTGTTTTTTCATTGAGCCACCAAAAATATTACTGTACGATAAAATATACTTCCTTATATGAAGAAGATCAATTAATAATTATCGTACGTGATAATATAGCTGATAAAAGTCATCTGATACAATAAATGGTTACGTACGGTAAAAAATATAACTGGGGTCTCGTAATGTTCCTTCGGACCGCATGGTTTTTTTCATCTAGCGGCAGTCGGCTCTGTATATAAGCGGCTATGTTGAGAAAAAGGATGTTTTTTACTTGAAATTTGTCAGATTTATTAGTATATTTCTGACAAACTAAAAGGATTAGACAACAATGCGCAGTTTATCTGACAGAATAATGGAATACGCTGAGGCTTTTCCTGAGGGCGCTTTGATATGTCCCCATGCCCTGTTGCATCTTGGCAGTCGTCCGGCAATCTACCAAGCGTTGTCGCGCCTTACGCGTCAAGACGAACTCATGCGGGTATACCAAGGCGTGTATGTACGAACCATCGAGACTCGTTTTGGAAAGTGCCCCCCGGACTTTAACAGGGTTATTGCTGCGCTTTCGGAACTGTGGGGAGAAACTATTGTTCCCTCCGGCGGGGGGGCGGCGAACTTCCTCGGCCTTACGGATCAGGTGCCGATGCGATTGTCTTATCTGACCTCGGGTCCTAGCCGTCAGTTGCAGTTTTATACAGAGGTTAATTTGCGTCATGCTCCGCGCTGGCAGCTCGTGGCGCCTAACAGGCCTGCAGGTGCTCTTATTCGTGCACTGACTTTCCTGCATCCTGACGAGACGGAAGAGACCTTAAGGAAGATTGTGCCCCGGCTTTCGGAGACGGATCTTTCTGAACTACTCACGGTGCGCGGGGTTCTGCCGGAATGGATAGCAAAACCTTTAAGTGTTTATGTAAACCATGGCTAATAAGACTTTATTTCAGATTATGTTGGCTGGCGACAGGTACGATCTTTTGAGAGCGACCGCGATTAAGAACAAGCGTGAACCGTTTGTGTTCGAAAAAGATATATGGGTTGTCCAGATACTTAAAATCCTTTTTGACGCACCGTTTGGTAAGGACTTGGTCTTCAAGGGAGGAACATCTCTCTCGAAAGCGTATAGCGTGATCCGGCGCTTTTCCGAGGATCTTGACATTACCTACGATATACGCGCCTTTGCGCCGGATGTCATCGGCGACGCGGAGGAAGCGCTTCCGCCCAACCGCAGCCAGGAGAAGAAATGGACGAAGACGATCCGAAAACGTCTTGAGGAATGGACGCGGGAAGAGGCGCAGGCGGTAATAGAGGAGGATCTTGTCCGCGCCGGTTTTCATGCCGTGGGATTTCGCACCGAAAATGATCAGATCTATGTCGCCTACGAGCCGCTGTTTGAGTATCCCGGTTTTATCAAGCCGGAAGTGAAGGTGGAATTCGGCGCTCGCTCGACTGGCGAACCTTACTTGGAACGGTTGGTTAAATGCGACATTGCCGACCTCGTGCCGGAAATTGTTTTTCCCTCGAGCCACCTGTCTGTCATGGTGGCCGAGCGAACCTTCTGGGAAAAAGCCACTTCCATGCACGTGTTCTGTCACCGCAAGCGCGGGCGCGGCAACAGGCTTTCGAGACACTGGCACGACCTGATCCGGCTTGATGACGCCGGGTATGGAGAAAAAGCGTTTGCCGACCGCGACTTGGCACTTTCGGTCGCCCGCCACAAGTCGATGTTTTTTCCGGAAAAAGACGCCGAGGGAAACCGGATTGATTTCGAGGCGTCCGTGATGGGAGGGTTACAGCTGGTTCCGAACGGGGAGGCCTACGACCTGCTCGCGGACGACTACGAAGCAATGGTCAGTGCCAACATGCTGTTCAACGACCCCGAACCGTTTGAGAACATGATGAAACGGTGCGCCGATATAGAAACTAGAGCTAATAGTGTTTAAGACTGCCTAGAGGATTTTTTTGCTACTGCCGGTGTTTGCGCGGAATTTCTCACTGACGCCCTTTCCCGATCTCAGCCATACTTCTGTTTTCTACCGTGTCGCTTCCGAGTTCCCATCTTGCTTTTACCTCTTAAGCTTGTAGCCCTCCTTTACCATGTCCCAGGTGTCTTTAGTAACTCCCTGCTCGCGTAGCTTATTCTTCTGAGTTCTCTGCGTGCCGGTCTTCGGGAAGGAATCAACGAACCTTATGAACCTTGGAATCATGAAATAGGGCATTCTGGGCTGCAGGTAGTCCATCAGTTCCGGGGGGTCTACCTCTTTTCCTTCCTTTGGAATCACGAGTATCATGAGCTCGTCTTCTGCGTATTTCCCGGCTTCTGACTTTATGCCTATTGCGGCCGATTCCTCGATGTCGGGGTGAGAGTTGACGATTTTCTCCACCTCGAAGGAGCTTATGTTCTCACCCCTTCTTCTTATGTAGTCCTTTACCCTGTCGACAAAGTATATGTAGCCGTCTTTGTCCATTCTTCCCGCGTCGCCCGTGTGGAACCAGAAGTTTCTGAAGTCCTCGACGGTCTTCTCGGGCATCTTGTGATAGTAGTGAAGCATCACGTTCGGTATCCTGGGGCGCACTATGATCTCCCCTATGTCCCCCCTCGGCACCTCTTCGTCTGTTTCCGGGTCGGCGACCTTTATCTCGTAGTTGGGGGCTTCCTTTCCGCAGGATCCCACCCTGAAAGGCTCTCCGGGCCTCATCCAGGTGCACTGGCCTATTTCCGTCAGGCCGTAGCCTTCCATGAACTTTATCCCGAAGCGCTCCATAAACTCCTCTATCATGTCGTGGGGGGCGGGTGAGCCGAGAACGAGTTTTATTTTATGCTGCCTCTCCTCCGGCACGGGAGGGGTGTTCCAGAGAAAATACGACATGGTTCCCACGGTGTTCAGCTTCGTCACCCCGTGGTCGACCATCCATTTCCAGAAGCGGCTTGAGCTGTATCTCTCCTCCACCACAGTTTTTGCTCCCTTTATCAGCGCCGGGTAGACAGTCATCACCATGGCGTTTGAATGGAAAAGCGGAAGGCACGTGAAACACACGTCCTCGGGGCCGACGTCCATTATCTCGGCGTAGTTCCTCGCGCTGCTGTAATCGGCGGCGCAAGGTCTCATGACTCCCTTCGAGCGGCCCGTGGTGCCGGAGGTGTACATGAGCCTCGCGTAATCCATGAAGGTGACCTCGACGTCCGGCTCCTTGCCAGAGCCCGAGTTTATGAATTCTGAGTAGGAGATCATCTTTGGGAAGTTGTATCCGTGTCTTTTGAACTTCTTGTCCCCGCTCCTTGTCCAGACTATCACGTGGCGAAGCTTTGAGAGGTTTTTCGCTATGGGGGGCATCCGGTCCAGGTACTCTTCCGCTATGAAAAGCACCTCGGCGTCTGAACTGTCGATTATGTATTCAAGAAAATCCATCTTGTAGGCCGTG
Source organism: Thermodesulfobacteriota bacterium (assembly GCA_965207685.1). GTDB lineage: Bacteria > Desulfobacterota_D > UBA1144 > Nemesobacterales > Nemesobacteraceae > Nemesobacter. Next base: position 1,109,842 of record OZ242294.1, on the reverse strand, counting down.
TTTATGGGTACCATCACGGCTCCGGCCTTGAGGATTCCGAACCAGGTTATTACGTAGTCATCGGAGTTCGGCATGTAGACGGCGACCTTCTTTGCCTTCTCCACCCCGAGGTCGCAGAGGGCGTTTGCCACGCGGTTAGCGAGACGGTTTGTCTGGTAGAAGCTAAGCGGCTTTTTGTAGCCGAACTGAAGAAAGGGCTTTTTGCCCAGTTTCTTCGCCTGTTCGCGAAGCACCTTGGGAAGCACCCAGTTCGACCTGTCTTCCTTCAGGTACCAGTTGACGTCGAATTTCCCGTTCTCGCGTTTGTAGGTGACGGGGTGCATGAGGTCCTTAGGTTTTTTTCTTGTCATTTTTCTCTCCTTTTCCGCGTTGCGACTGGGATTTTTGGTTAAGGGTCAGGTCTTTCTATTTAACCAAATTCCTCCCCGGCCGGTTCTGTCTCGGGTTTTTTCTTTGCGAATATCTTTGCGATAATTATTCCAAGCTCGTAGAAGATGAAAAGAGGAACGAGCATGAACATCATCGATACGGCGTCCGTGGTCGGTGTTATGAAAGCGGCGAGAATGGCGTTTATCAAAAGCGCGTATTTTCTGTTCCTCGCGAGAAATCCCGCTGTCACGAGCCCAAGCCTTGAGAGGATGAAGACTATAAGCGGAAACTCAAACACGAGCCCGAAACCTATCATAAGCGCCGTAAGGAACGATAGCGCCTCCTTTATGCTGGGAAACGCCTTTACGTACTCGGTCGTGTATTCGCCTAGCAGAAACCGGAGTCCCTGCGGGGCGGCGATGAAGTAGCAGAAAAGCGCGCCGATGATGAAAAACAGCGTTCCGAAGACGACAAGCGGAACGACGACCCTTTTTTCCCTCTTGTAGAGCGCAGGAGAAACGAAATGCCAGACATTATAGAGAATGAACGGAACGGAAAGGAAGAAGGAGAAAAACAGCGATACCTTCAGGTAGGTAAGAAACCCCTCGGCCGGGCGTGTGAATATGAGGGAGCTCCCCTCCGGCAGGCTCCTTATTATGGGCCCCATGAGCAAGTCAAAGAGCTGTTTTGAGAAAATGTAGCAGGGGACGAAGAAGACAAGTATCGGAATCAGGGAATATATGATTCTTTTTCTGAGTTCTTCTGCGTGCTCAAGAAAATTCATGCCGGTTTCTTCTTTCATTACGGCAGGTTAGGGTAACCCAAATCACGGTTTTTAACAATTTCGCGCTTCTCTGCGGGTTCTCCCTGCGCGCTTCGGAAAACGCGCCCCGGCTGATTGACATTGTCTTTTGTTTAACTATTATCTTAGTGGTTTTTATCCCGCCATCCCGGAGGAATTTCTTGAAAATACTGATAACTGACGGACTTGCTAAGCAGGGCCTTGAGCTTCTTAAGGCCGCCGACGGAATAGAAGTTGACGAGAGAAAAGGCGTCTCTCCCGACGAGCTTGTCGATATAATAAAGGACTACGAAGGCCTCGTGGTAAGAAGCGCCACGAAGGTCACCAAGGAAGTCATAGAGGCTTCGGGGGGCAGGCTTCGGATCATAGGACGCGCCGGAATAGGGATAGACAACATAGACCTTGACGCCGCGACCAGAAATGGGGTGGCCGTTATGAACACCCCTGAGTCAAACTCGATAACCACCGCGGAGCACACCATCACGCTGCTGCTTTCCCTCGCCAGGAGGATTCCCCAGGCCCACTCCTCGATAAAATCGGGCAAGTGGGAGAGAAACAAGTACAAGGGGGTTGAGGTCTACGGAAAAACAATAGGACTTGTGGGCCTAGGAAACATAGGAAAGCTGGTGGCCGAGCGGGCTATGGGTCTTAAGATGAAGGCGATCGCATACGATCCTTACCTGAGCAAGGAAGCCGCCAAGAAGCTCAGCATCGAGCTCGTCTCTCTGGATGAGCTTTTCCGCCGCTCGGACGTTATAACGGTGCACACGCCCCTTACTGACGAGACGAGGGATCTTATAAACTCTGAGTCTTTTGAGAAGATGAAAGAGGGGGTGATAGTGATTAACTGCGCCAGAGGGGGGATAGTGAACGAAGCGGACATGGCCGAGGCCCTTCGCGAAGGCAAGGTGGGAGGAGCGGCGTTTGACGTTTACACGTCAGAACCCATAGATCCCGAAAACCCCGTTCTCTCGGTCGATGAGAACATAGTGCTCACCCCGCATCTCGGTGCTTCAACGGAGGAGGCGCAGATAAAGGTCGGGACCACCATGGCGGAGCAGCTTATAGATTTCGCGCAGAAAGGGGTCGTCAGAAACGCGGTTAACATGCCGTCTCTTACAACGGAGCAGCTTGCCGTCATGAAGCCGTATATGTCAATCTGCGAGAAGATAGGGAGTCTTCACGGTCAGCTCTGCAAGGGTGCGGTTCGCACGATAGAGGTGACTTACGAGGGCGAGGCGGCCGAAGTGGACTGCAGCTACCTGACGGTTTCCGTGCTGAAAGGTTTTCTCTCGCACATAATGGATATTTCGGTGACCTACGTTAACGCTCCGTCGATAGCCGAGGAAAGGAAGATAAAGGTGGTGGAGTCAAAATCCGCGTCCATGAGCCAGTACACGAATCTCATTACCGTGACTGTTACGACCCGCGAGGCGACCAACGAGATTTCGGGAAGCGTTTTCGGCGGGAACCACGGAAGGATAGTCAAGGTGAACGGGGTCGAGATCGACGTCGTTCCCGAGGGATTCCTGCTTGTGAGCCACAACTACGACCGCCCGGGCTTCATAGGTTCCATGTGCTCTGTTCTCGGGAAAAACGGCGTAAACATCGGTCGGATGCACCTTGGAAGAAAATCCGCCGGCGGTGAAGCCATAGTTTTTACGAACGTCGATACCGAGGTTAGCGAAGAAGTTATCCAGGAGATTTCCACCGTAGAGAATATTATTTCGGTAACCCAAGTCAGTTTTTCAGATGAATAAGTTTTTGACACTGCCCCAGGGAGTGAAGGATTTCGGTCCCGTTAAGGCAGAGAACCTCAAGCGGATAGAGAACGTGCTCCTAGAGGAGTTTTCCTACTGGGGCTACAGGAGGGTTATAACTCCTCTTTTCGAGTATCTTGACACCATGTCCGCGGGCATCGGGGAAGACTTCGAGCACAGGCTGATGAAGTTTGTCGATCCGCACACGGGTGAAATCGTGGTGCTGCGCCCCGACATCACTCCCCAGATCGGACGCATGGTCGCCACGCAGTTAAGCGATCATCGCTACCCCCTCAGGCTTTGCTATTCGGGAAGGGTGGTGAGATACGAGGAGAAGGGAAGCGGCAAGGAAAGGGAGGTTTTTCAGCTTGGCTGCGAGCTTCTGGGGCTTAGTTCGACTGAAGGGGATTCCGAGATAATTGCCCTGGCCCTAAAATCGATTAACCGCCTCGGCCTTAAAAAAATAACCCTGAATCTCGGGCATACGGGGATTCTTGACGCTGTTCTTCGCGACGCCGGAGAGATAAGGGACGAGCTTGTGAAGGCGCTTGTAAAAAAGGATCAGGAGTGGATAAGAAGGATAGTGGAACCCTCCGGGATTCCCACGGACGTAAAGGATGTTCTTTTCTCGCTTTCTGATTACTACGGCGATGCCGATATACTTCGCAGGGCCGCCCGGAACGAGAGATTCAGGCCCTGTATCGAGGAAATCCTCTCCGTTATCTCCGTGCTTGAGGAATACAGTATTGAATGCGACATATCGGTTGATCTTGTGGAGGTCAAGGGTTTTGAGTACTACACGGGAGTCACTTTCGAGGTAATATCATCCTCAGCTCCCGCTTCCCTGGTTACGGGCGGCAGATACGACGGCCTCGTCAGCCGGTACGGGCGGAGTGTCCCCGCAGCGGGATTCGCGATAGACGCCGAGGCGCTTATGCAGAACACCAGAAGCACAGACGGCGAGAACCAGGTCCATTTCATAATAGTGCCCAAAAACCGGGATCTCAGAGGTGACGCCATAAGGCTTGCCGAGTGGCTGCGCTCGAGCAGCTTCAAGGTCATACTTGACTTAAACGGAAACTACGCGGATATGATCGATTCCAATAACTTTTTCGACGGGGACGGCTCGTTCGCTACATACGGGATCATAAAGCTTGAATCCCCTTCCGAGATGAAGCTAGTCGAATCCCGGACCGGATCCATCAGGGAATTCTCCAATCTCGAGGAACTTCTTACCGGAGGAGGGCTCTAGGCTTGCCGAGCATAGTGGTCCTGGGTACGCAGTGGGGGGATGAGGGCAAGGGAAGGATAGTGGATCTCATAGCCTCAAGGACCGACCTGGTGGTGAGATACCAGGGTGGGAACAACGCGGGTCACACCATCGTCACTGATGGAAAGAAAATCATACTTCACCACGTGCCCTCGGGCATACTCAGGGAAAACAGCCTGTCCCTTATCGGAAACGGGGTGGTCGTTGATCCCAAGGTGCTGGTTGCGGAAATAGACGCGCTCAGAAGTGCAGGGTATCCGGTTAGTCCCTCTAATTTTCTCTTAAGCGAGAGGGCCCACGTGATAATGCCCTATCACAGGGAAATAGACCTGCTCAGGGAGAAGAGACGCGCAAGCGGAAGGAAAATAGGCACTACCGGCAGGGGTATAGGCCCGGTGTACGAAGACAAGTACGCAAGACGGGGCATAAGGATGCTTGACCTCACCGAGCCCGAAGCCTTTCGCCATAGACTCGTTTCTGTCATGGCCGAGAGAAACGCCTATATCGAGAAGGTTCTCGGGGCGGAGCCCATCGATCCCGAGAGCGTGTATGAACAGTACGTCGGGTACGGCGAGGTTCTCGGCCCCTTTATCTCGGATGTCTCAGCGATTATCCGCAGAAGCGGCGACGAGGGCAAGAGGATCCTTTTTGAGGGGGCTCAGGGTTCGCTTCTCGATATCGATTTCGGTACTTACCCCTACGTCACGTCGTCAAACGCTGGTCTTGGGGGAGTGTTTTCCGGGACCGGAGCGGTGCCGGCACTAGTAAGCTCCATAGTGGGAGTTGCTAAGGCGTATACTACCAGAGTCGGGGAAGGTCCCTTTCCAACGGAGGAATCGGGCGAGATACAGGATGCGCTGAGAAGGGAAGGGGAGGAATACGGGGCTACCACCGGGAGAAGCAGGAGGTGCGGATGGCTCGATGCGGTCGCGCTTAACTATGCGCTCAGAACAAACGGCGTAACCGCCATTGCCCTTACGAAGCTTGACGTGCTTTCGGGTTTTGAAAAAGTAAAGATATGCACGGGCTACGGATATAACGGGTCGATCACAGAAGAATTCCCCGCAAGCCTCTCCGTCCTTGAGAACTGCGAGCCCTCATACGAGGAGATGGACGGGTGGGATGAGGATCTGGCCGGGATAAAGAGCCCGGAACAGCTGCCCCCAAACGCCCTGAGTTTCATAAAGAGGGTTGAGGAACTGACCGGAGTTCCGGTCTGGATCGTTTCGGTGGGACCGCAGCGCGACATGTACCTGGAGCTAAAAGACTGCGTGTTTTCCCGCTAGTCAGTCTTCTTTCAGAATCTTGACAGTCTTCGCCGCAAGCTTGGGGTCAAACCTGTTCTCAGATGAGATGAAGTTGCTGTCGAAAAGGCCCGCAGCTTCCACTATGTCGCCCTCGGCAAAAGAGATCTCTTTTTCCCAGACGACGGTTATGTAGTTTCCCTCGCTGTCGGCCAGCTTGAAGGTCGCCGATTCTGCCGGTTCTCCCATCGTTTCCATCTCCCACACTTTTCCTCTGACACGCACTTCCTGCATCGTGTATACCGAGGGATTAAGCACGAGAACCGCTACGGATTTGTCTGCCGAGATCATGGAAGTTGCCGGGTTTTCCCACTTGGTGCACGAGGGGGCAAGCAGCATGGCTGCGAGAAGAAAGACGGCGAGTGTTTTCATCTGTTTTCTCCTGTTAGGGGGTACGTCCGCTGAGATTATCCTTAATTTTTTCGTACGCGTCTATTATTTTCATCACGAGTGGATGCCTTATGACGTCGGCTTTCGAGAAATTGACGAATTCTATTCCCTTTATTCCGGAGAGGATGTTCATGGCTTCGATCAGCCCGGAGTTCTGTTCCCTGCCAAGGTCTATCTGGGTAATGTCTCCCGTTATGACCGCTTTTGAGCCGAATCCGAGCCTTGTAAGGAACATCTTCATCTGTATTGCTGTCGTGTTCTGCGCTTCATCGAGAATTATAAATGCGTCATTCAGAGTTCTTCCTCTCATGTAGGCTATCGGGACGATTTCAATCATGTTCTTCTCAATCAGCCTGTTTGCCTTCTCGAATTCCATCATGTCGTAGAGAGCGTCAAAAAGGGGCCGCAGGTAGGGATTCACTTTCTCCTGGAGGTCGCCGGGGAGAAATCCGAGTTTCTCTCCAGCTTCCACTGCGGGTCGCGCGAGCACTATTCTGTTTACCTTCTTGTTCGTAAACGCCGAGACGGCCATCGCCATCGCCAAGTAGGTTTTCCCCGTCCCCGCTGGTCCTATGCCGAACACCATGTCGTTTCTTCTTATGGCGTCGATATAGAGTTTCTGGTTTATGGTCTTGGGGCTTATTATTTTTTTCCGTACGGATATGCAGACCGTGTCGAGGAATATCTCTTCAAGGGAAGCGTCTTTCTGGCTGAGAAGTCTCTTTGCTATCTTTATGTCTGAAGGCTGAAGAACGTACCCCTTCTCTATAAGAGAATACATCTGCCCCATGAGCATGCCCGCTTCCGCGGTCCTCTCCTCATTTCCCTTGAGAGTGATCTTGTTGCCCCGGGTGTGGATGCTTATGTCGAATTCGTTCTCTATTTCCTTGAGATTCGAGTTAAGTTCCCCGTAGAGGACCTTTACCGCTTCTATGTTCTCAAGCTCGAGTTCCCTGATTCCGTCCATAGGCACCTAGGCTGCCGCGCGGGAGAAATTACGCTTAGTGTTTAGAGTTTTTATGTTATCCACCCGAAAACAATACTGTACAACTTCGTCTCATTTCTGTTTATTTTCCCCTTTTTTGAGGTTTTTCTCAACAGTTTTCAAATCACGTCGATTGTCCACAGAGCCTGTCCATTCTTTAGGGTATGCCAAGCGGATCCGGGTAAAGTAGCCTGTACCTGAGAGTTTTTTTCAGTTTTTCGTTTGAGACTATCTTGTACTCCGGGGGATTTTCCGTTTCGAAAAGCGGCAGCGGGATTCCATATTTCCGGGCTTCACGCGAATAGTACTCCCTTCTGGTCGGATGCTCGTCGCAGGTGGCGTTAAGCACAGTGTTTCTAACGTCGAGATCTATTATGGTTTTCACGATTCCTATGCAGTCATCTCGGTGTATGAGGTTAAGGGGGCAGTCGGGGTTCAGCACCAGTTTTTTTCTTCTTATCGATTTTATTGGAGCCCTGTCGTAGCCTATGAGCCCTGAGAAACGTATCACGGTCGCATCGAATTCAGAGTTATCCATTAAAAGCTTCTCCACGCGCAGAAGAGCTTTTCCCGATAGTTTATCTGGATAGAGGAAGTCACCTTCCCTCACGATCCCGTTTGTGTTCGGGTAGACGGAAGTTGAACTGGCGAAAATGACCATTTTTCCCCGGGGGTTCGGTATCGCCTCGGTGAGGTTTTTGATCTGCTTTTCGTGGTAGGTCTCGATATCGTCTCTTCGCTCAGGGGGAAAGTTTATGAAAAGAACATCGGAGGAGAAAAATTCATCCGCCCTCTCTGCGTTTACCTCTGGGGCTATATCCAGAAGGTAGGGCTCTATCCCCTTTTCCGAAAGGGCGGAGAGCCCCTCGGGTCTTCTGACCGATCCCCTTACCGAAAAACCCGCTTCCTTGAGGGAGAGCGCGAGCGGCTCTCCGAGCCAGCCGCAGCCAAGGATGCTCACGGTCTTCACTGGCTCTGTTCCGCCTCCCGCTGCGTTATTTCACGCATGACTTCCGCTCTCTGCTCGTCTGAATAATCCTCCCAGTTCGCTATCTCGTCGCTTGTGCGAAGACATCCGACGCAGAGCTCCGTGTCCTCGTCCATTATGCATATGCCATTACATGGAGAACTTGTTTTTGCCAAAGCTCTACCCTCCGCAGAAAAGCCTGAGCATCTCAAGATACTTTTCGCTTGTTTTCCTCACTATGTCGGGCGGGAGCTCGGGAGCCGGGGGGTTTCGGTCCCAGCCAGTCTGCTTGAGGTAGTCCCTTACGAATTGCTTGTCAAAACTTGTCTGCGGTCCGCCGGGGGAGTAGTCCGCCAGAGGCCAGAATCTTGAGGAATCCGGCGTCAGGGCTTCGTCTATCAGGATGAGCTCTTGGGTGTCGCGGTCTATCCCGAACTCGAATTTCGTATCAGCAATTATAATTCCCTTCTCTTCGGCTATTTCGGTAGCGGCAGTGTAGATCTCGGTGCTTGTGTCCCGTACCCTGTCCGCCAGTTCCCCGCCTATCATGTCGCGCACTCTCCCGAACGTTATGTTCTCGTCATGGGTTCCCTGCTCGGCCTTGGTTGACGGGGTGAAGATGGGTTCCGGGAGCTTCTGCGACTCAACGAGGCCTTCCCCGAGGGGTATTGCGCAGACGGATCCGGTTTTTTTGTACTCCTCCCACCCGGAGCCGCTTATATAGCCCCTCACGACGCACTCCACGGGAAGCGGGTCGGTCTTTTTCACGAGCATGGAACGGCCGGCGAGCGTCTCAGAGTGTTTCCCGAAGGGCTCGGGGAAATCCTCGGGGTCTGTTGAGATCATGTGGTTCGGGATTATATGCTCTGTTTTCCGGAACCAGAATTCCGAGATTCGGTTCAGCACCTCACCTTTTGAAGGTATTCCGTTTGGGAGTATCACGTCAAAGGCGGAGATGCGGTCGGTGGCGATCATCAGGATGCGTTCGCCGAGATCGTAGATGTCTCTTACCTTGCCTCTGGTGGGTTCTGCGAATCCGATGAAATCTGTGTTGAGTATCGTTTGGTGAATGGTTCTGTCACTTGATTCCCGCTTTTTACGGGATGCTTTGACTGAATGGTGAAACTACCCGAAACTGCCCCTATTCTCAAGCCCGTAACGCAGGTTCTTAACGATGCTGGGGAGGAAACTCACTGCTGTTTTTAAGTCATAGAGTTCATTGTGAAGAATAGATGTTTACGGATGAACTCTTGTTAACAGCAAATGGAACTGTCCGCTTTTATAGCACGCGAGTTGTCCGCTTTTGCTTTTTTCACTTCAGCCTCCCAGGGCGTAGCCCGAAGAGGGTGAAGTGAAACTGCGGGAACCCCTTATCCGGGTTCTCGGTCTGCTTTCGCCTCCTTTGTTTTTTAACCTGCCTTCACTGTTATATCCGCCCAGCCTGCGCTTCCCATGATACACAGACATGCTCCCGTCCGAATACTCATGCACAACTACCTTCGCCCTCACAAAATGATAACGATCCTTAACCGGCGGGATCTGCAAACTCATACCCTTGTACCTCACGCAGTTGTCGTTGCCCACTACCCTCCGATGCTTCACACGGTGATTCCGTTCTAGACATAGGCAATAGTTTTATTAAAAACTTACGGGGAGTTAAGAGGAGTCGCTGGCTTTTTCCCATGATTACAGGTATACCTGTAATCATGGGCAATAAATCATCTCAACACAACCACCGGAGTTTCTCCCCCCGCGACGTTGTTGTAAGAATAGCCCGTCCCGAGGAATTTCCCAGGTGGGACAGGCTCATGAACGAGAATCACTACCTTGGCTTCAAGCAATTCGCCGGCCGGAGTCTTCGCTACGTGGCGGAGCATGAAGGGAAGTGGCTGGCTATTGCCGGCTGGCAGGCCGGAGCTTTCAAGTGCCGCCCCCGCGACCGCTGGGTGGGGTGGAAAAAAGAGTGTCAGTTCAAAAATCTGCATCTCATAGGGAACAACACCCGGTTTCTGGTGCTGGGCAAAGCCGGAGAGTTCCCCAATCTGGCTTCGTATTTTCTTTCGTCCATGACAAGACGGCTGAGCTCGGACTGGATGGAGCGCTATGGACATGGTCTTTTGCTTGCGGAGAGTTTCGTGGACCCGAGGCGCTTTGACGGGGCGATGTACAAGGCGTCTAACTGGGAGTTTGCCGGTCTGACCAGGGGATACGCACGTTCCAATGGCCACTACAGGAAGCCTCACGGCAACAAAAAGGAGCTTTACGTTTATCCGCTTCGGCGCAACGCGCTTGGGATGCTTCGCAACGCCGACGCCCTGGGGGAACGGTGGAGGGCCAAAAGAGCTGTCACGCGACGCTCCGACGGGGAGCTCAGATCACTTTACGAGGAGTTGAGCGAGGTCGGTGATTTTCGCAGGGCCCAGGCAAGAAGGCACAGCATGGGGTGTGTGCTGTCCATATATATTCTGTCTTTGCTCTCGGGGATGAGAGGGCCGGTGGCGGCGGCCCAGTACGCAAAAAGTCTCTCCCAGAAGGAACTTGAGATGCTCGGGGCCTGGTACAACAGGAGGAAACGAAGATATGAGCCCCCTTCACAGACCACTATGCACAGAGTTACAAGCAATCTGGACACGCGGGAGTTTCAGCCTGTGCTTGCCCGTTACTGCTCACAGCGGGTGCGTTTTGCCGAAGCTGTGGCCATTGACGGAAAGCGCATACGGGGAGCCAACAGAAACGGAGATGATCATTATGAAACGGTGACTGTGGTTGAGCATGGAAGCGGAGTGCCTCTTGGCAGTGTTGACTTCAGGGAGGAAGGAGCGGAGAGAGCCGCGGTGTTTGCGCTGCTTGAAGAGGTATGCGTTGAGGGGAAGGTGATTACGCTTGACGCGCTGCATACGACAGCAAAGACGGCAAAGACGATTGTCGAGAGCCACGGGGCGGATTTCGTGTTCACCGTAAAGGGCAACAGCGCCCTCGCGCACGAGCGTTTGAGTTCGCTTGAGTGGGAGCGCGACTCGGCGGGGCGTTTTACGGAGAAGGCGTCAAAGGACCACGGGCGCGTAGAGCAGCGTTCAATAGAAGTTATGAACGCTTATTTCCGTATGATTGATTATCCGCACGTAAAGCAGGTGTTTCGGGTGAAGCGCCGGACAAAAAACGTAAAGACGGGCGCGCGGAGCACAGAGTACGCTTACGGCATTACGTCAGTGGATGACAAAAGAGCGTCTGCCGAGCAGTTGCTTTCGTGGAACAGGGGACATTGGGCGGTGGAGGCGAAAAACCACTATATACGAGATGTTACCTTCGGTGAGGACGGATGCCGCTCGCGTGTGCGTTGCGCTCCGGCAAACAACGCGGTGTGCGCCAACATAGCGCTTGCGATTATATTCGGAAGGGGTTTCAGTACCGCGCCGGAGGCCATAAGGCATTTTGTTCTCAACAGAGAAGACGCTTTTGAGTCCTTGCTCGAAGCGGGTTAGGAATTACGTTCATATTGCCATGAAAACCTCAGATGTCACGGGAGCAGTTCGTCCAAAAGACGGCAACCTGTGTCTTCGGCGGGACTGTTAAGGTGCAATCAAGGTGTCTTGTGGTAAAAACTCAGAGTTCTTCGCGAAAAATCGCTTCCACCTCGATATTCCCCCCGAAATCCACTCGCAAGTACGGAATCACCGTGGATGCTTCAAACACAGTATATCGTCAAGGTTGGCATCAAAAAGCGGTACAAACGCTTCCCCCTTCTCCGCCGCGGCCACCATGAAACGCCTGTTGAAATCCTCTATGAAACTCTCCTCCAAAAACCTGTTCGCCTCTTCCATCTCCACTATACCACGCTCACGCAACTCCGCGGGCAACCTTCCCTGCAAGGTCCCGAACATCCTCTCGCTGCGCCCCCTGGCCTCAGGGGAATATCCCGGTATCATCAGAATGCCCAGCTCACCCATCGCTCGCCCAAACTGCGTTGGATTCTCCTTGTCCACCTTCTCTCCGGCCACCGGAGTGCTCCAGTAGTGAGGCCCCCTGTCACTGTAAAAACTCAAGAATATCCCTTTACTCTCCAATACATCCCTTACCCCTCTCATGCTGCTCCAGGTCCCTTCCTCCGAAACAAAGAAAGCGCTGTATATCTCCCCGGTGGCGTCGTCCATGGTCACCACAAGGTCCCACACCTCCCGGGGAACCCACCTGTGAGTGCTTGCGTCCTGGTGTATCATCTCCCCGGCACACTCCCGCCGCTGCCTGCGCTGGCGGTGCACTCCCCCTCCCCGGTGCCTCCTCGCCACTCCCGCAGAGTAAAGGGTTCTCTTCACCCAGTTGTAGCAGCGACGGCCTCCGTGGCGCTCTTTATACGCCTCGTAGAAGTGAGCCACGTTGCGTTCGGGGTAGAGGGTCTTGTACAACTCCACCACCTCCGAGATCTCCTCCTGCGGGGCCCGGTTGTGGGAGAGCGCTCCCAGGCGCTTATCCAAAAGCCCACGCATCCCTTCGTCCCTGTATCGGACCGCGTAACGACGAAACGTTCTCTCCCCTATCCCGAGCTGCTCTGCTGCTTCTGCCTGTATAACCTTCTTCTCCTTCCACCTCCGGTATACCCTCTCGAACTGGTTCATCCTGACTCTTTGCAGAAACCTCGTCTGGTCCATGAATACCTCCTCCTTTGGAGAAGATAAATCCAGACAATCGCCCTTCAGCAAAACCGGACAGACGGCGTGCTATACTTCCGGACAGATGGCGTGCTATTGAGGCACTTGCGTAGTTAAGTATAGCCATACGGGGCAAGGGTTTTTTGAGGGGGCAAAAAACTTTTTACCCCACAATTTCGATAAAAACCCCTTAGAACCCACCGATTCTCTCCAGAAACCGTAAATTCCACCCCAGGACCAGACCAGTTGAGAAGGGGGGGGGTGAATACACAAGTAACTTACTGATATTACTTGATTTAATGTCGCCATGGGTTAGAATTAAAGTGCGCTTAAATTCATCTTCCCGGAGGAAAAAACCCATGGCGACGCAAAATAATCTACCCTTTTCCTGGGACGAAGTCGATAAACTCTCCGACCTCAGACGTCTTCGTCTCATTCTCGACTCCATGCCCGACACAGACATTATCAAGGCCCTTGGGGAGATGAGGGCTAACGGCCGCAACGAATACCCGGTGGCGGCGATGTGGAAGGCTCTTATCGCCGGCATAGTTTTCCAGCACCCGTCCATAGAATCCCTCATACGGGAACTTAACCGAAACTCCTCCCTGCTTTGTGTGTGCGGGTTCAGTTCCGTGCCCCTGCAAAGACGAACCAGGTATGGAATTGAACCGGGCAGTGGCGGAGCCGAGGTAAAGGTTATAAACCTTCCCCCCCGCAGTCCCGCTCCCAGAAGCTTCAACTTCTCACGGTTCCTCTCAAACGTAGTCAGGCTGGAAGAAAAACAGGGACTTGTCTCGGGGATGATTGAAGAGATGAGGGGGGAGCTTATGAGACTGCTGCCCGACTTCGGGGAGAACCTGGGTTATGACGGCAAGGCCATAGAAAGCCACTCCACGGGACACAGGAGCCGCGGGACAGGGGAAACATCGGATCCCGAGGCTGACTGGGGAGTGCATAAGTACTCCGGGATTGACTCAAACGGGAAGCAGTGGACGAAGATAAAGACCTGGTTTGGTTACCGGCTGCATGTAATAGCGGACACCAGGTACGAGCTGCCGGTTGCCTTCACTCTGAGGAGGGCCTCTGTTTCCGAGGCGGGAGAGCTTGACAGAATGACAGGGCTTTTGTTTGCAAAAAATCCTGAGTTGAAGAACAGATGCAGGTACTTAAGCGCTGACAAGGGGCTTGACGGCGCAGAGTTGAAGAAGAAGTTCTGGGATGATTACCGTATCCGTCCCATTATGGACAACAGGGAACTTTGGAGACAGGAGAAGCAGGGTCAGAGCTATGTTGAGGGAGAGAAGATAATGAGACCTCTTAACAGCGTACACGACAACATCTTCTATACTGAGAGAGCCGAGGTATGGTGCCGCTGTCCGGTAAGCGGGACGGAACGCAAGATGGCGTTCTGTGGTTTTGAACCAAAAAGAGAGACTTTGAAGTTCCGTTGTCCCGCGGCTGTGTACGGTGTTGGCTGCGAGGGGTGGGAGAAGTGTCACAGGGATGCGGGATGCAAGACAAACGGTTACGGCAGGGTCATGCGCGTCCCGCTTGAGAGGGACCGTCGTATATTTACCCCGACTCCATGCGGGAGCGTGTCATGGCAGCGCGTTTACAGGAGTCGCGGGGCCATGGAGCGTATAAACTCCAGAATCGACAACAGCTTCGGGTTCGAGAGGCATTACATCAGGGGCAGGGCGAAGATGAGTGCCCGTGTGGGTATGGCGTTTGTGGTGATGATGGCGCTTGCGGTTGGTCACATAAAGGCGGGGAGGCCCGAGTGCATGAGGTCTCTTGTCAGCGGGTGTTGGGCTCGGGCGGGATAATATCCCGGTGATTCAGAAAAATTTAAGCGGTAAGCAACTCTGAAGGGACTGCTGCGTCCTCGATTGGTTGAAACTGGTGATTCCGGGGAAGTCGGCGGTGCGTTCCGTCTGAATCGGGCAACGCGGCCGTCAGATTGCCGGAATGCGGGCCGGCGCCGCCTGGTTCCGGAAACCACAACCCCGAAAAATCGTTACAGCGCAAACCCCACTATTAACAACTCTATTTACTTTACGCTTTCTGTCTTGTAATATCCCACGGACTTTATTTGAAGGTGAAAAATGTCGTTTAAACTGAAGATAAAAAACTTTGGGAAATTGTCTGACGCAGAAATAGATATTGGACAGTTCACGGTATTTGCGTGACCCAACAACACTGACAACAGTTGATAATTAAGGAAGTTATGTATTTAGCTTGACGGATTAAACTCCAGACGGTCAGAAAACCGGTACAGTGCAGTGATAATAAAGACTTACAAATGTCGTGCCAAGCTATCCGCTGCCGGGCACAAGAGGCTTGGGCAGATATTCAGATTGTCTGCGGATCTCTACAACGCAGGTTTGGAGTCCCGTATTGACTGCTACAGGAAGACGGGAGAAAGCCGCTCATTCTTTGACCAGTGCAAGGAACTCACGGAAGTAAGGGCGAGCATTGCGGAGTTTGAGGCAGTATCCACCATCGTGTTCCGTGGAGTATTGTCTCGGCTTGACAAGGCATACAAGTCGTTTTTCCGCAGAGTAACGGCAAAGCAGAAGGCGGGCTTCCCCCGGTTCAAAAGTTCTAGGAGATGGCGGACAATAGAGATAAACGACCAATGCTGGCGGATGCTGAAGCGAGAGGGAAGCAAGACAGTTCTCAAGATAAAGGGGCTTCCCCGTATCGAGGTGAAGCCTTCAAGGGAACTTCCCCCGAAGGGTCTGCTTAAGGCAATCAGAATTACCAGAAAGCCCCTACGGACGGAAGTGGCGTTATCTTACAAATTGCCAGGCGTTGAAACCGTCAAAGAAATAAGCAATCCCGCAGGAATAGACATGGGGATATCGAAGCGTCTTACCACAAGTAACGGTGAGACTGTAGAGAAGAGGGAGATAGACAGAAAGAAGTTAAAACGTCTTCAGCGTTCCGTCTCACGCAAGAAAAAAGGGAGCAACAACAGAAAGAAGGCAGTTTCGTTGCTAGGAAAAGAATGGCAGAGGGTAGCGGACAAGGAAAGAGATTATCTTCATCGCCTGAGTGCTGAGATAGTAAAGATGTACGATTTCATAGCGCTGGAGAAGCTTAAGACAAAGAACATGCTTCGCAATGGGAATCTGTCAAGGAGCATACAGGAGCAGACCTGGGGTAAGTTCATAACCCTGCTTAACGAGAAGGCTGAAAGTGCTGGCGTTAGGATAGTGGCGGTGAATCCCGAGGGGACTTCGCAGGAATGCTCGGGTTGCGGAGCAACGGTAAAAAAAGACCTGTCTGTCCGGACACACAGGTGTAGTTGCGGACTTGTTTTGGACAGGGACGTAAACGCGGCGATTAATATCCTTCATCGAGGCATCTCGATTGCGGGTGGGAGACTCAAGCAGTCCCGCATGGTCGGAAGGATGAGAGAGAAGCAAGGGGTTGCCTTTGCCCGGCCAGGAACGGTGTATGGAACGTCAAGTTAAATACATAATTCCCATAATTAAAGACAATACCAAGTTTTTGAGCACGTAGCTCAGTGGCAGAGCACTTGCTTGACGTGCAAGGGGTCGCAGGTTCAAATCCTGCCGTGCTCACCATAGCAGGGGACGAATCGGTTGGATATACAGGTAAATATCGACGGAAAGCAGGGCACTTTCTCTTCGGGAATCACCGTTGGGGAAGCGCTGGCGGAGATTGACGGAGACAAGCGCACCGTAGGCGCCGTAGTAGATGGCCAGATTGTTGATTTCTGGCACCGCCTTGAGGGCGACTGCGATCTTCTGCCCGTAAAAAGCAACACGGAAGCGTCTCTGGGGCTCCTGCGGCACACCACGGCCCACGTTCTGGCCGAAGCCGTCCAGTCTCTTTTCCCCGAGGCGCGGGTCACCATAGGTCCCGTGATAGAGAACGGGTTTTACTACGATTTTGATTTCGAAAGGGGCTTTACTCCCGAAGATCTTGAGAACATCGAAGCGAAGATGCTCGAGATAATAAAGAAAAACCGCCCTCTTGTAAGAAAATCGGTCTCCAGGGAGGAGGCCGTCGCCACTTTCTCCGGGATAAAGGAGAACTACAAGGTGGAGATAATAAACGATCTTCCCGAAGGGGAGGAGATAACCATATACGATCAGGCTGACTGGTATGACCTCTGCAGGGGGCCGCATCTTCCCTCAACGGGGCTCATAAAGGCCTTTAAGCTCACGAGTTCCGCGGGGGCTTACTGGAGGGGCAACGAGAACAACCCTATGCTCCAGAGAATTTACGGAACGGCGTTCTGGGACAAAAAGGACCTGCGCAAGTATCTGCGCGATCTTGAGGAGGCCAAAAAAAGGGATCACCGCAAGCTTGGAAGGGAGCTTGACCTTTTCAGCGTGAACGATGAGATAGGCCCCGGCCTTATTCTCTGGCATCCGAGGGGGTCTAAGGTAAGGAGCGTTATAGAGGATTTCTGGAGAAAGGAGCATGTTTCCAAGGGCTACGAGTTGCTCTACACCCCGCATATGGCCAAGCTTGATCTCTGGCGCACGAGCGGTCACGTGGACTTCTACTCGCAGAATATGTTCTCGTGCATGGAGGTTGAGAACTCCGATTACCAGGTAAAGCCCATGAACTGCCCTTTCCACATACTGATTTACAAGTCAAAAACGAGAAGCTACAGGGACCTGCCGATCAGGTGGGCGGAGATAGGAACCGTCTACAGGTACGAGCGTTCGGGGGTTCTTCACGGTCTTCTGAGGGTGAGGGGTTTTTCCCAGGACGACGCCCACATATTCTGCCGACCCGACCAGATACGCGAGGAAGTCTCCGGGGTGCTTCACCTCACTCTGGATTTTCTGAGAACTTTTGGGTTTGATAATTACGAGATTTTTCTTTCGACGCGCCCGGGGAAGTTCGTCGGAAGCGAGGAGAACTGGGAGAGGTCTATAGAGGCAATCGAGCAGGCTCTCTCAGATGTCGGTCTTCCCTACGGAGTGGACACAGGCGGGGGAGCGTTTTACGGCCCCAAGATAGATCTTAAGATAAAGGACGTGATAGGCAGGGCTTGGCAGTGCTCAACTATTCAAGTAGATTTCAACCTGCCCGAGCGGTTTAGTATGGAGTTTGTGGGTGAGGATAACGCCAGACATACCCCGATAATGATACACAGGGCCATATTCGGCTCGATTGAGCGGTTCTTCGGAATCCTGATAGAGCATTACGGGGGAGCGTTTCCGCTTTGGCTCAGCCCTGAGCAGGTGAGGGTGGCATCAGTGGGACAGAGCCAGGCCGAGTACTGCGAGGAAGTCTGCGCCGAGCTTCGGCGCCGGGGAATCAGGGTCGGCAGTGATTTGCGAAACGAGAAGCTAGGATATAAGGTTAGGGAAGCGCAGGTAATGAAAATTCCCTATCTGCTGGTTGTAGGAGACAAGGAGGTTGAAACGGGAACGGTTACTCCCAGAAAATACGGCGGGGACGCCATGGAGGCGTTGCCCGTGGATGATTTCATCGAAATCGTCGCTGAGGAGAACGATCCCTACAGCTGGATGGAGGTAAAGGCATAGCTAGAAGGAGAAGCAATTCCAGGGCCCGCGTTCCTGAGACTCGCGTTAACAGGAGGATTACCGCAAAGGAGGTCAGGCTCATAGATGTCGAAGGTGAGCAGCTGGGAGTCGTAAGCATTGAAGACGCCTTGCGGATTTCGGAGGAAAAGGAAGTCGATCTGGTCGAGGTCGCATCAAACGCCACCCCGCCCGTATGCAGGCTTATGGATTACGGGAAGTTCAAGTACGAACTTAGAAAACAACGGAGCGCGAAAAAACAGAAAGACCAGACGGTAAAGGAGATAAAATTTCGACCCAATATAGGGGAACACGACCTTGAAGTCAAGGTAAACCGGATGAGGGGTTTTCTTGAGTCGGGTCACAAAACAAGGATGAGGATATTTTTCAGGGGCAGGGAAATAGTTCATCCGGAGCTCGGTCGCGAACTCGCCGAGGATGTTCGCAAAAAACTGTCCGATGTGGCCTCGGTGGACATGCAGCCCAAAATAGAGGGCAAGAATCTGATAATGATTCTTGTGCCGACAAAAAAACAGTGAGGGATTTACAAGATGCCTAAGATGAAAACGAACCGCAGCGCGGCCAAGAGATTTTCCGTTACGGGAAGCGGGAAAATAAGAAGAAACAAGGGTGGCAAAAGCCACATAAACGTAAAGAAAAGCTCAAAGAGGATGCGGAGACTGCTGGAACCGGATTTCATGGAAGGTTCCGCCGCCAAGAAGATCAAGACCTACGTCCCTTACCTGTGAGCTGATACAGACGGAGAATACCGATGCGCATAAAAAGAGGAGTCACTTCCAGGAGACGGAAAAAAAGAGTTCTTAAGCTTGCCAAGGGGTACTGGGGTAGAAGAAAGAACAATTTCAGAAGGGCGAAGGAAACCATACTCAGGGCGCTTGCCTATTCCTACAGGGACCGGCGCCGCAGAAAAAGGGATTTCAGGGCTCTTTGGATCATGAGGATAAATGCCGGCGTAAGACCCTTCGGCCTTTCCTACAGCAGGTTCATCGACGCGCTCAAGAAATCGGGGGTCGAGCTTGACCGAAAAAGCCTCTCTGAGCTTGCCGTAAGAAATCCGGAGAGCTTCAAGGCTGTGGTGGAGTTCGCGACCTCGAAAAAAGGCTGATTTTCGCCCCGACCGGGGCATCTTTCATTTTCTGGCTAGAACGAATCTATGCCGGAGTCGTGCGGGTCATGCTCAAGCGGGCAGCCTTCGCAGTGGGCTCTCTTCCGGCAGTGAAGTTTTCCCGTTTTCACTATGAGCGCGTGGTATTCTCCGAAAACTTCCGCGTCGAGAGAAAGGCTCCGCACAAAAAGTTTCTGCATTTCCGAGTAACTTGCTCCCTCGGGGATCAGGCGGTGGCGGCGGAGAATTCTCCGGGAGTAGTTATCAACCACGAAGACGGGTTTGCCGAGTGCGTAGAGCAGTATTGAGTCAGCCGTCTCTTCGCCGATGCCGTTTACCGAGAGCAGCTTTTCCCTGAGCCTGTCGGTGTTCTCAGCCAGCATGTTCTCCATTTCTCCTCCGTAACCCGCAAACAGAAAGTCGATGAAATTTTTAAGCCTCTTGGCTTTTAAGTTGTGATACCCGCAGGGGCGTATCAGGGCGGCGAGGCGCTCGTGCGACGCCGCTTTTAACTTTTCCGCAGAAAGCATGGAATTTTCCCTGAGCGCCTCTATGGCTTTTTCCACATTTTTCCAGGAGGTGTTCTGAGTGAGTATGGCTCCCGTCGCGCACTCAATCCTCGTCCGGGCGGGCCACCAGTTCTGCGGGCCGTATCTCCCGTAAAGGGCGGAGTAGAAATTCCGTATTCTTCGGGAGTCGTCTCTATCGGTCAACCTGCCGCGCCTCCGTCGCTTTTGCGGTTAACGTGGGAGACAATAAGGAGAAAGGCGGCCGAAAGAGCATATCCTACTGCCCACTTGGCTCCCGTTCCGAAACCAAGAGAATAGAGATTTCCTTCAACCGAGATATCTCCCGCGTGTATGAAGCCGAAAAACGCCATCACGGCTCCCACTCCCACCCACGCTGCCGCCTGGTTGAGCCTGCGCTCAACGAGGCAGACGGCTGTTGCGGCCCAGACCACCGACGAAAGCATGAATCCTTGGGAAAGCGCTACCAGTCCTGGCAGTTGAAGACCCGAGAGGACAAACGCATTGAGATTCTCAAACGCGCGCGTGGCCACCGAACCGTCCGAGATAGCGATTCCCACCGCCGAGACGGTCTGGGAAACCACCACCGTTCCCCACGCCGCAAGCGCGGGTATCAGTCCCAGGGCCACGGCGGGAGCATGGGAGCGGGGAGTGGTCTGAAACGCCTGGGATGTCATCACGAGGCCTATCCATACAAGTATTACTCCGGCGGCCTCAATCGGCACCAGCGCCGAGACCAGGGAACCCAGGCCGACAAGCGACACCACGGCGAAGAAAATTCCGTTTATTACCGAATAGCCTCCTTTAGCCCCCATCTCCTTCCATCCCGGATGTCCTATATATATGGTTGTTGGAAAGCACGACCCGAAAAGTGACGCGGCTATCGATCCCACGCCGTTAACCGCAAGACACGGCCTAGTAGGATAGGGGTCTCCCGCGGCCTCGGCGGACTCTATGTTCTGAAGGGAGCCGAGAATATTGTAAAGACCCATAGGAAGCACGACTGGAATCAACACCGAGCGCACGAGGGGATCCGAAAGCCCGGCTACTAGATCGCCCAGAACCGGAACGGGGAGATAGAGTCCCACGTCGCCAAGAGCTCGGTTCACTGCAGGTCCCGACACCGTCGTTTCCGCTGCGAATCCCGCCGCGAAGAGAAGCCACGCGGCGAATATTCCCAGGGCGAGCGCTAGGCCGACTCCCGGAATTCCAAGCGGAAGCCTGGTTTTTGAGAGCAGAGCGAACAGCAGCACTCCCAGAGAGAGCAGGCCGACCAGAGGATGGGCGAAGCATCTTGCAGCAAAGTCCATACAGAGAAACGCTACGGCTATTCCGGCAAGGGAAGTGAGCAGCGCGGCGCGCGGAGTCGCCTTTCTGATCCTCTCGGCTACTAGGGATCCCGCGAGTTCAATAACTCCGGAGAGAAAGCATGCCGCTACCCCGACGCGCCAAGCCACAAGGGCGGCTTCTTGGGGCGAAGCTCCTTGGCTCTCGGCCACTAGCTTCGCCGGGATCATGACCAGAAAGATGAAGGCGAACAGAGAAATCGTGTTTACCCCGTAGGGAAGCGCCGTTACGTCTTTTCTTCCTGTGGCCGCCGAGAGTCGCTGCGCGAGCCAGGCGTAGTAGAGGTTGCCGATAATAAGCGATATCGCTATGGCAGGGAGGACCGAGGAGAGGACAAACTCTCTTTGCAGGCCCACAAGACCGGTGAGCAGTATCATAATCAGAACGTACTGGACTAGATTGTCCACCATGAGGCCGAAAAAGCCCTCTGCGTCGGAAAACGAAAAAAGAGGCTGTGCCCCTGCGGGGGAAAAGAGGTTTTTCATGCCTTATTCCGGGGTTGTGTGGAACCGCAGAACCAAACGGCGAACCTGCGATCAACTATCGATTATAATGGAAAAGATGCCGCGGGCAAAGCTCCACGCGCCTGATTCCCGCGGATTGCCCGCAGCCGACGATCTTCCTGCTGTACCTGGCAACGGATATAAGCTATAAATCCACCCTTATCATTGCCTGAACAACTGATTCCTCGACCCCCGGGATGCCAAACTTGTTGTGCCAATACCACCACTCAATACCGACATATACCCGCTCCTGCCGTTTCACCAGACGACCCACATCCAGCAGGAGCTGAGGCTGCATAAGAAAGTTTTGTTTTTCATGGGCGGATGTTCCAGCCTCACCCTCTGAGCCGGTCCAGTCGAAGTAGCCATTAAAAATCCAGTGCGCCGGCCCCGTTTCGAAGGTCGCATTCCAAACCACTGTTACCTGCCAAGTTGTTCCGGGAAGGTCCGGATTTTCCCTTAAATAGCCGTTTGTCTGGACGAAATTAAACCCGGGCACATCAAGATCCACCGCGGCGCCAATGAGATAGTTGGTAAAGCCTTCTCCCTTTTCCAAGGTGCCGGACAGAAGTACATCTTCCACCGGCCCCGCGGAAAAAGCTTTGCCGCTTATTTTGGAGAAGCTCAGACGGGGTGACCACTCCCCATAGAATGAACTGTTACCTCTCAATGGTCGGATATCCACAAAGGCAAAATTATCACCATAGGTCCATCCGTTAATCCATTCCAGGGTGAGGGTTTCCGCTTTCTCTCGCTCCAGTTTGAAGTCCGTACCATAGAGCAACTGGACATTGAACGCGTTCCAAATCTGCGCTACTGCTGGCGCTGACGATAACAAGACAAGCAAACAGAGGCATATTGTGTAGATAATTATTCTAGGATATTTCATCTTGTGTTCAGCTTCTGGTTTTCACCCGCCCGGCACACGGTCTGCCAAAACAGCATTGACGATGGTTTGTTCTAGATTTGGTATTCCGGCTCCGTTCAACCATTACATCATTTAGTACGGAGTTTATCATAAAGACAATTTTCATGTCATATATCCAGTTGTCCGTTACCCGCAATGCTGTGGAAGGGAAATTTAGAGCAGTTCCTCGAGGTTGTTGTTAATAGCACGCCATCTGTCCGGAAGTATAGCACGCCGTCTGTCCGGTTTTGCTGAAGGGCGATTGTCTGGATTTATCTTCTCCAAAGGAGGAGGTATTCATGGACCAGACGAGGTTTCTGCAAAGAGTCAGGATGAACCAGTTCGAGAGGGTATACCGGAGGTGGAAGGAGAAGAAGGTTATACAGGCAGAAGCAGCAGAGCAGCTCGGGATAGGGGAGAGAACGTTTCGTCGTTACGCGGTCCGATACAGGGACGAAGGGATGCGTGGGCTTTTGGATAAGCGCCTGGGAGCACTCTCCCACAACCGGGCCCCGCAGGAGGAGATCTCGGAGGTGGTGGAGTTGTACAAGACCCTCTACCCCGAACGCAACGTGGCTCACTTCTACGAGGCGTATAAAGAGCGCCACGGAGGCCGTCGCTGCTACAACTGGGTGAAGAGAACCCTTTACTCTGCGGGAGTGGCGAGGAGGCCCCGGGGAGGGGGAGTGCACCGCCAGCGCAGGCAGCGGCGGGAGTGTGCCGGGGAGATGATACACCAGGACGCAAGCACTCACAGGTGGGTTCCCCGGGAGGTGTGGGACCTTGTGGTGACCATGGACGACGCCACCGGGGAGATATACAGCGCTTTCTTTGTTTCGGAGGAAGGGACCTGGAGCAGCATGAGAGGGGTAAGGGATGTATTGGAGAGTAAAGGGATATTCTTGAGTTTTTACAGTGACCGGGGGCCTCACTACTGGAGCACTCCGGTGGCCGGAGAGAAGGTGGACAAGGAGAATCCAACGCAGTTTGGGCGAGCGATGGGTGAGCTGGGCATTCTGATGATACCGGGATATTCCCCTGAGGCCAGGGGGCGCAGCGAGAGGATGTTCGGGACCTTGCAGGGAAGGTTGCCCGCGGAGTTGCGTGAGCGTGGTATAGTGGAGATGGAAGAGGCGAACAGGTTTTTGGAGGAGAGTTTCATAGAGGATTTCAACAGGCGTTTCATGGTGGCCGCGGCGGAGAAGGGGGAAGCGTTTGTACCGCTTTTTGATGCCAACCTTGACGATATACTGTGTTTGAAGCATCGGAGGGTAGTGGGCAACGACAACTGCGTGAGGTACAAGGGTATGAGTTTGCAGATCCCGCCGGTTAAGGATCGTTATCATTTTGTGAGGGCTAAGGTAGTTGTGCATGAGTATTCGGACGGGAGCATGTCTGTGTATCATGGGAAGCGCAGGCTGGGCGGATATGACAGTGAAGGCAGGTTAAAAAACAAAGGAGGCGAAAGCAGACCGAGAACCCGGATAAGGGGTTCCCGCAGTTTCACTTCACCCTCTTCGGGCTACGCCCTGGGAGGCTGAAGTGAAAAAAGCAAAAGCGGACAACTCGCGTGCTATAAAAGCGGACAGTTCCATTTGCTGTTAACAGTTGTTTTGACAGTCCACTTTTTAGGATGTTTAATCTAATATATGACTTACACCCCTTTATACGAAACACACAAGAGTTTCGGGGCGCGGATGATCGATTTTGCCGGGTGGAAGCTTCCTCTTCAGTTCGACGGTATAAGGCAGGAACACAGGGCTGTCAGGACCGCCTGCGGCCTTTTCGATGTAAGCCACATGGGAGAAATAGAGATCACCGGGCCCCAGGCTGAAGCCCTCTGCCAGAAACTTAACACCAACGACATGGCAAAGCTTCGCGACGGTCGGGCCCGGTACGGTCTTTTCTGCTACCCTGACGGCGGGGCGATTGACGACCTTATAACCTACAGGTTCTCGGCCGAGCATTTCCTTGTGTGCGTAAACGCGTCCAACACTGAGAAAGTCTACCGCTGGATCGGTGATAATTGCGAGGGACTTGACGTTGAGATAACCGATGCGAGTTCGGCCTACGCGCAGATAGCCGTTCAGGGACCCTGCTCTGTATCAGTAATGGAAAAGGCGCTTGGCGAGGAGAGCGTGCGGGATTTCCCGAGGTTCTCTTTCAGGGTTCTTGAAGGTGATGCGGCAGGAGTTATAGCGGCCAGGACGGGTTACACGGGTGAAGACGGCTTTGAACTGTTCGTGCCCGCGGGAGACGCGGTTGGGATCTGGGAGAAGCTTTTTGAAAACGGAAGCGAATTCGGGATTGCTCTTTGCGGTCTGGGAGCGCGTGATACGCTTCGCATAGAAGCCGGATATCCTCTTTACGGAAACGAACTGGATGAGAAAACAACTCCGGTAGAGGCTGGCCTTAATAGATACGTGAAGATGGACAAAGGCGATTTTATCGGCAGAGACGTGCTTTTGGAGCAGGTGGAGAGCGGAACGTCCAGAGAAGCCATCGGTTTTAAGATGCTTGAGAGGGGGGTTCCCAGGCATGGCTACGGGGTAATGAAGAATGGAAAAAGGATAGGAGAGGTTACAAGCGGCACCATGTCACCGATTCTTGATATTGGCGTGGGCATTGCTTCGGTAGCCTCGGGTGGAGTTAAGTGCGGAGATGAGATAGGGATTGAGATCCGGGGAGATGTGAGAAAGGCGGTTTCTTCTGAATTTCCGCTTCATAAGGACAGTATGTCTTAAGAACGAATATAAAGGAGCATTTAGGTTATGAGTGTACCGAAAGACTTGAAATATACTGAGGAGCATGAGTGGGTGAGGTTTGAAGAGGACAGGGCCGTGATCGGAATAACGGATTACGCGCAGGAAGCCTTGGGGGAGATAGTTTTTGTTGAACTGCCGGTTGAAGGGGAGGAACTCGTTCAGGGAGATTCCTTCGGCGCGGCGGAGTCGACAAAGGCGGTTTCTGAGCTTTTCGCTCCGGTCTCAGGGGAAATTGCCGAGGTGAACGATCTTCTCGTGGATTCTCCGGAACTCGTAAACGCCGACCCTTACGGCGACGGATGGATCGTAAAGATACATACCGACGAACTTGACGAAAGCGAAGTCGAGAGTCTTCTTGATCCTTCCGGTTACGAAGAACTGATAGAAGATGAGGAAGATGACTGATATGTCTCGGTGGTATGGATGGGGAAGGGAATTTCACTCGGTTCTTCGGGGAGAGTTGTGATTGCGAAACGAAAACGGCATTTATGAACAAGAGGACTTCTTCTCGGCGAGGCATATAGGTCCCACGCCCGAGGAAACGAACGAGATGCTTTCGTGCACCGGAGCCGGAAGTCTTGAGGAACTGGTGCGGGAAACCATACCGGCTGACCTGCTTTCAGAGACCGAAATGTCCGTTCCCGCTGCCATGACCGAAAGCGCCTATCTTGACCATATAAGAGGTATCGCGTGCGAGAACACCATATTCAGGTCCTACATAGGTCTGGGTTACTACGACTGCGAGGTCCCGGCAGTCATACTAAGGAACATTCTCGAGAATCCAAGCTGGTATACCCAGTACACTCCTTACCAGGCGGAAATATCGCAGGGACGCCTTGAAGCCCTCCTTAACTTCCAGACGGTGATTTCGGAACTTACGGAAATGGAACTTTCAAACGCCTCGCTGCTCGATGAGGCAACGGCGGCCGCCGAAGCCATGGCCATGTTCCACAGGCTAAGCGGCGCGAAGCGGGAGAGGGCGGACGCCGACGGGTTTTTCGTTTCCCGAAGATGTTTTCCCCAGACCATCGATCTCCTGAAGACCCGCGCCGAGCCCCTGGGGATAAGAATTGTTGAGGGAGAGGAGGAGAACGTTTCGCTTGACGGAAGTTTTTTCGGAGCGCTGCTGCAGTATCCGGATGCATTCGGAGAAGTCAGGGATTACTCGGAATTCGTAAAAAGCGCTCACGGCCACGGTATCATGGTCGCGGTCGCGGCCGATCTGATGAGCCTCGTGCTGCTTACCCCTCCCGGGCGCTTCGGAGCCGACGCCGTCGTGGGAACTTCGCAGAGATTCGGGGTCCCGGTCGGCTACGGCGGTCCCCACGCCGGGTATTTCGCCACGAGAGACGAGTTCAGAAGGCAGGTTCCGGGGAGAATAATCGGGGTGTCTTTGGACAGGGACAAGAACCCCGCCTACAGAATGGCGCTTCAGACCAGAGAACAGCACATAAGAAGAGAGAGGGCTACTTCCAATATATGCACCGCGCAGTCCCTGCTCGCCATAATGTCCTCGATGTATGCGGTTTACCACGGTCCGGCCGGGCTGCGGCGCATTTCCGGGAGGATAAACACGCTTGCGAAGATGCTTGATCTGGGCTTCAGGGAAATGGGGCTTGCCCAACTGAACGGGGCGTTTTTCGACACCCTACTCGTGGATCTTTTCCCCTGCGGGGAGGAATCTTTTGAAACGCTTCGCGCGGAGGCTCTCAAAAGAAAAATCAACTTCAGATATCTTCCGGACCGCAAAGTCTGCATATCGCTTGACGAAACGGTAACCGAGGAAGATGTGGCTGAGATACTGTCGCTTTTTTCGGATTCCCTTGAACTTGGCGAGGAGGCATCTGTCACCGCGGACCGCGCGCGCACAATTGTGTCTGTGCCCGAGAACCTTCTTAGGGAGGGTGATTTCCTTGCCCAGGCTGTTTTTAACCGCTACCATTCGGAAACCCTGATGCTCAGGTATATAAAAACCCTCGAGGGCAGGGATCTTTCCCTGGCCCATTCCATGATTCCTCTCGGTTCCTGCACCATGAAGCTAAACGGTACGACCGAGATGGTACCGATAAGCTGGGAGGAGTTCTCGAGAATCCATCCTTTCGCCCCACGGGATCAGGCGGCGGGATACGCACGGGTGATTAGTGAACTCGAAAAGTATCTCTGCGAAATAACCGGGCTTTATGCCTGCTCGCTTCAGCCTAACTCCGGAGCCCAGGGAGAGTACGCGGGCCTTATGGTCATACGTAAGTACTTTGAGGAGAAAGGAGAGACCGAAAGGCGCGTGGTGCTGATTCCCTCTTCCGCGCACGGAACCAATCCCGCAAGCGCCCGCATGGCAGGTATGGACGTCGTGGTGGTAAAGTGCCGGAAAAACGGGGATGTGGACATAGACGACCTTCGAAAATGCTGCAGTAAAAACGAAGGGAAAGTGGCTTGCCTGATGATCACATATCCTTCGACCCACGGGGTGTTCGAGTCCGGAATAAGCGAGATATGCGACATAATTCACTCAAATGGCGCGCAGGTATACATGGACGGGGCGAATCTTAACGCGCAGGTAGGACTCTGTTTTCCCTCCCTGATTGGTGTTGACGTATGCCACATAAACCTGCACAAGACTTTCAGCATCCCCCATGGAGGCGGGGGGCCTGGAATGGGCCCCATATGCGTTGCACCCCACCTTGCCCCACATCTTCCCGGACACGCTGTTGTGGAAGGGGTAGGGGGAGATAAGTCCTGCGGGGCGATATCCGCGGCTCCCTGGGGAAGTGCGAGCATATTGCTTATATCCTACGGATACATAAGGCTTCTTGGAAGGGACGGGATGAGCGAGGCATCGCGGTACGCGATACTGAACGCCAATTACCTTAAGACCCGGCTCGGGCAGCACTACGATATTCTCTACGAGGGAGAGAACGGAAGGGTCGCCCATGAATTCATACTCGACCTGCGCGAGCTTGGGAAAAGCGCGGGAATAACCGTGGAAGACGTGGCCAAGAGGCTCATGGATTACGGGTTCCACGCACCGACGATGTCATGGCCGGTTGCGGGAACCCTGATGGTGGAGCCCACGGAGAGTGAATCCCTGGAGGAAATGGACAGGTTCTGCGACGCGATGATAAAGATACGCGGGGAGGTCCAGGAGATCATCGACGGCGGGTCGGATCCTTCTGATAACGTGCTTATAAACTCTCCCCACACGGTGCTGGATCTTGTGTCTTCCGACTGGGAACATCCCTATTCCCGCCGAAAGGCTTTCTTCCCGCTACCTTACCTGAGGGCTAACAAGTTCTGGCCGCCGGTATCAAGAATAGACAATGCCTACGGTGACAGGAATCTGGTGTGCACGTGTCTCCCCCTCGAAGCTTACGCCGAGGAAGAGTAAATACGGGGAACCTCAGATCTTTATCTCTATGTATGAGTTTTTCTTGATGTCCTCAAGCCAGGAGGTTATGAACCGCTCAACCTTCTCCATGTAGATCTGGTGCTTTATGCGGTCTCTGTACCGGGAGACCGAGGACTCTCCTTCCTCGGTTCTTTCGAGAACTTTTACTATGTGGTAGCCGCGGGAACTCTCTACCGGCCCCGCGATGCCGTTCACTTCGGTCTGCTCAACGGCGTTTTCAATCTCGGGAACCAGGTCTCCCTTGACGAAATATCCCAGCAGTCCGCCGCCTTGCGCCGATGATTCATCCATCGAGTACTTTCTGGCGAGTTCCCCGAATGGCTCACCGGAATTTGCGAGTTCCAGCACTTCTTGTGCTTTGGAGAGGGCGTTTTCCGCTTCCTTGTTGATCAGTATGTGAGCGATCTTGGTCTGCCTTCCGTAAGTGCTGCCTTCTACTTCGTAGTGCTCTCTGTGGTATTTCTCTATCTCTTCGTCTGTTACCGCTATGCTTCCCTGCGTGACTAAGTCAAGAAGCCTTCTTGAGAGTATCTGGTATTTCCACTGGCGGTAGAAGAGTTCCTCCGTGATATTCTGTTTCTTGAGCTCCTCGGCTATGGCTGCTTCATCGAGGTTGAGCGCTTCCTGCTGGCTTTTTACTATCGCTTTTACCTCTTCGTCGCTTACTGATACTTTCCTCGCGGCCGCCTGCTGATCGAGCAGGATACGATCTATCATGGCGTCGAGCACTTCGCGGACGTTTACTTCCGCCTCAGGATTTACGACTACTTCCTTTAGCTCCTGATTGAGTTCGCTGAGGGTTATTATCCTGTCGTTCACCACGGCCACCACTTTTTCCACGACCGCCGCATGGGCGGGTATCGCCGTAAAAACCGCAAAAAGCGCTACGACCGCGAACCACCATGGTTTTTTCATATGAAGTCTCCTTGCAAACCGTTTTTTCTCTACCGAACCAACCCCGAGACTATACTATACATGGGCCCGGGCCGGTTTTTCCACCTTTTCCACCGCGCTTATCAGCGCCTCGTACCTGTCCTCGGGTGGAAGGGGAATGCTGAGCTTCCTCTCCCGCCCGCGGGTTTTTCCGTCCACAAGACTCAGAGTAGCCGTGTTCTCTCCTATTTCGGCCTTTTTTATGAGCCTCTCCCCGAGCGCGATTCTCAGTTCCGCGATGAGAACGAGACGTTTCAGCGGATCGGGTATTGCGCCGAACCTGTCTTCGATTTCCCCGGCGATTTCTCTTGCTTCTCCGCGTTTCCCCGCCGATGAGATTTTTTTGTAGTAAAAAAGCCTCTCTGAACCGCTTTGAATATAATGCTCGGGGATGAACGCGTCATCCCGCGTTTTTATTTCCGGTCTGATCTCACGGGTGTGGTCTTCGCCCCTTCTTTTGCTTTCAATCGTATCCCTCAGCAGTTCGAGATAGAACTCAAGCCCTATATCCGCTATGTGTCCTGACTGCTTTTCTCCGAAAAGGGTGCCGGCCCCCCTTATCTGGAGATCGGCCGTGGCGAGCTTGAATCCGCTTCCAAGGTCGGTGAGGCGTGAGAGAACCTCTAGCCTTTTTCTGGCATCCTCAGTGAGGGAGCTTATGGATGGTACGAGAAAATATGCATATGCTTTTCTGTCTGATCTTCCGACACGTCCCTTAAGCTGGTAGAGATCCGCCAGACCCATGGTATGGGCGTTGTTCACTATTATCGTGTTGGCTTTTGGTATGTCGAGTCCGGATTCCACTATCGCGGTGGTTACGAGCAGGTCTATTTCCCCATCGGTGAACTGCTCTATGGTTCTTGAGAGCCGCGTTTCGTTCATTCGACCGTGCGTTACTCCTATTGACAGTTTCGGCATGAGCTTCTGAAGAAGGTTCGCCTTCTCCAATATGTCCTCTATCCTGTTGTGTATGAAGAAAACCGTGCCGTTTCTTGCAATCTCTTTCTCCACAGCTTCCTTTATCGCAGCGGTGTTGAACTGCTGAATGTACACCTCCACGGGCTGTCGTCCCTCGGGAGGGGTATTTATCACGCTTATGTCTCTTACGTCGGCGAGGGAAAGCTGCAGGGTTCTCGGGATGGGGGTTGCCGAGAGCGTCAGCACATCAACGGCGTTTTTCATCGACCTTATGGACTTTTTGTGATTTACTCCGAATTTCTGCTCCTCGTCTATCACAGCGAGTCCCAGGTTTTTAAGTTTTATTCTTTTTCCGAGAAGTTTATGCGTTCCGATTATGAGGTCGAGGGAACCATTTTCAAGCCTATTCAGCGTCTCTTTTTCTCTCTTGCCTGTTGTGAATCGTGATAGCATACCGATGCTCACGGGGTAGTTTTTGAACCTGGAAAGCGCAGTCCGGTAGTGCTGGCTTGCGAGAAGGGTGGTGGGCGCGATCACCATGACCTGTTTTCCGTCAAGGCATGCCTTGAAAGCGGCCCGCAGGGCCACCTCGGTCTTTCCGAACCCGACGTCTCCGCAGATAAGCCTGTCCATGGCCTTTTCGGATTCCATGTCTGACATTACGTCCTCTATCGCCGCCGACTGATCCGGGGTCTCGCTCCAGGGAAACTCCATCTCGAATTCATTGAACATCTGGTCCCTCGGCGAGAACTGAAAGCCTTTTCCGACTTTTCTCTCTGCGCAGAGTTCCACAAGTTCGGTCGCGATCTCCTCAACGGCCCTTTTAACCCTGCCGACGGTTTTTTTCCAGTTCGCGCTTCCCAGCTTTTCAATCTTAGGCTCCCTTCCAGCTCCCATGTATTTCTGAACCAGCGCTAACTTCTCGACCGGAACGAATATCTTGTCCCCGTCTTTGTATTCGCACTCGAGAAAATCGCCCTGGCTGTTCTCAAAGGAAAGCCTTCTTAGCCCCCTGAAAACCCCTATTCCGAATTCCTTGTGAACTATGTAGTCCCCGGGTTTGAGCTGGCTGAACGAAGTGAGAAAAGCGGAGGGTATATCACTTCCTCCGAAGGCCGCGCCTCGGCTTTTGGCTTTCTCGACAAGGATTTTTTCCGTGAGAAGGGCGATTTTGAAGTCGTGAAGAACCGTGCTTTCGAAAAGCTCTCCGACTATATGCACCATCCCCTTGTCAGGAGGGCTCTCTGTAAGCTTGAGGAATTTCTCTCTTTCCGCCTGTGAAGTGAAAAAAATGAACACCTTGTAACCGTTTTTGGTGAGTTCTTCTGCCTTGTTAATGAAGACCTTAAGCGAAGGTTTCGAAAACGATATCTCTTCTGTGCTGAACTTAAGGCTGTTTTTTCCTCCGGTTCTTATACCCATCGCCCCCGGGTATGTGAGCCTTGATTCCCGGAGTTTTTCCGCAAGTTCTTTTCCTCCAAGGTATAGTTTTTCAAACGGGGGAAGTGATTTTTCAAGTTTTCCCAGAGATTTTCTTCTCGCTTCGAACTTTTCCTCAAGTCTTAATAGCAGTGCTTCCTCGTCAAACCCGATTGGGAGGCTCACTATTAGATCCTCTTGCGGGTAATCGAGCACGCATTGCCGCGAGTTCCAGAAAAATGGCGTGAACCATTCGATCCCCCTGAAGTACGAACCGCTCTCAAACGCTTCCAGAATAGGTTCCACCTCGCTTGAGGTAAGCCCCTTCTCGTCGGCTCGGGCGAGAATCTGCCCGACCAGATAGTCCTTGCTTGTTTGGCGGTAAACGGCGAAGGAAGCCGGATTGATCACGGCTTTCTGCGTTTTCCTGATGGATTTCTGAGTTGCGGGAGAAAACTCCCGAAGCGAATTCACCCTGTCTGCGAAAAGTTCCACCCTGAGGGGATTCCGCGACCCCGGGGAGAAAAGGTCCACTATAGAGCCCCGGATGCTCATGTCTCCCCTTTTTTCCGTGAAATCCACCTCGCTGTACCCGATTCCAAGGAGCCTTTGTGCAAGTTCCTCCCGATCGACCCGTGCTCCCTCCTCTATAGTGAAGCTCTCGGCCTCGAGGGTGTGGGGCGGAGCCAGAACCTCGGCAAGTGCTGCCGCGTCCGCGCAGAGCACCCCGGTTTGCTTCCATCTGAAAATAGAGTGAAGCTTTTCAGGCTCTGTGATTTCCGTTTTCTCGAAAAGGGAGCGGGTTTTCTCCATTCCTCTTGAGAGAAGAACAGGGATTTCCGTTCCTTTTAAAGAAGAGATGCTCCGCGCCGCGTGGACGCACTGCTCTCTTTGCTCGCAGACATGAAGCACCTTTTTGCCCGGCGCCTCGGAGAGAAGCGCTAGAACAAAGTAGGGCGAGTTTCCGTAAAGACCCGCAAGATCGGCCGGTTTTCCGGGCGGGTGCGCAAGAAACTTCTCCACCATGGGGTTTTCAAGGTGGGATGAAAGTTCGAGCGTGGGCTTGTTACCGTTCACTTTCTGGCACCTGAGCCATTTTCTCTCACAGCTCGCCGAGTATGAGAGATCCCATTTCCTCTGTTCCTACCCTTGTTTTCCCTTCCTCGTATATGTCGGATGTGCGGTAGCCATTGTCAAGGATCTTTCTTACGGCTTCTTCGACCTGTGTGGCGGCAGCGTCCATGTCAAAGGAGTAGCGCAGCATCATAGCCATCGAGAGAATCGAGGCTATGGGATTTGCTATCCCTTGGCCGGCGATGTCGGGGGCGCTTCCGTGAACCGGCTCGTATATTGCCCCTTGGTTGCCGACGCTTGCCGAGGGTAGCATGCCGAGAGAGCCGGTGAGCTGAGCCGCTTCGTCGCTTATTATGTCGCCGAACATGTTCCCCGCCAGCATTACGTCGAAATCGGCGGGTCTTCTTATAAGCTGCATTGCCGCGTTGTCCACGTACAGATGCTCAAGCGTAACATCGGAGAAATGGCGTTCGTGGAGTTCCGTCACCGTGTCTTTCCAGAGCACCATTGATTCGAGAACATTGGATTTGTCTATGGAAGTGACTTTGTTTTTTCTTTTTCTGGCGATTTCAAAAGCCATTTTCGCCACCCGTTCTATCTCGGAGGTTGTGTAGCTAAGGGTGTTAAACGCCTTGCTCTCTTTTTCGTCGAGCTGTTCCGCCCCTCTCGGCTGTCCAAAGTATATTCCGCTTGTTAGTTCCCTTACGACCATTATATCAACCCCTTCAACGACCTCTCTTTTAAGCGTGGACGCGTCGGCAAGGGCCGCATAGACGATCGCGGGTCTCAGGTTCGCGAAGGTGTCGAGCTGCTTTCTGAGCTCAAGGAGTCCTCTTTCGGGCTTGAGGTGGTGCTCAAGGTTCTCCCATTTCGGGCCTCCCACGGCTCCGAGAAGCACCGCGTCGCTTTTCTTTGCTTTTTCTATGGTTTCTTCTGTTACCGGGACGCCGTGCGCGTCTATGGCGCATCCTCCGAGAAGATCGTTTTCAAGCGTGAATTCGATTCCGTTTCTCTCGCCGACGGCCTTGAGTATTGACACGCTGATTTCGGTTACTTCGACTCCTATCCCGTCTCCCGGGACTACTAGTATCTTAGGCAATTTTTGTTTTCCTCTGTGTTTGTGATTTTTTCAGGGCATTAACCTACCTGAACCATTGCTAACTCAGAAGCTCTGCGGGCCGCCGCTAGGCGCAAGGCAATCCGGATCGGCTACCGGGCGACACGGTTTACGAGCCTTCCAATCCCCTCGATTTCCACTTCCACTACGTCTCCCGGGCTCATGGGGCTTATCCCGGAGGGGGTTCCGGTCGCTATTATGTCTCCTGGAAGAAGTGTCATCACCTTCGATATGAAGCTTACAAGCTCAGGGACACTGAATATCAGGTTTTTCGTGCTTGAGTTCTGCTTTACTTCTCCGTTTAGAAAAGTCCGTATACGGAGATCCGCGGGATCGACTTCCGTTTCTATAAAAGGTCCTATCGGGGCGAAAGTGTCAAAACCCTTGCCCCTTGTGAACTGTATGTCCTTCGCCTGAAGGTCCCTTGCGGTCACGTCGTTTATGCAGGTATATCCGAAGACATATTCCAGGGCCTGTTCCCTCTCCACCATGTGGGCTCTTTTTCCTATCACGACCCCGAGCTCTCCTTCGTAATCGACCCTGCCCGACATGTGCGTCGGGTATTTTATCTCTTCCTGGTGCGCGATGACTGTCGTTGAGGGTTTCATAAACAGCATGGGATCTTCGGGAGGAGTTCTGTTCATCTCCCTTGCGTGATCCTCGTAGTTTAGCCCGACGGCTATGATTTTGGTCGGGAGGCAGGGAGCAAGCGGCGTTATGTCCGCGCAATCATATTTCCTATCCGTTACGGAGTGTTTCCCGAAGATGTTTCCTTCTATCTCAAAAACCGATCCATCTAAGTATTTTCCGAATACCGGTTTTTCTTCAGCGTTATTGAACCTGAGGAATTTCATCGCATGCTTCGCTTAAATCCAGACTTATGTAAAAACCTGACGAGCCTTCATCTCATGTTGGAATACTAATTGCCAAGCAGAATACACAAATGGCGTGGAAACTAAAATCAACTGAAGAATAAAGTTAGAAGACTGTAAACCGCATCTTGAGTTGCCATGCGTGGAATGAATACGAGGTACTATCTATTTGAGATGTTTTTGCAGAAGGTCAAGCGCATCCGAAATCTCACTCATATCCGGTAAATCGCCATGGACCAGATTAGAAAACACGTTTGTATACGTGACATTCAAAGAATTGCGCCAAGTCTCAAAATTAAAAAATAAAGGCGCTTTTATTAGCGGTTCTTCAAAGCAATCGGAATGTTCGAATTCCCCTGCTTTTTCATCCTCAATACACTTGTCACATAACAATTTGAACTCGTTGCTCGCGATAAAATCCTGATATTCGTCATGCCGTAAGACCAGGCATATATCATAAAGATGGCGAATACGGTTCGATAATCTAGCAATGGGATCATTGCTGTAACTATCTTTGATAACTC
The DNA here is from genome assembly GCA_965207685.1 of Thermodesulfobacteriota bacterium. Taxonomy (GTDB): domain Bacteria; phylum Desulfobacterota_D; class UBA1144; order Nemesobacterales; family Nemesobacteraceae; genus Nemesobacter. Next base: position 1,074,377 of record OZ242294.1, on the reverse strand, counting down.
CAAGCATTTTTTCAATCAGTGTACGTTTTGGGGACAGTACTCTGATCGGGAAATCCTCAAGCCCGAACTGAGCGATTAAATCAGCCCTCTTTTTCTTAATCAGGTGTTCCGCGATAAGAGTTCGTATTTTCCGTATTTCAGATGGTTCGGGGTTGGCAAATGCATTGATTTCAATTAGCAGTTCCCGGGGGATCTGTTCAAAACTATCGTTACCAACCTTGCAAGGATATTTGTAGACCGTCCTGCGGAATTTTGAACCCTTGGATTCCCGTTCGTCATCCTTAAGAGAAATGAGGTTCTGGGTAACCACATTTTCCACATTTTTAAGCAACTTTTTTCTTTGATTGTCTCCTTCTTTGCTGCTGCAGGACACAGCTAAGTCAATATCTTCGGAAAAGCGGTCTATTAATCTATATGCTTTGGATAGAGATGTCCCTCCTTTAAAGACCACATTTTCTCTGTACGGAGATTCAGATAGAAGTTTAAGGGACATTGTTATCCAGTAATCTTTTTCGATATAAGCATCCGGTATTCCAGCGGATTCTCCGGTGGCCTTTATCAGTTCATTGAAGATTTCATCGTTTTTGTGCAGATTCATTATCTAATGTTCCACTTTCGGGCCCCCGGCCACCGAGACCGGTCCAGTTTCAGCTTATAAGTTGTTAAGGGGTTTAGGGATAGAGCTAGACTGTCCGGCACAGATAGTTGCAAATTTGAAAAAAGCAGACAAACTAGCGCCTTGACTCTGGGAGGATAGTAATCTTCCGCTAAAGACGCGAGCCGCAATCGCTCGAGACTAGATAATTCTGATATGCGGCGGCGTATGATCTCCAGAGAGATATCTATGTCCGAATCCTGTATCTTCCTTATGTCTTTCAGGGCGTCCAGATATTGCAGAAGTGGTACATCCTTTTCTTTTATAGGGATACGGCTCACCACCGTATCGATTCGGATCGTGCCAAATTCCTTCTTCTGGCTGCCGCCTTTACAGGCAACGGTGACTACGCGGGACATCTGGGTCGTAAGTCCTAACCAGTTATAGAGATATGGACCGGTTACATAGCCGCACAAGCGGCCATCTTTATATAGTATTGAACGAATAATTTCTCCGTCTGAAGGTTTCATAGGGCCTAAAAGCCCTTTTTTAGGTACATAGAAACGTCCCTTGGAAAAACGTTCAAGCTCTCCGTCTAAAACCATCCTGCTTACCGCTTTGATAACTGCTTCCGGAAATTTTAAATAGTCCGGCAGTTCCCGGTAGTTGAATATGCGGCCAGCGGGTATTTTCTCGACACTTTTCCGTACTGCTCTAGCAATGCTCATGTATATCTCCTTGGCGGTAAAGTTACCTCATTTTTTCAAATATTCAAGTTTTTATTTCTAAAAACAGGACATAATCCAGTATTAAAACTCTGTGTTTTCTTTTATCGGCAAGATTTGCCTGACCGTGGAATCAGTAGATGACTTTTTTGAGAAATAGTCCACCAGGGGGAGCGGTGAAAACGTTTTTTGTTTTTTGCCCTCCTGCGAGTATCTGGCCGAATCCCTCAGGGGTGAGTTTGCCCCTTCCCGTTTCCACTAGGGTTCCCGTTATCATTCTCACCATTCTTTTCAGAAACCCGTCCGCCTCTATTTCAATCACTATTATTCCTTCACGGGTTTTCCTGACGTGAACCCGTTTTACTGTGCGTGCCGTGGTTTTCACCGTTATGTCGGCCGTGGCGAAAACGGAAAAATCATGTGTTCCCTCAAGATATGCGGCGGCTTCTCTCATTTTTTTTGTATCGAGCTTCTCCTGGATGTGCCACACTCTGTTTCTCTGAAGGGCGGGGGGATACGGCCTGTTGAAAATCCTGTATTCGTATACCTTGCTCCGGGAGCTGAACTGCGCGTGAAAGCCGTCCGGGACCTCTTGGGCCTTGATGATCGATATGTCCCGGGGAAGTGTGGAATTAAGCGCTTTCCGCAAGGTCTCGGGATCCATCTGCGCTTCGGTGAAGAAATTCGCCACCTGGCCAATGGCGTGCACCCCCGCGTCCGTTCTTCCCGAACCCGTTATTTTTACATCTTTTCTGGTGATTTGCCGGATGGCGTCCTCTATTGTCTTCTGTACCGTGGGAAGATCCGCCTGACACTGCCAGCCATGGTAGTCCGTGCCGTCATACTCAATAATTATTTTTACGTTTTTCATTTCTGGCTGCTTTTGCCTGCTATCAGGCGATCGGTTCCTGTTTCCTAAGCTCTATCCTCGGATCAAGTATGGCGTAGAGAAGGTCGACGATAAGGTTTGCTATTACGAGCAGAAGCGCGTAGACGATCGTTATTCCGAGTACAACGGAGTAGTCCCTGTTTGCCACGGCAAAAACGAAAAACCTTCCCATTCCCGGTATCGCGAATATGTGTTCGACGACAAAGGATCCTGTCACCAGGTAGGCGGTCAGGGGACCTAGCACCGTTACGACCGGTATAAGTGCGTTTCTGAGTATGTGCTTTGTGAATATCTTCGTTCTTCCAAGTCCCTTTGCCCTGGCGGTTCTTACGAAGAACTGGCCCGACACGTCAAGCATGTTGGAGCGTACAAGCCTTGAGATATAGGCGAACGGAGCCAGGCTCAGGGTCAGTGCCGGAAGGACTATATGCTTTGGCTCTCCCCATAGGGCAGCCGGCAGAATCCCCCATTTAACGGAGAAAAAATATATAAGTGCCGCCCCGACGACGAAGCTCGGGACCGATACCAGCGATGTGGAAATCAGCACGGAGGCAATGTCGTGGATGCTTCTTGGAAACAGTGAGGAAATCATTCCGACCACTGTTCCCATGAAAAACGCTAGCACCAGGGACACCAACCCGAGTCCCATTGAGACCGGCAGGGTTTCCCTTATTATGTCGGTAACCGGTCTGTCGTCGTATTTGTAGGAAGGTCCGAAATCGCCGCGGGCCAGATTTCCCATGTAGATGAGATATTGCTTATGTAGCGGCTTATCCATGTGATATTTCTTTTCAATGTTCTCGAGTATGTGCGGGGGAATACTTTTCTCGGCGTCGAAAGGACCCCCGGGAAGCACCCTGAGCAGAAAGAAGGTTATGCTCGCGACCACGAGGATTACGACTGCTCCGGTCAGTATTCGAAAAGAGAGAAACTTAAGCATTACTCCGTCCTCTGGACTTCATCCGCAGTCTTGGGTGCGTGAGCGATAAATATCCTAAACTCAGGAAATATCCTTTCTTATGGCTAGGGTTCTTTTGGATGTCATACCCTTTTCGTCCTTGGCCACTATGGTGAAAAGATTCATTCCTTCCTCGAGAGTCAAGGGAAAAAGCAGGGAAACATTGTTTTCCCCCGGTGTAAAAAGCTTTACCTTGTCGTCTTTTTTCCAAACCGAGACGCTCTCTATGCGGTCGGTGTCTCTGACCGATCCTTCCACTGTTATCTTGGAGGCTTCCGTGGACATGGGGAAATCCGAAATCATGATGAAAGGGGGTTCTTCAAAGATCTCTTCAAGAACTGAAATCTCCTGCCAGGCGCCGTCGGTTCCGTTTTCATCCGACGCTTCACCGGATGGACCGTCGTAACTTGCCCGAGCAACACTTACGGCTTTTTCTTCAACCCAGCCTGTTAGAGAATTTTTTCCCTCAACCCGTATCCATCGCCCTGAAGTGCCGAGAATTTTTACCATGGAATTCTTCTGCGCCACAGCCACCGCGGGGGCTGCGGGGAAAGTTCCCCCAAGTATGGAACCTGAGTCCTTGAACAGGGCGGTTTTCTTTGAAGAAGCGGGGAAGAACGGTCTTTCCTGCGGGGAGACAGGCAGTATTATTCTCTGTGTTTTTATTTCCCGGAAGTCCTCATCCATTACGAGAAGTTCAAATTCGGTTTCACCGCCTTCGCCGCTCTGCCTGAAGCGAAAAGGCGCGAGTCTGGTTTCTCCTGGGCGGAAGTTCTCAATCTCAACTCTCCCTTTTTCAAGAAACACGTTGTTACCAGAAAGATTCTTAAGAGTTGCGACCGTCTTTTCGGATGTTCCGTCCCCGATGTTTTTCAGTTTTATGTTGAGTACTATCGTTTCTTCAAGTTCCGGATGGCCGTTTCCGTTACCCTTGCTTTCGAATCTCCCATCGTCCACTACTTCGTGGTTATGTGAGTAGACAGGACGCTTGTCCGCCATGGTTTTCACGAGCAAGCTTTCTTCCGTAAAGGTTTTGCTCCCAGAACTCGTAAAAATGAGCTTGATGCTATCCTCTCTGGTTGTGGCCCACCTGGGAACGGAGAATTTGACTCTTGAGTTCTTGCTCTGCCCGGGGAGCAGTTTTCCGAACAGAAGCTCTCCATCGCTGTAAATGCGGTTCTCACAATCGGTGACAGCACTGAGCCTGTATATCGGGTCAGAGCCGGAATTTGTCACCTTTATCTCAAGGAAACTTTCTTCCCCGGCCCGGAAAACTGTTTTCGAGGGAACTGTTTGGACCGATGCGGAGGGATTTTTTGTCTCACCGGCAGACCAGTCGATTCCGGTATTTTCAATCCGTGTTCTGATTTCTTCAAGTTGGGCGTTGGAAAAATCGGCAGCCGTTGCATACATCTGTTTCTTGGTTTCTGCCATAAGCATCCTGCTTGAAAGTTTTACGTAAAAATCGTTCTTCAGCTTCTCAAGTTTTTGAGCTTTTGTAAGCGATTCGTCCGGCTGGATCTCATCCTCGTCTTCTTCTAGGGGTGCCAGGCTCTCGTCAATGTACTTGATCGTGAATTCAGGGGTTGGCAGATATGCCTCTTCCCCATCGTTTTCTCTTTTTTCGGGCAAAGGGTTATAGACGACTTTATCTTCGGTTATCACTGATCCCTGAAGAAGAATGTCGGGGGTTATGCCGCTGTCTTGGATGGAGATGTTGCCCGGGGTGAGATACTTTGCTATTGTGAGTTTCAGTGCTGCGCCGTCTTCGAACTCGAAAACCTTCTGGACCGATCCCTTGCCGAAGGACCTTTTTCCTATCACAAGTGCTCTTTTGTTGTTTTTGAGCGCTCCGGCCACTATTTCCGACGCACTTGCGCTTCCTTGGTCCACAAGCACTATCACTTTTCCCTTGTACTCAGGCTGTTTTGCCGTCGCTCTGTAGGTTTTAGCATAGTCCCTTGCTTTAGTTGTCATTATCGTTCCCGAGGAGAGGAAGAGGTCGGCTACTTTTTCTGCCTCCGAGAGAAGACCCCCGGGGTTTGCTCTGAGATCGAGGATTATTCCGTTAATTGGGTAGGAGCGGCTGCTTATCTCTTTGTTTAGATCTGAGGACGTGTTTTTCTGGAAATTTCTTATTCTCAGGTAAAGAATGCCGTTTTCAAGGTCAAACCCTTCGACGCTTTCTATCTTTATCGTGTCCCTTACTATCGAAAATTCCCGGGGCTTGGAGAAGTTTTTTCTCGAGATAAGAAGGTTTACCCTAGTCCCCTTCTTGCCTCTTAGTTTCCCTACAGCTTCGAGAAGAGGCATGTTTATGGTCGACTCGTTTTCTATCTGTACGATCCGATCTTTGGTTTTTATCCCTGACCTGTAAGCTGGCGTGCCTTCTATTGGAGATATGACGGTCAGCTGGCCATCTCTTATGCCGACTACTATTCCTAGCCCTCCGAAGCTTCCTTCGGTGTCTATGAGAAACTCCTTGTAGATATCCGGCGGAATCATCGCGGAGTGGGGATCAAGGACCTTCAGCATGCTGTCCGATATCGAATATTCTATGTTTTTTACGGTACGGTCTTCGGTTCCTGTGTTAGAAAGGACAAAAGACACGACTTGGCCCAGAGTGCTTGTGACGTCGTTTGGGGATGGTGACTCTTTTTCTTTGAATCTCTTTGCTTTTTCCTTTACGTGAACGGCGAAGACATTGTCCTGGTCTTGCGGAAACTCCACCAGCACGTCGTCAAGAAAGGTTTCAAGGCTGGAGACCGCCTTTTCAAGCATTTCCGCATAGTCGATCTTGCTCTGATCCAGATAAAACTTGTTTACGTGCTTAAGGGTGTCTTCGGCGATTTTTATGCTCTGACTGTTGTATTTGCGGTCAAGGCTGACCGGTTCGGCGACAAGAAAAAAGGAGAGGACGATAATAATTCCCAAGGCAAGTGCCAAGTACCCGTTCTTGAGAAAGCTAGGGATTTTTTCAGACAATTCAGATCACCGTCCCGGAAACTGTATTATCAATTATAAAGCGGATTATATCAAACCGCTTTGTTAAGGGGATGGCGGGGGGAAGAATAAAGAAAAACAAAAAATACGGGCAGAGAGAATTCGTTATGATTCCCTCTGCCCGTTATTGTAAATCAGCTAAAAAATACGAATCTTAGCCTGGTACTCCACCGAGAGGATTCCACTTCTCTGTAAGCAGAAGCATTCCCGGTATCAACAGAGTCACTATCGACTCTATTATGAACAGATAGGCTATCGGTTTGCCAAGATCCTTGCCCTGCGAGAACGCAAAGAAGCAAAGAAGCACCAGCAAAGCCCATGCCCAGCAGAAGTACGCAAAGTACGCCAGCCCAAGTGCCTGGAAATGAGCCCCGTACCATATAAACACTACCGTTGCGAAAAGACAGTACACTCCTAGCCCTTTCGCGTCATGTCCGTGTACGAATACCGCGTAGACTATCAGGTATATCAATGCAAATACCGACACCAGCGCGGTAGCCGCCGTAAGACCAAGGGTGTGCAGTTTCCAGGCGGCGATCGCTATAAGCACGCCGACTCCCAGATTGAGCACTCCCACTTCTTTCGCTCCGGTTTTACCCAGAAGGGTCATTCCGTTCGCGAAGAACACAAACCCTACGAGCAGCAACACGTAACCTAACAAAGCTTCTATTGGAACCATACTAACCATACCTCCTGTATGAGATCATAACCGTTCCTGGCCCTCTACAATCGGGGGCATATTACATTTTCTATCACAGATCGGCACTCAATGTCAAGCATAATTTCGACCGAGAGAAGTTCCAGCACCTTGTACAAACTTATGAAGTAAATAACTTCTTATCATCATAAGTTATCCCGATTTTTTGCTGTTTTAGGGTCATCAGAGACGGTTTATTTTTCCAGAATCATTCTTGTGCCTTAAAAACTGACAGGTTATCTTATTTTACCATGATGCGATTAGCTCCTATTGACAGGGCATTCCGCCCAATTCGAGATTGTTTTAAACTGGCTTTGCAGGCTTTCTGACAAGCGAAGATCAGTAGAACCCGGGAGCGAATTTTTTCTTGTCGGATTTCAGTAAGGTTTAAATAAGGAAGTTCTTAACTTAGGGTTTTATGGTATAATTATCTTGTAAGAAACCATCTTTGACGAAGAAGGAGGAATGCTATGGTGGATGAAAAGACAAATGAAGGAGTAAACCCGAATATCTGGATAAGACAGCCTGAGGGAAAAGGCGTCAAGAGCGGTATTGCGGGCACTGCACGGAGTCCGGAGCCTGAGACGCTACCGAAATACAAAACCTTTGACGTACTCACGTTAAGGATAAGCAGTGAAGACTTCGAATTTCTCCAGAAGCTCGAAAGAGAGATAATGAAAAACCGTTCCAAGGAGAACAAAAAGGAGAGAATAACAAAAAACAGCATTATGCGGGCGATGCTTGCCTGTCTTAAGAACGTAGAATTCGACAGGAAAGACATTCCAAACGAAAATGAGCTTCGAATCAGGATGATGAGAGGCCTAAAAGACCTGCCTCCTTGGGTGTTTTAACCTTTTCGCTTCATATTTTTAGCTCCCGATATTTTTAAAAATTCGTGAGTTTACCGGTTGTTACTGAAGAAACCGAAAACTCTGCTTTAGGTATAAAAAAAAGTGCTTGACAAAAGGGGTATAGATTTGATTGAATGTAAATCGGGTGAGGTTGCGTCTATTCGCATCCAACAGGACTACCAACATTTTATCAACAGGGGAGTGCGGGAGATGGAGAGGTATGGAATGGGTGGTAAGTTTTGGCCCAAATCTAAAATGAAGGAGGCTTATAATATGAGCCATAGTCATTTAAACGTCCCAACGAAGTACTGGGAGTTGACGAAAGAGGTCCCGCCCCCTCCGATAGAGCGGGATATCAAGTCATGGATCATAGCGAATCCGTCGGATCCGCTGTGGGACATAGACGTGCTGCCGCTGACATACACGGACAGCAGGTGGTCAGCATTCGTGGTAAGGGTTGACGAGGCAACTCGTAGTCGTCTGTGCCCTAATCCCCCTCTGCAGGTATGGGATGGCGAGAATGCGGACCTGGTAGAGTTTTGGTATGTGGATCACAAGAACACGATGTTAGGTCCATACCTTGAGTTTGGCGTAACGGTATCGGCTACTTACTCGGACCCTGACGGGAACGTGTGGAGAGCCGGATACTATCCGTATATGTATCTAACGGGAGATGCGCCTGTGGACGCTGGTCGTGTGCTTGGATTTCCAAAGAAGATGTCCTACATCAGATGTACGGTACATGGTGGAGAGAAGGGCACTGACTTCTTTGGATTTGCGATGAGTCGTAACGGTTACCTGATGCACAGCGCGACGGGACAGTTTGACGACAAGCAGGTAACACCTCCGTATTTCTATGGGAAGACGGACTGGGGTAAGTTCAACATGAAGGTAATAACGCGTCCGGACGTATCGAGTTCGGAGTGGCAGCTGACATATCTGCCATCGGCGTTGCCGCCTCCGTTTGACAGCATGATAACGGGACACAGGTTCAAGATAAAGCCGGAGCACACCAGGACAGCAAGCGGAGACGCTATCAACTGGTTCATGCAGGCCACTCCGTTTGACAACATGGGAGCGGAGCTGAAGATTCAGGAAGTAACTGGATTGATTTCGTTTGTGTTCGATCTTGTAATACCGCCAGCGGTAGTACTATGGACGGAGACATATGAGAGGCCGGCGAGTTATCGTGGATATGCCACGCCATACAAGTATGGATTGAGGCAGCAGTTCCCGATCAGTCAGGGTTCATAAGACAAAAAAGATTTAAGGAGGTAAAACCATAATGGGATTACATGCAAATGAGTACAGTTATCCTTGGCTGGATGAGGGAGAAGTTCCACCATTACCGTTGGACAGGGACAGGATCCACATAATCAGTCAGGGTGTAGCGGACCCAGTGTTCGACTACGACATCATACCGCTTACGTACACGGAGAGCAGGTGGATGGCCTATGTTATAAGGGCCGACCTGGGAGCCATGAAAGCGGTAGTACCTGAGCCGATCGAGGTTCAGGATGATGTAATAGAGTTTTGGTACGTAATACACAAGAACACGATGTTAGGTCCATACATGGAGATGGGCGTAACGTTCTCGGCGACGGTGGATGACGGGAGTGGTCATATATACAAGGCGGGATACTATCCGTACATGTATCTCTCGAACGACTCGCCGATATTTGCCGGTAAGGAGCCATTCGGATTCCCGAAGAAAGCTGCTTACATAGCCGGGTTCGAGCATGGTACCAACAACAACTATTTCAACCACTTGATGGAGCGCAGAGGCTATATACTGCACACTGCGAACGGACGTTATTCTGACCGTCCTCTATCGGCGAGGCCTACATTTTATGGCAAGACCGACTGGGGAAGAATGAACTACAGGATAACAACCAGGCCGGATGTATCGAACAGTATCCATGAAGTAACGTATCTGCCGTCGGATCTTCCGCCGGGATTCGGGACGGGGCACAGGTTCCAGCTGAATCCTGAGAGCGTGAGGACGGCTGTTACTGAGGATGTACGTTCGTGGTATCTGTCAGGAACGCCGTTTGACTACATGGGTGGTCAGATACCTGCGACGGAGGTAGTAGGGTTGATAAGCTTCACGTTCAACCTGATCATACCGCCGGCGTTGACGATATGGACGAGGACGGTAGAGAGGGGAGCCGATGACATGGGTCATGTGGTATACTCGACTCCGTTTGAGTACACGATGCGTCACAGGTTCCTGCTGCCGCAGTATAGCCAGGGATAATGGCGAAGGACCGGTGTCGGAAGACACTCGGTTCTTGATGAGTGAAAAGAGGAGGGAGACCGTAACGGTTACCCCTCCTCTTTTTTTTGCCTGAATTGATTTTTCCGTAAACATGTTTTTTAATATAAAACGATGCCTTCCAGTACCCTTATAGTGTACGAGCCTTTGGATTCTTTCAGGGAAAAATCTGAATACTGGAGCAAGTATCTTAAATTTTATGAGCGTTACTGGGGCGGTCCTACCTCTCCTTTCGGAATATGGTTCGGCAATGAGTACAGCGCGTTTCGCCAAGCCCTCTCAGACCATCTTGATCTGCCCCACGAAGATCTTCCCGACTGTCTTTTCATGAAGGATGAAGCCGGCAACTATTTTGTTGCACCCACTTCTGATTCCCTTAGTTGTTTCTCGTCTGAAAACGTTGTTCCGTTTGAGTGGTTTCTTCTTTTCTCCGAGGAGGGGAGGAAAAATTTTTATACCCACTGGGGCTTCAACTCAATTCATTACAACTCAACTCTCGAGCAGTCAAAAAGGAGACTGGTTTCCTCGCGGGAAAAAATCGCAAAGACGATGTCTGGAGAATCTGCCAATCCTCTTAGGATTTTTCTGCGCAATCTTGACCGAAGTCTGGAAGACCTTAGAAAATGGCTTGTCCAGTTCGATTCCCAGAGCTATCTGGTGCTTAATTACGGCGATATCTGCAATTACATACATCCCTACACGCTGAAAAATGAAAACAGCGTGCCGGAAGTCGCGAGAATTCTGGAACTTATCTCACTGTCCGACTTCAGCGAGGCGGAGCTTGCGCTTAAGGTGTTTTTCCAGAAATGGGAGGATATAGCAGACAAATGCGCCGGCGGCACTGAAGGCTCCCGAATCCAGTAAGGACCCGCTTCCGACTGATATGACCGAAAAACTCGAGAGTAAGAACATCGGAAGGATGATGGGAGCACTTAGAAAGGAGGCTGCCGGATGGAACGTTCCCGTGGTTACGCTTACGGCTGTTTCCTCAAAAAGTCCTTTTAGGGTTCTTATTTCCACCGTACTCAGCCTGAGAACCAAGGACGAGACCACGGCCGAGGCTTCCGCGAGACTTTTCCGCGAAGCCCGAACTCCTCATGCGATGCTGGAGCTTGGGGAAAAAAAGGTAAGAGACCTTATATATCCCGTCGGTTTCTACAGGGTAAAAGCGCAGAACATCATTGGGATATGTGAAAAGCTGATAGACGAATATGACGGTCGGGTTCCCGACAGCATCGATGAGCTTTTAGAATTCCGCGGAGTCGGGAGAAAAACCGCCAATCTGGTTCTTTCTCTTGGGTATGGAAAACCCGCTATCTGCGTCGATATTCACGTGCACAGGATTTCAAACAGGTGGGGTTACGTGAATACCAAGAGTCCTTATGAAACCGAAATGGCTCTTCGGGAAAAACTGCCCCGCAGATACTGGATAGAGTATAATTCTCTTCTAGTCGCCCTCGGTCAGCAGATATGCAGGCCCTTATCTCCTTTTTGCAGCCGTTGTCCCGTGAGTGGTTACTGTGCGAAGAGGGGAGTTTCCAGAAGCAGGTAGAGCCCCTCGACCGGTTTGACTCTGCCCGCATTGTAACTATAATTGATTGCCAAATCTTTTTCCGGAAAACCCGTTGTCTCATACTGTCCTTTTTTATATTTTTTCTACGCTTGCGGTACTCGGGGCCATTATGGTCGTGAGCCATAAAAACCCCGTTTCAAGCGCTGTTTCGCTCGTTCTCACTCTTTTTTCCACCGCGGTGCTTTTCGTTCTTCTCCACGCCCATTTCATCGCGGCGATACAGATACTGATTTACGCGGGAGCGATAATGGTCCTCTTTCTCTTTACCGTCATGTTCCTCAATATAAGGGACAGCGAGCTCAGGTTTGACAGTATGAACATACCGAAGAGGATGACGTTTCTTTTCCTCTTTATCGTTGTTGTCGGATTCTTCGCTTCAAAGCTTTTCTCGTCTTCTCCGGTTGCTTTTCCGAAACTTGGGGATCCCGAGAATTTCGGCACCGTGGCCGAAGTGGGAAGATCCCTTTTCAGTGATTACCTGCTCGCGTTTGAGCTTACCTCGGTTCTTGTGGTGATAGCCATGGTGGGTGTCTTGGTAATAGCCAAGGGTAAGGAGTCGTAAGATGGAAATTGCGGTCACTCACTACGTAGTCTTGGCTTGCGTGCTCTTCGCGATCGGGGTTTACGGGATAATTACCAGAAAAAACATACTGATCGTGCTTATGTGCCTTGAGCTCATGCTTAATTCCTGCAACCTGCTTTTCGTTGTTTTCTCAAGGCTCTACGAGGGCGCCACGGGACATGTGTTCGTTTTGATGTCAATAACGGTGGCGGCGGCCGAGGTCGCGGTCGGCCTTGCGTTTGTCGTTTCGATTTACAGGCAGAAAGAGAGTCTTGACATCGATCTGCTGAAACTGCTTAGGGGTTAATTTATTTTCGGAGGTTTACCTGAGTGCTTGCTCTCATAGTTCTTGCGCCGCTTGCGGGGGCGATTTTCAACGGGCTTTTCTTCGCCACTGGACTCTGCACTAAGCTTACCGGGGCCGGAAGACACACAAGTGACAGAATCGTCGGGACGGTGGCGTGCGCGGCCGTTCTGGTCTCCGCTCTTTTGTCCACGTGTCTTTTCCTCGACCTTCTCTCGCAGAACCCCGCGGGAGTCGAGCCGATTACGACCGAACTTTTCACCTGGATGCTCTCGGGCACCCTTAACGTCAGCTTCGAGTTCCTCTTTGATTCCCTCTCCGCCGTAATGGCCCTTGTCGTGACGTGGGTGGGATTTCTTATACATGTCTATTCGATCGGCTACATGCACCACGACCGCTGTTACGCCCGGTACTTCACTTATCTGAACATTTTCGTTTTCTTCATGCTCGTTCTGGTTCTGGGCAACAACTTTCCCATGATGTTTGTCGGATGGGAGGGGGTAGGCCTTGCATCCTATCTGCTTATAGGGTTCTGGTACGAAGACTCGTTTAGGGTCTATGCGGGAAGAAAGGCTTTTGTGGTGAACAGAATAGGGGATTTCGGGTTTATACTCGGCATCTTTCTCATTTTCACCGTTTTCGGATCGCTTAATTACCAAGACGTTTTTTCCCAGCTTGGCGACCCGGTTTTTGTTTCCGGGCTTTCACAGTCGCTTATAACCGCGATGGCGCTTCTTCTGTTTGTCGGCGCCGTCGGGAAATCGGCCCAGTTCCCACTTCACGTCTGGCTTCCGGACGCGATGGCGGGTCCGACTGCGGTGAGCGCCCTTATTCATGCCGCAACAATGGTTACCGCCGGGGTTTACATGCTGAGCCGCTGCTCGCCGCTTTTTGACCTGAGTCCGGTGGCTCTGAACGTCGTTTTGATCGTGGCAGCGTTCACCGCGTTTTTCGCCGCCACGATAGCGATCACCCAGAACGACATAAAGAAGGTGCTTGCGTACTCGACCGTAAGTCAGCTGGGCTACATGATGATGGCTGCCGGTGCGGGGGCCTATGTGTTTTCGATATTTCATCTGGTTACCCACGCCTTTTTCAAGGCGCTTCTATTCCTCGGGGCGGGAAGCGTTATACATGCCATGGCCGGAGAGCAGGACATAAGGAAGATGGGGGGACTTCGCGGGATGATTCCCGTAACGGCCGTAACTTTTCTGGTGGCGACACTTGCGATTTCCGGCTTTCCTCTTCTCTCGGGATTTTTCAGTAAGGATGAAATCCTGGCTTCGGTTTATAACGGTGGCCATACGTTTTTCTGGGCCGCGGGGCTTCTTACGGCTGTACTGACCGCTTTCTACATGACGAGACTCTACGTGCTTACCTTCGAGGGAACAGCAAGGATGGACTACAAGACGAAAAGCCGCGTCCACGAATCCCCGGCCGTAATGACCGTACCTCTCGTGATTCTTGCGGTTCTCTCCGTTTTCGGGGGTCTTCTTGGCGTGCCAGAATTCATGGGCGAGGTCGTGGGTTTTCATTACACGGATCTTATTAAGAAGTTCCTTTCCTCTTCGGTGGTAGTACACTATGGCGCGGAACATGCCTACTCCCACTATTTTGGCCACTGGACCCTTGTAGGGTTTTCGGTACTGGCAGCGTTTGTGGGAATAGCGGTCGGTGTTTTGATCTACTACCGCAGGCGTGGAGAAACTGCTGTGGCGGGGGGCAAAACGGCTGCCGCGCTTAAAAGCGGGTCCTTTAACAAGTGGTACGTCGATGAGATCTACGAGGCGGTTTTTGTCTCTCCGTTTAACTATATTTCGGGACTTTGCTCTGACTTTGACCTTTCCTTTATAGACAGCTCGCTTGACGGACTGAGCGATTTTGTGAGGAACTTGTCAGGACGCCTGAGTGCACTGCAAACAGGTCTGCTCAGGTATTACGTGGCGGCCATGGTAGGCGGAGTCGCTGTAATAATAGTGCTTCTTTTCATCTACGGTTCCACAGCTTCCTGACGAACGAACTTTTTTCCGCTCCGCTCCCCGTTCAGTAATTTGTTTTCCCGAAATAAGGGTATCGTTTGGGGCAAAATATTTTTCCTGGTCCGCTTGACAAATGAATCCTAATATGGATATTGATTGTCCACAATATCCGGTATATCCTGCCTGTCTTACCTTTAACAACCTGCCTGTTTTGCTAATTTATGAATGGTCCTGCTTTCATAAAGCCTGACTGTTCATGCGGGCAGCTGCGAACCGGAGTGGGTGGATGGATTTGCCTGTAGAGGCGTAAGCGATGATTGAAAAAGTGTTTAGAAGAAAAAAATTACTGATAGTGGTTTTGATTATAGCCTCCGCACTTTATTTTTTTCTCGGGCGTTACGATGTCTCAGCTACAAGGCCGCATCCGACCGTTGTAAGCATGGCCTTCCACAGCATTACCGAGAGATCGATACAAAGAAACTCCGCGAATCTCACGGTTCCCTACGACATCAATGACAGGGACATTTACGTGATGGGTTTTAAGGAATATGAGCACATGTGCGTTCAGTGCCATGGAGCACCCGGCGTCGAAGCTTCGCCGACCGGCAAAGGTCTTTTTCCCGAACCGCCGAAGTTTCCCGAAGAAGAACTTTATGAATATTCCCTTAAGGATATTTTCTGGGTTACTAAACACGGGGTTAAGATGACGGGAATGCCCGCTTACGGACCCACCCACAAAGACGAGACGATCTGGGCGGTTGCCATATTTCTTGACAGGTCGAGAAATTTATCCGAAGCGGAATATAAAAAGCTCAGGGATAAGTATTTGAATACGCACCGTTAGCGGCGCCAGTTTGAGCGGGCGACCCCTCTTTGTGCTGACCGTCTTTGCCCCTTGACCGCAACAGAGAAAACATATTTAGGGGGCTTGAAGTCGTCTGGAAACAGTTTCTTTTCTGCTGAGGTTGACTTTGTTTGAATAATGGTAAAGATTACCATCTAGATAGCTATTTTATGGATATATAAAGTATACAATAACGTTATGCAGGTAAGCAGAACACTTGATTATGCCGTCAGATGCCTTATCCATATGGGAGGCAATCCGGGGTTTAAATTCAGTATGAAGCAGATATCCGAAACCCAGCATATTCCGCAGAACTACCTCGCCAAAGTGATGAGAAGACTTGTCAATCGCGGAATACTCAGGTCGAAGGTGGGGCCCGAGGGCGGATACATGCTCCGCAAGCTCCCGCACGAGCTCAGCCTGAGAGAGGTATACGAAGCCATAGAGGGAGAGATAAGGATAGTCGACTGCATGGACGAAGACGGTCCCTGCGCCCTTTATGAAAACTGTGGACAGCTTCCTCTCTGGGATAAACTCAAGGTTTCCATGATAAGGATTCTTGAAGATACTACTATCGAGGATATGGTGAACGAAACTCGAGGCGGCAGAAGTCATTAACAGGAGGACATTTTCTCAATGAGCGTTGATCTTGAAAAACTTGCGCAGGAGGAATACAAGTACGGGTTCGTAACCGATGTAGAGCAGGAGATTGCACCCAGGGGGCTTAACGAAGATATAATCAGGATGATCTCCTCGAAGAAGAACGAACCTGAATGGCTTCTTGAATGGCGCCTCGGGGCTTATGAGCGCTGGAAGAAGATGAAGGAGCCTAGGTGGGCTTTTCTAAGGTATCCGAAAATAGATTTTAACGGCATAAGCTATTACGCCGCGCCGAAAAGCAACCCCAGGCCGAAGAGCCTTGACGAGATAGATCCAGAGATAAAGGAGACCTACGACAAGCTCGGCATTCCGCTCGAGGAGCAGAAGATGCTTGCGGGAGTCGCCGTTGACGCGGTTTTCGACAGCGTTTCGGTTTTTACCACTTTCAAGGAAAAACTCGCCGAGGAAGGGGTTATTTTCTGCTCCATATCCGAGGCGGTGGAGGAATATCCCGATCTTGTGCGCAAGTATTTGGGTTCGGTCGTGCCGCGCGGGGATAACTTCTATGCGGGTTTGAATTCCGCGGTCTTTACGGACGGTTCCTTCGTCTATGTTCCCAAGGGAGTAAGATGCCCCATGGAACTTTCTACCTATTTCCGCATAAACGCGGAGAACACCGGACAGTTCGAAAGAACTCTTATAATCGCCGATGAGGGCAGCTACGTAAGCTATCTTGAGGGCTGTACGGCCCCGCAGAGGGATGAGAACCAGCTCCATGCCGCGGTGGTTGAACTCATAGCCCATAATGATGCCACCATAAAGTATTCGACGATACAGAACTGGTACCCTGGAGACAAGCAGGGCAAGGGCGGGATATACAATTTCGTAACAAAGCGGGGAAGATGCATCGGCAGAAACTCAAGGATCTCCTGGACGCAGGTCGAGACCGGTTCCGCTATCACCTGGAAGTACCCGAGCTGCGTTCTTGAAGGGGATGACTCGGTCGGGGAGTTTTACTCCGTTGCCCTTACCAACAGGCGCCAGCAGGCCGACACCGGAACCAAGATGATTCACGTGGGAAAAAACACCAGCAGTACGATTATTTCCAAGGGCATTTCCGCGGGCGAGGGGCAGAACATATACAGGGGACTTGTTAAAATTGGTAAAAATGCCGAGAAGGCAAGAAATTACACGCAGTGCGACTCGATGCTTATAGGGGACCGCTGCGGAGCACACACTTTTCCATATATAGAGGTCGGAAACTCCACGGCCCACATGGAGCACGAGGCTTCTACCTCTAAAATAGGCGAGGACCAGATGTTTTACTGTCGCCAGAGAGGGCTTTCCGCCGAAGACGCGGTTTCGCTCATAGTGAACGGTTTCTGCAAGGAAGTTTTCAAGGAGTTGCCGTTTGAGTTCGCGGTTGAAGCTGAAAAACTGCTGAGCGTAAGTCTTGAGGGAAGCGTGGGTTAATAAGGGTTCCGCCGTAATTCTGAAAAAAGATTCTTAGGAGGAGCAAGACATGCTCGAGGTGAAAAACCTGCATGTGCAGGTAGATGACAAGGAAATACTGAAAGGGATGGATATTACCGTAGCGCCCGGGGAGGTTCACTCCATAATGGGCCCGAACGGTTCGGGGAAGAGCACCCTTGCCCAAGTTCTTGCGGGTAAGGAAGCTTACGAAGTTACCGAAGGGGAAGTAACTTTTCAGGGCAAGGATCTTCTCGATCTTGAGCCTGAGGAGAGGGCGTGCGAGGGGATATTTCTGGCTTTCCAGTACCCTGTCGAGATCCCGGGGGTTGCGAACACCTATCTTCTTCGCGAGGCCCTTAACGCAAAAAGGAAATACCGAAACGAAGAACCGCTTAAGCACGTTGAGTTCGGCAAGCTTGCCAGGGAGAAAATGAAAGCGCTCGGCATTGACGAAGACCTTCTTAAAAGGTCCGTGAACGCCGGGTTCTCGGGCGGAGAGAAGAAAAGGAACGAGATATTCCAGATGCAGATACTCGAACCGACACTGGCGGTACTTGACGAGACGGATTCCGGTCTTGACATAGATGCGCTCAAGATAGTGGCAAACGGGGTGAATTCGATGAGGGACTCTGGACGTTCCTTTATAGTGATAACCCATTACCAGCGGCTTCTTAACTATATAGTTCCCGATTTTGTCCACGTGATGGTTGATGGAAAGATCGTAAGATCGGGAGGAAAGGAACTTGCCCACGAGCTTGAGGAAAAAGGTTACGCTGGGTTTTAAGGCTTGGGGCAGCCTGCAAGGAGCATAATACTATGGCTATTGTTTTTGACGGTACGCGAGAAAGTTACATCGAGAGACTCTCCGAGTTTCTCGATGACGGGCAAAAAGATGCCCCCGAGTGGGTAACCACCCTTCGCCGTGAGGCGATTTCAGGATTCGCTGAACTTGGATTTCCGACGCTTTCTGACGAAGAGTGGAGATTCACCAATCTTGAGGCACTTCGAAGAGGTTCCTTTTCAATCGCCGAGAATGGAATCTCCGGGGTTTCTAAGAAATCCTTAGATTCCTACGGGTTTCCCGGGCTTGATTGCCTGAGACTTGTCTTTGTAAACGGTCGTTTCGCCTCTTCCCTTTCAGACACTGTAGATGTTGGGAAAGGGATACTGGTAAAAAGCCTGTCGGAGGCGATTTCTGAGGAAGGCGATCTTGTGAAGGACCACTTGGCAAGATACGCAGATTATGAAAAAGACGCGTTTATTTCCCTTAATACATCCTATTTTGAAGACGGAGCGTTTGTTTACGTTCCCGACGGGACCGTCTTCGAAAAACCCGTACATGTCCTTCACGTATCGACAGATGAAGGCCATCCTTTATTCATAAATCCGAGGAACCTCATCGTAGTCGGGCAAAGCTCAGCCGCCAAGGTAATAGAACATTACGTGTCGGCGTCCCAGAGCGTCTATTTCTCAAACGTGGTCACGGAAGTTGTCTGCGGAGAAAACGCGAATCTTGAGCACTACAGGCTTGAGTTTGAAAGCCAGAAGGCGTTTAATTTCTCCACACTTAGGGTAAATCAGCAGAAAAACAGCAACATCGCCTCTCACTCGGTTCTCTGCGGAGGGGCCATAGTGAGGAACAATGTTCATCCCGTCTTGGCTGGGGAAGGGTGCAACTCCGACATTTACGGCCTTTTCATATCCGAGGGGCGCCAGCACATGGATAACTTCATGCGGGTTGAGCACGCGAGTCCTCATTGCGACAGCCGCCAGTTCTATAACGGCGTACTTGATGGTCGCTCAAAGGGAGTTTTTCACGGAAGGATACTGGTTCACGAAGGTGCCGAGAAGACAGACGCGAAGCAGACCAACAGGAACCTTCTTCTCTCCGACACGGCCCAGATAGACACTAAGCCCCAGCTTGAAATATACAACGACGACGTAAAATGCACCCATGGCGCTACGATCGGGCAAATGGATGAAGAAGCCCTTTTTTACCTGCGTTCAAGGGGAGTCTCAATGAGACAGGCAAAAATAATAATGCTTCAGGCTTTTACTGGTGAGACCCTAGAGCATATGTCAATTGACTCTGTGAGAGAAGCTCTTGAGAGTGTGGTCATGAAATGGTTTGAACAAAGGCTCCAAAACGGCAAAGGGGGGTAGGCTTATGTCCGATTACAAGAAAGCGGCAAAGGTCTCAGACATAGCTGAAGGAGAAGTGGAGTCTTTTTTCATCGATGGAGATGTGGTTGCCGTATGCAGGGTAGAGGGGAATTTCTACGCCTTTCGGGATGAATGCACCCACCAGTGTTTTACTCTTTCAGACGGCGACCTTGAGGGAGAACGCATCACCTGCTGTTATCATGGGGCTGAATTCAACGTCAGAACTGGCGAGGCTCTCTGCCTTCCCGCAGTCGAACCCCTGGAGACCTACCCGGTAAAGATTGACGGGGACGACATACTTATAAAGCTTGACGACTGAACGTCCCCGCTCTTTTAACCGGCAGGTTTGAATTTGGGCAGTGTGACCTCATCAGTAACGTCATCGAAGCAGACCTGCACTTCCATCCCTATGGACACCTCGTTGGGGTCTACGTCAACCACGTTGGACATCATCTTGACTCCCTCGTCCATCTCTATGAGGGCCACTACATAGGGAGGCTCACCCTTGTAGGCCTTGGAAGGTCCCATGTGGTGTATGGAAAAAGTCCACACCTTCCCCCGACCCTCGCTCTCAACCCACTCTATGTCCTCACTCATGTCCCCTCCGGGGGAAAGAGCCCTGGGGTAAAAGAAAAACTCCCCTGTCTCCCTTGATCTCGGGATAACCAGCCTGTGCTCCTTCGCAGCCTCCCAAAACGGCTTCGTCTCGGGCCGAAACTCTGGCAAGGGCTTGTTATACTCTTTTTTCTCTTCTGACATCTTATCGTTCTCCTTGTTGTTTGTTAGTTAATAGGCTGGTTCCCAAGTACCACCGTGCTGTGAGCAGACACTATCCCGCCGTTTCCATGCACAACCGCTACCTCGGGATCCTCTACCTGCCTTGACCCCGCGTCTCCCCTTAACTGCAATGTGGCCTCAACCACATGATGCATGGCTCCCAGGTGAGCCTGGGAGAGCAGTCCCCCGTGAGTGTTCACCGGAAGGTCCTTCCCTATCTCCATTCTTCCCTCAAGCGCAAACGCTCCTCCATCTCCCTTGGGAACAAACCCAAGTCCCTCAAGTTCAAGCAGCACCGTTATGGTGAAGCAGTCATATAGAAACGCTATGTCAACATCCCTGGGTTCTATCCCCGCCGTGCTGAACGCTTTCTCCCCCGACCTTTCAACAGCGTTGTATATCTGGTCGAGGTTCTCAAGGGTTGTCAGGTACTGGTGGGAGTATCCCTGTCCCATTCCCCACAGGTACGCAAGGTCGTTCTCTATCCCAAGCTCCTTTGCCTTGTCCTCCGTTGTGACTATGAAAGCGGCTCCTCCGTCAGAGATAATCGAGCAGTCATACTTTGTAAGGGGCTCGGCTATTACCCTTGAGGTAAGGACGTCCTCTATTGACAGTGGGTCCTTGTTCATTGCGTTCTCTTTATCCGCGGCGTGCTTTCTCATCGTTACTGCCACCGCCGCAAGGTGTTCTCTTCTGGCGCCCCAGTCATGCAGGTATCTCTGCGCCGCAAGCGCGTATCCCCCCGGAGTCGTGAGTCCGTAGGGGAATTCAAACTCCGCGTGACACATCTCCCTTATAAGCGCGAGCATCCCCGAAGAGGATATCCCCGAGAGGGTGTTATCCCCCCTTACGCAGAGTACCACTTCAGCCTGCCCAGAGGCTATGGCCATGGCCGCCTCGGCAACCATCCACACCGCCGTTGCTCCCCCCACGGCTACCGAGGAGAAAAACCTCGGGTTCATGCCGAAGTAATCTGCAAAGGTTGTGCAGTGCATGAACGTGTGCTCAACGAGGGAGAAGGCCGTTACCAGGCCGTCCACGTCGTCTTTTTTAATCCCCGCGTCCTCAATCGCAAGCTTCGAGGCTTCGCTCAGGAAGTGAAAGGAGCTTTTATCCGGGATCTTGCCCTGTTCGGTTTCGCCCACCCCGGCGATAACAACTTTTTTCTTCTTCAGAAGTTCTCGGGTCTCCTGTATGCCCGGAAGGTTCTTAGACATTGTAATGCTTCCTCCTTACTTAAACTTAGTGCTCTCTAATGTTAAAAATCCGTATCATATTACTACATACCACTCATAATTGCCAAACTTTACGGACCTGGGTCGCTCGCAAATTATTCTCTTTTTATGTTCAAAGGAAGTATAATGTTTCGGAAATGGAACTTGGATATTTCACTATGCCTCTTCATCCATTCGGCTCTTCCCTTTCCGATACCCTCGAAACGGACATGGAGCAGATGGTTTTTCTTGATGAAATCGGCTTCAAGGAAGCCTGGATAGGGGAGCACTTCACGGCGGGCTGGGAGAACATACCGGCCCCCGATCTTTTCATAGCCAAAGCTGCCGCTCTGACTAAGCAGATAATCTTCGGTACGGGAGTTTCATGCCTGCCTCAGCATGACCCTTTTATGCTTGCGCACAGAATTGCGGTTCTCGACCATCTTCTTAAGGGAAGATTCTACTGGGGAGTTGGTGCCGGAAGTTTCCTTGGAGATTTTGAAGCGTTCGGCATAAACCCGAAAACAGGGGAGCAGAGACAGCTTATGAACGAGTCCCTTGAGATGATACTTAATATCTGGAACGATCCGCACCCGGGTGTATATGCTAACTCCCGGTGGAAGTTCACCGTTCCCGACCCCGTGGAAAGGGTCGGTCTCGGAGTGCATGCGAAACCCTACCAGGAACCTCATCCTCCTATAGCGGTTGCGGGAATCTCGGAGAACTCTGCGAGCCTCAGGACAGCCGGGGAACGTGACTGGATACCTATGAGCATAAACTTCGTTATCCCAGACGTGCTTAAATCTCACTGGGCAGGGTATCAGCAGGGCGCAGAGACCGCCGGCAGAACGCCGGAGAGGGTGAAATGGAGAATCGCAAGGGATGTCTACGTCGCGGAGACAACCGAAGAGGCTAGAAAAGAGGTAATAGAGGGCACGCTCGCAAGAGATTTCCGGGATTATTTTTTCACCCTGGTTCCCATGATAAGAAACAACCTGAATCTGTTTAAGGTTGACAAGTCAATGTCGGACCGGGAGGTGACCATAGATTACATGATCGAAAACCTGTGGCTTGTGGGAAGTCCCGAGGATGTCGCCCGGCAAATAATCGAGCTTCATGAATTCGTCGGGGGATTCGGGGTGCTCTTGGCCATGGGGCACGAGTGGAACCCGAAGGAAAAATGGCAGAAATCAATGAGGCTGCTCAAAGAAGAAGTTCTTCCGATTGTGAAAAAGAATCTGCGACAGAGAACCTGAGAGCGCATGCGGCTCTTTAGGACTGCGGTTCGTGACTGAAGTGAATTCCGCATTCTTTGTCCGAGCCCTGTTCCCACCACCACCTGCCGGCCCTCGGGTCTTCTCCCTCCTCTACGGCTCTCGTGCAGGGGGCGCACCCTATGCTTGGATATCCCATGTCGTGAAGCTTGTTATAGGGAACGTCGTTTTTCCTTACGTAGTCCCATACCTGGTCGGTGGTCCAATCGAGAATAGGGTTTATCTTGAGCATCTTTCCGTGCAGGTAGTCAATTTCAAACTTGCTTGAGTCTGCCCGCTGCTCCGTCTGGTCCGCCCTTATGGAAGTAATCCAGGCGTCGAGTGTCTTTAAGTATCCGTTCAGCGGGTTGGTCTTTCGCACTTGGCAGCAGAGCCTTCTGTTCTCGACGCTTTTGTAAAAAAGATTTATCCCGCGGCTGGTCACCATTTCCTCCACTTCAGCCGTATCGGGGAAAAGCACCTCGATGCTGATATTGTACTTTTCTCTTGTCCTGTCCATGATGTCATACGTATGGGAATGAAGCCTCCCGGTATCAAGAGTGAAGATTCTCGCCCCGGGGTCTGCCTTTGCGAACATGTCGACAAGCACCATGCCCTGGACCTGAAAGCTGGTCGCGAGCGCCACCGAGCGGTCGAGGTTCGCAGAAGCCCAGGCGAGGATATCCTCAGGAGAACTTCGCTCAAACTCGTGATTGAGATTCTTTACGTCTTTTTCAGAAAATTTCATTTAACCCAGAAAACTCAGATACGACGACAAGCCGTATTTTATATATACGAGGGATATGTAATAACTTACCCCTACGGTTATCACAGGAACAACA
The DNA here is from genome assembly GCA_965207685.1 of Thermodesulfobacteriota bacterium. Classification (GTDB taxonomy): domain Bacteria; phylum Desulfobacterota_D; class UBA1144; order Nemesobacterales; family Nemesobacteraceae; genus Nemesobacter. Next base: position 1,050,800 of record OZ242294.1, on the reverse strand, counting down.
AACCAGAAAAAACCGATTTTTACAACATGGCTGTTTTTGGAAGTCTGGACAAATCCGTGCTGCGCGCACGAAAAACCCACAACTCCGGCTGTTACTATCTCGGCGATCGAAACCGGAATTCCGTATAAAGAGGCGAGCAGTATTATTACCGCAGCCGTAAACTCGACCGAGATAGCCCTTATTATGCATATCTCCGTTATTTTTTTCCCTAGGGTCTCAAGAACTCTGCCTCCCAGCAGAATTGCTCCCACCCCCATTGCGACACCGGCAAGAATTGCGCCCGGATAGGAGTCTATCAGCCCCAGGCTTACTATCGGCCCTATGGCGTTTGCGGAATTATTGGCGCCTCCCGAAAAGGCGATAAAAGTTCCGGATATGGTAATCAGCACGGTCAGGATGACGTTGACTCTCTTCTCCGAGAAATTACTTGCGAGGTAATGGACTATCTTGAAATAGAAAAACTTTGCCACGGCGAAATTTATTAACCAGGCGACTATCGGCGCCAGAATCCACCATTTGAGCACCCGGATGAAGCTGTCGGAATTAAGTGTCTGAGTATAAAGACCGATTCCCACTATGGCGCACACTATGGCGTGGGTGGTGGCTATAGGCGTGCGGACTATATTCGCCCAGACGATGAAACCTATCCCGAGAAGCAGAATTATAAATATGAAGCCTATATCGGAAGAGAGGGTCTCGGCCGGCACTATTCCCTTGCCTACGGTCTCCACCACGGGAGCTCCGGCCGTAAGCGCTCCGAGGAGAGCAAAGATAGCTATAAGCCATACGGCCTGTCTTTTCGACCTTACGCCGGCACCGTACGATGTCGCCATGGACGCTGCGGAATTGTTGGCTCCTATGTTAAGGGCCAGAAATGCCGAAAGCACAAGTGTTACAACAAGTAAAACGCTCAATAAATCCTCTCCCCGCCTAAATATAGGCGACAGTAATTACGTAAAAACCAAATATCATTCCGGTTTGTGTGAAAAACAAAAGAGTTTTGCGTGGAGTTTTCTAGAGAAGTTCCGAAACCCTGAATATGGAGAAAAAGCTACAGCCCCGTTCAAGGAAGGCTTTTTCTGTCTCTTCTCCCCTGTCGACGACGCAGAGAACCCCGCGGACCTCGGCTCCGGCGGATTCGACAAGATCGATGGCTCTTAGAACGGAACCGCCGGTCGTAATCACGTCCTCAACTATGGCTACGCTGTCTCCCTGGGTAAGTCCGCCCTCTATCATGTTTCCGGTCCCGTGTTCCTTTTCCTTCTTTCTTACTATGAATCCGCGAAGCGGCATGCCTCGCTGATAGCTTCTGGAGATGATGGCTCCCACCATCGGATCGGCGCCCGAGGACGGTCCTCCGACGGCCGTTACGTCTCCCCGAGCGGCGATTTCGTCCAGAAATATCTCCGATATCAGGTGGGCGCCTTCAGGGTCGAGTGTCGTGTGCCTGGCGTCAATGTAGTAGGAACTCTGTTTTCCCGACGCCAGAGTGAAATTTCCGAGCAGGATTGATTTGCTTTTTAGAATTAGTTTTAATTTTTCTCTGCTCTTGTTCATCTTCCGGGATTCCGAACCGAATGGAATGTTATTTTTGTAATTGTACCTATTGATGCGGAAAATCAATAAACCGGACCGGCTCCTTCTTCTGTGCGGAACAGCCGTTTTTCTCCTGCTTGGAGCTATTGCCAAGATCTCCCCCGGGCTCTCCTCCGGGGCTTTTGAGAAAGACCTGATACCGGTTTTCATATCGCTTCTGGTTGCCGCCTCGGCTGTTTACTTCGTGGCGGTGGGAGGTTTCAGAAAAAACCGCGCGTGCTCGCTTCTTCTCATAGTTCTTTTCGGTCTCGGGTTCCGCGCTCTGTTTCTTTTCTCAACCCCGATACTTGAAAACGACTATCACCGCTACTTCTGGGACGGCGCCGTTGTTGCAAACGGAATGAATCCCTACGAGCACTCCCCGGAAGAAGTGGCGGAAGGCGGGGGAAACGAAAAACTTAAGGAACTCAAGCACCTCTACGGCGATACGCTTGAGAAAGTGAACCACCCTCACGTAAAAACCATCTATCCGCCTATCGCGGAACTCTTCTTCGCCATATCCTACAAAATATCTCCCATGGGCATCACGGCGTGGAGGATTCTGCTCATGGTGTTTGATCTGGTTACGCTAGTGCTTCTGTTTGCCAGTCTTAAGAAGCTCGACATCCCTCGTCAATATTCCATTATCTACTGGTGGAACCCACTTCTGGTAAAGGAAATATTCAACTCCCTGCACATGGACGTCCTGGCGTTTCCGTTCGTACTGGGAGCGATCCTGCTTTTTCTCTGCGAAAGAAAAAGACTCTGGACGCTCGTCCTTTCGTTCGCGGTGGGAGTCAAGCTTTGGCCGGTGCTTCTCTTCGGAATATTTTTAAACCCCCTTAAGGAAAAACGGCGAACGCTTCTGCAAGTCTTTATTTTCGCCATCGCGGTCTTAATCATATTCCTCCCCATGGTTGTATTTAAGCTGGATTCGACTTCCGGCATCGTGGCGTACGGAAAAAGCTGGCAGAACAACAGCCCGTTTTTCACGGCGGTTCTTTCGGGGTGGGAGTTTATTCTGGAGGCGTTTGATATTCACCCCGGACATGCGCAGAAACATTCAAGAATCGGTCTTGTCGCGATTTTTCTTCTCTGGAAGTTTTACGTGGCGTTTGTATGCAAATCTTTAGGTCTCCACAGAAAAGCGCTTCTCATAATCGGAGGTGTGTTTCTGCTTGCCCCAGCACAGTTTCCTTGGTACTACACTTGGCTTCTTCCGTTTCTCTGCATAGCTCCAAGCCCGGGTTTCCTTGCGCTGACCGCTCTGCTCCCGCTTTATTACCTTCAGTACTATTTCCTTTCTCACCCCGAGCAAGGTGGAATATTCGGAGATGCAGTGATATGGATAGAGTTTGCGCCCGTGTGGGTTCTTCTTGTTTGGGAATGGTTGAGGTTTCGGGCTTCGAAAAAATCCTCAGCCATCCGAACGAATATTGTTGATAGTGGTTGAAAACAAGGAATCATTCAGGTTGCCGAACGACTCTTATGATGATTGCTGAACCGGAATTCTGCTTTGTATTGCGTCTTTCACGGCCTTGTAATCGTTTGGAAGTTCCACTGGAACATTGCTCAGCTCAGAAGATATCCCTTCAAGTACGGACCTGTGGTAGCCGGCTTTGAATTCAACGAACTTAAGCCCGTGAGCGGTGGAAACCACCACTATTCTTTCCTTGGGGGAAAGGACCTTCTTCTTAAGCAGTTTCAAAAACACCGCGAGTGCAACTCCTGTGTGTGGGCAGTTAAACGTGCCTGTTCTGTCCGCCATCGCCGAAGCATGGGAAAGTTCGTCTTCCGACGCCTGCTCCACGACTCCGTCAAATCGCTTGAGGATCGAAATTGCCTTGTTGATGCTTACCGGGTTTCCGATCTGTATGGCGTTTGCGAGGGTTTTTTTCGCTGTTACGGGGGTAAATTCTTCGAATCCCTTGAGATAGCTTAGGTAAAGAGGGTTCGCGTTCTCGGCCTGCGCACAGACTATTCTCGGAAGTTTTTTTATGACGCCGAGCTCGTACATCATCAAGAATCCCTTCCCGAGCGCGGACACGTTGCCGAGATTGCCGCCTGGAATTATTACCCAGTCCGGAACATCCCAGTCAAACTGCTGGCAAAGTTCTATGCTTATGGTTTTCTGTCCCTCTATGCGCAGGGAGTTGATTGAATTTGCGAGATAAATGTTATGCTCGCTGGTTATCCTCTGGACCATCTCCATGCAGCCGTCAAAGTCCGTATCCAGGGAGAGAACCAGAGACCCGTTCGATATGGGCTGGATCAGCTGGGCAATGGATACCTTGTCTTTGGGAAGAAAGACTATGGAAGGAATGCCTGCAGACGCGCAGTAGGCGGCCAAGGCGGCCGATGTATCCCCGGTTGAGGCGCAGGCTACCGCCGGGATGCTCACGTTGTCGCTTATCATCTGGTTTACGGCCGATACGAGCACGGTCATCCCCAGATCCTTGAAGGATCCCGTGTGGCTGTTGCCGCACATCTTTATCCAGAGATCTTCAGCGCCTACCTGTTTTCCGAACCTCTCGGCCCAGAAAAGGTTCGTGCACCCCTCGTACATTGAAACTATTTTCTCGTTTTCGATCGAGGGCATAACCCACTCCTTCTTCCCCCAGACGCCGCTTCCGAAAGGCCAGACCTGCTTTCTGTACCTGCTGTCAAAAAGCTCTTTCCATTCCTCAGGCGTTTTTCGCCCCAGAGTTTCCATGTCGTGCTGGACGTCAAGAAGGTTGTCGCACTTCCTGCACCTGTAAATGATTTCATCGATGGGATAGGTTTCAGAGCAGTTCTCGTCTATGCATCTGAAATGGGCTCGGTACTCACTCATTAAGAAAAGAAAATACATTTTGCCTTTTTCTCTGTCAACGCTGCGCGAACCCTTTTCTCCTGCCCCGGCGCTTACTTCAAAGCCTCGAATCTCTACGTTCATTGACACTGACAGAGGCTTTCGGTAGTCTGGAAGAATCGGATGGAACGAAGAGCCGTTATCCTGGTAAAGGGAAGGGTACAGGGAGTTTTCTTCAGAGTCTCGACGGCCCAAACAGCGACTGAGCTTGGCATCAAGGGACATGTCGAGAACCTCATGGATGGAAACGTCAGAATAGTCGCTGAAGGAACGACCGAGAATCTCGAAAAGCTGATTGAGTGGTGCGGAGAAGGACCGCCCCGCGCAAAGGTCGAATCGGTTGAGTTCAGGTGGCTTCCACCTGAGGGCGGGTTCATCGATTTTTGTATAAACAGGACTCAAAGGAGATCAGGTTGATAATAAAATGCATCCCGGGCGGGATATTCATTGAAAACTGTTACATCATAGGGGATGAAGATACTAACGAGGCTATGCTCGTTGATCCCGGAGAGCAGATAGCGGAGATATCCGAGGAAATCGAAAGATCAGGGCTCGATGTAAAGAAAATAGTTAACACACATGCGCACCTGGATCACGTGGCCGGTGTCGAGGCTTTCAAGAAAATGCTTGGCATACCCTTTTACATACACGAAAAAGAACAACCTGTGCTTGATGCGCTTCCCGAGGCGAAGATGAGATTCCCCGGGTTTGATTTTGTCGAAGTCCCCGAGGTAGACGGTTACGTGAAAGAAGGAGAAACCCTCTCTGTGGGGAACCTCAGGGGAGAGATACTCCTTGTTCCGGGACACACCTGGGGGCATATATGTTTTGTTTTCGGAGAATCCATAATAGCTGGAGACACTGTTTTCGCTGGAAGCGTAGGCAGGGTGGACCTTACCGGGGGAACGAACATGACGGAGCTTGTCGGGTCGATCCGCTCCGAGATTCTTAAATATCCCGACCATTACGAAATCCATCCGGGCCACGGCCCTCAAACGACAGTGGGAATGGAAAAAAGAACCAATCCTTTTCTCGTGGGAACTTTTGCTCTTTAGGGGACATATGAGACCGCAAAGATTCATCAGGTTGGCTGTGTACTCGGTGATTGCCTTGGCGGTGGCCTTGATGTTTTTCAACGAGATTTCCAAGGTCTATTTTCTCAAGAACGAAAACAAGAGGATAGAGAAGAGGATAGGGGACTTGGAAGAGCAGAACAGTGCGTACAGGGAAGAGATAAAGGCCCTGAAGCAAGACGAAAGATACATTGAGAAAATACTGAGAGAAGAACTGGGGATGATAAAAGACAAAGAAAAGATATTCAGGTTCAAAGAAGAATAACCTTGCAGTTCTTGGTAGTTGGGTAGTGGGTTTTTACAATATATCGCAAATGGGAGCCCTGATTAGAATTTCATTGGAATTTGTTTCGTCACCGTCACTGAGTGCGAACCTATTCACTTTTCACTGACCAAGCTGCTGGTCAATTATGGTTGCCCAATGATGCAACCGAAGATTGCTGTGGTTGCAAAAATGGTTTGATCACTTTTTTTATACTAAGAGCGGCAAACAGGAGCTAGCATAATTTCTATTGATTCCTGTTAATTATGCGGCAAAATCTGCTAGAATCTGAGGAGAATCTTGGATCCAAAAAATTCCGTAGGAGGTGGGAGCAGCCCTCCTCGCATACTCCAGAAATGACTAGGTGACACCTCAAATTTCCTTTCTGAGCATTTTTATTCTTTTTTCCTAAAGTTTTTTTGCTTATACCCTGTAACAAGAAGGGTATAAGGGGGTGGAACGGAGGATTGAAAAAACAAGAATATCTGCTCCATTATTGAACATCTCTCTGAAAAAATCTGAAATTTAAACGCCTTCTAATCGCATATCTTAGCAATTCGCCTTTATATATTCCCCGTTTTTCGGCATATATAGTGCTTAATTAAACAATATATTTAGTATTTATATGTGAAATATATTGACAATATTCTATTTTAGTGTAACCTTACATTCAAACAGGAGATTTACGATGCGTGATAAACGTAAAAAATTTGTTGAGCTGGCGGAAGCCAGAGTGAACCGTGCAGTTAAAGATATCCGACTTATTGGCAATCTCTCCAACCGAGGTTCTTATGAATATTCGGAGAAAGATGCGCGTGAAATTTTCAAGGCGCTCCAAAAGGAACTTGATGCTGCAAAAAGCAGGTTCTCTGAAAATGGTGAAGGTGGAGTCGATTCATTTCGGCTGAGCAGTCGCTGATATTTGAAACGCAGACAACAAAGAACATTAGTTTATGTGAGGTGCAATTGATGAGTGAAATACGACTTGAATTTTTACCCAATGTAGGGGGAGAAGCTGAAGGCCTCAATGAAGGAGGTATATCAACTTTTCAGGAGAATCCATTCGCCACAGCTGCTCGTGAGACAGGCCAGAACAGCCGCGACGCCTGCGACGATGCTAATAAACCCGTAAAAGTTACTTTCGATGTTATGAGGGTAGAGTCAGAGAAATTTCCGTCTATCAAGCAGTATAGAGAAGCCGCAAAACTCTGCTTGAATAAATCGGTTGCAGCAAATAATGAGAAGGGAAAAGGCTTCTTCAAAAACGCTTTGAAAACCCTTAATGCAGAAAAAATCAAGGTTCTCAGAATCTCAGATTTCAATACGAAAGGCGTTCGTGGACCATGTGAAGAGGGCACGCCCTTCCATACGCTTGCTAAAACTGACGGCATCAGCGTAAAGGATGACGTAGACTCTGGTGGTTCTTTCGGCATAGGTAAGAATGCGACTTTTGCCCTTTCAGATATCCATACTGTCTTCATTTCAACTCTCTACACAGATGAGAGCGGAGACAGACAGGTTCTCTGCATGGGAAAAACACAATTTATTTCTCATACGGGAAAAGACGGAAAGAAAAAAAGACGGAAGGGATACTGGGGCAAACCGAAAGGGTATATGCCGTTAGACAGTCCCCGTGAAATTCCGGAATGGCTTCTGCGTGATAAACAGGGAACCTCAATTTTCTGTATTTGTATGCGTAATAACCGGACGGACTGGCGCTACGAAATGGCGGCCGCAATCCTGATGAATTTTTTCTGTGCCATAGAGCGCCGAGAAATGGAATTTGAAATTGGTAACGGGTTGATCAAAATTAATCGCGGAACACTTCAGGAACTTTTCAACGACAGCAAGGTCAACAAGGCTGTGGATGAGCTTAATGAACGTGTTGCGTTCAACGCAGCGAAAATCCTCCACGCCTGCCTGATTGACAAACAGAACGCCACGAAAAGCTTTCTTGAGATTGAAGGCTTGGGAACGGTTCGCATGCACATGCTGATGCGTGACGGCCTTGGATATACAATAGGCATCATTCGTAACGGCATGTATATCACCGACAATCTTTCCTATTTTGATGAACCCTTCAAACGCTTCCCTCTCCACCGCAATTTCGCTGTAATTATAGAGCCTGCCGGTAAAAACGAAGGTGAGTGGTTCAAACGACTTGAAAACCCCCGCCATGACAGTCTGTCTGCAGAGCAGATAACCGACCCTGAACTCAGAGCCAGAGGGCAGAAAGTTTTTGAAAAACTTGCAAAAAGAATACGCGGCAGAATTCGAGAGTTGGCCATGTCACAGCCATCGAATACGCTGGAACTTGATGAACTGAATGAATTTTTTGCCTCGGATGAAGAAAGAATCGAAGATGATGCTGGGATGGAAACAAATCCCCAATCAAAAAAGCTCACGCCCGTCAAGCCTGTGAGATCCCAGCCACCGACCCTCGGCCCCGACCCTGGTCCCGAACCCGGTCCCGAACCCTCTCCGGATCCAGACCCACCACCGCCGGACCCCGAACCAACACCGCGTCCAAAGAAGATCATGAAACCGGTTAAACTGATATCAGAACGCGTCCTGATACCGGACAGGTCGAACCCAAGTAAAAAGCAGATCAAATTCACTTCACCCGTCTCTGCAGATATTGTGCTCTATGCTGATGCAACCGGCTTGACAGCTTCTGAACGTTTGAACCCGGTAAGCACATCAGAAGGCCGAATCAAGAATAATGCTGTTGTAGTAGCCTGTACAGCGGGTCGGCGTACCAGCATTGATGTGGTCTTTGATGCCCCTTATACTGGCCCCGTAGAGATCTTAGCTTCCCGTGTTGAGGAAGAACAGCAAACAGGAGAAGCAGCATGAAGCTGAATGAGAGAATGCGTTATCCGCACCCTGTTCTAAGTGAATTTTCCTCCGATTATACGACTGGCGAGTTTTCTGCGTCTTTCTCTCATCAGGTTACTGACGAGGACCAGTTGAAAATCGTTTCAAACTTCTCCATTAACTGTGATGAATTGAGAGTTCTTATCGAAAATCAGAAGGCTTCCGCGGGATATTTTGCTATATGCAGACGCACATACTTCAATTACCTTCAGCCTGCTTCACTCGGAGAATCGGAAAAATTTTTTGAATTAAGTCGACTTTATGGAGCGGTTTCTCTGCGTCCCGTCATATGGACTCTTGAAGATGTCGGAAATTATTCAAGCCCTCTAATTGACAATGAATTCGGCAAAGACATCGTCATAACGAAAGGTTCAGTTATAGCTATGGGGCCGGAATTCCGATTTTCGATTGATCAGCAGAAATTCAAACCATTTGAAACTATATTCGACTTGGCTCAGAGGGAAGATATTAACCCGGGAATGATCAATGTTGATCCTGACGGGGACAAGATTACAATTCTGGCAGAACCGGAAACCTATAAGTCCATCGCCAACATGCGAAACATCCTTGAGGGACGCACAATTCTTCTTAACACTGTCTACATGCCAGCCGTCATGGACATTGTCTCAAGACTTCAGATAGACAAGAGCTTGCAGGGAAAACGCTGGTACAGAGTTTTCGGGGCGAAATGTGACGATATGGGCATCGATCCGTCAGATGATACTTTATCGCCTCTTGAGGTTGCACAGAAACTCCTAAGAGAACCGCTAGGGGCAACTATAAAAGTCATAAAGGAGTCCATCGGATGAATGAACCTCTTAAATATCTCTCAGACAGTGCGTTGTCCGAACTTAAAAACTCTATCCAAAAAAATATTGAGCGGTATACCGGTAATGGTTTTGAGGAATATGCTTCTCTAGCGTCATGGGATATCTCTGCGAAAGTCAACTTCGACGGGAATCTCCTTGCTACGCTTCATACGACACGGCAACGCAGAATTATCGAGATTGATCTTGCAAATTCAAGAATTGTCGGCAAGGCACTGGAAAATCTGACACCATCACTGGCGAATGAAGAGCGTATCTGGGTCCGTCTTTCTCATCTGGAAGCATTTGAATACAGTAAAATACGCTGGCTTACAGGAAAAGAAGGTGAGGATCTTGTTTCCGCCATAGAAAGGCATTTCTTTGCGCCCACTCAAACAATCATTCGTGACGACCATGCACTGTCGCGACTATGGTGGAACTATCACATTGCACGAACCTGCATGCCAGACAATACAGATAAGGCTTTAGAGCTTATCCTGAAAACCGCTGACATCAGAAGTAACTTTGTCGAGCGAATTTGGATGAGCAGCCGCAGAAACATCGCAGGTGCTGTTCTGCGGGCAATGGATACACGGGAATGGATTACCGATGCCGAACAGAACTTTCGCGAGTTCATGAAAGTACTCAACCGTCAAGGCGGTGGAATCGTCTTTGAAGCACTGAGCGAGTCAGAAGCCGATGCGTTTGTTCAAGAATGTGCAGGTCAAGCTGTGGACAGACTGAAAACAGCCTAGTTTTATTTTGGGATATTATTGTGGTTGCAAAAGGGTTGAAAATCCATTGCTTCGCTAATGGTGCAACTGGCTGCGGTTATATAGTATAAGCGCCTGTTTTTATTCATACGGTTTTTTCATCCCTCGTTTCTTTCCCCTTGTACACCATCCTTTGATGCTGTGTAAAATCTATGATATAGGATTACTATGAAAAAATCGTCGAATCCCGTCGAGCGGTCATTGGAGATGATAACTGCGAGTTACTATTTGGCCCGATGCGGAGAGCATAGGTCCAACGGGCCAGCCGGACCACCAGTCGCACTACGTGCCACAACTTGGAATGCGGCGTATGACGTTTTCTACGATGCCTTAGGTGATGGTCGCACACCTTCGCAGTTCCGTAACAGCATGAAGAATACTCGTGACACCTTCGATCCCTTGTTCCCTAATGGCCGTATTGGATGGAAAGACAGAGACGGTCGGCAGCGCTCTCTGAGCAATAGATTCAAGGACGTAGTCGAGGAATGGGGGGATTGTTCTGACGAAGAGTTGGAAATATTTGTGCTTGACCTGCTAAACAACATGCCTGAACCCACTCATGCTGCTTCACAGAATGTGAGAACGGAAGGCGGTGAGCGAGTCTACATCTCAGTCGGGCGCGAACGCAATTCTGCGCTTAGAAAAAATGCGCTGGACATACACGGTTACGACTGCATGGCCTGTGGTTTTAACTTTGAAGAGTGCTATGGAGAGATAGGTAAGGGCTTCATTGAAGTTCATCACGTTCTGCCATTGGCAAACAACGCTGGTAAGAGAAAAACAAATCCTGCAACTGATCTTGTCGTCCTATGCGCGAACTGCCACCGCATGGTACACAGACGAAAAGATGTCTGCTTGTCAATGGGAGAAATCAGAAAATACATCCGGCGATAATAGATTGACCCCTATGTTTGAAACCCCCGATTTGCACGACGAAAACTTTCCAAGGAAAGGTCTTTTCTATTGGCTTAACTGACTTGGTAGGAGAATCTTAAGACTAATTATCCTAATGGCCAGTATCACCTTGCAATCCATGGCTGGTACGCCATAATATTAGCGTTAGTTCTGTGCTATACAGAAACATTTTCTGATATGAACAGGCAACCCGAGTTTTCAGTGCTATGCTGTCTTGTTGTCATAGCATTGTCGCAACTGTCCGACTTGCTTGGTTATTCGGAACAGGTTCTTTTGGAACGGGGGAAGGAAATTCCAAACCGCACAAGTCAGCAATAACGATACTTAGAAAACCTTACTAGGGCAGCGCATGAAGGGGAACAAGGGAAATTCTCTTTATACAACAAATTCTTTCCGCTTCATTGATCTTTTTGCGGGGATCGGGGGATTGCGTCAGGGTTTTGATAGCTTAGGAGGGTATTGTGCCTTTACATGCGAATGGGATAAATATGCCCAGCAAACCTATCTGGCCAATTACCGTGACTGTGAGGATCATATTATGGCAGGTGACATCAGGTATGTGGATGTCACTGATATCCCGAAGCATGATCTTCTTCTGGCGGGTTTCCCCTGCCAGCCTTTCTCGATTGCAGGAGTAAGCAAGAAAAATGCCCTTGGACATGCACACGGATTTCGTTGCGAAACCCAAGGCACTCTGTTCTTTGATTTGGCACGGATCATTGAACATCACAGGCCAAAGGCATTTTTGCTTGAAAATGTAAAAAACCTTGTCAATCACAATAAGGGAAATACTTTTCGGATTATTCGCAAAACTCTTGTGGATGACTTGGGCTATCATATAAGCTGTCGGGTGATTGATGCCAAAGGATTTGTTCCTCAACACCGCGAACGCATTTTCATTGTAGGTTTTCGTGAGCGGACGGATTTTTCCCTTGAAGATGTTTACATTCCTGATCCCCTTAAGGGGCCACGACTGGGGACAGTTCTTCACCCTGAAGATGGAACCGAAGGGAAGGACAAGCACTATACCGACTACGAAGGCCGCGTGAACAGCAAGTACACTCTATCTGATAGATTGTGGCGATACCTTCAGGATTATGCAATGAAACATCGCAGACGTGGAAACGGATTTGGCTTTGGGCTTGTAGGATCTGAGGATGTAGCTCGTACTCTTTCCGCACGCTACTACAAGGATGGTTCGGAGATTCTTGTAAGGCGCAAGCAAGGCAACCCGCGAAGGTTGACACCTAGAGAATGTTCGCGCCTCATGGGTTTCGACGGACCGGGCCAATCGGATTTTCTGATTCCGGTCAGTGACAACCAAGCATACAGACAGTTTGGAAACGCGGTTGCCGTACCCGTTGTGGAATGTATAGCCCGTTACATGGTTCCATATCTGTTGAACAGTGAAAAAGCTTTGAACTATGCTTCTGAGGAAGTTGTGGCGACCTGATGGCTGACACAGTGGATGCGTTAACGCGCAGCCGGATAATGTCCAGCGTCAGAGGAAAAAATACCAAGCCAGAAATGGTGATCCGGAAGGCTTTGCATGCGCGCGGTTTTCGCTACAGGCTTCATTCTACTAGAATCTGTGGGAAACCTGATCTAGCCTTGTCACGCTACCGTGCTGCGATTTTTGTGCATGGTTGTTTTTGGCACGGACATGACTGCCATCTTTTTAGAATGCCCTCAACACGATCGGAATTTTGGCAAACCAAGATTGATCGAAACCGCCAGCGCGATGCAGAAGTTCGGACTTCTGTTTTAGAAAACGGCTGGAGATATCTTATAGTATGGGAGTGTGCACTTAAGGGCAAAAAACGCCTTGACTTTGAAACTCTTATGGATCGCATTAGCACTTGGATAGTGGGCAATGATCCTGAAGATCAGATCATAGGAGAGAGAAGCCCGTGAAATTTGGCATTCTTTCTGATTTTTTCGAGGGTGTGGGGGCGAAATACCTTACCGAAGTAGAAGTCAACAAGCTGCGTTCGAACCAACATGAATTCCAAGGGGTCAGCAGCTTTCGCAAGTTCCTCGGAAAATCGGCCGAGAAAATCAGATTTTCTTCCACTTTTCACTGGCTAGATGATGAGGAAGACGAGGAACCAGCAGTCTCAAATTCCTTTTGCACTTGGAGTGATGTTCGAAGGAACAACCCTGCCCGTTCGGCAGAATATCATCTTTACTATAGTGCTGAATCCGAAGCAATTGTCCACAGAGCGAAGGCGGGCGATCTTCTCGTTATTGCGAAGACTAGGGAACAAAGCCTGCATGTAATACTTTGTCCTGCGAATACAACAATTGCCCGTCAGCTACTTTGGCTCTTCGGACTTGATCTAATGGGGCGGAGGGTTGAAGCAAAAATTCTTGGGACCGATGAAGGCATTCATCTGGGTTATAGTGCTAGGGCAATTCTTGATGGTTTTGGCATTGAATTGGAGGCACCACAGCCGTCCGATGCATTGGAAGAACTAATTGCCAGATATGGAGATGGATTTCCGGGAACTGCGGAATTCTCTGGTTTTGCCCGTGACACACTTGCTGATGCTGATCCGGTTGGAGCACCCGATGAGACGCTGGCGACTTGGATGGATCACGAGGAAGTATTGTTTAGGCACTTGGAACGCTATATAATCGCCGATCAGATTAGAAAAAACTTTGTAGACATTCCCGATGTAGATGACTTCCTGCGTTTCTCACTGAGTATCCAGAATCGCCGAAAGTCACGAGCCGGATGGGCTTTTGGGCATCATGTTGAGGCAATACTGAAAGCACAGGGTGTTTTATACACGCGCGAGGCTACTACTGAGAAGCGTAGAGGTCCCGATTTTCTCTTTCTTGGAGAAAAGCAGTATCATGATCCTGACTTTGATACAGGTCTCTTGACAATGCTAGGTGTAAAGACTAGTTGCAAGGACCGTTGGCGGCAGGTACTTACCGAGGCAAACAAGATTGAGGAGAAGCACCTACTCACGCTGCAACCGGGAATTTCGGAGGGACAGACTGACGAAATGCAGGCAGAGAGGCTACAGCTTGTTGTGCCAAGTGTAATATTCAGTTCCTATAGTCCTGCACAACAGAAATGGTTGATGAACGTCAAGGACTTTGTTGAGTTGGTCAAGGAGCGTCAGAGGCTCGGCGGTAATCATTCCTGAAACTGTACTGCGTTGAAGCATAAAGCGGAAATTGCTACTAAGCTCTGCAATGCTTATTATTGTAATAGAGAGGACATAGCCTTGAGTCAGTCAGTTATTAACAATCCCCCAGCTATGATGTCTACAGTCTCTGCTAAGGCATTTGATGTGTTCTGCAGCATAGGTGGGTTGTCCTACGGACTGCAGAAGTCTGGAATCACTGTGGTAGCAGGATTGGACATTGACGCAACCTGTCGCTATGCCTATGAGGAAAATTGTCAGGCAGAGTTTATTCATTCGGATATCAGGAACGTTAGTTACACAGATATTTCCTCTTGTTTTGACGGTGCAAAATATAGAATTCTGGTTGGGTGTGCACCTTGTCAACCCTTTTCTACACACACGAGTAAACATAGAAAGAACAATGAGGATTTCCGATGGAACCTAATTAATGAATTTTTGAGATTAGTAACCGAGGGAATGCCCGAAGTTGTTTCCATGGAAAATGTACCGGCACTCAAGAGCAAGGAAGTTTATCGTAAATTCAAAAGTACCCTGCGAAGGCACGGTTACCAGATTGCTGATGGAATCATTCCATGTGCACACTTCGGCGTGCCCCAAAGTCGACGTCGTTTGGTCTTGCTTGCTTCTTTGTTAGAAGACATCTGTCTACCCGGAAAAAGGGTTGAAGATCCCATTACAGTGAGAAGAGCTATCGGGCACTTGGAAAATCTAGCCCATGGGGAAGCAAGCTCAACAGACCCAATGCATGTCTGCAGGTCTTTATCTCCTATCAATTTTAGAAGAATCCAAGCTTCGGTACCAGGAGGAAGCTGGAGAGATTGGCCAAGAGAGTTGCTTCCTGCCTGTTACAGGAAAAGTAGTGGCGGAACCTACCACAATGTCTATGGGCGAATGAATTGGGATAAACCTGCGCCGACACTTACTACTCAGTTCCATGGTTATGGGACAGGGCGTTTTGGTCATCCTGAGCAAGACCGTGCTTTGAGTCTCAGAGAAGGGGCAATACTACAAACTTTTCCAGAAGACTATAAGTTTTGTCCTCTCGGCGAAAAACCCACATTTTCTGTTATCGGAAAGCACATAGGTAATGCTGTACCACCCCTTTTAGCCACCGCTATCGGTAGTTCCATAATAAATCATCTGGAGAGTGTTGATGCCAGATTATGAACTGAAGATTGATTTAAATGCGTTAGAGCATTTGGGGCTCAACTTGTACAGCAACGTTCCCGCCGTTTTATCGGAACTAATCGCCAATGCTTGGGATGCCGATGCGGGAGAAGTGTATCTTGATATTACCTTGATAGAAGATGAGAAAATAATCAGTGTCAGGGATGACGGTTGCGGGATGAACAAACAGGACCTAAGAAAAAAGTTCCTGACGGTTGGCTATAAACGCAGAAAAGATATGCAGGATGACCTTACCCCCAAAAAACGTCGCAGGGTTATGGGGAGAAAAGGTATAGGCAAACTGTCTGTCTTCTCTATTGCTGACAATGTCCAAATCTACACAAAAAAAGATGATCAAACTTTAGGTCTAGAACTTGTTGTTGAAGATATTCGCAATGATATAACAAAGGGCAACCGTCATTATCCGAAACCCATATCTGATATTCCTTCTGAATACGAGATATCAACGGAAACGGGGACAATTATTGTTTTATCACAACTAAAAAAACGGATTCAATCGTCAATTGATGATAACTTGCGAAAACGAATTTCCCGACGTTTCAGCATATTATCAGACAATTTCAACGTATTTATAGGAGGTAGGCAGGTAACCATTGGTGACAGAGACTATTTCCATAAACTTGAGTATGCATTAGTTTATGGCGATTACGAGAAGACGCATTTTAAGCATCTTCCTGATGAACGGATAAAAGAGCGTAAAAGCATTATAAATAGTGAGCAGGGTTATGATATAAAAGGATGGATAGGTCTTGTCACGGAATCCGGGTCCCTGCAAGATGGAGATGACAATCTTAACAAACTGGCTGTTCTGACACGAGGTAAAGTCGCTTTGGAAAACATTCTTGATACCTTTAGGGAAGGTGGTTTGCATACCAAATATTTGATAGGTGAACTAGAAGCGGACTTTTTGGATTTAACGGAAAGAGAAGATATAGCAACTTCTAGCAGACAGGATTTTATACGAAATGAAGAAAGATTTTCTAGCTTATCAGAGTTTGTAAAAGAAGAATTGAAATTTTTAAGAGTAGACCGTGCTCGTTATAAAGAAGAGGAAGGTGAGGAAAAGGCAAAGGAGATTCCTGCAATTAATGAATGGTTGCAAGGATTAAAAAGTGACGCACGCAGTGCCGCAAGAAAGTTGTTCGGCAGGATCAATGCTATTGCAACAGATGGGCAGCACAGAAGGACGCTTCTAAAGCATGGTATTCTAGCTTTTGAACATCTTCATCATAAAGAAAAACTTAATCAATTGGATCAACTTGATATTGAGAACCTTGAGATTGCGGTACAGTTGTTTTCGGAACTAGATGACATTGAAGCATCTTGGTACTATGAAATTACTAAGGGCAGATTGGATGTTATCCGTAAACTCAAGGAACATACTGATAAAAATGCTTTAGAGAAAGTTATCCAAAAACACATTTATTCACATCTATGGTTACTTGATCCTTCGTGGGATAGGGCAACAGAAACTCCAAGCATGGAAGAAAACGTAAGAATTGCCTTTGATAAGATATCTGAAGAGGCAAAAGAAGAAGAAAAGAAGGGTCGAATTGATATTCGATACAAGAAGTCCTCTGGAAAGCATATTATTATTGAGCTCAAAAGGGCTCGTGTATCAACAGAGACAAGTTCTTTGCTCGGACAAGTAGACAAGTACAGAAGAGCCCTTAAAAAACAGGCTGAAGATGCGGGGGAAGATGGTCCCATTGAAACTATTTGCTTGGTGGGAACTAAATTGAAAGATTGGGATAGTGAAAAAGGTAAAGAAGAATCCGAAAAGACGCTTGAAGCTAAAAATATCCGTGTGATTACCTATCAGCAGCTAATCAACGATGCGGAGATCAGTTACCAAAACTATATCGAAAAATCTAAAGAGAAAGGTCGTATTAGCAGGTTGTTAGAAGCAATAGATGAACCAGAATTAGATTCTTAACCCGAGAAGTTTTTTCTACAGCATAGGATATATTCTTGCTTGGAAGAAAACAGGAAGAGGCATTTCATCAGACTAAAAGGCTCGGACAGCATTTTCTGAACGACCCCAACATACTCCGTAAGATCTGCGCTACCGCAAAGCTCCAAAAAGAAGATCATGTGATTGAAGTCGGGCCCGGCAAGGGCAGCCTCACGGAGCATCTCGCACACGGTGCCGGCAGAGTCACGGCAATTGAGAAAGATAAGAGACTGAGAACCTTTCTCGACGAGAAATTCGGGGAGTCTGCAAATGTCGAATTTGTTTACGAAGATGTTCTTAAAGTCGATTTCAGCCGCTTTTCCGACGGGAAAAAAACGAAGCTAGTATCCAATCTTCCCTATAACATATCCACCCAGATTCTGCTTAAGCTTCTCGATGAAAGGGAACTTTTCTCGAGGATAGTAGTGATGCTGCAAAAGGAAGTGGCACAGAGGATATCCTCTGCAAAGGGGCGGAAGAGCTACGGCTCCCTCTCGGTACTTCTCCAGAGCTGTTTCAGCGTAGAGCTTGCCTTCAAGGTTTCCCGGCGCGCGTTCTATCCGGTTCCCGAGGTGGACTCGGCGGCGGTGGTGCTCGACCCGCTTAAGGAACCCGTGTTTTCTGTATCGAGCGAGAAGACCTTCAGGACCGTTACCAGGCATGCGTTTTCATCGCGGAGAAAGACTATAAGGAATTCGCTCAGCAACTTCTTTGAGAGGGGGACCGTTGAACGGGCACTTTCAGACTCGAGTATCGATCAGCGAAGAAGGGCGGAATCCCTCTCGGTCGAGGAATTCGCGAGATTGGCCGACAGCTTCCACGCAATAAATCAGTAGACAAGCTCCCGAAGAAGCAGGTTCTGAAGTTTCTTCACCCTTGTTCCCATGCCGTTTGATATGATGGAAAAAACATAAACCCGCCCGTTTTTTGCGAACGCGTAGCCGGATAGGGATCTGGCTCCTTCAAGATATCCGGTTTTCGCATAGACTTTGCCCTTGAGGTTACGAAATCTTTTCTTGAGGGTTCCGTCAACTCCGGCGATCGGAAGGGACGCAACAAACTCCTCGGAAATGTCCGGATCTTCGTAGGCTATGTGGAGTGCTTCGGTTATGTCCTCGGGGGATACCTTGTTTAGCCTTGAAAGACCGGAACCGTCGGCGACGGAGAAGTTTCCATTAAGACCAATTCTCCTCAGATGATTTTCAATTACGTATGTGCCGGATTTCCATGATCCCTGGGTATTGAGATATTTGGCCCCGATCACCTTGACTATGCTTTCTCCGATTATATTGACGCTTTCTTTGTTGTACTCATGGATAATGGTCCCCAGAGGTTCTGAGTAATGGGTGAATATTTTGCCGGTCCACCGAGGCACTCTCCTGCGCTCTATGGGTCCGCTTACCTCGATTCCTTCCCGCTCAAGAACTTTCTTGAGCGTTGCCCCGAAGTAAAAAAACGGGTCTGGCACCGAAAGTTCCAGGGTTTCTGCTTTTTTGCGGGAGGAAACGTGTCCGGAGAGTCTGAGCTCGTTCCGTTCGTTGTACTGTGCTCTCACCCCCGATCTTTTCAGCCTGGTGGAAACCCTGTTTTTGATCGGGAAGGGAAACTCGGCGGGTTCTGTTTTCACCGTTGCGGGGACTCCCTGTACTCTGGATGCGGAAATTCTTATCTTGGCCGAGTTGTAATTGAACGAAATCGCCGTTACGGGAGGGCAGAAGCTTTTGCCGCGCCACTCGGGATCCCAGCCTTCTCCGTAAAGGACGTCGTCAAAATACGAACCGTCTAGGTGAATCCCGCCCTCGATTCCGGTTATCCCTAGGGCTTTAATCTTCCCTGCAATCTCCCTTAGCTTCTCGATGTCTATAGTGGGGTCTCCGAACCCTTTTACGTAAAGACCGCCGTGGCCGACTCCCGAGTGTATTCCTCCGCCTAGGTAGAACTCCGTTTTGAACCGGAAATCCTTTCCGAGCAGGGAAAGCGCCGCTATGGAGGAAAGTATTTTGTTATTGGAGGCGGGAATGAATTTCTCTTTGCTGTTGTAGCGGAAAACCGTCTTGCCGGTATCGGCGGAGCGTACCATGATTCCGATTTTCTTTCGCGACGAGGTATTTTTCGAAATAAAGGAGAGTATCTTTTTCTGGTTTACTTCAGCGTGAGAAGATGCCGCCGGCAGAAACACAAAGAGTAAAACGAGCGTGTGCAGAATCAGGGTCTTTATTCTGGAATTCATCGTTACTGTATTCTTAGTGAGCTTCGGCCCAGTTCTCTGCGGCGCGTATTTCCACTCTAAGCGGTACTCTGAGTTCCCAGGCGTTTTCCATGTCATTTTTTATATGGGCTTGCAGTTCTTCAAGTTCTGTTTCATGAGCCTCAAAGAGAAGCTCGTCGTGAACTTGGAGGATCATCTTCGAGCGAAATTCTTCTTCAAGCCTTCTGAATATGCGGATCATGGCCAGATTTATTATATCCGCTGCAGACCCCTGTATCGGAGTATTTATAGCCTCACGCTCTCCTCTTCCCCTCTCTACCCTGTTTCCCGAAACAAGTTCCGGTATCGGCCTTCTTCTCCCGACAAGCGTCTCTGTGTAGCCCCTGCTTCTGGCTTCTTCAACCGATGACCGCATATAGGTTTTCACCTCGGAATATCTGTCAAAATATCTGTTTATATAATTTCTTGATACCGAGACCGTGGTACCGAGTTGTTTTGAGAGCCCGAAAGCGCTTATACCATATATTATCCCGAAGTTTATGGTCTTGGCGAGATTCCGCATCTCGGAGGTAATCTGGTCTTCGGTTGCGTTAAAGATTTCGCAGGCCGTTGCGACGTGCACATCCTTATCGTTTCGAAGAGCTTCGAGCAGGGTCGGATCCCCGGAGAAATGGGCGAGCAGGCGAAGTTCTATCTGGGAATAATCAGCCGAAAGTACAACGCAGTCGTCTTTTGCCACGAACGATTTCCGTATTCTTTTTCCGTCCTCGGTTTTTATGGGGATGTTCTGAAGATTAGGGTCCCTTGAGCTTAGTCTTCCGGTTGAGGTGCCGGCAGGATTAAAAGAGGTATGGATCCTTCCGGTAACCGGGTTTATGAGCCTCGGAAGCTGATCGATGTAAGTGGATTTGAGCTTGGAGAGAAACCTGTGTCTGAGTATGAGACGCGGCACCTCGTGGATTGTCGACAGGTCCCTGAGAACTTCGGAGTCGGTGGAAAAGGCGCCCTTTGCAGTCTTTTTCCTGGCGGGAAGTTGCAGCTTCTCGAAAAGTACTTCGGAGAGCTGCTTTGTCGAGTTTATGTTGAACTCTCCTCCGGTTTTTTCATATATTTCGCCCTCGATGGAATCGAGGTCATTTTCAAACTCTTCAGACATTTCCCCGAGGATAGAGGTGTCGACGCTCACTCCCGTGAACTCCATGTCGCAGAGAACCGGAACAAGGCCCAGAACATTTTCCCTGTAAAGATCCCAGAGCCCTTCTTTCTTCAGAGTCTCAAGAAATTTTCTTGAAAGAATAAGCGTCACGTCCGAATCTTCGCACGAGTACCTTGTTGCCGTCTTGATATCAACTTCGGCGAAATTCTTCTTTGATTTCCCTTTTCCCGTGACGTCATCGTAGGAGATCATCTTGTGGCCAAGCTCGGTTCTTGAGAGTTCATCAAGCTTGTAGCTTCCCCTGGAAGCGTCGAGGAGGTGCGCGGCCAGCATCGTGTCAAAGTAGATTCCCCTGAGAGTGACGCCGTGATTTTTAAGTACGAGCATATCGTATTTTATGTTCTGTCCTATTTTCTTTATGTCCTCGGATTCAAGGAGCGGTTTCAGCAGAGAAAGTGCGGCCTCAGGTTTCATTTGTCTTTCGGCTTCAATGGTTCCTGTGTGTCCCACGGGAACGTAAAAAGCCCGTTCCGGGGCTGTGCACAGCGAAAAGCCGACTATCCCTGCGTTCATCGGCAGTTTGGAATCCGTTTCGAGATCTATTGAGAGTTCTCCTGCCTCCTCTACCATGGTTATCACCCGGCCGAGGGATATCTCATCGAAAACAGTTTCGTATGAATCGTATTTTACCGCTTCGCTTTCGTCTGGCGCGCGGGACGCACCGATTTCGTCAAGGAGCTTTTCAAACTCAAGTTCTGAGAATATTTCCTGAAGATCTTCGGCCGCGTATCCACCGTACCTGAAGTCCTCGATTCCGGTTCCTACTTCAACGTCAGTTTTTATGGTAACCAGCTCGCGGCTAAGGTACGCGTCATCTTTGTGCTCCCTTAGCCTCTTCGCGACACCGGGGCCAAGTTCCTCCAGGTTGCCGTATACCCCGTCGAGGTCCCCGTACTTGGATATAAGGGCCGAAGCGGTCTTCTCCCCTACGCCCGCCACTCCCGGAATGTTGTCAACCTTGTCTCCCACAAGAGCGAAGAAATCAATCATCTGTCCGGGCTCGATCCCGTACTTCTGGCGCACTTCCTGCACTCCGGTTACGCGTTCCCTCATTGTGTCAACCAGAGTCACGTTCTCAGACACCAGCTGGCAGAAATCCTTGTCCCCGGTGACCAGAACCACCTTCGATGCCCCCTGTGCCTTGGCTATGGTCCCTATGATGTCGTCGGCCTCGTATCCCTCCATTGCAAGCATCGGTATCGAGAATGCCCGCACCAGTTCGAAAATCTTAGAGAACTGGAGCTGGAGGCTTTCTGGAGCCTCGTCCCTGTTGGCTTTGTACTCAGGGTATATTTCGTTTCTGAACACTTCTCCCTTGGAATCGAACACCATCCCCAGGTACCTAGGTTCATATTCCCTGAGAAACTTAAGAAGCATGTTCACAAATCCGTAGACGGCGTTGGTTGGAAAGCCGTCGGAGGTGGAAAGATCGGCCCTTACGCCGTAATATGCCCTGAATATATATGAGCTGCCGTCAATGAGATAGAGCGGGTGCTGGGACATGAAAGAAACCGCTTACGCGTTATTCCTTAAGTATACCCAACCGTCCTTGCGGGGGAGAACCAGTTTGCTGGTGTGGTTTTGGCTGGCGCCGGAGACGGGGTTATTTCTTCGCGCTGTAAACAAACGCCGGAGGGAAATTGGACCAGACAGTTTTCGACTTGACGACGTTTGTAAACTTGTTTCGCAGCATTGAGCGGAATCTTCTGGCGTTTGGAACCATCATGCTGATTGAATAGCTGAAGGTGATCATCTTGCCTCCAGGCTTAAGTACATCCCAGATGACGTTAAGCAGTCTTTCCTGGGTCCCGTGGTCGAATACGGCCCAAGGAAGACTAGAAATAATGCAGTCACAGGAATCTTTTCCGTGCTGCTCGAGATATTTTCTCATGTTCTCCGCGGAATCCCGGTAGACCGTCGCGGAAGGACATCGCGATTTGGTCGCTTCGCAGAACTCGGGATTGATCTCTATTGCGAAAAACAGCGCTTCCGGGCTCTTCTTCTCAAGAATCTTCTCGGTAAAAACCCCGGTTCCAGAGCCAAGTTCCACCACGGTCCCCATTTCGTCGAGCCGGGCGGTCTCGGTGACAAGCTCCGACAGCTCCTCGTTTGAAGGCGCTAAGGAACCTGTGCTCTTCGGATCTCTGAGAAACTGCTTTATGTAACCGTATGCTCCGAGTTTCAACGGTGCCTCCGATGAGATACAAATCGATGTAATTATAATAGCTTGCGGTGTTTTGTCCATGTTCATTTGTTAAGGCGGGGCCTCGGCGCTTCTGTGCGTCGGGCGGGGGAGGATTGTATTTTCGTAATTCCGGTATTATATAAATCGTGACACCGCCTCGGATGGCTTGAAACGGCGGGGAATGCAACGATGTTTGAAGGAATCTCGCAAAAGCTCGGCACCACCCTCAAAAGGATAGGGGGCTATGGAAAGCTGAGCGAGAAGAACATAGAGGACGCGCTTCGCGAAGTGCGTCTCAGCCTTCTTGAAGCGGACGTCAACTTCAGGGTGGTCCGCCAGTTCACCGAACTTGTAAAGGAAAGAGCCTTGGGTCGGGAAGTCGAAAGGAGTCTCAATCCGGGACAGCAGTTCATAAAAATAGTCAAAGAAGAACTTACCGGCATTCTGGGGCTGGAAAACGAACCCCTGAATCTAAGCGTCACGCCTCCCGTCGTAATAATGCTGGTCGGGCTCCAGGGTTCGGGAAAGACCACCACGGCGTCTAAGCTTGCCAAGTTCCTCAAGGAGCGCCACGGCAAGACCCCATTGCTGGTTCCTGCGGACATCTACCGTCCTGCCGCGATAGAGCAGCTCAAGGTGCTCGGAGAAAAAATAGACGTAAGCGTCTACGATACCGTGGCCGGTTCGGATCCCGTGGACGTGTGCGCGGATGCGGTCTCGGCCTCCGCGAAACAGGGGGCAGACGCGGTGATTATAGACACGGCGGGGCGCCTTCATCTTGACCGTGAGCTAATGGATGAACTGGGGAGCATAAAGAAGAAGGTGAATCCCCATGAAATCCTACTCGTTGCCGACTCGATGACGGGACAGGATGCCGTGAACGTTTCGCAGAGCTTCGATGAAGCCATCGACCTCGACGGCGTGGTTCTCACGAAGATGGATGCGGATGCGAGGGGAGGGGCGGCCCTTTCGATAAAGGCCACCACAGGCAAGCCTATAAAGTTTTTCGGAACGGGAGAGAAAGCCGACGCGCTCGAGGTCTTTCACCCCGAGAGAATAGCCTCGAGAATCCTGGGAATGGGAGACGTCCTCAGCCTCATAGAAAAGGCGGAAGACGCTTTTGAAGAGGAAAAAACGAAAAAACTCGCGGAGAGAATATCGAAAAAACAGTTCTCCCTCGAAGACTACAGGGAATCGATAGTGGCCATGAGCAAGCTTGGCTCAATAGAAAGCATAGCCCACATGGTCCCGGGGATGAAAAAGGTTACCGATAACCCTGAAGCGATAGCGAAGGCTGAGGATGAGATAAAAAAGAGCCTTGCGATAATCAACTCCATGACGGTGCCCGAAAGAAGGGATCACACTATCCTAAACGGCAGTCGCAGAAAGAGAATCGCCAAGGGCAGCGGAACTACGGTGCCTGACGTGAACCGCATGATAAAAAACTATATACAGATGCGAAACATGATGAAAAACATGGGGAAAATGGGTAAACTAGCAAAAAGAATGACGAAATTCAGATGACGGGAGCATATCTTCAACCCCGAATTCAGGAGGTAACAGCAGTTTGGTCAAGATAAGATTGAGCAGGATAGGATCTAAGAAGAGGCCGTTTTACAGGATAGTCGCTGCGGATGTACGTTCCCCGCGCGACGGAAAGTTTCTTGAAATACTGGGACATTACGACCCGCGGAAAAAACCTCACGAACTCAAGGTAGACATGGAAAGAGTGAAAGCGTGGATGGATAACGGCGCCAAGGCAACCAACAGGGTGAGCAAGCTCATATCGCAGGTTACATAGCACATTTTCTTCCACGCGTTCCACGCGAAAATTCGTACATAAAGATTATAGTTTCAGGAGGGATGCTCCTTATGAGTCAGCTCAGAGAGTTTGTCGAATTCATGGCTAAATCCATTGTCGACAACCCCGAGGAGGTTCAGGTGACAGAGGTGGCGGGCGAGAAAACTACGGTTATTGAGCTTAGAGTGGCCTCCGAGGACTTGGGGAAGGTAATCGGGAAACAGGGAAGAACCGCAAAGGCGATTCGCAGCATATTGAACGCCGCGGCCGCAAAAATGAAAAAACGCGCCGTCTTGGAGATCCTTGAATAGCATTGCCGGAAAGCGCGAAACAAAACCTTGTTCTCTACGGGAAGATAACCAAAAGACACGGTCTTTACGGTGAAGTGAAAGTGTTCGCCTTCGGCGGGCATCCCGAAACCCTCTCCGGGCTGGGGAAAGTCTATGTAGAAGTTCCAGACCGGAAAGAACCCCGAAGATTCAGTCTGTCCCAGATAAAAATCCAGAAAAACGTCGCGATTGTTAAGCTAAAGGGCATCGATACCCTCGAGGCCGCCGACGCACTTAAAAATCTCCACGTGCTGGTCGAAAAAAACGATCTGCAGCCCCCGGGAGAAGATGAATACTACTGGGCTGACCTCATCGGGCTTCGGGTCCGCACCTCCCGCGGAGACAATATCGGGGAGGTAAAGGACCTTATCGATTCGGGCGGACACGACATTCTCGTGGTAAAGAGTCCGGAACGGGGTCGGGAATTTCTGGTTCCGTTTGTCGAAAGGTTTGTAACCGCGGTGGATATTGACGGTTCGATGATCACCGTGGAACCGGTAGAGGGACTCCTCGAGTAGTCCGGTGATACTGCGATGAAGTTTGACATAGTGACAATCTTCCCCGGTTTTTTTGATTCCGTTTTTTCGTTCGGAGTGATAAGCAGGGCCGTTGAGAGCAAGGCGGTTGAGATAAACGTCCACGACCTGAGAACTTATTCAGCGGATAAGCATGGAAAAACGGATGATACTCCGTACGGAGGCGGAAGCGGAATGCTCATGACCCCGGAGCCGATAGGGAATGCCATCGGCCGCATAAGGGAAAAGGGGCTTCGCTCCGCCGTAATCCTCACGACTCCCAAGGGAGAGGAATTTGATGACCGCAAGGCGCAGGAACTTTGCGGGTTTGAGCAGCTGATAATCCTCTGCGGTCGGTACGAAGGTATGGATGACAGGGTGAGCGAACTTTACGTCGACATGAAGATATCGACCGGGAAGTACATAAATTCCGGTGGAGAATACGCATGTTCCCTGATAGTGGATGCCGTATCAAGATACCTTCCGGGGGTCCTCGGAAACACTGAGTCTCTTGCCTCTGAGTCCCTTACAGACGGGCTTCTTGAGTACCCTCAGTATACGAAGCCGCGTACATACAAGGGAAAGAAGGTCCCCGAGGTGCTTCTTTCGGGAGATCACGAAAAAATAAGGAGATGGAGGAGGCGGGAGAGCATAAAAAGCACTTTCATGCAGAACCCCTCTTGCCTTGACGACGCGCAGCTCTCCGAAGAAGAAGACGCCTTTCTGAAAGAACTTAAGGCCGGGGATTCCCCGGGTTTCAGGGTTTACATAGCCCTTGTGCACTATCCGGCATATAACAGCCGCCTCGAAGTCGTCTCGACTGCCTTTAAGAGCATAGACGCGCACGACATATCAAGGGACGCCACTACGTACGGAGTTAAGAAATTCTATCTGATAAACCCTGTCGAAGAGCAGCGCCGCCTTGCGGGGAGACTCGTTGATCACTGGATCGAGGGAGAGGGAAGGAATTTCAACGAGACAAAAAGCAAGGCTTTCGGCATCATAAGCATAATGAGCACTATTGAGGAGGCCGTCGAGCAGGTAGAGGGAATTGAGGGAAAAAAACCGAAAATAGTGGTTACTGACGCCCGCTTTTCAGACGACATGACTGGCTACCGGGCGCTTCGGGAAAAAATATTCGAGAACACAGAGCCTTTTCTGATTCTTTTCGGTACGGGGTGGGGACTCACGCTTGAGACGATAAGAGCGGCTGACTATGTGCTGAAACCCATAAGCGGCTACAGTGAATTCAATCATCTTTCGGTAAGAAGTGCAGCCGCCATAGTGCTTGACAGGCTGCTTTCCTGCGGAGCCTGATCCGCCGGGACCGGCTGGGACGGATGTTTCGGGAAGCCTGCTTGAGCAGCCGAAAAAAAGCCCTTTTAATATTTTGACAATCCCAATGAGGTTCTGTATATTCAACATCCCGCGAAAAGGGAGATTGGGAAATGGGAATTATAGCAGAAGTTGAAAAAAAGCACCTGAGAACGGACCTGCCCGAATTTCGGGCCGGGGACACGGTATCGGTTCACTACAACATTAAGGAAGGTGAAAGGAGAAGGATCCAGGTTTTTGAAGGTACCGTGATAGCCAGAAAAGGTTCCGGCTTCAGAGAAACTTTCACGGTAAGGAAGGTTTCCTACGGTATCGGTGTCGAGAGAATTTTCCCTCTGCACTCCCCGCTCATCGGGAAAATAGAAGTGAAAAGAAAAGGCCGCGTAAGAAGAGCTAAGCTTTACTACCTGAGAGGCCTTTCAAAGAAAGCCAGCAGAATAAGAGAGAGAACCTCCTAGTCCGCGACTTTTGCAGTTCCGTCCGTCCCGCCGTTTCCGGCATCCTCTATCCTGTTCATTACGTGAACCATTCTCTGTATTGAGGTGTAGAAGGAAAAGACGAAGAGAATGATGAGTGAGAGCTTCAGCAGGTAATCCCTGTTTCCAAGCCCCATAAGAAAGGTAACTATGTTGCCAAGGAAGTTAAACGTCGACAGGACCCCCAAGTAAACTACCCTTTCGGCTCTCTGCATTATCCCCACCTCGCAGTCGATTCCAAGCCCCTCGGCTCTGGCCCTTGTGTAGCTGACCATCATGGAACAGCTGACTATAAGAAAAACGATATAAACGAAAAAAGTGTCTCTGAAGAAGCTCAGAAGACCCAGGTAGATAAGAACTTCTGAATATCTGTCCACGCAGGAGTCAAAAAAAGCTCCCTTGGGTGAATTAAGGCCTTGTGCTCGTGCCACCCTTCCATCGAAAATGTCAAAAGTCGAACCGGCCAGCAGCAGAACTCCGGCTATGAAGATCATGCCCAGATGGAAAAACCATCCCGCAAGCGCGGAAACCACTAGGGTGGTAATGGTGAGTACGTTGGGGCGGAACTCCCTTTCTATAAGAAAGTCCTCTATGGGTTTCATGAGGAAAACCCACCAGGCCTTGATCCCGCCTGAGAGAAGCTTGGAAGAGTCCGGTTTTCTCCCGGTTTTAGATCTCTCGTCAGCTTCTTCGGGGTTAGGTGTTGACGGTTCGTTTTCCATAAAAAAATAATACCCTGTAATTTCCTTTATAGTCTATTGCGGGGAGGCGGCGTAGGGCCATCCTCTGCTGTTCAGTCGTTAACAGTTACGTAGAACTTGAAATCCCTTTCTCTCTCCTTTATTTCGTTTCCGTATTCCCGCGCCTGTTCCTTGGATTGAAAGGTTCCTATCCTCACTCTGTAGAAAGTTGTGATCTCAGAAGGCGAGTACTCCTTTATAAAAGCGGGGTATCCCCTGTCTTTGTAGAATCTCACGGTTCGGTTGGCGACTTTCTTGCTCAGGAAAGAGCTGACCTGGATGGTGTATCTATGGTCAGGATTGATCATTGCCGACAGGTACTTGTCACGGGCGGATGGGTCTTTTTCATCCGGAGTGACGGCCGGTTTTTCCGCTTCGCCGCTTGGGGTTTTCTCTCGCGAGACAAATGAAAACAGTTTTTCCAGCAATCCGGGAGATTTCTCCGCTAAGACAGGCTCGTCCGCAGGGATGAACTTTTTCCCCACCACGACTCCCAGGGAAAACACCATTGTGAAGATAACGAGAAAAACCAGAGAAAGCCGCAGAACCCGGGGATTTTTTTCTTTTTTTTCTTCAGTCATTTTTACATGCTTCTGGGGGCGTTTATTCCGAGAAGACCGAGGCCGTTTTCTATTACCACCTGTACGCAGCGTGCCAGGTAAAGCCTTGCGGAGGCCATGCCGGCGTTCTCCGGGTCCAGAATTCTTGTTTTATTGTAATAAAAATGGAACTCGGCCGCCAACTCCTGAAGATAATAAACCACTTTGTGCGGGGAAAGCGATTCAGCCGCCGAACGGACTACATCCGGGAACCTGAAAAGTGTTTTCATTATGGCCCGTTCCTCATCGTCTGAAAGGAGATTAAGATGCTCATTCGAGGGGCTCACTCCCGCTTCCTCGGAGTTTCTTATCAGACTTGAGATTCTGGCGTTTGCGTACTGAACGTAGTAAACGGGATTTTCGCTTGACTCCTTTTTCGCCAGTGAAAGATCAAAATCAAGGTGGCTGTCGGAACTTCTCATGAGCAGAAAGAATCTCGTGGCGTCACACCCGACTTCGCGAAGCACTTCGCGAAGCGTAACGAAATCTCCCGTTCTCTTCGACATCGGGACCTCCACACCGTCTCTTACGAGCCTCACGAACTGTATAAGGAGCACATGCAGGGAAGATTCATCCAGGCCGAGGGCCTTCATGGAGGACTTAAGACGCGATACGTGGCTGTGGTGATCAGCTCCCCAGACGTTTATTAGCCTGGAAAATCCTCTTGAGTATTTATCCACGTGGTAAGCTATGTCGGATAGAAAGTAGGTTGGAGCGCCGTCTTTTTTTATTATTACCCAGTCCTTGCCGTCTCCGTACAGGGAGGCCCTGAACCAGAGCGCCTGCTCCTTTCTCTCAACTGCACCAAGATCCTCGAGTTTGGCAAGAGCGCCGCTCAGTTTCCCCTCTTCAGAATCGTGGCCGTGTATTTCGATTCTCTCGCTGTACCAGTTGTCGAAATTCACCCTCAGGTCCAGAAGGTCAGTTTTCATTTCCTCAAGAAGCCTTGAGTAGGCAAACTCCCTGCAGAACTCGATAGCTGCCGATTCATCCCCGGGTACTTGAGGGCATTGTTCCGATTCTTTTATTTCCCCGGCGAGTTCCGAGATGTACTCGCCGCGATAGCCGTCTTCGGGAAGCTCCCTTTCGAGTCCGTGGGACCGTGCGAGAGCCGAGTATACCGACTCGCCAAGCATGTCCA
Organism: Thermodesulfobacteriota bacterium; assembly: GCA_965207685.1. Classification (GTDB taxonomy): domain Bacteria; phylum Desulfobacterota_D; class UBA1144; order Nemesobacterales; family Nemesobacteraceae; genus Nemesobacter. The sequence goes on along the minus strand of OZ242294.1, from coordinate 1,020,819 downwards.
TCTGTCTGCCCGCATCATTTATGTAGAATTCTCTGGTCACCTCGTACCCGCAAAAGGAAAGTATTCTGCACACCGAGTCTCCGACAACGGCATTTCGGGCGTGGCCGAAATGAAGGTAGCCCGTAGGATTGGCGCTTACAAATTCAACTATCACTTCCTGTCCGGAACCCTCGCGGGAGGCTCCGTATTTTTCGCCGAGACGGAGAATTTCTCTGAGCTGTGATTCGAACAGGGTTTCGTTAACGAAGAAATTTATGAATCCCGGCCCCGCGATATCGAGCTTTTCTATGAAACCGTGGTGGCGCCGCTCTATGGCCTCGACTATTTTTTGCGCGACCTCGCGAGGATTTTCGCCTTTCATGCTTCCTATAACGAGCGCCGCATTTGTGGAGAAATCTCCAAATTCTTTTTTTTTCGGTACCGATACCTCGAACTCTGTCTCGTTTCCCGTCGGGCTTCCGGGTAACGCGAGCGAATCCACGGACTCTTTTATGATTTTCAGTATTTCGTCCTTCATGAGTTTTTACGTCCTGACTTGCTCGACGGGAGGGTTCAGGTGATCGATGTCGTTAAAGGATATTATAACGAACCTGTCTTCGTATATTTCAACGACGCTTTTTGAGGCTTCATCCACTATGTAATCACGCAATTTCTTAAGGGAGCTTCCGGTAAAGCTGCAAAGCAGTGTGCCTATAACCATATTGTGGCTCACGACCACTATGTTCTGCGACCCGAAACGGCTCTTGATATCTTCTATGGCGTCAAGAGCTCTTTGCTGAACGCCTTTTAATGACTCTCCGCCTGGCAGCTGCAGGGTCTCCGGGTCTTCGCGCCAGTGCTCAAGCACGTCAGAATAGTTCTCCCGTATGTAGGAGAAATCAAGCCCCTCGAAGATTCCCTGATCCATCTCTCGGAGATCATCCCTGATATCAATGTCAATCGAGTGGTAGGCGGCGATTTTCTCAGCCGTTATTTTTGCCCTTACGAGGTTGCTTGAGTATATGCGGTCGATACTCTCGTCCTTGAGAGAGAGAGCTACTTTCTCAGCCTGTTCTATTCCGGTGGGGTTAAGCGGAACATCGCTTATTCCCTGGCATCTTCCGGTTTCGTTCCAGTCTGTCTTTCCGTGTCTTACGAGTATAAGTCGCATGCGCATCACTTTTTGCTTTCACAGGAGATGACAAAGAAATCCGACTTTATCCTTTCTCTCAGTTCACTTGGCGGAGGAGGAAGGGGCGAAGCATCGTTTACGGCCCTTATGCAGTAAGAATCGAACCTCATGTTTCCGGAGCTCTTTTCTATCCCCACGTCGTACACCTCGCCGGTTTCCGTCATGTAAAAATTTACCTGAGCCGCGAGAAGGATACCGGAATCTATGTTAAGTGGCAGGATCAGGTTTCTCTGTATCCGTTTCGATATTGTTCTGTAATAGACGTCAAGCACAAGTGATATGACTCCCGGGCCGGATTCTTTGGGAACCGGTTCGACAGACGCTTGTTCGGCACTTTTCTTGATGCTGCTTAAAACGGATTCCTTTTTGATGTTCCTGATCACTTCTTTTTTCCCGGATTCAAGAGCTTTTCTCTCGGCGGCATCTTCTTTCTTTTCCGTTTCGGGTTCCGTGACCGGCGGCGGTTCTTGGCTCGCCGTTTCGGGCTCTTTCGGCTTTTCCTCTGGTTTTGTCTGCGGCGGAGGGGGATCCGGACTTTTTTCTTTTTCCGCCTTTACCGGGTCCGCTTTTTTCTTCGGGGAAGGCTTTACCTGCTTCTTAGGAGCTTCTTTGATCTTTTTTGAGGTTTTTTTGGGCTCTTGGGAACGGCTGGGAGTCCTGACAACTGGTTTTTTCTTGCTGGCGCGCGGAGCTTGGGTCGAGAGTGACACTTCTATTGATTGCTCGGGGGATACCTGCCCGTGCCTTCCCACTCCCAGAGCAAGCAGACAGACAATCAGCAGATGAAGACCCAGGGAAATAAAAAGCCCTTTGCGAAAATGATTCTTTTCTCCCTTCATCTCTTTACATGTCCGCTTATTTATCCCTTATGTTTTTTGACTCCGTTATCAGGCTTAACTTTTCAACGCCGGTTTTCTTTACCTCGTCTATGACCTTTACCACGAATCCGTATTTGACTGATTTATCGGCTCTGAGAAAAACCCGTCCGCTCTCGGGCGTGGTTCCCTCCGCGGCCATTAATTTGCCGAGGGCAGAGGCGATTTCTGAAAGCGGGTAGCCCGTGTCTTCGAGAAATATATTTCCGGATCCGGTCACGGTTATGGTTATCTGCTTTTGGTTTTTGACCGGGATTTTAGAAGATGCCGTTTGCGGAAGGTTTACCCTGATCCCCTGGTAAAGTATAGGAGTGGTGACCATGAAAATGACCAGAAGAACCAGCATTACATCAACAAAGGGAGTGACGTTTATCTCTGAGAGGACTGACCTTCGCCAGCCGGTGTTGAATTTTCCCGCTGCCATGAGGCGAAATTCCCCGCTACCTGTTTAGATACCTTTCCGCCGTGTTGAGAAATCCGGCACAGAAATGTTCCATTTCCACCTCCATGGCTCTTACCCGGTTGACAAAGTAGTTGTAGGCTATTGTGGCGGGGATGGCGGCCGCAAGACCGATGGCGGTTGCTATAAGCGCCTCCGCGATTCCCGGAGCCACGACCTCAAGCGAGGGAACACCTTTGCTTCCCGCAAGTCCTATAAAGGAGTTCATAATGCCCCACACGGTTCCGAACAGCCCTATGAACGGAGCTGAACTGCCGGTGGTTGCAAGGAAAACCAGAGACTTCTCAAGCTTCGATGCCTCTTTGGTCATCGCCCTGTTAAGCGCTCTTTCCACCAGGTCTACGGATTCGGAACGGGAAGTAATGTCTCCGGGTCCCTTGGGATCGAGTTCCCCACGACTTTTCTTCTTTTCCGTTTTAACCACTTCCGCATAGCCTGCCCTGAACAGTTCGGCAACCGGACCGCCGACTTTCTCCGAGAAAGAGAGAAGCGCCCTCATGTCTTCGTTTGAATGATAAAGGTTAAGAAACGTGGCTGATTTTTTGGAAGAACTTTTTAGAAGACGGAATTTCGTGTAGATAATCGCCCAGGAAACAACCGACATGAAAATTAAAAGCACAAGCACGGCCTTGACCACAGGCCCGGTGCTTACAAGCAGCATTAATATGTTGTTTGTTCCTTCCGTAAACAGATTCATAAAGGGCGCCTAGGCGAAATTCAAAAATTCCGGTTCCATCGGTAAATTTTTCAAGCCATGTCGCGGGCGGCACGCGGCTGGATAGCCCAATGCCGGGCGAAAAGATAACCGCTGATAGAAATCAGATGGGAAACCCTAATCATAGTATTTTACCCGTTTTGCGGAATTAAACATAACCTGTGTTAATAGAGGTCTTTGCGCTGTAACGATTTTGGGGTTCCGGTTTCCGTAATGAGAGTGGGGTTGGCACGACATCAACCCGCATTCAAGCAGTCTGGCGGCCAGGTTTCCTGATTCACACGCAATGCGGCACCGATTCCCGCAGAATCACCAATACCAAACAGGCAGTGGACGCACCAATCCCTTCGGGGTTGCTTATCGTTCAAATTGTTTCGCTTAAATCGGTCCTATCCCGCCCTGGTCCAGCACCCCGACACAAGAGACCTCATACACTCGGGTCTCCCCGCCTTTATGTGACCCACCGCAAGCGCCATCATTACCACAACCGCAAGCCCCGCCCTGGCGCTCATCTTGTCTTTCCCCCTGATAAAGTGTTTTTCAAATCCAAAGCTGTTGTCGATTCTCGAGTTTATGCGCTCTGTGGCACTCCTTCGCCTGTATGCCCGCTTCCATGAAGGAGAACCCCATGGAAGCGGAGTAAAAATACGACGGTCCCTCTCAAGCGGAACGCGAACCACCCTGCCATAGCTGTCAGTTACACAGCCCGCCTCCCCGTGACACTTCGCCCACCCCCTGCACTCAAGACCGTACGCGGCCGCAGGACAGCGATACTTCAAAACTCCCCGCTTACCTTCACTGCCCCAGAATGCCATCCTGCGTTCCGTCCCGCTTACCGGACACCGACACAGAACCTCTCCCTTCTCCGTGTAAAAGATGTTGTCATGAACACTGCCAAGAGGTCTCATCACCCGCTGCCCCGGAACATAGTTGCGATTCTGTTTCTCTTCCTTCCAAAGTTCCCTGATGTCAATAACGGGACTGATTCGATAACCGTCCCAAAGCTTCTTCTTCAAAGCTCCGCCGTCAAGCCCCCTGTCGGCGGTGAAGTATCTGCATCTCTTCGCCAACTCGGTGTCCCCGGCAAACAGCCCCTCTGCCATGCGGTCAAGTTCCCCCGCCTCAGAAACAGAAGCCCTCGTTACGCTCAGACAAACCGGTATCTCGTACTTCGTATCGGCGATAATATGCAGGCGGTAACCGAACCATGACTTTATCTTCCTCCACGTCTTCCCCGTAGCGGAATCAACTCCCGAGATTCGATGTCTTCCCCAGTCAGCCTCAGGGTCGGATGTCATACCGGTTTTACGGCTGCTCCGTCCCGTGGAATTGCTCCCTGCGGCCTTGCCGTCATACCCCAGGTTCTCCCCGAAGTCACCGAGCAGTTCCATAAGTTCTCCTCTCATTGCGTCAATCATCCTTGAGACAAGACCATGGCGTTTCTCAAGCTTCACCACATTTGAGAGGAAGCGGGAGAAGCCGGAACTTGTGGGAGCGGGACTTCGCAAAGGAGGGTTCATAACAGTTACTTCTCCGCTTTTTCCTTCTATTGCGTACCTGCCGCGGCCTTGCATGGGCAGGGGGCTGAATCCGCACATCCCCAGCAGCGATGAGTTGCGATTGAGCTCACGTATGAGCGACTCGATGGAGGGGTGCCCGAAGACTATGCCGGCGATAAGAGCTCTCCACATAGCCCCAACGGGGTAGTCGTTGCGGCCGTTTTTGCGCATCGCGCAAAGAGCTTCGATGATCTGTGCGTCGGGCAGGGCGTCGAGCACCAGCCGGAGACGGTTGAGATCGGAGAGGCTGTCGACTTTGTCCCAGGAAAAAGGTAGGTTAGTTTGTGTCGCCATGGGTTTGCTCCTCCAGGAGAATGGATTTTGTGTCGCCACACTTTAATTCTAACCCATGGCGACATTAAAAACAAGTGATATCAGCAGGTTACTTGTCTCCCCCGTGAATTTTTAAGCAGAGATTCCCCGTGGTTCAGCCTTGGGGTGAGCTTTACGGTTTTTAGAGTAAATCGGGCGGTTTCCAGGGGTTTTTACGGAAATTATGGGGTAAAAAATTTTTTACCCCTTCACAAAACCTTTATCCCATAGAAACATATCAACAGCGCAAACGCCTCTAATAGCACGCCATCTGTCCGGAAGTATAGCACGCCGTCTGTCCGGTTTTGCTGAAGGGCGATTGTCTGGATTTATCTTCTCCAAAGGAGGAGGTATTCATGGACCAGACGAGGTTTCTGCAAAGAGTCAGGATGAACCAGTTCGAGAGGGTATACCGGAGGTGGAAGGAGAAGAAGGTTATACAGGCAGAAGCAGCAGAGCAGCTCGGGATAGGGGAGAGAACGTTTCGTCGTTACGCGGTCCGATACAGGGACGAAGGGATGCGTGGGCTTTTGGATAAGCGCCTGGGAGCGCTCTCCCACAACCGGGCCCCGCAGGAGGAGATCTCGGAGGTGGTGGAGTTGTACAAGACCCTCTACCCCGAACGCAACGTGGCTCACTTCTACGAGGCGTATAAAGAGCGCCACGGAGGCCGTCGCTGCTACAACTGGGTGAAGAGAACCCTTTACTCTGCGGGAGTGGCGAGGAGGCCCCGGGGAGGGGGAGTGCACCGCCAGCGCAGGCAGCGGCGGGAGTGTGCCGGGGAGATGATACACCAGGACGCAAGCACTCACAGGTGGGTTCCCCGGGAGGTGTGGGACCTTGTGGTGACCATGGACGACGCCACCGGGGAGATATACAGCGCTTTCTTTGTTTCGGAGGAAGGGACCTGGAGCAGCATGAGAGGGGTAAGGGATGTATTGGAGAGTAAAGGGATATTCTTGAGTTTTTACAGTGACAGGGGGCCTCACTACTGGAGCACTCCGGTGGCCGGAGAGAAGGTGGACAAGGAGAATCCAACGCAGTTTGGGCGAGCGATGGGTGAGCTGGGCATTCTGATGATACCGGGATATTCCCCTGAGGCCAGGGGGCGCAGCGAGAGGATGTTCGGGACCTTGCAGGGAAGGTTGCCCGCGGAGTTGCGTGAGCGTGGTATAGTGGAGATGGAAGAGGCGAACAGGTTTTTGGAGGAGAGTTTCATAGAGGATTTCAACAGGCGTTTCATGGTGGCCGCGGCGGAGAAGGGGGAAGCGTTTGTACCGCTTTTTGATGCCAACCTTGACGATATACTGTGTTTGAAGCATCGGAGGGTAGTGGGCAACGACAACTGCGTGAGGTACAAGGGTATGAGTTTGCAGATCCCGCCGGTTAAGGATCGTTATCATTTTGTGAGGGCGAAGGTAGTTGTGCATGAGTATTCGGACGGGAGCATGTCTGTGTATCATGGGAAGCGCAGGCTGGGCGGATATAACAGTGAAGGCAGGTTAAAAAACAAAGGAGGCGAAAGCAGACCGAGAACCCGGATAAGGGGTTCCCGCAGTTTCACTTCACCCTCTTCGGGCTACGCCCTGGGAGGCTGAAGTGAAAAAAGCAAAAGCGGACAACTCGCGTGCTATAAAAGCGGACAGTTCCATTTGCTGTTAACAACCTGGCTGTCAGTTACAATTGAAATACCATGCGGGGTTTGCGGACATCCGTGAATAACGCGCTCAATGGAGGGATCAAGGTGTCAAGAAAGCATTGTTTTTCAACTATTTTTATCCTGATTTTCTTCCTCGTGACTGCCGCGGCGGTTCGCGCGGAGGAGGACAGATACACGATCGTGGTGGAGGAAAGTTTCTATACTGTGGCGCCCGAGAACCGCGAGGAGTTTCTCAGGGTATACAGGACCCGTCTTTTTCCTTTTTGGCAGGAAATGAAGAAGATGGGCATCACCGTTGACGATTACAGGATGTATTCACAGAGGATACATACCATAAAGCCGCTTTGGACTTACAAAACCGTGGTAAAATTCAAAAACTACGCGGCGATAGACAAGTGGCTTGAGGTTAGGGACGAGGTATACGGCAAGTTGTTTCCCGGGGAGAAGGGTTACAAGGAACCGAGAAAAATAATAGACTCCATTTCCGGGAATCACTGGGATGAATTCATAAGGGAAATCCCCCTTGACTGAATGTTTTCAGATTTCTGCGCGGATCAGAGAAGTTTTGGCTGATCCTTGCTCAGGCTGAGCCCCAGATGCCTGTAGGCAAGCTTCGTAGCCTTTCTTCCTCTGGGGGTTTTTTCCACTAGTCCCTCTCTTATCAGGAAGGGTTCGTAGACATTTTCTATCGTGTCCTTGTCCTCGCTCACTGCAGCTGAGATAGTGTCTATTCCTACGGGACCCCCTCCGAATTTTTCGATTATGGAAGTGAGTATGGCCCTGTCGAGGTTATCAAGGCCCCTTGAATCTATCTCAAGCATCGAGAGCGCGTCTCTGACCACGGTCTCGGTTATGCGTCCGTCCGATTTCATCTGCGCGTAGTCCCTCACCCTCTTAAGGAGCCTGTTGGCTATCCTGGGGGTTCCTCTTGCCCTAGAGGTCATCTCGCGGGCTCCTTCGTCCGTTATCTCGACCCCGAGGATCCCGGAGGACCTTTTTACTATGCTTGAAAGTTCTTCCGTGCTGTAGTAATCAAGCCTGAGTTCGACCCCGAAGCGGGAACGAAACGGTGAGGTGAGAAGCCCCGTTCTGGTCGTCGCTCCTATGAGGGTGAACCTGTTCAGGTTTATTTTCACCGATCTTGCCGTCGGGCCTTCTCCTATCATAAGGTCGATTTTGAAATCCTCCATGGCGGAATAAAGATATTCTTCGACAACCCTGTTTATCCTGTGTATTTCATCAACGAAAAGCACGTCCTTTTCATCGAGATTGGTAAGCATGGAAGCTAGATCTCCGGTTCTTTCGAGAACAGGCCCCGAGGTAAGGTGCAGCCCCACGCCGAGTTCGTTTGCGAATATGTGGGCGAGGGTGGTTTTTCCAAGCCCTGGGGGACCGGAGAGAAGAACGTGATCGAGGGCCTCGCCTCTTGCCTTGGTAGCGCCGATGAATATGGCGACCTGCTCCTTAACGCTCGGCTGCCCGATAAAGTCCCGAAGAAAAGCAGGACGAAGATTTACGTCCGTAAGCTCATCTGTTTCCGTGTATTCTGGCGAAACGGTTTTTCTTGTGTTCTGTGACATCTAGCTTCTGATTACCTTAAGAGAATCCCGAAGCACGTTCTCTATGGAGCCTGAGACCTCAATGATTTTTTTGATCTCGGGGGTTTTCTTTTCCACCTCGGCCCTCGTGTAGCCCAGGTTAAGCAGCGCGGAAATCGTGTCGTTGAGCATGGTGTTCGATGTCGATGACTCTTCGTCCGCCGCAAGGTCACCAAGTTTGTCCTTAAGCTCGTTTACTATCTTGGCAGCGGTTTTAGCGCCGATGCCGCGGATTTTTCTTTGCGCTAAGTCCCCGTTTATTATGGACCTTACAAGCTCTGAAACGGAAATGTTCGAAAGCACGTTCGTGGCCGCTTTCGGTCCTATGCCGGAAACGCCGATGAGTTTTTCAAAGAGTTTTTTTTCCGTTTCCGTGAGAAACCCGAACAGCTCAATGCTGCTCTCCCTCTGGCTTGTGTGTATTCTGAGTTCAACTTCCTCCCCCACGGCTCCGAGATCATAGTAAGTCGAAAGTGGAACGGTAACGCCGTAACCGACCCCGTTTACGTCAATGACGACGGTCCCGATTTCCTTACAAGCGATTGCGCCTCTAAGTAGATAGATCATTTATAGTGAATCTCTTTTTCCTGCGCCGGTTTCCTGCACTGCCAATAGCGCCGTCCGGCAGTCCGTATTTTGAAAGACTTAAGTGGCAGATCGCGATCGCGAGTGCGTCTGACTCGTCTGTGCTTTTAAATTCGCTGACTCCGAGCATGTAGGAAAGCATTTTCTGCATCTCTTCCTTGCCTGCTCTTCCTCTGCCGGTCAGCGCGAGTTTTACCCTAGTGGGTGCGTACTCGCTTACCGGGATTCCTCTCTGCGCTGCCGCCAGGATTGCTATGCCCCTCGATTGGCCGAGTTTTATGGCGCTTCTCGCATTCTTGGCGAAAAACATCTCCTCGACTGATACGACCGAGGGAGCGTAATCGTCGATTACCCTCAGGATCCCGACATAGATATCGTTCAGTTTTTCAGAAGCGGAGTTTCCGGGTGCAGGGGTGATTGTTCCACTGGCTATGTAGCTTAACCGGTTTCCCGCGCCGTCTACGATTCCGTAGCCGCAGGATCTTGATCCGGGGTCGATTCCCATGACCCTGGTGTCGGAGATTTTATCCAATTGCCTCGAGTAACTGCTCGTCTATATCGAAGTTGGCGTACACGTTCTGGACATCGTCGCTGTCTTCAAGCGCTTCCATCAGCCTTATCATGTGCTCGGCGTCCCGGCCTTCGATTCTGACGTTTGTCTGGGGTATCATGGTGACTTCGGCTGATTCGTACTGTATTCCGGCATCAGAGACCGCCCTCTTTACGGGTTCGTAGCTCTCTGTGGGTGTTATAACCACGATATCGCTGTCCTCGGTGCGCACGTCGTCGGCCCCCGCGTCTATCACCAGATCGAAAAGCGCATCCTCATCAACCGAGTCTCCGGCAAACGCGATTCTTCCCTTAAGATCAAACATCCACGCAACACAGCCGTTCTCCCCGAGCCCCCCGCCGTGTTTGGTGAATATCCTTCTTATTTCGGAGACGGTCCTGTTTCTGTTATCGGTAAGGGTTTTTACGTATACGGCACTTCCGCCGGGTCCGTACCCTTCGTAAAATATCTCGTTGTAGACTACTCCCTCGATGTCCCCGGTGCCCCGTTTTATGGCCCTCTCTATCGTGTCGTTGGGCATGTTGGCACCCTTCGCAGTCGTTACAGCTGTGCGAAGACGCGGGTTGGATTCCGGATCGCCTCCCCCTTCCTTAGCGGCAACGGTAAGCTCTCTGATAAGCTTGGTGAATATCTTTCCCCTCTTGGCGTCAACCGCGGCTTTTCTGTGTTTTATGTTCGCCCATTTGGAATGACCTGCCATCTTAGCTCACCCCCTTGTTTCTCCGTTCCTGTACAGTTTCGCATAAAGTATAACCGAAAATCCCCTCAAATTTCCACAGCGCTTGGAAAACTCCCCACTACGGACGGGGGACGTTCTGAGACCGAAACTCTTGACATTTTTTCTCGTTTGTGTATCTACTAAGGGTAGTTTTGGCCGCAGAGTACTAGGTGTTAAGTACGCTTGCCAATCGGGGGCGGGGTTCTTGTGGAAAAGCGGTGTGGATTTTCTGCGGAGCAGACTTTTCTCCCGGCAAGTTCGATTTTGGATATTGACAAGCTCGCTACGCGGCAATACTATTAACTATATCGGTTGCACTGGTTTTTCACTTTGAACTCTTAACGCGCGAGATTGTCGCATTCCTGACACTTCAAAAGATTTCGATTATTTTTTGAACCAAGAACTCTAACAATACCTTAGCTCAAGGAGTTTTACCGTATGGCAAAAGTTTCTAAAGCGGAAGCTGCCGATGCTGCCCAGAAAAAAGACGGGCAGAAAAACGGAAACGGCAAGCTGCTTTACCTGAACGATCTCAGGGCGAAAAAGCCCTCGGACCTGATAAAACTTAGCAGGCAGGCCGGTATTGAAGATACCGCCAGAATGGCGAAACAGGACCTTATCTATTCCCTGCTCAAGGCGCAGAGCGAAAGCCATGGTTCCATAATAGCCGAGGGGGTGCTTGAAATCCTGGCCGAAGGTTATGGTTTCCTAAGGTCTCCCAAATACAGCTATCTCCCTAGTCCGGACGACATATACGTTTCGAAATCCCAAATAAGATCTTTCAGCCTGAAAACCGGGGACACGATAAAAGGCCTTGTGAGGCTCCCGAGAGAAGGGGAGAAAAACCTGGCCCTTCTCAAAATAGAGGAGGCAAACTACGACTCTCCCGAGATATGCAGGCAGAGAACGCCTTTTGAGGGACTCATCCCCCTTCACCCGGAAGAGAAAATAGATCTTGAATATGAAAAAGACGAGTTCTGCTCCAGGGTGATGAATCTTTTCGTGCCCGTGGGAAAGGGACAGAGAGCCGTGATAGTGGCTCCTCCCCGTACCGGCAAGACCATAATAATCCAGAGAATAGCCAACGCGATAACCGATAACCACCCCGAAATTGAGCTTTTCGTCTTGCTCATAGACGAGCGCCCGGAAGAGGTCACCGACATGCAGAGGTCGGTCAAGGGAGAAGTCGTGAGTTCGACTTTCGACGAACCGGCTCAAAGGCATATACAGGTTGCCGACATGGTGATTGAGAAAGCTAAGAGATATGTCGAGCACGGAAAGGATGTCGTTATCCTTCTAGACAGTCTTACCAGGCTTGCAAGAGCGAGCAACACGGTCACTCCCGCAAGCGGGAAAGTGCTCTCCGGAGGAATAGAGGCAAACGCTCTTCAGCGACCTAAGAGATTTTTCGGGGCGGCGAGAAACACCGAGGAGGGAGGAAGCCTTACCATAATAGCTACTGCCCTTATAGATACCGGAAGCCGCATGGACGAGGTCATTTTCGAGGAGTTTAAGGGAACGGGAAACATGGAAGTGTACCTTGACCGCCGCCTTGCGGAGAGAAGGGTGTTCCCCGCCATAGACCTTCAGAGATCGGGAACCAGAAAGGAAGAGCTCCTTATCGCGGAGTCCGAACTTAACCGCATATGGCTTCTTCGAAAAATCCTCAATCCGATGAACACTACCGAAGCGATGGAATTTCTGCTTGACAAGCTCCGGGGAACTAAAAGCAACACGGAATTTCTCAACATGATGCACCAGTAAGACCGCCTGGTGCCCGAAGCGGCTCAGAAGAACCGCGATACTTCCACATAAACTTTCTTTTCCTTTATTTGTGCATCCTTTTCTCGAGATGATGCTCGGGTATTAAAAAGTGGAGTTTCTGAAAGTAAAGGTCTGCGTCTCACTTTACAATCGGTTTGTAGCTGATTTCGGAATGTATCTGCTTGGAGGGGGAAGGGAGGAGACCTGCCCTTTTTCTATCGTCGCGTACTCTTGCCCGAGCCCGTTTTTTGCCTGACCCTGCGTACTCTGGGTTCGGCAATCTTGCCTTTGCTCACCGTTAAGCTGTGTTCTGATAAGCACTGCCCGGTGAGACGGAGCAGATCTTCGGTTATTTGGTGCCTCAGCAGAAAGTGGCGGAACTTGCAAATAGTGGTCTCGTCCGGAATCCTCTGCATTGACACGCCGGCAAAACGGCGCATCGATTCAACATCATAAAGGCTTTCCTCCATTGCCGGGTCCGACAAGCCGTACCATTGCTGCATCAGGTAAATTCGCAGCATAACTCTGGCTGGAATAGGTCGGCGTCCCTTGCGCGATTTCGGATATTTGCTTAGTACAGGTTCGAGCAGCGATTCCCACGGCAAGATCTCGTCCATTTTTTCAAGGAACCGCTGTTTACGGGTTACTTTCTTTTTGGTTTTGTAAGCTAAATCAGAAAAACTGGGCTTATTCGGCATTACCCCCGTCCTCGCTTCTCTATAATACTATACCACAGCGACTCGATTGAGATTTATCGCATTGAGTTAGGCCCTTAAATCATAGATACTTAACCCCTAAGCCTGGTGATAAGATATGAACAAACCCGCGGACATGCCGTTTGACTTAAGCGAGAAAGGAAGAGGAGGCGAGTCTCTTGACAGGAGGCTTTTCGTGCAGTTCCTGGGTTTCGGGGGGATCGACTCGGTGTCTGAATCCCTTCTGATTCGCGACCTTGAGAACTCTTCTTTAACGGCGGTTCTTTATTCGGACATAAACGATCACGGAGGCGCGGGCCTCCTCACCATAAGCGAGACCCCCGAATTTTTCGTTACGGAACTCAGGCGATTTCTCTCCAGTTCATCTTTTGCCCAACTTAAGCCGAAGCCTGAGTACACAATGCTCGGAAGAACTTACTCGCTTGGTTACGAAAAAGACCTCAAAAGAACGCTTATTTCGGGCCCGAAGCTGAAAATCTTTGACCCGGAGCTTGTCTGGGCCATATGGTATCCGCTCAGGAGGGCGAAGGCCTTTGAAACCCTTCCTCCCGAGGAACAAAGAGCCGTTCTGGGGGAACACGGCAAGATAGGGTTTCAGTTCGGGGACGCGGGATACGCAAAGGACATCCGTCTTGCGAGCCACGGCCTCGACAAAAATGACAATGATTTCGTAATAGGGATTCTGGGCGGAGATCTTTACCCGCTCTCCGCACTGGTGGAGAGGATGAGAAAGACGCAGCAGACTTCAAGGTACCTTGAAAGCCTGGGACCGTTCTTTATTGGCAAAAAACTGTTTTCAACCGGACAGGCCATATGAAAGAGGCTACTGGACTTTTATCGGCACTTGAAACCCATATCGATCTGGAGATTGCGATCCCGGTCGCGATAGCGGTCGCCGTACTTGCGGCGGTTTATTTTCTTTTCAGGAAAAAAGAAGTTCCTCCGGAGACCGGAGCTCAGGAGCAGCCCGAGGCCGTTTCCGCCGAACCCGAAGAGGTGAAACCGCCTCCCGAACCCCCCGCTCCGGAAGTCCCGCCCGTGCAAGCTGCCGAGCCTGCACCCCAACCGCAGTTTGCCGCGCCCGAACCCGTAGCGGTGGAAGAAAAAGAGATTGTGTCGCCGCCAGCAGACCCAGTACCTGCGGCTGAACCGGTCGAGGTCCGCGAAGAACCGGTTCCCCCTGAAGAACCGGAAGCTGAACCTGAAGAACTGAAAGCTGAAGAGGAACCTGAAGAAACCAAGGTTCCCGAAGAGCCGGAGGAGGAAATCGTCGCGGAAGAGGAAGAAGATGATACGGAGGGGGATTTCTTCTCGAGGCTGAGCCTCGGACTTTCCAAGACTCGCAGGGGGATTCTGCAGAATCTAGAGCATGTTTTTTCATCCGGGAAGATTGATGATGCAACTTGGGATGAGTTCGAGGAGATACTCATAATGTCGGATATGGGAGTTGCGACCACCGTGAAACTGCGAGAGAAGGTCTCGTCCGCAGTTGGGGCGGGGGGAAGCGGAGACATGGAGAAGATAAAAACCTTTCTTGAAAAAGAGATTCTCGATATTCTAAGGGCAGTAGAGAGCCCGGTGGCTGATCTTTCCGCCAAGCCTACGGTTTTCATGGTGGCGGGAGTTAACGGCGTCGGAAAAACTACTTCAATAGGAAAAATCGCCAACAGATTCACACGGGAAGGAAAGAATGTAATGGTAGCCGCTGCCGATACGTTCAGGGCGGCCGCGGTTGAGCAGCTCGGGGTGTGGGCCGAACGGGTGGGAAGCGATTTTCTTCGTGGCCAGACCGGGGCGGACCCATCCGCAGTAGCTTACGATGCGGTAAAGGCGTCGGTTTCAAGAGGCATTGACCTGCTCGTGATAGATACTGCCGGGAGGGTTCACACGAAAACGGGACTCATGGACGAACTCAAGAAGCTGAGAAGAGTGGTCGCCCGTGAGCTCGAAGGAGCCCCCCATGAAACTCTCCTTGTCGTTGATGCCACTACTGGGCAGAATGCCGTGGAGCAGGCCAGGGTTTTTGGCGAGGCGATCGGGGTGACCGGTATAGTGCTTACCAAGCTCGATGGAACCGCCAAAGGAGGAATAATAGTGGCGATAGCGGAACAGTTAGGTCTTCCTGTGAAATACATAGGAGTTGGGGAGGGTCTCGGGGACCTGCGCGAATTTGATGCCGAACAGTTCACAAAGGCGCTTTTCACATCGGACAAGGAGGCTTTGCACTAGATTTTTTGATGTCCGCTCGAGATGACAGGGAATTTATGAAAAAAGCCCTGAGGCTTGCCCTCAGGGGAGAAGGGTGCACCAGTCCCAATCCCATGGTCGGCGCCGTCTGCGTACTCGGGGGACAGATTGTGGGCCGCGGCTACCATAAAAAAGCTGGATCCCCACATGCGGAAATAGAAGCGTTCTTAGACGCCGCCCAAAGAGGAATTTCTCTTAAGGGTGCCACGCTTTACGTGACGCTTGAACCCTGCTGCCATACCGAAAAGCTCACTCCTCCGTGTACCGACGCCATAACAGCCTCAGGCATATCAGATGTTGTTGTGGGAGCCATTGATCCCAACCCGAAAGTAAGTGGAGAAGGGGTGGCGAAGCTTCGCGAAAACGGGATAACAGTGAGAACGGGGGTCCTTGAGAGAGAATGCACAGAAATAAACGAGTTTTTCAACAAACACGTCGTCTCGGGGCTTCCTTTCGTCGTCTTAAAATGTGCTTCCACCATCGACGGCAAAATAGCTTCCGCAACGGGTGATTCCAAGTGGATAGGGAGTGTAAGGCAAAGGAAAATGGCCCACCGCCTGAGAAAAAAAGTGGACGCAGTAATTGTCGGGATAAACACGGTGCTTGCGGACGACCCGGGACTTGACGTTCGCCTGGTCGGGGGGACCGTGCGCCAGCCAGTTCCGGTAATTATGGATTCAAAGCTTCGTATTTCACCCGAAGCGAAGGTTCTCAGCACTCATCCCCGCTCGATAATAGCCACTACGCGGGCTGCGGAGTCTGTTAAGGAGATGAAGCTTCACGAGCTCGGTGCCGAGATCCTGAGATTAGAATCCGACGCCACGGGCCGCGTACCTGCCGCGCACCTTCTTCGCGAGCTCGGTGCCGAGGGAATGTGCGGAGTTCTGATTGAAGGTGGGAGCAGGGTGGGGGCCTGTTTTCTCCGCGAGGGCCTAGTTGACAAGGTGGTTTTCTTTTACGCGCCCAAGATTATCGGCGGCGACGGGGTGAGCATGGTCGGGGACCTTGGGAAGCAATCGATTGAAGAAGCGATTAATATCAAGAATATTAAGGTCAGAAGGTTCGGCGATGAAGTGATGGTAGAGGGCTACATATGAGGATAGGTCTGATGGGCGGCTCGTTTGATCCCGTGCACTCGGGTCACCTGAGAGCCGCTGAGGAGATAAGCGAAAGACTGGAGCTTGACGAGGTGGTTTTCATTCCGACTCTTGTCTCTCCCCATAAAAGCTCAGAAACCATGGCTTCCTCATCTCACAGGCTCAATATGCTTAACCTCTCAGTAAAACGCAATCCACGGTTCAAGGTTTCCGACATGGAACTTCGCAGAGAACCTCCTTCCTACACTATCGATACGCTCAGGTCGCTTAAGCAAAGCGGTCCGGAAGACGGATATTATTTCATAATGGGTTGCGAACTTTTTGCGGAAATAGACACGTGGAAAGATTTCGCGGAACTTTTCAACTACTCAAGTTTCGTTGTTCTTCGCCGTCCCGGCTACGACTTTGCCGATTCCGCCAGTCCGATTCCTCTTGCCCTCGAAAACGACTTTCGATATTCTTATGGTGACAGGGGTATGGATGTTTTTGCTCACAAAAGCTCAAATGAGCTGTTTTTCGTAGATATCGCCGGTATAAGGGTTTCTTCCACGGAGGTCAGGGACCTCGCGCAACAAGGCAACTCCCTCAGGTATCTGGTTGCGCGCGAAGTCGAGGGATATATAGCGGAAAACGGCCTTTACCAGCTGGAGGAAAAACCATAGAGCCTAGGGAAAAAGCCTTGTTTGTTGCCCGCGCCGCTTGGGAGAAGAAGGCGGAGAGTCCAGTTATTCTGGAAATCAGGGAAAAAAGTGACGTGGCGGATTATTTCGTCGTGTGCAGCGCGAACTCCGACAGAGGAGTGCGGACCATAGTGGAGAGCGTTGAGCGAGAACTTAAAAAACACGGGATAAAAGTATTCGGAAGCGAAGGCGTCTCGGAAGGCAGGTGGGTGCTGCTTGACCTAGTAGACGTGGTTCTCCACGTGTTCTACCGGCCCGTCCGGGAATTCTACGACATTGAGGGACTCTGGATCGATACCCCGAGGGTGGACCTGCCTTTCCTTGAGGAAGGCAGATCCGAGGTTGTCTGACACCGCCCGGTGCGTTCTTAGCGGGCGATGCTTTCTCTTTTTCTGACAAAAGTCGGGATGTCTAGGTCCTCTTCCATATTGGGGCTGTACGGCTGTTCTGAAATTATATCGGACACCCTTTTATCAATATAATTTTCTATCCCGGTCGCGACCACGGTGATTCTTACGAAATCCTTGGCCTTTTCATCGAAGACAAGACCGAAGATCAGATCAATATCGCCGTTTGCTCTCTCCCTCACGTGGCTGCACGCTTCGTTCAGCTCTTCGATTCCGAAGTCCTCAGAAGCCGTCACGTTCATCAGTATTCCCTTGGCTCCGGCAATGGACACGTCCTCGAGAAGAGGGCTTGTTATGGCCATCTGTGCTGCCTGAGTCGCCCGGTTCGGACCCTGTGCGAATCCGGAACTCATAAGGGCTTTGCCTCCGTGGTTCGACATTATGCTTTTCACGTCGGCGAAATCAACGTTGATGTATCCGGTTCCCGTAACGATGTCCGAAATTCCCTTTACCGCCTGGTAAAGAACTTCATCTGCCTGGCGAAAAGCGTCGAGGATGCTGACCTTGTGTATGGCCGCAAGCTTGTCGTTGGGGATCACGATCAGCGTGTCGACATGTTTATCCAGTTCTTCGACTCCGTAATCGGCGTTTTCCCTTCTTGCAATTCCTTCAAATTCAAAGGGTTTTGTGACTATAGCCACGGTGAGAATATCCTTCTCCTTGCATACCTGGGCGATTACGGGAGAAACGCCCGTGCCGGTTCCGCCTCCCATTCCCGCGGTTATGAAAACCATATCGGCTTCCCCGAGAACCTCGCTTATCTTGTCGCGGTCCTCAAGGGCGGATTCCTTTGCGAGCTGGGGATCTCCACCGGAACCGAGACCCCTCGATATACTTTCCCCTATCTGGAGTTGTGTCGGTGCCAGCGATTTGCTTAAATCTTGGAAATCCGTGTTTACGGCGACGAACTCCACTTCTTTAAGTCCCTTGTTTATCATGGTGTTAACGGCGTTCCCACCCGCTCCACCTGTTCCTACAACCTTGATTTTGGCTCTCCTCAAGCCATCATCAACATTCTCAATAACATTCTCAATCCTAAAACTTGCCATTGTGTTTACCCTCCAGTTGGATTTCTCCTTTAAAAAAATTCGTTAAACCAGCCTTTCATTCTCGTAAAAACATTCCTCTGTGTCAGCACCCCTGCCGGAATGCCAAATCCTTTGTTCAAACTTGCGTATTTGATCAGCCCCACTCCGGTCGAGTAAATGGGGTCGGTGATAATATCCGTGAGACCGCTTACGTCGCGGGGTATGCCGATGCGAACCGGCATATCGAGTACCTGCTCGGCAAGAGTTGCCATCTCCCGCATCTTGCTGCTTCCTCCCGTGAGCACCACCCCGGCCGGAAGCATGCCGATGAACCCCTGCTTTAAGAATTCTTTTTTTATCAGCGTGAAGATTTCCTCCATCCTCAATTGGATTATCATCGTGAGGTCTCTCTTCAGGATACGCTTGGGCTCATGTCCCGAAGCGCTTTTTACCTCTATTCTCTCGTCGCTCATCATTTCATTCGGGTTTGCAGTAGCCATCCCGTGATTTTCCTTGAGCTTTCTTGCCTCAGGAAGCGGTACCGAGAGTCCGAACGCGATGTCCCTGTCGAGATGGTCTCCCCCGAGTGTGATGCTTTCGGTATACTTGATGCTTCCGTTCATAAACACCGCTATATCGCAGGTGCCTCCTCCGAAATCTATCATCGCTACCCCGATTTCCCTCTCGTCATGCGTAAGAACCGCTTCGCTTGAAGCTATTTGCTCAATTACCATGTCGATGGAAGTCATTCCCGACATCTCTATGCATTTTACGATGTTCCGGGCCGCGGTCACGTCTCCTGTGACTACGTGGACGTTTGCCTCAAGTTTCAAGCCGTGGATCCCCACCGGATCATTTATTCCGCTTTCCCTGTCAACCGTGTAGTCCTGTGGGATGGCGTGAATAATTTCCCTTTCCGCCGGAATCAGAAGGGCGTTTGCCGATTCTATGACCCTGTCGATATCCTTGGGAGTTACCTCCTTTTCCCGCAGGGTGACCATTCCGTGCCCGTTCATTCCCTTTATATGCCCGCCGGCTATTCCTACTATGACCTCCTTTATCTCGTGTCCGGACATGCGTTCGGCTTTCTCGACTGCGTTCTGTATGGAGTCCACCGTTTTCTCTATGTTGACCACCACTCCCCTTTTGAGCCCGTGGGAGGGGTGGTTGCCGACGCCGATTATTTCGACATCGCCGTTCAGGTCGAATTCTGCGACCACTACGGAGACTTTCGTCGTCCCTATGTCGAGACCAACTATCGGCAGCGAACTGTTTTTTCTCTGTGCCATTTCGTGGTGTTAGGAGTCGTAGCCTATTACGCCTACGTCGCCCGAACTTATGTCTATATCTTTTTCTACCAGGTTGTTCTTGCGTGAGTGAACTATTATTCTCTCAACCTTGTGCCACTTGCTTTTCATGTTGTTTTTTCCGAAGGTTACGAATCTGCGGTCAAGGGTTAAGAGTTTGATGCCGAAGTTTTCTTCCACCACTATCTCGGAAATTTCCGACCAGCCAAGAGCCGAGCTGGACTTGGAGAGGTTGAGAATTTCAATTGCCTGGAGCATGAGACCCGGACTGATTTTCTCCTTGCTTGAGATCACCGGGAAATCAAGGCCTTGCGACGATTCCGCTACGCCTAGTTCCCTTCCCTCTATGTCTATGTAATGTGGTTCAGCTCCCTCACGGGCCACTATGCAGAAGGGCTCGTTTTCGTAGATCTCAACTTTTATCTTCCCGTGAAGGAACTTCTTCACCCGTACTTCGCTTACCCATGGGTTCTCAAGAATTCCCTGCTTTACCTTGGAAGTGGGAAACAGCATGGATGTTGCCCCGGCTCTTATTCCGGAACGTTTTATGATTTCCGAGGAACTTATCTTGCTGTTCCCCGTGATGACAACCTCCTTCACGGTGAGATGCTCTGACGGCTCGATTGCGAAAAGAGCAATTCCGCAGACAGAGAGGAAAAAGATCAGCGATATTCCCTTTGTCAGCATGCTCATGCGGTTTCTGCCTCCCTGCCCATTATTTCGACTTCGGGCTCAAGTGCTATATTCCGTTTTTTCAAGGCGTCTTCCCTTGCTTTTTCGATAAGCGCGATGATATCGTCGGCTTTTGCCCTGTTGAAGTTCACGATGAAATTCGCGTGGATTTCCGAGAACTTGGCTCCGCCGACGCAAAGTCCCTTGAATCCCAGACCCTCGAGCAGTTCTCCCGCACTGACCGTGGGCGGATTCTTGAAGACTGAACCCGTGTTGGCCATTTTTACGGGCTGGGTTCTGTTTCTGTAAGCGAGGTACTGTCTCACGTTCTCCTCGCTTTTCCTCCTGTCTCCTCTGCGCAGTTCGAACACGGCTTTCGTGACTATGGAGCCCTCGGGCAGGTTGCTTTTTCTGTACTCGAAGTTTATCTCTTCTCTTGAGAGTTCTTTTTCCTCACCCTCGTGCCATACGTGAACTTTCTTCACCGCGTCCTTTATTTCTCCCCCGTTTGCGCCGGCGTTCATGTATATGCTTCCTCCCACCGTTCCGGGTATTCCGGCGGCGAACTCGAACCCTGTGAGTCCGAGGCGGATCGATCTGTTCATTATGGACGAGAGCATTGCCCCGCATTCGGCTTCAACTCGGGTTCCGTCTATCTCTACTTCCTTTAGCTTCCTCGTGCTTATAACCACGCCGTCTATTCCCTGCTCGGTTATTATTGTGTTGGAACCGGCTCCAAGCACGGTGACTTTTTCCCCCGACTCATGGCAGTGCTTGAGCAGTTCAAGGAAACTTTTCATGTTTTGCGGATACACCAGGCGCTTTGCCTCTCCCCCGACTTTTATATACAGATATTTCCTCATCGGGTAGTTGTCCAATATTTCAAGGTCGCTGTTTTGAATTGAGTTGCTCATCCGATCCGCTCCGCGATCCTGTCTCCGTACTGCCAGACGTTTCCTGCACCCGAGGTAAGCAGGATATCTCCTTTTTTGAGTTCGTTTGCCATGCGGTCCACGAAGGCATCGGGGTCATCCACGTGACGCGCGTTCGCGTTGCCCGCCTTTTTTATGTCTTCGACCAGCTTTTCTGAAGTTATCCCCTTTACCGGTTTTTCCCCGGCGGGATATATATCAAGAACGTATAGGTGTTTTATTTTTCCTAAAACCCTGACAAAATCGTTGTAAAGAAGCTTTGTCCTAGAAAATCTGTGGGGCTGGAAGAGAAGAATCGGTTCTTGGGAAAACGCCGCCTTAAGAGCTTCTATAGTGACTTCCAGCTCGCTCGGGTGATGCCCGTAATCATCTATAATTCTTACCCCTTTCCTCTCGCTTTTCAACTGCAGCCTTCTTTCCGTGCCCTCAAAGGCCGCAAGACCCTCTTTTATCTTCTCGAAACTGAAGCCGAATTCCATTCCCACGGCTATCGCTGCCAGGGAATTCAGGGCGTTATGGGCTCCCAGGGTGCTGAGATCCACCTCTCCGAGCAGGTAACCTCCATATGTTACTTCAAACGATGTACGCAGCTTGGAAAAGCGTATGTTCTCGGCCATCAGGTCCGCGGGGCTGTTTATTCCGTAAGTCAGTATTTTTTTGTTGAATTCCCTGCTTATCTCTGCGGTTCTCGGACAGTCGGCGCATGTTACCGCGAGTCCGTAGAAGGGAATTTTGTGCAGGAAGTTGGAGAAGGCAAGCTCGAGGGCCTCCATGTCTCCGTAGTGATCAAGGTGTTCATTGTCGATATTTGTGAGCACCGTGACGACCGGAGAGAGCTTTTCGAATGATCCGTCGCTCTCATCGGCTTCCACTACCATGAAACGGCCGGTTCCGAGGTGGGCGTTTGAGTCTATGGTCCGCAGTTTTCCTCCTACCACTATGGTCGGATCGGCACCGCAGTGCGAAAGCACGGATGCTATCATGGAGGACGTGGTGGTTTTTCCGTGGCTTCCGGCGACTGCGATGCCGAACTTGAGTCTCATCAGTTCTGCGAGCATTTCCGCCCTGGGTATGAGGGGGATCCTGGCAGCAGCGGCGGCTATCATCTCGGTGTTATCCTTCCTGATTGCCGATGAGTATACGACCACCTCGCTTCCTTTGATGTTCTCCGAACTGTGACCCGTGTGAACGACGGCTCCCATAGAAGCCAGACGTCGGGTTATCTGGGTTTCCGCGAGGTCGGAACCGCTTACCTCAACACCCATGTTGATCAGCACTTCGGCTATGCCGCTCATTCCTATGCCGCCTATGCCGATGAAATGGACTTTCTTTATCTTGCCGTACATTCGATTACCCGATCATATGCTCGATTTGGTTCACTATCTCCCGGGCGGCGTGTGGCCGTGCGAGTTTTTTCGAGTTTTCCGCCATTTGACCGAGGGTGCCCTGCTCAAGGGTTTTCCGAATAACCGTGCAAAGACCTTCGACCGAAAGTTCCTTTTCCTCGATTACCGCCGCCGCCGCGTTTGACTCCAGGACCCTGGCGTTTTTCAGCTGATGGTCGTGCGTGGAGGAGGGAAGCGGGATCAGTATTGACGGTATGCCGAACGCCGTTATCTCGGACAGCGTTCCGGAGCCGGCCCTGCAGATCACGAGATCCGTTTTTTCGTATATCCGCGACATGTCGTCTGTAAACCCGAACACTTCGGCCGAAACGCCGAGCTCATGGTAAGTTTCCCTCACGCTTTCTATGTGGGCTTCCCCGGTCTGATGGGTCACGTCTACCCGGGTGCCGAGTTTTGCCAGTGACTGGGGGACGATTTCGTTCAGTTTCCGTGCTCCCTGGCTTCCTCCGAGTACAAATACGTTTCGCAGGGTGCTCTGGCGGGATTTCCTCTCCGCGGCCCCGCGCGCGAGATCGCGTCTTATGGGATTTCCGGTAAGCATGGTTTTTTCCGCCGGGAGATGTTTTTTGCTTTCTTCGAAAGTTATGAATATTTTGCCGACGAATCTCGAGAGGATTCTGTTGGCAAGCCCCGGAACGGAGTTCTGTTCGCAAACGGCGGTCGGTATGGAGCTCAGGGAGGCGCAAAGCAGGGTAGGTCCGGATGCGTATCCACCGACTCCTATAACTACGTCGGGCCTGAAATCTCTGAGTATCCTAAGGGAACTCAGCATCGCTCCCAGTATCGAGATCACCGCCATCACCTTCTGGAAGAAATTTTTCCCTACAATCCCCCTTGATCTTATGAATTCGACTCTGTATCCCTTCTCCGGAAGAACCCTTTTTTCGATTCCCTGTTCTGTGCCCACGAACATAACCTCGCTTCCGCTGTTTCTCTCAAGTATTTCCTCCGCGATTGATATCGCGGGAAAAACATGTCCTCCTGTTCCTCCTCCGGCTATTATCACTCTCATCTTCCCTTAGCACTGAATCTAGAGACGCTCAGGATGATTCCGAATGCCGCAAGCGTCGATACAAGAGAGCTTCCTCCGTAGCTTACAAGAGGCAGAGTCAATCCCGTGGTGGGGAAAAGCCCGACCGCCACTCCCATGTTAAGCGCCGCTTGGAGCGTTATGAGCGCCGTGAAACCGAATACCATGTATTTTGAGAAAGGATCTTCCGCCCGCATGGATATCCTTACGCACCTTGCCAGAATCATGAGGAAAAGCACGATTAATGTTATTACACCTACAAATCCGAATTCCTCGCCTATTATCGAAAAAATGAAATCCGTGTGGGCTTGGGGAAGGAAAAGGAGCTTCTGGGAACTGTTTCCGAGTCCGCTTCCGTATATTCCTCCGAGACCGAAGGCCATGAACGACTGAACGGCCTGATATCCCGAGCCGAGGGGATCTTTCCACGGGTCAAGAAAGGACATTATCCTCTCCATTCTGTAACCCTCTTTGATGATGGCCAATGCGAGAAGTCCCACGGCCCCGACCCCGATACTGAGCAGGTACCGGAGTTTTGCCCCTCCGACAAAGAGCATTATGAAAAGAATCGCCAGAACTAAAAAAGAGGTTCCAAGGTCCGGTCCGGCCAGGATAAGAGCTACGTAGGCGCCACCGGCAAGCAGGGGAGAAAAAATGCCGATCCAGAAGCTGTCCATCTTGTCTTCCTTCTTGAACAGGAAATGCGCCATGTAGATGACCAGCATGTACTTGCAGAACTCAGACGGCTGAAACGAGAATCCCCAGACCGAAATCCACCTACGTCCCCCGCCGACTTCCTTTCCTATCTCCGGCAAAAGCACGACTATGAGTAAAGCGAGCCCGAGCAGATAGCCCGGGTAAACCAGTTTTCTTACAAAAGACGGTTTCACGTGCATCAGTGTCACCATGGCCGTTATTCCAACGAGAAGATATAGGATGTGGAACTTGAGAAACCGCATCGAGTTGTTGTAGGTTTCAAGCGAGTATATGGAGCTTGAGTTGTATACGGCCACCACCCCGATTCCCGCCACTATAAGCACAAGCCCAAGGAGCAGTATGTCAAAATCCCTGTTTCTGAAATCAAACATTTCTTACGATCTCCTTAAACAGCTCTCCCCTTTCTTCGTATGAATTGAACATGTCAAAGCTTGAACACCCGGGTGAAAACAGGAGCGTGTCCCCGGCCTCCGACAGTTCAAAGGCGCTTTGAGCCGCCTCTTGCAGGGAACCCGCGCACGTTGTCTGTGCCAGGTTGCCCAGTTGGGCACGCATTTTCTCTGCTGTCTCCCCTATCAGGACCAGGGCTTTTACCTTGCTTGCTACTGCGTCCTTAAGGCAGCCATAGTCAACTCCCTTGTCCTTTCCTCCGGCAACCAGTACGATCGGGGAGGACAGGCTCTCAATTGCTCTCAGAGTGGCGAAGGGGGTTGTGGATTTTGAGTCGTTATACACATTTACCCCCCTTATCGTCAGCACGAATTCCATTCTGTGCGGAAGCGGGCGGAATTCGTTTATGCTTTTCTGCACAGGATCCTGCTGACAGCCCAGCGCTCCCGCAACGGCCACCGCGGCCATTATGTTTTCCTTGTTGTGTTCTCCGACAAGCGCCGAGTTCCGAAGACAGAAGGAGAGTTCCCCGAACACTATCCCATCTTCACTGCAGTAGACGTCGGTTTTTTCCTTGCCTGTTCCGAAAGATATTTTTTTCGCCCTGAAACTGTCCGAGCCTTTAAGCACCGTTGGGTCGTCCGCGTTGAACACGGCCCAGTCATCTTCTCCCTGGTTTGCAAAAAGCCCGAGCTTGGCCGCTTCGTACTCTTCCATGCTCGAATGGTGGTCCAGGTGGTTTGGCGATATGTTGAGAATAACCGCGACATGGGGCGAGAAATCCCTTATTCCCTGGAGCTGGAAGCTGCTGAGTTCAAGCAGCAGAAAGTCGTATTCGTCGTCTTTCTCAGCCACCGATATAAGGGGCGTTCCTATATTTCCCCCCGTAAAGATTTTCATTCCGCTTCGTATGAGCATTTCCGAGAGAAGGGACGTGGTCGTTGTCTTTCCGTTTGTTCCCGTTATGCCTATTACCGGTTTTGATATGAAATTCCACGCAAGCTCGACTTCGCTTATTACCGTTTTCCCCGCCGCCTGAGCGTCCCTGATCTCGGGAAGATTGAACCTTACCCCGGGACTCAGCACTATCGTATCGGCCCATTCGAAGAATTCGGGCGCATGAGTCCCGCAACGGACCTCCATGCCTCCTGCCGCAAGTTTTTCCACCACGGGTCCGAGCTCCCCTTCCTCCCTCGAGTCTGTTGCCTTCACCGGGGCTCCTTTGGAGCGAAGGAATTTTGAAGTCTCTACTCCGGTTATCCCGAGCCCCACAACCAAGAATTTGTTTTCCTCGAGTTCCATTTGATCACCTTATCTTCAGACTTGAAAGAGCGAGAATGGAAAGAACCACGCATATTATCCAGAAACGCACCACCACTTTTGATTCCGCCCATCCGGCAAGTTCGAAGTGATGATGAAGGGGCGTCATTCTGAAAACCCTTTTACCTGTGGAGCGAAACGATATCACCTGGATTATCACCGAAAGCGTTTCCACGAAGAATATCCCCCCTGCCACTATCAGGAGTATTTCCTGCTTTATCATCAGGGCGCTGAATCCTATAGCCGCCCCAAGCGCGAGGGAACCCACGTCTCCCATGAAAACCTCGGCAGGGTGGGAGTTGTACCAGAGAAACCCCAGGCATGCTCCTCCGACCGCTGCGAGAAAAATGGCTATTTCCCCGGCTCCCTGTACGTGGGGGATCTGCAGGTAGCTTGCAAACTGCAGGTTTCCGGCGAGGTAAGCGAAGACTATGTAGGTGGTGGTTACGATAGCGATCGAACCTATGGCCAGACCGTCAAGGCCGTCGGTGAGATTCACTGCGTTTGAAGAACCCACGGTGACCAGAAGGGCGAAGAGTATGTAGAGATATCCGAGATCCACAACTGCCTGCTTTATGAACGGAAACACCACCGAGGTCGAGGAATACACTGCGCTTTCGCCGGCCCTCATGGACATTGAAAAACTTCCGCTTTCGTTCATGCAGAGAATTACCACGAAAGTCACGGCTAGGAGCGTCTGGCAGAGAAACTTCACCCTTGCCCTTATTCCCTTTCCTCTCTTTACCTTCATGAAATCGTCGAAAAATCCCAAGACGGCGAAGCTTGCCGTGAACAGAAGCACGAGCATGACCTTGTCTACGAGGAAGTTTGTCCACAGAAGGGATGAGATCATTATGGCCATTACGATGAATATTCCTCCCATCGTCGGAGTGCCGGCTTTTACGCCGTGACTGCTGGGTCCTTCCTTGCGTATGGTCTCCTGGAACTGCGCCGCTTTTAGCAGGTCGATCAGCTTTTTCCCGAGGAGAACGCAGAGGATAAATGAAGTCAGTCCGGCGCCGAAAGAGCGGAAAGTTATATACTTGAAAACATTTAGGAAAATGAATTCGTCTTTTAAAAGATGCAGAAAGTAGAGCATGGCTTATTTTTCGTAAAGCACCTGTATTACCGTTTCCATCTTCATTCCCCGGGACCCCTTTACAAGCACCAAGTCGTCCTCCCGGCACACGTCAAGAAGCAGGGCCGCTGCCTCGTGCGGGCTCTCCGCAACGTGACACGCCGTCTGTCCACGTACGGACGATACGAGCGACCGGGAGAATTCTCCCATGGCCACCACCATATGAAGACCGAGCTTCGAGATATGTTCCCCGATCAGCTGGTGTTCCCTTTCGCTGCTTTCTCCTAGCTCCAGCATGTCCCCGAGAACCGCTACCGCCTTCGCTTTGCCGCGCCGGTGAGCGACGAGTTCATCAAGCGCCGCGCGCATCGAGTCGGGATTTGCGTTATATGAGTCATTTATGATTCTGAAGCCGAAAGGGGTGCGGATAACCTCAAGGCGCATGGCGGAGGGAACGTGCTTCTCAAGACCTTCCAGTATCTCGTCCATTCCGAATCCAAGCGAATACGCGAGAGCGGAGGCGGAAAGCGCGTTTGAAACATTGTGAGTGCCTATTCCCTTTATTATCGCCCTGGCGGACTGCTTGCCGATGTGTATAGTGAATTCAATAAACTCCATTTCCCCGTGGCTGACGTCGTCTGCCCTTATGAAAGCCTCCGGAGAGGTAACTCCGTACGTGATCTTCCGGCAGTGCACGCCAGCCGCTATCTTCTCCACCCAGGGATCGTCAATATTTACGCAGAAAGTGTTTTTCTCTCCGAAATTTTCAACCAGTTCTCCTTTAGCCTTCGCGACTCCTTCAAGATCTTTCATTCCCTCTAGGTGGGCTTTGCCTATCGTGGTAATCGTCCCCACATCGGGCGAGGCGATGTCCGCTAGTGTCCTTATTTCTCCAAAAGAGTTCATTCCCATCTCGAGTACGCAGAAATCGTGGCTCTTATCCAGTTTGAGGAGGTTGAGCGGAAGACCTATCTGATTGTTCAGGTTGCCGTGGGTGCTGAGCACGTTTCCCGATACGGACAGTATGCTGTGGGTCATGTTCTTGGTTGTGGTTTTTCCGTTCGAACCCGTAATGGCGGCGACTTTTAGGTCGGGAAACGAATTTCTCCAGTGTCTTGACATCTCGAGGAGGGCTTTTTGCGTGGATTCGACCTTTATTATAGCCCCGCAGTTGCGCTTCGAGTCCTGTGCTTGCGGGTGTTTTTCCACTATCACTCCTGCGGAACCCTTTTCAAAGGCTTCGGCGACGTAATCGTGCCCGTCGAAGTTAGGACCCTCTATGGCGACGAAGAGCTGGTTTTTTTCTATATTTCTGGAATCGATGGAGATCCCCGAAGCTCCGACCGGCATCTTGCCGCCGACGAGGCTTCCCCCCGTGGAATTTAGCAGAAAGTCAAGGCTGAATCTCAAAGTCCTCTCCTGCCCTTGGCTTCAAGGTATTTCCCTGCGATCTCCCTATCGTCAAAATGAATTTTTTCAGTGCCGATTATCTGGTAGTCCTCATGACCTTTTCCCGCTATAAGGACCGTGTCTCTGGGTCCGGCCTTATCCACGGCGTGCTTTATGGCTTCTTCCCTGTCGGTTATTACCACTACCCCCGGATCCAGGGGGTCTACTCCCTCGGTCATATCCGCTATTATCCTCTCCGGGTCTTCCGTTCTGGGGTTATCAGAAGTCACTATCAGCATGTCCGAATACCTGCGTCCCACCGTGGCCATAAGTGGACGTTTTCCCCTGTCTCTGTCTCCTCCGCAACCCACGACAGTGATGAGTCTCTGCGTGCACAGAGGTTTCAGACACGCAAGGACGTTTTCAAGCGCGTCGGGAGTGTGAGCGTAATCCACAAAAACGTCTATTCCCGAGGCGGTTTCGATTTTCTCGAGTCTTCCCGGTATGCGCCTGAGTTCACTCAGCGCTCTCCCGGTTGTCCCTGGGGACGAACCGAGAGAGAGGAGCGTTCCGGTTGCCGCCATCATGTTATAGAGGTTGTGTTTCCCCATGAGTTTTGAATCAAGTTCCACCTTGCCCCACGGGGTGGCCAGCTTGGCCTTTATGCCTCCAGAATCAAGCGTGAAATTCTCCGCGAATACGACGGACTCTTTTCTTTTTGTGGAAAACGTTATTTTCTGACCTTTTTTCGAGACGGATATCCTGTTTGCGAAAGGGTCATCCGCGTTTATTATCGAGAACACCTCTTTTTTCGCGCTTTTCTCGAGAATTTCCGAGAAAAGCCTTTCCTTAGCCCTGAAGTAATCTTCGAGCGTCTTGTGGTAGTCCAGGTGATCCTGGGTGAGGTTCGTGAATACTGCCGCGTCGAAATGACATCCGTCGACCCTTTTCAGATCAAGGGCGTGCGAGGACACCTCGAGCGTGACGTTTGTCACTCCGGCGTCTTTCATTTCACGCAGCATGCTCATAAAAGCTATGGGATCGGGGGTTGTAAGGGAGGCAGGCTCTGTCTTCCCCATGTATCTGTTCTCTATGGTTCCCATAAGCCCCGTGTTCATCCCATCGGCTTTCCAGCCGGCTTCTATCATGTGAGACACCGTGGTTTTTCCGTTTGTCCCGGTCACCCCAACGACCTTCATTGCAAGGGAAGGGTGGTAGTGGAAATTGGAGGCGACGATGGATGCTGCGGTCCTGGAGTCAGTTGTTTTTGCGAAGGGAACTCCGAGGTCCGGGATTTCCGCTGAGACCTCCTCAAGCAGAAGCGCAACCGCCCCCTTTTTTACCGCAGAGACGGCGTAATTGTGCCCGTCTGTGACTTTGCCCTTGATGGCAATAAAAAGGGATCCCGGTTCCACGTTCTGAGAGTTGAGAGTTATTCCCGTAATTTCCGTATCTCCCGGATTCTTCGATCCAGTTAGAGTTTCAATTCCCGCGTTTCTCAGAACATCTGCTAATCTCATATGTTCTGCTTGAGGGTAAAAGTGCAGTCCGTTCCCCTTCTTATCTTTTCTCCCGAAGGTGGATGCTGGCTGACCACGTAGCCGCTTCCTATGAACCTGACCGACACTTCTTCCTTTTCCGCCCACTTCATGACAGCTCTTGTGCTTTTGTTCACCATGTCCGGCATGACGGTTTCTTCAATCTTTTCCTGGCGCGGGGGTATTTGCATGTAAAACAGGATTTTTTCTGTTATGGACTTGAAAATGGGCGCTGCGACTATCCCCCCGTATGTATGTTTTCTGGGGTTCTCGACAATTACGACAAGGGCAAGACGCGGGTCGTCAGCAGGGGCGAAACCCATAAACGACGAAAGATATCTGTTTTCGTAGTAAGTGCCGGTCTCCGGATTGGGCATCTGTGCCGTGCCTGTTTTTCCGGCGACTCTGTAGCCGGGAATACTGGCATTCTTTCCTGTGCCGTTTTCCACCACTTGTTCGAGGATTCCGGTGACCTTCGAAGCCGTATCGTATGAAACGACTCTTTTAACAAGCTCCGGTCTTCTTTCCATGAGAACCTTTCCCTCAGGCGAGACTATTTTCTTCACGATATAAGGCTTCATCAGATATCCGCCGTTTGCGATGCTCGAAAGTGCGGTCGCCAGCTGGATTGCCGTTACCGATATTCCCTGCCCGAACGATATCGTCGCCAGTTCTATATCTCCCCAGTTTCTTAGATTCTGTATTCTCCCTCTTGCTTCCCCGGGGAGGTCCACTCCGACCGTCTCTCCGAAACCGAAATTTCTGAGCGAGTCGTGAAGTTTTTTCTTTCCCAGGGTCTTGCCCATTTTCCAGGCGCATATGTTGCTTGAGTACGTTATGGTTTCGGAAACCGTCAGGATTCCGTGGCCGTGCACGTCTTTTATTACTTTCGGGCCGATTTTCCGCTTTCCGTTTTCGCAGTCGTACTCGGTATTTTCATCCCCCATTTTTTCTTCAAGCAGCGTCGCCGCCAAAAATACCTTCAGCGTGGAACCGGGCTCGAAGGACATCCACACGGGGAGATTCTTTCTCGTTTTCTGGGAGAATTCGCCGAAGCGGTTGGGATCAAAAAACGGATAGGAGGCCATGGAGAGTATCTCACCAGTTTGAGGATTCATCAGGAGGACGGCTCCCCTATCCGCTTTTATTTCTTTTATGCCTTTCTCGAGCGCAGCTTCCGTTATGTGCTGTATATTGGAATCCACGGTGAGCAGCACATCGTTTCCCTTCGTGGACTGTTCTTTTGCATTTAGCAGGATGTCGGATATACGGTTTCCCCTGCCGTCGGTTCTGATTCTCGCCGTGGCGGGTTTGCCGGCAAGCATCTTCTCGAAGCCGTATTCAAGACCTTCCACTCCCTTAAGATCCACGTTGGTGAATCCAATCGCTTGCCCTAGCAGGGAACCCTTGGGGTAAATTCTTTTCGGTTCTTCGGCGAAACCGACTCCCGAAAGACCCAAGGCCTCTATCTTTTTTGCTGTTCCGGGATCCTCTCCTCTTTTGATCCATACAAAGGGCTTATTAGAGCGTGTAAGGCCGGTTAGTTTCTTACGGGACAGGCCCAGTGGTTTCGATAGCGCCCGTGCAAGTTTGTCCGGGTCTTTTACTTCCTTGGGATTCAGATAGATTGAAGTTGCCCAGACGCTTGTGGCCAGAGGCTTTTTATTCCGGTCAAACAGGGTTCCCCGTACCGGAGGCATCTTGTAAACCCTGCTGTGCTGTTTCTTGGCCCCGGCGGAAAACTTCTCGCTTTGGAGCACCTGGAGTTCAAAGGATCTGTATCCCAAAGCCACAAAAAGGCCTGTGATAAAAATCGTGGTAATATAAAATTTCCATCTTCCTTTTTTTGACTGCTTCATTCTGCCCTTCCAGCAAGCACTACCTCTTCAACGAAAACGACATCTTTATAAGTGGCGAATCTGAAACCCATTTTCTTTGCCACGGGTTCCAGAAATTCGCGAGACTTTAGCTTTGAAAGTTCGTAGCTAAGAATCTGGCCCTCCTTTATGAGCTCCATTTCCTTCTCTTTGTTTCTCGAGATCTCGTAACCGGTCCTCGTATGTTCAATCTTGACGCGCAGAAAGCAAAGGGCCGTTACAAACAAGACCCCGAGAATGATCGCGGTGCGCAGGGGAAATCCTCTATCTCTTTTTTTCCTTACGGCAAGCTTTTTTCTCATTTGTGGCTATACCCCCTCTGCTACTCTCATTTTTGAACTTCTAGCTCTGGGATTCTCCGCCACTTCTCTTTTTCCGGGCCTTACGACCGAGCGGGTCACCCTTCTTACCTGCTGAACTCTTCCGCATGCGCATACGGGAAGATCCGGAGGACAAGAACACACGGAATCAAGTTTTCTGAACATGTTCTTAACTATTCTGTCTTCAAGCGAGTGAAAGGAGATGATCACCAACCTCGCCCCTGTATTGAGGATCTTCACGGCTTCCTCGATGAAGATTGCCAAGTTGTCTAGTTCGTTGTTAATAGAGATTCGAAGCGCCTGAAAAGTCTTGGTTGCTGGATGCGTTTTTTTCGGATGAAACTTTTTGGGAATTGAGTTCGATATTATCGAGGCCAGTTCGAAGGAAGTCTGTATGGGTTTTTTCGCCCTGCTTTTCACTATCGAGTTAGCGATTCTCCGCGCGAACTTTTCTTCGCCGTATCTTTTCAGTATGTATTCAAGCTCTTCGCTTTTCATTTCGTTTACAAGATCGTAGGCGGAGAACTGAAGACCCGCGTCCATCCTCATGTCGAGGAACTCGTTTCTATTGAAGCTGAATCCCTTGCCGCTGCGCTCGAGTTGGAAAGAGGAGATTCCCAGATCGGCGACGATGCCGTCCACGTATTCTATTCCCATGGAATTGACCGTGTTTTTAATGTGTATGAAATTTCTGTTCACTATCTCTACTTTTTCTGCGCTGGCCGAAAGCCTGCCTTTTGCAAGAGAGATCGTGGCCTGGTCAACGTCCATGCCTATCAGCTTCGATATCGAAGGATATTCATTAAGGATTTGTTCGGAGTGTCCGCCGAGACCAATAGTCGCGTCGACCACGACTGCGCCTTCCGGCAGGTCGAGATATTCAACTACCTCTCCTGCCATGACCGGAGAGTGAAACTGTTCCTGCGGCTGAGAACTTGCGTCCGCGGCTCTTATTTTTTTAGAGACCATATCCAGCGAGCACCTCCCTGCTTTGTATGAAAGTCTCAAATGCTCCTGAGCCGTTTTCCTTCTCCCATATCTCCTTTGACCATATCTCTATTTTTTTCAGCATGCCGACCAGAACGACCTCAGTTTCAATGGCGGCGTATGAGCGTAGCGACTGAGGAATCAGAACTCTTCCCTGGTTGTCTACGGGGCAGTCAACCGCATTTCCCATGAGATAGCGTATTGAAGAAGTCACCTCGCTGTCGGTTATGGATATCTTGGAGAGCTTCTTTTCGAGTTCGCTCCATTCCCTTATTGGGTAGGCGATGAGGTAGCGGTCAAAGTTCGTGATTACGAAGGTCTCGTCGGAATATTTTTTTCTGCAGACCTCCCTGAACTTCGAAGGAATACTGACCCTTCCGGTCTTGGTCATAGTGTGTTCGTATCTTCCTCTGAACATTCTATGCTATCCTCTGCCATTATATGCCATAATATATTCTTGCTATGCCAATTCATAAATTATAAAAAAACATGCAAAAAGTCAAGTAACATTTTGAAATAGTTAATCTTTTCAGCGCGTGAGCGGTAAAAATATAAGGCTAGATATTACTTTAATAATGGATGCTGCTGTGAGGGGAGTTAAGAAAAGATACTATCCGTTGGGGGCGGAATTCTACTTTGTTGGCTTATTTTGTATATACTCTCATCCGAGGACACGATGGTTTGCAGGGTGAGATTCCATATGGGGTTGCTTCGGAAAAAATGTCAATTTTTTTTATAAAACTTGCGGACAAGAGTTCCAATGTTCTCTTGCAGGCGATACTTGGCACCTACGGGCACTTGATGTGGGTGAGAACCGAAATCCCCAAAGAGATGATAGTAAAGGTGATTACCACTCCTGAACTCACTTCGGAAACACGCGGGGTGCTGGAAGCCCTCAGGGAGGAAATAGAGTTTGAATTTGTTGCTCCTCCCGAAAGCGGCGATCTGCCGGAGGAATAGGATTTTCATGGAAACAAGAGAAGACAATAAGCGCAAGTGGGGGTTAGTAAGTTTTCTTACCCTGTTGAGCAGGATAGTAGGATATCTGCGGGACGTCGTGGTGGCGGCGCTTTTCGGGGCGGGTTTCCAGACCGATGCCTTTTACGTCGCGTTCCGTATCCCCAACCTGCTCCGGCGTCTTTTCGCTGAAGGTTCCTTGGCGGCGATTTTTGTACCCATATTTTCTGAGTATCTTGAATCGGGGGACAGGCGGGGGGCAAAGAACGCCCTGCGTTCCGCGTTCACCGTGCTTTCCATCATTCTCGTTTTAGTCGTGGCGCTGGGGATAATTTTTTCCCCCTGGCTGGTGAAGCTCTTTGCCTATGGATTTGATCAGAAGACTTTTGACCTGGCGGTCTATCTTAACAGGCTTATTTTTCCCTACGTGCTTTTCATATCTCTTACGGCTCTCGCGATGGGGGTTCTTAACTCCGTACGGCATTTCTTCGCCCCGGCTTTCTCTCCGGTTCTTTTCAACCTGTGCATAATAGCAAGCGCCCTGTTTCTCTACAGGGAATTTGAAGTGCCTATAGTTTCTCTCTGCTTCGGGGTCCTTGGCGGGGGGGCGGTGCAGCTGGCGCTCCATCTGTTTTATCTTCGCGAAGAAAAATTCATGTTCGGCTTTACAAAAACCCTCAATCACCCCGCGGTCAGGAGACTTGCGCTTCTCATGTTCCCTCAGCTTTTCGGAATAGCGGTCTACAACCTCAACATACTCGTAAACACCCAGTATGCGTCCTTTATGTCCGAGGGAACAGTTTCCTACCTTTATTTCGCGGAGAGGATAATAGAGTTTCCCCTCGGGGTGGTGGCCGTTTCCCTGGCGACCGTTACGCTTCCCGCTCTCTCGGGCTACGCGGCGAGGGAGGATTACGGGGGCTTCGGCGCAGAATATCAGCGTTCCCTCAGGCGCATGCTGTTTATAATGGTGCCCGCAATGGTCGGAATAGTGGCTCTTCGGGTGCCCCTCTGCAACTTTCTTTACCAGCATGGCCAGTTTGATTACGTGGCGGTCATAAATACTTCCCAGGCTATCCTGGGTTACGGACTCGGTCTTTTCGCGGTGGGAGGAATCCGAATCACCGTGCCCGCCTTTTTCGCCCTTCAGGACACGAAAACGCCGGTCAAGGTGGCGTTTTTCTGTTTTCTGCTGAACGCGGTCTGCGGTTTCGTTCTGGGGTTCGTCTTCTCGCTTGACCACTTGGGTCTTGCGCTTGCGAGTTCAATCTCCTCGGTGGCGAACTTTGTTCTACTGGTCGTCCTGCTCAATGGGCGTCTGGGGCATTTTCTCTCCCGCGATATCCTCTTCTTTTCGCTCAGGATTCTCGCGATCGCAGTAATCATGGGTTTTGCGGTGAGCGCCGTCGCCGGTTTTTCTACCTGGAGCGAAACCGGTTTTTCCCTTGACAAGGCGCTGGTTATGGCCGCCTCGGTGGGTTTGGGCGTCATACTCTATTTCCTGCTTGCCAGACTCGTCGGCATAAAGGAAGTGGAGATGTTTTCTTTTCTGAAAAGGGGGTAGCTGCCGGCCGCGGCGGCGTCTCGGTTGGTGTTGTCCGCTTCACTGCGTTGCGGTATTCTTGGTAAAGCGGTGCCGATTACCGAGATTTGTAAAAACAACGAGACTTATGGACGAGCTTAAGACCCTGAGTCAGCCTGAGCTTGAAGCGCTCAGGGAAAAGTACGAATATACCTTGAGGATGTTTCCCGACTCCGATTCGCTTCTCGCGCTGGCGGAAGTTCATCTCGCGCTTGGAGAGGTAACCAAGGCGAGGCGCACGGTTTCCGATTTTACGGAGAAAAAAGGTGATAGCAGCCGGGCTAGACTCATTCTGGCCCGGGCGCATCTTATGTGCTGGAATGCCGCTGCCGCGGAGGAGGAACTCAAAAGAGCGATTTCTCTGGATCGCCGGAACACTCAGGCTTCAGACCTGTTGATACATGTATACAAAAGCGCGGGCAGAACAGCCGAAGCCTTCAGGGTCGCCCTGTCGCCCGTTCCGGATCCATGGCGGCGGAGGGAGGAGCTTTGTTTTTTCAATAAGAAATTTAATATATGTCTGTGTATAGTGGAGAGCCTCTAGAATCATATCGGCAAAATAGACTAACCACTGCGTTATTTCATTCTTCTTGTTCGTTCTTCCAAGTGCATCATAATAAGCTTTTCTGTCTCGCTCTATAATGGTGGCAAGGGCTATTAACGTTGGTTCATTGCACGCTTGCGCCAACACCTTTTCCGACAGCATTCTGCCTATACGGCCGTTTCCATCTTCAAATGGATGAATACACTCGAAATAAAGATGAGTTATCCCGGCACGCGTCAATGCGGGCAACGGAGACTTGCCATCTGGAGAGGTTCGGTTAAACCAGCGGACAAATCTATTCATTTCCTTTTTCACTTGGCTTGCGGGAGGTGCCACAAAGTGAATTTTCCGTCTGTGCAAAGGTCCTGAAACGATTTCCATCGGTTCCCTGCCCGTACGATAACGACCGATGTCCCGCAGGTCATCTCGTTCAAAAGTCAGCATGTAGTGCCAGTGATGAAGCATTTCGTGGCTTAGGGGGTCTTCACAGGTATCATAAAGATTAACCATAATGTCAGTAATCCCTTCCTCAGGTTGCTTTATGTCTTGCTTATGTATCTGCAGACCGAAATGACGACGTATGGATGACTGCAGGCTATCCCGGTCAAGATATTCTCCCTCTATTTCCGACGTTTTAAGTGCTTCGTTACTTATAATTTCTATCTTAAGCTTGTCTCTGTCTTCCCAATCCAGATGTTTATAAGCCCCAAAAAGCAGGCCTGAGCTGTGCAGAAATTCCTGTTCCCGACGCTCTAGAGCCTCGGATTTATATCTAAAATCGGGCCAGTCGGGTTTTTGCCAATTCCATTTCATGATTAATAACCATACTGTGTATAAATCATATTATAGGCATTCCATGATTAATAACAAGTCTCATCTTTGCGAGGGAATTTCCCCTTATTATAGAGCAGCAAAAGATTTCCTGCCTACCATGAATAGAAACCCCGTTTGGTTTTTCTGAGCCTTTTAATTATCATTACTCCCGGTATTTTGTCCCATGGAAATACTTGTCATAAACGGTCCGAATCTCAACATGCTGGGCAAGAGGGAACCTGAGATTTACGGAAGTCTTACCCTCTCTGAGATCGAATCTTTTCTTTCTTCGAAAACCGATTCTCTAGGCGGAGATGTCGGGCTTTCCTTCTTTCAGTCGAATTCAGAAGGGGAGATAGTCACCGCCATACAGGATGCCTACGGGAAATTCGACGGGGTAATCATAAACCCCGGCGCCTATACCCATACAAGCGTAGCCATAAGGGACGCCATACTCTCAACCGGAATGCCTGTTGTGGAAGTTCATATTTCCAACATATACAAAAGGGAGGACTTCAGGCAGAAATCATTTATCTCGGGAGTATCGCTCGGCGTCGTATCGGGCTTCAGGGCGCACAGTTATTACCTCGGGCTTCTGGGACTCGTTGAACACTTGAGGAAAGAAAGCGTCTCTTCCTGAATTTCTCCCCGCGGAATTCTTATGAAGAAAAGAAAATGGGTAGTAGCAAAACCCGCCAAAGGGCCGGTTGAGAAAATCTCAGCAAAGCTTGGCATCCTGCCGATAACCGCGGGACTTCTGGTAAACAGGGGAATAAATTCTGCTCAGGACGCCGAGGCGTTTCTTTCCGCGTCCCTCTCGGACCTGCCTTCTCCCTTCCTGATGAAAGGTATGGAGGAGGCGGTGGAGCGCCTCTGCAGGTGCGTTTACGAAAAAGAAAAAGTCGCAGTTTACGGAGACTACGATGTTGACGGCGTCACGGCGACCTCTCTTCTGACGGGTTTTCTTAGAGCTCTCGGCTGCGACGTTATCTACTATATTCCCGACAGGTTCAAGGAGGGTTACGGAGTGAACTCCAAGGCGCTTCGCGATCTTAAGCAAAAGCAGGTAGCGCTCGTAATCTCGGTTGACTGCGGGACCACGGCCGTGGATGAAGTGGCGCAGGCGTGCGCGCTGGGAATGGACTTCATAGTCACGGATCATCACAGCTTCTGTGGCCAGCTGCCCGAGGCTGTCGCCGTTCTCAATCCCCGCCAAACGGACTGCAGGTACCCGGGAAAAGAGGTTTCGGGCGTCGGCGTGGCATTTAATCTCGCTCTCGCCCTTAGAAGAACCCTGAGGGAGGAGGGATACTTCGAGACCGTCGAGGAACCCAACATGGGAGATTTTCTTGATCTTGTTTCGCTTGGGACGGTCTCTGACCGCGTGCCGGTGGGAAACGTGAACAGGATCATGCTGAAAGAAGGTCTTAAAAGAATGCGGAATCCCAAGCGTCTGGGCCTGTGGGCCCTCAAGGAGGTAAGTGGCATAGGCGACGGCATAGAGGTATTCGATCTCGGCTTTCGTCTCGGTCCCAGGATAAATGCGGCGGGGAGGCTTGATTCCGCGGGCAAGGCGGTTGAGCTTCTTCTTGCCGACAGCGAAGAGGATGCTTTCTTGCTCGCGGAATTTCTTGACAAGCGCAACTCCGAGCGCCGCGGTATTGAAGAGAGAATACTGCGCGACGCGACCCGGATGGTTGAGTCCGTGCCCGAATACTCAAAGAGCAATTCCCTTGTTCTCTCGTCTCGCGAATGGCACAGGGGAGTCGTGGGCATCGTGGCTTCCTCCTTGGCCGGATCTTGCGGAAAACCCGCTTTTCTCATCTCGGTAGACGAAAACGGCGTGGGCAGAGGAAGCGGGAGATCCTTCGGAGGAGTCAACATATTTTCCGTTCTCTCAAAGTGCGGGGATCTTCTCGTTGAGTTCGGCGGACACGCCTACGCGGCCGGGGTAACCATTGTTGAGGAAAAGATCGATCTTTTCAGGGAGAGATTTTCTGAGGAACTTGAAAAAAGCGGTCAGAAACCTGAAAGCAGGCTTGATATAGACTCAGAAATCAGCCTTGCTTCCATAGATGACACCCTCGTTTCTGAGATTGAAAGCCTCTCGCCTTTCGGAGAGGGAAATCCCGAGCCCCTTTTTCTCTCGAAAGCCGTTGATGTAGTGAGTCAGAACCTGCTTAAAAAGCAGCATGTTATGTTCAGAGTGAAAAAGAACGGTTCTGTGCTCAACTGCATCTGGTTTTACGCTTCCCGAAAACGTCTTCCCGAAAAAATGGATCTGGTTTTTGCTCTGCGCTTTAATGTCCGAAACGGGGAGAGGGAGCCCCGCCTTTTCATAAAGGATGCGAGGGAGGCTCTTCGGTGAGTCCCCGGATCCGGTTTTTTATGGGTCTATGTTTTCGTATAACTATTATTATAATGTTATGAGCACGTAGCATTTAACGGAGGTATGTTTATGAGAGTTAG
Organism: Thermodesulfobacteriota bacterium; assembly: GCA_965207685.1. Classification (GTDB taxonomy): domain Bacteria; phylum Desulfobacterota_D; class UBA1144; order Nemesobacterales; family Nemesobacteraceae; genus Nemesobacter. Next base: position 981,328 of record OZ242294.1, on the reverse strand, counting down.
GCGGCAGTTGCCCAAACTTAATATTTTTTACCCGATAATTTTTATCCTGCTGTTTTTCACTTGGCGCCGTGCAGCCCAGGGCGCTTCCCGAGGGATTCCACCTGAAAAAACCTTTCATGGATAAGATTGAACAGATCGATATCCGTCTTACCGCGGCGAGTGCCAAAGCTGTTTCTGCTTCCAAGGACCTCCAGACGGTACAGACTCAAGTTACTCTCCAGTATTCCATTACGGGAGAACTCGCTCCCGTCATATTTCAGAAGATAGGGAAGAGAAACACCGTGTCGCTCACGCTTATAGAGCCTGCGATTCAGGAATCCGTAAAGGCCATTACTGCCAAGTACACCGCCGAGCAACTGGTTACCAAGAGGGCCGAGGTGAAAGTCGAGATACAGGAGGCCATAAACAACTTCATATCAATTACTCTGGCCGAGAAGGGAATTTCTACCAATGCTCTTAGAATAGCTAACATCGCCATAACGGACTTCGATTTCTCGGATGAGTTTAACAAGGCGATCGAACTCAAGGTAAAGGCTGAGCAGGAAGCGCTTCAGGCCAAAAACGAGAAAATAAGAAGAGTAACTCAGGCGGAAGCCGCCGCGGAGGAGAAAAAGCTTGCCGCGAGCGCCCATGCTTTCGAGATAGAAGTGGCGTCCAAGGCGAGAGCCGCGGCGATTGAGAGGGAAGCAAAGGCGCTTAAGAACAATCCGCAGATCATTCAACTGCGCCTGGCGGAGAAATGGGACGGCACCCTTCCCAAGTTCTCAGGAGGCAATACGGTGCCTTTGTTAAACGTGGACTCTCTTCTGAAAGAAGAGTAATCCGGGGAGACACCATATGTATCCGGTACTCTTAGATCTCGGGGGAGGTCTGGTCATCTACTCGTATTCGGTGTTTCTCGCACTCGGATATCTGGCTGCCTACTGGGTGGTATCCGAAGAGGCAAGCCGCAGGAAAATGGACCCGACACTTCCTTCTGCCCTTCTGCTCGCATGCTTTATCGCGGGGCTTGTGGGAGCCAAGATCCTTTTTCTTTACCAGAACGCCACTTTGACCGAATTTCTCGCTAACCCGGTGCGCTATTTCATATCGGGGTACGCTTCGGTGGGAGGCCTGGTCGGGATATTCTGTGCCCTGTGGATCGTTTCAAGCCTTAAAAAAACGGATTTCCAGGTGCTTCTTGATATAGTATGCCCTGCACTCATCCTTGGTTACGGGATCGGAAGGATAGGATGTTTTCTAAACGGCTGCGATTACGGAACCGTGTGTTCCCTGCCTTGGGCGGTTTCTTTTTCCGAGAGAGTCGTCAGTGTCCATCCCACTCAGCTCTACGACACCCTGTTTATGGCCTTACTTTTTGTGTTTCTCTGGAAAATCAGAGCCCAAAACCGCCCCGTGGGCTTTATCTCGGCAGTGGGGTTCGTGATTCTCGGCACCCAGAGGTTTCTGATTGAATTTATAAGGGAGACTACCCCGAGCTTTATAGAGGGTCTTTCCCAGGCGCAGCTTGCGGCTTTGTTGCTCGTAGCCGTCTTTGGGGTAAGGCTATTTCAGCTTTCCGGCAGTGTTTTGGAAAAGCAAATGCAGAATTAATTTGTTGCTATGCAGAGAATTCTGATAATAGGTCTGGGGCAGGTTGGAAATTTCCTCTCAAAGGAGCTTTCCAAAAGTCAGGAAGTTGTGGTTATTGAGAAAGACGCCGAGCTCATAGCCAAGGCCAAGGAGACTCAGGATGTCTTGGCAATTGAGGGAAACGGGGACGATCCCGCCGTCCTGAGACAGGCGGAGATAGAAAAGGCAGACATAGTTCTTGCGGTTACCGGGGATGACAGAACGAACATACTCGCTTCGTTTATCGCCCATGCATCGGGAGTCAAAAAGATCGTTGCCGAGGTAAGAAACGCGAAATATGCCGAATATGAGGGAGTCATAGGAGATTCGAACATCTCGCTAATAAGCTCAAGCAGCATAATCTCGGAAAAGATAAGCGCTCTTATAAGCGCTCCCTTTGCGGGGAGGGTGGAGTTTTTCGCAAGCGGACAGGTAGAGCTTCTCAAACTCCGGGTGGATGAAGGGGTACCCATAATAAACGAGAAGCTGAGAAATTTCGTCAGCAGCCCAAGGAACTGGACTTTCGTCGGGCTGCAGAGGGATCACAGGATAACTATTCCGCGGGGAGATACGGAACTTCGCCCGGGAGATTTTGTATTTGCTCTCGGGGTTCCTTCGGCACTTGAGAAGCTTAAGAAGCTTTTTAATCTGAAAATCCAGAAGGTCCATTCCGTTATCATAGTCGGCGGGGGCAGCGTGGGGTGCGAAGTGGCTTCGGTACTTCACGGTACGGGGCTTTCCGTAAGACTTGTCGAAAGCGATCATGAAAGGGCTAGGGCTGCGGCCGAAGAGCTCGTCGGAGTGATGGTGTTTGAAGGTGACGGAACCGATCTCGAGATACTTAAGGAGGCCGGAGTTGAAAAAAGCGATTACCTGCTCGCGCTTACGGGCGACGATGAAAACAACGTTCTCAGCGCGCTTCTTGCGAAAAATCTCGGTATTGATCGATGCACCGTGCTTTATTCGAATCCCGATTACGTGGAAGTGCTCGAAGCGATCGGTATCGACAGGGCCATAAGCGCAAACATGGCCGTGGCGAATAGTATCCTCAACTCGCTTCATCTCGGCGGAGAGGCTAACATATCGCTTCTTTACGAGGGAGCGGGGGAAATTCTCGAGTTTGACGTGACCGAACATACTAAGATCCTCGGGAGACCCCTTTCTGAGTGTAAAATGCCGCATGATTCAGTCATAGGCATTTGCATAAGGGACGGGAAACCGATATTCCCCGGCGGGGATTTCGTCGCTCAGGTCGGAGACCGTCTCGTGGTGTTCTCCCTGCCGGCCGCGGTGCAAAAGGTTGAAGAGATACTGGTTTCGTGAACGTTAGGTTCTGTTTTCAGATCACGGGAAAGTTCGTGATGTATCTCGGGCTGCTGATGCTCGTGCCGGCTGTCTGTACGCTCTTTTACCCGGAGGATGATCTTTCTGCTTTCCTGATCTCAGCGCTTATAACATCGCTTGCGGGTCTTGCGCTTATGGTTATTTGTCGCATTCCCGAAACCCCGACTGAGATACGAAGAAGAGAAGGTTTTTTGATCGCGGCGCTTTGCTGGGTGTTTGCAAGTGTTTTCGGTGCCATTCCTTATCATGTTTACGGGGTGTTCGCCAGTCCGGTCGACGCGCTTTTCGAATCAACCGCGGGTTTTACCACCACCGGAGCCACCGCGCTTGCGTCCATTGAGTGGCTTCCCAAGGGAATTCTTTTCTGGAGGAACTTTACTCAGTGGCTCGGCGGCATGGGGATAATAGTTCTGGGGATCGCGATTTTCCCCAGGCTTTTTGTCGGCGGGGCGCAGCTAATGGGGCTTGAAACCACGGGACCGACGACGGAGAAGTTCGCCCCGAAAATAGCCGAGACGGCCAAGAAGCTCTGGATTGTATACATTGGTCTTACGGGAGTGTTGACCGTACTTCTCCTTTTCGGCGGAATGAGTTTTTTTGACGCCCTGACGCACTCTTTCAGCACCCTCTCAACAGGGGGTTTTTCCTGCAGGGATGCAAGCATAGGGGCTTATGACAGCGTCTACATACAGGGGCTGATTACGTTTTTTATGTTCCTCGGCGGAACGAGTTTCGTACTTCATTTCTACTTTTTTACCGGGAGGCCCGGGAGGCTTTTCAGGAACTCCGAGTTTCGGTTCTATCTCTTTTTCGTTATTGCCGCGACAATGTTTATTGCTCTGGAACTCATCCAGACCGGTGTTTACGGAACCTTCTCCGAGTCTCTGCGCTACGCTTCTTTTCAGGTAGTTTCGATTATCACCACAACCGGATTTACCACCACGGATTTTGACGCGTGGCCGGCTTTTGTGAAATGGGTGATTTTCATGCTGATGTTTTTCGGTGCGTGCGCGGGGTCGACTTCCGGGTCTATGAAGGCGCTGAGAATCATGGTGCTTTTCAAAAAAGCTCACAGAGAGATACGAAGACTTGTTTATCCGAACGTGGTTTCTCCCATAACCATAGAGGGAAAGAGCATAAACGAAAAGGCGGTCTCAAGCATAACGAGCTTCTTTATTCTCTATATTTTTCTTTGCGGTTTCATTGCTCTTGTGGTCCTTATGCTTGAGGACATATCTCTGGAATCCGCCGTCTCGGCCGCGGTTGCTTCCATAACCAATGTCGGGCCCGCTTTTGACGAGGTTGGTCCGGCAAATCATTATGCCCACCTTGGGTCGCCTACGAAAATCATTCTGTCGCTGGCCATGATTATAGGAAGACTCGAGCTCTACACGATTCTCGTGCTTCTTATGCCGTCTTTCTGGAAGAGGTAGGAGAATCTTCTTCTTGATTCAATCTTCCATGATTACTAATCTGGGAGTGATATTTATAGGTGGTTTTGTTCTTCATCTCTTATAACTTTTGACAATGCTGTCGCTATGAGTCCGGCCGGCACCGCAACGATACTCATACCAAGCATCAGAATTATAAAAGTGAGGATCCTGCCTAACGTTGTTATAGGATATACATCGCCATATCCGACTGTCGTAAGCGTACAAACTGCCCACCACAGGCTGTGGAAGATTGATTTGAATTTCTCGGGCTGGGCCGGGTGTTCAAAAAAGTATACTAGGGCTGCCGAAAGATAAAGCAGTATAAATGTGGTGAAGAGAAAGATTGAAATTTCTTTCTTCATATATGAAAACGCTTTTCCTAAGCGTGCCATGGCAACGTCATACTTCGCGAGTTTAAGAATACGAAATATTCTGAATAAACGAAAAGCACGGACTGCGCGAAGGTCAATTCCCAAAGAAAGATAGAACGGAAGAATGGCAATTAAATCCAGAATACCGAAAAAGCTGAAAATATATTTCGATTTTCTTTGTGAGAAGGCTATACGGACAAGATACTCAATTGTGAAAAACACGGTTGTTGCTACTTCCAAGATGTCAAGTTTCTTTTGAGTGGCTGGATTTAAATTGGGCAGCGTTTCAATGGACAAAGTTATAATTGATACAACAATCAAAAAGAGCACGAAGTGACTGAGCACTTGGCGAAGTGGTTCGGTATTATATCGGCAAACGATTTGTGTTATTTTCATTAATCAACTCCCGGCATCTGGCTAGAAAATGCTGTTGTGCCACTTAAAAAGAAATGTGTCAATAATTCGCCTGAACTAGTACCGAACAGTATGCTTCACTTTATTGCAAATGTATATGAATCTCTTTTGAAAATTGGCAAAACTGAATGTAATCTAGTAAGCATTAGATGCTAGTATTGCATTCTTTCCTTCCCCGCCTCCGGCGGGTATTTGTTTTTTACGGTATCGGTTTTCGGAAAACATGAAGATTATCTTTGATCCCAAGCAGCCTCTGGATTTCGAGACCTCGGCGGGCATTGGAAATTTTGACGGCATTCATCTCGGACACAAAGAGATAATAGAGACTGCGAAACTCCGCTCGCGTGAGAATTCCACGCGTTCCTGCGTAATTACGTTCAATCCCCATCCGCAGAAAGTTCTCGGCAGAAAGGAACTTTCTCTCATCTTCCCGCTGGGGTGGAGGTTCGAGATGCTTGAGACTGCTGGGATTGATGTGGTTATCTGCCTTAACTTCACCCGTGAACTCTCAAAGGTAAGCGCGGAGAATTTCATAAAAGATATCCTACTTGAGCGCCTCAGGATAAAGGACATAGTTGTGGGTCCCGGATTTTCCTTTGGATACAAAAGAAAGGGAAACGTTGATCTTCTTCGCTCCCTGGGGGAAACTCACGGCTTTAATACTGTAGTTGCCGACGCGGCTCGGGTAGATGATCAGGTGGTAAGCAGCAGCGTTATAAGGAACCTTGTAAGAGACGGAGAAATCAGCGAGGCGAACCGGTTTTTCGGTTACGATTACTACATAGAGGGCGTTGTAGTGGAAGGTGAGAGAAGAGGCAGAAAACTGGGTTTTCCTACGATTAACATTGAGACCGAATGGGAGATTCTTCCCAAGCCTGGGGTCTACGCCACCTATGTCAGGCTTCCCGGCGGTTTCCACGAAAGTATCACCAATATAGGGATACGCCCGACATTCGAAGAGAGCAAGCTTACGGTAGAGACCCACATTTTTGATTTCAGCGACGATCTTTACGGAAAGAAAGTCAGAGTTAATTTTGTCGAAAGACTGAGGGACGAGAAGCGTTTTGCGAGCGTGGACGAGCTTGTAGCACAGATCGAACACGATGTCGCTTCGGTACGGGAAGTTCTTCGCGACCACCCGAAGGAAGAGCGGATTTGGAAATAAAAGCCACAACGCGGATATACGGCATTTTCGGTCATCCGGTATCCCAGAGTCTGTCTCCTGCCATGCATAACGCGGCGTTCGCGCATCTAGGGCTTGACTGCGTTTATCTGGCTTTTGACGTGGACCCCGGGAACATAGACAGGGCCGTAAGTTCGATAAGAAACCTTGGTCTTTGCGGAGTTAACGTCACCATTCCGCATAAGCAGTCCGTTATGGCGGGTCTGGACGAGATTGTCCCCGAGGCTTCCATGGTCGGAGCGGTAAACACCATAGTTAACGAAGACGGCAGGCTCAAGGGTTACAACACGGATGTCTCTGGAGTGCTGAGAGCTCTTCATTCTGAACTCGAGTTCGTTCCGCAGGACAAGAATGTTTTTATCGTGGGAGCCGGTGGAGCCGCGAGGGCGGTAATAGTGGCGATGTGTACAGGCGGCGCCCGAAGCGTTGCGATTGCGAACAGAACCTACTTGAAGGCACAGGAACTTTCGGAGGAATTTTCTCCGCACTTTGGAGACGTCGGGTTCTCTGCGGCACCGCTTGAGGACGAAGAGCGGGTAGCGCAGATGATGGAACGGGCGGACATCGTGATTAACTGCTCTTCTGCGGGAATGGGCGATATAGAACCCCTTTGCCTTCCGCTTGCCCTGCTCGGTGAGAACTGCGTGGTCTACGATCTTGTCTATAAGCCTCCTGTTACTCCGCTTGTAAGGGACTCCAGGGCCCTGGGGCTCAAGGCGGAATCTGGACTCGGCATGCTCCTTTATCAGGGAGTTGACGCTTTTGAGATCTGGACGGGCGAAGACGCCCCGGTTGAGGTGATGAGAGAGGCCCTTTCGGTTCCCGCGTGAGGATTCCGGTATAATGAACTCAGGAGTTTTTAATCTGTCACGGGAGAATTTTAATGAGAGTAGCCAGTCCAGCAGGGGATTTTGAGATAACGGTGAAAGAATCGTCCGTGGAAGGCGATTTTATCGTAATAAGCGGGCAGATGGGAGTGTGGGATTCGCAAATCTACATGAAGCCCTCCGACCTTCTCAGTTTTGCGGGGGTGTTATTCAACTTTCAGGTTATTTTATTCCTCGTCAAACAACCGTTCAGATGCATCTTCCGCGGAAAGCGGGATTAGCGGCGGTTTCCTTGGGGCGAGAAGTTTCTTGGAATAGCGCTCACGAGAAAACCCGTGAATCCTTCAGGTGTATTGCTCGCAATCAAGGAACAGATATGCTTCCCACCTTTACCGGAATGCCGTCTGCGTTGTACCTGCTGATCTCGTAAATTCCTTCCGTAGGATCACCCGCATCATCAAGTTCGATAGTCCCGGATACTCCATCATAGTCTATATCTTTGCCTTCAACCACCAGATCGAGGCAGCCTGAGAAACTCTGACACTTCTCGCCGTCCCTTGTCGCGTCGCTTATTTCATTTACGTATTCCGACGGTTCCACAGTCCCCGCGCTCAAGGCGGCAAGAACCATGATAACGGTGGCATCATAAGCATGTCGCGGACAGGAAGGGCATCCTATCTCCGGGGCAAACTCCATTATACGGCGGGCAAAATCCGGATTCTCCGGAAAGGAAGTAGTGATACCTTTTATTCCCTCCACCTGAACCTCATTGCCGGATATTTCCAGAAGGTTTCTTACGCTTGCGTCAAGGTTGGGAGGGGTGGCACCGGCAAGATATATTCTTGTCTGGGATGGTCCCGTGCCTGCGGTGATCAGCGCCGCTATCACGTCCGTGCGTTCCGCTCCTAGGGGAACAATGACTATGGCGTCGGGGTTTGAGGAGCCGGCTTGCCGGGCGGCTTCTGCATACTCAGAAGCCGCAGCTCCCGGAGAATAGGGAATCTCCGTGATCCTGGAGCTGCCTCCTACAGATTCCATTAAGGCATCTTTGAGAGCGTTGCCGTAAGCATCGTCTATGTATATTACGGCGACGCTGTCACCTCCTCCGTCTTCTGCTATAGCCTTGGCGATAACAACGGCTCTGAACGCATCGGAAGGCTTGGACCTGAAGAAAAACCCGTCGCCCGAGGTCGGTTCGGTAGTCAGAACGGGAGAAGAACTGACCGGAGAGATCATTACCATTTCATGTTCGTTTATCTCATCGAGAAGTCCCAGGGAAGCGCTTGAGCATCCGGCTCCGATAATGCCATGTACGCCTTCATCCATAAGCTGACTGAAGGATCTTTCTGCCGTGTCCAGACTGCACGCGCTGTCTCTCTCGGCAAGAATTACGCTCACGCCCGCCTCCTCTATTTCCTTAACGGCCAGCCTGACCCCCGGTTCGTAGTTATGTCCTATCTCCGGTTCCCCGGTTTTGGAAAGAAGCATTCCCATTTTAAAAACAGGAAAGGTGTCGAGGTTGAGGTGTTCATCATCAGTGTCGCAACTTGTCGAGGCAACGGCAACCATGCCTACAATAAGCCACGTTATGAGCAGCCCGAAAGTTCTCTGCGGTTTGTTTTTTCTCATCTTGTAATCCTCCTGTCTCATAGCAGTTGAAGTATGATGCGTGGAGCTGCTTATCTGTCCGAAAAAGGATCAGGGATGTCGGGATGCCAGCGCGCGAAATGGTTTTTGTGCGCTTCCGTATACGCCCCAGGCGGGTAGTACTTATCGTAGAAATCCAGGTCCAGATGATGGGCCTGCACCATGAACCGAAGGAACATGGGGTCGGAGAAAGCGGGGAACCTTCCGTATGTATCGTAAACGTAGTTGCAGATGTCCTTTACTACCTGAATCTCGTCTTTGCTGGGTCTTTCAACTTCCGCGAGCACTCCGGTCGGGTCCTTGTAGGGAAGCTTGTGCGATTCCCAGTTTGTCCATTTCATGTCGTTAAACGCTTCCACGGCTTCTCCCATGTCCTTGTAGTAAGGCGGGCAGAACGACTGGAACAGGTCGTCTCTTCCTACGGCCACGGGGTTTGGATTCCCCGTGTCACCCTGTATCTGCGGAGTTGTGAACCGGAAGCCCAGCCCCCTGTTAAAAGGGGTTCCCCCGAGCATGAACATGCTCGCGAATCCGCTGAAAAGCCATCCTCCGAGACCCAGGGTCTGAAGCGTCAGGACCATGTTCTGCCCCATAAAGGCCTGCTCGGCGATGTAACCGTTTGCGAATCGAAGTTCCGCTTCGACAAGCGGCATTCTCTTTGACCTGTCAAGAAAGCCTTGCTCAAGCCAGTGCGCGGTTCCGGGCGGTCTCAGGCTGTGAAGCTCGTCGACGAAGTTAAACCTGTGATCCGGCCTCATGTAGAAGAAGTAAAGGTTGATTAAGCACGCGGAAAGATCCGTCACCGGCATGAACACCGTCGTTCCGGGCTTGTTCACGTTCCAGAGATTGTGGGCGGCGATTCCCGGGGGTTTTGACGGCAGGTCCGCCCTTCCGTCAGAAAGCTTGATCTTCGATTCGCGGAACAGCTTGAGTATCCGGTCCACTCTCTGGTGGCGGGTCATCTTCTCGAGACCCTCAAAATCCTCGGCGCGCCGGTCATGCATCTTTATCATGTATAGCCCCTCGTCATTCGTGTAGAAAAGCTCCGTTCTGTGCACGTCCCCGAGGGCGGGAATCGTTTTGCTCGTAAACTGCATCTCAAGGTCAAGACCCACGTGCGGGGGGAAATCGGAGAGGTTTATATTCTTTATGCCTAGTCCCGTCCACACCAGTATTGCTTCCTCAAGTTCGGACAAGGGCACCGGATCGTGCTTGGACTTGTACTGCAGGGGTCCCCTCTCGATTTCCATTCCGAGACCGAAGCGCCGGGACCTTCTCTGGAAAACGGCGTCGTAGAAACCGTGGTCTATGGCGTGATCAAGTCCTTGTGGATGTTTGCTCATGAATTTCTCCTTAAATTGGTTTTCCCGCTCCCGCGGACAGCGTCATTCCTGTTCCTCGGGATCGGATTGGGTCGCAAGTTTCATGTACTCTTTTTCGGTAATTATCTCAAGCGAGCTCTCGACCCTGTCGAGAAAGACCACTCCGTTTATGTGGTCGTATTCGTGCTGGAATACTCTCGCCGCGAAATCCGAGAAATCTTCTTCAACTGAATTGCTGTTTCTGTCCGTGTAGACGGCACGGATGGACTTGTATCTCGGCACAAGCGCCCGGAGTCCCGGGATGCTGAGGCATCCCTCCCAGCCTTTTTCCACCTCTTCTGATACCGATACTATCTCGGGGTTGATTACCACCTTGGTTTCCGTTTCTGGAGCATCGGGGTAGCGGGGACTGGCGGTTCCGGCGATTATGAAGATACGAAGAGACTCGGATACCTGAGGAGCGGCGATTCCGACGCCGTTTGCGTCTTCGGCGGTTAGAATCAAATCGTCAATCAGTTCCTGGATTTCCGTGTCGCTTATGTCTCCGACGCTTTCGGCTCTCTGCCTGAGCACGGGATTTCCCAGTTCGGTGATTTCACGTTGCTGCGCCATGGCTGTTATTGACTGAAAACAGCCCGCTTACACAGATTGCGGGCCGGTGCTTAAGGTCTTATTATTATAGAACAAAAAACCGGGAGGTTAAAGGAAGCTTCGTGGCGGGAATCGAGCTTATACAAAGGACAGCAGGGTTCGGGCAGAACGTCGCCGTTGAGGACTGGACGGGAAAGTTTACTTACGCCGACCTGCTTCGTGTCTCACGCTTTACGGCGCTTAACCTTCTCGGCGACGAAAAAGACCTTGAGGAAAAAAGGATCGCGTTTTTAGTTCCCCCGGGACTCGAGTACGTGGCGCTTAAGCTCGGCGTATGGATGGCGGGAGGCGTGTCCGTTCCCTTGGGCATCGTCCATTCTCCGAGAGAAATAGAGTACGTCATAAAGGATTGCCGTGCGGAGACGGTGGTTTTTCACCCGGATCTCGCCCAGAAGCTCGAGGGGGTTTCCCTTGATGTCGGCGTGCGGTCCCAGGGGCTTCCGGAAGTTTTGCGGCCTGCCCGAGGAGAACTTCCCGGCATCTCCGAAGAGAGAAGGGCGATGATCATATACACAAGCGGCACTACCTCTAGACCCAAGGGAGTAGTATCGACTCATCTCGGCATAAAAGCCCAGATAAACAGTATGACGGAGGCGTGGGAGTGGACCCCTGAAGATTCGATACTCAACATCCTGCCCCTTCATCATCTCCATGGAATACTGAATGTCGTTCTATGCTGCCTGTGGTCCGGTGCCAGATGTGTCATGATGGACGGGTTCGACGCGCGGGAAGTATGGAAGAGATTCGAAAGAAAAGACCTGACCCTATTTATGGCCGTTCCCACTGTTTACTCCAAGCTGATAGATCTCTGGGATGATTCTTCCGCTGAGGAGAGAGGACTCATGAGAGATTGCCTTCTCGGTTTTCGTCTCATGGTTTCCGGTTCCTCGGCTCTTCCCGTGTCCGTTCTTGAAAAATGGAAAGAGATAAGCGGGCAGGTGCTTCTTGAAAGATATGGAATGACCGAGATAGGAATGGCTCTTTCGAATCCATACAGAGGCGAAAGGTTGGCGGGGCGCGTGGGGTTCTCCATGCCTGGGGTCGAGGTGGGAATTTTTAATGAGAACGGCAGGCTGCTGGGCGCCCAAGAGCAGGGGGAGATCAGGGTGAGGGGAAAAGGCGTGTTTCTTGAATACTGGGGAAAACCGCGGGAGACGGAAAGTGCGTTCTGTGACGGATGGTTCAGAACCGGAGACATTGCATCCTTGGAGCGTGGAGGTTCCTACAGGATACTCGGGCGGGAATCGGTAGACATAATAAAGTCAGGTGGATACAAGATATCCGCCCTTGAAATCGAGGAGGTGCTGATAGGGCATCCGCTTATCAAAGAGTGCGCAGTGGTAGGGGTTGATGATCCGAGCTGGGGAGAGAGGGTAGGAGCGGCGCTTGTGTTAAGGGAGGGTTTCTCGATTGACCTTGAGGAGCTTCGCGGCTGGGCTTCCGACAAGCTTGCCGGGTACAAGCTTCCGACCCGACTTCTGCTTTTTTCCTCGCTTCCGAGAAACTCAATGGGAAAGGTAACCAAAAACCGCATTAAGCAGTCTTTTCAAAATAGTTTATAATGGGAATTGTATACTTGGTTACCAATAGGATAGCCTCGTATCAATTTCACGGTTCGCAGGGACTGTGCTAATATCAGAAACCTCCCCGTGCAGTCGCGCCATTCCCAGACGCCTTATGTTTATTGCAGCATTCGTGTCCGCATTGGACACAAAACCGCAACTTACACATAGGAACCGTGCTTGGGTTTTACGGTTCTCTTTATCTGTATGCCCGCATACTGAGCATATCTGACTTGTGTACGCAGGGTTTGCTTCTATCACTCTCCCGCACTTGTACTCAAGATTTCTTCTTATTTTCCCGAAGGCGGTATCCAGCATTGCCCGGTTAAGTCCAGTCTTCTGCCTTACGTTCTTTCCCGGGTTCTCTACAGTACCCTTGGCAGAAGCCATCATGTTCTTTACCTTGAGGTCTTCTAAGACTACAGTTCCGCATTTCTCAGAAATATCCTTTGTAGTCTTGTGAATCCAGTTCTTGCGGATATTGGCTATCTTTCTGCTTACCTTCGCAAGTTTTCTTTTCGTATCCTTCCTTCTGTTAGACCCTTTTATCTGTCTTGCTATCTTTCGCTGATACCATTTCCTTCGCTTCTCTTTTTTCTCAAGATCGGGCAGATAGTAGAAATCTCCATCCGAAGTGGCTACTTGGCGTGCGTTCATGTCAACTCCTAGAACCTTGCCAGCATCCATCCTTTCTTCCACTTCAACTTCGTAGAAGACAATGGCCCTCCACCTACGCCCGTCATGGCGAAGCACTGCCTGCTTGGGTGTTCCGCTCTTGTAAGGAACACCGCCCCTGCGGGTAAGCGTTACCCAACCCACCAAGGGAATAAGAAGTGAAGAATACTTTTTGTTGATCTTCTGTATTCTGACCCCAGCTGAACTTGGTATGGTGAAACTGGGAGCGGTTTTCTTTCTGCTCCTCGGCTTCGGGAAACCCTTTTTGCCTGCCATAGCCTCTTTTAACGCATCGGCAAAATACTTGAGGGTGTGCTTGATCGGATTGGCGGGAAGTTCCAGCATCCACTGCGTCTCATGCCTTAGCCTAGTGAACTCCACGCCGAGTGAGAAGTAGCTGGTCTTCGGTTTTTCTCCCTTGCCGTTTTTGAATGCCTGGTAGTCAGCAAGGTTTTTTTCCCGAAAATGGTTCCAGACGAACCTGCAGGCTCCTGCTATTGGAACATCTTGGTTGCCTTAGCTTTAGTAACAGGCAGGACGACAAACTCTACTGTACGTATCTCTTTAGCCATTACGGTATATTATGCCCAATCGTCTTGTTGCTTGGGTAAATAAGTATATAATTTCTATAATCCGAGGTCAGTATTTTTAGGTTTTACGGATAAAGCGGAGAGAAACATGAACCGGGCTGAGAACACACCAATGCCCTCAAACGGCCGTGTCCATTACGGTCCCGACATGAGAGTTCTTATCGTCGGCGCCGGCGTTGCCGGACTCACCCTCTGCGGGCTTCTCGAACAGAGGGGCTTTCATCCTACCCTTGTAGAGAGGGCTCCAAAGTTCGGGGATGTGGGATACGTGATAGTGGTCTGGCCCTCAGGCAGCAGGATACTCAAGGGGCTCGGTCTTTATGAACTGCTCAGGGAGCGGGGCTGCGCTTTTACCAGTTACAACATTTCCAACTACAGGGGCAAGGTTATAAACAGCTACACGATTGATTCCGTGGTCGAGAAATACGGTCCCATAATAAGCATTTACCGCCCTGATCTGGTGGACATACTCCTTGGGGCGGTGAGCGAAGACTCGATCAGGATGAACACCACGGTTGTTTCCCTCACCGACACTGGGGATGGAGTCGAGACGGTGTTCAGTGACGGAAGCACGGGGACCTACGATCTCGTTATAGGATGTGACGGGATAAGGTCGAAAGTCCGAAAGGAGGTCTTCGGCGACATACCGCTTCGCTACAGTGGCATGTCCGGTTGGGGATTCTGGGTCAACCCGGACCTCTGCAAAAGCGAAGGAATCATAGAGTACTGGGGGAAGGGGAAATTTCTCGGGATGTGGCCGACGCGCGGGCGTCTTGCCGTTTTCACCAGCGTGAGGAGAAAATCCGGCGTCCGGGACAGCCTTGATACGAGAATAGAGAGCATCCGGCAGAGCTTCGCCGACTTCGGAGGCGTGGTGCCGGAAGTCCTCCGCAGTCTTGATGATCCCCGCGAGATTTACTATGACGAGTACAACGACCTCAGAATGGATAGATGGTCGCGAGGGAGAGTGGTGCTTGTCGGAGACTCGGCTCACGCGATACTGCCGAACGCCGGCGCCGGAGTATCAATGGCGATGGAATCGGCGGCCGTTTTGGCCGAGGAACTCTGCAGGACCGATTCGGTGAACCTCCCTCACGCCTTCTGGCAGTATGAGTCAAGAAGAAAGGGAAGGGTGAACAAGGTTCAGAACCAGTCGAGGATCATGGGGAAATTCATATACACCGAAAGCGGTGTTCTCTCGTCTATCCGTGATTATATTGTGAGGTTGTATTCGAGCAGACAGCTTTTCAGGTATTGGGACAACATGCTGAAAGATCCCCTTTGAGATCAGTGTCCCGCAGTTTAAAAAATTTTTGATTCCGGAGCGTAACTTTGATGAAATCACTTAAGCGCCTGCTTTTTTTCTTCATCGTGGCAGCGGTTTTCTCGTTTCCCCTGTCAGAAGCCCTCTCCCATGGCTCCTCCGAGTCGATCTCGTCTACGGTAAAGCGTCTTACCCCTTCGGTCGTTAATATAAGCACGACGAACGTGATGAAGGCGTCGCCGTTTGGCTCGCCGTATCAGGATGAATACTTCAAGAAGTTTTTCGAAAAGTTTTTCTCCGATCAGATGCCCGAGAGGGAATTCAGGAACAAGGGACTGGGCTCCGGCTTCATAATGAGTTCCGACGGCTACATAATTACCAACAATCATGTCGTGAGAAAAGCCGAGGAGATCGAGGTGATACTCGAAGGCGGCAAAAAATACACTGCCAAGATAGTCGGCACCGATCCCGTAACGGATCTTGCGCTGCTGAAAATCGATCCGCAAGGGCCTCTTCCCGCTGTGGAAATGGGTGATTCCTCGGCCCTTGCTATAGGGGACTCGGTGTTTGCCATCGGGAACCCTTTCGGCCTGGGTCACACGGTTACCGCCGGGATAGTCAGCGCGAAGGGAAGGGCCCTTGGGATCGGTCGATACGACAACTTCATCCAGACCGACGCGGCTATTAACCCCGGAAACAGCGGGGGGCCGCTTTTTGACTATGAGGGCAAGGTGGTAGGGGTGAACACCGCGGTCATGGCGCGCGGCCAAGGCCTTGGTTTCGCCATACCGATAAACATGGCGAAGATTGTCGTTGAGCATCTCAAGGTTCATGGAAGGGTTATCAGGGGCTGGCTCGGAATAATGATTCAGGACATAACCCCCGAAATCTCCGAGGCTCTGGGGATAAACCGCGACAAGGGAGGGCTGGTGTCCGAGGTCAAGGAGGGCAGTCCGGCGGACAAGGCGGGCATCAGAAGGGGAGACGTTATTGTTTCAGTCGAGGGCGAGAAGATTCCGGACGCCGCTACGCTTGCAAGGAAGCTGGCGCTTACCGAGCCCGGGGTCGATACGAAATTCATGGTGCTTCGCGACGGTAAGGAGAGGGTCTTTACCATAAAGCTTATCGAGCATCCCGAGAACGAAAAAATCGAGGGGTCTCCCGACAGGCTGAAAGCCGAAGAAGAGCTCGGCATTGAAGTAAGCGAGATAACCGAGCAGCTCAGAGACCGGTTCAAGATCAATGCGTCGAGCGGAGTCATTATCGCAAGAGTTGCGCGCGGGAGCCTTGCTTTCGAAGCGGGGTTTCGCCCGGGCGACGTGATACTGGAGGTAAACGGAGATGCCATTGGCGGAGTCGATGAATACCAGGAAGCGCTTGAGGAGCACGGGTCGAAGGAAACCCTGCTTTTTCTTGTCGAGCGCAGAGGCAGAACAATATATCTTGGCGTAAAAGCGGGGCGCGAGTGATGATAGAGGAAAAACTCGCAGAACTTGGAATAGAGCTCGCGGAGGAAGTTCCGGCCTTGGGGAGCTACGTTCCCGCTACGGTGTCAGGCAATCTGATTTTCGTATCAGGCCAGCTTCCCGTTAAAAAAGGAAAGCTTCTCTCTATGGGCAAAGTGGGGTCCGATCTTACGGTTGAAGAAGGCTACGAGGCTGCCAGGCTTGCGGCCATAAACGGCCTTTCCGTGATCAGTCATACCCTGGAAGATCTTCGCCAGCTAAGCAGGATCGTGAAGGTGACGGGTTACGTGGCGAGTGCTCCCGGATTTACGGAGCAACACAAGGTGGTTAACGGCGCCTCAGAGTTTTTCTCTGACATACTCTCTGAGAACGGACGCCACGCGAGGGTCGCAGTGGGAGTTCCCGCACTTCCGATGGACTCCCCGGTGGAAATTGAAATCATAGCCGAGTTCTCACCCGGCTACGATTTTTGAGAATTGGGGGTTTCGCCCTGATGTTCCCCGTATACCTTTATTCAGACAGCCCTTCGCAGTCGCTCGTCATCCGAGAAGTAGCGGGTTTTCTCACGGACCTGGGTCTCTCGGTTGAGTTTCGCGGGGACTTCCTTAGTTATCTCTCCCTAGGGGCCGAGGAGATAGCTGAACTTGAATCCTTTCTCTCAAGGGCCAGGGTTTTCAATATTGAAACGCCCGTTGATTTTTTCGAAACGAATCCGCCGTCCGAGCCGTTTGAGAAGAGGCTTTATGACGGTTTTTGGGTTCAGAGAATATTCTCGCGATTTTTTCTTGGAAAGCATCCCGGCGAACTTGCGGAAAACGGCTTTCACGCGGTTATCACGGGCAGGCTGCTCGGTACTTACGGATCCCGCAGATACCACGCGAGGGTTATAATCTCGGGGTTCCCGTCCTTTATTTCAACTTCGGGACTTGTGGAAGGCCCGGCAAGACCCAGGGAGTATTATTTTCTAAAGGCGGAGTTTATCCGGTCGGGAAAGGATCTCTCGGAGCTTGACGAGGCGTTCCGGGGAAAGTTCGTCGATTACGAAGACGAGAGGATAACGAAGATAACAGGCCCCTACGTGCTTCAGCCTCTTCTGCATCATTTTTCCGGGAAAGAGTTCTGCGAAAACAGCAGATGCGCGCTTTTTAATTCACACTGGCAAAAAGAAGTTCTCGATATCCAGTACTCGGGTTTTCTATGTGCCGAGTGCGAGAGCGAGATAAGGAAGATAGCGAAAAGTCGGTAGATACTACGTTCCGCTACATGGCAGTGAACGGGAAACCGCCCCGGTCTCTATTCCATTTCATCAAGTATGTTTATCGCTACCTGAGCCACCTTTTTTCCGGAAAGCAGCATTCCGCCGAAAGTGGGTCCCATCCTCGGAAGCCCGAAGGTTGTGTTAACTGCCATTCCGCACGCGAGCAGTCCGGGGTGCACTTCTCCCGTGTATTCAACGAGGGCTTCTTCCGATTTCTCGACCCACATTGATCCGTGCCCAGGAAGTTTTTTGTAAAGACCCTGCTGGGAGAGCCTGGAGATGCAGTAGGCATCGTGCCCTGTAGCGTCTATTACCAGTTTTGATTCTATAGCTATGGGGTCAAGGCAGGTTATCTCTTTGGGCATGTTTGCGATTGGCGTCCAGTTGATCACTATCCCCGCAACCCTCCCGTTTTCCCTGTAAACCAGATCGTCAAACAGTGTCATGTTCCTTACCTTCGCCCCGGCTTCGCACGCCGTAGCTATCAGCTTCGAACAGGCGTAAGGACCGTCGGCGACGAAAAGTCCTTCTGAGACCTCTTCATACGGCACTTCGATTTCGTCAAGAACCGTCTGCCCCGGGGCACGTACGGTGACCTTGTTCATCAGGTATCCGCCGATCCAGAATCCTCCTCCGAGGTAGTTCATTCTTTCAACGAGCAGAACCTTGTACTTTCTTTTCGCTATGTCCTTTGCTGCCACGAGTCCGCTTGGTCCCGCACCGACGATTATGACGTCGCTTGTAATGTATTCGCTGAATTCTTCCGAGAATCCCTCAACGATGGCTCGGGTGACTTCTTTTTCTCCCACTGGTGCGAACTGGGGGGTTTTTAAACTGTCTGACATAGCGGTTTCCTCCGAAAAAATGTCAATAAGGTTCTGCCTTTTACTCTTGCTCTTCTTCTTTTACGACGTTCACGGTTATCTGCTGTGTTACGTCCGTATGGAGTTTCAGTGCGACCGTGTATGTCCCAAGCTCCTTTAAAGTGCCGTCAAGCAATATGTCCCTTCTTGAGATTTCGAATCCCTTTTCCCCGATCGCATCGGAAATGTTTTGCGAGGTAACTGATCCAAACAGCCTGTCTCCCTCTCCGGCTTTGGCGGGTATGGAGATATCAAGACCCTCGAGTTTTTCCCCAAGAGCCTTGGCGTTCTCAAGGATCTCAGTTTTGCGCAGTTTTATCGCCTCTATTCTGCTTTTCCAGGCCTTAAGGTTCGCTTCCGTCGCCTTTATCGCAAGCTTGCGGGGAAAAAGATAGTTCCTCGCCATCCCGTTCTTTACGTCTTTTACGTCTCCGACGACTCCTATGTTCTCTACGTCGGAAATCAGAATTACTTTCATTGTTTACCTCCGCGCATCGGTTAAGCGGTATCTGGGAATCACTTGTGAGTTACCGTGTACGGCAAAAGCGCCATGAAACGGGCTCTCTTTATCGCGATGGCCACCTTCCTCTGCTCCTGCCTGGAGAGCCCCGTGTTTCTGCGGGGCAGGATTTTCTTTCTCTCTGTTATGAACTGCGAGAGAAGTTCCGTGTCCTTGTAATCTATCTGCTTGCCTTCCTTGGCAAGGTCTCTTGGTTTCTTTCTGCGGGAGTAAAACCTTCTTCCGCCGCCGCCCATTGCTCTTCTGCTCATGACTGGTCGCCTCCTTGGGTCTTCTCTTCGTCTCCCTGGGGCTGTTCTGCGGCTTCCTGAGACGGTTCATCGCTTTGCTGAACCTGCTCTACGGCTTCCTGGGGCGGCTCATCGCTTTGCTGAACCTGCTCTACGGCTTCCTGGGGCGGCTCATCGCTTTGCTGAACCTGCTCTGCGGCTTCCTGGGGCGGCTCATCGCTTTGCTGAACCTGCTCTGCGGCTTCCTGGGGCGGCTCATCGCTTTGCTGAACCTGCTCTGCGGCTTCCTGGGGCGGCTCATCGCTTTGCTGAACCTGCTCTGCGGCTTCCTGGGGCGGCTCATCGCCGCCTTCGGCGTTCTCCCCGGGTGCTAAAGAGGGAGTCTGAAAAGCACTCTGGTCCTCTTGCTCGGACGGTCGCGGAGGAACGTTCACCTCGGCACCCGCAGTTTTCTGCTCCTCCTCGATGTACGTTACGGTCATGAACCGCAGAACATTGTTTTTCGAGAGGTTAAAATATCTTTCTATGTCCGTTACGGCCTTGGGTTCAGCCGCGTAAACGGCTATGTAGTAGGTACCTCTGGTGTAATTCTCTATTCTGTAAGCGAGATCTCTTTCGGCCCATTTTTCGGCTTTTATCATTTCCCCGCCGTTTCCGGCCACGCTCTGCTCGACCCTGTTTTGGATCGTGAGAAGATCTTCGGGGGATATGTCCGGCCTTACGAGATAAAGTGTTTCGTACTTCCTTGGCTCTATAGCCATCCTTACTGCCTCCTGTCTTGGTCTTAGGCCCCTGAACGTCATTGCTTTGAAGTCAGGAGCAACAGAAAAAAATATTATACTGATTTTCGAGGACTGTGTAAATACGGTGTTAATAGCACGCCATCTGTCCGGAAGTATAGCACGCCGTCTGTCCGGTTTTGCTGAAGGGCGATTGTCTGGATTTATCTTCTCCAAAGGAGGAGGTATCCATGGACCAGACGAGGTTTCTGCAAAGAGTCAGGATGAACCAGTTCGAGAGGGTATACCGGAGGTGGAAGGAGAAGAAGGTTATACAGGCAGAAGCAGCAGAGCAGCTCGGGATAGGGGAGAGAACGTTTCGTCGTTACGCGGTCCGATACAGGGACGAAGGGATGCGTGGGCTTTTGGATAAGCGCCTGGGAGCGCTCTCCCACAACCGGGCCCCGCAGGAGGAGATCTCGGAGGTGGTGGAGTTGTACAAGACCCTCTACCCCGAACGCAACGTGGCTCACTTCTACGAGGCGTATAAAGAGCACCACGGAGGCCGTCGCTGCTACAACTGGGTGAAGAGAACCCTTTACTCTGCGGGAGTGGCGAGGAGGCCCCGGGGAGGGGGAGTGCACCGCCAGCGCAGGCAGCGGCGGGAGTGTGCCGGGGAGATGATACACCAGGACGCAAGCACTCACAGGTGGGTTCCCCGGGAGGTGTGGGACCTTGTGGTGACCATGGACGACGCCACCGGGGAGATATACAGCGCTTTCTTTGTTTCGGAGGAAGGGACCTGGAGCAGCATGAGAGGGGTAAGGGATGTATTGGAGAGTAAAGGGATATTCTTGAGTTTTTACAGTGACCGGGGGCCCCATTACTGGAGCACTCCGGTGGCCGGAGAGAAGGTGGACAAGGAGAATCCAACGCAGTTTGGGCGAGCGATGGGTGAGCTGGGCATTCTGATGATACCGGGATATTCCCCTGAGGCCAGGGGGCGCAGCGAGAGGATGTTCGGGACCTTGCAGGGAAGGTTGCCCGCGGAGTTGCGTGAGCGTGGTATAGTGGAGATGGAAGAGGCGAACAGGTTTTTGGAGGAGAGTTTCATAGAGGATTTCAACAGGCGTTTCATGGTGGCCGCGGCGGAGAAGGGGGAAGCGTTTGTGCCGCTTTTTGATGCCAACCTTGACGATATACTGTGTTTGAAGCATCGGAGGGTAGTGGGCAACGACAACTGCGTGAGGTACAAGGGTATGAGTTTGCAGATCCCGCCGGTTAAGGATCGTTATCATTTTGTGAGGGCTAAGGTAGTTGTGCATGAGTATTCGGACGGGAGCATGTCTGTGTATCATGGGAAGCGCAGGCTGGGCGGATATGACAGTGAAGGCAGGTTAAAAAACAAAGGAGGCGAAAGCAGACCGAGAACCCGGATAAGGGGTTCCCGCAGTTTCACTTCACCCTCTTCGGGCTACGCCCTGGGAGGCTGAAGTGAAAAAAGCAAAAGCGGACAACTCGCGTGCTATAAAAGCGGACAGTTCCATTTGCTGTTAACATACGGTCGGGGCCGTGGCCCCGACCGCAGTAAAGCGTCCGTTTTATAGTATAAGAAGAGGAGCTACGACAAGCGATACTATGGACATAAGCTTGATCAGGATGTTCATAGCCGGTCCTGAGGTGTCTTTAAACGGGTCTCCTATCGTATCTCCGACAACGGCGGCTTTGTGCGCCTCCGATCCCTTTCCTCCCAGGTTGCCCTCCTCTATGAATTTTTTCGCGTTATCCCAGGCCCCGCCAGAGTTCGCCATCATAAGCGCGAGCATCACTCCCGCCACGACCGCGCCGGCGAGAAAACCTCCAAGGGCTTCCTCCCCGAGGGCAAAGCCTATTATGAGCGGTGCCACCACGGCGGTGATGCCCGGCAGTATCATCTCTTTTAAGGAAGCGTCGGTGCTTATCTGGACACACCTTGAGTAATCCGGTGTGGCCTTTCCTTCAAGAAGCCCGCTTATCTCCCTGAACTGTCTTCTTACTTCCTCAACCATCTGCTGCGCCGACCTTCCCACGGAACCCATGGTCAGGGCGCCTATCAGAAACGGGATAGTTCCTCCTATGAGCATTCCCGCCACGACCTTGGGCTGGGTAATGTCGATCGAGGAGAGCCCGACGGCGTTTGTGTAGGCGGCGAAAAGCGCGAGGGCGGAGAGGGCCGCGGAACCGATGGCGAATCCTTTTCCTATGGCCGCGGTGGTGTTGCCGAGAGAATCGAGCTTGTCCGTGATCTTTCTCACGTCCGCACCGAGTTCCGACATCTCCGCGATACCGCCCGCGTTATCCGCGACCGGACCGTAGGCGTCAACCGACATCGTTATTCCTATGGTTGCGAGCATGCTGACCGCGGCTATTCCTATTCCGTAAAGCCCCGTGAGCCAGTAAGACAGAACTATCGCCACCGCGATTATGAACACGGGGTAAGCCGTGCTGTACATTCCCACCGCGATTCCCTCGATTATGTTGGTGGCGACTCCCGTCTCCGAAGCGTTGGCTATTTTCCTGATCGGGGGTCCCGAGGTGAAATGCTCCGTGACCTTTCCGATAAGTATCCCCGCGAGCAGACCCGCTATGGAGGTGAGCCATATGCTCATGTATCCCTGTGTTCCCATGGTGGGCAGGTTCTCCACCTGCGCGAGCCCGTAGAGTACCAGCAGTGAAATCGCGCAGTACACGACCGCGGCGAATATTGTGGACCTCTCAAGCACGGCGCTCGGTTCTCCTTCCCTGAGCCACCCCACGGCCTTGGACCCCACTAGGGAGGAGAGGCTTCCGATTACGATCAGTATCAGAGGGACCGACATCATGGCGAGCTGGTTTGTCGCCATGCTGGCCGCGATCACTACGGTAGCGATTACGGCTCCCACGTAGGATTCGAAAAGGTCAGCTCCCATTCCCGCCACGTCTCCGACGTTGTCTCCGACGTTGTCGGCGATCGTGGCCGGATTTCTCGGATCGTCCTCGGGTATTCCGGCCTCAACCTTTCCGACGAGGTCCGCTCCGACATCAGCAGCCTTGGTGAAAATTCCTCCTCCTATCCTGGCGAAAAGAGCCACGGTGCTGGCCCCCATAGCGAATCCGCCTATCATTCCTCCGAATTCCTTTAAGAACGCGGTAAGAGCAGAGGCGTCTTCGGGCTTCGTCTGAAGGTCGATTCCCACAAAGAAGACGATTGAGAGTCCCAGAAGACCGAGACCCGCGACCGCGAGTCCCATCACGTTTCCGCCCCGAAATGCCACCTCAAGGGCTTTTCCCTGTCCTTCGCTGGCCGCCGCCTGGGCGGTTTTCACATTAGCCTTTGTGGCCGCCTTCATGCCGCAGAAACCGGCTATGAGCGAACAGAGCGCCCCGCCGATGTAAGCAATTCCGGTCTCGATTCCAAGAAAAACCGAGAGCAGGACGAAGACAATCACGGCGAAAAGGCCGATTATCCTGTATTCCCTTTTCAGAAACACCATCGCTCCCTCGTGAATCGCAGAAGCGATCTGCTTCATTTTGTCGTTACCTTCAGGAAGCTTGTCTACCCCCCTGTATACAAAATACGCATATAGGAGCACGATAAGACCTACCACGATCCCCACGAGTCCTACGTTGCCCGCTATGACTTCACTCATTGGTAAATTCCTCCTAGTAGAGTGTTTTTTTTCAGTTAAGTCGACTGTTAAATTTGTTCATTGCCGAATCCACTCCCCCGCTTATTATCTCAAACGTCGCCTCGACCGCGGCCTCAATCATCTCGGCTGCCGTTTCCCTCTCATCCGAGGAGAATCCGGAGAGAACGTGATCACGTCCCTCCTTTTTCCCGTGGGGCTTTCCTATGCCGATTCTCACCCTGCAGAACTCCCCGGACCCAAGAGACGATATTATCGATTTTATCCCGTTGTGCCCGGCCGAACCTCCTCCCCTGTTCACCCTTATGTTCCCCAGAGGGAGATCGAGTTCATCGTAAATCACGATTACCTGCTCGAGGGCTATCCTGTAGAATTCCTTCGTTTCGCGAAGCGCCTCGCCGCTTGCGTTCATGAAGGTCTGGGGCTTTATTATGATCAGCTTCTCATCCGAGTAGACCGCTTCTGTGCAGAGGCTTCTGAATTTTTTCTTCCCGATCTTTACTCCCAGGCGCTCGGCTGCGCGCTCGGCTGCGCGAAACCCTATATTGTGTCTAGTATTTTCATAAGCGGAACCGGGATTTCCCAGGCCGGCAATCAGATGTCGCATGGATTCGATAAGTTATTCCTGGGTTTCTTCGGCTTCCTCTTCTTCGGCCTCTTCTTCGGCCTCCACATCCTCCGTCGAGCGCTGCGCTATAACCTGAACGACTTTTTCGCTGCCGTTTCTGACCGGTTTTACTTCCTCACCGAGTGAAAGTCCCGCTATGTCCACGAAACCTCCTATGCCGAGAGAGCTCACGTCTACTTCTATCAAATCGGGAATGTCTCCCGGCAGGCATTCAAGATCAATGGTTCTCATCAGTTTCTCTAGCCTGCCCCCTTTTCTTTCCCCTTCAGATCTTCCCAGGGTGTTTACCGGAACCTCTACCCTTATGCTTTTTTTCATGTCGATAGCCAGAAAATCAAGATGGATCACCCTGTTTTTAATGGGGTCTTTCTGGATTTCTTTCACCATCGAGAACCTTTTCGCAGAGGACTCGGAACCGTCTATCTCGAGTTCCAGGACGGTGTTTATTCCGGCGTTGTTTGAAAGCGCCCGCTTAAGTTCGTCGGGGCGCACCACAAGCGGTACCGGGTCCTCTCCCTGGCCGTAGAGTATGGCCGGTATGTTCCCTTCCTTTCTTACTTCCCTGGCTCCGCTTTTGCCGATTCTTATTCTGGGTTTTACCCGAAGTGGACTCTGTACCATTGTTTTTCTCCTGGAGTTTCGTTTAAGTGAAGAGTGCGCTTATCGATTCCCCGAGCGCCGTTCTCCTTATCGCCTCGCCGATCAGGTCAGCGATGCTGAGCACCGTGATTTTTGTGCTTTTTTTCTGGTTTTCCTGCTGGGGAATGGTGTTTGTGATTATTACCTCGTCAATGTCCGAGTTGTTTATCCTGTCAAGGGCGGGTCCTGAAAGAACGCCGTGCGTGCAGCAAAGCGATACGCTTTTCGCGCCTTTTTCAAGAAGCACTCTCGCAGCTTCCGTGGCGGTTCCGGCCGTATCCACCAGATCGTCGACTATTACCGCGTGCTTGTCTTCCACGTCGCCGATTATGTGGCTTATCTGCGCGACATTGGGTGCGGGCCTTCTCTTGTAGCAGATGGCGATTTCGGAGTGGGTCCTGTCCGCGAACTCGGTCGCCCTCTCAACCCCTCCCGCATCGGGGGAAACGATTACCATTTCGCCGTCGGGATACTTTTCCCCCAGGTAGTTGATTATCACGGGCGTGGCGTAGAGGTGGGTTACCGGAACGTCGAAAAATCCCTGTATCTGGCCTGCGTGGAGGTCCATGGTAACTATCTTGCTCGCTCCCGCCACGACTATCAGGTCTGCGGCGAGCTTGGCGCTTATCGGAGCGCGCGGCTGAACCTTGCGGTCCTGCCTCGCGTACCCGTAATACGGTATGACGGCGGTTATTGACCTTGCGGAGGCCCGCTTGAGCGCGTCGGTGATCACGAGAAGTTCCATTATGTTCTCGTTCACGGGAGGACACGTGGACTGTATCAGAAACACGTTCGAGCCTCTCACGCTCTCCCTTATGTCGACGAAGATTTCCCCGTCGCTGAAACGGTTTATCTCCATCTGCCCGGGAGCGACGTCAAGATAGTCGCATACATCCTCAAACAGGGGATGATTCGACATCCCGCTGAATATTTTCATGTGTTGTATTTCCATGACGACCCCGAAAATATAAAAACCCTGTATTATAGAGTAAAGTTCGGATAATTCAAGCGGCGGGAACGGTTGCGGAACCGGCGGCGCAGGCTATTTTCTGTAGCGCGAGAAATCGGGCGGCCTTTTCTCCACAAACGCCTTTGTTCCCTCGGCGGCCTCGTCAGTCGTTTTGAAAAGGTCAAGGGACGCCTTTCCCATGCTCGAGATTCCGAAAAGGCCGTCGCTCTCCGAGTTAAAGGAGTACTTGGCAAGCTTA
Organism: Thermodesulfobacteriota bacterium; assembly: GCA_965207685.1. Taxonomy (GTDB): domain Bacteria; phylum Desulfobacterota_D; class UBA1144; order Nemesobacterales; family Nemesobacteraceae; genus Nemesobacter. The sequence goes on along the minus strand of OZ242294.1, from coordinate 955,238 downwards.
AGGGCGGTCGGGCTCTTGGACAGGATTTCCTCGCACCAGCGCCGAACCTCAGAGTCAAGCTCTTCGGGGGGGACGACCCTGTTTATGAGTCCCATCTCGAGGGCCTCTGCGGCCGAGTACCTCCTGCAGAGGTACCACATCTCCCTTGCCTTTCTCTCCCCGATGAGCCTCGAGAGGTAAGCCGTTCCGAAGCCCGGATCGACGCTTCCGACCCTGGGCCCCACCTGCCCGAAGACCGAATCTTCGGAAGCTATGGTGAGATCGCAGATGAACTGCAGTATGTTTCCCCCGCCTATCGCATAGCCCCTCACCGCGGCTATGACCGGCTTCGGAATGTTTCTTATGAGGTAGTGAACATGGGAAACATAGTCTCCAACCCCGAGGAGGCCGTCCTCTCCCCCCGGGCCCGGTTTTTTCCTCTTGAGGTCTCCTCCGCTTGAAAAGGCCTTGCCCCCCGCGCCCCGGAGGACCACCACGCCGACCCCGGCGTCTCCCCACGCGTCCGTAAGGGCCGCGATCATCTCGCGGAGCGTCACGTCCCGAAAGGCGTTAAGCGTTTCCGGGCGGTTTATGGTCACGAAGGCCACTCCGTCCGTTTTTTCGTAGATTATGTCTTCGAAGTTCACCGGTTACCCCTTGTACCACTTCCCGGTGCTTTCCCCGGTAAAGATATTTACGCACTTGGTCTCAAGGTAGTTGTCTATGCCTTCTGCCCCGAGTTCCTTGCCGATTCCGCTTTGCTTGAAGCCCCCGTAGGGAGTCTCGGGAATTATTCCCCCGTAGGTGTTAACCCACAGGTAGCCGGCCTTTATGGCCTTAGCCGTCCGAAGCGCCCGGTTTATGTCCCGGGTCCAGATTCCCCCGGCAAGTCCGTACTCAACGTCGTTTGCCATCGTGACGGCCTCTTCCTCGGACTTAAAGGGCATGACGCAGACCACCGGCCCGAAAACCTCCTCGCACGCGAGGGTAGAGCCGGGCGGGACGTCCTCAAGAACCGTCGGCGCTATGTAGTAGCCCCTGTCGAACCCCTCGGGGCGGTCTCCGCCCGCAATCACCCGCGCCCCTTCCGAGACGCCTTTTTCTATGTAGTTCATCACGTTCTCATAATGCTCCTTCGAGATCACCGTTCCGAACTCGGTTTCGGGATCCTCGGGGTCCCCGATTCTTATCCTCGAGACTCTGTCCAGGTAGGCGGAGAGAAACTCGTCGTATATCTCCTCGTGGAGCATGAGCCTGGTAACGGCGGTGCAGTTCTCTCCCTGGTTAAAGAAGCCCCCGCGAAGACACGCCTCGACGGCCCCCTCTACGTTTGCGTCCGCGAAGACTATGCACGGGGCCTTGCCGCCGAGCTCAAGAGATACCCTCTTTATTGCTCCCGCCGCCGTCCTCATCACGCTTTTTCCTACTTCCGTGGAACCGGTAAACGCTATCTTGCCTATCCCGGGGTGCTCGGTAAGCGCCTGGCCTGCCACGGTCCCCTCTCCGGGCACCACGTTCAGCACGCCGTCCGGGAGCCCGGCCTCTGAGCAGAGCTTAGCCACCTCGAAGATTCCGCACGAGGTGAGTTCCGCGGGTTTTATTACCACGGTGCATCCGGCGACTAGCGCCGGGGCTATTTTCCAGAAGGAAAGAAGAAGGGGGAAATTCCACGGGATTATGTGTGCCGCCACCCCCACGGGCTCTTTTATGGTGAGAGATATCTGGTTTTCGTTTACCTGAAGGGTTTCTCCGTTAAGACGGGTGTGTGCCCCCGAGTAATACTCAAGCGTTCTTACCGAACCGCCTATTTCGACCGCGGCGCTCTCGCGGATGGGCTTTCCGGTTTCGCGGGTGTTAACTAGGGCGATCCTGTCCCTGTTGTCAGAGAGTGCCTGCGCTATCCGAAGAAGGTACTTGGCGCGCTCGGATGCCGGAAGACGGGACCACTTGGAAAAAGCGCGCTCGGCGGCCCGAACCGCCGCGTCGATATCTTCCGGTCCTCCCTGGGCGACCTCGGCCAGGGGTTTTTCCGTCGCGGGGTTTTCCCTTACGGAGTAGGCGCCGCTTTGCGGTTCCTTCTCCTCGCCGTCAATGAAAAGATTGCATTTTATTTCCGTACTGGCCATGGCTTGAGAATTATAACAGACAGTTCCTTGTTCGTATCGGTCCGTGGACAATTTTACATCTCGCCGCATTGTTTCGGAACAAGTAACAAGGTGCGTTTAAATGCCGAAAAAAACAAGGGCAGTCTCAAGACTGCCCTTGTTAGATAAGCCGTTGCCGCCAGTTTCAGAAACTGCCGGTATTATAAGTTCCTATGCGCGCCTTCTCAGGAAGACGACCGAGAGAAGAACGGACGCTACCAGGAACAGGTTGAGCGAGGTGCCCTGAGACGTCTTTTCTGCCCCGGTGATAGCGCATCCGCCGCCTTCATAAACCATCTCTGGCATCTCCGGCATCTCTGGCATCTCCGGCATCTCCGGCATCTCCGGCATCATGTCGTCCTGTATCTCGTCCATCATATGCGGCACATTCGGCACATCTGGATAGACTCCAGAACCGAAGATGTAAGGCTCTTCAGGAAAGAAACTTCCAAGAAGACTAGGATTAACAATCGGTATGTGACCAAGTTGAACAAGAAGTTCGTCGAAGGCCGCTTCGTTTAGGTCCGCCACCTCGATGTAACTTCTCTTAGGCGATGAGCCGGGAACCAAATCACGTTCAAACCATCTCTCGATGCCATCCTCGGCATCTAAAGGGTCGTCCCAGCGATACTCTGCATAAGCGGAAGTTCCGCCTGCTAATTCTCTATTAAACAGGCCGGCTATAGTCTTGTCATTTCCTTCCAAATTGTAGTCTTTCAGTTCAAGGTTGCCGCCGTTCAGGTCGAAGTTGTTTCCGTTCACAATCACTGTGGATTCTTCCAGATCCGTACCCATTACGAAAACATATATGTTCCCAGACTTGAAATCCCCGCTTCCGAAACAAAACAGCCGCTCTTGAATTCTTGTTTTTATGTTGCTATCAAGTCTTTCTTGCGCAGCTGGGTCGGCCAGAAAGCCCAGATCGAGCACACTGGTTGTGGTTAGGTCTTCTGTCCCTACCAGTTTCTCGAGTTCATCCACTGTTATATCTTTTACTTCTTCTTGAACTGCTTCTATAACGTCTTTTACGTAAGCTTCAAGATTAGCGTCGTTCGGGGTATCGAAAACATTCTGGGCGGTAGTTCCGAGCGTGAGACCGGAACAGTTAGGCTCCTCGAAAGCGGCGTCGTTTAGTTCGTGACGAAGACCCGCTATGTTTGTTACATCTACGGTTAAGTCGCTCTCTACTTTAGCCGCGCAGGCTACCCTTTCATTGTTCTGGTCGTAATTTTCGCAATTTGTATTCCCAATAGTTGAACCCTCAAGTAGGGCTTTAAAAGTATTCGCAAGCGGTGTCCCGGCATCTGTATTAACCTTGTAACCTATCAATTCGGGATATCCTGCGTGATTCGTTATAACATTATTTTCGGTTATGCCTATTGCGTAGATATCACCGTGCTTATAGGTTCCCTCTCGCCTGATATCCCTGGCGAATATTGTCAGCTCTCTGATCAGCTCGTCGCGGTTATCCATGTTGTCGGTCCTAACATGTTCATAGTAATCCACTATGCGATTAACAAAATCCCTCATCTTCTGTTCATTCCCTGGGTCGTCCGCGACCTGTTCCGCGGTTATCGTACTGTTCTCATGAGTACCGGACGCCTCGATAGTAAATGAAAAAGCAAGCCCTAGCATAAGAAACAGGCCCAAAACCATTCCGTGTGTTTTAAGTTTCATCTTATTGCTCCTCCTGTAATTCCGTTCTGTAGTTTCCGTTGTACTGAAATACTAGTACAGAACCGCATTCTAATTATTAAAACATAAATAGAGCTTGAAATTCAAGAAAGAACCTAGGTTCCGGTGCGATATCCGTTCCTGTCTACTACGGTGCAGATAAAAGAACCTGTTTGGGAAATCTCTTGGAGTTCCCGTAAGGGTGGCGGGATTCCTCCTACGAGTGGTTCCCGCTTTGGAAAGTCCGGTTCCTGAGGTCAAAAAGGGGATCGTGCTTTGCTGTTTTTCAATCCGGGCAACCAGCGCTTCTGCTGATTTTTTTACTTTCTTGCTTTGAAAGGGGGCAAGGTGTTTTTTAATGTCAAAAAAACTGGTTACCAAGGGCGGCATCAACTCGTTTGTGAAAACCGCCCTTGATAAGCAGTTATAAATTCCGGAAGAAGTTTCCGGGAAAATTTCTGCCCCCGCTTACGCGCGTCTTCTAAGGAAAACGACCGAGAACAGAACGGACGCTATCAGGAACAGGTTAAGTAGGGTGCTCTGAGACGTATGCCTAGCCCCGGCAATGGCGCATCCGTCGTCATCGTCTCCCATCATTTCCGGCATTTCCGGCATCTCTGGCATCTCTGGCATCTCCGGCATCATCTCTTCCTCAGGATAAGTCCCGGAACCGAAGATGTAGAGAAAATCAGGAATCAAATTGCCAAATAAAGGGTTTTCTTTTAAACGCTCGGTTATGTTTGCCACCTCAATGTAGCTTACTTTAGGCGAACTGCCGGGAACCGATCCCATTTCAAACCAGCCGGGAATGGTATCATCTGGATCATCGGGGTCGTCCCATCGGTAGTTAACGGTAGCGAAGTCTCCGGCTTGCGGCTCTCTGCTTCCGCCCGTTAACTCATTTCGAAACAATCCTGCTATACTCTTGTCATTACCTGGTAATTCATTGTCATCCACTTGAAGATCAAGGCCGTTCAGGTCGAAGTTGTTTCCGTTTATAAGTACGGTACCGGCCATATCCGTACTCATGATGAAAGTGTATATGTTCCTATGCCTGAAGTCCCCGCTTGCGAAACAAGCGACTGTGTCGTAAACTCTTTCGAATATTTTTGTTTGAAATTCGGCTGCTGCAGCTAACCCATCCGGGTCTTGCGGATTTGTAGCTAGCACTGCAGATCGACCCAAGAGACTAGCATTAGCTGGATCAGCAATTACAGCATTAGTTGAATCTACCATTAGCTGTTGAGCGGCCCCGATAATACTTTTTACGTAATCTTCAAGCTTAGTGTGGTCGTTATAAACTTCCTCAGCGGTAGTATCAAGCGTGAAATTATTGCAGGCAATGGGAAGAGCAAAAGCAGCATCGTCTGCCTCGTGATGAAGGCCTGCTATGACCGTTATAATTCCAGAAGCGCTACTTACTTTTGTCGCGCAGGCTACTCTGCCTTGGCCGTCATAATCTTCTTCGCAATGCGTCATGCCGACACCCGAACCGTCGATTAAATCTTGTATGGTACTCGCTACCGCCGAACCTGCGGCGCCCGAATCAAACTGGTGACCGAACAATGATCGAAAATATATAGCGTGATTCGTTACATATCCCCTTGAGTTTAAGGCCATTGAGTACATGTTGTTTTGGACATTCTTATAGGGTCCTTCTTGCCTGAGAGCCCTGCCGTATATTACCAGTTCTCTGTTCAGTGCGTTGGCGTCGCTGGCATTATCGGCAACAACCTGATCATAGTAGTCTATTATATGATCAAGGAAGGACTCCACTTCCGCTTTGTCTGTGGGGTCGACGTCTCCCGCGGCTGTGCCTGTACCGTCCCCGTGACTGGCGCCCGCATCGATGCCGAATGAAAAAACGAGCCCGAGTGCGAAAAACAGGCTCAAAACCATGCCGTATATTCTAAATCTCATCCTGATTATTCCTCCCGTAGTTTGGTGTACTGATATCACTGCATATAACCAGTTGTTCCTCCAATTAAAACACAAATGCGACTCAAATTGCAAGGGACTTATAAAACAATTTCAGAATCATGGGAACCAATAAATCCTAATATAATGAAAAAATCTGTCTGGCGGGTTCCACAAGGTTCTCAGAAGCGCACCATGATTCCCACTACAAGCGACTTCTGCCTTTCGTAAAGGACTCTGGCTTCGGGGCGCCTGACCCGTGGGATGCGGGCATGGATATCCCCGTCCCGCAGGCCGGAAGGAGGTACGGGACCGCTTGAACATGCCCGCCGGAGAACCTTGGCAGAGATGATCGAGCCCTCAGGCGGTGTTCTGGCATTTTTGTACGGCGCGGGTGTCAACAGCGTCGCGCTTTCCAAGACAGCTTGGGCCTCAGCCGTTAGGAAGGAATATATTGGATTACAGGGGGGATTTCCGCCTCACGGGAGATAAACTCAGGAGCACCGTCAACCTCCGGGTGGGGTGTTTTCTCCGGCTGAGCGTCCCGCCGTCCGCAGGCGTCTCGGTTTGACAACCCCGCCCGTTTCTGTAACCTAAGGTTTCCCCAGATTTAAGACCCGGAGGTAACTCAGATAGATATTCTTGACGTCGTTTCCGAAAAGCTTCTCGAAAAAGAAGAGGAGATAAACTTCTCTGATGCCCTCGCGCTCGCGGAGCTTCCCGCGGAGCGCCTCTCGGAACTTATATCGCTTGCAAGAAAGGTAACCCTAAAGTACAAGGGCGACGGGGTGTTTCTGCGCTCGATAATAAGCGCCCAGACGGGAAACTGTCCCGAGGACTGTTCCTTCTGCTCCCAGTCAGCCCACTTCGACACGGAGGTGGAAGCCCATCCGCTCATGGCGGCTGAGAGGATACTGGGGGCCGCGAGGCAGGCTGAGAAGATGGGCGCCATGGATTTCTGCATAGTCATAAGCGCCAAGGGCCCGACGCCTAGGATATTCAAAAAGGTCCTGGAGGCCGTCGATCTTCTCTGCGCGGAAACCAACCTCAAGGTCGGCTGTTCTCTCGGCGATCTAACGAGGGAGCAGGCATATGAACTCAGGGACCACGGGGTGTGGAGATACAATCACAACATCGAGACCTGTAGGAGCCATTTCCCAAGCATATGCACCACCCACAGCTACGACGACAGGCTGAAAACCGCCCTTCTGGTTAAGGAAACCGGAATGAACCTCTGCTCGGGCGGAATACTGGGCATGGGAGAGACTCTGGCCCAGAGAATGGAGTTCGCTTTTGAGATAAGGGATCTTGACCCCACATGGGTCCCGATAAACTTCCTTGACCCGAGACCGGGAACTCCGTTTGAGAACCTCGAGACCATACAGCCGCTTGAAGCGGTGAGGACCATCTCGATTTACAGGCTCGTGCTTCCTGACAAGATAATAATGACGGCAGGGGGAAGGGAAGTGACGCTTCGCGATCTCCAGGCAATGGGTCTTGTGGCGGGAGCGAACGCCATGATCCTAGGCAACTACCTTACTACCCCCGGGCGCACGCCCCAGGAAGATCTCCGGATGCTTGATGACCTGCAGATGCCGGTCAGGAAGGAAATTCTCAACTAGTCTTCCCCGCGGCATTTTCATGATATCCTTTTCGCTTGGGGCATCCCTTGCTCCTTACGGACCGAGATGAGCGACAGATCAAAACAGATAGGGTCCTACGACAGGGAATTCGTGTGGCACCCTTTTACCCAGATGAAGGATTACGTGCGCAAGGATCCCATAGTTATCGAGCGCGCGGAGGGTTCTTACCTGATAGATTCCGAGGGGAAGAAGTACATAGACGGCGTGTCGTCCCTCTGGGTCAACATCCACGGCCACGCGGTGCCCGAGATCGACGGGGCCATAAAAAGACAGCTTGAGCTGGTTAGCCACAGCACGCTTCTGGGCATAACCAATCCCCCCGCAGCGGAGCTTGCAAAGGAGCTCGTGGAAATATGTCCGCCGGGACTTAAGAAAATCTTTTACTCGGGCGACGGGGCAAGCGCCGTCGAGGTCGCGCTCAAGATGGCGTTTCAGTACTGGTCCCACAGGGGAAAGCCGGAGAAAAAGGCGTTTTTGTGCCTTGATAACGGCTATCACGGCGACACCCTGGGGGCCGTTTCGGTCGGGGGAATCGACATTTTCCACAAGGCTTTCTCGCCGCTTCTCTTCAAGACCTACAGGGCTCCTTCCTATTACTGCTACAGATGCCCGCTCGGAGAAACCTGGCCCGGATGCGGAATAGCGTGCGCGGACAAGATGGGGGAGATACTCGGGGAGCACCACGAGGAGATAGCAGCCGTCATACTTGAGCCCTGCGTTCAGGCCGCGGGGGGAATGGTGGTGGCACCCGACGGCTACCTCGCGAAAGTGAGGGAGTACTGCACGCGCTACGACGTGCTCATGATAGTTGACGAGGTGGCTACGGGCTTCGGAAGAACCGGGAAGATGTTCGCGTGCGAACACGACGGCGTGACGCCCGACATGATGGTTCTGGGAAAAGGGATGACCGGGGGATACCTTCCGCTTTCTGCGACGATAACGACCGATGAGATCTACGAGGAGTTCCTGGGAGACTACGAGGAGTTCAAGACCTTCTTTCACGGCCACAGCTACTCGGGCAACCCTCTTTCGTGCGCGGCCGCAATGGGCAATCTCGAGGCCTTTAGGAATAACGACACCCTTTCTGCGCTTTCAGAAAAAGTTGAATTCCTCGAGGAGGAGCTTCGGGAATTCGAGGGCCTCTCCCACGTCGGGAACGTCAGGAACAAGGGGCTTATGGTAGGAATCGAGCTTGTGAGCGACAAGGAGACCAAGGAACCCTACGAGGCGGCGGAGAGAATGGGATGGTGGGTCGCCGAGGAGGCGCTCTCGCACGAGGTTCTCATAAGACCTCTCGGGGACGTGGTCGTGCTCATGCCCCCCGTGGGAATCGGGATGGAAGATCTAGCGAAGCTTCTGAGGGCTACGTATCTCTCCATAAAAAAGGTAACCGAAGAGGGCTAGTGAGGATGGAAGCCCCCGATTCTCTTGAGTGGATTGAAGATGAATTAAGGATTGTACGGGGAAAGAATCTTTTCAGGACTCTTACGGAGATCGCCTCGGGGCAGTCTCCCGAGATACTGATCGGCGGGAAAAAGCACATACTTCTCGCTTCCAACAACTACCTTGGTCTCTCGACCGATCCGAGGGTAGTGGAGGCGGCCGCCCGGGCCCTCTCGAAATACGGCACGGGATCCGGTGGGTCGAGGCTCGTCAGCGGCAGTTCTGATCTTCACGCCGAGCTTGAGGGGAAAATAGCGGGGTTCAAATCGACCGAGGCCGCGATTCTCTTCTCAAGCGGCTATCTCGCGAACGTCGGCACGATCGCCGCGCTTATCGGGGAAGGGGACACGGTGTTCAGCGACGAGCTTAACCACGCCTCAATAATAGACGGCTGCAGGCTCTCCCGCGCCGATGTAAAGATCTATCCCCATCTCGATACCGACAGCCTTCGGCGCATGGTTTCCCGAAGCCGGGGCGGCGGAAAGAAGCTCATAGTAACGGACACGGTGTTCAGCATGGACGGGGACCTCACGGACCTCGGGGAGATATGCTCGATCTCCGAGCGCCACGGCTGCATGCTCATGGTGGACGAGGCACACGCCATGGGAGTTCTCGGGAAAAAGGGTAGCGGGGCCACCGAGCATTTCGGGGTCGAGGACAGGGTTCCAGTGGTCATGGGCACTCTATCAAAAGCCGTCGGATCCCTGGGCGGATACGTTGCCGGCAGCCGAAGCCTAGTTGACTTCATCAGAAACAGGGTGAGAAGCTACATTTTCGACACTTCACTCCCAGCCGCTTCCCTGGCCGCGTCAATCGAGGCGATCGGCATTATCGAGGGGGAACCGCAAAGAAGAAAGCATCTCATGGATCTTGTAGATAAGTTCAAGTCGGGTCTTTACGAGATGGGGTTTAGCGTGCTTCCGTCCCAGAGCGCGATAGTGCCTGTATTGACGGGAGAACCGGAAGCTACCCTTGAGCTGGCCTCGGCGCTTCGCGAGCTGGGAGTCTACACTCCGGCCGTAAGGCCTCCCTCGGTCCCCGCCGGAAAATGCAGGATAAGGGCGTCGCTCATGGCGACCCACACGGAAGATCACATAGCACAAGCCCTTGAGGGGTTCAGGGCTGCAAGTTCGCTTGTGAGCGGTTCTAGTACCTGAGGTTGTAGGTCTGCGGTTCCCGGCAGCCTTTAGCGGGAACGGTCGGGACATCAAACAGGTCACGGACTATGAAGGCCTTTGGAGCTTCGATCAGTTCCCTGATGTCATCTACGAATCCTCCCGACGTGGCGTAGCCCACTCCGTTGTTTGCAAGGTCGTGGCTTACGGTCCCGCCTGAGAATTCGCCGTCCCTTTGTGCTTTGATGATGTTGTAAACGGCCGTGTCCACCCTTTTAAGCATCGAGGTCAGTATGTATTCCCGCACGGATTCATCGCTGGTTCCATACTGATCCGAGTCAACGCCTATGGCCCAGACCTTGGAATTTCCCTCTTGCTCGCTGAATTTCCTGGCGGCCTCGAAAAGCCCCGCTCCCGAACCCCCGGCGGCGTGAAAAACAATGTCCGAACCGCCGTTAAACATCACTTCTGCTGCTTCCATAGCTTTGTCCGGGCTAAAGAAGCCGCTTATGTCGGGTGCCCCTTGGGGGTCCTGGGGGCCTGAGAACTGGGAGAGGTAGGCTGTTTCGACGTCTATGTTTCTGTTAATCCCTTTTACCATGGCTAAAACGCCTGAGACGAATCCGGCCTCGAACTTTTCAATGAGCCTGTCGGGGGTTTCGCATACTCCTCCGATGAAGCCTACCTTGTTGGTTTCGCTTTTAAGGGCGGCCGCGACGCCCACCAGAAAGGACCCCTCGGCCTCGTTAAAGACCAGGCTTGCGAAATTCCCCGGCGAGTTGTCTCTTTGCAGAATGTCTATACCCGCGAAATTGGTGTCGGGGTTGGCAGCCGCTACTTTTTTTATTGAATCCTCAAACGAAAATCCAACCGCTATTACAAGATCATTGTCATCGGCCAGAGCCTGAATCAGTTCCTCGCGGTTGTTTTCCGTCCCGTCGGTCGTTTCCTCGCTCACCACCGCTCCCAGTTCCTCTTGGGCTCTTTTAATGCCCTCATATGCTGAGTCATTGAATGATCCGTCACCTTTCCCCACGCTGTCATATACGATTCCGACCCTGGGGCTGCTCTCTTCCGGAGAACCGTCATCGCGGCACGAGAGAACCGCAAAAGACAGAAAAAGCGCCAAAGGCGCGATAAGTGCGAGGGTGTTTAAGCTCAGGGTTCGTCTTAAGGCTTTTTCGGTCATTTTCTTCCTCCGGCCAGATTTCGAAAATAAAGGTTTTTTGCGGGTACCGAACTGAAAGCCGCTCCCGCGGCGTAGATGCGCGGGCGGAACAAGTATATATGAGGACAAGGAGAATTACATCCGGAAGCGGGAGAACCCTCATGCGGCATTTAAAGGTTTCTGTTCCCGATTTCCTGCTCCAAAGTGTGTTTGACATGCGACGGGTTGTGCTCTAGAGTTTAGCGAAACGCCGATTGGAGGATACGCGCTCTAATGGATTGGGGCATGAAAAACAGGATGGCCCGCATTATAAGGCCGGATACCGGAAGGGCGGTCATGCTCGCCCTTGACCACGGATATTTCCTGGGTCCAACCCATCGTCTTGAGGTTCCTAAAGAAACCATAACCCCCCTTCTTCCCTACGCCGACACCATAATGCTCACGAGAGGAGTGCTGAGAACCTCGGTCGATCCCGACTCGGGAGCCAACGTGGTGCTCAGGGTTTCCGGGGGAACGAGCATAGCAGGTCCGCACCTTGAGGACGAGGGAATCACCGTGGATTTCGAGGAGGCTATAAGGCTTAACGTGGTGGGAGTAGGGCTTTCCGTCTTTGTCGGGACCGAGTTTGAAAGACAGACTCTTCTGGGGCTCTCGGAGCTTGTGAACCAGGGGGAGAAGTACGGCATTCCGGTTCTCGGGATAACGGCCGTCGGAAAGGAACTTGAAAAAAGGGATTCAAGGTACCTCGCGCTTTGCTGCAGGATATGCGCGGAACTCGGGGCGCGTCTTGTTAAGACCTATTACTGCGAGGATTTCGAGAAAGTCACCAGCAGCTGTCCAGTCCCCATCGTTATCGCGGGTGGTCCCAAGCTTGACACCGAGATGGACGTTTTTAACATGACTCACGAGGCCATATCCCGGGGCGCCGCGGGGGTGGACATGGGAAGAAACATTTGGCAGCGCGACAACCCCGTGGCGATTATGCGGGCGATCCGCGGGATCGTTCACGAGAACATGACCCCGAAGCAGGCCCACGAACTTTTCACGGAACTAAAAGAAGAAAGTTCCTAGTATGCTTGCCGCAGTCTACCACACAAACAGCGACATAAGGATTGAGGAATTTCCCCGCCCAGAGCCGGGAGAGGGGGAAATACTGATCAGGATCAGGGCGAGCGGAATCTGCGGAAGCGATCTCATGGAATGGTACAGGGTGCCGAAAGCTCCCTTGGTGCTGGGTCACGAGGTTACGGGAGAGGTAGCTGAAACGGGGGCGGGGGTGAGTAGGTTCCGTACGGGCGACAGGGTTGTTGCCACCCATCACGTTCCCTGCGAGAAGTGCCGTTACTGTCTTAGCGGAAGGCACACCAACTGTCCCATGATAAGGAAATCAGGGTTTAACCCGGGCGGTTTCTCAGAGTACGTGTGCGTGGCGCCGCCGAACGTGGAGCGGGGAGTTTTTCATCTTCCGGATAACGTTTCCTTTGAAGAGGGATCGTTCACCGAACCCTTGGGCTGCGTTACAAGGGCGATTCGGGCCGCGGGGCTTGAGCGTGGAGAGAGCGTGACGATTCTCGGAAGCGGCACCGCAGGGCTTTTGTGCCTTCAGTACGTTCTTCACCTCGGCGCGGGGCCGGTTTTTGCGACCGATTCAAACGAATATAAGCTTAGAAAGGCCATGGAATTCGGGGCCACTTGCGCTTTTGGCTCCGACGACGATATCGCTTCGCTCGTGAAAGAAAACAATTCGGGATACCTCTCGGATCTGGTAATCGTCTGCACTGGAGCGCGAGCCGCGATAAAAAGCGCCTTCGAATTTGTTTCCCCGTCGGGGAAAATTCTTTTTTTCGCTCCTTCCGATCCGGAGTTTACACTTGATTTCCCCTTTAACGAATACTGGTGGTCCAGAGTTCGGGTCGTAAGTTCTTACGCTGCGGCCCCCGGGGATCTTGAAGACGCTCTTTCTCTCATAGAAAAAAGGGCCGTGGATGTGGGAAAGATGATTACCCACAGGTTTTCCTTGGAGGATATCCAGAAAGGTTTCACCCTTGCCGAGAATCCTGAGGAAAGCCTCAAGATCATGATAACCCCCTGATGGTATCCTGCATGCCCTTGCAATTATTTTAAGCTGTATATAATATGGCAAATTGCTAGGAGGTTAAACGTGTCTGTTAAAGGATCGGTTTCTAGAAGCAGCGGAACTCAGGTTGTCACGCTTCCCGATGAGGTGTGCTTTCCAGATGGCGTCAAGGAGGTCATTGTGAGGGTGGTCGGTCATGACCGCATACTTTCACCTGTTGATCATGCTTGGGATACGTTCTTTTTATCTGGGGAGCGTGTAACTGACGACTTCATGACTGAGCGTACCAGCCAGGTGCAACCAGAAAGGGAACCTTTTGATTCTTGAAGTACTTGTACGGATAATTCCAGCGGGTCCGGATGGCGCAGAGAGAGATGCTTGAGACCGATATTCTTACCTATTCTCCATTTCTTTTATCCTGTCGAGGATTCTGTTTGCAAGTTCGAACTTGCTCATGAGCGGAAGTTCCTCGACCCTCTCCCTGTCAACTAGCCACGCTATGTTGGTGTCTTCTCCGAATCCCGCCTGCGGAGCCGTAACGTCGTTTGCCACTACTAGGTCGAGATTTTTTTCCTTAAGCTTTTTTCTGGAGTTGTTGACGAGATTTTCCGTCTCGGCGGCGAATCCCACCAGGATCCTGTCTTTCTTGTCCTCCCCGAGGGATTTCAGTATGTCCCGGGTTTTTTTAAGGGGGATCGAAAGCTCTTTTTTCGATTTCTTTATTTTCTGCTCCGACTTCTTGCAGGGGGAGTAGTCGCTTACGGCCGCCGATTTTATCACTATATGGGCCCGCTCGAAACACTCGTGGATCTTTTCGTACATCTCGTCGCAATCCGTTACCCGTACCACTTCCACTCCGTGAGGGTCAGGAAGAGAAGAGTGTCCCGAAACCAGAGTCGCCCGTGCTCCGCGAAGCCATCCGGCCCGTGCTATCGAGTAGCCCATTTTGCCGGTCGAGGGGTTGGATATGAACCTTACGGGGTCTATGTGCTCCCTGGTTGCTCCGGCGCTCACCAGGATGTTCTCTCCCGCGTAGTCCTGCGGTGTTACCGCCTTCTGGACTTCAAGGGCGATGATCTCCGTTTCGGCGAGCCTTCCCCTTCCGGTCCACCCGCAGGCGAGATCTCCATCGCCAGGCTCCACTATGGTGAATCCGTGGCGCCGAAGTTTCTCCATGTTTTCCTGCACTATGGAGTTTGAGTACATGTTAGAGTTCATGGCCGGGCAGATGATCACGGGAGCTTTCGTTGCCAGTATTATGGTTGCGAGCAGGCTGTCGGCTATTCCCGAGGCGATTTTGCCTATGAAGGACGCGCTTGCGGGTGCGACCACCACGACGTCGGCCTCGTCGGCGATTTTTATGTGGCCTATTTCGGATTCGGAAGTAAGGTCAAAGAGATTGGAGGCGACCTTGTTTCCGGAGAGGGTCTGGAGCGTGAGGGGGGTTATGAAACGCTCGGCGTTTCTGGTCATCGCGCACCGAACCTCCGCCCCGTCTCTAACGAGTGACCTCACAAGTTCGCAGGACTTGTAGGCGGAAATGCCGCCCGTTATTCCCACTACGACGTTTTTTCCACGAAGCAATTCCATGGATTAAAGTATATTCCCGCCGTGGAAATAGGCAATACGCGGGTCTGTGTACTTCTAGACCCTGTCGGTTACCGCTCCCTGGGATGCGGATGAAACAAGCCTTGAGTATTTCGCCAGCACGCCGGCTTTTTCCCTGGCCGCCGGTTTCTTCCAGGCCTTCCTCCTTCTCTCGAGCTCTCTCTTCGGCACGTTAAGGGTTATTTCCCTGCTTTCGGCGTCGATCGTGATCCCGTCCCCGTTCTTTATAAGCGCCAGGGTACCGCCGTCAACCGCCTCGGGCGTTATATGCCCCACGACGAAGCCGTGCGTTCCTCCTGAGAAACGCCCGTCCGTGATAAGCGCCACGTCTCCTCCCAGTCCCTTGCCCATTACAGCCGCCGTCGGCGCGAGCATCTCCCTCATTCCGGGACCGCCCTTCGGGCCCTCGTACCTTACCACTATCACGTGTCCTTTCTTAACCCTGCCGTCGAGAATCGCCTTGAGGCTCTGCTCCTCTGAATTGAACACTATAGCCTTGCCGGTAAAGGAGTTGCCTTCCTTGCCCGTTATCTTCGCCACAGCCCCCTCGGGCGCGATGTTTCCTTTGAGAATCACTATGTGGGCCGATTCCTTTATGGGGGTTTTCACCGGGAGAACTATCTTCTGTCCCCTGGGATATCTTTTTACTCCCCGGAGGTTCTGCTTGAGGGTCTTTCCGGTCACCGTCATGCAGTCGCCGTGGAGAAATCCCTCGTCAAGGAGGATTCTGAGCAACGGGGTCAGCCCCCCTATTTTGCAGAAATCAGACATCATGTACTGCCCGCTGGGCTTGAGGTCGGCCAGCACCGGAACTTTCTTCCCGACTCTCGTGAAGTCGTCTATCGTCAGTTTCACCCCGGCCGCGTTCGCCATGGCGAGGAGGTGAAGAACCGAGTTAGTTGAGCCCCCGAGCGCGACAACCACGGTTATGGCGTTCAGGAAAGCCTTTTTCGTCATTATGTCCCGGGGTGTTATGTTCTCTCTTATCAGGTTAACGACCGCCGCCCCCGCGTTTTTGCAGTCCTCGACCTTGTCCTTCGAAATGGCCGCCTGGGCCGAGCTGTTGGGAAGACTCATCCCGAGGGCCTCTATCGCCGAGGCCATGGTGTTCGCGGTGTACATTCCCCCGCAGGAACCAGCTCCTGGAATGGCGCAGGACTCGATCTCTTTTAACTCAGAATCGGTAATATCATTGTTTGAGTGCGCACCCACGGCTTCGAACACCGAGACGATGTCCACATCCTTTCCTCTGTAGTTACCCGGAAGTATCGTTCCACCGTAAACAAACACCGATGGCCTGTTGAGCCTCGCCATCGCCATTAGGCATCCCGGCATGTTCTTGTCGCATCCCCCTATGGCCACGATGCCGTCAAACCCCTCTCCCGCGGTCACCGTTTCGATCGAATCGGCGATTACTTCCCTCGATACGAGGGAGTACCTCATTCCCGGAGTCCCCATGGATATCCCGTCGGACACGGTAATGGTATTGAAGATTATGGATTTTCCCCCCGCCTTGTTCGCCCCCGCGGCCCCGTGTCTTGCAAGCTGGTCTATATGCATGTTGCAGGGCGTTACCATGCTCCAGGTCGACGCTATTCCTACGACGGGTTTCTTGAAATCCCTGTCGGTAAAGCCCACGGCCCTCAGCATGGAGCGGCTGGGTGCCCTGTGCGCCCCTTCCACGTAGATCGAGGAGTATTTTCTGGGGGTTTCTTTTCTCTTAGCGGTTTTCGTTGCCAATAGAGTATTCCTCCTTGAGTTGACCGTACCACGTTCGGTTGATCAATTGTTGCGGTAAATTCTAACTTAAAATGCTCTTTCACGCGATAACAGAAGGCGGGGGCATTTCCCGGACTTATCCGACACTCGCGATCAAATCGTTTGAAATATTCCGGCCGAAAGTGAATACAGAAAGAAATTTCCCCCGTCATCTATAACAAATGAGCAGAGAATGATTTGCCATGCTATGGGAGAAAAGGGAAGGGATATACCGTTTTCAATAGAAGACAAATAAGAAAGCAAGTTCCAAAAGAGTGTTTAGCACTTAGCAGGAAAATAAGGATTAGTGATATCGGTATGTTGCGATTCCAAACCGTCAAAGTCGGGACGATTTTATTTGCGATCAGCGAATGGGCGCTGCGTACAGAATTCCCCCCGATTTCCAGGAAGCGTTAAGTCCTCTTTCAAGCGCTAGAGGAGTGTTGAAGCCCAGATGCCTTTCGAATATCTCCCCGTAGTTGCCTACGGCTGAAACTGCGTTAACGGCCCAGTTCTTGTCAAGACCGAGCATCTCGCCCATGCTGCCTTCGGTGCCCAGAAAACGGTTCATGCCCGGATCATTTCCAGGCTTTTTAGCGAGCTCCTTGACGTTTTTTTGAGTGATGCCCATCTCTTCTGCGATAATCAGCGCGTTAACCACCCACTTTCCGATATCAGCCCAGCGGTCATCGCCATGGCGCACCGCGCCGCCCAGCGGCTCTTTTGAAATGATTTCGGGAAGAATTATGTGTTCCGCCGGATTTTTCAGCGCCGCTCGCGTAGAAGCTAAAGCCGACGCGTCGGTGGTGTACACGTTGCATCTTTTGCTTTCATACATGATGATGCTCTCCGCGTTGGTTCCGGTATTGAGATGCTCATACTCCATTTTGTTGAATCTGAAGTAATCCGCCAGGTTAAGTTCCGTGGTGGTGCCGACCTGGACGCACACCGAAGCCCCGGCCAGCTGCGTTGCCGACGTTACCCCAAGATCTCTGCGAACTAAAAAGCCCTGACCATCATAGTAGTTAATGGGCAGGAAGGTCAGTTTCAGGTCGGCGTCGCGACTCAGCGTTTCAGTGGTGTTGCGGAACAGTATGTCGCCTTCGCCGGCATTTAGCTGGGCAAAACGCGTTCTATTCGTAGACGGTACGAAATTCACCTTGTCCCCGCTTCCCAGCACTGCGGCGGCTACGGCGCGGCAGAAATCGACGTCAAAGCCCTGCCAGCCGCCTTTTCCGTCTGGAGAAGCGAATCCGGGCAAGCCCGATGAAACAATACAGTTAAGCTTGCCCCGCGCTTTCACATCCTCAAGGGTGCCAGCATCAGCCATGGCTGTGAATAAGAACAGTACGGCAATAATTGCCAGAAACTTCGTTACTCTCATATTCACTATCTCCTTAAGCAGGATGAAACGTCTTGAATTTAAGGATGAAATCAGATTTCTGCCCTCTCCCTTATGTAAAACAACTGTATTTCCCATCAGTGATCCAGTATCTGGCTTAAAAACAGCTTCGTTCTTTCATGCTGCGGGTTCAGGAAAAAGTCATCGGGGTTGTTCTCCTCAATTATTTCTCCGTTGTCCATGAAGATGACGCGGTCGCCGACAGTTCTTGCGAATCCCATTTCATGGGTCACGCATATCATGGTGATCCCTTCGCTTGCCAGCTGAATCATCACGTCCAGCACTTCCTTGATCATTTCAGGGTCAAGTGCCGATGTGGGTTCGTCAAACAGCAGTATCCGGGGTTTCATGCAGAGGCTTCGCGCTATCGCCACGCGTTGCTGCTGGCCCCCGGAGAGCTGACCCGGGTACTTGTTCGCCTGCTCGGGAATCTTGACTCTTTCCAGATATTTCATGGCAACTGCGTTTGCCTCCGCAAGAGGCATTTTGCGGACCCATATGGGAGCAAGGGTACAGTTCTCAAGCACCGTCAGGTGCGGAAACAGGTTAAAATGCTGAAAGACCATGCCCACCTCGCGCCGAATGCTCTCGATGTTCTTGATATCATGGGAAAGCTCTATTCCCTCAACGATGATTTCTCCCTGCTGGTGTTCCTCCAGCCGATTGATGCATCTGATTAACGTTGATTTTCCCGAACCCGATGGGCCGCATACAACGATTTTTTCCCCGACTTTAACATTAAGATTGATGTTTTTAAGCACATGGAACTTGCCGTACCATTTATGCACATCCCGCATTATTACCGCGTAGTTCTCCGCGGCCGATTTTGTTTTCTCCTTCGTTGGTTCAGGTTTTTGGGTCATTTGTGCCATGCTCCTTATCTTTTATGCTCGGTTTCCAGCTTGTTTTCAAGGTGCTGTGAATATCTTGCCATCCCAAAACAGGAGATAAAAAAGAATATTGCCACGAACAGATAAACCTCGGTGGAGAGTCCCGTCCACCTTGTATCTGCGAGAGACGCCCTGCCTATCCCAAGAGGATCCAGAAGTCCGATAATAATTACCAGTGTCGTATCCTTGTATAGTCCGATAAAAGTATTCACTATGCCGGGTATGGAAATCTTCATCGCCTGGGGCAAGATGATCAGCCTCATGGCGGACCAGTAGTGAAGCCCCATTGAATCCGCGGCTTCGAACTGTCCTTTCGGTATTGCCTGCAGACCTCCACGGATAACTTCCGCCATGTACGCCGACGCGAAAAGGGTAACCATGATCAGTACGCGCAGCAGAAGATCGAAAGTCATTCCCGGAGGGAGGAAATAATTGAGCATCGTTGAAGCTACGAACAGAAGAGTAATCAACGGTACTCCGCGGATAAACTCGATGAAGCCTATTGAAAATATCTGGATTGCGGGGAGCTTCGACTGACGACCCAGAGCCAGCAGAATCCCGATCGGCAGTGAAAACCCGATGCCGGTTATCCCGATGACCAAGGTAAGCATGAAACCGCCGAACTGGTCGGTCTCGACAGGCGTAAGACCTAGTCCTCCGACCAGAAGCCATGCGGTGACGAATGGGAAGGCGACCGCGATATGAAGAGCGTACTTGCGATAAGGCGCTCTTTCGAAGAGTATCGGAATGAGAGTGAAAATCAGCAGGACAAATGAAAGATTCACCCGCCAGCGCTCAGCGACTGGGTAAAAACCATAGGTGAACAGGTTAAGACGTTCGCCGATAACCGCCCAGCACGCACCGCCAGCCTTGGCGCTGCATTCATCTCTGCTTCCCCCGGTAAATGCCGCGTCAAGAAACAGCCAGTCCACAAGCGCGGGAACGGTTTCAACCAGAAACCAGATCGCCAGAAGCGTTAAGACTATGTTTGTGGCACTTGAGAAAAAATTTTTTCTTGTCCAGGCGTAGATTCCTATTACGTTACGAGGCGGCGGAAGATCAGGGTGTTCTCCAACTCTGTAGTTTTTTTGGTTTATGGCTATTTCCTCCTAACGTTCAACCAGCCTGATCCGTTTGTTGTAGATGTTCATCGCGAAGGATATTAGCAGGGATAATGAGAGGTACAGCAACAGCACGATAATCATGCATTCCATTTCCCTGCCCGTCTGGTTAAGCGTAATGCCGCCGATGGTGGCGACTATGTCCATGTAGCCGATCGCGATGGCCAGAGATGAATTCTTGGCAAGGTTAAGATACTGCGAGGTAAGCGGCGGTACTATCACCCTCAGCGCCTGGGGAATCACGACCAGATTAAGCGTTCTGCCGTGGTTTATCCCAAGGGCCAGGGACGCTTCGGTCTGCCCGTAATTGACGGAGATGATGCCGGCCCTTACTATCTCGGCGATAAACGCGGCTGTATACAGGGAAAGCGCAATCCAGAGTGCGGTGAATTCAGGCCTGATCACCATACCTCCGCTAAAGTTAAACCCCGTCAGCGCGGGCAACTCAAACGTGATCGGACCACCTATCAGAAAATAGGAGACAATCGGAATTCCCAGCACGGCCCCCATCGATATCCAGAACACCGGGTAGTACTCTCCCGTTTTTCTCTGTATATCCGCCGCATATCTGCGGAACCATATTGTGAAAATAATTCCCGCGGCGAATAGGCCCAGAATCACCAGAAACAGAGGTTCAAAAATCGGTTTGGGAAGAAAGAAGCCGCGGTTAGTCAGAAATGCGATATCGCCGAGACTTTGCGCCTCTCTGGGCACGGGAAGCGTATTAACTATGATCCCGTATACAAGCAGTATGTGGAGCAGTACTGGTACATTCCTTACGTAATCAATATAGATGTGGGCAAGCCTGCTTGCCAGCAGGTTTTTCGACAGCCGCAGAACGCCCAGCGTGAATCCAAGAACCGTTGCCAGAACGATGCCGCTTACCGCCACCAGAAGGGTATTTAGAATTCCCACCAGCATTGCGCGGAAGTGAGTGGAACGGGACGTGTATTCTATTAAGTGCTGATTTATATCATAGCTTGCGGGCTCCCGCAGATAGCCGAAGCTGAAACCTTTGCCTATTGCCTCAAGGTTGACAACGGCATTCCTTACGATGTAGGCGAACAAGCCGAAGATCAGCACGACTGCGAGGATCTGAATAATAACGGATCGGGAATGCTCATCCCTCCACAATCGAGACAGAAAAGCTATTGGATCCATCACATTCGTGCTGCGGCTTCGGCTTGAATAATTATTGACGTTTACTCACGATCAGCGAATAGGCGCTGCGTACAAAATCCCTCCCGATTTCCAGGAAGCGTTAAGCCCCCTTTCAAGCGCTAGAGGAGTCTTAGGCCCCAGATGCCTTTCGAATATCTCCCCGTAGTTGCCTACGGCTGAAATTGCGTTAACGGCCCAACTCTTGTCAAGACCGAGCATCTCGCCCATGCTGCCTTCGGTGCCCAGGAAACGGTTCATGCCCGGATTGTTTCCAGGCTTTTTAGCGAGATCCTTGACATTCTTCTGAGTGATGCCCATCTCTTCTGCGATAATCAGCGCGTTAACCACCCACTTTCCGATATCAGCCCAACGGTCATCGCCGTGGCGCACCGCGCCGCCCAGCGGCTCTTTTGAAATGATTTCGGGAAGAATTATGTGTTCCGCCGGATTTTTCAGCGCCGCTCGCGTAGAGGCCAGCGCCGACGCGTCGGTTGTGTACACGTCGCATCTTTTGCTTTCATATGCGACGATGCTCTCTTCATTGGTTTCGGTATTGACAGGCTCGTACTTCATTTTGTTGGCTCTGAAGTAATCCGCCAGGTTAAGTTCCGTGGTAGTGCCGGTCTGGATGCACACCGAAGCCCCGGCCAGCTGTGTTGCCGACGTTACCCCAAGACCTTTGCGGATTAAAAAGCCCTGACCATCATAGTAGTTAACGGGCAGGAAGGTCAGTTTCAGGTCGGCGTCACGACTCAGGGTTTCAGTGGTGTTGCGGAACAGTATGTCGCCTTCACCGGCATTTAGCTGGGTAAAACGCGTTTTATTCGTAGTCGGTACGAACTTCACCTTGTCCCCGCTTCCCAGCACTGCGGCGGCTACAGCGCGGCAGAAATCGACATCAAAGCCCTGCCAGTTGCCCTTTTCGTCTGGAGAAGCGAATCCGGCCAAGCCTGATGAAACAATACAGTTGAGCTTGCCCCGCTTTTTCACATCCTCAAGGGTGCCAGCATCAGCCACGACTGTGAATGAAAACAGTACGGCAATAATTGCCAGAAATTTAATTACTCTCATAACTCCCTCCTTTGAGATTAAATGTTTTTGAATTATTTGGTTAAACCAAACCACTTTCCTCAATTTTAGAGTCAATCATATTTCCCGGCGTTTTGCAATTAGGAATGTTGAGCGCAGAACGAGGAATTTTTTGCGGATTCAAAAATCAAAACGAGGGTACGACGGGCAAATCATCCGGACATACTAAAGAAGTGATTACACCGACATCTGCAGTCTCTTACGGATGAGAAAAGAAATTTTAAAAGCGGACTCGTAAAAAGAGCTTATTCGTTTTTCTCCGTTATCCTGGTGAAAAGGTTCTCCCCTTTCCTTACGACCGTCCCGGGTTTCGTACTTCCCCAGTCCGCGTCTTCGGCGGTAACATCGGGAGACAGACCGATTTTTCCTCGGATCTCGCGGGCGGTTTCCGGTAGGAACGGATAGATGAGAAGGGAAATTACCCTTATGCTCTCGGCAAGCGTCCACAGTACCACCTCGAGTCTCTCTTCTTGTCCTTCCTGTTTCGCGAGTTTCCAAGGCGTCGTATTATCGACGTACCTGTTTACAAGCGCTATGAACTCCCATATATGGGAAAGCGCCCTGTTAAAGGCGAGTTCCTCGAGGTCCGAGCCGACCTGGCGGACCGTCTCTCGGTAGGAATCCTCTATTGCCTTCTCGCTTTGCGATGGCTCGGAGGGCTCGGGAACGACCCCCTCCAGGTATCTTTCCATCATCCCGAGCGAACGGCTCACAAGATTCCCGAGCCCGTTCACCAGTTCTCCGTTCACGCGGCTTACGAGCGATTTCCTTGAGTAGTCCCCGTCCTGTCCGAAAGGTATTTCGCGTAGCAGAAAGTAGCGGAAGATCTCGGAACCGAACTCCTCCACCACCTCGTAAGGGTCAACCACGTTTCCAAGCGATTTCGACATCTTCTCTCCTTCCACGGTCCACCATCCGTGCGCGAAGACCGTTTTCGGAAGAGGGAGTCCCGCCGACATCAAAAACGCGGGCCAGTATACGGCGTGGAACCTCAGAATGTCTTTTCCCACGAGGTGAATGTCCGCGGGCCAGAACTTCTCAAAATCCCCGGTCTTTTCAGGGAAGCCCAATGACGTCAGGTAATTTGTGAGGGCGTCGAACCAGACGTATACCACGTGTCCTTCTGAATCGGGAACCGGGATTCCCCATGAGAAATTCGTCCTGCTTACACTCAGGTCCCTGAGACCTCCCTCGACGAAGCTTATGACCTCGTTTCTTCTGTAATCAGGCTTTATGAACTCGAAATGTTCCCTGTAATGCCGAAGAAGAGGCTCCTGGTAGCGGGAGAGCCTGAAGAAATAGCTCTGCTCCTTTATTTTTTCCAGGTGAGGGCGGCTTTTTTCGGGAAGCTTCATTATTTCTTCAAGCTGGGTTTCGGTTATGAAAGCCTCGTTTCTTACGTCGTACCATCCCTCGTACTCGTCAAGGTATATGTCACCGTTTTTCTGCACCAGCCTCCATATCTCGGAAACCGCCTCGTGGTGGCGCGGTTCCGTGGTTCTTATGAAGTCGGTATTCGAGATGCCCAGAACTTTCCAGAGATCCTGAAATTTCACCACCACCCTGTCGGCAAGCCCTATGGGAGTCTCTCCGCT
This sequence comes from Thermodesulfobacteriota bacterium, assembly GCA_965207685.1. Lineage (GTDB taxonomy): Bacteria > Desulfobacterota_D > UBA1144 > Nemesobacterales > Nemesobacteraceae > Nemesobacter. The sequence continues at coordinate 931,454 of OZ242294.1, read as the reverse complement.
TGCTTGGGCGGTCTGTTCTATCTTTCTCCCGTGCTCGTCCGTCCCCGTGAGAAAGTAGACTTCATGTCCCGAGACAGCCTTGTATCTTGCGATCGTATCGGTCGCTATGGTCGTGTAGGCGTGGCCGATGTGAGGCACGTCGTTTACATAGTAAATAGGTGTTGTTACGTAGAACGGCTTTTTTCCCATGTGCTTTCGTAATTCCTCAAAGGAGAATCGGCATTGCGATTAATAAAACACAACCAAACAGTATTTCAATTATTCTTTGTATGAAATGACCCCATAGAGAATGGAATGGTCTTGGTTAAAGGCAGATTTGCCTAATACGATAAATTCAAGGCTTCCGCGGCTGCTTTAAGACGTTTGTCCAGCGTCAGTAATGGTTCATAGTTGAGGCAGTTATAGTGGATGGGCATAAATAGCATCCATCTTAATCATAGTCGAGACGACGTCGCGGAATGGATTTAAGACCGGGTTGACTACCGCCTAGCTTTGCAAGTCTCTGTGCACTCTCGCGTTTCAGTAAGTCTTTTAACGCTTTGCGGATTAGTTTTGATTTTGATGTAATGCCGGTGATACCTTGTGCCCGGGACAGCAGTTCGTCATCTATATCCAATATTATTTTCATCTTCATATACTCTGTATTTAATATTTGGCGTGATCAAGCTGTAATCCTTTGTGGCGTCGCACATTAATGGCCTTCCATCGGAGAAGCGGCTGGGCTTGAATACGCTTCTGCATAGATATATCTGAGGTCAAAAGTGTTGCGTCAATTTCACCTTTTTCAAGCAATAGATCGAGAAATGCCTTTTCAGTATCGTTAAAAGGCAATACTGCCGATAGTCCTTGCTGGCATTTTTCTACAAGCATATTTCCGTAATCTTCTGCTTCCTTGAAATCTTGCATTGTACCAAGATGGAGCAATGGCAGCAGTTGGCTGCTAATCTCCTCAACACTGAAATTCACGTCTGTGGTCGAAACCGTACGCCAATCCTTACGATGCATTGCGCCATAGAGTACAAAAGCGATGCGCAAACGCTTAAAATCGAGATTGTTTAAGGAGAATATTTGATAACTGTCAAACAGATCTCTTGCCCTGTGTCGTGACAGCAACGCCGAGAATTTTCCTGCGGCAAGTTCATGAATTTCCATCACTGGAATATTGTCAACCTGCCAGACCCCCAAGGGACGGGAATCCATGTTGGTTACAGGCCACAAAGGCACTCGATACATGAAATTGACGTCTACATCCAGCCTGCCGGTCTGTCCCAATGCGCTAGGATAACGGAGAGACCATTTCCCTCCGGCGTGTTCTTCCGGCATTCGTCTGACTATAAAGTTTTCTCTAGCAAATACCTCCTGAATTGCCTTTTCAATCTTGGGACGTTCTTCAAGCATTGCCTCCCGGCCCCAGGTTCCCACATAGTTCAGGTTGATATCAACGGAAAGCCTGGGAACCTGAAAGACGAAGAGATTCAAAGCGGTTCCTCCTTTGAGGGCCAGTTTTCCCTTAAGAGCAGGATGGTTGCAAATGGCATCAAGCACTCCAAGCAGGAGAGCGGCCTTCTCAAGCACATCCGCTCTAAACCCGGTGGACTCAGCTTCGGATTCCAGTCTCTGGGGAGAGATTCTCACAGTACTTCACTCCATGACCGTTCAAGTATGGTTCTTGGGATTACGAGGTTCCAGTCCGCCACGAGGCATCCATTTTTGCGATTACCGCGGTCAACATAGTGGGGCCGACGGGGTTTGTGGGCACGGAGAGCTTTTAGGTGGTGCTCTTCTACTGTCAGGGTTTCACGATGCTGATCGAAAAAGAATCCCGTTTTTGCAGCCGTCGTGGCGTTGCCAAGCAGAAGAGCATATTCCACCACTTTGTCCGTGTCGAAAAATTCTACTGATTCAAGGGAACGCCAGATTTCTTCCCACCCTCCTGAAAGATCCGGGCGGTCAAGAACATCCACCAAGGTTCGCTCAAGGCTTGTTACGCTGAGTGTCAAGCCGGCGCGCTCCCTTTTCAGTACATCGAATCGCTCTGTGCCGGAACGTAATAGTGCTTCGGGAAACTTTGTTCCCTTGAAGACACTGGAACGAAACATTAACTGTTTCACCGGGTGGGATGAGGAGTAAACAAAATGTTGCCAGACTGAATATGCCCGTCCGTGAAATTCCAAGGCGGTGTGATGAGATAAGACGGCATCTTTGGTCAATCTGGAAGTGATCAGGAACGGGTCTATAGGGTAGGATTCAGAGTTTGCCCCAGTCGGTATAACTGCATACAGTCCCCCTCGCACTCGAACGACGCGTCCGGTCTTGGTGTAGTAGGCAAGCAGCGCCTCCTGTGTTCTTTGACCTACCTTGCTGCGGGATGCGAGGTGGACGGCTAGTTCCTTTCCGGTGAAAACCGGGTGCCTGCGAAAAAACGCTTCATGTTTAACTACTGGCATACTTGATTTCCTGCTATATTTCCCATAGTTATTTTATGGGATTGCTGATCTATATTTATTTACGGAACTGATCTAATAAGATGACGATTTAGCATAAAACCCATAATTAATATATGGGTTTTATCTGATTATGTCAAATTTAAATTTCTGTAATCATTGTATGATCATCCCGTGCGGGCGCTTGCTACAACCTTCTTAACCGGCGTCTTTGCGGGACGGCTGTCTCGGATGATGAGGGTGGCGCAACTCTCGGCGAAGTCCCGTCCAGATACCGAAAAGCATCACGACGAACAAAACGGCAAGCGGAAGGCTCACAACGATAACCGCGGCCTGAAATGACCCCAATCCGCCTGCGAGCATCAGCACGGCGGGGATTAGTCCCCCTATAAAGCACCAGAACTCGCGTTGGCGCACGGGCGTGTTCAGCTTGCCCCCGGCCGTTATGGAGTCAACGGCCAGAGACCCGGAATCAAGCGAGACGACAAGGAAAGAAAACAACATGACGATGCTCACAAGACTGAGCACATGTGTCAGCGGAAATGTCTCCAGCAGTTTGAACAAAGCAAGTCCATGAAGCCCTGTTGCGACCGTTTCTGTCACTCCGGTGTAACCGTCGATCAGAAACTGATGAACTGCCGTGCCTCCGAAGGCGTTCATCCAGAGCACGCAGAAAATGGTCGGCAGTATGAGCACGAAAAGCAGAAACTCGCGCACGGTTCTGCCTTTGGAAATGCGGGCGATGAACATTCCGACAAACGGCGCGTAGCAGAACCACCAGGCCCAGTAAAAAATGGTCCATTCGTGCAGAAAATCCGTGTCCTCGCGTCCTGTCCAGATACTGAGGGACGTTATGCTCATGATATAAGTGGCGGTTGAGTCCAGGCAGTGGCGGAGAATGTCAAGCGTCGGTCCGGCCGCAATAATGAACAGCATAAGCGACACCGCGAGAATTATGTTGATTCGGCTCAGGCGGCCGATTCCGGTATTTATTCCGGTCAGCAGGGCCGTCATCGCCGTCAGCACCACCAAGGCGATCAGCACCACCTTGGAGAGGTCAGTCGGGGGAATCGAGAACAGGTAATCAATTCCACCGGTTATCAGCTCGGTTCCGAGACCGATCGAGACTGCGATGCCGAACAGGGTAGAGAATACCGCCAGCGCTTCGATCAGGTGCCCGCTCCAGCCCCACACACGGTTGCCTAAAACGGGATAGAACACCGAACGCAGGGAAAACGGCATGCCCATGTTGTAGGAGAAAAGAGCCATTGACAGCCCCACGACGGCGAATATCGCCCATCCGTGGAGTCCCCAGTGAAAAATAGCCCCCGCCATGCCCGCGGCAAAAGCGGTTTTGGTGTCGGAAGGGTCGATGCCGAGCGGAGGATTCTGAAAATGATGTACCGGTTCAACCACTCCGAAAAACAGGAATCCTGCGCTTACCGACGTCGAGAAGATCATAGCGAACCAGCTTGCGTACGAGTAGTCCGGTTTCGCATCCCGTCCGCCAAGACGCACCTTGGCGAGCGGGGAGACGATCAGCAGCAGGCAGAAAACCAGTATGACGTTGGCTACGCTCATGAACAACCAGTGGAATCGGGTGACGACCCAGTGGCGGGCGTTTGCGAAGAGCTCGGCCGTTTCTTGCTGAAAGATCGTCCCGGCGGCAACGAAGATGACGATCACAAGCGCGGAAACAAGGAATGCCCGGACATGGAGGTCAAGCCCGAATATCCTGATATTGTCCCGTCCGCGCCGGTAGGAGCGTCCCTTGTAAATGTTCGATGCACGCGACGGTTTTTTCTCTTGTTTCATTTCACAGAAACCGACGTTAAACTACCGCATTTGCGTTGAAAAGTCTGTCTGTTCCCGAATCAACGGGCTTCGCTCCTGATCCCCTTCCATATGCTGACTGTCATCAGGATGAGCAGGATCGAAAACGGAAGTCCGGCTGTGATTGAAGCCGCCTGCAATGATTTCAGCCCTCCACCGAGAAGCAGGGCGATGGCGACTGCGCCTTCAAGGGTGCACCAGAACACGCGCTGGGCCACGGGAGGTTCAAGCTTTCCGCCGGCCGACGTGATGTCAATGACAAGCGAACCGGAATCCGATGACGTAACGAAGAAGATTATAAGAAGAACGACGCTGACAAATGAAACCAGTTGTGCCATCGGCAACAGCTCAAGCATTTTGAACAGCGCAAGTTCCGGTTTCCACTCCGTGATTATCTGGGACACTCCGGTGTAGCCATCAAAGAGCAGCTGGTGGATGGCCGTGCCGCCGAAAACACTCATCCACAGCAGAGAGCACAGTGCTGGCAGGAAAAGGACGCAGATAATAAATTCACGGATGGTCCGCCCCCTTGAGATACGGGCGATGAACATTCCGACAAATGGCGTCCATGAAATCCACCAGGCCCAGTAAAAAGTTGTCCAGCCATGCAGAAAATCCGTGTCCTCTCTACCTATCCAGTTGCTAAGGGGGATGACCTTTGCGAAATAGTCTGCAAGTCCCACGAAGAAGCTGTTAAATATATACTGCGTCGGTCCCGCTATGAGAACGAACAGCAGCAGAAGCAGGGCAAGGGCGATATTGAACTGGCTCAGGCGTTTAATGCCCACGTCCAGTCCGCTCAGCACCGAAATAGTGGCAAGGGAAGTGGTTGCGATTACAAACACCACTTGGGCCAGTTCGGTTGCCGGGATTCCGAACAGATAGTTAAGGCCGGCCATGGCCTGCTTCGCACCGAGGCCGAGTGATGTGGCGAGGCCGAACAATGTGGCGAATATGGCAAGCGTATCTATAAGATGCCCGCTCCAGCCCCATACGCGTTCGCCGAGAAGGGGATGAAATACAGAACGGATCGTGAGAGGCAGTCCCCTGTTGTAGCAGAAAAAAGCGAGGCCAAGGCCTGCGGTCGCGTAAAATGCCCACGCGGAGAGTCCCCAGTGGAAGGTTGCCGCGGATATGCTGATGGCCTGGGCCGCCTTGGTATCGGAAGGATCAATTCCCAAGGGGGGATTCTGGAAATAATAGACCGGCTCCAGTACGCCGTAGAACAGCAGACCGATGGCGACTCCTGCCGTAAAGATCATGGAGAACCAAGTGATTCTAGAGTATCGGGGAACCGCGTCTGAACCGCCGAGGCGCACTTTGCCGAGCGGAGATAAAATCAGAAAGAAGCAAAACAGCGCGCATATGTTGCAGGCACTCATGAAAAGCCAGTCAAACTGGGTAGTAATCCATATGCGAAGAGTCCCCAGCACTTCCGTCGCTTTTTCTTGGAAAATCAGCGCCCCGACTACGAAAGCGAGCGTGACGATCCCCGAGGTCACAAATACCGGGACGTTTATATCAAGACCGAATATCTGAAGGTTGTCTTGCCCTGCCTGATGACCGTGTTCCACCTTATGTCTCCTCGATCTTTATTCGTAAAGAGTGAAATAGTAGCCCACATTAATGTTAAAGCGCTTGTGCCACCTGTTGTTTCCGCTGGCACCGAAATCGTTTACCCCGTCGTAGATATTATTGTATTCGTCTCCTTCCGCGCCGACGAAGAAATTACCGTCGCTGAGCGCGAAATCGGTGTAGATATATAGAGAGCCCCAGTACCAGAGAGCGCCGAAAGTCCAGAGGGAGCTGTTGTTGAAATCTTCTGTTGTCTTGAGGATGGAACTCCACTCGATATAGGGCGTGACGCCGTCGAGCCACGCTATATCCGAACCCTCGAGGCCGTTGTACCTGAGGGAAACAGCCGGCAGCCATGCCTCTGACGCCACGGGCCATGCGAAGTTAAAAGCTCCCATGGGAATAAGGTCGCCGGTTCCCCAGGGAGTCTTGTCCGTAATGTCGTATCTGTAATAGGATAGCTGGGAATGAAGCGAGAAATCCCGAAGCGGGGTCACCGCGTGAGCTGAGACTGCGAGGTGGTCGGCGCCCGAGTCATCCACATTCGTTCCTTCAAGCCTTCCGTACTGAAACGACATCCCGATATCCCCGAAGCTCTCGCTCGCGTAGATAATGCGCAGGTTTACTTGGTGTTCTTCCTCAAAACCGTTTTCTCCGAAGTCGGTGACATTCCCGTCCGAGTCGGCTCCGCTGCTCCACTTTACGGGGTCGTAACTGTATCGGGCACTGTCGCGGCTGGTTCCGTCCCAGTGTCCTTCGTCCTGAAGATAGTAGGCAAGGTCGACCGTAAGGTCGCCGAAGACCTTCGTCCATCTTGCCCCCAGGTCCATGTCGTCCGCAAGCCCGATGTAGTAGTGCTGATCGAAGAACCAGCTGTTCGAAACGCCCCATGGGCCCGGTCCGAAAGGAACGCGGACAATGCCCGCCTTGAAGGTGCCGTAAGCGTCCGAGGCGTATCCGAGCCATGCAGTGTGCATCATGCTGTAGTCATCGTAGTACCGGTATTCAGCCCTGCCGATAATGCCGTTGTAGTCAAGATCGACATTTAGGCGCAGCAGTTCGAAATCCGAGTCTCCGATGTTCTCGCCCCTGCGCCCTGAGTAATCGCCGTAGGCATGGTTGGCGCGCATCGCGCCGCCGATTCTGATCGGACTTTTCTCAGGTTCTTCCGGCTCCTGGGGCGCTGGTGCTGCCCGGGATTCCGACTCCGCGAGCTTTTCCCGGGTTTCTCTCAGCTCCCGCTCCAGATATTCGATGCGTTGCCTCAATGCTTCGTTTTCACTGGCGGCCTCGCCGGCAAACGCCGGAGGAGCGGGGAACAGAAAAATTATCATGACTAAGATCAGATTACGCATATATCATCCCTCCTCTCGTGCTAGGTATCTGACCAAGTTCGTCGTGGCAAAACCATATAGTAGCATACAGTACCGCAAAAAGTCCGCTTAAAATATAAAAACAGGGAATCAGTCGGGAATGCCTGGCCTGAGGAATACCGCCGCTCCTAGTAAAAAACACTGTTATCGCGGTTATCAGGAACAGTTGCCGGGCAAATCCGTTTTTGGGAGGCTAAGACCGGATTAAGAAGCCCCGGGCGAATTGATATTGCTACCGGGAGAGCCTCAGGAGAAGATTTTCGAGGGAAACCTCGACATTTGCGTTATTCTCCGAAATCCGCGCCATGGTTTCCTCAAGAGCGGCGAACTTGCCTAGGAGTTCGGGTACGTCCCTTTTCTCCGAGTATTCGCTTAGCTGCTCAATCAGGTCGGTATTCACTACCTCCTCTTTCTTTCCGGAAGTCTTGAGAATCACCGAATCCCGAAGCCACGTGGAGAGAATGTCGAAGACCGTCTTCAGCTCTTCCGGTCCTCCGCCTTTTATATCTTTCTGTATCTTTTCCACGGAATCAAAAAGGGTAAGAGGCTTTTTGGCGTCAACGGCCATCAGGCAGTCTACGTATTCGGTCCTTTTGCGAAGGTAATCCTCATCGGTACCAAGCGCCCTTGAGATGCTGCCCCCCGATATTCTCGAGACAAGTTCCAGGTCATTGCCCTCCGGTTTTTCCTTTTCAAGGAAACTTCTTACCTGTTCAGTCTCGAGGGGCTGGAACACCACCGACTGGCATCTTGACCTTATGGTCGGCATGAGCAGATCCGCGAGCGTGGTTATGAGGATTATGACGGAGTTCGGCGGTGGTTCTTCAAGGGTTTTCAGAAACGCGTTCTGAGCGTTGAAGTTCATTCTCTGTGCGCCGTCGATTATGAAGACCTTGTAAGGGTTCTCATAGGGCGCCAGGTGAATCAGACGCTCTACGTCCTGTCTTACATGGTCCACTTTTATCGTCTTCTCGCCCGGGTATCCGAACACGAGCACGTCAGGGTTGAGGCCCTTCTCGGTTTTCGCGCACGAGGTGCATTCGCAGTCAAGATTCTCCGCCCCGCCCTCGGTGCAGTTTATAAGTTTCGCGAAACCGATCGCGACCAGCTTTTTCCCCACGCCCTCAGGTCCTGAGAAGAGGTATGCGTGCGAGATCCGGTTTTTGCGGACGGAGTTCAGGAGAAATTCCTTCTGGGGTTCGTGTCCTATGATCTGCGGAAATCCCATGGTTCTTATCTTACCGGCAAGCGGTGGCGTCTTCTATGGCCGGGAGACCGTTATTTCGCGTCCTTAGCCGATATGGATTCTTCAAGGAGCAGGGCCACGTGAACCGGAACTGCCTCGGTGAAATGGGAGACCTGCTCAAGGCATGAGATGCCCGTTACGCAGACCCTCTCCGATTTTCCCAAGCCTCTTATTTTCGGGAAAAGACCGCATTCCCCCATGGCTTTTGATATCTCGTAGTGCTCTTTTTCGTAACCGAAGCTTCCCGCCATGCCGCAGCACCCGGCGTCGCTTGACCTCGCGTCGTATCCCAGGTCGTTAAGAAGCGACAGGGTCTTTGCGAAATCGCCGACGGATCTTTCGTGGCAGTGTCCGTGAACGAGCATCCCTCCGCGTTTCTGCTTCCCGGGACCGAGAAAATCATCACCTTGCGCGAAGACAAATTCGCAGAGAGAGTGTATGTTCGGAAGGAGCGCGTCGAGGGATTCGTTGCCTGGAAGAAGATCAGCGTATTCATCCCGAAACGCAGAGAGGCAGCTTGGTTCTGAAAATACCACGGGGATGTTCCTTCGGGCGTAATCTGAGAGAACGTTTACGTTGTGAACGGCGTTCTCCCTGGCTCTCTCCACCATGCCGGTACTCAGCATCGGCCGCCCGCAGCATTTTCTCTGTCTCTCCAAAAGCACCTCGAACCCTAGGCCCTCAAGCACCCCGGTGACGGCTTTTCCTATTTCGGGGTAGAAAAACTCAGACCACGTGTCGTGGAAATAAATCACCTGTTTTCCGTTTCGGGGCTTTTCCTTCCTTTTGCGGAACCACGCGCTGAAAGTGTTTTCGGCAATCGGGGGAAGAGATCTTCTTCGGGAAATTCCCGCGAGCGAAAGCAGTTCCCGGGAAAAGGAACCCTCAAGTGCCCGGTTTAAAAAGCGGGGAAGGGCGCTACGCACAGAACTTACCTCGTGCACTCGGGCAAACAGTCTGTCTCTTGCCGTAAACCCGGTTTTATTCTTGTAGAGGGCAAGGAACTCGGTTTTCATCTTGCCGACGTCAACCCCGGAAGGACATTCGGTACGACACGCCTTGCATCCCACGCAGAGATCGAAAACGTCGTAGAATCCTTTCTCATAGATCATGTCTGGGTCCACATGGCCAAGCAGAAGTTCCCGGAGCAGGTTGGCGCGCGCCCTCGTGGTATCGCCTTCGTCAAGGGTCGCCCTGTAGGAGGGACACATTATCCCCTCGGCGGTCTTTCTGCAGACCCCCTGGCCGTTGCACATTGCGGCTGCCGCGGCGAGACCCCCTTCCCGGGACCAGTCAAGGAAGGTGGCGATGTTCCCTGCGGATTTCCTCATCCTGAGACTCGAGGAAGGATCGGGCCCGCGGACGACTTTTCCCGGATTGAGCACTCCCTTCGGGTCAAATATCTCCTTCAGCTTCTTCATCACCGAGTAAAGCTCCTCTCCGAAGAGTTTTTCGTTAAGGTAGCTTCTCTGGAGACCGTCTCCGTGCTCGCCGCTCATTACCCCCGAGTAGCGGAGTGCGAGCTCGAGGGTGCGCTCTGAAAGGGCTGCCATGTCGGATACTCCCTTCTGCTCCCGGAGGTCGAGAAGGGGCCTTATGTGCAGGCATCCGGCGCTTGCGTGGCCGTAGAAAGCGGCCTTGAGACCGAACTCTGAAAGAAGCGAGATCACGTCCCTTGTGTAGCGGGCCAGATTCTCCGCGGGAACCGAGACGTCTTCTATGCAAGGCACAGGTTTCCGGTTGCCCCTGTCGCTCATCAGGATTCCCAGTCCCGCCTTTCTTACGTCCCAGATTTTTTTCTGCTCCTCCCGCCCTAGTACGGCAAAAGCGGAATCAAGAGATTTCGCGAGGTTCTTCGCCCTCTCGCCGGTCTGCCCTTCGTCGTCTCCCTGAAATTCGACCACCAGGATGGATCCGGGGGTTCCCTCAATGAAGGAAAGGGAGCGGGAGAACCCTTTTTTTCTTCTGGCAAGACCTATCAGGGTTCCGTCGATAAGTTCTATCGCCGAAGGGTCGTGGGAGAGAATTTCTGATACCGAGTCCATTGCCTCCGGGATTTCACGGAACGGGATGACACAAAGCGCGCTTGAGAGAGGTTTTTCGACGAGGTTAAGCTCAAAATCGGTTGAGACCGCGAGGGTGCCTTCCGAGGAGGCAAGAAGTTTCGCAGGATTGAACTCTCCGTCCAGAAAATAGTTGAGCGAGTACCCCGAAGCCCTCCTCCAGTGTTTCGGAAAGTCGGTTTTTACAAGCTCCCCGCTTTCCTTTATGAGCGTGGCGAGTTTTTCAAAAAGATTCTCCGCGATGCCCGGTCCTCCGCCGCGTCTTCTGTAATTTTCCCCGGAAAGCTCAAGAGAAGATCCGTCCGCCAGCACGACGTTTGAGGAAATCACGTGATCGCCCGCCATTCCGTAAAGTATGGAGTGAGCTCCCGTGGCGTTGTTCGCGACGGCTCCCCCTACGGTGGCGACGCTTGCGCTTGAGGGATCCGGTCCGAACATGAGCCCCAGGGGCAAGAGGTTTCTGTTAAGGTCGTCGATCGAGATTCCGGGCTCCACCCTGACTTTTCTCCCTCCGGCGTCCACGTCGACCACCCTGTTCATGTACTTTGACAGGTCAAGGATTATTCCTTCGCCTACCGCCTGTCCCGCAAGGCTTGTCCCTGCTCCCCGCACCGTGACCGGTATGTCGCGGGCGGAGGCTTCGGAGACTATGATCTCTATGTCCTGTGGGGTTTTCGGGATTACGACCGCTTCGGGGAGAATTCTGTAGTTGCTTGCGTCCGTGCTGTAGATGGTCCGGTCAACGAGGCTTTTTCTTATCTCGCCCCGGATCTGCCTGCCGAGCGTCCTGCTCAGATCTTCGATTCTTGATTTCTCCATGGAAACCGGTGCCGGCCGGAGCGTTTCGGGACAGAAAACTGTGTGTGGGAGAGGGAGTTTTCAGACCTCGCCGTTTTCAAACGTTCTCAGTATCCCGTAGGTCGTGTTGCGTTCGGCCGGGACTCTGCCTATTTCTCTGGTGAGTTTTCTGAACTCCTCGGGCGGGAAGTACTGTCCGTAACTCGCGCCGGCGAAACGGGATATCTGCTCTTCCATGAGCGTTCCCCCGAAATCGTTTGCCCCGGCGGTGAGAGAGAACTGGGCGAACTCGGGTCCCTGCTTTACCCAGGAGACCTGTATGTTGTTTATCCATCCCCGAAGCATCATGCGGGAGACCGCGTACATTTTCAGCTGGTCAAGATCGGTCGGGCCCTTTCTCACCTTTCCCTTGGAGTGAATAAAGAGCCTCGTGTTCCAGGGAATGAACCGAAGCGGTACGAACTCCGTGAATCCTCCAGTCTCTTTCTGTATGTCCCTCAGGATTCCAAGGTGGATGGCCCAGTGATGACGCTTGTCGAGATGTCCGTACATTATGGTCGAAGTGGTTCTCATTCCCTCCATGTGGACTTTTTTAACCACCCTTATCCATACCTCGGTCGGTATCTTCCTGGGAGCAATTTTCTTTCTTACTTCTTCAACCAGAACCTCGGCCGCAGTGCCGGGGAAAGTGTTGTGACCGACATCCTTGAGTCTTCTTATGAAATCCTCTTCCTCTATGCCGAGAGTCTTGGCGCCGTAGTAGATCTCGTAGGGGGAAAAAGCATGGGTGTGCATCTCGGGCACGGCTTTTTTTACCGTCTTTATTAGCTCGATGTAGAAATTACCGTCTATCTCGGGATGCATGCCTCCCTGCATGCATACTTCCGTCGCGCCTATCTCCCAGGCTTCAACGGTTCTCTCCGCGACTTCGTCCATCGAGAGGAAATAGGCCCTCTCGTCTCCCTCGTCCGCCATAAAGTTGCAGAAGCCGCAGTAAACATCGCAAATGTTCGTGAAGTTTATGTTCCTGTTAACGACGTAGGTAACCACGTCCCCGACGTCTTCCTTTCTTATCTGATCGGCTGCGAGGGCTAGGGCGGATATTTCGTCTGTATCTTCTATGTCGAAAAGATGGATTCCATCCTCAACCGAGATTTCCTTTCCCGAAAGCGCGTCCTCGATTATGCGACCCGTCGTGCCGTTTATGCGCGACATCACCCCGTCTACGCCGATGGGCCTTCTTTCCTCTATTGAGTCTATTATCTTGTTTATGTCTTCCATTTTTCAGTTTACGGGAACGTATCCCCTCTCATCAACGCGCTCCCTTACCTTGCCCAGAACGTAGGGGTCTATCCACCGCTCGTCTATGTACTCGGGATAGACGGGAAGTCTCTCCCGAAGTTCGTAACCCAGCGCGCTTACCTCCTTTTCCATTCTCTCAACCTGGGGCCACGGGGCCTCCGGATTCACGTAGTCTATCGTGAGAGGCGACACGCCGCCCAGATCGTTTATGCCGGCCGTCAGGTAAAAAGTGAAATTCTTGTTGTTAAGATTAGGAGGTATCTGTATGTTCATGTCCCCTCCGAATATAAGCCTCGAGATGGCGACGGTCTTAAGCATCTCGAGAAAATCGGCGGGAGGATATTCCTCCATCTTTATTCCTTCTTTGGGATTGAAGTTCTGAATTATTATTTCCTGCAGATGGCCGTACCTGCGGGAGAGTTCCGAAAGGGCGTAAAGCGAATCGATTCTCTCTTCGAACGTTTCCCCGATTCCGACCAGAATGCCGCTTGTCCAGGGAATACTGAGCTCGCCCGCGTGCTCCATTGTCTCCATCCTGAGCTTCGGGACCTTGTCTGCGCAGCCGTGGTGGGCGTTTCCTTTCTTAAGCAGCCTCTCGCTTATGTTCTCGAGCATGAGCCCCATGCTGGGGTTGCTTTTTCTGAATTCCGAGAGCTCTTCGGGTGTTGAAAGTCCGAGGTTCGTGTGGGGGAAGATTCCGTGCTCAAGCCCGGTCTTTCCCATGTCGATCAGGTACTCCGCCGTCGTTTCGTAACCGATTTCCCCGAGCGCGTCCCTGTATACCTCGTAGGCGAGTTCCGGCTTGTCGCCAGTGACGAAAAGAAGTTCCGTGCATCCCGCTTTCGCTCCTTTTTTTGCCATGTCGACGACCTCTTCAGGGGTCATGAACAGCGCTCCCTCTTCCGGCTCTATCTTGAACGTGCAGTATCCGCAGCGGTCTCTGCAGAGCTGGGTCAGGGGTACGAAAACGTTTTTGGAGTAGGTTACGGTTTTTCCCTTAGAGCGGTTCCTGATGGCCGACGCGGCAAGAAGAAGAAAAGGAACTTCCTTGGGAAAAAGCTCAGTGAGATAGAGAGCGTCTTCGCGCGTGACGCTTTCTTCCTCGATCGCTTTTGATATTACTCTTTCAAGTTTCGTGGAGGGGCGAAGCTCCGAGAAGTCCTTTGCGCCGAATGTTTCAAGCAGCATGGCGCTTTCGTTCGCGCCGAATGTTTTTTCCCAAGTCTTAGCCAAAAGGGTCATATAGAGAAACCACCCGTTACGCTTCCTGCGCGGAAGCAATTTCAACCCCGCCAACCCCGCCTGTAAGTATCTTATACGGAGGCTGTTTTTGTCAAGGAATGTATGGAGGGTTTATAGAAGAATTCTGGGGTTTCCTGCTCGAAAATGTGCCGAATTCAGGATATTATTTTACCTGAAATGCTTCCGCTTAAATCAGAAGGGCTGCCGGATTCGTCCGCCGCGCCGCGCTGGGGCTATATCTGTGTGCCGAAGCACACGTGTCTGCCTCGTTTCACCCGCATCTTCCGCGGTCCCTGCTGGGCCGCAATGGGTTTTCTTTTCTTTGTCGCCATTGTTCTCGGCGCGCAGCCGGGACCGGCCCGCGCGCAGACCGACTCGGAAGAGGCTACCTACACGGTAAAATTTATAGGCAACTGGACCACCAGCAGTACAACCGTCGCGGTTCCGGGCAGCGCGCATTTCACGACGCTGATCGGCGCCGTGCACAACAGCAGTGTGACCTTCTGGACATCGGGCGGCACGGCCACCGCTGGCGTGGAAAGGGTGGCGGAACTTGGTTCCACGGGTATGTTCAGGACAGAAATCAGCAATGCCGCCTCTGGAACCGTAAAATCCACCGTCAGTCAAAGCGGGGTCGGTGCCACGGGCACGAGGACGTTTGAAGTCACATTCAGCCGCACTCATCCCCTGCTTACCCTTCTGTCCATGATCGGTCCTAGCCCGGACTGGTTCGTGGGCGTCTCCGGTCTTTCTATGCTGGATGGATCGAATTGGCGGTCCTCTCGCACGGTAAACCTGTTTGCCTACGACGCCGGTACCGAGGACGGGGAGGATTTTTCGCTGAGCAATCCCGCCACCAATCCCCAGGGAACCATCACCAGTCTCAATGGGCAGGGTAAGTTCATCCTCAATGTGCGCATGGCGAGGCTGACCTTCACGCTCAAGACACCTCCTCAAAACAACGCTCCCGAGTTCACGGGTACGAGCACTACCCGGAGCTTTCTGGAGACTGTGGGGGGTGCGACGGTGCAGACCGCGGGCAACGTGGGCGCTCCGGTAACGGCCACTGACGATGACGACGACACTCTTACCTACACTCTCGAGGGCACTGACAAGGACGAGTTCACGATTGATTCAAACGGTCAGATAAAGACCAGAGTCGGGAAGAGCTACGACAGGGAGACCAAGGCAAGCTACTCGGTAACGGTGAAGGCTGATGACCAGAACGGGGGCACAGACACCATCACAGTGACCATAAACGTAACGGACGCGGAAGAAAAGCCCTTGGCGCCGGCCATGCCATCAGTATCGGCGGCGAGCACTACAAGCATTAACGTGATGTGGAACGCGCCGTCCAATACGGGCCGCCCGATGATAACCAGCTACGACCTGCAGTACAAAAAGAGTTCGGATACCGGCTGGAGCGTCGGTCCGCAGGGCGTGACCACAACGAGCACAAGCATAGGGAGTCTTGATGAGAATACGGAGTACCAGGTGCAGGTGCTTGCGAGCAATTCAGATGGAGATGGTCCCTGGTCGCAGCCTGGAACTGGCCGGACGAATATGCAGGGTAACAGGGCGCCTGAGTTTTCGGCTATGAGCACTACCCGGAGCTTTCTGGAGACTGTGGGGGGTGCGACGGTGCAGACCGCGGGCAACGTGGGCGCTCCGGTAACGGCCACTGACGATGACGACGACACTCTTACCTACACTCTCGAGGGCACTGACAAGGACGAGTTCACGATTGATTCAAGCGGTCAGATAAAGACCAGAGTCGGGAAGAGCTACGACAGGGAGACCAAGGCAAGCTACTCGGTAACGGTGAAGGCTGATGACCAGAACGGGGGCACAGACACCATCACAGTGACCATAAACGTAACGGACGCGGAAGAAAAGCCCTTGGCGCCGGCCATGCCATCAGTATCGGCGGCGAGCACTACAAGCATTAACGTGATGTGGAACGCGCCGTCCAATACGGGCCGCCCGATGATAACCAGCTACGACCTGCAGTACAAAAAGAGTTCGGATACCGGCTGGAGCGTCGGTCCGCAGGGCGTGACCACAACGAGCACAAGCATAGGGAGTCTTGATGAGAATACGGAGTACCAGGTGCAGGTGCTTGCGAGCAATTCAGATGGAGATGGTCCCTGGTCGCAGCCTGGAACTGGCCGGACGAATATGCAGGGTAACAGGGCGCCTGAGTTTTCGGCTATGAGCACTGCTCGGAGCTTTACGGAGACCGTCGGGGGTGCGACGGTACAGAGTGCAGGCAACGTGGGCGCTCCGGTAACGGCCACTGACGATGACGACGACACTCTTACCTACACTCTCGAGGGTACTGACAAGGACGAGTTCACGATTGATTCAAGCGGTCAGATAAAGACCAGAGTCGGGAAGAGCTATGACAGGGAGACCAAGGCAAGCTACTCGGTGACGGTGAAGGCTGATGACCAGAACGGGGGCATAGATACGATTGCGGTGAGGATAAATGTAACCAACCGGACTGAGCGGCCTCTGGCGCCGTCGGCGCCGTCTGTATTTTCGGGGAGTACTACGAGCGTTAACGTGATGTGGAACGCGCCGTCCAACACGGGTCGCCCGAGGATCACAAGCTATGATCTGCAGTACCGTCAGGGCACAAGCGGGGGCTGGATGAACGGTCCGCAGAACGTCATCTCCACCAGTTCCACAATCATGAATCTCATGGAGGACACGGAGTACCAGGTGCAGGTGCGGGCGAGCAATGCCGATGGGGACAGTTCCTGGTCGTCACCCGGAACCGGTAGGACCAATGTACAGGGTAACAGGGCGCCCGAGTTCCCAGATACGAGAACTACCCAAAGCTTTACGGAGACCGTCGGGGACGCGACGGTGCAGAGTGCGGGCAACGTGGGCGCTCCGGTAACGGCCACTGACGACGACAATGATACTCTTACCTACAGTCTTGAAGGAACGGACGCGGGGAAATTCACTATAGTTTCTACAAGTGGGCAGATCCGGACCGAGGTCGGGGAAAGCTACAACAGGGAGACTAAGGCGAGCTATTCAGTGATGGTCAGGGCGGACGACAGAAACGGGGGTACCGATATGATTGCGGTGACCATAAACGTAACGGATGCAGAAGAAAAGCCCTTGGCGCCGGCCATGCCATCAGTATCGGCGGCGAGCACTATGAGCGTTAACGTGATGTGGGACACGCCGTCCAATACGGGTCGCCCGATGATAATCAGCTACGACCTGCAGTACAAAAAGAGTTCGGATACCGGCTGGAGCGACGGTCCGCAGGGCGTAACCACAACGAACACAAGCATAGAGAGTCTTGATGCGGACACGGAGTACCAGGTGCAGGTTCGGGCAAGCAATTCAGATGGAGACGGCCCTTGGTCGTTACCCGGAACTGGCCGGACCGAGGAAGAAATAGAAGAGATTTGCGCCGTTTTCGACGTGATCGACGACCAGAGCCTCAAGGGATTCGTGGAGTGTGCAGCGGAGAACATTGGGATCTCGGACACCTTTGAGGAGACACTTCGTCTCCTTGACGAATTCAGGGACGACGAGGGAAACTGGAATGACGGCTCCACATACCTTGTTCTTCTCACCGGAAGAGGTGGGGTGTACTTTCACGCCAATGACAGAGAAGTCGAAGATCTTGACTGGTCCGGGATTCTTTCCTGTGAAGGAGGAGGGTCGGTGCTTGACACCGAAGAAGGATGCCTTATCGAGTACGAGCAAGAGAAAAGCGGTTACGCCTATCCGTTCTCAGCTTCTTATGTTCCTCTCACCCACGGCGAAGAGGAATTCATCCTGCTGGGCGGTTTCGATGAAACTCCCGAGGGAGAACCTTTCACAGGGGTGATAGACGGACCATCAACGGAAGCTGGGGAGGTGGATACCGACGATGAGTTAAGGGAATTTGTTGAAGAAGCGGGAAGAGCCCTCATGGAAGCTATTGTGAACTCTAGGATTGCCCCCGTGCAGCTGCGGGGAATTCTGAGGCAGGAGGGGCCATGGAAAGAAGGAGACGTCCACGTTTACATCATGGATGAGGCGGGGCGGTTGATATTCGACGGGGCGGACAGGGAAAGGGAGCAGAAGGACGAATCGGCAAAGCAGTACGTCAGGGATCTTATAGCAGGGGCGGATGAAGAGATTGTCGAATATATGGAAGGCGATTTGCTCAGAAGAGGTTACGCCATAAGGGTAGAGGTTCCTCTGGATGAGAAGGGCGAAGACAGCCGTGTATACGTTGTAGGCTCCAGGTACCTCGTGGAAGAGCCGTCGGATGTAGGAGAGCCGTCGGATGAGAGTGACAGCGGTGGTGGAGGGTGTGCTCTCGGAGGAAGCGATAGCGGTAGCATGTTCGACCTGTTTCTGGCAGCGTTGGTGCTGCTTTTAGCGGCTCCACTTAAAAGACACTTGCTGGAATACAAGACTCGTTGAGGTGAGACGGAGGAACTCTCGTTAGTCGCAAGGGGATTTTGCGTTGAACAAGGGGTTTGACCGGAACGATTCTATGTCAGGGAGTGTGGGCGGTTTTATCGGGAGTTGGCGGATATTCAGTGTCTGCCGCAAAACCTCTTAGCCTGCCGAGACTGGATAAGCAATCTGATTTTTATGGTGAATATTCACCGCGTAATGTATAATTACGCCCGAGAAATCAGCGTCATGCGTGCCTGTCTTTAGAGTTCCTCGCGGGTTTTGAGTCCGGCGGAATTTTAAAGGCTCGAAAGGACTCGTCAATCAAGTTTTCAAAAAACTGGTAAAACCATGTCAAAACCGAAAGTTTTTCCACCCCCAGAAGCCGTTACCGAAAGAGCCCTTGTAAACAGAGATGAATATAACTGGATGTATCGTCAGTCAGTTAGGGATCCGGAGGGATTCTGGGGCGCCCACGGCAAGCGGATTGACTGGATCAAGCCCTATACCAAGGTAAAGGACACAAGCTACGGTCCCGGGGAAGTGTCGATCAGGTGGTTCTACGACGGGACCCTTAACGTGTCGGCAAACTGCGTTGACCGCCACGCGGAGAAAAACCCCGACAAAATCGCAATCATATGGGAGGGGGACGATCCCGCTGAAGACAGGAAGTTCACTTACGCGGAACTCAAAAACGAGGTCTGCCGCATGGCTAACGTGCTTAAGTCTCTCGGCGCCCGCAAGGGCGACAGGGTAACCATATACATGCCGATGATTCCCGAGGCCGCCTTCGCCATGCTTGCGTGCGCGCGTATCGGCGCCATTCATTCGGTAGTGTTCGGAGGTTTTTCGCCGCAGGCGCTTGGGGGGAGGATCTCGGACTGCGAATCGGAGATAGTAATTACTGCGGACGAGGGACTTCGCGGCGCTCGCAACGTGCCTCTTAAGGTAAACACGGACAAGGCGCTTGAGGACGGCGCTGTGGACTCGATCGTAAAAAAGGTTCTGGTAGTGCGCCGTACGGGGGCGGACATTCCCTGGGACGGGAAACGGGACGTCTGGTATCACGAGGCCGCGGCGGAGGTTTCCGATGACTGCGCGGCCGAGGAAATGGGCGCTGAGGACCCGCTTTTCATTCTCTACACGTCGGGTTCGACCGGAAAGCCCAAGGGGGTTCTGCACACAACCGGCGGCTATCTTGTTTACGCTTCAATAACCCACCAGTACGTGTTCGATTACCACGAGGGAGAGATCTACTGGTGTACGGCCGATGTCGGCTGGGTCACCGGCCACAGCTACATCGTCTACGGACCGCTTGCAAACGGCGCCACCACCGTGATGTTTGAAGGGGTGCCGGGTTATCCGGACATGTCGCGCTTCTGGAGAGTTTGCGACAAGCACAACATCAGCATTTTCTACACGGCCCCCACGGCTATCCGGGCGCTCATGCGCGAAGGGGACGGGCCGGTTAAGGAGACCTCCCGCGCTTCGCTTCGCGTTCTTGGCACCGTGGGAGAACCGATCAATCCCGAAGCCTGGATGTGGTACTACGAAGTGGTAGGCGATAGCCGCTGTCCCATAGTGGACACCTGGTGGCAGACTGAGACCGGGGGTGTCCTGATAACCCCGCTTCCCGGCGTGACGGATCTAAAGCCGGGTTCGGCGACACTGCCGTTTTTCGGAGTCCGCCCGGAACTTGTTGATTCAGAAGGCAAGGTTTTGGAAGGCGCGGCTGAGGGAAATCTCTGCATAGCCGATTCATGGCCGGGACAGGCGCGCACGGTTTACGGCGATCACGACCGTTTCGTCGAAACTTATTTTACCGCCTATCCGGGCAAATATTTTACCGGCGACGGCTGCCGTCGCGACGAAGACGGCTATTACTGGATCACCGGGCGCGTTGATGATGTTATAAACGTGTCGGGTCACCGTATGGGCACAGCCGAGGTGGAAAGCGCTCTTGTTTCGCACGGAAGCGTCGCCGAGGCAGCGGTGGTAGGCTATCCGCACGAGATAAAGGGCCAGGGCATCTATGCATACGTTACACTTAACGCTGATTCCGAGCCTTCAGAGGAGCTCCGCGGCGAGTTGGTTAAGTGGGTGAGAAAGGAAATAGGGCCGATCGCATCTCCCGATCTTATACAGTGGGCCCCTGGTCTTCCGAAAACCCGCTCGGGCAAGATAATGCGCCGGATTCTGCGCCGCATCGCCGCCAACGATTATGCTGATCTTGGCGATACTTCGACTCTTGCCGATCCATCTGTGGTTGACAGTCTGGTTGATAACCGGATGAACCGTTGAACCGTGCGAATGGTCCGACCCGCCGGTTTTCAGACTTCCTGCTGAGTGGAGAGCGATAAAAAACTTTACAGATCCGGAACTGTATTCCGTAATTGTAAGGAATATGACCAGACTTCCAGCTGCATTTTCGTTTTAATACGCATCTAAAGAGGACTAGAAAGCGGACAGAATAAATATAGATAAAAGATTTGAAGTGAACTAACTTTATGATATCATTGTATTATGAATGATATAAAACCGGACGAAAAACCGGCCATTAAAGTGGCCATGGAATGTGGTGCGGAGGATCGGGGCGAGACGGTTAATCAGATGGAACCGCTTCTTATAAGCGAAACTTCAAGACACCGCGGCGAACTGACGGATCTAGCTGTTGAGCTGGTGCACCGCGCAACGGGTCTTCACCGTGGTCTGCCGGAGGGTATAACTGAGTCCCTTTCCGGTCTCGTGAGGGCGATGAACTGCTACTACAGCAATCTTATCGAGGGCCATGATACACACCTGACCGATATCGAGAGGGCGCTTAAGGACAACTACAGCAGCGATATCGAAAAGCGCAATCTCCAGCTTGAAGCCAAGGCCCATATAGCTGTTCAGGAATGGATTGACGAAGGAGGTCTCGAGCACGGCGCGACCGCCGTTGCTAGCCTGCAGGAAATCCACCGCCGGTTCGGGGAACTGCTTCCCCAGGAACTGCTTCAGGTGGAAAATCCGGATACTGAAGAGGTTGTCAATGTTGTTCCTGGCGAACTGCGTAGTCGCGACGTCCGCATAGGTCGCCATGTTCCCGTAAGTCCCGGAGCAGTGCCCCGTTTTATGGAGCGATTTGAAAGTGTCTACGGAAGTCTCGGCAAAACCAACACTATATTGGCTTCCGCGGCGGCTCACCACAGATTGCTTTGGATACATCCTTTCTTGGATGGAAACGGGCGCGTTGCCCGCCTCATGTCCGATGCCATGTTATCGGAAGCTCTGGATACGGTCAGGATATGGTCGGTCTCAAGAGGGCTGGCGCGGGACGAGGGTGGATATAAGAGCCGTCTGATGGCGTGCGATATGGGACGTCGTAATGATCTCGATGGCCGAGGTCCTCTGAGCGAGGAAGCCTTGGCGGAGTTCACGCGTTTTTTCTTGACCACCTGCATTGACCAGGTGGATTTCATGGAGAGGCTCATGATGCCGGATCGTTTGGTAAACAGAATTCTGCTCTGGACGGAAGAGGAAATCCACGCCGGCGAACTTCCTCCTCAATCCAGAATTATTATGAGAAATGTTCTTTATCGCGGGGAGATTCCAAGAGGAGAAGTCACTCGCCTTCTCGGCTCAAGCCCCCGCCACGCCCGTCGCATCACGTCTGTTCTGCTGAAACGTGGAATTCTGGTTTCACTGAGTACCCGCGCTCCGTTGCGACTTGCCTTTCCGGCCGAACTTGCCTCCCGCTGGTTGCCGGGGCTGTTTCTGGAAAAGTAAGAAAAAAGAACTTCCGGTTTTGGATACCCTGAAAATTCTTAAATTGCGGTCCTTGTCAGCTACGGAGTTCCAAAAGGGCAAACTGGTACGAGCGTGAATGTCTGCCTTTGTGGTGTATATTAGAGATGCGTAAAGAAAAACATGCTCACAAAAACATTGAACTTAAAGATTGCTGGTCTGATTAAATGAGGCTCAACAGGTTTCTTTCCGAGTGCGGTATAACATCAAGAAGAAAAGCGGATAACCTTATAAAAGCGGGACGAATAACCGTAAACGGAGAGGTAGTCCGTGTCCTCGGCTCCGTGGTGGACGAACTTGCCGACACCGTGGCGCTTGACGGAAAACCCGTGCGCAAGGAAAGGAAAAGATACGTGATGCTTAATAAGCCTCCCTTTTACCTCACTTCCCTCAAGTCCATGGAGGATGGAAAGAAAACGATAACGTCCTTTCTGGGAGACATAGAGCAGAGGGTTTATCCCGTCGGCAGGCTTGACTACGACTCTGAGGGACTTCTGATTCTCACAAACGACGGGGAACTTGCAAACAGAATACATCACCCCAGGTACAAAGTGGTAAAAACTTATCTGGCCGAGGTTTCGGGAGAGGTGCCGAATGATCTCGAAACGGTGCTTGGTGAAGGAGCGGAAATTGAGGGACGGTTTACGAAGCCGGATTCAGTTAGTGTTCTTCAAGCGTCCCCTAGGAATGCCCGGGCAAGCATTTCATTTCACGAGGGGAGAAAGCACCTTGTGAAAAGGTATTTTGAGGCCTTCGGCCTTCGGGTTACTAAGCTTAAGAGAATTTCGTGCGGCAACGTGCGTCTCGGAGAGCTTGGCAAGGGGGAGTGGCGCGACCTGAACCCCGGGGAAATCAGGAGCCTCAGGAAGATGACGGGACTTTTCTCTCGAGTTCAGGACAAAACCCCGGGAGGTGCGGTGTGAGCAGATTTATCACGTTCGAAGGAATAGACGGAAGCGGCAAATCGACCCAGGCAAGACTTCTAGCCGATTACCTCTCCAGTGAGGGAACCAAGGTGTTTTTTACCAAGGAACCGGGCGAGGGCAAACTCGGCGAGGCGATAAGAAACGAGATTCTCGACCGGAGGGATATCCATATTGAACCCTATGCCGAACTTTGTCTTTTCTGTGCGGACAGAGCACAGCACGTAAGGGAACTCATACTGCCGAAACTAAAAGACGGTTACACGGTTATCTGCGATCGCTACTACGATTCGACCCTTGCTTACCAGGGCTCGGGAAGGGAGCTTGATCCCGAACTGGTCTTCCGAATGGCCGTGGCATCAAGCCTCGGTGTTGAGCCCGACATCACCTTTTTTCTTTCGATACCGGTTAAGCGGGCGCTTTTGAGGCTCAAGGACCGAGGTAAAGAAAGAAACAAGATGGACGAGGAACCGTTTGAGTTCCATAGCCGAGTGGATGAGGGCTACAGACGGCTAATTGAAAAAGGGGTCCCAAGGATCAAGGTAATAGAAGCTTCCGGTTCCCTCGAAGAGATCCATATGGAGATACGACGCTTTTTTGAGTGATCACGCGTCTCCGACTGAATCCGCTGTCCTCTCGACAAGCTGCTCCACTCTCGGATACATGTAGATATGCAGGATGATTCCTATTACCGAGAAAGGAATTATGTCTTGGGGGTTTTTGCTCAGAAACGCGAGCACGAATCCTAGCAGCACAACGGTCTCGTTTATTCCCCAGGGAACCACATGCGGGAGCAGGAGACGGTTTGAGAGCTCCTCAAGCCTTTTCCCCGGCTCTTGGCCCTGGGTTGAGAGAAATTTCTTGCGAAGCGATTTCTCAGAAAGCGTAAACCTGTATATGAGAAGGGAAATTACTCCAAGCGCCGCTCCTCCCAGAAGAAATACTGCCTTTACGTTTTCTCCGACATTCGGCGCCTCGGGCGATTTGAAAACGAAAACCACCCCGGTATAGGCGAACATGGCCAGCAGAAGGGCGGACCAGACTATTTTCAGGGCGCTCTGGTTCTTTGCGACGGATGGGGCGCGATTTTTCCTGTCCATGGCTCTGGGCTGGGGGCGAGATTATGTGCTCAGGATGTGATCTTGGCGAAAATCACGCTCAGGATTATGAGTGCGACCAGGATTCCCATCATGTAAAAAGGCACGCTTGTGTTATATCCTTTTTCTATGTTCGGAACCCTTTTCTGGGACCAGATTATCGGGGCTGCTTCGTTTTCATCCGGCACCTCGGTTTCCTGCTCCGCCATTTCTTCTGTTTTCTGCTTTTCGGGCTCCGCCATTTTGAGGTTTCCTGGAACTGCGCGTACGGGGAAATTATCACGCAACTCTCCCCGAAAATCAAGTTCTTCGCAGGGGTGCATGGCTTTAGGGTTCTTTATCTAGGTATTGACTGTGTTGTAAGGTGTATTCGCCTAGAGAATCGGTACAGCGTATGCGTACCTGACTGGATCTCTAGTATCCAAAGCTTGCCCTGTTAAATCATAGTTCCATTGCAGGTGGCGCTCAACGCCAAGCGATTGAGACTTACGGCCCTGCTACAGTTTCTTCAACGGGCGCCGACAGCTTCTTTCCACGGGCGGTGCAGGCTGCCCCGTCAATAGTGCAGTCGCGAGTCTCCGGAAGCGTGATGGAAATTTCTTCGGTGCCGTTCGGCTTTACCGTTATATCCCAGCCGATATTGCTCGGCGGGTTCAGGCGCTTTGCCTTTTCCATGGTTCCACCGGTCAAATCGAACACGTCATTGTAAAATCTCAAGTGGCTCATTTGGATTTCCTCGCTGAACCGCAGCTGGAACTTAAATGCCGTGGAACCATCATGTGTCTGCGGAACGTTTTCGAACTCAGCAGTCAGGGGAACCGTAACCGCATCCACCGTTATGCTGATTTGCTCTGATAACATTTTACCGTCCGAGGTGCAGATTGCCCCAGTTACATCACATGCACGGTCTGCGGGAAGCACGATTGAAACTTGACCGTCCCCGTTCGGCTTTACCGTTATATCCCAGCCGATATTGCTCGGCGGGTTCAGGCGCTTTGCCTTTTCCATGGTTCCACCGGTCAAATCGAACACGTCATTGTAAAATCTCAAGTGGCTCATTTGGATTTCCTCGCTGAACCGCAGCTGGAACTTAAATGCCGTGGAACCATCATGTGTCTGCGGAACGTTTTCGAACTCAGCAGTCAGGGGAACCGTAACCGCATCCACCGTTATGCTGATTTGCTCTGATAACATTTTACCGTCCGAGGTGCAGATTGCCCCAGTTACATCACATGCACGGTCTGCGGGAAGCACGATTGAAACTTGACCGTCCCCGTTCGGCTTTACCGTTATATCCCAGCCGATATTGCTCGGCGGGTTCAGGCGCTTTGCCTTTTCCATGGTTCCACCGGTCAAATCGAACACGTCATTGTAAAATCTCAA
The DNA here is from genome assembly GCA_965207685.1 of Thermodesulfobacteriota bacterium. Lineage (GTDB taxonomy): Bacteria > Desulfobacterota_D > UBA1144 > Nemesobacterales > Nemesobacteraceae > Nemesobacter. Next base: position 905,973 of record OZ242294.1, on the reverse strand, counting down.
GTAGCTCATTTGGATTTCCTCGCTGAACCGCAGCTGGAACTTAAATGCCGTGGAACCATCATGTGTCTGCGGAACATTTTCGAACTCAGCAGTCAGGGATGGCTCCCGGGTTACTGTGACGGTATAGTCCTGCGTCGTTGTGCTGTCCTCAGCCGTTACGGTGATGGTGATCGTATTGACACCTTCTGACAGGTTCACCGTCCGGGTCGTTCCCGCGGTGCTGCCGTCGGCGTCGGCGATCACCACGCTAGCGCTGACATCGTTCGGCGTTGCAGTCACCAAAGTGGAGTTAACATCACTTGCGACTTCAGCCGAGTAAACTGTCGAGGCACTCGCAAACGATATCTGTATGCCTGACAGGCTTAGCGCACTGAGGCTTGCGTCGTCGTTGTTCGCCTGAACCGTTACCTCTGTTTCGTCCTTGGCACTAAGTCCACCCGCGTCCGTAACCAACAGAGTAAATCGCAATGTCTCATTCTCGGTCAACCCCGTCGGTGCCGTGAAGGTCGTGGTTGCTGCCTTTGGAGTGGACAGTGTAACGGCTGTGCCGCCTGTCTGAGTCCATGCGTAGGTTAAAGTGTCATTTGCGTCGGGATCTTCCCCTGTACCGTTCAGGGTCACCGTAGCGCCTTCCTCTATGCCATTCAGATCCGTTCCCGCATCTGCGGTTGGTGCCTCGTTTTTATTTGAAAGAGTAACGCTGATGTCCGCCGAGGTATAGGTGGTGCCGTTGCTTACCTGCACCATAAGGTTATACGTGCCGTCGTTGCCGACATCATCTGGTGCCTCGAAGTCTTTTGCGGATGCGAAAGCAAGCGCACCGCCGGAACTCAAAGTAAAACTGCTGCGGTCCGCGCCGCCGGAAATCGACCAGACCAAATCCGCAGCCGGGGTTTCCTCGTCAGTGGCAGTCAGTGCACCAACCGCGGTGTCACCCTCGACCACGGTGAAAGTCGTTGAACCAGTTACCACGGGTGGGGCGGTCCCCACGCGCACCGGTTCGGACTCTGGGCCGGCTGCGTTGCCATTCAATGCCACCACGCTATAGAAATACGTTTTGCCAGTCTCCGCAGTAGTATCTATATACGTTGTGTCCGTAGTTCCGGTGTTAGCCACGATCACTTGCAGCGACGACGCAGTCGAACCACGCAGAATCCGGTATCCGGTAACCGGCACCTCGCCTGTGGGTGCTTCCCAACTCAGTGTCACATTCTCGGGTTCGAGGTTGGCTGTTAGATTCTGAACAGCTCCCGGGAAAGCAACAATTGTAGTTTGCAGAGAATGCGATTCAGGACTCGGATAATAGCCGTCGTAAAACGCTTTGACTGTGTATACATAATCGCCAGGCGGCGGACTTTCGTCTGTCCAAGTCGTATCTGTAGAACCGGTGTCCGCGACGAGCACTTCGGCATCATTCCCATCAACCGACCGTAGAATGCGGTAGCCGGTGACGGATTTCGGATCGTAGGCCGGGGCTTTCCAAGCGAGATCCACATTGCCGTCGGCCAAGGAGACGCGCAGGTCGAGGGGCCGACTTTCGCGAACCGCGCTACAGATTTGCGCCTTCATCGGCAATACGTGACCCCTCCAGAAGCTCCCGCTCGGCAGTCCCCCGAGGTAAATCCGTCCGTTCTGTCCGGCGCGGGTCTCGAGGGCCGTCCTGCTTCCCCGACCGAAATGGATGCGCAGCCTCTGGATGAGTTCGTCTTCGGCGCTTGCGGACCCGCTAGCGTAGTGGAGCAAGGCCCGCGAGTAGTATTCGCCGTAGGTGTCATCGGGAACAGTCCTTGTGTTCGACGCCTTCCGATAAAGGTGCCGGACCATTGGTTCCCGTGCCCACAGATCGGTGAAGATCAGGAAGTTGACCGCGCCGGGAAGGCTCGCGGGTGGGCCGTAGGAGTAACCCGAACTGATTAGGTCGTTGAGGAGAGGTGACAGGATGTTGCCATTGTGATCCGTGGTGACCTCAGTAGCAGCAGAGATGCCGAGATTGTGTTCGCTGTGGTCGAACTCGAGCAAAACCGGACTGCTGGCCGTTCGGCTGCAAACGAGTGTTTCGGCCATTTCGCGCAAATCTGATCCTCTTTGCCCGAGGAGGCGAAACAGGATCTCTGCATGGCGCCACGACCAGACCGCACCCGCTTCTTCCGCCGCTGTCACATGCGGTGAGTGTCCGGGCTCGTTCAGCCACCGGATGCTCTCCGCGATCTCGAAACTTGAAACGGAGAAATCGAGCGGTTCGAGGCGCGCGTCGGTTGAGTCCATGGCCCGCCTCAGGTACAGCGGGGCTTCGGGATAGAACTCTTCCGAGTTCGGGTGCACGTACTCGGTGCCCGACCATACGTTCCATTGCCCCCAGAGCGGTTTGCCGAGAGAACCGTGGCAGCCCTTGCAGAAGGCAGGCTCGGTGATCTCGGGGGTAGCACCGGAGAAGTCAATTACCCCGACGGACCAGGCCACCTCGTCCTGGCGCAGGAATTCGATGGACTCGTGGAACGATGACGGAGCGTCCGGGTCCGTGGTCCAGGCGAAGATGAACTCGCCATCCGCTCCCCAGGAAATCACTCGCGGATGGTCGCCGGACACGTGGAGCGCGGCCGGCGACTCCGACTGGAACACGAGGACGAAACGCTGGAGGAACCGGGGAGGAAGGGAGGCGATGAACTCCTCTGGATTTGTGATGTTGTGCTGGTTAAGAAAACGCTTAATACGTGGATACGCCCCTGAATTATCGGACGGATTTCCGTTTGCCTGTATGCCGTCAAACCGGGATAACTCCTCAAAAAGACCGTCGGGTACGACGGTCGAACCGTTGCCGTGAAGCGTAAGTTCCTCCAGCAGAAACAACTCCTCGAAAAGGTCGGCCGATACGGTTCCCAGCGAGTTGTTATCAAGAAAAAGTCTCCTCAACATATACAACTCGTCAAATATGCCTTGCGGCAAGGAAGTGAGCTGATTGTCTGAAAGATCAAGGGTTTCCAGGCGAACCAAACCGTTGAAATCACTCACCCTCAGGCTTTCGATCTCCTGATCTCCCAAATCCAAGGAAACAATTTCCCGCAGATGGTAGGATTCGACCTTAGCACAGCCCGCGACACCGCTCGCCGCTACGATGGCTTCACTAACTTGGGAGGTGCGGCCGCACACACCTTCGTCTTGCGCGGAAACGGGGGGGGGGTAATTAGCAATAACAGAGTGGTTGAGACATAGAGAATCAACTTCAGCTCGGAAGTTTTGAACACAACACACCTCTAGTTATTATAGTTTCAGCAGGACAGACTATTCCTTACTATGATTCTAAGTCTAGAGCTTGGTTTTTGTCAAGGAACTTTTAGAACGGTATGATTGGTTCTAACGACTGAATCCATTTTTCAACAGCTTTTTTCTTTGTTTTAAGTACTTGGATTTTGTTTGCTGACTGTAATCGAGATAGCGGGCCGCAATTTGTCTTCATAATGCTGCGACCGTATCAATCCGCGATGACGATGCGTCCACTTTTCTGTGAAAACGCTTTCTTGAAAACCCGGTCCCGTATATTTATACTTACCTAAATATCGTAAAAGGCTGCGGAACTGCGCGGCCGAACGGAGGTTTTAAAGATGGCGGATTACGCGAACCCGGACGTTCTGGTGAGCACGGACTGGGTAGAGGAACATATTGACGACCCCGATATCGTTATAGTGGAATCGGATGAGGATATACTGCTTTACGAGATAGGACACATAAGAAATTCGGTGAAATTCGACTGGCAGACCGAGCTGCAGGATCAGCTTATAAGGGACTACGTAAGCAGGGAGGATTTCGAGGCGCTGCTTTCAGAAAAAGGCATCTCCAACGACCACGCGGTGGTTTTCTACGGGGACAGGAGCAACTGGTGGGCCTGCTACGCGTTCTGGACCTTCAAGGTCCTTGGACATGAAAAGTGCCTTATAATGGACGGCGGCAGGCAGAAGTGGGTCGACGAGGGAAGAGATCTGGTAAAAGAGGTTCCCGAAAGGTCAGGAACCGATTACAAGGTGTCGGCGGTGGATGAGTCGATAAGGGCTTTTCGCGATGACGTCTTGGAGCACATGTCCTCAGGCAGGCCGCTTGTCGATGTCCGTTCCCCGAAGGAATATTCGGGGGAACTTCTTCACATGGAGGCTTATCCCCAGGAAGGCGCCCTTCGCGGAGGACACATCCCGGGCGCGGTAAACGTTCCCTGGGCCACGGCCGCGAACGAGGACGGAACTTTCCGCTCGGCCGATGAGCTTGTCGAGATATACGAGGAGGGGCAGGGGCTTAGCAAGGATCAGGACGTGATTGCCTACTGCAGAATAGGAGAGCGCTCTTCTCACACGTGGTTTGTCCTTACCTATCTTCTCGGGTTTGAGAACGTCAGGAATTACGACGGCTCGTGGACCGAGTGGGGGAACCTTGTAAGGGCTCCGATAGAAAAATAAAAGGAGAAGTGTTTTTGAGGCAATCAAAAGGATGTGGTCTTACGGGTCCGCATCCTTTTTTTTTGAAATCGCAGAAAAATGGCCAGCATAGAAGAGATAGTCAGGGAATTTCAAGGGGCGGACCGTCAGGAAATGATAGAGCTCCTGATAGATTATTCAGAAGATCTTCCCGAGATTCCGAGCAGGTTCGCCGAACGTGTGGACAGAGGCCTCCACCAGGTGCACGAGTGCGAAACCCCGGTTTTTATCTGGGTCGAGATAGAAGGCGGCAGGGCACGCATATTCGCCGACGTCCCGGAACCGTTTCCGACGGTGAGGGGGCTTGTGTCGATTCTCGTGAGTGCCTTTGACGGGCTTAGCCCTGAGGAGATCGAATCCGCGCCGGTGGACTTTATCTCCCAGCTCGGGATAGCCCAGAAGCTCGGGATAAGGAGGGTAAGGGGTCTCAGCGCGGTTTACGCGAGGATAAAAAACGAGGTAAGAAGGCACGGCACGGTCACATGATTGAAGAAGAAAGAATGAAGATGATCATGGATCACTACGAGAATCCGAGAAACTTCGGTCCGCTCAAGAGCCCCACGGTGACGCTCAGGGGCGGCAACCCGAATTGCGGAGACACGCTGAATATCTATATCCGCACAGACGGCGGAGGCCTGATAGAAGATATAAGTTTTGACGGGGAGGGCTGCACGATAAGCCAGGCTGCGGCTTCTCTTCTTACGGAATTTTTAAAGGGAAAGACCGTGGAGCGGCTAAGAGAACTCGACTCCGACTACCTGAGGGAACTTCTCGGCAAGGACATCATGGTAACCCGCCCGAAATGCAGCCGCCTCGCCCTTGAAACCCTCAAATCATGGGCAAGGGATTTCGAGAGGGGAAAAACCGCCTGATTTTTGGACTTCCTGTTTTTTTCAAGCTTAAATTTTATGTATATAGCGAATTTCTTTTTTTTAAGATTTCTCCCTGGTTTTTTCTCTTTAACATTTCCCTCTACGCGGCGTCCGGAAGAGGTTTTCTGAACTCCTTGTCAAACAGTTCTCCTTTTTCCAGGATGACGCAGGCGACGAACAAAAGACGGTCGCACACAGTACGAACGGATCTGCAGTAACCATGACCCCTTCCCCGAAGCTCTTCGTACTTTGCCCTGCTTGCCGGATCATTGATTACGGCTATCCCGCCCAGAACATGAAACGCGGCTGAGAGACTTTTGCACACAGCCCTTCGTTTGACGACCAGCTTTGTCCTGCCCGACTGTCTCGTCACCGGAGCTGTGCCTCCGAGACATCGGATCGCCTCGAAGTCCCGACGGCGCACAAGACTCCATGCCTCGGCAATAAGCGTAGCGAGCACCACGGTTCCCACTCCCGGGATGGAGCGGAGTATCTCAATATCGGTCGGTCCGCCCCCTTGTGCCTTAAGTTTTTCGTTAATGGTCACTATAATCTTGTCTATAGAGTCTTTGATTTCCCCGAGCTGACGGTCCGCCACCTTCAGTCGTTCGACAACCGATTTTATATGGAAGACGCAACTGCGCACGGTTGCGTCGCTCACGTTTATTTCCCCGGCCCGCAGTATTTTGAGCGCTCCCTCGGCGTCAATACGCCTCACCCTGTTGCGCTTGAGAATCTTCTGTACCGTTGAGGCTCTTTTCCCCTTTGCCGCGTCGGGACAGGGAACAAGCTCCCAAAGTTCAAGATGCCATGGCCTTACCGTACTGCCGAGAAGCTCTTCGAACTGGGGGTAATACCTCCAAAGCAGCGCGCGGAAACGGTTTACAAGACGCGTGCGTTCTCTCAGCAGTTCTTCTCTCGTCCTGGTGAGTTCGCGCAGAACTATGACGTCTGGATTCTGCGGTTCAACGTGGCGGAAGTGTCTGCGGTCCGTGCGGAGCGCCGAGGCCAAAACCAGGGCGTCTTTTCTGTCATCCTTGGCCCCTGAGACACTGAAGCGGTCCCTGAAGCGGTCAAGCTGCTTGGGATTTATGGAATAAACCATAAATCCCTGTTCGCAAAGACTTTCCACCACGGGGCCGTGGTTCACTTCAATGGCCGCGGATATATCACAGGAATCAGAGCCTGAGACCTCGTGTATCCACCGGGTCATCTCAAAAAGACCGGTTCCCGTATGTCTGAAGCTTTTTTCTCCGACAACAGAACCTTCATTGTCAATGACGCAGACCTGGTGGGAGTTCTTGCCCCAGTCGACACCTGCAAAGAATAAAGATTTGAGATTTTTCATGTAAACTAATACCTCCATATAAGATTCGGGTTTGCCGTGATGCTTGTCAGAACCAGTACTGGCGCTCAGAGGCGCAAACTTCCTGCTGGGCATTTATCACGGCGCTTGACCGAGGCGCGTGTCCAAAAAAGGCGCTCTATGGCGCAGGGTATAATTAGGCAGCTCTCGGTCAAGCAACCCGTGAATTTAAGTAAACTCGATTTTTAATTTTTTTTCGCTTGTTCTAAGCTTTTATGAAGGGTACTGGTATAATTCACTTTGCTAATCAACCACACTCAAGGAGATTCATACGATGAAAAACGGCAAACTCGATAAAACGGTTCTAAGCGAAAGGATTGAAGAGGCGCTTAAGTACCCGCTTTTCGATTCCATATTCAACAGGCGCTCAAGGAGGTTCGGTCTTGGAATGGAGCTTAAGGACAGCACCCTTGAATTCAAGTCGAAATACGATCCCGTGCCCCTTACCGAGGAGGAGGAAGCGCTTCTGGTGTGGGCCGGAACGGGACTCACCGGGCTTTGTCTGGCCGACCTGCCGCCCGAGAACGGGATAGACCTTCTCTGCCAGTGGACGGGAAGAACCTGGCCTTCTGCGTGCAACAACCACGGGACTGAGCTTTTTTTCACAAACGACAACGGTCTCTACCACGTGGACGTGAAGAACATGCTTCCCAAGGAGCATGAGATCGACCTGTTTTTCAAGCTCTCCCGCGAGGAGAAAATCGCGAGGGTCCTGGAACTTTACAGGGAAAGCCTTAACAAGCTTGAGGACGGAAGGGCGGACATGCCCGACAAGATGCCGGGGCTCTTTGAGTTTAACCAGTGGAATGCCAACAAGCCCGGCTCCACGCTTTTTGTCCCGGTCACGGACATAACCGAGGAATATCTGAATCTTCTCACCCTTTACTGTGCTCACAGCTACGGGTTCACGATTATCGACGATCTAACCGGGAAACCCGCGGGCGTTGAGAAGTGGGTGAAGAGTGGCAGGCTCAAGGGTGAAATCCAGCTTTCTCTGTTTGATCTTGAGGTAAGAATCCTGACGGGACTTAACGTTGAGCAGGCGTTTATTACGCAGAACATGGCGCTTGCTCTGCAGCCCCTCGGGCTTGCGGGATGGGCGTTTACGGGCTTCATACCGAGATTCGCCATGGGAGCCGCCCCGAACCTGTTCAGGGGTCTCGGGTTCCGGTTCATCCAGCCGAAAAAGGGTACGATTGATCCTCCCACCACCGTTCCCGTGGGAAAGGACGGAGTTTTTGAAGCTTACTGTCCGCCCTACTATGAGAACATGGACGACGCGATCGACCACTTCCTGGCCCACAAATGGAAAGCGTGGGAATCCGACAAGCCTTTTCCGTACACGGAACCCGACAGGCATCTCATGAAGGCCCCGAGACCGACGGAGACCACCATACAGATTGTAAGAGATGTCGCGAACTACATTTATGACACTTACGGCAGATTTCCCGCGTTTGTGGATCCCATGTACATGAGGCTAGTTTTTCAGGCGATGCACATAGACGTGGATTTCTACGACCAGTATTACCCGAAGGGGTCCTATTCGGACAGGCATCTGCAAGCTTTTCTCGAGAACAATCCGGACCAGAGAGAACGCTTCGAAAAGTAGCATCTGCCGTGTGCGGAGAGTTCAACTCGGTTTGCGGTAGGGGAGAAAACCAGCCATGCGCGTAGCTATTATCGGAAATGGGGTAACGGGGGTCGCCGCCGCTCTTAGTATACGCAGGCTGCAGCCCGACTGGGAAATCGTGATGATTTCGGGGGAATCCTCCTTTCACTATTCCCGCCCGGCGCTCATGTACATATTCATGGGCCACATGAGCTACAAGGACACCAAGCCCTACGAGGACAGTTTCTGGAGAAAAAACCGCATTGATCTGGTGCGGGGCTGGGTTACCGAAATTGATGCCGCCGGGAAAAAGCTCATTATGCACGAAAAAGATCCCGTTTCGTTCGATAAGCTGCTTATCGCCACGGGATCCAAGTCAAACAAGTTCGGGTGGCCCGGCCAGGATCTCGACGGAGTACAGGGCCTCTACAGCCTGATGGACCTCAGGCTTCTTTACGAGAATGTAAAGGGTGCCCGAAGCGCCGTTATAGTCGGAGGAGGTCTCATCGGAATCGAACTTGCGGAGATGCTCCATTCGCGCAATATCCACGTCACATTCCTGGTGAGAGAAGAGTCCTACTGGACTAACGTCCTTCCGATTGAGGAATCGCAGATGATAAACCGCGTGATTCTGGAGCAGGGGATCGACCTCAAGCTCACCACGGAACTTAAGGAGATAGTCGGGAACGATTCGGGAAGAGTGCGAGGAGTTGTAACCAACAAAGAGGAATTTGTAGAATGCCAGGTTGTCGGTCTCACTGCGGGAGTAAGTCCCAACATAGCCCTTGCCAAGGAAAGCGGAATGAAGACAGGCAGGGGGATTCTGGTTGACTGGAGCTTCAGGACCGATATCCCGGACGTGTTTGCCGCCGGGGACTGCGCAGAGATAATCACCGAAGGCGAGGGGAGAAACCTTATTCAGCAAGTCTGGTACACGGGTAAGAACCAGGGAAAGGTGGCGGGGGAGGTGATAGCCGGCCGACACAGCGTGTATGACCCCGGGATATGGTATAACTCGGCCAAGTTCTTCGATCTTGAGTACCAGACTTACGGTACCGTGAGAAACGTTCCTGTAGAGGGCGAGGACAATTTATACTGGGAGCATCCCGATCGCAGCCGCTCGATAAGAATCGTTACGAAAGACGGAGCCGTCTGCGGCATAAACGTCATGGGCCTTCGCTACAGCCACAGGGTTTGCGAAAGCTGGGTGGCGGAGAAAAGATCTCTTGACTATGTGCTCGATCATCTGGGGGATGCCAATTTCGATCCGGAATTCTACGAAAAATGCGAAGCGGAAATAATAAAGGAGATAAGGAAACAGGCCGCCTGATGGAACAAAACATTATAGATTACGATTTTAATGAAGAAGCCCTTGGTTTTGAGGAACCGGATAAGGCTCCGGAAAAGCCGCTTGGAACCGGAGAAAAGCTTTCTCTTGCCGTTTTGGGCTTCGGAATACTGATGTTTGTTCTTCAGTCCATGGGCATGCCTCCAGGCGGCACCTGGGCCGGATTTCTCCTTGTATTACTTCCCGTTTTCTTCGGTACGGCGTTTTACTTCTACCTTAACTTCAAGGGCACCGTTCCGGGAATAAAGCATGATAACATCTACTTCAGGGGACTAACCAACAAGGGGATTCTCGGCTGGCTTGTCGGCATTGTGTTCACCGGTTTCTACATAGCTCTCTACTGGTTCCCCGAATATCTGGCGGGGGGAATAAAGATCGTAAACCCGCTTTCTCTGGCCCTTTCAGGTTCTCCGGCTAACAACTGGTTTTTCTACGGTTTTCTCTACACCCTGGCCGTTTTCGTTTTCGGAGTAAGAATGTTCATGAAATACAGGCATAACCGCTACCAGAAGATAAGAACGGCTTCCGTTATGTTTTTCCAGCTTGGGTTCGCCTTTCTTATCCCCAACTTGCTTATGCTGTTTAACCAGCCTGAGTTCTACCTAAGCTACTTCTGGCCGCTTAAGCCTGAATACCTGTTCCCGGGCACTTTAGGCTATTTCGTGAATCATCCAGGGGGACTTGGAATGTTCCTTATTTTCTGGGGAGCCGTGATGACCTTCATCGCCACTCCGCTTCTTACATACTATTTCGGCAAGAGGTGGTACTGCTCCTGGGTGTGCGGCTGCGGGGGGCTCGCGGAAACCATGGGGGATCCGTTTAGACATCTCTCTGACAAATCGAAAAAGGCGTGGCACATAGAGCGCTGGCTCGTTCATTCCGTACTGGTGTTTATCGTTGTTACGACGGTTCTTCTCTGGGTTAACTCCGCAACCTCGGGAGCGGTGTTCGGAGAAGCGTCGATGTCTCTTAAGAAATGGTACGGGTTCTATATAGGGGCCATTTTCTCTGGGGTCATAGGTGTGGGTTTCTACCCCATAATGGGGAGCAGAGTGTGGTGTCGGTTCGGTTGTCCCATGGCGGCCGTTCTCGGGATTTTCCAGAGGTATCTGTCTAGGTTCAGGATTACCACAAACGGTGACCAGTGCATGTCATGTGGGAACTGTTCCACCTACTGCGAGATGGGCATAGACGTCAGGGCTTACGCCCAGAAAGGCGAGAACATAGTGAGAGCGTCGTGCGTCGGATGCGGGGTATGTGCGGCCGTGTGTCCCAGGGGTGTGCTTAAGCTTGAGAACGGGGGAACTTTCAAGGACAGGTTCTCCGGGGCGGACAAGCCGCTTGGGGCGCTTATCGATTCGCTGAAACATGTCTAGCTTCAGCGTCCAAGGTCTTTGAGCCACAATCCTTACGGAAGTTAAGGGATGGACATAATTTCCTAGTCCTTAAAATGCCCGACACACAATAGCGGAATACTCAGATATTAAGAAACTCGACGGATTCCATGCTTTCCTTTTTCCCGCGGTCGACTCTTTCGATTATCTCGCCGTTTTCTATGTCAAAGACAAAGCAGGATATACCGGAAAGTATCTCCATGTTAAACTCCAGGAAATTGTTGACGTATATCTTGGAGTCTTCAACGACTTCCTTCTTGTCGGCCTTATCCGGTTTTCTTACTAAAATAAAATACGCGCACAGAAAATCCGGAAGATCTGGGTTGTGGGCAAATACCGCCTTTGAGTCGTATTTCAGGATTACATTATTGTTGAAATAGCGCTGGTATCCCGCAATGAGCGGCTGGTTCAGATGAGACAGGGCGTAGACGATCGCACAGGCGATTTTGCTCTGGTTCTCAATCATGAAATCAAGCGCTTCCTTGTTGAACCGCTCGAGTGTTTCTTCCGCTTCTTCGTTTCTTCGTGGTGACATCTTATCCTCCTTGAGAAGTTCCGTCCGCCGGTTTTCCCCTTTAAGTGGTGGTGCTAATATACCATAAACCTTAAAGCGGGGGCAGAAGTGCCGTTATCTTCTCTATGAAGCGTATGCCGTCGCCCTGCTTTCCCTTATGACCATGATTTTTATCTGACCCGGATAGACGACCTCTTTTTCTATCTTCTTGGCTATTTCATGCGAGAGAATCGCTCCTTCCTCGTCGCTTACCTGATCGCTTTCCACTATCACCCTTACCTCCCGTCCGGCCTGGATCGCGTAACATCTCTCAACGCCCGGGAAAGAACTCGCGACGCCTTCTATGCTCTCGATCCTTTTCACGTAATTCTCGTACGTTTCCCTTCGGGCGCCGGGGCGGGCGGCGGAAATGGCGTCGGCCGCCTGAACGAGAAGCGGCAGGACTCCTTGGGGTTGGGGGTCATGGGTTTTTTCAAGCGCGTCAATGATTTCGGGGGGTTCGCCGTATTTTTTAACGATGTTTGTCCCTATATCCACATGGGAGCCCTCAACCTCGTGGTCGACCGCTTTTCCTATGTCGTGGAGCAGCCCGGCCCTTTTGGCGAGTTTCTCGTTGTAACCGATTTCGGAAGCGAGCATTCCGCAGATAAACCCTACTTCAATCGAGTGATTGAGTATGTTCTGCGAATAGCTCGTTCTGTATTTAAGCATCCCGAGCTTGTTTATCAGTTCCGGGTGCATGCCGCTTATGCCGAGGTCAAAAAGCGCCTGTTCCCCCTCTTTCTGTATTTCCTTTTCTATTTCCTTTTCAACCTCGGTTACCACTTCCTCGATTCTTGCGGGGTGAATTCTCCCGTCCGCTATCAGGCGCTCAAGCGAAATCTTCGCCACTTCCCGCCTGATGGGATTAAAGCACGAAATCACAACCGTCTCGGGCGTGTCGTCGATAATGATGTCCACCCCGGTACGAAGCTCTATGGAGCGGATGTTACGTCCTTCGCGCCCGATAATTCTTCCCTTTACGTCGTCGCTCGGAAGATTGACGACCGACACCGTCTTCTCGCTCGTGTAGCTTCCGGAATATCTCTGGATGGCAAGGGATATTATGTCCTTAGCCTTCCGCTCGGCCGAGGAACTGCACTCTTCTTCTATCTGCTTGAGCCTTTTCGCCGCCTCGTGTCTTGCCTCGTCCTCAACCAGTCTTACGAGTTCGGCTTTCGCTGCCTCGCGGGTAAGACCTGACACCTCTTCTATTTTTCCCTTTATCTCCTCGATGTTCTCATCAAGAGTTCTCTGTTTTTCCTCAAGAGCCAGGTCTTTGCTCTCTAGCTCCGCCTGCACCTTCTCAATTTCCGTATTCTTCCTGTCAATTTCCTCGTATTGTTTGCCAAGTTTTTCTTCCCTTGCCTTCAGCTTCTTTTCAGTGGAGGAAAACTCCTTGCGCTTTTCGCTTGACATTCTCTGCATCTGAGAGTTTCTGTCCTTAACGAGTTTTTTCGCTCTGTTCTCCGCCCTGTTTTTTATTTCTTCCGCCTGTTTTTCCGCTCTTTGGATTATGCTCTGTGCCTGCTCCTGGCTTTTGTTGATTCCGTTTTTCTCCATGATCATCCTGTAGATGAAATGGGCGGCGAATCCAAGTCCGAAGAGCAGCAGAAGCAGTAATATTGATTGTGCTTGCATTTCAGTCTCCTTGTTTTGCCAGACAGTCAATGGTTCCGTCTTCTGTGATTATGCGACCTGTCTTAACGTCGGTTTCGCCCGAAGGGACACTTTCCAGCACTTGGAACCGGTAGGCCAGTCCGAAACGCATCTGTCTGGGTATATCTTTTAAAAACCTGTCGTAAAAACCTTTTCCGTACCCGATTCTGTTCCCGGAGAAATCAAAAGCCACTCCCGGTACCAGTATGAGGTCAAGCTCGTCGCCGCGCGCGCGCTCGGCGTCCGCCGGGGGTTCCGGGATGGCAAAGGCCCCGGGGGTGAGCTCCTCAATATTTTCCGTTCTCAGGAAAACGAGATCCGAGCCTAGGGTTTTCGGAAAAAAAACCTTTTTTTCAAGATCAACGCATTTTTTGAATATTTCGCGGGTGTCGACTTCGCCGTTTACGGGGAAATAAAGAGCGACGCTTAGTGCGTCGGAGAAAACTTTCTCGGAGAGAAGAGCCTCGAGAATCAGGGCGGATTTCTCCTGGCGCAGAGACTGGGGAAGATTCCTTCTTTTCTCGAGAAGATCTCTTCTCAGTCTGTTTTTTTCCTCAAGGAAGGCACTCCGCGGGCTGGTTTCCCGGGAACCGTTTGCGTATGTTGAACCGGAGCGGGTCTCAGAAGCCGCTTCCTCTTGATCTGAAAGGGTCTTCGGGTCTTTCTTCAATAAGGACGGGTTCTTGTTGGCTTCCGGGTGATTCGAGCAGTCCGACCAGTTCTTCTGTTTTTCTTTCCGCGGTTCTCTTGAACTCATCAAATTCCCTCTGCAATGCGAAGAAATCATCGACGATCTCAAGAGAAGCCAGAAAAACGGGAGGGGAGACGGTTATCGGTACGCCGTCTCCAGCTGCCTTGGTAATCTTTTGTTCAAGATAATCTACAATTTTCATGAGGTAGTCTTTTTCGGCATCCGTAAGGACCGAATATTCCTTACCAAAGAAAACTACTTTTATCTTGTCTTTCATACCGACTCTTCGCCAAGGTGCTGCTCGATTATCCGTATCATGTTGTCAACGCGTGTTCTGAGGCGCTCCTTTTCGGCTTCAAGTGAAGCGGCATTTTCTCTGAGCACCTTAATTTCTTCAAGTAATCTGTTGTGTTCTTCAGCAACTCTGGCGTTTTTGTCTACAAATTCTCTGATTTTTCTCTCAAGAATCTCCAATGATTCCATAATAAATACAGAGTGTATCACCATGATGATATTATTACAATAATTACGCCTGAAGCGTGTTTACCAGAAATTGCGAATTTATCCTTTTTTTATCCATTTAAACTCAGGTCTCCGACGTCAAGTTCTACGCTACTGTGTACCAGAGACAGGTTGCGTTTGTGCACCGTGGATATATTGATAAACTACTGTGCATGACGGAGCACGAGCATCTGAAGATTTTGGATAAAGAGTGCGCAGATCTTTGCCAGCGCCACGGACACCTGTCACCGAACGGAGTCCCGAACTTCCGCTTACTATACTCATCGGCAAAAACGTTCGAGACGCCTGGAGGCGTCATGTTTCTTGGGACGAATCCGGGTGGAGGTGGAGAGAATGCCAAGGAAGGTCACCGACGAGACCCCTTCGAGAAACCGAAATGGTCAGCCTATCTGGATGAGGATTGGCACAACCATGCCCTCCAGCCTGCGGCGAAAGAAGTTGCTGGCATCTTTGCTGGTCCAGGCGAATCAGGCGAGGATGTTTTGCGGCGGAGTCCAGCCGGAAACCTCATTCCGTTCCGCTCCAAAAACTTATCCAAGTTGCCGGAGAAGCTAAGGAGCAATAGGATTAGAATCGGGGTGGAACTTATCCGATTGGCAAAACCCAGCATCTTGGTTCTATTTGCAAGCAATCAAGTTATCTGGAGGCAGCTGATGGAGGCGCTTGACCGAGAAACAACATATTGCAAACTCCTCGGCGCTAATTTCACATTTCGCGAGTCGGTCGGTGGTAAGATGCCGCACTACATATTTGCGCTTCCTGGAGTTAACACCAAAGTCACAGGTCGCAATCAGGAAATGATCGACATCTTGCGTAAGCGCTGTAAAAAAAACTTTAAACGGGATCTGAAAACCGGTGTTTATATCATCCCGACGGAACCTTAAAAAGCCCGTAAATTGTCAGTGCCACATTAAAAAATCCATTGCTTCCAGTAAGCTTGGGCGGAATTCGGAATCCAACTCTAAAAGACCTTCCCCCCGTCCCACTCTGTGAAAAATGCGGGATAGAGATTATCTTTGCTACTTGGTTCTTTCGGTGGCTTTTAACTCGGGACCCACTCCTCTAGATTCGGTTCAAGCCCTGTTTGCAAGGGTGACGCACTTCAAAGTCAATTGGCGATTTTTTAACACTACCCTGCATTTGATACTTTCACGGGCTGGAAAGGTGGGAAACCCCGTTTTCTTTACGTAGCTTTTGGACTTCCTGTTTTTTTCAAGCTTAAATTTTATGTATATAGCGAATTTCTTTTTTTTAAGATTTCTCCCTGGTTTTTTCTCTTTAACATTTCCCTCTACGCGGCGTCCGGAAGAGGTTTTCTGAACTCCTTGTCAAACAGTTCTCCTTTTTCCAGGATGACGCAGGCGACGAACAAAAGACGGTCGCACACAGTACGAACGGATCTGCAGTAACCATGACCCCTTCCCCGAAGCTCTTCGTATTTTGCCCTGCTTGCCGGATCATTGATTACTGCCACTCCGCCCAGAACATGAAACGCGGCCGAGAGGCTCCTGCACACAGCCCTTCTCCTGACAACCAGCTTTGTCCTGCCCGATTGTCTCGTCACCGGAGCTGTGCCCCCGAGACATCGAATCGCCTCGAAGTCCCGACGGCGCACAAGACTCCATGCCTCGGCAATAAGCGTAGCGAGCACCACGGTTCCCACTCCCGGGATGGAGCAAAGTATCTCAATATCGGTCGGTCCGACCCCTTGTGCCTTAAGTTTTTCGTTAATGGTCACTATAATCTTGTCTATAGAGTCTTTGATTTCCCCGAGCTGACGGTCCGCCACCTTCAGTCGTTCGACAACCGATTTTATATGGAAGACGCAACTGCGCACGGTTGCGTCGCTCACGTTTATTTCCCCGGCCCGCAGTATTTTGAGCGCTCCCTCGGCGTCAATACGCCTCACCCTGTTGCGCTTGAGAATCTTCTGTACCGTTGAGGCTCTTTTCCCCTTTGCCGCGCGAGGACAGGGCATAAGCTCCCACAGTTCAAGGTGCCATGGCCTTACCGTACTGCCGAGAAGTTCCTCGAACTGGGGGTAATACCTCCACAACAGTACGCGGAGACGGTTTACAAGACGCGTGCGCTCTCTCAGCAGTTCTTCTCTCGTCCTGGTGAGTTCGCGCAGAACTATGACGTCTGGATTCTGCGGTTCAACGTGGCGGAAGTGTCTGCGGTCCGTGCGGAGCGCCGAGGCCAAAACCAGGGCGTCTTTTCTGTCATCCTTGGCCCCTGAGACACTGAAGCGGTCCCTGAAGCGGTCAAGCTGCTTGGGATTTATGGAATAAACCATAAATCCCTGTTCGCAAAGACTTTCCACCACGGGGCCGTGGTTCACTTCAATGGCCGCGGATATATCACAGGAATCAGAGCCTGAGACCTCGTGTATCCACCGGGTCATCTCAAAAAGACCGGTTCCCGTATGTCTGAAGCTTTTTTCTCCGACAACAGAACCTTCATTGTCAATGACGCAGACCTGGTGGGAGTTCTTGCCCCAGTCGACACCTGCAAAGAATAAAGATTTGAGATTTTTCATGTAAACTAATACCTCCATATAAGATTCGGGTTTGCCGTGATGCTTGTCAGAACCAGTACTGGCGCTCAGAGGCGCAAACTTCCTGCTGGGCATTTATCACGGCGCTTGACCGAGGCGCGTGTCCAAAAAAGGCGCTCTATGGCGCAGGGTATAATTAGGCAGCTCTCGGTCAAGCAACCCGTGAATTTAAGTAAACTCGATTTTTAATTTTTTTTCGCTTGTTCTAAGCTTTTATGAAGGGTACTGGTCTATAATTCAGCCATGCAAACAAGTCCCGTTGAAGACAGAAAGCTGTTTGAAAAGCTTGAGGAACTTGAGCGAAAGTTCGTCGAGCTCGAGAGAGCCCTCGGCGACCCTGACATCTCTGCCCAGGAGAGAATCAAGTGCTCCAAGGAACGTGCGGAGCTTGAGGACGTAGTCTCTGTCTACGCGCGGTTAAAGGAAGTTGCCGAGGCTGCTGAGGAGAGCCGCAAGCTGCTTGATGACACGGAGCTTGCGCCTCTTGCCCGCGAGGAACTCGATGAGCTCTCAGAGGAGAAAACCGAGCTCGAAGCGAAACTCAGAAAGCTTCTTCTGCCTAAAGACCCGAATCTCGGGAAAAACGTGTTCCTTGAGATAAGGGCCGGAGCCGGAGGGGAGGAGGCGGCGCTTTTCGCGGCCGATCTCCTCAGGATGTACTCAAGGTACTGCGAGAACCGCCGCTGGAAGGTTGAGACCATAACACTTAACGAAACCGGGATCGGTGGGATAAAGGAACTTGTGGTGAGGATCGAAGGACGTGAGGTTTACGGCAAACTCAGATATGAAAGCGGGGTTCACAGGGTCCAGCGAATACCCTCGACTGAGGCCGGCGGGAGAATACATACGTCAACGGCGACAGTCGCCGTGCTTCCCGAGGCCGACGAGGTTGACGTGGAAGTGGACGAGAGGGAACTCAAGGTAGATACTTTCAGGTCTTCGGGGCCCGGGGGTCAGCATGTCAACAAGACGGATTCCGCGATAAGGATAACACACCTTCCAACGGGAATCGTCGTGCAGTGCCAGGACGATCGCTCGCAACAAAAAAACAGGGTTCATGCAATGAGCATGCTTCGCGCGAAGCTTTACGAGATTGAGGAACAAAAGCGCGCAAGCGAGATCTCCCGCACCAGAAAAACCCAGGTCGGAAGCGGGGACAGAAGCGAAAAGATAAGAACCTACAACTTTCCTCAGGGGAGAATAACCGACCACAGAATAGGCCTCACTCTCCATAAGATAGAGGCGGTGCTGGGAGGAGAACTTGATCCTCTGCTGGAACCTCTCGCGGCCCATTTTCAGGCCGAAAGCCTCAAGAATCTCTCAGAGGGCTGACGGCTCTTCCCGATTTGTATTTGCCGGGCCAAGCAATAGAATATAGCTTCAATGAACGTTATATATCTGATTTCCGCCCTTTACCTGCTTTCTTCTCTTCTTTACGGCACTTACCTCTGGTCGCAGAAAAGAAAAATCTCCCGGGCGGGCGTTTATTTCGCCGTTGCGGGAGTGCTTGTTCATACCGCGCTGCTTGTTGTTTTCCTCATGCGCGGCGACGTACTGGCCGGAAGCACTTCAAGGCCCCTTTTTATCTTCTCGTGGCTTATAACGCTTGTATTTTTAGTCTCGCAGCTGAGGTTCAAGACCCCCGTGCTCGGCGCGTTCGTGCTCCCCGTGGCTTTTCTCGGAACCTTGCCCTACGTGATCATTCCTGACGGGATGATTACCCAGGACCCGACGCTTGCAAACCCATGGGTGCTGGCACACATACTGTCCATTTTCCTCGGAGAGGCGTTCTTCGCCATATCGTTTCTGGCGGGCGTGATCTACATATTCCAGGAAAACCAGCTGAAGTCGAAAAAAATCGGAAGCCACCTGAAAAAACTTCCTTCCCTGATAACGCTTGACAAGATAAACCACCTGAGTCTCCTGCTCGGGTTCCCGCTTCTCACCGTGAGTCTCATAATCGGTTTCATACTGGCAAGGGAGATATGGAGCGAGGGATGGACTTGGGGGGCCAAGGAAACGTGGTCTACCGTTACGTGGCTTCTTTACGCTTTTTTGATAAACGGACGTCTTTCCCTTGGATGGAGGGGAAGAAGGGCGGCGCTCGGGGCCGTGATCGGTTTCTGCATCGTGGTGGTGACTTTCGTTGTGGGATATATCTTCCCGGGACAGCATAAATTTGAATGAAGCCGTCTGTGTTAACAGCAAATGGAACTGTCCGCTTTTATAGCACGCGAGTTGTCCGCTTTTGCTTTTTTCACTTCAGCCTCCCAGGGCGTAGCCCGAAGAGGGTGAAGTGAAACTGCGGGAACCCCTTATCCGGGTTCTCGGTCTGCTTTCGCCTCCTTTGTTTTTTAACCTGCCTTCACTGTCATATCCGCCCAGCCTGCGCTTCCCATGATACACAGACATGCTCCCGTCCGAATACTCATGCACAACTACCTTCGCCCTCACAAAATGATAACGATCCTTAACCGGCGGGATCTGCAAACTCATACCCTTGTACCTCACGCAGTTGTCGTTGCCCACTACCCTCCGATGCTTCAAACACAGTATATCGTCAAGGTTGGCATCAAAAAGCGGTACAAACGCTTCCCCCTTCTCCGCCGCGGCCACCATGAAACGCCTGTTGAAATCCTCTATGAAACTCTCCTCCAAAAACCTGTTCGCCTCTTCCATCTCCACTATACCACGCTCACGCAACTCCGCGGGCAACCTTCCCTGCAAGGTCCCGAACATCCTCTCGCTGCGCCCCCTGGCCTCAGGGGAATATCCCGGTATCATCAGAATGCCCAGCTCACCCATCGCTCGCCCAAACTGCGTTGGATTCTCCTTGTCCACCTTCTCTCCGGCCACCGGAGTGCTCCAGTAGTGAGGCCCTCGGTCACTGTAAAAACTCAAGAATATCCCTTTACTCTCCAATACATCCCTTACCCCTCTCATGCTGCTCCAGGTCCCTTCCTCCGAAACAAAGAAAGCGCTGTATATCTCCCCGGTGGCGTCGTCCATGGTCACCACAAGGTCCCACACCTCCCGGGGAACCCACCTGTGAGTGCTTGCGTCCTGGTGTATCATCTCCCCGGCACACTCCCGCCGCTGCCTGCGCTGGCGGTGCACTCCCCCTCCCCGGGGCCTCCTCGCCACTCCCGCAGAGTAAAGGGTTCTCTTCACCCAGTTGTAGCAGCGACGGCCTCCGTGGTGCTCTTTATACGCCTCGTAGAAGTGAGCCACGTTGCGTTCGGGGTAGAGGGTCTTGTACAACTCCACCACCTCCGAGATCTCCTCCTGCGGGGCCCGGTTGTGGGAGAGTGCTCCCAGGCGCTTATCCAAAAGCCCACGCATCCCTTCGTCCCTGTATCGGACCGCGTAACGACGAAACGTTCTCTCCCCTATCCCGAGCTGCTCTGCTGCTTCTGCCTGTATAACCTTCTTCTCCTTCCACCTCCGGTATACCCTCTCGAACTGGTTCATCCTGACTCTTTGCAGAAACCTCGTCTGGTCCATGAATACCTCCTCCTTTGGAGAAGATAAATCCAGACAATCGCCCTTCAGCAAAACCGGACAGACGGCGTGCTATACTTCCGGACAGATGGCGTGCTATTAACACCGTCTGTTTACAAAAATTTGGAAATAGCGTTATAATATAGGCCCCGAATTACGGCAAAAAACTGTTTTAAGGAGGATTACGATGGCTGTAGCTAGAGTAACGGAAGTAATAGGATCATCTGATAAGTCATGGGATGATGCGGTGCAGGAAGCTCTTGACAGGGCAAACTCGACCCTGAGGGGCCTTACCGGAATCGAGGTAACGAAAATGAACGCCCGCATAGAAGACGGGAAGATTGCCGAGTACCGTTCCCACGTCAGGATCACCTTCATTCTGGAGGACTAACATCTCCTTACGGAATATTTTCCCAAAACTGAAAACAACGTGATGAACTGCTTTGTAAAATCACATGGGTTGGGAAATGATTATATTGTCTTAGACAGCGCCGAAATAGATTTTGATCTCGGCAAATCCGCCATAGAACTCATATGCCACAGGAATTACGGCATAGGTTCTGACGGCATACTGCTTCTGGTCCCCCCCGCGAGGGGGGACTTCGGGCTCAGGATTCTCAATCCTGACGGAAGCGAGGCGGAAAAAAGCGGAAACGGGCTCAGGATTTTCGCCAAGTACCTCTACGAGAGGAAACACGCCTCGAGCAGGACTTTTTCCATAGATACTCCAGGCGGTCTTGTTACGGCCGAAGTCGAGGAGAAAGACGGGAAGGTCCACCACGTGACCGTGGAGATGGGCACGGCGACTTTCAGGGCGGATGAGATACCGGTAGACATAGAAGAGGAAGAAGCGGTGGGGCAGCGCTTGGCCCTCAGTGCATCAGAATTTGATTTTACCGCCGTTTCGGTAGGGAATCCCCACTGCGTTATTTTCTTCGAAGAACTAAAAGAAGATCTTATAAGGGAGCTCGGACCCGAGATAGAAATCCATCCCGTCTTCCCGAACAGAACTAACGTTCAGTTTGCCCAGGTGATCTCTCGCGAGAGCGTTCGTATTTTGATCTGGGAGAGAGGGGCCGGCTATACTCTTGCCTCGGGCAGCAGTTCCTGCGCGGTTGCCGCCGCGTGCGTGAAGTCCGGTCTTACGGACCGGAAGCTCAGGGTGCTGATGCCCGGCGGACACCTCGACATAAACGTCGGTGAGGACTGGGAGATCACTATGCGCGGCGAGGTGGAAGAAGTTTTTTCGGGGATGCTAAGCGACGATCTTCTTTACAAGCTAAGAAATCCTTCCACTATAAACTTATAGAGCGACCGATTCGTTTTTCGATGGAAAGACTGCTTTTAAAGGCGGATGTGGTGATTCCGGTAAGTTCCGAGCCGATTCGCGATGGAGCCGTCGTCGTGGATGGGGGACGTATCGTTGACATCGGAACATCAGATAGAATCGAGACTGACTATCCCGGCTTACAGAAAATAAGAAGGCCGAACTCGGTAATACTCCCCGGGTTCGTAAACGCCCACGCCCACCTTGAACTCAGTTGGACGGGGGGCAAGATCAGGGGTTTTGAAGATTTTACCGGATGGCTTGAGCGGCTGATCACTCTTAAGGCCGGCGGAGTTGATCAAGATCTTGCGGAGGATTCAATTAGGAAGGGAATTCGCGACGTCATCGAAAG
Organism: Thermodesulfobacteriota bacterium; assembly: GCA_965207685.1. Taxonomy (GTDB): domain Bacteria; phylum Desulfobacterota_D; class UBA1144; order Nemesobacterales; family Nemesobacteraceae; genus Nemesobacter. Next base: position 883,762 of record OZ242294.1, on the reverse strand, counting down.
CGGAGTCACTACAGTCGGAGAAATATCCTCCCTGGATTTCGGCGGGAGAGAGATGCTCAGAAGCTCGGGGATGAGAATTATCGCGTTCCTTGAACTTTTTGACCGCATTTCATCGAGACTTTCCTCGCTTGAATTCGAAAGCGGAGATCTCTACGAGGAAAGACCCTTTCCGCACGCGCCCTATTCCTGCGGTCCGGAGTTGCTGGAAGCGGTTTTTACCCGTGCACGCAAAACCGCGGTTGCGACGGGAATCCATCTGGGCGAGAGCCCCGATGAAGTTGATTTTCTGAAGAACCTGCCCAATGAATTTGAACGGAAAATCTTCCCGCTCATAAAAAAGGAAACCTTCAAAAGGCCACGGGCCGATACTCCGACACATTACATAAACAGATTTCTTCGCGGAAAAGACGTAAAACTCTCCGCGGTTCACATGGTCCAGGTGGTGGATGAAGACATGGAGATAATCCGAAGCGCCGATATCGGCATTATCCTCTGCCCGAGGAGCAATGTTTTCCTGAAAGTGGGCAAACCGAACCTGGGCCGGATGCTTGATCATGAAAGAGTAGGGCTCGGGACCGACGGGCTTTCGAGCAACTCAGACCTTGATTTCTTTCGGGAGATCAGATTCCTGCATGACATTATGGTTGAGCAGGGGATACGGCAAAGCGCCCGTCTGGCGGTTTATTTCGCTACTCTGGGCGGGGCAAGGGCTCTTTTTATCGAGGAGAAGACGGGGAGTCTTGAGATCGGAAAAAGCGCCGACATCATATGCGTTGACTACGAAGGGGAGATTGCACCTGACCCCTATTCCTCCGTAGTGTCTTCAAAGCCGGAGGATCTACAGTTTTCAATGGTAGGGGGGAATTTCATCTACCGAAAAGGTTCCTGCGCCCCTTGTGAGCATTAGTTCTCTCAGTATCTGCGATGACCGAATCGAAGCCCGAAAAGCTTTTTGTCTATGGAACCCTGAGAAAGGGCGGTACAAGAAGCGGGCACCTTGAGGGATGCAGGCTGTTTAGGATGATGAAAGTTCCCGGAACTCTTTACCGCACGCCTTTTGGCTACCCGGCGGCCGTATTTGATGAGGATTCCCCGCTTGCTGTCTGGGGAGAGCTTTATGAGCTTCCCCCGGATTCCGAACTCTTTATCGGAAGCGTGGATAGCCTCGAAGGCGTGGATGAGGAGCTTTTTTCAAGATCGGCCATCCGCTGGGAGGAAGAGTCCTTTTACGTTTATGAACCCGGCCCGGAGCTCAGAAGGCGGATCAGCGAAGCGGACATAATAAAAAGCGGCAACTGGTTCTCCGCCCCTGCCCTATGCGGCGAAGATCCCTTTTCTTTTGCCATCGCTTTTGAGAATATCCAGAAGCAGTATTACAGGATGAAACCCGACGGTCGCTCGGAAGAAAACATTTTTCTTGAAGGGACAGTCCCGGTTCTGGTTACCTGTCCGCACTCAACTGCTCACACGAGAATGGGAAAACTCAAACGTCATGAGTTCTATACCGCCGCTCTCGGCGCCGTGCTGCACCTGGTTCTCGGTTGCCACTGTCTTTATGCGAACAGGGAACAGGAAACAGACCCGAATTACTATGACGACTGCAGTTTTAAGACTGTCCTAGGGGGAGTTCTGTCCGAGAAGGAAATAGATCTGGTTGTGGACATACACGGTACCGGAAACGAGAAGCCCGAGGACCTGTTTCCGGGGGTGGGCACGGAGAGGGAATTTCTTCTCTCGGCGCCTGATGTGCTTGACAAGTTTTATCTTATCGCCGAGGAACATGGAATCGCGACCGGAAGCACCGATATATTCCCCGCGGCAAGACAGATGACCGTGGCCAAATTCGCCGCCAACCGTTTTTCGGTTCCCGCAATCCAGGTTGAAATAAGCGACAGGCTGAGGATGCCGTGGCGGCGGGAGAATGAGTTTCGCCACCTTATAGGATTTCTTTTGGGATTTGTCGAAAAAGTGATCTTGGAGAGGGCAAGCTAGGGTGGACAGGTTGTCGTTTTCCGCGGTTCGAAAAAAGTCAGCCGCGGAAGGATGAGAAGTTTTACGGATTTCACAGGGCTTGGGCCGGTTTTGACAAGGGGAAACGGCACTAGGTGCTTGACGTTTTCAACTGGCAGCTTGAGGCAAATATGCTTGTACGCGACAGAGGCTTAGGCAGCGGACGTTACGGCCGAATTTCTCCGCCATTTCATAAATCAGGATTCTGGGTCTAGAGGCATTTACGCTGTTAACTATACATATATAGGACAAGGGTTTTGGGGCAGTGGGGATAAGCGGGGTGTTTTGAAGTATCACTGTCCGGCGGCGTTCAATCTGAGCTGCGGGGGGTAGGAAAAGTGTCACCGGGATGTGGGGTGTATGACCGGGGGTTACGGAAGAGTCTTACGCGTTGCACTTGAGAGGGACCGTCGTATTTTTACTCCCACCCCTCGGGGGAGCATATCATGGAAACGGGCTTATAATCGACGAAGCGCGCTTGAGCGCATAAACTCAAGGATAGAGGGCAGCTTCGGGTTTTGGGGACACTTTATCAAGGGCAAGTGGAAGATGAGGGCCCGTGTGGGTATGGCGTTTGTGGTGATGATGGCGCTTGCGGTGGGTCACATAAAGGCGGGGAGGCCCGAGTGCATGAGATCGCTTGTGTCGGGGTGCTGGGCCGATACCGGGTAGGGTTTCCCTGCTTGTTCACAAAAAATTTAAACAGCAATTGATCTTGAAGGGACTGCTCCGTGTGCGGTTGGTCGAAACTGGTGATTCTGGGGGAAATCGGCGACCCATTCCGTCTGAATCGGGCAACGCGGCTGTCAGGTTGCCGTAATACGGACCGGCGCCGTCTAGTTCCGGAAACCACAACCCCGAAAATCCTTACAGCGCAAGTCCCTGTATATAAAAAAGCCTTGCAAAAACAATGAAGAATAAATATTATAGAACTAACCGGTAGTTACAAACAGACTGGTTGGTCTGATTAGGATGTTTGTAAAAAATTATGATTTCGAATTGGGCTGAGTAAGGAGGTAACATCGTGGAAAATCTATCTGTTTTTTCTAGAATGGTGATGTTTAGGAGGATCATGCTAGCCGTCCGTATTACGGCTTGCGCTTTTGCTCTCAGCCTTTTTGGTGTTGCTGAGGCCTCAGATGTGCCTCGAAGGACGGTAACCAATGTGGAAGTTACCTCTGGTTATAGTGCCGGGGAACAATTTTACCAGGACGGAGACCAAATAGAGGTAACCGTAACTTTCAGCGGAGGGATTTGGGTGCATGGCTACACGAGCCTGGGCCGTACCCAACCGTATATCGAGTTGAAAATAGGGTCCAAAACGGTAAGAGCCTACAACGACGGCACTCCCAGCGATTATACCGATACCAATAGAACTATGGTGTTCAGATACGAGGTACCAGAGGGCCTTTACGACTTGGACGGTATAGATATTATAGGAAACAGCCTTAACGATGGAGAGAGAAATATTACCAGCATTGGCAGTTGCACCAGTCGAGGATGCAGCCTTGGTGGTGGAGCCAATCTCTCTCACTCAGCTCAGGGTCCGTTGAGCAGCCATAAAGTCTTGGCCGACGGCGCTCTCAGGTTTGCGAGCCTACCTTCCACTGTTTCTGACTCAGAGAGTATTTCAGGCAGGCTTGAAATATTTGATGAGACCAATTCAACTAACAACGAATATATATGGAGTTGGATATGCGATGACAATTTTGGTGAGGATGAGGCTAAGGTTGCGTGCAACCAGATGGGATATGAGGTAGATAATGCTGATGTCTGGGTACCGCCCGACGGCTGGGCCGATACGACGACTCCTACCTATACTGGTCTAGCCGCTCTAGCTGAACTTATTTACCTCGGAATATTGCTGCAAATGCCCGCTTTGCTTGACGAAGTAGATTGCCCGTATCAGGAGTCCTGTCCCTATACCATAACCCGAATCGGCTGTGAAAGAAGCTATCAAGCTACTCTGCTTGACTGCAACCACGATGGGCGTAAACAGAGCGATTGCGCACTGTCGGAAGCTGTAGGCGTCACTTGCCAGAAGGAGTAACGATAGGGTTCCGGTAACAATGCCCAAGGACACCGTTTACCTGGTCTGATCATTAAATCATGTGATCTGGTGAGGGGAAAAATCTGGATTCGGAGATATCAGTCGAATTAATCAAAAAAAGGGGAGGGAATGAGAAGTTTAAGGTTTGTGTTTGTTTTACTGTGCGCTTCCGGTTCTCTTGGAACAGATACAGCTGTTTCCCATACTGGAATGCCTCATGCGGATGCTACCCTGACTTCAACGGTTGCGGAGATAGGAGCGGACCGGAGCAATCTTGAAAATTTCGTTAGGCATGCGACGGGACACTTGTCAGAAGCTTCTAGCTTCGCAGAAGTTCTGGAACTTCTAAACGATTTCAGAAACAATAGCGGGGATTGGAATAATGATTCGACCTACCTTATTTTACTTAGCAGGCGTGGAGGGGCATACGTACACTCAAAGAGCGAGGAGACAAGGGAGCTTGAAGATCAGGACTGGTCGGGACTTCTTGTGGGGTGTTCTCAGGAGAGCTGGCGTGAGGTGGTCAGGGCCGGGGGAGGCTGCGTAAGGTATAGGGAACAAGGGGAAGAAGTGCCGAGCGGCTACGCGGTTCCTTTCTCGTCAGGGTATGTACCATTTGGAAATCCGAGGAGTCAGGCGGAGCAGTTTGTTCTTGTAGGGGGGCTTGATTATACACCGGAGGCTGAAGTTCACGGTTCTTTTGAAGAGATGGTGGATGATTTGGTGGATAATTTAGTAAGAAGTGTAGTCGGCGGTGATGTGGGTCCAGATGATCAGGAGTTTTTGAAGCTGTATATGCAGTTCAAAGAGGTGTTTTTTGATGCGGTGACACCGGAGACAAATTCAAGAGACGTGAGCGAGCCGGAAGATCTTAAGCAGTTTCTGGATAATGCTTTTACATTTATTACGGCGTCTTTTTCGATCTCGCTGTTTGACTCTGTGGTATTGCGCAGGGTTTTTCGGTTTGAAGGAGGTCCGTGGAGGAATCTTTCTACCTACATTTATATAATGGACGACGAGGGCAACGTGATATTCAACGGTGCCAACAGGAGCATTGAGCAGACTAACTTCTTTGACGATCACCCCCCGGAGCTTGGGGAGTTAGCTAGACGTATAATAGACACGGCAAAGACAAGAACTGAGAACGGCAAGAGTTTCGCGGGAGGTTTTTTGGAATACGACTGGGACGACCCTGCGGTAACTTGGGACGATGCAGAAGGTCCCGGTGGTTCTTCGCCGAAGCTTGCATATGTAAAGGCCTTTTCAGTTGATAAGGACGGGTCTGTGGATAACCCGCGCATTTACATTTTTGGTACGGGGCTTTACCTTGGGTCTCAGAGTGAGGGAGGAGGATGTGCGGTCGGGAAAATCGGAAACAGTCTCGGAGGCACCGCAATCAATCTGTTTTTGACGGTATTCGTGCTGTTTTCAGTGGTTCTGTGGAAAATCCGTTCAACTTTCAAATTGAGAAATTAGCTTGCGATATTTCCGGCGAGATTATACGCTCTTGTTTCCTTCAGTTCGGGGAAGATCAGTCGCAGAGGATATCAAGCCTTGGTTTTTTTACTATGATTCCCTTTGCGAGGGCTTTTTCAAAAAGATACTCAAGCGCCCCGGTTCCGCTTTCGCCAAGATCCCTGGTCCACTCATTTACGTACATTAAGACGAATTTCTCTCCCGTATCCTCGCTCATCCCCCTTCCAAAACGCATCGCGTAATCAAGAGCCTCTTTTTTGTTTGAAAGGGCGTACTCTATGCTTTCTCTGTGTACCCGAAGAACTTCGGCGTCAAGCCCCCGGGGTATGTCTCTTCGAAGGACGTTAAGTCCAAGCGGCATCGGAAGATCGGTCTCCTCGGCCCACATCGCTCCAAGATCGAAGAGAAGCTCAAGCCCCGTCTCTTCGTAGGTAAGCTGTCCTTCATGTATAAGAAGGCCCGCGTCCGCCTCTCCCTCAAGCACCTTGTCCATGATCTTATCAAAAGGCACTTCCACCGGGATGAAATCGTCCGCGTAGAGACTCAGAAGAAGATATGCGGTGGTAAGCTTTCCGGGTACCGCTACGGTTTTTCCCCCGAGGTCAGGAATCTTCTCCGTGGCGACTACTATGGGGCCGTAGCCTTTTCCCATGCTGGCTCCGCAGGAGAGGATCCGATAGCGGTCCTGCACGCTAAGGTATCCGTGGGCGGAGATGGCCGTGACTTCGAGTTCCGCTTCCATGGCTCTTTTGTTAAGAGACTGTATGTCTTCAATCACGTGCTCGAAGTCGATTTCTTCTGAAACCACCTTTCCGTTCGCTATGGCGTAGAACATGAACGCGTCGTCCGCGTCGGGGCTATGTCCCAGTTTCATGACCTGTTTTCCCATCTTTGTCTCCTTTCGAATTTCCTCTACGACGGGTCCGTATAGAAGTCGATTTCGTTTTTCTTTTCTATTTCGTTTAGCTCAAAAAGAAGGTCGCGGTATTTGGTAAGTCCGTCAATCTTAGGTCCGTCAAGGTCGTATTTGATTCTTTTCTGAAGGTAAGTCAGACACTGTTCTCTGCTGAGCCCGAGTTTTCGGGACTCTATATCCACTATTTCCGAGATGAGTTCCACTCCCTGCTCTCTTGTCGAAACGAGACATCTACAGCCTTCCGCGGTAGCGTCATCCCCTTTTTTGATCGCCATTACCGCGTATACGAAGGGAAGGGCCGTTTCCCTTGTCCAGAGTTCCCCCAGGTCGTACGTGAAAGCGGATTTCTCTGCAGAGAGGTGACGGGCCTGAAGACCCGCGTTGCCGATAAGCATCCCGGCGTCAACTCCCTTGAGGAAGCCGTTTCCGGGTTCTCTTTCTACGTATTCGGGCCTAAGACCGAGAAAAAGTTCTAGGACGATCCTGAGCAGGGCCGTTGAGCTTCTGGATCTGCTGTCAACCGATACGCTCCTTATTTCCGTTATCTTTTTGCGCGCCTTGAGTATGACGCTGTCGACTTTTCCGAAAGAAGATATGGAAATGTCGGGCAGAATGCAGTAGTCGTCGGTTCTTAGAAATTCAACCGAGGGAATGGGCGCGACATCCACCACTCCTTCCGACAGATTCTCGGAAAGAAGGAAGGGGTCAAAATACATTATATTGAAGCTGTGCTCGACGATCCCTTTTTCCAGAGGATAAATGAGCGGCCGCATGTTAAGAAAAGGTGCTGCTCCGAGATTTATCAACGACCCGTCCCCCTTTTTTCCGCTCATATGTAAGTGTCCTGTATTTCCTGGCTTTTTGTCCATCTGCTCGGAAGAAATATTTTCTGGTAAAGCGCTATCGCGTAGAGATCTGTCATTCCCGCTATGAAGTCGCATACCGCCCTTTGCGGCGTTTCATTCTCCCGTGGCGGCATCTTGCAAAAGTTCTCACGGAAGATCTTCTCGTTCTCGCAGAAATACAAGTAAAGTTCCTTCACGACTTTTTTGGATTTGTTGTGAAGCGAAAGCAGCCGCTCGCTTACGTAGACATTCTCGTAGAGATAGGTTCTGAGCCCCAAAAGCGCCTCAAACACCTTCTCGCTCATCAGAATTCTCATCCGGTCTCTTTCGATGGTCTGCTCCACGATGTCGACCACCATCGTGTTTATTCTCTGCGAAGCCGTATCTCCGAGGACCGAGATATATTCCGCGGGAACGTCACCGGCCGATATGATACCCGAGCGGATTGCGTCATCAAGATCGTGATTCGTGTAAGCGACAAGATCCGAGATCTTGGTCACCTGGCCTTCAAGGGTAAGCGGCCTGTTCTCCTCGGTCTCTATTCCCTCCTTGCCCCACCCCTTGGAATGTTTAGCTATTCCCTCCCTGACTTCGTGCGTCAGGTTGAGTCCCGCTCCGTCGCGTTCCAGCACATCCACGATCCTTATGCTCTGATGAACATGTTTGAATCCGCCGGGGAACACTTCGTTCAGCCCTTCCTCGCCGGAGTGGCCGAAGGGAGTGTGACCGAGGTCATGGCCGAGCGCTATGGCTTCGGTCAGATCTTCGTTCAGCAGAAGCGCTTTCGATATAGTTCTGGCTATCTGGGAGACCTCTATTACATGAGTCAGCCTCGTGCGGTAGTGATCGTTGGTCGGGGAGATGAACACCTGGGTTTTATGCTTGAGTCTTCTGAAGGCCTTGGAGTGGATTATCCTGTCCCGGTCTCTCTGAAAGCACGTTCTTATGTCACATTCGCGCTCGGGATTCGCTCTTCCTTTGGATTCGCAGCTCAGAGTCGCCATCGGACTGAGCAGTTTTTTTTCGTTTTCCTCGGTCTGTTTTCGTATGAGCAAGATATATTAACCCTCTTTTTACGGCAGCCTTACAAGCACCCCTCTCTCCGACAGGAATTCTTTCGCTTCGTTTATTGAATATTTGCCGTAATGAAAAATCGAGGCGCACAAAACGGCATCCGCCCGCCCCGCTTCCACGGCTTCAAGCAGGTGTTCAAGCTGTCCCGCGCCTCCAGAAGCTATGACGGGAATGCCGACGGTCTCGGATATGGTTCTTGTGAGTTCAAGATCGTACCCGTCCTCCGTGCCGTCCCTGTCCATGCTTGTGAGAAGGATTTCGCCCGCTCCGAAATCCTCCATCTTTGCGGCCCACCCCACAGCGTCTATTCCGGTCGGATTGCGTCCGCCGTGGGTGAAGACTTCCCATCCGCCGCCGTCTCTTCTTCGTGCGTCTATGGCTACGACTATGCACTGGCTTCCGAACCTGTCAGAAGCCCGTCTTACGAAATCCGGATCTGTTATGGCCGCCGTGTTGATCGTAATCTTGTCCGCCCCGGCCAGCAGAAGTTCTCTTACGTCTTCCACGGTTCTCAGCCCCCCTCCGACGGTCAGGGGAACGAAGACCTCGCTTGCGGTCCGCTCGACCACGTCTATCATAGTTTTTCTCTTTTCGTGCGAGGCGGTGATGTCGAGAAACGTTATCTCGTCGGCGCCCTCGTCGCTGTACTTTTTCGCTACCTCAACAGGGTCTCCGGCGTCCCTGAGGTTAACGAAGCGAACCCCTTTTACCACTCTCCCGTCCTTTACGTCAAGACACGGAATTATTCTTTTTGAAACCATATTTATTGAAACCTTTGTATGCTGTCTTCAAGATCAATGGAACCTGAGTAGATGGATTTTCCGAGTATCGCTCCGAACAGATTGTCATCTGCGATGGACTGTATGTTGCTCAGGTCGGCAGGCGACGCAATACCGCCTGAAACGATTACCGGAAGGGGACACATGGAGAGAAAGTTTTTTACGGAAGCCGTGTCTATTCCCTCCATGGTTCCGTCCCTGTCAACGTTTGTGTGAATCACGAGCGATACTCCTATGTCGCGGAATTCAAGCATGGTCTGGGCGACGTCCGTGTCTATAGTTTCCTTCCACCCCCGCAGGGCTATTTTTCCTCCCTTCGTATCTACACCGACGGCTATTCTCCCGGGAAATCTCCCGCAGATATCCTCGAGAAAGCCCCTGTCGGTAAAGGCCGAAGTGCCTATTATTACCCTCTCGATGCCGATCTCGAGGTATCTCTCGACGGTGGCGATGTTTCTTATCCCACCTCCGACCTGAACGTTTGAGGAGACGGACCGGACTATTTCCTCTACAGCTTCGAAGTTTCTGGGATTTCCTTTGAACGCTCCATCAAGGTCCACGACGTGAATCCACTCGGCTCCGCACCGCTCCCACTTTTTCGCCGTATCGGAAGGGCTGTTCGAGAACACTGTCTCCGTGCCTTCTTCTCCCTTGAGAAGCCGCACGCAGTTTCCGTCCTTTAGGTCTATGGCGGGGATTATGAACAATTTAGAACCTCGTTGAACTTAAAACCACGGGAAATAATACACAAGCGGGAAGGTTATTATAAGGATATTTCGAAAAAATACCGATTTAAATTTACCATTCTACTCAGTCTTGAGAATCACGCAGTATTTTCTCCCTGATTTCCGCAAGCGTGAATCTGCGCGATTTAAGCTCGCTTATTAATCTTATCCTCTCAACCATCTCCTGTGCGTAGAGTTGGTACCCGGCTTCGGTAATTTCGGCGACTTCAAGCAACCCTTCCTTGGTCCAGTGGCGTATGGTGGAATTTCTCTGGTTGACTAGTTTCGCCAGCTCGCCGATTTTAAGCAGAGGGGCCTTGTTATCATCTGTATCCGTTTTGCCTTCAGCCGCCCTGAGGTATATATCAAGCGAACGGTCAACCGCCCGTGCGACAATTTTCATGTATGCGTCTTTGGAGCCGCCCAGTTGCGCTTTTTCAAGCGATTCGATATAGATCAGCCGGTCACGTTTGCGTATTATCGCTGCCGGGTAACCCGACATGAGCAGGATCATGTTCATTAGAAGTCGCGCCGTGCGGCCGTTGCCATCGGTAAACGGGTGGATGGTAACCAGTTGGTAATGAGCTTCCGCAGCCAATTCCACCGGGTGCAGACCGGTTGCCAGCCTGAGCCATTTCGCCAGTCCGTTCATAAGGTCCGGTACTTTGCGCGGATTCGACAGCACAACCGCCGAGCCTGAGATTCGCACCGGCGTCACCCGATAACGGTCGGCATTGGAATCGTCAATACCTTTCATAATAAGATAATGGATATGCAGAATATCCTCTTCGGTCAGCGAATGCGGTCTGCGGTTCGCTTGTTCTTTCACCCAGTCAAGAGCACGGGCGTGGTTTACGGCTTCCATGTGCTCCAGAAGCGATTTGCCCCCGACAGTGAGACCTTTTTCGACCACAAGCGCAGTTTCACGGCGACCTAGCGTATTTCCTTCAATTGCGTTACTCGTGTAGGTCAGCTCAACCCGAAACCATTCGTCCAGGTTGCTTAGAAGGGCGTCGGGCAGTGGCCCATATTCATCCAGCAGCTTCTTTTTTGCGGTCAGTTTTTCGTATTTCATGAGATAAACTATAAACCATAACGTTATGGTTTTCAAATCGGATAAGAATCATGGCAAAAAATTTATGGGTGCCGGCAGTTCTCTACAGAGCCAAAAAGCCTAAAGGTGCGGGCAATGTTGTGGTGACATGCTTCTCACTCGAGATGCAACCCAATGTTTGATGTTGAATCTGCATTCCCGCCCGCTATATTAATTCGGGTCATGAACTACTGGCTTGTTAAATCGGAACCGTTTAAATATTCGTGGGATGAGTTTCTCAGCGACGGATGGACATACTGGGACGGGGTAAGAAACTATCAGGCCAGAAACAACCTCAAGGGCATGAAAAAGGGCGATCTCGTCCTTTTCTACCACAGCAACAAGGGCCTTGAAGTAGTAGGTATATCCGAGGTCATAAGGGAATATTACCAGGATCCCACGACGGAAGACGAAAGATGGGTCGTGGTTGACCTCGAGCCCGTGGAAACGCTGGAGAGCCCAGTATCTCTCAAACAGATAAAGAACGACGAAAGACTCGAGGACATCTCCCTTGTAAGGCAGAGCAGACTTTCGGTCATGCAGATTGAAAAGGAGCATTTTGACGTAATCGTCGAGCTTGGAAGAAAAAGCCCCTGACCTCCACGAGAATGCCTAAAAACCATCTGCTTGCCCTGCACTTCTCCGGGGAACCCGTTTCGGCGAAACGCTGAACGGAAATTCTGCCCTGCCGGCAAGCCTGTTTTTTTCACATCGGCCTCTTACAGTTATATTTGTCAAAATAATTGATTTATATTTCAACATCCTATGAATACGCAACTTATCATCAACTCGCTCTTTAACGAGACGAGGATAGCGGTCTTGGAGAAAAGCAGGCTGATCGAGCTTTTCATCGAGAGAAAATCCAGTTCTTCGCTGGTGGGCAACATCTACAAGGGGAAAGTCGAGAAGATAGTCCCCGGAATGCAGGCGGCGTTTGTCGGCATGGGAGACGGCAGGTCCGGGTTTCTCTCTGCCGAGGATGTGTACGAGGAATCGCTTAGCGAGCTTTTTCTTGAAGAGGAAGAGACAAAAAAGGCTTCCAGAAAAAACCACCAGCCGATACAGAAAGTTCTGCGTCAGGGTCAGGAAGTTATGGTTCAGGTAACAAAGGAACCCACGGGGAACAAGGGTCCCAAGCTCACCTCTCACGTAGGCATACCGGGCAAGTATCTTGTTCTGCTTCCCGGGTCGGACTCGGTGAACCTGTCCCGCAAGATAACGGACAGAAAAAGCAGGAAAAGATTTTCCGAAATCATGCGGAATAAGCCCGAAGACATGGGTTTTATAGTGAGAACGGCGTGTGTGGAAGCGGACGAGAAGGACATCAAGATCGAGATGAGAGCGCTTGTGAGAAAGTGGAGAAGGATAAAGAAGAAATATGAAGAATCGAAAACCCCTGGCGTGATACACGAAGAAGCCGATACCTGCATCAGGGTCGTCAGGGACCTTATGGGGAACGGCCTTAAGAAAATTGTCGTTGACTCCCCCAAGGCCCACGGCCAGATTACCAAGTACTTTTCCGACAAGATTAAGAAGGATGGATTCAAGGTCGATATTTACGATAAAGAAGAACCCATATTCGACAGGTACGGAATCGAGAGCCAGATCGAAAAAATGTACAGAAAAAAGGTCTGGATGAAGTCGGGAGGTTACCTGATCATAGACGAGGCCGAGGGGCTCACCGTGATAGACGTTAACTCAGGGAAACTCGTCGGAGAGGAATTTCACAAGAAAACAATAATGAAAACGAACGAAGAAGCCGCAGTCGAGGCCGCAAGGCAGATAAGGCTTCGCAATCTGGTCGGAATCATAGTTATCGATTTCATAGACGTGCAGGCTGTTAGATCCAGAAAGAAGGTAGAGTCGCTCTTTGCGGATGAGATGAAAAAGGATAAGGCGAGGACCACGATCCAGGAGATATCGTCTTTCAGCGTAATCCAGCTTACCAGACGCAGGGTTAGGGAAAGTATACTTTCCGACTTGACTGAACCCTGCGATACCTGCGAGGGAAGCGGACGGATAAAGTCGATACACACCACCTGTTACGAGATAATGAGAGATATTGATCAATGGACAAGGCAGAGCGCTGAAGGGCCTCTTGTCGTGCAGGCCAGCAAGAAGATCATAGCGAAGCTCAGAGAAATAGAAGGAAGATCCATAAGAAAAATCCAGCGTGATAGGGGTGTAAAGATAAAGTTCAAATCGGTTGAAGATCCTCTCGAAAAGTACACGATTTCCAGAGAGGGGGCTTCGGGTTAGCCGAAAGGAGTGTTCTAAGTTGAGTAAAAACGGATTTCTTTATCATGTGGCGATCGCCGTAAAGGATATCGAGAAAGCTGAAGACCTTTACTCCAAACTGCTCGGACTTCGGGTTGTCCACAGAGAGGACGTGGTCAACTATGGGGTCAAAACATCGATGCTTTGCTCCGAATCGGAAGAGGGCACTGCGGTAGAACTTATCGAACCTTTGGACGAAAATTCTCCGATTTCGCAATTCCTGGAGAAAAGAGGGGAGGGCGTTCATCACATCTGCTTTCTTGTGGACGATATAGAATCTTCTCTCCGGGCTCTCGAGAAAGAAGGTGTCAGGCTCATCGATGAACATGCGAGGCCCGGATCTTACAACTGTAAAGTTGCCTTCATACATCCCAAGTCAACTAATGGAGTGCTTGTGGAACTTGCGGAGAAGATAAAGGACTGATAAGAGGGTTTCTGGTCAGGTGCCGCTCTGGCCCTCTTCTTTATTGTCTGAGTCGTCGTCTTTTAGAGATTTCCTGAACCCGCTTATTCCCTTGCCGAGGGAAGATCCCAGATCTCCGAGCCTGCTCGGACCGAAGATTATAAGCAGGATTGCCAGTATCAGGATTAATTCCCATATGCCGAATTGCCCGAACATATAAAGAAAATGATACCCGAATACTGCGGCTTCTCAAGTGTTTTCAGGATGGTACCACGGTGATTCCGTACTTGCGAGTGGATTTCGGGGGGAATATCGAGGTGGAAGCGATTTTTCGCGAAGAACTCTGAGTTTTTACCACAAGACACCTTGATTGCACCTTAACAGTCCCGCCGAAGACACAGGTTGCCGTCTTTTGGACGAACTGCTCCCGTGACATCTGAGGTTTTCATGGCAATATGAACGTAATTCCTAACCCGCTTCGAGCAAGGACTCAAAAGCGTCTTCTCTGTTGAGAACAAAATGCCTTATGGCCTCCGGCGCGGTACTGAAACCCCTTCCGAATATAATCGCAAGCGCTATGTTGGCGCACACCGCGTTGTTTGCCGGAGCGCAACGCACACGCGAGCGGCATCCGTCCTCACCGAAGGTAACATCTCGTATATAGTGGTTTTTCGCCTCCACCGCCCAATGTCCCCTGTTCCACGAAAGCAACTGCTCGGCAGACGCTCTTTTGTCATCCACTGACGTAATGCCGTAAGCGTACTCTGTGCTCCGCGCGCCCGTCTTTACGTTTTTTGTCCGGCGCTTCACCCGAAACACCTGCTTTACGTGCGGATAATCAATCATACGGAAATAAGCGTTCATAACTTCTATTGAACGCTGCTCTACGCGCCCGTGGTCCTTTGACGCCTTCTCCGTAAAACGCCCCGCCGAGTCGCGCTCCCACTCAAGCGAACTCAAACGCTCGTGCGCGAGGGCGCTGTTGCCCTTTACGGTGAACACGAAATCCGCCCCGTGGCTCTCGACAATCGTCTTTGCCGTCTTTGCTGTCGTATGCAGCGCGTCAAGCGTAATCACCTTCCCCTCAACGCATACCTCTTCAAGCAGCGCAAACACCGCGGCTCTCTCCGCTCCTTCCTCCCTGAAGTCAACACTGCCAAGAGGCACTCCGCTTCCATGCTCAACCACAGTCACCGTTTCATAATGATCATCTCCGTTTCTGTTGGCTCCCCGTATGCGCTTTCCGTCAATGGCCACAGCTTCGGCAAAACGCACCCGCTGTGAGCAGTAACGGGCAAGCACAGGCTGAAACTCCCGCGTGTCCAGATTGCTTGTAACTCTGTGCATAGTGGTCTGTGAAGGGGGCTCATATCTTCGTTTCCTCCTGTTGTACCAGGCCCCGAGCATCTCAAGTTCCTTCTGGGAGAGACTTTTTGCGTACTGGGCCGCCGCCACCGGCCCTCTCATCCCCGAGAGCAAAGACAGAATATATATGGACAGCACACACCCCATGCTGTGCCTTCTTGCCTGGGCCCTGCGAAAATCACCGACCTCGCTCAACTCCTCGTAAAGTGATCTGAGCTCCCCGTCGGAGCGTCGCGTGACAGCTCTTTTGGCCCTCCACCGTTCCCCCAGGGCGTCGGCGTTGCGAAGCATCCCAAGCGCGTTGCGCCGAAGCGGATAAACGTAAAGCTCCTTTTTGTTGCCGTGAGGCTTCCTGTAGTGGCCATTGGAACGTGCGTATCCCCTGGTCAGACCGGCAAACTCCCAGTTAGACGCCTTGTACATCGCCCCGTCAAAGCGCCTCGGGTCCACGAAACTCTCCGCAAGCAAAAGACCATGTCCATAGCGCTCCATCCAGTCCGAGCTCAGCCGTCTTGTCATGGACGAAAGAAAATACGAAGCCAGATTGGGGAACTCTCCGGCTTTGCCCAGCACCAGAAACCGGGTGTTGTTCCCTATGAGATGCAGATTTTTGAACTGACACTCTTTTTTCCACCCCACCCAGCGGTCGCGGGGGCGGCACTTGAAAGCTCCGGCCTGCCAGCCGGCAATAGCCAGCCACTTCCCTTCATGCTCCGCCACGTAGCGAAGACTCCGGCCGGCGAATTGCTTGAAGCCAAGGTAGTGATTCTCGTTCATGAGCCTGTCCCACCTGGGAAATTCCTCGGGACGGGCTATTCTTACAACAACGTCGCGGGGGGAGAAACTCCGGTGGTTGTGTTGAGATGATTTATTGCCCATGATTACAGGTATACCTGTAATCATGGGAAAAAGCCAGCGACTCCTCTTAACTCCCCGTAAGTTTTTAATAAAACTATTGCCTATGTCTAGAACGGAATCACCGTGGGATGGTACTCTGAATTTACGGATATTACGTCTGCGTAGACAGAATTCGGGTTCAGGTCGCATCCCCTGGCGGATCCGGTAAGGGACACTTATCGGTGGTTCGACAAGCGGGGCATGCTCGGCGAAAATAGTTGGGATGACCGAGGAACAACTTCACGGTGTGATGGTATGGGCAGTCATTGCCACGGCTGTCCCGACGTTTTTTTACCTGCTCCGTAAAACCGCGCCCTATGGCCGTCATTACGCAGGCGGGGGGTGGGGGCCGCACATTTCCAGCAGGCTCGGCTGGATCATAATGGAGCTGCCGGCGGTTGTCGTCTTCCTCGCCGTCTATCTTAACGGGAAGGCTGCGTTCCACATCGTGCCGCTGCTGTTTCTGGTCATGTGGCAGACTCACTATCTGAACCGGACGTTTATTTACCCGTTTCGGATCAGGGCGAGCGGGCGGAAGACGCCGTTGCTGGTGGTTGGGTCGGGCTTTTTCTTCAATGTGATTAACGCTTATGTCAATGCCCGATTCATTTCGGAATTCGGCGAGTACGCCACTCAATGGCTCGCCGACCCTCGTTTCCTGGTCGGTGTCGGGATTTTCCTAGTCGGGATTGTTCTCAACCTCCATGCTGACAATATCCTCATTCGGCTGCGCAGGCCGGGCGAGACCGCCTATGTGGTTCCGCAGGGTGGCGGGTTTCGCTTTGTCTCGTGCCCGAATTATCTGGGCGAAATCCTCGAATGGGTCGGCTGGGCACTCGCGACGTGGTCGTCGAGCGGTCTCGCCTTCTTGCTGTTCACTTCCGCCAATCTCGTTCCCAGGGCGCGCAGCAACCATCGATGGTATGTGGAAACCTTCAAGGATTATCCGCCGTCCCGCAAGGCCCTTATACCGGGCATTTACTGATTGGACATGCTTGTGATTGCGTACAAATCCTGGCAAGATTCGACCGTATCGCAGGGACGTGAGCAAGTTTCGAGCAGTCAATCGATACTACCCTTGGCACGAGCGGTTAAGGTGGTCTGTAAGTCCGTTAACGGGTCCAAATTGCTCTCGATAGCGCCTTGAACTTGAAGGAGTACCAATGACTGAAATGACCGATGGAGTCTTTGCCCCGTCCGCCCCCGTCCTCGTCACCGGGGGGAGCGGGTACATTGCGTCATGGCTGGTCAAGAGACTCCTCGAATTCGGTCACGACGTACACGCGACGGTTCGCGACCTAGCGGACCCGAAAGAGACATTGCATCTCGAGACTATTGCCAAAGATTCTCCGGGCTCCTTGTCGCTATATGAGGCCGAGTTGCTGGACCCGGCAGGATTTGACCGCGCAATGATCGGGTGCGAGGCGGTTTTCCACACTGCGTCCCCTACCATTGCCCGGGGAGTCAGGGATCCCATGCGTGTCCTCATCGAGCCTGCAACCTGTGGGACTCGGAACGTCCTCGAAGCGGTCAACCGGTGCCCGTCGGTACGCCGGGTGGTCTTGACCTCCAGCGTCTCCGCTATCTACGGAGACGCCATTGAGATGGCCGAAACGGAGGAGGGGTGTTTCAACGAGAGCCACTGGAACGAGACCAGCAGCGAAGGCCACCAGCCGTATTCATACTCGAAGGTGCTCGCAGAACGACTGGCGTGGGAGATCGCACGGTCGCAGAATCGCTGGGACTTGGTCGTTGTCAACCCGGGGCTCGTCCTCGGGCCTGCGCTGAGCTTACACACGACTTCCGAAAGTGTACGCATCATCCGCGACTTCGGCACCGGCTTCTACCGGCTGGGTGTGCCGAAGGGGGAGTTGGGGATCGTCGACGTGCGAGACGTTGCGGAGGCGCATATACGGGCAGCCATGAAGGCGGAGGCCACCGGGCGGTACATTCTCGTCGCCGAGACTCTGAGTCTGCAGGAAATCGCCGCGGTTCTTCTCGACCATTTCGGTGACGGTTTTCCGTTTCCGCGCCGTACGTTGCCGAACTTTATCACGGTGTTGCTCGCCCCACTGGCGGGGCTCAAACGCTCCGAGGTGAGGCGGAACGTCGGCTACCCGCTCAGATTCGACAATCGGCGCGCGACGACTCATCTGGGAATGAGGTTCCGACCCGCTTCAGTGGCCATAGTGGATCACTTCCAGCAGCTTATAGACGATGGTTTAGTGGGGTCGCGGCGAAGGTCACAAGCGAACAGGAAAGCATGACGGCGCCTGCCGGTTGATTTCGGGTCAGATTTTCGAGAAATCGGCAATCATGAAAAACAGATCTTTTATTTCGTTGAGCAAAGCCAGGCGGTTGTCTCTGATCTTCTTGTTTTTGTCCATGACCATTACCGCGTCAAAGAAACGATCTATTGGGGCGGAGAGTGCTTTTATGGATTCAAGCGCTTTTAGGTAATCGCTTTGCCCGGCGGATTTTTCAGAGTTGGCCAGTCTTTTTAGAACCGCCGTTTGCGTCTTGGTAAAAGCTCTATACAGGTCTTTTTCCTCTTTTTGCTTGAACAGCTTCTTATCAAGCGGTGAAGACGGTCTGGTTTTGGCTATGTTAAAAACTCTTTTGAAGCCTGTAGCTAGGGCCTCGAAATCCTTTCTTTTTGCGAATTTTCCAAGCGCGTTTATTCTGCGGTAGGCGTCAAGGGGGTTGTCAAAGCCTGCCGAGATTACGGATTCGACGACATTTCTCTCGTAACCTGACTCTGTCATTAGATTGCGGAACCTCTCGGAGAAAAACGCGAGAATGTTTTCTTTAAGTTCTTCTTCGGACAGTTCGCCATCACGAGCTTTTTGTGTGTCCATGGAATCGAGCACGAGCCTTATGCCGCGTTCAAGGAGTGTGGAAAGAGATATATCAAACTTCTTCTCTATGGCGATTCTGATTATTCCGAGGGTCTGTCTTCTCAGCGCGTAGGGATCGGAAGACCCGGTGGGTGCGAGATCCGCGATGAAGCACGAACAGATGTTGTCTGTTTTGTCCACTATGCTTAGGAGTGCTCCGGTTTTCGTTCGCGGGAGTTCGCCGGTTCTCGTAAGCGGCATGTATTGTTCCTCGATCGCGTTTGCGACGGCTTTTTTCTCTCTGGAAGCAAGCGAGTAATACTTGCCCATGACACCCTGGAGTTCGGCGAATTCAAAGACCATCTGGGTCGCGAGATCGGACTTTGAGAGTTCTGCGGCCCTTTCAAGATCGGGGCTGGCAAAGGTGTCGGCGGCAAGCATCCTCATACGCTCGACTTTTTCCCTGTAGGTACCTATATCAGATAGAAACACCATGCTCTCAAGGTCTTCTGTGTAGGCGCTTAGGCCTTTCTTCGTATCTTCGGAGAAAAAGAATTCGGCGTCGTTGAGTCTTGCCCTTATTACCCGCTCGTTTCCCCTTATAATTACCTGTTTATCCTTGACTGGGGTTCCGCAGACGAAGATGAAACAGGAAAGAAGCTTGCCGGTCTTCTCGGAATAAACGGGGAAATATTTCTGGTGATTCTTCATCACGCTTATAAGAACTTCCGCGGGCAAACGCAGGTATTTTTCCTCGAACTCTCCCACCAGGACCGTCGGGTGCTCCACCAGGTTAACCACGGTTTCAAGCAGTTCTGGGTCTTCCTTTATGGTTCCGCCTATTTTTTTGGCCGCCGCCTCTGTGTCCCTTCTTATGATTTCCTTTCTCTTCTCCGGGTCCGCTACTACGTTGTTTTTCTCAAGCGCTTTTAGATAATTTCCCCAGGATACCACTCGAAACGGTTTCGGGGAGGTGAACCTGTGACCGAAGCTTCGGTCAGAACTTCTGATGTTCTCGACGCTGAATTTTACTGGCTTGCCGTCGTAGAGCGCCGCTATCCATCTTATGGGTCTTGCGAAGGTCAGTTTTCCGTCGCCCCATCTCATTGATTTCCGGAAGGGAACCGATGAGATAACTCCCGGAAGAATTTCTTTTAGAACGGATGTGGTTTTTTTTCCTTTTACTGTTTTCCTTACGCAGAGGAATTCCCCGTTGTCCCTTTCCGCGATGACGAGTTCCCCAACATCGACTTTCTGGGATCTGGCGAAACCCACAGCGGCCTTGGTGGGCTTCCCATCTCCGTCAAACGCTATGCGCTTGGGCGGTCCGAAGTTCTCAGTCGTGCGGTCCCTCTGCTTCCTCTCAAGTCCGCTTACCCTTGCCGAAAGCCTTCTCGGGGTATAGAGGATTTCCATTTCCCCGAATTCAATACCCTTGTCGCGGAGTTCTCCGCTTAGAATATTGCCCAGATCTTCCCGGGCTTTTTCAAGGAATAGAGCAGGTATTTCCTCCGTTCCGATTTCGAGTATCAGTTCTTTTTCCATGGGTTGTTTTTCAGTAGGGGGAATCCCAGGTTTTCTCTGGTCTGCAGATACGAAGTCGCGCACAGATTCGCAAGTGCCCTTACCCTCGCTATGTACGAGGCCCGCTCGGCCACCCCTATCGCTCCTCTCGCATCGAGCAGGTTGAAGGTGTGCGAACTTTTAAGACAGTATTCGTAAGCGGGAAGGGGAAGCTGCTTTTCGATAAGTGATCTGCATTCCTGCTCGTACATGTTAAAGAGGTCGCTTAGCATCGCGGGATCGGATTCCTCGAAGTTGTACTTTGAGAACTGGACTTCGCTTTGGTGATGAATCTCTCCGTACGTTATTCCCTTTGTCCATTCAAGATCGTAAACGCTTTCGACTTCCTGCAGGTACATCGCTATTCTTTCGGTTCCGTATGTTATCTCGGCCGATATCGGATCAAGATCTATTCCGCCCGCCTGCTGAAAATACGTGAACTGCGTTATTTCCATGCCGTCAAGCCAGACCTCCCAACCAAGTCCCCACGCTCCGAGAGTCGGGGATTCCCAGTCGTCCTCAACGAACCTTATGTCGTGCTCAAGCGGATTTATTCCGAATGACTTTAGGCTGTCGAGGAAAAGTTCCTGAATATCATCGGGGGAAGGCTTTATTATCACCTGGAACTGATAGTAGTGCTGAAGCCTGTTGGGATTATCTCCGTATCTTCCGTCCGTCGGTCTCCTTGAAGGCTCGACGTAAGCCACGTGCCAGGGCTCGGGGCCTAGACACCGCAGGAAAGTGGCCGGATGAAAAGTTCCGGCCCCTTTTTCTATGTCGTAGGGCTGGACCACCAAGCATCCCTTGGATGACCAGTAATCCTGAAGAGCCAGAATGAGTTCCTGATATGTCATGACCGGCTAAATACTACCATTAAAATGTGAGAATCAAACATTCCGATGCCTCATCTGTTCGTAAGGGATGTACGTGCCGATGCTATCGAGAGCCTTTTGCGCTATAAGTTTGCGTTTTCTCTCTTTTCCCATCCTGCCTTCCACCTTAGGGAAAAGCCCGAAGTTTATGTTCATCGGCTGAAAGGCGGTCTTTCTTGGGGTTGAGATGTACTCAAGCAGAGAACCTATGGATGTTTCCCTCGGGACGTGGGCAGGTGTGAGTCCGAGTGCTTTTCTCGAGGCGTTTATTCCGCAGACAATTCCGGTTGCGGCTGACTCTACGTATCCTTCAACTCCCGTGATCTGTCCGGCAAAAAAGATGCTCGGACGGGAACTCAGGGAAAGGTTTTTTTCAAGGAGTCTTGGGGAGTCTATGTACGTGTTTCTGTGCACGCTTCCGTATCTTAGAAACTCCGCCCTCTCAAGTCCCGGGATCTTTCTGAAGACGGCCCTTTGCTGAGGGTATCTGAGCTTTGTCTGGAATCCCACCATGTTGTACATCGTTTCCTCGCTGTTCTCCGTTCTTAGCTGCAGGACGGCAAAGGGGGTTTTACCGGTTCCCGGGTCAACCAGTCCGACGGGTTTTAGGGGGCCGAACCGAAGAGTATCCCTTCCTCTCTCGCACATGGCCTCAACCGGCATGCAGCCTTGGAAATAAAGTGCTTTCTCAAACTCTCTGGTTTCCACTTTTTCTCCGCGAATCAGGTCGTCCACAAGCTCGTAGTATTGATCCTCAGAGAGCGGACAGTTGAGGTAATCTCCCTCTTCAGAGTCTCCGTGGTCGTATCTTGATCCTCTGAAGATTTTCGAACGGTCGATTGTATCTGCGTCGATTATCGGCGAGATGGCGTCGTAGAAGTAGAGATATTCCGATTCCGTGAGCGAGGAGATCTCCGCGCAAAGTGCATCCGAAGTGAGCGGACCTGTGGCTACGATCACGATCCCGTCTTCGGGTATTTTCGTTATCTCTTCCCTTTTTAGGTCTATAAGTTCGTTACCTTGGATTTTTCGCGTTATGTAATCCGAGAATATTTCCCTGTCGACCGCAAGAGCTTTTCCGGCCGGAACCTTGGACGCTTCGGCCGCCTCGATCACGAGTGAACCGAGGCACTTCATTTCCTCTTTAAGTATTCCGGAGGCATTCTCCATGGATACCGATTTCAGAGAATTGCTGCACACAAGCTCCGCGAGATCCGAGGTTCTGTGCGCGGCAGTTTTTCTGCGGGGTCTCATTTCATAGAGAGTAGTCCTTATTCCGAACTTTGTTATCTGGTTTGCGGCTTCGACTCCGGCGAGTCCTGCGCCGATTATCGATATTGATAGCTGTTTTGCATTCATGAGAAAAATCTCGAAATATTTCGTTTTCGCTCCTAGTGCCGGGCATCTGGACTAAGGCAGTTTTCCGAAACTATATTATCATTGCGAAGCGTAGGGGAATCAAAAACATGGTTATCTCGGGCCGTGATTTCTTACCGCGGAACTTGATTTGATAGCCCAAAAACAAATTGTTTTCTTTGGACTTCCTGTTTTTTTCAAGCTTAAATTTTATGTATATAGCGAATTTCTTTTTTTTAAGATTTCTCCCTGGTTTTTTCTCTTTAACATTTCCCTCTACGCGGCGTCCGGAAGAGGTTTTCTGAACTCCTTGTCAAACAGTTCTCCTTTTTCCAGGATGACGCAGGCGACGAACAAAAGACGGTCGCACACAGTACGAACGGATCTGCAGTAACCATGACCCCTTCCCCGAAGCTCTTCGTATTTTGCCCTGCTTGCCGGATCATTGATTACGGCTATCCCGCCCAGAACATGAAACGCGGCTGAGAGACTTTTGCACACAGCCCTTCGTTTGACGACCAGCTTTGTCCTGCCCGACTGTCTCGTCACCGGAGCTGTGCCTCCGAGACATCGGATCGCCTCGAAGTCCCGACGGCGCACAAGACTCCATGCCTCGGCAATAAGCGTAGCGAGCACCACGGTTCCCACTCCCGGGATGGAGCGGAGTATCTCAATATCGGTCGGTCCGCCCCCTTGTGCCTTAAGTTTTTCGTTAATGGTCACTATAATCTTGTCTATAGAGTCTTTGATTTCCCCGAGCTGACGGTCCGCCACCTTCAGTCGTTCGACAACCGATTTTATATGGAAGACGCAACTGCGCACGGTTGCGTCGCTCACGTTTATTTCCCCGGCCCGCAGTATTTTGAGCGCTCCCTCGGCGTCAATACGCCTCACCCTGTTGCGCTTGAGAATCTTCTGTACCGTTGAGGCTCTTTTCCCCTTTGCCGCGTCGGGACAGGGAACAAGCTCCCAAAGTTCAAGATGCCATGGCCTTACCGTACTGCCGAGAAGCTCTTCGAACTGGGGGTAATACCTCCAAAGCAGCGCGCGGAAACGGTTTACAAGACGCGTGCGTTCTCTCAGCAGTTCTTCTCTCGTCCTGGTGAGTTCGCGCAGAACTATGACGTCTGGATTCTGCGGTTCAACGTGGCGGAAGTGTCTGCGGTCCGTGCGGAGCGCCGAGGCCAAAACCAGGGCGTCTTTTCTGTCATCCTTGGCCCCTGAGACACTGAAGCGGTCCCTGAAGCGGTCAAGCTGCTTGGGATTTATGGAATAAACCATAAATCCCTGTTCGCAAAGACTTTCCACCACGGGGCCGTGGTTCACTTCAATGGCCGCGGATATATCACAGGAATCAGAGCCTGAGACCTCGTGTATCCACCGGGTCATCTCAAAAAGACCGGTTCCCGTATGTCTGAAGCTTTTTTCTCCGACAACAGAACCTTCATTGTCAATGACGCAGACCTGGTGGGAGTTCTTGCCCCAGTCGACACCTGCAAAGAATAAAGATTTGAGATTTTTCATGTAAACTAATACCTCCATATAAGATTCGGGTTTGCCGTGATGCTTGTCAGAACCAGTACTGGCGCTCAGAGGCGCAAACTTCCTGCTGGGCATTTATCACGGCGCTTGACCGAGGCGCGTGTCCAAAAAAGGCGCTCTATGGCGCAGGGTATAATTAGGCAGCTCTCGGTCAAGCAACCCGTGAATTTAAGTAAACTCGATTTTTAATTTTTTTTTCGCTTGTTCTAAGCTTTTATGAAGGGTACTGGGTATTATATATTCCCATTATTTGATTCAGTGCGGAACTATGAGCTACGGAGCAGTTGTATTTGATCTTGACGGAACCCTCATTGACTCTCTCGAGGATCTTGCCGATGCGGTGAATCAGGCGCTTGCAATAAACGGGTTTCCGCCGCGCGCGACCGGGTGTTTCAAGTACTTCATAGGAAAAGGTCCTAAGGTCATGGTGTCCAGGGCCCTCCCCGAGGACGAAAGAAACAATGATGCCATAGTTGAAAAGTGCCTTGGTGATTTCAACAGCATCTACAGCCGTGCCTTCAACGTGAAAACCACGCTTTATGACGGCATACCGGATCTTCTGGACGAACTTTCAGAAAGGGGTCTAAAGAAGGCGATTCTTACAAACAAGCCGCACGTGTTTACCGAAAAGTACGTTGAGGATCTGCTTGCGGACTGGGATTTCGAGGTGGTCATAGGTCAGAGGGATGAGATTCCGAGAAAACCGGATCCCTCGGGAGCACTGCGGATATCAAGGGAACTCGGAATTGACTCGTCACAGATGGTTTACCTTGGAGACTCTGGGGTGGACATGCTTACCGCGGTTGGGGCGGGTATGCTTCCGGTGGGAGTTCTCTGGGGTTTTCGGACTGGAGACGAGCTTCGTGAAAACGGAGCCGAACACCTTATAGAAACTCCTATGGATCTGCTCTCGATTATTAACTTGTAGTTTCCGGCACGTGATGGCCATGGATTTTGAACATGTAAGACTTGGAATTCTCGGAGGCGGTCAGCTCGGGAAAATGCTTTGTCTGGTTGCGAGCAACTGGAATCTTGATACCTATGTGCTCGATCCTTCCGCCGATTGTCCGGCGGCTTCCGTATGCACCGGGTTTACCCATGGAAATTTCAGGAATTACGAGGATGTCTACGAGTTCGGCAAAAACGTTGACATTCTGACAATAGAGATTGAGCATGTGAACCTGCAGGCGCTTTTCCGGCTGCGGGAAGAAGGAGTCGTCATAAGGCCTGAACCCCACGCGCTTGAACTCATACAGGACAAGGCGAAGCAGAAGGAGTTCTATGTTTCAAAGGGGCTTCCCACAGCTGATTTTTCGGTCTTTCCGGGGAAAGAGGCTATAGTTGCGGCCGTTGGGTCCGGGGAGATAGAAATTCCTTTCGTCCAGAAACTTTCAAGGACGGGTTATGACGGAAGGGGAGTGTACGTCGTAAGGGGAAAAGAACAGCTCGACGATCTTTTAGAAGGAGAATCCGTCGTTGAAGACCTCGTCGATGTGGAAAAGGAGATTTCCGTTATAGTCTCGCGTAATTCCACCGGAGAAACGAAATGTTTTCCTCCGGTAGAGATGCTGTTTAACAGCAATGCAAACATAGTTGAATTCCTGATAAGTCCCTGCGAGCTTGACGATGCAATGTCCGCTCAGGCATGTGAACTTGCCAAGCGCACGATAAAGTCTTTTGACATGTGCGGGATACTCGCGGTCGAGATGTTTGTTTCCAAAAAAGGCGATATTCTCATAAACGAATCCGCCCCGAGACCGCATAACAGCGGGCATCACACGATTGACGCGGCTCGCACCTCGCAGTATGAGCAGTGTCTGAGATCGATTCTTGATCTTCCCCCGGGCGATACTGAAATAAAAACTCCTTCTGTTATGATTAACATTCTCGGGCAGCCGGGCTTCGAGGGTGAGGTAAGGTACGAGGGACTTCGTGGATGCATGGGCGTTGAAGGAGCCAAGTTTCACATATACGGTAAAACCCTCACTAAGCCGTACAGAAAGATGGGACATGTCACCGTGCTTGACGACGATATTTCAGGTGCGCTTGAGAAAGCGAGATTCATAATGAGCAATCTGAGGGCAATAACATGAAACCTGCTTTAGTCAGCGTTATTATGGGCTCTGACTCGGATCTTCCGGTTATGGGAGAAGCGGTCGAGGTTCTGGAGCAATTCGGTGTAGGGCATGAAGTTACGATAGTTTCAGCGCACAGAACCCCTGAGCGCCTCGTGGATTTTTCAAAAAAAGCTCATAAAAGAGGAATTAAGGTAATAATAGCCGGGGCGGGTGGCGCAGCGCATCTTCCGGGAATGGTGGCCTCCGTTTCTCCCCTTCCGGTGATAGGGGTTCCGATAAAATCCTCAAATTCGATTGATGGATGGGACTCTGTGCTTTCTATTCTGCAGATGCCCTCAGGCGTTCCCGTTGCCACGGTTGCCCTCAGCGGGGCGAAAAACGCGGGCATCCTTGCAGTTGAAATTCTTTCCGTTGCCGATCCGGAACTTTTACGCGCAGTAGCGGAGTACAAAAAGAGGCTTTCTTCCGAAGTAAAGAAAAAGGCCTCGCGACTTGAGAAACTGGGCGCCTCGGTCTACCTTGAGCGAATGAGCGAGAAGAAGGAGACTTCCTGAAACTCGTATTGAGCTGTTGCTATCCTTGGTGACTTGGGAGATTCCCATAATATATGGTGATATGGTGACATGAAAACGACTGTTAAACTTCCGGATGCCCTTTTTAGAAAGCCCCTGCGTCCTAGCTACGGTATGACTTTGAAGCGGTTTTTCACCGAGGCTCTGGAGGAACATATACGTCGTTATGAAGTCAGAGCGAACCCTCCATGGATGGCCGGGTTCGGCGCGTTCTCAGATCTTTCGGACGAAAACCGTCGCATTCTCGATATAATCGAGGATGAATTTGAAACAATCTTCCCCGAGGATGTTGCTTGATACTGCATGGACCTTAAGCTTGAATGTTGCGGGGTCATTCACCGCTTTTGCTCGAAATTACCTCGGGAAGAATATTCTTACCAGAAAACATCTTTTCTTGTTGGTCCAGTTCCTGGAGGAATATTGGAGGTGTGCGGTAAAGATAAGACCAACAGGAAAACTCAACAGTAGTAGCCTTGCGTCTTGATTCTTGCAGAAGTTCTTCCGCCCTCGCCAAATTTCCCGTAGCCCAATTGGCAAGACTTATACACTGCGGGTAATTTGCTGAATAGCTGGGTTTGGTCATTCCTAAATCAAGCACGGACTGGAAAATATCCTCCGGCACTTGTAAGGTTTTCCCCCAAGTTGCGATAGCTAGGTTAAATAGAGTGGGTTGATTAAAAGCGTTCTCTTTAAGCTGTTTATTACATGCATCAATGGCTTCATCAAACCTTCCTTGACCTATCAAATTCAAAATAAGATCAGTCTCAAACCCGAATTTTTCATCTGATTTTTCTATCGCAGAACGAATCAGCAACTCGCCCGAAGCAAGCAGTGTTCTCTCAAAACTCAATGTCTCTGCTAAAAATAGCAACTCATGTTCATTCAGGTTTTTAATTGCGGGCCATGAATCAATCTTCTTGAGTGTCTCGCGCTCGTTAGAGGCCAGTACCCGAACGATTTGGTTTAGTTCAGAGCTATCTAGGTCTGGTTGCTGAATGGCAATCAAAGCGTTTTCGACCGCTTGTTCGTTCTGCCCGAGCCTGTTTGATAACATAACTCTACGAAACAACAAATCTGGGTTTTTGGGATCTGAATCCAAAGCACGATTTAGAAGTACTTCTGTATCTTCTAACTGCCCTTGCCTGTATCTCAGATCCACAAGATTTTTCAGTACACCAACATCGTCTCCGTGATTTTTTAAAATTCTTTTTAGATGTTCTTCTCGGTCACTTTCAAAAGGTACTTTCCCTGGTTGTGCAAGCTCATCACTTAAAAACATCAAAGCGCCTTTTCTGTCTTTTGAATTATCTTTCTGAATCGTAGCTACAAGTTGACGGTACTCAGCAGCGAGACGGCTCTTGGGCCTGTCGCGCGTAAAAATGTCTTGATTCAGCAAAGCGAGACTGGGGTAATGATGAATTGTTGCAGCAAGCTCACTGTATTGCAACTCGGTCTCAAAATCTGACAGAGTCTCTTCCAAAATGCTGTTTTCGTCATCTAGGTCAGGGACATTTGAAGTTACAAAATGCAGAGTTATAGAATCTTTACTAGGGAATTTCTCTTTTCTGATAGCATTCTCTTTCTTTACCCGATTGACGACGCGAGTTAACCCGATAAGGTTCTGGCGGTTCGGAAAAAACAGACACACTACAGCATCAGGAAGCTGCCGGGTGCAAATGCCTCCTTCATCAGTGTGTCCCGTTCTTGAGTCAATCAACACATAGTCAGGTTTCAAGTAACTTTTCCACTGGGCTTTGAGGTCCTCAAGCAACAGGTAACCGTCTCTTTTATCGTAAAGTTCCCTCCAGTCAATGGAGTTCATGAGATCGGCGTATTTTTCATCTCTCCTCCCAGCAGGCATAAGCCACAGCTCACCCCCAGAAGAATCATCAGTGGAACTCCTGAAGACGTACTCATCAATTTCGGGAACTATTCCAGTCTTTATGTAATTACATATAAAGTCAACGACACCTAGATTCTGGTTTGCCGAATTGGGAAGAGCAAAGGTATCCAGCCCTGGTGCTTCCAGATCAAAATCCACCCCCAGAACTTTTTTTCCCTCGGCGACCAAAGCGAATGCGGTGTTCATCATCGCCATGGATCTTCCCACTCCACCTTTGAATGAATAAAACGTTACTGTGTACATATGTTAAGTTGTGTTTGAGTGTCTCAGTGCCATAGACTGAATGCATCCTGCAGATCTTTTGCTTCTTCCATGTCAGGAATGTTCCTGAAAATGGGTTCCACATACTCAGCAGAATCGCTCCGCCTTTTTCGCAGAACTTCAAGATTTCCTGGTCGGCTTAGCAAGTAGAGGAAATTGTCCATGGCTTCATTTTGAATCAAGTAACCCCGTTCCCACCTGCTTAGGGATGCTTCGCCGATTCCCGTTTCATGGGAAAATTCTTTTTGAGACATGTTCATACTCTCTCGAATACTAAGTATTTCTTTGGGTGTCAGCACCCCTAGGTAATTACATACGGCTTCATGTCTCAAATCATCTGCCTTGCTGTCCGTATATTCAATGGAGCACTCATTACATTTGTAGACATCTACAACTGCACTCAGAAAAACGCTTGGTTCAGCATTTCCGTACTCAAACCTGTCCTCTTCTTTTCTTATATGCACATCAGAAGATCCACACATGTGGCAGGTAATAATCTCTTCTGAAGAAGACGGATTAATTTTGCTATTCCTGTCCATTTTGATACTCCTCTTTTAACTGCGATTATTTTTCTTCGGGTCGCTGTAATGAAAGCTTCGTCCAAACAGTCGCTCTTGGCCCTTGCCGAACTGCAACTTGATGTATATATCCTGTCCTGTTTCCTGCTTGAACAACATCACATACCCTTTTTCTCCCGGAGGTTTCTCAAGGGTGATAACCCCCATAGGATGCCTATTGTGCAACAGTTTTTCGATAAAATACCAGCATCCTCTAGAGGTGAACGGCATTCCAACAACGGGGTCGGGATTGGTAACCTTGGTTGGTTCCCAATGCACGGGTCGTTCTTTTGAAAACGTAGTGTCTGTTTTTCCTGCTTCAATCAGCTCTAACATTTTTTTCCAGTACCCTTCTGAAAGCTTAAAACAAGCGAAAAAAATAAAATCAAGTTTACTTAAATTCACGGGTTGCCTGACCGAGAGCTGCCTAATTTTACCTGTGCCATTGAGCACCTAGTTAGGACAAGCGCCTCGGCCAGGCGCCGTGATAAATGCCCAGCAGGAAGTTCGTGCCCAAGAGCACCAGTACTGGTTCTGACAAGCATCACGGCAAACCCGAATTAAAAGGAGGTATTAGTTTACAATGAATAATCTTGAATCTCTATTTTTTGCGGGGATCGACTGGGGGAAAAGCTCCCACCAGGTCTGCGTCATTGACCCCGAAGGTTCCGTCGTCGGAGAAAAAAGCTTCAGACACACGGGAACCGGTCTTTTTGAAATGTCTCAGTGGATGAGGGAAGTATCAGGCCCTGAGAGCTGCGACATGGCCTTGGCCATAGAAGTGAACCACGGCCCCGTGGTGGAAAGTCTTTGCGAGCAGGGATTTATGGTTTATTCCATAAATCCCAAGCAGCTTGACCGTTTCAGGGACAGATTCTGCGTCTCTGGAGCCAAGGATGACAGAAAAGACGCCCTGGTTTTGGCCTCTGCGCTCCGCACGGACCGCAGACACTTCCGCCACGTTGAACCGCAGAATCCAGACGTCATAGTTCTGCGCGAACTCACCAGGACGAGAGAAGAACTCGTGAGAGAGCGCACGCGTCTTGTAAACCGTCTCCGCGTACTGTTGTGGAGGTATTACCCCCAGTTCGAGGAACTTCTCGGCAGTACGGTAAGGCCATGGCACCTTGAACTGTGGGAGCTTATGCCCTGTCCTCGCGCGGCAAAGGGGAAAAGAGCCTCAACGGTACAGAAGATTCTCAAACGCAACAGGGTGAGGCGTATTGACGCCGAGGGAGCGCTCAAGATACTGCGGGCCGGGGAAATAAACGTGAGCGACGCGACCGTGAGCAGCTGCGTCTTCCATATAAGGTCGGTTGTCGAACGGTTGAAGGTGGCGGACCGTCAGCTCGGGGAAATCAAAGACTCTATAGACAAGGTTATAGTGACCATTAACGAAAAACTTAAGGCAGAAGGGAACGGGCCAACCGATATTGAGATTCTCCGCTCCATCCCCGGCGTGGGAACCGTGGTGCTCGCTACGCTTATTGCCGAGGCATGGAGTCTTGTGCGCCGTCGGGACTTCGAGGCGATTCGATGTCTCGGGGGCGTGGCTCCGGTGACGAGACAATCGGGCAGGACAAAGCTGGTTGTCAGGAGAAGGGCTGTGTGCAGGAGCCTCTCGGCCGCGTTTCATGTTCTGGGCGGAGTGGCAGTAATCAATGATCCGGCAAGCAGGGCAAAATACGAAGAGCTTCGGGGAAGGGGTCATGGTTACTGCAGATCCGTTCGCACCGTGTGCGACCGTCTTTTGTTCGTCGCCCGCGTCATTCTGAAAAAAGAGGAGTTGTTTGACAAGGAGCTCGGGAAACCTCTTCCGGACGCCGCGTAGTAAGGAACTATAGAGAAAAACCAGGGAGGAATCTTAAAAAAAAGAAATTCGCTATATACATAAAATTTAAGCTTGTAAAAGACAGGAAGTCCTAACTTCATCCAGATTTTCGTTTTCCGACATGACTATATGATTCGATCATATGACTACCTAGCTTTATTGAAAAAGAAGGCTATGTCAATAAGTTAATCATATGATTGCTCTGTTCAAGTTTTTTGGATTTTACCACCTTTTCATTGGTTTGTACAAACTGACCCGTCTTTCCGATATCTACTGTATGGTATTTTTGTCTGATTCGTAGCCCCGTACAGGGATTGGCGAAGCGTGGCGAAAGATCATAAGCCATCTGCCGTTTTACTTCTCGAATATGTTGGTTGATTGGGAGAGTTTGAACATCACGGGGTCTCGTTTTATGTACACCATCTCCTGCAGGCAAATGACCCAAGCGATGTTATCGCTTATGTCCATGGTCACGTCTAAGATGCTGATGTCAACCTGATCCTCGGGATCAAAAGCGCCTTTTACTTCTCGTTGTGTAACTCCTTGTACTTGATTAATATACTAGGGAAATACTCTTAACGTGGTCTCTCAAATTCGGGGTCCATTTCTCTTTTATGGACAAATTGAACAACAGAAACATACAGACAATAACCGACTTATTCATCCTCGGTGCGGGTTTTTCCAAGGCTATCAATTGTAGAATGCCGACAATGGACGAACTGAGTTCCGCCGTTCTGGAAAATATCGACTCGGGCGTACCGAATCTATTACACGATCTTGGCAACAATATTGAACTTTGGATGACTTACCTCTCTCAATCTCAGCCTTGGCTCAAAACATCTGACAACTACTTAAATAAGGCTTTTGCCGGACAACTGCGCAAAAAGATAGAGGAGATTATCCATGACCGAACAACGGTTGCGTCTCGGTCTAATCCACCAGCTTGGTTGAACCGTTTGATCAGGTCGTGGCATGAAAAACGTGCCACAGTAATTACGCTGAATTACGACACTCTAATTGAAAGAGCGAGCCGGGAATTGCAGATTGACGATGAGATAGAGCGCATCATGGCTGGACAGATGTATCCTCCATATTTTGCCGATATAAGGTCAAGATCAGGAGTCGGACTTTGGGGTGGAGAGGAAATAAAGACCTTTTCATATTTAAAGCTCCATGGTTCGATAAATTGGTACTATTCTGGCAGGGATAATTTCTACGGTGAAACAATTTTTTACGCAGACGTACCTCCTCTCGGTTCTGATTATTCAAATCAAGAAGAGGCATTAAGTGCGCTGTCTAAAGATAAAGAGACATTAATTATCCCTCCGGTAAATGAGAAAAGCGTATACTTCAGTAATGAAACTGTAAAAGAGCTCTGGCATGACGCTAGTGTTGCCCTCTCCAGGGCGACACGAGTGTTTGTGATAGGATACTCATTACCGATTTCAGATATTGGAATGCGGTTATTTTTAGTCAACAATCAACCTGTTCCGCAAACCTCCGTCTACGTGATAGACAAGTGTGCAGAGGTTGCAAAGCGCTACGAGTCCTTGTTACCAAAATTACAAATAAAAACGGATTTTTCGCAAGGTCATAATCCTGTCGAAAAATTTAGCGAGCATTATCCAAATTTAGGGAATTAGATAGGAAAGTTGAGAAATTTATAGATGCGGGGCGGGTTACAATACAAATGATAAAGGGAACGAACACGAAACTGGTGAATGCGGTTGTGGCGTACTTCACCGAACTTGGGCAGGTACGTGCGTCAGGTGGCGCGACCGGAGAACGGTCGAGCTATGGGCCACTTGCCAATCTACTGAATGCTATTGGCGCGATGCTCAGGCCAAAGGTGTTCTGTGTTGGCGAGCTTGCCGACCAAGGCGCTGGCCATCCCGACTTCGGTCTCTATGCGGCAAAGCAGGTTAGGAAGGGACAACCGCGCTATGGCCAAATGCCGGAACGTGGCGTGGTTGAAGTAAAAGCTGCCGATGACAATGCGTGGCTCACTGCTGAGGGCGATCAGGTAAGCCGTTACTGGAACCACTACCGGCTGGTGCTTGTGACCAACACGCACGATTTTATACTGGTGGGTGAAGATGGTTCGGGTCGTCCGGTAAAATTCGAAACCTTCCAACTGGCAGAGGATGCGGACGACTTCAATCGAAGACTAGATAAACCTCTTGCCTTCGCCCGCGAGGTCGGTACTGGCTTCGGTGAATATCTTGCGCGTGCTCTTTCGCATCAAGCCACACTTGCTGAACCAAGAGATTTGGCATGGTTGCTTGCTTCGTATGCGCGCGACGGTCTAGAACGAGTTGAAGCGGCGGACGACACTCCATCGCTCAAGGCAATACGTTCGGCATTGGAAGAAGCATTGGGAGTTCAATTCGAAGGCGAACGCGGCATGCGTTTTTTCCATTCGACACTAGTACAAACTCTGTTCTACGGAGTCTTCTCGGCTTGGGTTCTTTGGTCTAAGAACTTAAAGGCCAACGAAGGCCCTCTATTTGAAGGTGGTTACAAACCCACGCGATTCGACTGGCGTGCGACAGTCTGGCATTTGCGCGCCCCAGTATTACGAACCTTATTTCAGCAGATTTCCGATCCCGGACGCTTGCAACCTCTTGGCCTTGTTGAAGTCTTGGACTGGACGGCGGCAGTACTCGACCGTGTGGACCGCATTGCCTTTTTCTCTCGGTTTAGAGAGGGTGAAGTAGTTCCGTATTTCTATGAACCGTTTCTGGAAGCATTTGATCCGGAATTGCGCAAGCAACTCGGTGTCTGGTACACGCCTACCGAAGTGGTCCGCTACATGGTTGCCCGAGTGGACAAGGCGTTAAAGGATGATCTCGATATTCCAGATGGACTTGCGGCGGAAAATGTATACGTGCTCGACCCGTGCTGTGGCACAGGGGCCTATCTGGCGGAGGTGTTGCGCCGCATCGCTACTAATCTTGAAGGACAAGGTCTCGGCGCACTTGCAGGTATGCGGGTCAAACAGGCGGCGACCGAACGGGTGTTCGGATTCGAGATAATGCCTGCACCCTTTGTTATAGCCCATCTGCAGGTCGGATTGACCATGCAGAATCTGGATGCATCGTTAGCGGATGATGGCGCAGAACGCATTGGTGTTTTCCTTACCAATGCCCTTACAGGCTGGGAACCTCGCACGAGCAAGCCGCTGCCCTTTCCCGAGCTTGAAGAAGAGCGTGACCGGGCGGAGCGGGTAAAACAGGAGACGCCAATTCTGGTGATTCTAGGCAATCCACCTTACAACGGTTTCGCGGGCATGGCGGTGGACGAAGAACGCGAATTGTCGAAGGCGTACCGCTCAACAAAGTACGTCCGCAAGCCAGAAGGCCAGGGTCTGAATGATCTTTATGTTCGGTTTTTTCGGATGGCGGAGCGTCGCATTGCGGAAAAGACTGGGCAAGGAGTAGTTTGCTTTATTTCCAACTATTCATGGCTTGATGGTCTGTCCTTCCCCGGGATGAGAGAGCGATATCTTGAAGCATTTGACGCAATACGCATCGACTGTCTGAACGGAGATGTTCGAAAGGGAGGAAAGACACCCGAAGGTGAACCCGATATGAGTATCTTTACTGTCTCTGGTGGTTCAGGAGGTATCCAAGTCGGCACCGCTATCGCGACGCTAATACGCAAAACCGACCATGTGCCTGCAAGCGATGTTGCGTTCCGGCATCTTTGGGGAAAAGCTAAACCAGAGGAACTGATTGCGACGTCTGAAGCGGAACCGGATATGCTTTACTCAAGAATCGAACCTATCCTTTCTCTAGGGCTTCCCTTTACGCAAACGGTGGTGAGTGACGAGTGGTTCGACTGGCCAGAGCTGCCTGATTTGTTCCCCGTATCTTTTCCCGGTGTTAAGACCAGTCGCGATGGGTTTCTGGTGGATGTTGATCTCGACCGGCTTCAGATGCGGATAGGGGATTACTTTGACGCATCTTTGAGCAATGACGAAATTGCGCGGCGTTATCCGGCAGCGATGAAGACCACGGCACGGTTTGATGCCCGCGCGGTACGAGACACGCTGTTGAAACGAGGAGGACCGGATAAAGGAGGTTTTATCCGTTTTGCCTACCGTCCATTTGACAACCGGTGGCTTTATTGGGAGAAGGATACGAAACTACTCGACGAAAAGCGTACCGACTACAGACCTCATGTCTTCGAGGAGAAT
This sequence comes from Thermodesulfobacteriota bacterium, assembly GCA_965207685.1. GTDB lineage: Bacteria > Desulfobacterota_D > UBA1144 > Nemesobacterales > Nemesobacteraceae > Nemesobacter. The sequence continues at coordinate 848,282 of OZ242294.1, read as the reverse complement.
TTGTGGCTTTCCGCCGCACAGCATCTACGAAAAGGTGTGGGAGAACCGCAGACCTGTTTTGTGAAGTCAATGGCTTCACTACATCTGATTGAACGTGGAGCCAGCCTGTTTCCCGTTTGGTTGCGCGATCATGGACTCGGGTCTGACTTGGGGAATCCACGCCGCCCAAATCTTTCCATGACTGCAGAGCGTTATCTCAACCGTATCGGTGCGGGAGTAGAGGACCTTTTCTATTGTGTTCTTTCCGTGCTCCATGATCCGGTATACCGTGAAGCAAATGCCGACGCACTTCGCATGGGGTGGCCACGCATTCCGCTTCCAAGTTGGCCAAATGGCGAAGCTGATGGTGCTGCAGCAACCTTTGCGGATTTAACAACAAGGGGTCAGACGATTGCGGCTCTGCTTGATCCCGATGTACCTATTTCTGGTGTTACACAAGGTTCACTGCATCCAGAGAGTTTGCTGCTATAGCCGTTCCGACTACGACGGACGGGCGTAACATGACAGGTGAGGATTTTGCGGTGACGGCTGGCTGGGGTCGTTGTGGCCAAGGTAAGGCAGTCATACCTAGTAAGGGCCGCATAGTGGAACGAGCTTTAACGCCTTCAGAACGTGTAGCTTTGGACGATAAACAAACAGCACTCGGTGAAACAACGTTTGATGTTTACCTTAATACCAGAGCCTTCTGGTGTAATGTTCCTTACGCGGTTTGGACTTACAAGCTCGGTGGTTATCAAGTCCTTAAAAAATGGCTCTCGTACCGAGAACATGATGTCTTGAACCGTGTGCTTTCACCCGAGGAAGTTCAGCATTTTTCGAGTATGGCACGGCGGATAGAGGCTATGATCTTGACAGGTTACCCAAATGCGTGTTAAGAAAGAATCGACAAAGGTTCCAAAAGGTATTAAGCGAAAATTCTAGTACAAAGGAGTAACAACTGATGAGTACACCAGATAACGAGCCAGTCAAAATCATCTGTGTCATCGAAGATGAGGTGACTGAGCCAACATTGGACGGTACCCGAGGCTCCGCACTTTACAGTGTACCGCTTAGGCTTAACCGTGTTCCATCCTCGCTATGGTCTGAGATATTTATACGTGCTTGGAATCGACCACTATATAGCACCATGCATCGTCCGGGAATCGCAAGCGTACGGGGCGCGAAAATCATTCTGAATGGCACAACTATTGATGAAGTCAAAAAGTATCATCGCGATACGTTAGTTACCTGTGTAGATGAGGCGAACCAGAAAGAAAAAGAGTTCCTTGAACGCGAGAGAAAAAAACAGGAATTGCACCACCAACAGGTAGAGAAACACCGTAAAGAAGTCAAAGACACACTGAAAGATCTGTCTTTTGATTAGTATATCTCTTGCCAGCAATTAGGCACCAAATGGATTATATTGACTCTGATGTCGCACCAGCAAAAACAAGTGCTTCGGTGATACTTAGCGTATTTTAGAATTGTTTTTTAAGCGCAACTTGAAAAGCTGGGTACCTCGGTCTATCTTGAGCGAATGAGTCGGAAGGAAGAGACTTCCTGAAGTCCCGGCTACTGTATGGTCTTTTTATCCGGTTCGTAACCCCGTACGGGAATTGGCGAAGCATGGTGAAAGATCATAAGCCACCTGCCGTCCTGCTTCTCGAATATGTTGGTTGACTGAGAGAGGTTAAACATGACCGGGTCCCTTTTTATGTATACCATCTCCTGCAGGCACGTAACCCAGGCGATGTTTTCGCTTATATCCACGGTCACGTTTGAAATGCTGATGTCAACCTGATCCTCAGGGTCAAAGACGCTTTCCCAGCTCTGCCTTATGGCTTCCCAGTTGCGAAGAGCGGTCCATCCGGGGTGTACGCAGCCGGACCTTGAGTCCTTTACCCAGACCTCTCCCATCAGCTCTAGGTTTCTGGTTCCCAGGGCCTCGTAAAAAAGGCTGTTGATCCTGAGTATTTCTTCGCTGTCGTTTTCCATGGTCATCGGCTTGTCCCAGGTAATTTTACCGGAAAAGGTCCAGAATTCTGCCGAACTGCGAGAATATGTCTTCGCGCACCCTTAGAATGTCGTTATACAGTGCCGCCGCCATGATGAAAATAAGAAAGGAAAATCCGATCCGCTGGGTTATCTCGAGGGTCTTTATGCTAAGCGGCCTTCTCTTTATCTTCTCAATCGCCAGATAGAGCAGGTGTCCCCCGTCGAGCATCGGTATGGGGAGAAGGTTTATCAGCGCGAGGTTTATGCTTATAAGCGAGGTGAACTGGAGAAGGTTCGATATGCCGCTTTGAGCGACGTCCCCCGACACCTTCGCGATGAGAATCGGCCCCGCGACTGTCTTTCCGGCTGTTGCGAGCGCTATTTTTCCTGTTACGAGTTTGAACAGGAAGCCGAAGAATAAAACGGTGATCTCAACCGTCATGCGCGCCGCTTCTGCTATTCCCTTGTGAAGCGACTCAAAGAAGCCGTATTTTTTAAGCACTCTGTCTGTGCTTGGAGTGATGCCGATTATGTAGCGTTCGATGTCTTCTTGCATTTCCGCCGCCAAGAGGAAATGGATCTTTTCTTCCCCGCGCTGAATTGTAAAATCAAGTTCCTTGCCGCTGCTTTCTGCTATTATGTCCGACATATGGTTCCAGTCCGTAACCTCTACGCCGTCTATCGCCTTGATCCTGTCTCCCGGACGTATCCCCGCTCTCCAGGCGGGGCGGTCCTCGGCTACCTCCGCTATGGTCGCGTCTATGGGTCTTGCGAACCCGGTTTCTACCCTGCCATCGGGACCGGCTTCGGCGAAAAGGGTAAGAGTCCTGGTTTCGCTTCCGGTTCTTACCTTGAATTCAAGCAGCGAATCAGGATTTGAGTGAACAGCCACGTTCACGTCTTTCCAGTTCCTGACTTCTTTTCCGTTTATGCTGAGTATCCTGTCGCCCGCGGCGAATCCCGAGAGATGGGCGGGAGAGTCTTTTTTTACGTAAGTTAGGTCAGGGGGGTCTTCCAGATAACCTGAGACGCTTATGCCGAACATGAACACAAGGGGCATGAAGAAAAAGGGAATTATGAAATTCATAGCTGGCCCCGCTATGACAACCAGGAATCTGTCTGTAAGGGACTTGCCGGAAAACCCCCTGTGGTAGTCCTTTTCGTAGTAAGCCTCTATGTCGTAAAGGGCAGGGCTGCTGACGGTGAAAGTGTAGACCTTTCCATCTCTTTCAACTTCGAGTTCTTTTTCCTGATGCGGGTCTGATTTTAGCGCGTAGAGAAGCTTTTCCCAGCTTGCATACTCCCCAAGATTGAATCCTTTTATCCCGGTAATTCTGTCCCCTGAGGCGAGTAGTGACTCAGTGCCCGAAACCCTTTCGACAATTACGTTATCCTCCTTGCCCTCACCGTACATCTTCACGTATCCGCCGAGGGGAAGGGCCGAAATCAGGTATTCCGTTTCGCCTCTTACAAAAGAAACGAGTTTCGGGCCGAAACCTAGAGAAAACTTCTCGACCCTGATATTGCTTCTTTTCGCGAGCAGAAAATGGCCCAGTTCGTGGAAAAAGACCAGAATTCCTATTACGAAAATAAAAGCCAGTATAGTAGTCATCACTAAGAAAGAAGGCCCTCCATTACAGAACCGGCGGCGCTTCGCGACCACCTGTCCGCCTCTAATATATTCTCAAGACATCCCGAGTCAAGTTTGTCGTGACGCTCGAGAGTTTCCCTGACTATAGGGATTATTTCGGTGAATTTTATTCTCTTGCCGAGAAATGCGGTTACGGCCACCTCGTTCGCGGCGTTTAGCACAGTCGGATAAGTACCTCCCATTCTGAGACATTCAATCGCTATGGCGGGAGCCTCGAATTTATCCGTATCGAGCTTCTCAAACGTAATGTCCGAGAGGTCGTCCGGCGAGGCGTCGGGGCGCCCGAGATCGAGCCTTTCGGGGTAGGAAAGCGCCTGGGCTATCGGTATTTTCATGTCAGAGGCGGAAAGATGGGTTATGAACGAGCCGTCAACATACTCAAGGATTGAATGCACGATGCTCTGGGGATGTACCCAGATTGATATTTTTTCGGCGGGCATGTCAAAAAACCACCTTGCCTCTATGATTTCAAATCCCTTGTTCATCAGCGTCGCCGAATCTATGGTTATTTTCTCTCCCATTTTCCATGTGGGGTGGCAGAGCGCGTCGGCGACCGTGACCTTTTCCAGGTCTTTTTTCGGGGTTTTGCGAAACGGCCCGCCCGATGCCGTTATGATGATCCGTTTAAGGAATTCGCGGTCCTTTTCAAGAAGCGTCTGGAAAACGGCGCTGTGCTCGCTGTCCACGGGGAGGAGAGTAACGTCTTGGTTTTTCGCCTCGGAAATAAGGAGTCCTCCGGCGACCACAAGAGATTCTTTGTTTGCTATCGCAACGTTTCTTCCGGCCTGTATTGCGGACAGTGTGGGCAGAAGCCCCGGGAAACCCACCATGGAAGATATAACCAGATCGCAATCACCTTTCGTGGCAACAGCGATATTCCCCTCGTCTCCGTAATGTATCTGTGTTTTCGGGCCGGCGATTTTCCTGAGTTGTTCCGAGTCCTCCTTTCGGGCGACCGATACGATCTTCGGAGCGAATTCCGTTATCTGTTCTGCAAGAAGATCAATGTTCTTCCCCGCACAGAGACCCGTTACCTCGAACCTCTCGGGAAATCTTCGTACTATCTCAAGCGTCTGCGACCCGATCGAGCCGGTTGATCCGAGTATGGAGATTTTCTTCAATCTAGCGCCCTTTCTCCCGTATCTGCTCTCCTGTAAGTCCGAACCTTCTTTCCCTGTTGCGGTAGTTGGCGATGGCCTTTAACAGGTGCCTTTTTCTGAAATTCGGCCAGAGCGTCTTCGTGACGTATATTTCGGCATAGGCCAGTTGCCACAGCAGAAAGTTCGAAAGTCTCATTTCTCCACCGGTTCTTATGAGCAGATCCGGTTCCGGCAGGCCCGAGGTGTAGAGATATTTCTGAAAATCCTCCTCGGAAACCGGTTTTCTCTCTCCCTCCGCGATTATGCTGTTCACGGCGTTGATTATCTCCTCTCTGCCCCCGTAGCTGAGAGCCAGGGTTATCGTCAGGGAGTCGCATTTCTCGGTCATTTTCATCACGTCCCCGAGAAGTTCACGTATGTCCTGCGGGAGGTTTGAGAGATTCCCGATCGCGTTTAGCCTGGTGTTCTGCGCAAGCAGCTTCTCGCCTTCATCCAAGAGGTACTGCCTTAAAAGATCCATAAGTGCGAGAACCTCTTTTCCCGGTCTTTTCCAGTTCTGGGCGGAAAATGCGTAAAGAGTTACATATTCTATTCCGATCTCCCGCGCGGCGCGGACCACCGATCTTGCCGATTTTATTCCTTCCCTGTGACCGATCAGCCTGTCAAGATTCTTTCGCCGCGCCCATCTTCCGTTGCCGTCCATTATTATGACGACGTGTCTGGGGATAGGACCCGGTGAGGGGATGTTATGGTTTTTCTGCATTACGAGACACTGTTTGAGAGCTTCGCTGACAGCCGCCGTTTCAGTTTGCTGCCCGATAGATGTAAGAAACGGGATATGCGATCAGAACGACCGTAGCAATTACCACCATGGCCACGATCAGGGCGACCGGGTAGATGAGAAGGGCCCCCAGGTAAAAAAGGGCTCTTTTCAGCGGAACCCAATCCCGGGATGCTTCGGGAAGGTCGGAAACGCAGCTTTTGACAAATCCTGATATTATTCCAGTAAAAAGTGTGGACATATAAGTGAACCGATCTACCGTAACCCTATCTTATTTCCCCTTTTTCATCAAGAGCGAAAACCCTACTTTACTCGCTTAGTCCAAAAAAAAATCCTTTCAGGTAAACTACAGAAAACGTAGGTCGCGATGGCAAAGTTCCGCTTTTTTTTCATAGTATACGCGTTAATTCCGGCTTCTCTTTTTTCAACCCCGCTTCTCGCAAAAGAAGACACATACAGAGGCCTTTCCGACTTCGCAAAGGCCCTGAACCTGATAGAGAAAAACTATGTGGAAGAGGTTTCCTCCGAGCAGCTGACCCAAAGCGCCATAAAAGGCATGTTCGATTCCCTTGATCCCTACTCGGTTTACCTTTCATCTGAGGGCCTGAGAAACCTTGAGATAGGAACTATGGGGGAGTTTGAGGGCATAGGAGTCGAGATTACGGTTCGCGACGGATTTTTGACCGTTATATCTCCGATTGAAGGAAGCCCTGCTCAGGAAGCCGGCGTGAAATCGGGAGACGTGATTGTCTCCATAGACGGGGAAAGGACCGAGAAAACCAACATAGTTGACGCCCTTGACCGCATAAGGGGCAGAGAAGGAACTAAAGTTGATATCGTCGTCAGAAGAGGCGGAACCGAGGAAACCCATGAGTTCACCATCACAAGACGGATAGTGAAACTTAGAAGCGTCGAGTCCAGGCTGATCGAAAAAGATATAGGTTATATAAAGCTCTCTCAGTTCCACAGGGATTCTGCGGATGAGTTTCTCAGTTCTTACAGGGGGCTTGAAGAGGAAAACGGCGCGGAGCTCGGAGGACTTGTGCTTGACCTCAGAAACAACCCCGGAGGATTGCTTGAACAGGCGCTTGCGCTTAGTGACATGTTCATGGATAAAGGGCTTATCCTGAACGTCAAGGGAAGGTCCGAACTGACTTCGAAGGAATATTTCGCCAGGGACGGGATGGACATACCGACCAATCACGTTGCCGTAATCGTAAACCGGGGAAGTGCAAGTGCTTCCGAAGTTCTCGCCGGAGCGCTTAAAGACAGCGGCAGGGCGAAAATAGTCGGCACAAGAACATTCGGCAAGGGTTCGGTTCAGTCCGTAATAGAGCTTTCGGGGGAAACGGGAGTGAAGATAACCACGGCGAGACTTCTTACCCCCAAGGGGACCTTAATAGATGACAAGGGCATAGAACCTGATATTTTTGTTGAAGGTGGCGACAAGGATGCCTCGGACCCGCAGCTTGCAAGGGCGCTTGAAACTATAAAGCACATGTGAGGAGATAAAAACTTGAGTCAGAAGAAGCGAACGAGAAAAAGACAGTCCACGGCAAAAACCGCCGATAAAAAACGCACGGCAAGACTCACCCACGCGGTTCTGGTCCTAGTTTTCTTTTTCGCCTTTTCGATTTTCGGTCTCAAGCATATCGAAAGATTTTTTGACGGATGGTCTCCCCGGGAGGCTACGCCTACTGCGACGGATGAGGTTGCGGAGAAAAAGCCCCGGCGTCCAGGAGTTGTTCTCATAATAGATGATTTGGGCCATGACAAGGAGTCAATTGACAGAATACTCAGGATCAAACAACCGCTTAACTTAGCCGTGCTTCCGCATCTTCCCCATTCCCTGTACGCTGCGCACGCTGCTTACCGCGGGGGAAAGGATGTAATTCTCCACCTCCCCATGGAACCCAAGTATTCTTCCGGTTATACGGCCGATGACGCTGGAGAAGGAGTTTTGTTGCTCGGCTTCTCGATGGACCAGATGAGGGAGGAGCTAAGAAGAAATATCATGGCCGTCCCCAACATAGTCGGAGTCAACAACCATATGGGCTCAAAGTTCATGGAGAATGAAGAGCCGGTAAAAACGGTAATGCGGGAACTGAAGACTAGGGGCCTTTATTTTGTTGACAGCCTTACGACCCCCAATTCCCATGGATACAGCGTGGCGAGGCGGCTTGGAGTAAAGACGCTTAAAAGGGATGTTTTTATTGACCAGAGCGAGCGGGGCAAGGAATATACCATGGAGCAGCTTGACCGCTTGGTAAGGATCGCTGAGAAAAACGGTATAGCGGTAGGTATAGGCCATCCTTACCCGCAGACAATAGACGCTCTTGTGGAGTATATACCCAAGATTGAGAAAAAGGTTGAATTTATGAAAATATCGGCGGCCGCTTTGGACTGAAACGGTCGCGGAGAAATCAGATGAAAGAGGATTGTCATGGGACTTGTGGATGAAATAAGAAACAGGCGGGATTCCTGGAGCCGGAGACTGGAAGAGCAGAGAGTTTCCCAGGAGCCCTATGATCATGAGTTCGAGAAACGAAACGTCCGCAGGATCGAAGAGGAGATAAAAAAGAACCGGGAGATGGTTGGAAAATTCCCGTTTCTGGAAAAACAGTCGAAATAGTCGGCGGGAGGGAGCGGACGGCGGGTGATTTGACAATCCTTTCTTTATCCTTTAGGATTTTCACCCCCGTGAGGATGGAGGTTTTGTTTTTTGCCAGGAATAACAGTAGGTAGCAGCGAAAGCATTGACAGCGCCTTAAAAAGGTTTAAGAAACAGGTTGAGAAGGGTGGGGTTCTTTCTGAAGTAAGGAAGAGAGAATACTACGAAAAACCGAGCGAAAAGAAAAAAAAGAAGCTGTTTGCCGCCAAAAAGCGCAGTTCAAGCAGGAAAAGAAGATAAACCGTCTTAATTTGCGCGGTTTTCACCGGAAGTTATTTCTGATAGGCCCCCCCGATTAAGTCGCTTTGAATGAAGAACTCTTCTTTCACATCAGCGATAGCGGATATAAAGGCAAGGCTCAGCATAGTAGATGTCATACAGGGCTTTGTCTCCCTTAAAAAATCCGGAAAAAACTATATAGGGCTCTGCCCGTTCCACGACGACAACAACCCTTCCATGCATGTAAATGATGAGAAGGGTTTTTTCCATTGCTTCAGCTGCGGAGCCGGAGGAGATGTATTCGGCTTCCTGATGAGATACAGCAACATAGGTTTCCGCGAAGCCTTAAAAGAACTCGCGCAAAAAGCCGGGGTCAGGCTCCCGGCCCCGCGCCCGCCCACCAGAAGCGAGAAGAAAAAAGAGGCTGCTTCAGCGAGGTTTTTCGAGATAAATTCCCTTGTCTCTTCGTTTTACAGTAAGAATCTGGTTGATTCAAGAAAAGACTCTGCGCAGGCTAGGGAGTACCTGGAATCAAGGGGGATCTCATCGGAAATAATCCGGGAATTCAAGCTTGGCTTTGCTCCCGACAGATGGGACGCCGCCGTAAAGTTTGCTTCCAGAAAAAATATAAGCGTCAAGGAGCTTGAAGAACTTGGCCTTGTTATTGCGAGGGAGAGCGGGGGCGGACACTATGACCGGTTCCGGAACAGGATTATTTTTCCAATAAACGAGATAACGGGACGAATTTGCGGTTTCGGCGGCAGAACCCTGAGCGAAGACGAACCCAAACAGCCGAAATACATGAATTCCCCCGAATCCCCGGTTTTCGACAAAAGGAGCATTCTTTACGGGCTTTACCACTCGAAAAGTGAAATCGGAAGAGAGCGGAAAGCCGTTTTGGTTGAAGGCTACATGGACTTCATAAAGCTCTACGCAAACGGAATACGCAACGTGGTAGCCACACTGGGAACGGCCTTTACGAATGAGCACGCCAAGCTTCTGCGACGTTTCTGTGAGGAGGTGGTGATTGTCTACGACGGCGATGCCGCTGGGATACGTTCCGCCGTCCGGGCCGGAGAAATTCTTCTTGAGCAGGGGATTTCTTCAAGTATTTGCCGTATTCCCGATGGTCTCGATCCCGATGATTATCTTGAGGAGCACGGATCTGAGAGTCTTGCCGAACTGATTGCGGACGCTGTTGATGTCTCAGATTTTATCATTGACGACACTTTCGCGAGGTACAGGGAAAAGAAAATGTCTTCCGGAGAGTCGATAAAATTTCTTGTGGACTTGGTTTCAAAAATAAAAGATCCGGTCCGAAGGGCTGAAGCTGTTTCCAAGGCAACGGGGATTTTCGGAATAAGGGAGTCTGAGTTTCTCTCTCTGGTAAAGACCTCGAATCCGGGGAGAAACCGCGGGTCGCTTGCGCCGGCGACATTGATTCCGGAAAAAAACATTCATGAGAGAGAAATTGTGAGGATACTGCTTAAATTCCCCCACCTGATGAGCGCCGAGGAGATTGAAAATACCGGCGGGCATTTTGAAAATGGCGATTTAAAGGTTATTCTCAAACGTGTGGGTGAAGGGGAGTTTACCGAAGTTTCCTCCCTGATGAGTTCTTTTGAGAAAATCGAGATGCAGCAACTGCTGAGCGAGTTAATTTTTTCTTCGGATGATTTGATAGACGAGACGACTTCGGAGAAAATACTAAATGACTGCGTGAAGGAGCTTGAACTGAGAAATATAGCTTTTAAGCGTAATGAAGTAATAGACAGAATTCGCAAGCAGCGTGACTCTTCTGATAAAACCCTTGAAAGAAAACTTGTTGAGCAATACAGGGATCTGGTGAGTATGGAAAAGACCATAAGAGGAACTGCAAGTTGAATCCAAACGACGAGACCAACGGGTTGGGGAACGAAATCGGTGCACAGGACGAAGGGGAATTCTCTGAGTCCGTACAGGGTTTTCAAAGTGCCCCATCTGATTCTCGATCGGAAGACAAGCTCAAACACGTAAAGAGTCATGATTCCGACCAAGACCCCATAAGGTCGTACATTCTCGCTATTGCGCAGCACTCCCTCCTTTCCAAGGAGGAAGAGGTTGAGATAGCAAGACAGATTGAAAAAGGTAAAAAAATAATTGCGAGAATGATAATAGAGAACCCCTTCATGATGAAAAAGGTTCTCAAGCTCGAAGAAGAGATAAAAGAAGGGACACTAGGTTCGGGCGACAGTTCCTACCAAGGCGAGTACATAGAATCCTCCGCTGACGGCGAGACATATAGAAATTCCGCAAAGAACTTTCTTCCAATCAGAGAACTTTTTGCCGAGACCGAAGAACTGAGAAAAAAACTCGATACTTCAACGCTCTCAGATAGCGAAAGAGCAAAGATTTCTAAACAAATCAGAAAGAACAACGAGCGGACCGTAGAACTTCTTGACGAAATCGATTTTTCCTCTACGCAGGCCAACAGGATATACGACCTGGCCGTCGAATATGTGGACAGAGTTGAAGGCGGGGATTGTGACTGTATGATGGATGATTCAGACGACGCGATTGGCAATGGTTCGGAGTCTGAATATTCCGAGGAGGAAATCGCTTCTCTTAAGAGGGTTCTTAGAAGGTTTGAAAAAGCAAAGAAGGCTACTAAGAAAGCTAGAAAAATACTTATCGAGTGCAACCTTAGACTTGTAGTCAGTATAGCGAGGAAATACGTTAACAGGGGGCTGCCGTTTCTTGATCTGGTCCAGGAAGGCAATATGGGGTTGATGAAAGCGGTTGAAAAGTTCGAACATGGAATGGGATACAAATTCTCAACCTGTGCCACATGGTGGATAAAGCAGGCAATTACACGCGCAATAGCCGATCAGGGAAGTCTTATAAGAATTCCTGTTCACATGACCGAAAATATAAACAGGCTAAACAAGATCTCGAGATCCCTGATGCAGAAATTAGGGAGAGAGCCCAGACCGGAAGAGATAGCCGAGGCAATGGACATACCCCTTGATAAGGTCTTGAAGATCATGAAAGTGTCCCGCGACCCGATTTCTCTGGAGTCCCCAATTGGCGAGGACGACTGCAGGCTGATGGATATTATCTCGGACCCAGCTTCCACTTCTCCACTTGACATGCTCGAAACCAAAGAATTGAACCGGATCATGCGCAACGCGCTCTGCACCAACCTCAGTAACGGGGAGGAAGGAGTCGTTAAAATGCGTTTCGGTATAGACGAAGACAAGGAATACACCCTTGAAGAGATAGGAAAAAAACTGAACGTTACCCGCGAGAGAATAAGACAAATCGAGGTAAAGGCCATTAAGAAGCTTAAAAGGTTCGGAAGAGCTCTTCCCATACGGGGTTTTAACACTGACTGATATTCTAGCTTGACATTGTCTTTTTTAGTGGTAATTTCTTCTTTCTAGGGTGGCTATGCTGAAGGGGAAGCACCCGGTCCCATCCCGAACCCGGAAGTTAAGTCCTTATAGGCCGATGATACTGCTCCTTTCAGGAGTGGGAAAGTAGGTGGCTGCCCTTTTTTTTCTTTCCCTGTTTTCTCAAGTTCCCGGTGCCTGCGATGTCAAAGACCAACGTTGCCGTGTTTGTTTCCGGAAGCGGAACAAATCTTCAGGCGGTAATAGATTCCGGCATAGAATCCGCAAACATAGCCGTGGTTGTCTGTGATACTCCTGGAGTCATGGCAATTGAGAGGGCCAGGAAACACGGTATTCCAGTAGAACTTGTAAACAGCAGGGATTTTGAATCAAGGGAAGAGTTTGAAAGACAGATAGTCGCGAGAATCGACGGATATGACATAGGCCTTATCGTACTTGCCGGGTTCATGAGGATATTTACTCCTTATTTCATAGGCCGTTTTGCGAACCGTATCATCAATATTCATCCTTCCTTGCTTCCTTCTTTCCCAAGGACAAATTCGGTAAGACAGGCACTTGACTACGGAGTGAAACAAACGGGTTGTACCGTCCACTTCGTGACAGAAGAAGTTGACGCGGGTCCGATTATTCTTCAGGCAGTTGTTCCGGTTACGGGGGAAGATACGGAAGGGACTCTGCTTGAAAAAGTCCACGCCGAAGAACACAGGATATTACCTGAAGCCATAAGGCTTTTCTGCGAGGGGAAATTGACTCTCAGTGGAAGAAAAGTCCTGATTTCTTCCTGAGCCCGAAAAATTTCTAAACGGTTCTTCCGATGGCTTCGGCAACGGGGGCCGCTTTTTCCATCAGGTTTTTGAATGTTTTCGGCTTAAGCGACTGAGCTCCGTCACTAACGGCGATCTCCGGGTTGTTATGAACCTCGACTATTACTCCGTCCGCTCCTGCGGCTATTGAAGCTAGGGTTACTGGGATTACGTACTGCCAGTAGCCGGTTCCATGACTAGGGTCGGCGAAAACAGGCAGATGGGTCTTTTCCTTGAGTACCGGGATAGCGTTCAGGTCGAAAGTGTTTCTGGTCGCAGTTTCAAAGGTTCTTATACCCCGTTCGCATAGCATTACGTTACTGTTGCCCTCCGACAGTATATATTCTGCGCACATGAGAAACTCGTTTATCGTCGTTGACATCCCCCGTTTTAGCAGAACGGCCTTTTTTGACTTCCCGACATGTCTTAGAAGCGAGTAGTTCTGGGAATTTCTGGCTCCGATCTGAAGCACATCCGCGTATTCCTCAACCAGTTCAAGATCGTCCGGGCTCATTATTTCGGTCACTATGGGCAGCCCGGTCATCTCTTTTGCCTTGACGAGAAGTTCCAGCCCCTCTTTTCCAAGACCCTGGAAAGAATAGGGGGAAGTTCTGGGTTTAAATGCGCCGCCTCTGAGCATTGATGCCCCTGAATCTTTTATGGAAGCTGCAATTGTCATTATCTGTTCTTCGCTTTCAACCGAGCACGGTCCTGCGATTATGGGAATCTTTCTGTCTCCTACTGCAACGTCTTCCACATTGAAAACGGAGGTTTCATCGTTTACTTCCCTGCTCGTTAGCTTGTAGGGCTGAAGCACGGGAACGACCTTCTCGACTCCCTGTAGCTGTTTGAGAATGTCGAGGTCATGAGGCTTTCCTCTCTCGTCTCCGACCACTCCGATGACAGTCCTGAGAATTCCTTCGATAGGATGCGGCGAATAGCCAAGTTCATTTATGACGGATTTGACCTTGTCTATCTCTTCCTTGGTCGCCTTTGGCTTCATTACTACTATCATTTAAAAAACCTCCATATTTTATGCGGAACGGACAAACTTAATACATAGAACATTCTTAATGTCAATTATAATGTCTTTATATATCGGCGCATTGAACTTGTTTACTGGGGAAGATTTAGAAAAACGGCACTGAATATCTCTTGCGAAGCTTCCCTGAAATGCTTTTCGAATTTCGTTTCTGTTTCTCCTCTTCGGGCCTCAACGAAACCAGGTGGAGGGTGCACGGGGCGGAACAAGCGGCTTCTTTGGAATTCCGACACTATCTGCTCAATGTAGCTCAACTGATCGGTCTTTATTACTGTCTTTCCGCTTCCCGTAAGCACTTTCGCTATGCAGCTTATAAATTCCCGGTTGAACATTCTGTGTTTTGAATGTCTTTTCTTCGGCCAGGGATCGGGGAAGTTCACCAGGACAAGATCAAACATTTTTTCTCTGAAGACCTGTCTGAGCGCGATTTCAGCTTCAATGTGGAGGAATTTTAAGTTTTCCAGGGAGAGCTTTTCCGCGGCACGCACTGCTTTTCGGAATCTTCCTCTCTTGATCTCAAGACCAAGATAGTTCCTGCTTGCGTCGCACTGCGCCGCGTTTATAAGGAATTCTCCTTCTCCAAAGCCGATTTCAAGCACTAGGGGTTTTTCGTCGCAGAAGATGTCTTCTTTGCCGATGGGAAGCGAAAACAAAGAGATGTCCACCGCGGGGTCGGTTAACTTCATTTTCCGTGTCAGGATCTAAAAGCGGAAATTATGGCCTGCTCCCCGATCTTTATTCCGTAATCTCCACCCTGTTCTTTCATCTTCCCTATGCACTCGGGAAGCGACATTCCTATCTCGCCTTTTCTGGCTTTCTTGTCGATTTTCATGACATCGACTATCTGCCCGACATTTACCCCGCTTGGAGGCTCGGTAGGAAGTCCTGCCCTCTCCAGAAGAAGAGTGAGCCTGTCCTGCTCTTTTTCGCTCCACCCTGTTTCACCCAAGGCTATCTTCCCCTCAATTACCATTCCCACAGAGATTGCTTCTCCGTGAGAGATTGTATAGTCGGAGAGTTGCTCGATTGCGTGGCCGACCGTATGTCCGAAATTAAGGATTTTCCGCAGATTCTGCTCCTTTTCGTCCTTCTCGACCACCTCCGCCTTGATCCTGCAGCTTGTCTCTATCACCTCAAGCAACGTAGCGTCGTCGAATTTGTAGATTTTCTCGATATTGGCTTCTAGGTACTGGAAGAAATCCTCACTCCTTATCACACCGTATTTGATTATTTCGGCGAGTCCCTCCGCTACCTGCTTCGGTTCGAGGGTTTTAAGCGTGTCTGTGTCCACATACACCCGCCATGGCTGATAGAAGGCGCCGATGAGGTTTTTTCCGTGAGGGGTATCTACAGCGGTTTTTCCTCCCACCGAGCTGTCAACGCAGGCAACCAGGCTTGTGGGCACCTGAACGCAGGGGACTCCCCTCATGTAAGTGGCGGCCACGAATCCTGCTGTATCTCCCACGACCCCGCCGCCGAGTGCTATGACCGAAGAATCCCTGCCGAATCCCGATTCAAGCATCCTGTCTTCTATGAAGGACTTGATTTCTCTGGTTTTGCTTTGTTCTCCTGCCGGGAATACAATCATACTGATTTCCGGGAGTGCTTCCTCAAGATCGCTCAGAAGTTTCGCTCCGTAGAGATCCGCCACGTTTGAATCGGTTATTAGGGCGTGGGAGTGAGCTATGGAGGCCTCGGCCAGATCGCCGGCAATCTGCCTCAAAAGACCTTGGCCGATCAGGATTTCATAGGAATTATCTTCGTTTGAACTGACTTTAACTGGTATTTTTTTCAATCTTTACCCCGGCATTTTAAGTAGGGACCAGACCGGGTAGGGGGAAAGAGCCTCGGCCCCCTTGAGCCCGGTAAGTTCTACAAGAAAAAGGCATCCTACGACGCTTCCTCCCAGTTCTTCCACCAAACGCCCGGCACTGTACGCCGTTCCCCCTGTGGCCAGAAGATCATCGACGATTACTGTTCTGCTTTTACCGTTTATTGCGTCTTTGTGAATTTCCAGAACGTCTTTCCCATACTCAAGATCATATGAAGCGCTTGCGGTGTCGCTCGGCAGCTTGCCAGGTTTCCTCACCAGGACTAACTCTTTTTCAAGCTTATAGGATAAGGCGGCAGCGAATATGAAACCTCGGCTTTCGGGCGCGACAAATGAGGTTATTTCCTTGCCGGCGAGCATTTCCGCCATCATATCAACGGATTTTCGGAAAGCTCCGGCGTTTTTAACAAGCGTGGTTATATCGTAGAAGAGTATTCCTTTGCTCGGAAAATCGGGAACGCGTCTTATTTGGTTTTCGATCTCTTCCAGCGTCATTTCCTTTTCTGTTTGCTTGCTCGGGGAGGTTTTCATCAGGCCTTTTTCCTGAGGGAGGATAGCTCAAAGGCTGTTCTCACTGCTTCTTCCGGGGTTTCGCATTTGATAATTTCCTCAGAGACATCCCAGGTGTCAAGCCCGATGACGGGAATTCCAGACTTAAGCGCGAACGATATTTCCGACAGGGTACCGAAACTGCCTCCAATGGCAATTATGGAATGACTTGACTTCGCTACTATCACGTTTCTTGCCTCACCCATCCCCGTAACTATTGGTATGTCAATGAATCTGTTGGCGGAGGAGGATTCGGAGCCGGGGAGAATCCCGATTGTGGTGCCCCCGGCCGATTTTGCTCCCCGGCACGCAGCTTCCATAACTCCTCCCATTCCGCCACAGAGCAGAAAACAGTTCCTTCCGGCAATAAGAACTCCCACCTCTTCCGAAGTTCTTTTCTCCTCCTCGCTTGCGTTAGCCGCTCCGATTACTCCTATGATCGTTTCCATTAAAGTTTCACGGGATTGCGTTTAACAAGCTCGTATAAAACGGTTAGAATCACAATTCCCAAAGTATACCACGGGTTTAAGCGATTTATATCACAGGAAAACCTCAATGTATTGCACGAGAACTTGGCTTGCGCTTATTTTTTCAGTTTGCTTCTTTTTTCCCTTTCCTCTCGAAGGGAGCCAGGTGAATCTCAGGATTCCCCACGGTTTTGAATTCGGAACTTCCAGAAAAGACGCACTTAATCTGATTGAATTTTCCAAACTCGAGGTTATTTCTGATCGCAAATACTCAAATGGTCTACGAAAAGTCGTTCTGGGCGGTTCCCTATCCGGAGTTGCCCTCGACCCGCCCCCCGACCATGAAACCCGACTTGAATTTTATAAAGACAATCTTATGTCAAGTTCCATCTTATTCAGTTTTGAGAATGAGAGCAGTTTTGCGTCCGCGAAAAGCGAACTTGTCGGTGATCTCACCAATGTTCTCGGCGAGACTTTCGAGCGGGAGAAAACGTTTTCTTACGAGGTTCTGTCGTGGAGTCTTCCGGACACGGTAGTGCTTGCAAGCCTGAATTCTAAAAAAAGAACAATAGAAATTGAATATATTCATAAACCTGTTCTGGAAAAAAAGACGGCGAAGGATCTGCGCCGCAAACGCAGGGATGATCCAGGAGACCCTGCCAGGCAGATGTTTATTGATAGCAATTTTTCAGCGCAGAAAAAGCGCTAACCCCCAAAAGCAAAGGTTCTTCTCTTGGATCTTGGACCTGCCGCGAATTTTTAAAACCAGATTGGGTAATTTGAGTGCGTCCCTAGACTAACACAGCGCGGGAAGGCGAAGCGGCATCACCTGTTTTTCCCTCTGCGTTTTACGAAGGTCTTCCGTAAAGATTCAGAAGTGTTCCTATGTGGAAAGCCAAGGCCACGTATATACCGCAGAGAAAAAGCTTCTGATAGCCGGCAAGATACTTGTTTACCAAGAATATAAGCGAGATAAGCAAAAGAAACCATCCTATGGTCTCTAGGATTAGATGTGCGAGCCTCTGTACCGGCACTTCAGAACTTCCGCTGGCCCTTGATCTGAAAACTTCCGGCAACTGCATGAAAACTAGGGAGAAGAAGGTTCCCAGTATATATGTACCGGCGAAAAATCCGAGTAGAACAAACACAATGAGCAGCAAAAGTTCCATGGTTAAATGACCTCGTTAAAATAATATCATATTGCCGTATTATTATGTATAAACGGTCTTGTTCTTTGCCGCCATGCATGCGAATTGTTGTTTCTTAAGCGGTGTGGACAGGGCAATTTTATCGATTGTTCCTTGGTTCGGAATTGTTCTGCATGTGGTTTTACGCGGATGGCCGGTTGTCGTTGACTTTTGCACAGCTAAAATGCCTGCGTCTGTTTCTAACCCGCCGGGTTTTTTCGGTTTGTTCTTTTTAAAATCAGTTTGTCCTTGTTAACATTAATAGAAATGTATAGTCCTGTATCTTCTTCTTCTGACCGCAACGATAGCGGCAACTTCCCGCGCGAATTCCTTTGCACGCCTCGATACGTCGCTTTTTTACTTTCGGGACTTTTTTTTCTTCTCGTGCTTTTTCCCCTGGCTTCGGACGTTAACGCCGAGGAAACGGAGAAGGACGAAACGGTTTTTATCTCCGGGATCAGTATAAAAGGGTTAAAAGATATAGAGCTCGAGAGGATAAAGGACTCCATGATAACCCCTTTTCCCTCAAGAAGGCCTTGGAGGAAAAGTCCGGAATTCAACGAGCAGTTCCTCGAGGACGATATAAAAAGAATAGAGCAGGTTCTCAGGGAACATGGTTATTACGGTTCCATCGTAACCCATACATTGGATTTCCGGGATGAAGGCCGGAAAGTGGATATAGAAATAAGGGTGGACCAAGGAGATCCCGTAATAGTGAAGACTCTGAACATAGAAGTTCTTGGGAACCAGCCGGATGATTACGTCTCCGATGTCGCCGAGGTGATTCTCTTGGAAGAGGGAAAACCTTTTTCCCAGATAAGCTACCAGAAGTCAAAAGTTCTTATCACGGAGTTGTTTTCCGATAGGGGTTATCCTCTGGCTGATGTAAAATCCGAGGCGATTGTGAGCCTGAGGAGCAGGGAGGTTAATGTTGAATTCACCATCGATCCGGGGCAGGAGTATTATTTCGGCGACGTGGTGTTCAGGGGAAATTCCAATATTGCCACCAGACTTCTCGAGCGGGAGATAGAGTACGAGAAAGGGGAACTGTTTTCTCTCGAGGAGACTCAGAAATCGCGGGCGAATATTTTTGAAACTGGCCTTTTTAATTCCGTTATAGTGGACACTGATTACGACGAGCAGGAGTTCGAGGTTCGGACTATATACAGCGTTACCGAGAGGAAACTCGGAACGATAAGGCTCGGAGTTGGATACGCCACGGAGGACAATTTAAGGGCACAGCTATCTTGGAGCCAGAGGAATTTTTTCGATGGTGGAAGGACCCTGCAGATCACTTCCAGTTATTCATCCCTGACACGGGGATTGCTGGCCAGGCTTGATCAGCCCCACTTAGTCGGCAGGAATTCCAGTCTTGCTTTTCTGCTTGACGTGAGAAGGGATGATTTCCCGGGCTATGAGGGCTTGAGTTTCGATTTCAACAGTACTTTATCCAAGGAGTTTTTTGATTATCTTACACTTTTCAGTTCCCTAAACGTTGTATACGCGGATATAGAATCTCAGGTGGTAAGAACGCCGATTGAAAGTGCCCGCGACAGCGTCTTCCTGACGGTTGTTGATCTCGGGGTTGAGTATGACCTGACCGACAGCCTTATAAATCCTACCAGTGGAATGCGACTGTTTTTCTTCATGGAAAGACCGATTCAGATCACCAGTTCCGCCCGCACCGATTACCTGAAATTTCTGGCCGAGTTAAGGTACTACAAAAATGTTTCCGGGATTGTTCTCGGAAAAAGGGCGACAATTGGGAATATAAGCACACTTGGGGAAACTGACCCGCTTGACGTGCCGATCTTCAAGAGGTTCTTCGCCGGAGGCAGTGCAAGCATGAGGGGCTATTCATTTCAGCATCTGAGTCCGCTTAATTCGGAGCAGGACCCTCTGGGGGGCAACTCCATGATCGTTGGCAATGCTGAAGCCCGCTTCGGGCTTTTTAACAAGCTTGGAGCGGTAATTTTCTTCGATTACGGAAATGTTTATTCAAAGAGTTTCGGTTTCAGTGTTTCAGATCTGAAGTACGCTGCCGGTGCCGGATTGAGATACCATACGATTATAGGGCCGATCAGGGCGGATTTCGGCTACCTTCTAAACCCCGAGGATGAGGAGAGAAATGACAGATTCAAGATTTTTATAAGCATAGGGCAGGCTTTTTAGTAGTCGCGGGCGCCCTGGAGAAGCTTCCTGACTCCCCTTGCCGCCTGAGTTATTCTGTTCTCGTTCTCAACAAGGGCAAGTCTTACGAATCCTTCACCGTAGTTTCCGAATCCCACTCCGGGGGATACGGCAACTTTTGATTTTTCTATAAGAAGTTTCGAGAATTCAAGCGATCCCATTTCCGCAAACTCTTCAGGTATCTGTGCCCATACGAACATAGTGGCTTTCGGTTTTGGGATTTCCCATCCGGCCCTTGCGAATGATTCGATCAGCTTGTCTCTTCTGGACCTGTAGGTTTCCCTTATGCGCTCTACAGGTTCCTGAGGTCCGTTGAGAGCGGTAATTGCGGCTATCTGGATCGGCTGAAATATTCCGTAGTCAAGGTAGCTCTTTATCCTTTTGAGCGCGGAAACGATTTCCGGGTTTCCCACCATGAAGCCGACCCTCCAGCCGGGCATGCTGTAGGTTTTGGAAAGTGAATAGAATTCCACCGCAACGTCCTTGGCTCCCTTTACCTGCATTATGCTCGGGGCCTTGTATCCGTCATAACACAGTTCTGCGTAAACCAGATCATGCACTACTATAAGACCCGTTTCACGTGCCAGATCACAGATTTTCTCGAAGAAGTCAAGGTCCATGACTTGTGTTGTCGGGTTGTTGGGGAATGAGAGAATAAGTACTTTGGGTTTTGGCCACACTTCCTTTATCGCTTTTTCTATTGACTGTATCAAGTCTTCTTTTTCCCCCATGGGACAACTGTGAGTGTCTCCTCTCGCTATGATCACGGAGTAGCCGTGTATTGGGTAGGAGGGATTTGGAACTATCGCCATATCTCCCGGGGAGAGTATGGAGACCATTAAATGCGATATGCCTTCTTTTGATCCTATCGTGACGACGGCTTCTGAATCCGGGTCAAGGTCAACATCGTACTTTCTTCTGTACCAGTCGGTTATGGCCAAGCGAAGCTTGGGCAATCCCGCCGAAGCGGAGTATCTGTGGTTTCTGGGTTCTCTTACTGCCTCGCGCAGTTTCTCCACTATGTGGTCCGGCGTTGCCTGATCAGGATTCCCCATGCCGAGGTCGATTATATCCTCTCCCCTGGCGCGCGCTTTGTGTTTAAGTTCGTTGACTACGCCTAGTACATAAGGGGGAAGTCGGTTTATCAGGGAAAAATTATGATCCGGCCGGTTCATCGTATCTGCCTATTTTTTGGTGGCACTATTTTATTATAACCGCTTATAATCTCAAGATTGCGGGCGGTAGAATGGGTATTTCCAGCATATCGGTGTCTGCGAGGAAATCCGTTGTGGTAAAATAAAACCTTATGATCTGGGTCAGATTCGCTGTTTTAATTGCGTTTTTTGCGGTCGGTTGCTCTCCTTTTTCAGGTTCCCCGAGATGGGAGAGTCGGGATTTTCAGCGGCCCAGGTCGACGGATACCGTACAGTACGGCAAGGCTTCCTGGTACGGGGACAAGGAGCATGGCAAGAGGTCCGCGAGCGGCGAGGTCTTCGACAGATATGCTTATACTGCAGCGCACAAGGAGCTTCCTTTTGGTACCGTCGTACGTGTTACCAACCGCGAAAATGGCAGGCAGGTAAAGGTCAGGATAAATGACAGGGGTCCTTATGTAGGGAACAGGGTGATAGATCTCTCATATGCGGCCGCGAAATCCATCGGACTTATCAGAAGTGGTGTTGCGGAAGTGAAAATAGAAGTACTGTCGACGCCCTCTGAAAGGTCAGAAAGCCTTTTCGTCTCCCTCTACACAGTCCAAGCCGGCTCTTTTCGAAGCAAGGCGTCGGCCAGAGAACTCAAAAGAAAGCTCTCGCGTGTCACGGACGAGGAGGTGAGAGTGGAATCTTTTGCCTTTGAGGGGAATACTTATTACAGGGTGAGGGTTGGCAGGTTCAAGAAAAGAAAAGACGCCGAGATGCTTCGTGTAGTTTTGAGAAAGCGGGGGTACTCGGCCAGAATATACGTTGAGTGATTCCCCGCAGTTTCGAAAAAGGGATAGAGTCGAACGATGAAGAAGCTGAGAACAACTGATTTTCGCAAGATGAAGGAGCAGGGCGAGAAAATCGCCATGATAACGGCGTACGATGCCACCATTGCCGCGATAGTGGACGCGGCGGGAGTAGATGTGGTTCTGGTTGGGGATTCTCTTGGCAACGTGGTTCAAGGCCTTGAAGATACGCTTTCCGTTACGCTGGATGAAATGATTTATCACACGAAGATTGTTTCAAGAGGCGTGAACCGGGCTCATTTGTGCTCGGATATGCCCTTTCTTTCCTATCAGAAGTCTCCGGAAGATGCTATAGAGAGCGCCGGGAGACTTTTAAAGGAGGGGAGGGCTGAGTCGGTCAAGCTTGAGGTAAATGATGCTTACGTCGATACCGTGTACCACATCCAGAAAGCCGGGATTCCCGTTGTTGCTCATATAGGGCTTTGCCCGCAGTCTGTTCATGTAATGGGCGGTTACAAAGTACAGGGAAGCCTGCCGGGCGAGCGCGAAACGCTTTTGGATCTCGCCAAGTCCTGTGAGCAGGCGGGCGCTTTCATAGTGCTTATCGAAAGCGTTTTACCTGAGGTAGCCAGAGATGTTACCGAGAGTCTGGGAGTGCCGACAGTCGGGATAGGGTCCGGGGCGGATTGCGACGGGCAGGTGCTTGTTATAAACGACATGATCGGCCTGACGCCGGAGCCGCTCCCTAAGTTCGTCAAGAAATACGCGAAGGTTGCAGAGACAATCTCCGATTCAACAAAAAAATATGTGGAAGAGGTAAAAAAAGGGACTTTCCCTTCACAGGAGCAGTCTTATGGATAGTGTGGGGGTGCTCTCCGTGCTCAACCGCCCTTCCGACATGAAGAAGATTTCCGATGCTTGCAGAAAAGCGGGCAAAAAACTCGGCTTTGTTCCCACTATGGGGGCCCTGCACAAAGGGCATATTACCCTCGTTGAGGAATCGGTTAGAAGAGCGGACGTGACAGTCGCGAGTGTTTTTGTTAATCCCACGCAGTTCGGGCCCGGTGAGGACTTTGACCGTTACGAAAGGGACTACGAAGGCGACATGGAAAAACTTGCGCGCTGCGGCGTTAACTATCTGTTTTATCCGGATATAAGTGATATTTATCCCGACGGCTTTCAGACCATGGTTTCTGTGGGAAACCTTGGGAACTGCCTCTGCGGTCCCTTCAGACCGGGGCATTTTGACGGGGTAGCAACGGTCGTGCTTAAGCTCTTTAACATTGTCCGCCCGGATTTTGCGGTGTTCGGAAGAAAGGACTACCAGCAGCTTAAGATCATCCAAAAAATGGTGCGGGATTTCGATATGGACATTGAGATAGTGGAAATGCCGATAGTGCGGGAACCTGACGGACTTGCCATGAGCTCAAGAAACGCCTATCTGAGTGCTGAACAGAGAATCAGGGTGACTTCGGTCAGCAAAGCCCTGCGGGAGACCGTAAAGAAATTCAAAAGCGGTTGCGATGACTCCAGAATTCTGCTTGCCGAGGCAGATAGGGTATTGCGTATGGCTCAAATTAATGATATTGATTATATTGAGATAAGAGACCCTGAAACCCTTGAGCTCCGGCACAGAGCCGTGGAGGGTGACTTGGTGGCGCTGGCAGTGAGGTTGGACGATATCAGGCTTATCGATAATACTGTGCTTTAAGAGGTTGGTAATGCAGAGAATACTCCTGAAATCTAAGATACACAGAATTACGGTGACCGAGGCAGATCTGGATTACGAAGGGAGTCTTACGCTCGATAGAAATCTCATGGACGCGGCGGATCTGTTTCCATATGAAGAGGTTCACATTTTCAATCTGACCAATGGCCACCGTTTTTCAACCTACGTGATTGAAGGCGCGAGAGGTTCAAACATAGTTTGCGTAAACGGCGCGGCGGCGCATCTTGCCAGAAAAGGCGATTGCCTGATAATAGCGGATTTTGCAATCTATGATGAAGAACAGAGCAAAACACACAGACCCAAGCTTATATACGTGGATGAGATGAACAATATAAGCAGCATAAAGTCTGGAATTAATGGTCTTAAACTTGCGACCGATGCGTAACTTCCCCTTGTTTCAGCCAAAACCCGCGTAAGACTTGCGGATTAAAGCTCTGTTTGACATAGCTAATTCCTATAGTTAAATTAGATTTCGGAGGATGTTGGATAAGTAGGGCTAATTCCTCGTGTTTTTCACCGGGGGCATTACCTGCTTTTCTCGATTCTACAGGTGTAAGGCTGTCTATTTGAGAAGTCTGACTTATGAAAGCTATAATACTTGCAGCGGGTAGGGGAACTAGGCTATATCCCTACACTCACGACAAGCCCAAGTGTCTTCTTGATATTGGGAATATATCCATACTCGAACACCAGATAAACCTTATAAGGGACTGCGGTATAAACGAAGTCGTAATCGTCGTAGGTTTTGGTTTTGAGAGAGTGGAAGATTTTCTAAGAAGTTACGATGGTTTGGGAATGAGAATCAACACCCTTTACAACCCATTCTACCAGTCTACAAACAGCCTTGTGTCTCTCTGGATAGCTCGAAGCGAATTTGACGAAGATTTAGTGGTCATGAACGGAGACGATGTGTACGAGATAGGTGTTTTGGACAAGGCGCTTTCGGTCAGGGATGAAAAAATCTGTCTTCCCATAAAAAAGAGACCTCGGTATGAAAGGGAGGACATGAAAGTTGTTGTCAACGACAGCAGAATCACGAAGATCAGCAAAGAGATATCAAACGCCGAAACCTCCGCTGAATCCGTCGGCATAAGAGTGTTCAGGGATACAGGAGTTGAACTGCTCAAAAGGGCGGTTGAGGAAGAGATGAGGAATCCCGGCGCCGAAGGGAAGTGGTACATTTCCTCAATACACAGGCTTATAAACAAGGGGTATAAAATCAAGCCCCTCGATATAGGCGAACTTTACTGGATGGATGTGGACTGTCCACTGGATCTTTTCAGGGCGAGAAAACAAGCTGACAGATTCTTGAAAAAGGACTACCGTGCTCCAAACCTTTTGAGAGTCGTTGACTCCTCTGAATAATCTGCCATGAAAGATGCTATTGTACTTTGTTCTGGCACTGGAACAAATGGCGAGGATCTATCCAAATTCCCAAGCAAATCGATAGCGCAAGTTCCTCAACTGAAAAGAATTATAATAAATTGTCAACGTGCCGGAACTGAGCGGTTCCATATAATTACCGATAACGCAGGCCTCCTAAAAAACCTTCTTATTGATGACCCGAGAATTACATCGGACATAAACTGGGTCCTGCCTGGAGGGTCGGTGTCGATAGATTCGGGCAGGGTTCTTATTTTAGAATCTTCTCTGGTTATCACAAACTCTGGTTCCCTTGAAAAATTCATTCGTGATTCATCTGATTGCCGCGAGGATGAATTTTCTGTGCTTGTTCAGCAGGATGCTGATCCTGTTGTCGGCATGGACAGGGAAACCGGTTACGTAAGCAAGTATTTCGGTGGAGGAAGCAGCGTATTTGGTGCTTTCTCAGTAAATTTCACAGAAGTCGGAGCTGTGCTTTCGGCTGCCGGACTTGATACCTGGCTTGGTGAAGAGGCCACGCGGAACCGCATGAGAATCTTAAGTGCCGACACCGGGTATTGGTACCGTCTTTCGGATACCAAGGAATCTCGAAAAGAAGCGGAAAGAATCATTTTTTCCCACGTAGGCAAAACTGCCACCGGATGGATAGCCAGAAATATAAATGGCCGGATGTCTCTTCCTCTTAGCAAGCTCCTTATAAGAACACCTCTTACGCCTAACGCTGTTAGCGTTCTGATTAACCTGATAGGAGTGCTCTGCGGGCCGTTTTACGCCCTTGGTTATCCGGTACTCGGAGCCCTTTTCATGCAGGCGGCAACTGTTTTGGACAGGTGTGACGGAGAAGTTGCGAGAATAAAGCTTATGGAGACGAAAAAAGGGCAGTGGGTTGACACCATAAGTGACCAATTCACAGTGCTTTCCTTCCTGATCGGAGTGCCTGTTGGATATTATCTTCAGACCGGAAGCACCGTTGCGGTGATCCTCGGAAGCTATAACATCATCGTCTTCATCCTGTTTCTGATATGGTCGTTTTACTTTCTGATAAAGTACACGGATTCCGGCAGTCTGGTTGCGTACTTTGAAGTCGACAAGCATATCAATCCTGAGGAACTTTCCTTCCTAAGGAAACTGCTTGCCCGCCTTCGCTTTTTAGGGAGGAGAAATTATTATTCGGCCGGGTTAGTTCTCATAGCGATAATCGGAGGGAATTCCCTGGTTCTTTTCGCTACGTCTTTTACTCTTACTCTCTTCTTGATACATCAGCTTGAAGATGTTGTAAAGATTTTCCGTATTGGAAAATCCAAGGAAGTTCTTCAAAAAGAAACGGAACAGGGCTAAGTCAGCAATACCTGCTAGTTACCAAACAGGGCCCAGAACATTTGAACTGCTACTGCAGCAGCTATTTTTGGTTTCTGTGGAATTTTATCAGGCAGAAAGAGAGAAGACTCAAGACGCTTGTCCAAGAGATGAACATGAAGAGTGCAGCGGCGAAATCCATTATCTTTCCCTCCTGCCGGCAATATAAACCATAACCGAAAGGAAAACAAACAGCCCCACAATATAAAGCCTGGCGAACCAGATATTCCAGCTGGCCTCTCCGATTACCGAAGGCAGACTGCTGTATCCCCACCACGATATGAGAATCAGAAGGAAAAACGGCGTCAGATATTTTAGAATGTAGTAAAACACCCGCGGCGCCTGTATAAATCCCCCCGAGTTTATTTCATTCCAAGCCCTGTCGGCTCCGAATACCCACATGAACATTACTATTTCAATGAATCCGAATACGACGAGCATTATGGTGCCGGCCCAGAAATCCCATTCGTCAAGAACCTGGCTTATCAGTATCACCGGCAGCACGCTTACAATTATTATCAGCATGGTATACACGACAGCTCTTTGCCTCGAGATGGCGAATTCATCCTGAAGGAAGGTTACTACGGGGTATGCTATAGCTACGGACGAGGTCATACCGGCGAAAAACAGCAGAAAAAACCACAGAAATCCGAAGATTCTGCCCGCCTCAACTCCTCCTAGACTTCCCGAAATACTGCTGAACACTGCGGGGAGGCTTACGAATCCCAAGCTAAAAGCACCTGATTGTGCTACCGTGACCACGCTTGCGACTCCGAAGAACGCCACTGCCGCCGGAATGGCTATCGAGCCCCCGAGAACCACCTCCACTGTTTCGTTAAGGGTTGCCGAAGTCAGGCCGCTTAGCGTTACGTCATCATCGATCCTTATGTAGGATGCGTACGCAACTATTGCTCCGAAAGCCAGGCTCAGCGTGAAGAAGATCTGCCCGGCCGCCGCTATCCATACTTTCGGGTTTTTAAGGGCTTCGAAGTCAGGATTCCAGAGGAAGTTAAGTCCTTCTATCGCGGTTCCGTAATCAGTTTTGAGCGTCAGAGTCTTTACTACGAGTATTATCGCCAGAACGAACAGCATGGGGAGCGCATACTTGACGAATATCTCTATGCCTCCCGATATTCCTCTCAGCATGATGTAGAAATTTGCAGCGATTGTGATTACAAAGGCGGTAATGGCCATTTTGGAAGGGGTGAGGAACACCCCGTCTCCCGCACCGAGGTAATGGGCAAGAAAGCTGCTGTAGGGTTTTACGTATTCCGCGGCGTTTGAAACCGATCCTGGATCAAGACTGGGATTGCTTCCCAAGAGGAAGTGCAGAGCGTATCCCAAAGTCCAGGATTCAATGTAAACGTAGTAAATTGTTACGACAAGGGGTATCCAGAGTCCTATAACGCCAAGGGTTCTGGAAACGGGGCTTTTCCAGAAAAGATTGAATATCGCGGGGGTTGTTCCATGCCCGCGAGACCCTCCATACCTTCCCAT
The DNA here is from genome assembly GCA_965207685.1 of Thermodesulfobacteriota bacterium. Classification (GTDB taxonomy): domain Bacteria; phylum Desulfobacterota_D; class UBA1144; order Nemesobacterales; family Nemesobacteraceae; genus Nemesobacter. Next base: position 820,512 of record OZ242294.1, on the reverse strand, counting down.
TCCCCATTCCATCCACATGATCGGAATTCCTATCAGGATAAATGCTATGAAATAGGGGATCATGAAAGCGCCGCCGCCGTTTTCCGCGGCCTGCGTTGGAAATCTAAGAAAGTTGCCGAGGCCTATGGCGTTGCCCGCCATGGCTAATATAAGGCCTGTCTTGGTTGCCCAGGCATCCCTCTTGTTAGAGCCGTTTTTCATTTCGGAAGGGTCGCAATCAAGAAAGCAATATTATCACCGGGGCGAAGAATATGACAAGATAGTAGCCCCTAATTGTTGGTAGTAACCGGTATTGACAAAAAGAAAAATAATTTTATCTTAATTCACCCTGAAAATTCTAGACTTTGATTACGAGAGGAGTCAGCGTGCCCAGAGTAAAGAAGGAAAAACCTGAAAAAAAGACCTTGAAAAAAAGTTCTTCCACGGCGACTAGCGCAAAACCTAAGTCGAGGAGAACCAACCCCAGAAAATATACCAAGAAGTTCCTTAATCAGATGACTGCCATGCTTAAAGAGATGAGGGAGGAACTACTTGAAGACGTAACTCGATCAATGAAAGAGGAATCGGATCATCTGCGTTTCAATGTCGGAGATTTTTATGATCACGCATCCGAAGACAGACAGAGAGAACTTGCCCTTACTCTTTCGAACAGGGAGCGCAGCAAACTGCATCAGATAGATGATGCTCTAAAGAGGATCGAAAACGGGGAATATGGTTTCTGCGAGGTTACCGGGGAAAAAATAGGGGAAGAAAGGCTCATGGTCATGCCCTTTACGAAACTGAGTGTTGAAGCCCAGGAAGAAATCGAAAGGGGAGATTACTGATCTTTCTTCTTAAGCTTGCCGAGAGATTCCGTATAGGGTCTTTTAAACAGCCCGACTTCAGTTATCAGGCATTCGATATTCTCGGCCGGTGTAATGTCAAAAGCGGGATTGATTGCAGTTACTTCTGCACTTATCCGTTTCCCGCCTATGTGCGTTACTTCTTCGGGTCCCCTTTGCTCGATTATGATATCCTCTCCGCTTAAGCATTCGGTGTCTATGGTTGAAATTGGGGCCGCTACGTAAAAGGGAATGCCGTGATGCTTAGCCAGGACGGACAGGGAATAGGTTCCTATCTTGTTTGCGGTATCTCCGTTTGAAGCTACCCTGTCAGCCCCGACAACGACCGAATCCACGATCCCCTTGCTCATCAGATGCCCGGCCATGCTGTCGGTTATCAAACGGACCGGGATACCGTCCCGCTCAAGTTCCCAGGTAGTGAGCCTCGCTCCTTGGAGAACAGGCCTTGTCTCTGATGATATTACGCTTATATTCTTGCCTTGGCTAAAGGCAGACCTTATTACCCCTAGGGCTGTTCCATAACCGGCGGTGGCAAGTCCTCCGGCGTTGCAGTGCGTGAGGATAACAGAGTCGTCTCCTATGAGTTTAGACCCGTTTTCCCCGATCTGCATGCATGTTCTGAGGTCTTCTTTCTGTATATTGATCGCCTCGGTTACGAGAAGGTTTTTTATCTCTTCAACTTCTTTGCCTCTGCACTTGGAAACCAGTCTGTTCATTCTGTCGATGGCCCAAAACAGATTTACGGCCGTCGGTCGCGTCAGGGCCAAGTGTTCCGATATGGCTTTCATTCGTTCTTCGAAATTTTCGTAGGAGCAATCGTTTCCTATACCCGCGGCCCCGAGAGCCATTCCCATGGCGGCCGCTATTCCTATCGCCGGGGCCCCCCTGATAACCAGTTTCCTTATGCATTCGGCCACCTCTTCAAAAGTAGTGCATTCGACGTAGACCTCTTCCCCTGGAAGCTTTCTCTGGTCAATCATTAGGACCTTGTTGTTTTTCCATTCTATAGTTTTAAAGGAGTTCATTCCGCAGGTTTCCTCGTCTTCTTTAACCTCAGGAGAAGTCCGGCCCATCCGCCCTCGACCTTCCCGCTGACAATATCATAACCCGAGTTTCCGTAAATTTCGGCTACTTCTCGTTTCTCGCTTGCCTGTATTCCGGAAACTATGAGATGTCCCGGGGGCAGAAGTCTCGCTTTTAGGCTCTCCTTCATTGAGATAAGGGTATCCTTGGATGTGTTGGAAACAACCACGTCGAATTTTTTCCGCGTGCAGTCTGCGGAACCACACCAGACTTTCACCTTGTCGGAAGTTGCGTTTCTTGCGGAATTCGAGATGGTTTCTCTTGCAGCCTTGAAATCAATATCTGCGCAAAACGAAATGTGCGCTCCCAGCTTAATTGAGCAGATGCCCAGAATGCCGCTTCCGCATCCCACGTCAAAAACGGAACATCCTGGGGATTTTTCGATAATTTCATCCAGATAACTTACGCATATTCTTGTTGTTTCGTGATGTCCCGTGCCAAAAGCGTTTCCCGGATTTATTTCAACCACCTTGGTTCCCCGCTCCGCCTTGTATTGCTTTTCCCATGGAGGTTTGATAACTATTCGACGACTCGCCCTTACCGGTTTCAGATGGGATTTCCAGCCTTCCCAGTCCGCTTGATTAATGTATCGGGTGGTGAACCGCACCGCCTCGGGGTTTTCGCCAAAAAGCGCAGAGAACTCCCTTACGGTTGCTATGATTCCCGCAATATCCGTTTCTTCCTCAAAATACGCATGAATTAATGGTTCTCCGTGTTCTTTTTGCTCCTCGCTTACGGCTCCGGCTTCAAGACCCAAGAGTAGATCCGAAACAAGTGCGGCCATTTCTCCCGGCAGTTCAATCGTAAGTCTCTTCATTCTCGCCATGGCGGATAATTAATTATATTTGTCGCGCTTCGTCAAATTTACAAAAAGACGTGGGTATATATAATATTCTTCATGAAGGCAGAAACCAGGGAGACGGTAAGAACCATCCTGATTCAGAAGATGTCCGATATACTGGGCATTGCCTATGATACTGTTGATAGGATGAGTAAGGGATCCAATTCTTTCCCAGATCCGCTTGACAGGGCCCTGTCCGAGTCAAACAGGGTTCTTGAACTTCGGGAAAGGGACAGGGAAAGAAAACTGCTTCGGAAAATACGCGACGCGCTTGCGAGGCTTGAAAATGGTTCTTACGGAATCTGTGAGGTGTGTGAAGAGGAGATCTCGGAGCAGAGACTGATTGCAAGGCCGGAGACTACTCTTTGCATAGAGTGCAAGGAAGAGCAGGAAGATATCGAAAAGAAATTCGGCTAGTTTTTAGTTATCAAGAATCATAGTTCCGCTGAGCAAGTTAAGCATAGACTCCTTGGTTATTCTCCACCTTCCCAGCACTTTCGATAAGTTAATAACCTCTTTGGCTTTATATGTCATCGAATAACCATCTATCTTTACGTCAATCGAAGAGAGCATCATTACCCTTGCGTCTGTTCCGTTGATGTATATGTACCTTTCGGATTCACCGAACGACACCGTGTCAATGATGGATACGTGATCCCTGAACCTGCTTACCAGCTTGTGCTTGTCAACTACTTCTTCCCCTGAAGTTACTCTGTAATCTTCGTGTATGCACTCAGAGTATATTTCAGGGTCTTTTTGCTCAAAAGCGCTGGTTCTCTTGTCCAAAAGTAGATTTATCTTCTGCTCATCAGAAGACCCGCAGGAGGCTAGAAAGATGATCGCAACCAGATATGCAAGCAGTTTGTATGTCGTCACCATATCTGTTTTCTTCTTTGAGTGGAATTGCATCGTTTGATCAAGACGCACGTTCCGGATCGATACGCGCAACCGTCCGGCAAATTATCGTGTCGTTAAGTACACATGGCGGATTGCCTGCCCGTAGCTTCGGGGAAAGGTTTTTCCTGCTGCTAGGATGACTGCTCGGATAATTTCTCCTCAGTCTCTTTGAGAAGCTCCCTGGCTTTCTCGGCGTATTCGGTGTCAGAGTAATTCTCAAGAACGTTTCTGTACCTTTGTGCCGCCGCCTCGTAGTTCTTTTTCCTCTGGTAGAATTTTCCTATGTAGATCTCTCTTTCCGCAAGCATTCTTCTGGATTTCTCGATTTTGTCCTGTGTCTGCTCAGCGTACGGGGAGTCGGGATAGGTTTTCTTAAGCAGTGTAAACCACTTTATTGACTGAAGCCGCTTTGAATGGTTCCTGTCCTTTCCCGCTTTCATTTTATAGTAGGAGAGTCCAAGGCGATACATTGCGTAGTCAAGTTCTTCGTGACCCGGGTGGTTCGTTATGAAATTTTCGTATTCCTCAGCGGCTAGGGTGTATTCCTTTTTCTTAAAATAGACATCACCGCTTCTGAGTTCGGCCAGTGCGGCGTACTTGGTATAGGGGTAGCGGATCTGTAATTCCTTGAGGATGTCGAATACTTTGTCGTAATTTGTTCCGCCGAATATCCAGGGAAAACCGCCTTCCTTGTTAAGTTCTTCAAGGACTTCGTCGTTAAGCTGTTCCGCTGTTCCTTCGTAAATCGCCTGCTTCCCTCCGCAGGAAACCGCAAGTAGCAAGGCAACAGTGACTAATAATTTCCCCGGGTTTCTCATAACTCTGTTTTGTGAAGCTGTCTTTCTATGAGGACAAAAAGCTCCTTTAGCTGCGAAGTAAAAGTTCTCTGCAGATCATATGACCTGCTGTCCCGGTTCCAAGGCAATCACGCTCAGCGAATCCATATCCTTGGTCAGCGACTTAAGTTCATCCGGAGTTCCCACCAGAAGCGGGAAAGTTCCGTAGTGCATGGGGATGACCCATTTTACATTAAGCAGTCTGCATGCGTACGATGCCTCAAGCGGAGACATCGTGAAGAGGTCTCCGATGGGCAGAATTGCCAACTGCGGTTTGTATATCTCCGATATAAGTTTCATGTCGCCGAAAATGTTGGTATCTCCGGCATGGTATATTGTGTAGTCATTTTCAAACTTTATTATGTAGCCTGCCGGTTCCCCGCCATAGATAACAGTTCCGTCTTCCTCTTTCATGCTGCTGCTGTGCTGGGCATGGGTCATTGTGAACCTTATTCCGTCTATGATCACGTTGCCTCCCTTGTTACACGGCATGCAGTTCTGAACTCCCTTTGAGCCCAGCCAGTCGCAGATTTCCCAGTTTGCCACCACTTTGGGATTGTATTTGCTGCATAGAGGAATCACGTCACTTATGTGGTCAAAATGTCCATGTGTGACTGCTATGATGTCAACATGACCGACTTCACGGAGCTCTTCCGGACACGAGGGGTTTCCCTCAATCCACGGGTCTATCATCACCGTTTTGCTGGCGGGCGATTTTACTGAGAAAGTGGAATGTCCAAAGTAGGTTATTTCTATTCCGTTATTCAGTATTTTCATTGCTTGCTCCCTTTCTTGACGTTCTTTGAGCTTTATACATCCGGTTATTAAACCCGAAAAGAACCTTTTGTGCAAAGTCTCGTGTTAACAGCAAATGGAACTGTCCGCTTTTATAGCACGCGAGTTGTCCGCTTTTGCTTTTTTCACTTCAGCCTCCCAGGGCGTAGCCCGAAGAGGGTGAAGTGAAACTGCGGGAACCCCTTATCCGGGTTCTCGGTCTGCTTTCGCCTCCTTTGTTTTTTAACCTGCCTTCACTGTCATATCCGCCCAGCCTGCGCTTCCCATGATACACAGACATGCTCCCGTCCGAATACTCATGCACAACTACCTTCGCCCTCACAAAATGATAACGATCCTTAACCGGCGGGATCTGCAAACTCATACCCTTGTACCTCACGCAGTTGTCGTTGCCCACTACCCTCCGATGCTTCAAACACAGTATATCGTCAAGGTTGGCATCAAAAAGCGGTACAAACGCTTCCCCCTTCTCCGCCGCGGCCACCATGAAACGCCTGTTGAAATCCTCTATGAAACTCTCCTCCAAAAACCTGTTCGCCTCTTCCATCTCCACTATACCACGCTCACGCAACTCCGCGGGCAACCTTCCCTGCAAGGTCCCGAACATCCTCTCGCTGCGCCCCCTGGCCTCAGGGGAATATCCCGGTATCATCAGAATGCCCAGCTCACCCATCGCTCGCCCAAACTGCGTTGGATTCTCCTTGTCCACCTTCTCTCCGGCCACCGGAGTGCTCCAGTAGTGAGGCCCCCTGTCACTGTAAAAACTCAAGAATATCCCTTTACTCTCCAATACATCCCTTACCCCTCTCATGCTGCTCCAGGTCCCTTCCTCCGAAACAAAGAAAGCGCTGTATATCTCCCCGGTGGCGTCGTCCATGGTCACCACAAGGTCCCACACCTCCCGGGGAACCCACCTGTGAGTGCTTGCGTCCTGGTGTATCATCTCCCCGGCACACTCCCGCCGCTGCCTGCGCTGGCGGTGCACTCCCCCTCCCCGGGGCCTCCTCGCCACTCCCGCAGAGTAAAGGGTTCTCTTCACCCAGTTGTAGCAGCGACGGCCTCCGTGGCGCTCTTTATACGCCTCGTAGAAGTGAGCCACGTTGCGTTCGGGGTAGAGGGTCTTGTACAACTCCACCACCTCCGAGATCTCCTCCTGCGGGGCCCGGTTGTGGGAGAGCGCTCCCAGGCGCTTATCCAAAAGCCCACGCATCCCTTCGTCCCTGTATCGGACCGCGTAACGACGAAACGTTCTCTCCCCTATCCCGAGCTGCTCTGCTGCTTCTGCCTGTATAACCTTCTTCTCCTTCCACCTCCGGTATACCCTCTCGAACTGGTTCATCCTGACTCTTTGCAGAAACCTCGTCTGGTCCATGAATACCTCCTCCTTTGGAGAAGATAAATCCAGACAATCGCCCTTCAGCAAAACCGGACAGACGGCGTGCTATACTTCCGGACAGATGGCGTGCTATTAACATCTCGGCCTGTTTGAAAATATCGGCTGTGAGTGTAAAGTAGACACCTGACTTTTGGTTTTTTCAAGTTCTTGCGGAGCATCTGTTTTATATGCTAGATTCCAAATTAATCGAGCGAAATATTGATCTTGTGGGTGAAAAACTTGCTACCCGCGGTTTTGAGACCGATCTCTCGGAGTTTGCCGTGCTGAATTCCCGGAGAAAAGAGATAATAAAAAGGGTTGAGACTCTGGAACACCAGAGAAACGAGGGCTCGAGAAAGGTGGGCGCCCTTAAGAGGTCCAGAGATGAGCAGGGACTTTCAGAACTTCTGCCCGAACTGAAGGCTCTCTCGGATGAGATAAAGGATCTTAACGAGAAGAAGGCGGAGGTGGAGGGGCTTCTCAGGGAGTTTCTCCTGACCATACCCAACATGCCCGATCCCTCTGTTCCCGAGGGTCCGGACGACACGGCAAACGTCGAGATAAGGAAGTGGGGAGAACCAAGGGATTTTGACTTCGAGGTAAAGGACCACGTGTTGCTGGGGGCTGAACTCGACATACTGGATCTTCCGAGGGCGACGAAGATCGCGGGCGCGCGGTTTGCGCTTTACAAAAACGCGGGCGCGCGGCTTGAGAGGGCCCTTATAAATTTCATGCTCGATGTTCATACCAAGCAGCACGGGTACACAGAGGTCCTCACTCCCTTCGTGGCCAACTCGGAGAGTCTTACTGGAACGGGGAATCTCCCCAAATTCGAGGAAGACCTTTTTAAGCTTAGCGATACGGACTATTACTTGGTTCCCACTGCCGAGGTCCCAGTTACCAACATTCACCGCGACGAGATAATTCCCGCGGAGATGCTTCCGATTAAATACGTGGCTTACACTCCGTGCTTCAGAAAGGAAGCGGGTTCTTACGGGAAGGACGTACACGGGATAATAAGGCAGCATCAGTTCAACAAGGTGGAGCTTGTACGCTTCGCCGACCCGGAGAACTCGTACGAAGAACTTGAAACGCTAACTGCTGATGCTGCTAAGATTCTTGAATTTTTGGGTATTCCTTACAGGGTTGTTGTTCTTTGCACAGGGGACATGGGATTTTCCTCCGCCAAGACTTACGATCTTGAAGTATGGGTGCCGAGTGAAGGCAGATACAGGGAGATATCTTCCTGCAGCAATTTTGAGGCGTTTCAGGCAAGGCGGGCCAACATAAAATACAGAAAGTCAAAGGGCTCCAAGCCTGCCCATCTTCACACTCTTAATGGTTCCGGGGTGGCTGTGGGCAGGGCTCTGCTCGCAATTCTTGAGAATTTCCAGACTGAAGAAGGGGCGGTGGAAGTTCCCGAGGTGCTGGTTCCCTACATGGATGGTATCAGGGTTATCGGCCGGTAATCCGCGCGGTTCTCAGATTTCCAGAATTTCCTTTTCTTTTTTCTCAAGCAGGGCGTTTACCCTGCTTATCCGCTCGTCAGTAAGTTCCTGTATCTCAGAGAGGGCTTTTTTTGTTTCGTCTTCAGGAAGGTTGTCTGCTTTCCCGGCTTTTTTTATCAGGTTGTTCGCGTCTTTTCTTATCTGCCTTATGGACACCCTGTGTTCTTCGGCAACCTTGCCCGTGTGTCTTACCAGCTCCTTCCTTCTTTCCTCTGTCAGGGGAGGTACGACAAGCCTGATCGTGTTTCCGTCAACCGACGGATTTATCCCGAGTTCCGACTGCACAATGGCCTTCTGGATTTCCTCTACCGCTCCCGGATCCCACGCCTGTATGAGTATGGTCGAACTATCGGGCACCGAAACGTTGGCGAGTTGATTAATCGGTGTCTGGGCACCGAAATAGGGAACTCTCATCGTGTCTACAAGAGCTGCTGACGCCCTGCCGGTTCTTATTCTGGAGAGTTCCTGCTCGAAGACGCTGACTGTCTTGTCCATCCTGTCTTCGGCGTCAATACAGAGTTCTTCAACGGACAGTTCTTCGCTCATTGTTCCGTACCGCTCCTTACTATAGTACCTACTTTCTCCCCTCTTATAACTTTCTCTATGTTGCCTTTCTCAAAAAGATCGAACACTACTATGGGAATACTTCCCTCCATGCAAAGAGAGATTGAAGTTGCGTCCATAACTTTTAACCCTTTTTTGAGAATTTCCATGTACGTGAGTTCGGTGAATTTCGAAGCATCTTTGTTTTTGACGGGATCCTTGTCATAGATGCCGTCAACCTTGGTTGCCTTCATTATGATATCCGCTCCCATCTGCAGCGCTCTCAGGGTTGCGGCCGTGTCGGTCGTGAAAAACGGATTTCCCGTTCCCGAGGCGAATATGACTATCCTTCCCTTTTCAAGATGACGTATGGCCCTTCTCTTGATAAAGGGCTCGGCAACCTGCTTTATTTCAAGTGCGGTCTGTACCCGCGTTGAAAGCCCTTTTCTTTCAAGAAAATCCTGCAGGGCAAGCGCGTTTATCACGGTTGCGAGCATTCCCATGTAGTCGGCCGTGGAACGGTCCATCCCCTTTGAAGAACTGGAAACGCCCCTGAAGATGTTTCCTCCGCCTATGACTATGGCCGTTTCTACCCCGAGTGAATGGATGCTTTTTATTTCTTCGGAGACGTATTCAATAACGTCGGAACTGATACCAAACCGGCCGGGACCCTGAAGAGCTTCTCCGCTGAGTTTCAGCAGCACTCTCTTGTATTTCGGGATGGTTTTTTCAGAGGATCCCATTGTCCAGTCTTTTCATTCGCCCAGCTGGTATCTTACGAACCTTTTTACGACTATGTTTTCGCCGATCTTGGCTATCAGGTTGTTTACAAGGTCCGTGATTTTCATCTTGGGATCTCTTATGTATGGCTGCTCAAGAAGGCATATTTCCTCGAAAAACTTGTTTATTCTTCCCGCAACCATTTTTTCCGCTATATTCTCGGGCTTTCCCGATTCCATAGCTTCTGCCTTGAGAATCCGCCTTTCATTTTCTATTTCTTCTTCCGAGACCTCTTCCTTTCTTACGTAAGTCGGATTGTTTGCCGCTATCTGCATCGCGACTTCCCTGCAGAGACCCTGAAACTCGTCGTTTCTGGCCACAAAGTCCGTCTCACAGTTAACCTCGAGCATTACGCCGATCTTCCCGCCGGCGTGGACGTATGAGGATATGATTCCCTGGTCGGTTTTTCTGGTGGTTTTTTTAGAAGCTTTCGCGACGCCCTTTATTCTCAGGACCTCGGAGGCTTTTTCAAAATCCCCGTCGGTTTCCACAAGTGCGTTCTTGCAGTCAATAAAAGGAGCTCCTGTTTTTTCTCTTAACTCCTTTACCATTGTTGCTTTGATTTCAGCCATTTTCAATCCTCTTTTTTATCTTCTGTATTCTCCGACATTTCCTTCTGCGCCCGAGCGTCTTCACTTTGCGAAGATTCGGATATTGCTACCGAAACAAAGCTTTCCTCACTGTCCTCGGACTCAGCTTCCTTGAAAACAAATACCTTCCTTTCCACCACTACGCCATCAAGGCTGTCTTCTTTGGTCTGCTCAACCTCTCCGCTCACCAGTTTTTCCTGGTATATGTGGGTTCCTTCAATGCAGGCGTCCGCTATTTTTGAAGTGAACAGCTTTATCGCCCTTATGGCGTCGTCATTACTCGGAATCGGATAATCCGCATTCGCGGGGTCGCAGTTCGTATCCACGATCGCTATAACCGGTATCGAGAGGTTTCTCGCTTCTTTTATGGCTATATGCTCTTTTTTCGTGTCTACGACGAAAATAGCGTCGGGAGCCCGCCTCATGCTTACTATTCCACCCAGAAGCCCCTCGAGCTTTACTATCTCTCTTCTGAGGTTTTTCGCTTCCCTTTTCGGAAGCATCTCCATCTGCCCGTCTTCCTCGAGCTTCTTCAGTTCCAGCAGGTAATCAACCCTCGAGCGTATAGTGTTGAAATTGGTAAGGGTTCCGCCCAGCCAACGCGTGTTTATGTAGGGCATGCTGCATCGGATTGATTCTTCCTCGATTATTCCCCGGGCCTGTTTCTTGGTCCCCACCAGCAAAACGGTTCCTCCGTCCGCCACTGTGTTTTTCACGAAATTATGCGCCCTGTTAAAAAGCGTGACGGTCTGCTGAAGATCGATTATGTGAATGCCGTTTCTTGCTCCGAAGATAAAGGATTTCATTTTCGGATTCCAGTGGCTTTTCTGGTGTCCGAAATGTACCCCCGCCTCGAGCAGGCTTTTCATGCTAAGTTTTTCGCTAGCTACGGCTTCTTCTGTCATTAAGTATCCTCCAAATTCCTTTTGCAAATCAGGTTTTAATACCAGAAAAACAATTATTAATCAAGTTGTAGGGTATCATAATGTTCCGTAACTCCCGATTCCGGGAGCAAGAACAAGACAAGATGAAGCACCTTGTAATAGCAAATCCCAAGGCGGGTACAAAAGCGCTCGGCCCAGCCCTTGAGCAGATCCGCAGCGTTTTTGAAGCAAGAGAAATTATTTGCGAGGTGAGATCTACGCAATTCCCCGGGCACGCCGCTGAGATTGCCGCAGAAGGGCTTTGTGAAGGCTTTACCCACATGATTTCTCTTGGAGGAGACGGTACGTCAAGTGAGATCGTGAGTTCGATTCACGGAACCGAAGCTGTCCTGGGAATTGTTCCGGGCGGCAGCGGAAACGATTTTTCGAAGGCAGCCGGTATTCCGCTTAATACGCAGGCGGCGATCGACAATATCTTTTCCGGCCAGCCTAGGAAGGCAGATGTGGCTTTTGTTGATGAGAAATGCTTTATAAACGGCTTCGGGGTAGGGATGGACGGGGCCGTGGCGCACGATTTCGGGGATCTGGGCCTCAGGCGCTTTGGTTCCTTCGGTTATGTTGTTGGAGCGGTGGTCGAGGCGTTTCGGTTTCAGGGGTTTTTCTCCGAGATGGATTGCGAAGTCGATACGGCGGGCGAGAAACTGCTTCTTTTCGGCGCTTCAAACGGCCCTTTTCAGGGTGGAAAGTTCAACCTAGCTCCTGGGGCTGACATATTCGACGGATATCTCGATATCCATATAATAAGTGACATGAGTCCCTTGGGAAGGCTTTTTAAGATACAAAAGGTACTTAAGGGCCGCCACGAGGGGCTTCGAGAGGTCAGCATTGTAAGGGCAAAGCAGTTGCGGTTTGAAACCTTTACCGATCTTCCGGCTCACATGGACGGGGAAACATTCCTTCTTCGCTCCGGAAGACATGATATACGGATCGGGGAGCAGGGAGTAAATATTATAGTTCCCGCATAGGCCAAGATCCCGGAAACTCTTTTTGCGACGCGACGGAGTAGCGGTGATGAACAAAATAAGAAGCATTGTGGCGATGATTCTTTCGTCCCTGTTCACGGCATTCTGGGGCAGCGTGGGAGTTGTGGTGTCACTTCTCGCCGTAAGGCATCTTATAAAGTGTTCCGTTCGGCCTTGGGGGAAAACGGTTCTTTGGTCCTGCGGAGTGAGGCTTGACGTAGAAGGAACAGAGAATCTCCCCAAAAGCCCCTTCATAGTTATGTTCAACCACCAGAGTTCCCTCGACATACCCGTTTTTTCCGCGGTGCTGCCTTTCGAATGGAGGGCCGTGATGAAGAATGAAGTCGCCTCGATTCCCTTTATCGGCTGGGTGTGCTCACTTAGCGGACAATATTTTGTTGCTAGGGACGGTTCGGTTGGAGATACGAATAAAGTCCGGGAAATCGTGAGGAAAATAAGAAATGGGCCTTCGGTCATTATTGCCCCCGAGGGCACAAGAAGTGAGGACGGAGAACTTCTTCCTTTTAAGCAGGGCGGGTTTTTCATGGCCTCGCTTTCAAGGGTGCCGGTTGTGCCGATGATCATATGGGGAGGCAAGGATATAAGAAAAAAGGGTTCCTACGAACTTAATACCGACAGGGATATTGTAGTCAGAATCCTTCCTCCTGTAGATACCGCGAGTTTTCCAAAGGGAAAAGAAGGTGGCGAGAAACTTGAAGATGTCGTCCGCGAAGAGATGCTTCGCGAGATTGAAAAAATCCGTGCCAAGCGTTAAACTCTAGATTGTCCGGACTTGGTTGGAACTTTCGTTTGCTCTGTTTTGTTTGCCCCCGTACCTGCACTCTGATACGGGTTGTGTGAGGTTGTCTTTTTTATGAACGATCATCAGGGAATTGCGGATTTAGATCTGCAGACCATAGCGGCGCTTTCCGGAATGCCGAAGGTAAAGAACCTGGTTAACCCTAAAAATCCGACTGAGATGTCGGAGCGGGTTATTGTAACCTTCAAGCCGCTTCCAAAGAATTACCCGGACACCGAGATAAGCGCGTACAGGGAAAGACTCCGCAACTCGCTTCTGAGCAATGGGGCAAACGTGATTTCCTGGGAAGACGCGACAACCGAGGACGCATCTTACGGAATGTTCTCCAAGTTTATGGGGCTTAGGTCCGTTAGGAGGAAGGTAAACGCCGTAATAGACGTTAAAAAGAAGCTATCTCCCCTCAGATGGATTCTCAGCAAGGTAGCCGAGAACATCTACAGGATTGTCAGAAGGACAGCCTTTCGGTCAGCAGCATATTGAAGATAAGCGGATGGGCGGACGATTTCACCGTCGGCTATCTCCAGGATCCCTACAACACCCAGGTTATCACGATAATGTCCCTCGACCCGGAATTTGAGAATGAGGATACGACCTATGAAAGAAAAATCTCCCTAGGTCTGAAAAACCTGATAAACAACATGTCGGAGATCGTTATAGGGGTTTCGCACGGGAATTTCGCGATAATAAACATGAATCTCTCCGATTCCATATACGCCCATAATCAACTTGATGATTTCGTCCTCTATTCGCTTATTCCGAAGATATATGCCCCTATAAAGCCACCCGTTCTGACGCGTTTTTCCGTAAGCGAGTACGATCCGAAGGAATTTGAGTACGCCAGGAAGCTGTCCGCTTTGGGCGCGGATCTCAAAAGCACCGACCTTTTCCCCGCGGGGTCAAAGTTTATAGATGCAATAAAGCGCCTGTCGCACAGGGATGTGGCGAATAAGATACTCGATGGGAGAACCGGAGTTTCGTACGGCTTCATAGCGCTTGCCGAGCCTCCGGGATACGATGGGGATAAATATATCGACGAGAACATGTGGAACTCCCTGCAGGAGATTCCAAACTACAATCCCGACGAGGTAAGAACGGCCTCGAACGACAGATGGTATGTTAAAACTCTTCTCGGTGATGAGACGGTGTACCAGCAGGTTCCGGACATATGGATTGTCACTTCAAGGTCGGGATGCGATAAAACAAACCTGAATCCGGATTCGGATATAGTCAGAATCGGCCTTGTGAAGGGAAAGCTTCATCTCGAGATACCCAGAGGAGTCAATTTGGGGAGAAGAGACATAAGGCCGTCTTTTGATACTTACGTTATACTCTCCCAAGCACTTTCCTCCGCTCTTTACGCCCCTTCTCTGATTGAGAAGGAAATGTCGATTCTACATTTCCATGGCTACCCTGATCCGTGCTGGTTCCGGGGGAGTGAGCACCACGCCGGAGCCCGGAATCCCTCTCTTCCCTGCGGCACCGTGGAAGCAGCTCTTCTCAACTATTCCGCGGTTTACGAGACCGCAACCAAAAATGGCAGCGACATAAAGCTTCTCTGTCTCGTCGAGTCGGACCATGGGGTTAACGTTCTCGGGCCCGACAGAGAATATCTCGTGCAAAGGCTTCTTGCCGGTTCAAGCGAGGGTCACATACTCCTTGGCGGGAAGTATCTCCCCATGCTTAAGCGGCAAGGCGTCGCATCGCAATAGTTCCCAGCGCAAATGAACGAAATAAGTCCCGAACAAAGTTCGATAGGGTGGATAGGAACGGGGATCATGGGCGCGCCCATGTGCGGACATCTCGTTCGTGCCGGGTACCGGGTTTTTGTTTTCAACAGGACAAGGGAAAAGGCGGGGAAACTGCTGAGTGAAGGCGCCATCTGGTGTGACTCTCCCGCCGAGGTTGTCCGACAAGCCGACGTTATCTTTACCATTGTCGGTTACCCGGATGACGTAAGAGAAGTGTACTTCGGTCGCGAGGGCCTTCTGGTTGAGCCCGGGCCCGGTCGCGTCTTCGTCGACATGACCACGACCGAACCGACTCTTGCAAGAGAGATATACGAAAGGGTGTCTGGCTTCGGCTGCTCTTCCTTGGACGCTCCGGTCTCCGGGGGAGACGTAGGCGCCGTGAAGGGGGAACTCTCAATAATGGTCGGAGGGGATGAGGGAATTTTTGATTCGGTAAAGCCGCTTCTGGGTCTTCTGGGAAGAAACATCGTGTACCAGGGGAAGGCGGGTTCCGGTCAGCACGCGAAAATGTGCAACCAGATTACGGTAGCGGGAGTAATGATAGGGATCTGCGAGAACTTGATTTATTGCCGGAAGGCGGGGCTGGACCCCCACACCATGCTCCGCTCCGTGGGGAGTGGCGCGGCATCGAGCTGGCTTCTGAACAACCTTGGCCCCAGGATAATGGACGGGGATTTCGACCCAGGCTTTTTCGTTGAGCACTTCATAAAGGACATGGAGATCGCTCTCTGGGAATCGGAGCGGATGGGAATTGATCTTCCGGGGCTTGCACTTGTTAAATCCCTTTATGAAAGGGCGAGTGCGCTGGGGCACGGGAGGCTCGGAACGCAGGCGCTTTTACTTGCGCTTGAGGATCTTTGCGCAGATGAGAACCGCAACTGAAGGAGGTTTTAAATGAGTTCTGATGATTTCAAGGCGATGGTTGTAAGCAGGGATGAAGACGGAAAATTCACGAGGGAAATCACGACCAGAAAACTAGACAGTCTCCCGGACGGGGAGGTGCTCATAAACGTAAAATACTCGTCCCTCAACTACAAGGATGCTCTCTCAGCCATAGGAAACAGGGGCGTTACCAAGAATTATCCTCATACGCCCGGCGTTGATGCTGCCGGTGTAGTCGAGCGTTCAGAGAGCGTGGAGTTTGAACCCGGAGACAAGGTTATAGTGCATGGCTACGACTTGGGAATGGATACCTCCGGAGGGTTTGGACAATGCGTGAGGGTTCCGGCTGGTTGGGTGGTTAACCTGCCTGTGGGACTTGATCTAAAAGAGTCGATGATGTACGGGACCGCGGGTTTTACTGCGGCACAGTCCGTGTTAAGAATCGTGGAGGGCGGGGTAAGCCCCGAAGACGGAAAGATTCTCGTAACCGGGGCGACGGGAGGGGTTGGCAGCATGGC
This sequence comes from Thermodesulfobacteriota bacterium, assembly GCA_965207685.1. Classification (GTDB taxonomy): domain Bacteria; phylum Desulfobacterota_D; class UBA1144; order Nemesobacterales; family Nemesobacteraceae; genus Nemesobacter. Next base: position 804,548 of record OZ242294.1, on the reverse strand, counting down.
CGTCGCTATTCTTGGGAAAGCCGGCTACAGCGTGACGGCTTCCACGGGGAAAGCGGAGCAGAAACAGTTTCTTGAGGACCTGGGAGCGGAGGAAGTAATCGGGAGAGAGGATTTAACTGATCCTTCGGGCAGGCTGCTGCTTAAGGGACAGTGGGCCGGGGTGGTCGATACCGTGGGCGGAGAGATGCTTGCCACCGCTATTAAGTCCACGAGACAAAGAGGGGTTGTGACTACATGCGGCAATGTGGCTTCCCATGAACTAAACACGAATGTCTATCCGTTCATATTGAGGGGAGTTATGCTTGTGGGCATAGATTCGGCAAGCTGTCCGATGGAAAGAAGACGGATTGTATGGGAAAAAATATCCGGCGAGTGGAAACTCGATATCCTTGAGCGGATCTGCAGAACGGTCTCCCTTGAAGATCTTGACCCAGAGATAGACGTCATACTGAAGGGCGGGCAGGTAGGAAGAGTGGTAGTTGATCTCTGGAATTAGAAATCCTATGGTCCCGGGTTAGGCCCATCATAACGCGCTGCTCAGAGTTCTCTTCCAATATCTTTCTTGCTTGTAGTTGGTTCCATTTTTTTGACTCCGGTTAGTCTTTTCCCATCTTTTCGGATATTTAAGTGAAGTGGCGATTCTGAAAAAACCATGTACTTTTAGATAACAAATTGTTTTTATGGTTAAGGTCTCCAAGATGATAATAATCAGGACATTTTTTCTGCTTTTCATAGCCGTGGCCGTGTCATGGAGTATGGCTTTTGCGGAAGAGTATTTCTCCGAATCTCCTCCCGGCGCCAAGGTGTACATCATTTCTCCGAAAGACGGGGAAGCTGTCGGTAAGACTTTCACCGTGAGATTCGGGCTTGCGAACATGGGGGTCGCTCCGGCAGGGGTCAAGGTTCCAAATACCGGGCATCACCATCTGTTGGTTGATCTTGAAAATCTGCCGAACATGGAAAAACCTCTTGCTTTCAGCGAGAACGTAAGGCACTTCGGAGGCGGACAGACGGAAACGGAGATAACCCTTGCTCCCGGGAAGCATACACTGCGGTTGCTGCTGGGTAATTATCTGCACATACCTCATAAACCTCCCGTGCTTTCAGAGAAAATAACTGTGATAGTGAAAGACAAGTGAAGCGCGCCTGGTTTACCTGTATAATCTGACTTTTGCCGGAGGGCTGGCAGAACGGCTATTGCACCGGTCTTGAAAACCGGCGTCCGAAAGGACTTGGGGGTTCGAATCCCTCGCCCTCCGCGGCAACCTGTGGAAAACAGGTTTCCTTATCTTGAAAAATAAGGAGCACATATAGCAAACCGCTTTTTTATGCCCGGATGTTTGCCGAATAACAGCATGTTTGGAAAACTCTTTGTGGTCTCTACCCCGATAGGAAATCTTGAAGACATAACTTTGCGGGCTGTAAGCGTCCTTAAGAGTTGCGACGTTATAGCGTGTGAGGATACGAGAAATACAAGAAAACTCCTTGCCCGGTACGGGATCGAAACCCCTCTAACGAGCTATCATGAACATAACGAGATTGAAAAATCGCCTAAGCTGCTTGAAAGACTCAGAGACGGCAAAGACGTGGCGCTGGTTTCCGACGCCGGAACTCCTTCGGTTTCCGACCCCGGGTGGAGGCTTGTAAATCTCTCAATTGAAAACAATATAAAAATAGTTCCCATACCTGGTCCTTCGGCTGTCCTCTCCGCTCTTGTTGTTTCGGGACTTCCCACGGACAGTTTTCTCTTTCTCGGTTTTTTCCCGAAGACCGTAGGTAAGAAGAAAGAGCTTCTAAAGGACGTAAAATCCTACCCATACACCATGGTTTTTTACGAGTCCGCCAGGAGACTTTCACGTACCTTGAGCCTGATGCTGGAAATTCTAGGTGACAGGAATATCTGCGTTGCTAGGGAGATGACAAAACTTTATGAAGAAGCGCTCAGGGGATCATTCTCCGAGGTGATTTCTGTCCTTTCGGAAAGAGAAACTCTGAAAGGTGAGGTGACGGTAGTTGTGGAAGGGAGCAGGGAAGGGCGCAGCGAGCCGTCTGCTGATGCGGCTCAGAGGATGTTGCGGCTTCTAAGGGAAAAGGGATTTCCGCTGAGCGAAGCCGTTTCCCTTGCAAGCGAGGCCTTCGGAGTTTCTAAAAACGGAATATACAAAATGGCTCTTGAAATCTGGAACGGCGACGGGTCGGTTCCGTAAAAAAAAGAAAGGAATTCTTCCTTCGGTTTGCTTTCCTGCCGGTGTTTTATCAACTGTCGCCGCAAAGGGCCGTCATAACCGCGCCTGCGTCAACGATATGGGTGTTTTCTGCGGTGCCGGACACAGTGTCTGCATCGGGAATAAACAAAGCCCTTACCACTTCGCTTCCTGCGGCGCCCGGAGGAATATCCGTACTGTCGCGCTGCGGGTCAGCCGAGCGCTTTCCCCACTTGGCCTCGCCCACCAGTGTTCTGACTCCGTCAACTGACCGGGCGACGACATCAAATTCGGGATCATTGCCGTGCCAGTAGCGCTGAGCGGGCTCCCAGGGGCCAAGGTCAGCCAGCGGACCGCCATTTAGGTGAAGAAAGGGCACGGCCATTCTGCAAAGTTCTTCCCACGCGGCTGATTCAAGCCCCGCCCTGTATCTGTGCCAGTAGCCAAGACGTGTTTCCTGCGGAGCCTCCGCAAGAGCGGCGCGGTGGGGCGCAACGACGCGAAACCACAGGCGAAAAAACGGATCGGCGATTCTGTACAGACTTCGCTTGCCGGAACGGGCATCGCTTCCGAACGGAACCTCGCGAATTACAAGGTTCATTTCCGCAAGCGTCGATAAGGGCCGTGGAAGACTTGACGCGGAACGGCCGAGGCGGGCGCCGATTTCGCTTACCCTGTGCGCGCCCGAGCCTATGACGTCAAGAAGCGGCCGCAGGGCGACTGCGGACGGCGTTTCCTCAAGCAGCAGCCGGTCAGGCTCGTTGTGCAGAGGTCCCGAGGGATCAAGGACCAGCGAGTCAACGGCGGAATCAAAATCCGTGCCGAACGGCTCGGCAAGTTCCCAGTATCTCGGCATGCCGCCCCAGAGCGCGTAGAGGGAAACAAGTTCCCTGGAAGCGGATATGGCGAATACGTCGCCGAGATGTCCGGGCCTGAGGGGACGAACGGCGAAGGATTCCGTCGCGCGCCCGTAAAGCGGTGCGTCCGCATCGAGGACAGCACTGCGCATCGTCCGCAGGACGGACCCACTGACTACTACGCAGGGTCGATCCCCGGGATCGTCGAGCCAGTTCTGAAGAACGCTCGCCACGGTGGGGTCAGCTGCGACCAGGTACGGCAGTTCGTCCAGAATAAAGGGACCCTGCCATTTTGTGCGTGCCGCTTCGGCTGCGAGACGTGCGAAAAACGCCCGCCAGTCCGGATACTCGACATCCGCAAATCCCGGGAACCGCTTTGCGACTGCGGCCGCTAGGTAGCGCCTCTGCACGGCGGGAGCCGACTGGTCTGCGACGGTGTAAAGACCCTCGTTACGCTTCGACCACTCGATAAGCAGGCGCGACTTCCCCACCCGGCGTCGGCCCCAGATAACGGCAAATCCGCCCGGACGACGTAGCGCGTTATCGAGCCTGCGCATTTCTTCAAGTCGGTTAATAAAATCCATGTATTTATTATGCAGAGAAACATTATGTTTGTCAACATAATAAATTCCGAAAAACTAATTCCGACTGATTTCTCGTGTATCCGGCAAGCTGAAGTTGAATATAGTCAGGGAGATCTGATTGATCAGGAACGCTGTTTTGACTGTTCGTCGGCCATTTTTCCGCCGACTTTTACGCTCCTTTCCATTTTCGCTTTTTCCCCGGCGGCTTCGGCCTGAACGCTTGCCTTGCAAGGGTCGCATATGGTATCAGGGGAAGGCTTGCCGCACATCATGCATTTCTTGTCTTTACTCACGGTCGTTCCTCCTTGTTAAAGAGCATACTGCGATTATAACACATCTGCGGTGAAAATGAGCAGACGGGTTGTTACCACCCGCGGGGTACGTACTGCTTTTCATGGTATCCGAAGCAGGCGCTTTTCCTGTTCATTCACAGGCCGCCATGCCGTTGCGTGAAAAGAAGCTTCATGTTTCGACAATAATATGCTTCCGCGCCGAGGTATATGCCGGGTTTCGATTTATCCAAGTGGGGTTACTTCTTTTTCGTACCACTTCGTGCTTTGCTCGTAAGCGTACGCGACGTTGAGAACCGTCTGTTCGTCAAACGGCTTTCCCATTATCTGAAGCCCTATCGGAAGCTTTTCTGAACTGAATCCGCAGGGGACTGATATTCCGGGGAGTCCTGCTATGTTGCAGGGAATGGTAAGTATATCGGATAGGTACATTTTAAGGGGGTCGTCTGCTTTTTCACCTATTCTGAAAGCGGTTTCAGGGGAAGTAGCGCTTGCTATGACGTCAACTTTTTCCCAGGCGCTGTCAAAATCCTTTATTATCAGGGTCCTTACCTTCTGAGTTTTCAGGTAATAGGCGTCGTAGTAGCCCGTGGAAAGGGCGTAGGTCCCAAGCATTATCCTTCTTTTCACTTCGTCTCCGAATCCTTCCGAGCGGCTCCTGAAAAACAAGTCTCTCAGGGATTCCGGATTTTCGCAGCGGTATGTGTATCTTACTCCGTCGTATCTTGCTAGGTTCGAACTTGCTTCCGAGGGGGCTATTATATAGTAGGTTGAGACCGCATAGCGGGAATGAGGAAGCGAAATTTCCACAATTTCCGCTCCCAGGGTTTCAAGTTCGGCGATAGCTTTGCGGACAGATTTTTCCACTTCGGGATCCATCCCCGAGATGAAGTACTCCTTCGGTATGCCTATCCGTAGCCCCTTTATGTCCGTACTGAGCGCGCTTGCGTAATCAGCTGTCGGAAGGTTTACGGATGTTGAGTCCATCGGGTCATGGCCCGCTATGGAGGAGAGGATTATGGCCGCGTCCTCAACGGTTTTCGCAAGCGGTCCCGCCTGATCGAGGGAAGAAGCGAATGCGATCATGCCGTAGCGGCTTACCCTTCCGTAGGTGGGTTTCATTCCCACTACTCCGCAGAGGGAACCGGGCTGTCTTATGGAACCCCCGGTGTCTGTTCCTACTGACGCGACGCACAGATTCGCCGCTGTGGCGGCGGCGCTGCCTCCGCTTGATCCTCCCGGAACCCTGTCGGTGTCCCAAGGGTTTCTTACCGGTCCGAAGTAGGATGTTTCGTTTGAAGATCCCATGGCGAACTCGTCCATGTTGTTTTTTCCGAGTACCACGGAACCGCTCGCCATGAGTTTTTCAGCTACGGTGGAATTATAGGGGGAGACGAAATCCCGCAGCATCTTTGACCCGCATGTGGTCCTCGAGTCCTTCGTTACAAAAATATCCTTAAGCGCTATCGGGACTCCGTGGAGAGGGCCCAGATAGTTTCCTTCGGATATCTCTTTTTCCGCATTTCTGGCGGTCTCCAAGGCCGCTTCTTCCCAGACGGTTATGTATGAGTTTATTTTTCCGTCTTCGGAGGATATGCGCTCGAGAAAAAGTTCGGTGAGTTCCACGGGGGAAGCCTCTCTCTTTTCTATTAACGCTGCTGCCTCTTTTATGGTTCTTGGAATGGACATTGGGTTAGCCCTGGTCCTCTATGACTTTTGGAACCGTGAAGAAATCGTTTTCTTTGGTGGGCGCGTTACGAAGGGCTTCTTCAGTCGTTATTAGCTGATTCACCTCGTCTTTTCGGGAAGGGGTCGAGAGTTCAAGCACATGCGATGTGGGCTCCACGTCCTTCGTATCAAGTTCGGCAAGCTCATCTATATGGACGAGGATGTCCCCGAGCTGGCGGGTGAACTTCGAAAGCGTTTCGTCATCGAACTCGAGCCTTGCAAGCTCGGCCGTGTCAAGCACGTCTTTTTTGGATATTTTCATTGTCAGAGTTTTGTGCCAGCTTCCTGTGTGGAAATTTCTAACGGTTCTCTGGAGCTCCGCGGATAATGCTCTCCGCAAAATCGACTATCTGCGATTCAAGCTTTACCCCGCTGAAAAAATTTATTTCCTGAACGCATGTGGGGCTCGTGGTGTTGACTTCGGTCAGATACCCTCCGACTATGTCGATTCCGACCAGATAGAGCTGGTCCTCCATAAGTTTCTGTCTGAGTCCGTCGCATATTTCCAGGTCCCTTTCCGTAAGAGTGGTTTTCTCGGGATGTCCTCCGGAGTGGAAATTGCTTCTGAATTCCCCTTCTGCAGCTACCCTCATCACGGCTCCTATGGGCTGGCCGTTTAGAATTATAACCCTTTTGTCTCCTTGCGAAACCTCTTTTATGAATTTCTGGGCCATCACGTAGGTCCGCCCGAAGTCGGTTATGTTCTCGAGTATGACGTTGAGGTTGGGATCCTCGGCCCTTACGAGAAAAATTCCCTCCCCGCCGTAACCGTCAAGCGGTTTTACCACCATTTCGTTACCGGTTTCGTAAAGAAAACCCTTTAGCTTTTCGATGTCTTTTGAAACTAGGGTAGGGGGTATGTAGTCGGCGAAATTAAGGCTATACATTTTCTCGTTAGACTCTCTTATTCCGGCCGGATGGTTGATCACGTGAGTTACGGACTCGTCAACCCTGCTTAATATGTAGGTTGAGTAGACATAGTCCATGTTGAAGGGAGGATCTTTCCTCATCCATACGATGTCGAAGTCATCAAGTGGAGAACTTTCCGTGGAACCCTTCGAGTAGTAATCGTTTTTTCTCTCGAGTCGAACTGCCGTTGAATCTGCCCATGCCATAGAGTCCTTGATGAAAAGATCCTTGAGTTCGCAGTAGCGGACTTCATGTCCCCTTGCCTGGCATTCAAGCATTATGACGAAGGTAGTGTCTTTATTTATGTTTATGGACTCGATCGGGTCCATAACGAAAAGCATTTTCAACATGGTGATACTCTATACAAAGCGGGGGAATTATAAAGGACGCATTTGAACGGAGAACTGGTGGTACCTTCTATATCAATTAGGATGACTGGACGGCCCCGCAGAACCACGCCGTTCTGCCCCAAAGCGCAGTTCTTGATAAGTGATCACTGAAATGCAGTAAAACACGTCCCGCCTGCGTTCTCTCGTCCAAGGTTTCGACAATCGATAAAATGCGATGGCATATGATGTAGCTGAACGTATGCGTATCGAGCATGCAGTTTATTTAAACTTCATTCCTGCTCCGTCTGCTGTGACCGGTAGCGCTCGACGTTGATCCGGTTTTCGCCCTTGCGTGCTTGCGCCAGATTGTAGGTGGTCTGGCGACGTAGCCAGAACTCGGCATTGGACCAACCAGCCTTCTCCAGCCTGATAGCCATCTCCGGTGAAATTGCCGCATGGCCGTTCAATACGCGCGAAAGCGTGTGACGAGCAACGCCCAAAATTTTTGCCGCTTCGGTAACGTTCAACCCAAGTGGGACCAAGCAGTTTTCCCTAATGCTGCGGCCGGGATGCGGCGGACTGTTCATCGCCATATTGCTGTTTCCTCCTAGTGGTAGTCAACCAAGTCAACGTCGTAGACATCGCCATCGTCAAAGCGGAATATGACCCGCCAGTTACTGGAAATCGAGATGCTCCAGAATCCCTTCAGAGCACCTTTCAACGGGTGAAGACGGTAACCGGGCAAATCGAGGTCCGAGGGTGTGCGTGCATCGTCAAGATCCGCCAACGCAAGTGCGATGCGTTCCGCCTGATCCGCGCGCACTCAGCTCGCGTCACCACGCTCGTACAGCCGCTTGAGGCCTCGATGGCGAAAACTTCAAACCATGAAGCAATGTACCGCATGCCGGTACATACGTCAATAAAAATTTCGGGGGATTCCGTTATCCGAAAAATGACTTCAATTCCGCGGAGGTCTCCCGGGGTTTTTCCTCCGGGACAAAGTGGCCGCAGTCAAGCGGTTTTCCCGAAACGCTGAGTGCTTTTTTCCTCCATACGTCAAGCACGTCGTAGGTTCTGTGAATGAACCCCTTTCCACCCCAAAGAGCAAGAAGCGGACACGTTATCTTTGCATCCATATCTTCTTCATCGTGGACGATATCTATGGAAGCCGCGGCCCTGTAGTCTTCGCAGCTTGCGTGGATTGCGCGCGGATCGCTGAAACAGCGCACGTACTCTTTTACGGCCTCGGGATGAAATTCCGCACCGGGAGCGCTCCAGCGCCTGAGTTTCTCAAGAAGATAATATTCCGGGTCCGCCCCTATCATTTTCTCCGGAAGTCCGTCGGGCTGGATAAGAAAAAACCAGTGATAGTAGCCCGTGGAGAAGTGCTTGTCCGCAGTCTTGAACATGTGGTGGGTAGGGGCTATGTCCATGACACAGGCCTTTAGGACTTTTTCAGGGTGATCAAGGCACATGCGATGAAGCACCCTGCCTCCTCTGTCGTGTCCCGCGGCATAGAATTCACGAAAGCCTAGAGCTTCCATCACCGAGACCATATCTGCGGCCATGGCTCTTTTTGAGTAGTTTGAATGATCTTTTTCCCCGGCAGGCTTAGAACTGTCTCCGTAACCCCGAAGGTCGGGACAAACCACCAGAAAATTCGAGGCGAGCGTATGCGCTACCTCGTGCCACATAACATGTGTCTGTGGGTAGCCATGGAGGAGAAGAAGAGGTTTTCCTTCTCCTCCCCAGACGGTGTTTATCTCGACTTCGGGAGTCTGGATTTTTTGCTTTTTGAAGTTTTTGCCGAACATGTTTTCGTATATTCTATTTTACCCAGACGTAACCGCTTTCCTCAAAGCCACGGGAGTGAAGCCATGATTGAATACAAGGGGTATGTTGCAGTGATTAAATTTGACGATTCCGTAGAGCGTTTTCATGGAAGAGTTATTAACAGCGGCAGTTATCCAGTTGCCTCTTTTGAAGCGACGGATGATGAGGGAATACAAAAGGAGTTTCATCGGTCGATTGACGAGTATATTGCTTCATGTAGAGAAGACGGGTTAGAACCCGTAAAGCCTTTCCGGATCCCAGCTTAAAGTGATAAAAAAAACAGAGAGTAATTATTCAGCTTCTAAAAATGTCTAGCGCAGCACAGATAGTCAAAATGATTGCCGATGATTTCTACGGAAGTAACCTTAACCTGTCTGAGAGAGGTGTAGGATCATATGGCCTATGGTCGGAAATGCCGGATGTAAAATTCGTTGAGGAGATGCGTGATTTAGGTAAGTCCGAACGCACCGTGCGACTGTTTCTGACTTTCGTTTCGGCGATGGATCGTATGCGAGATGCAAATAGTCTGTGGCAGGCTGCGGCAAACCTGTTTAGATCGTATCCGGAGCTTTTCGATCCTGCCGAGGCAGCAAAAATTCCCCTAGATACCCTCAAATTACTTCTGTCTGAGAGCAAGGTAAGTAAGTACCACGGACAGGACTCAAAAGCCTGGCATGTTATCTCCATTAGTTTGACCTCTGAGGATAGTCCGATACGTCGCGTAATAGATTGTGGTCTTGGAGACGCAGAGGAATTACTAAAAGCGCTGAAGAATAGGGACAAGATTGGTCGCTCCAAGTTTCCACTTCTTCGTGGTCCGAAAATAGGAGCAATGTGGGTTCGGATCATGGCGGACCCGGGTGGAGCCGAAATAGAGCGCATAGAAAAGGTCCCCGTAGCGGTGGATGTTCAGGTTCGCCGCGCGACGGAGAATCTGGGAATTGCGAACACGCGAGGACTTAAGCTTAGAGATGCAAAACCCATAATCCAAGACGCCTGCCATAATGCGGTTGCCGAGACCGACATAGGGGGACCGGACCGGATCACGGGAACAAGTGCGGCGCTTGATCCAGTGCTGTGGTTCTATGGCAAGTACGGTTGCAGCTATTGCGAGAACTCAGGCAAACGAGTGCCTATAGGTAGCGCCTGTGAGTACTGTCAGTTGTTTTAGCGGGGGTTCTTGTTTCCATGTGCTATAAAGGTAACTTGATAGAAGATCTTGAGATACTCTATTCCGCAAAACCTACTCCTGCAAGAGAAGCTTTTCGTATTCAAAACGAGCTTTCCCGAAGGGTTGTAAAAACCCCTGACCCGAAGCCTATTCACACGATTGCCGGTGCCGATATCGCTATCTGCGTCAAGGAGAAAAAGCTTGTCTGCGGAATGATTCTTTTCTCTTACCCTGAACTCGAGGAGGTCGAGAGGGTATGGACTGTATCAGACGAAGAGTTTCCTTATATTCCGGGGCTTCTGGGTTTCAGGGAGGCTCCTTGCGTCATAAAGACCTTCGGAAAGCTTCGTGAGCGTTGTGACATGATCATGGTAGACGGACACGGACTTGCTCACCCAAGGGGCTTTGGCCTGGCCTGTCATGTCGGAGTTCTGCTCGATATTCCGGCGATAGGTGTCGCGAAAAAATGTCTCTATGGGACTTTCAGTGAACCGGGTCCTGGGAAGGGCGAAAGAGAGTTAATAAGAGGCAAGGACCGTGAGGTTGTTGGCGCAGCTTTGAGAACCAGAGATGGCGTTAAGCCGGTTTTCGTGTCTATTGGGAATAGAACTGATCTCTATACCGCCATTATGGTTGCACTTGAGTGCTCGCGCGGTCTTAGGATTCCCGAACCTACAAGGCTTGCCGACAAGTATGTAGGGTCGCTCAAAAAAGAGGTGTGCGGATAAATTGACCGCATGCCCCTAAGCGGGCACGTGAACCGATGCCGTTTCTGCGATGATTAGTTCTGAAGTGACGCGTGTAATGGGAGTATCCGGTCGGTTAAACTCATATCGCTTTAGGGAGGAAGAGAATATGCAGGAACAGAAGATAAAGACCCCTTCGGATATATATGCCCATCTGTACAAGTTGCTCAACGCAAAAATGAAAGAGGAAAGACTTGAGGGACTTGATGAGAAAGCGGAACTTACATTACGGACGATAGAATTTCTTGAGAAACACCTGGAAAGAGAAGAAATGGGGTAATACGCAGGGAACAAAAGCTAGATGAACGGTTCTGTGGACCAGCATATAGTGAATTTCAATAGATTTATTGAATCTTGGAATGCTGAGTATCTGTCGTTCCTGAACGAATATGCGACCTGAGTGCTTACACTGAAAAATCTTCCATCATCTCGATGAAGTTTCTGAAAAGATAGGAAGAGTCATGTGGCCCGGGCGAGGCTTCAGGGTGGTACTGGACGCAGGAGAGTGGATAATCCCTGTGTTTCAGCCCCTCGACGGTCTGGTCGTTCAGATTTACGTGGGAGACAGCGACATTGCTTTTAAGCGAATCGGGGTCCACTGCGAAGCCGTGATTCTGCGAAGTTATCTCCACCTTTCCGGTCGCAAGATTCTTAACCGGCTGGTTTCCTCCGCGATGCCCGAATTTTAGCTTGAAGGTCTTTCCTCCGAGCGCGAGACCAAGAATCTGGTGTCCTAGGCAGATTCCGAAAATGGGCTTTTTCCCGATGAGCTTTCTTACATTCTTCGAGGCGTATTTAACCGCGGCCGGGTCCCCAGGTCCGTTTGAGAGAAAAATCCCGTCGGGATCGAAAGCCAGTATGTCCTTAGAGTCCGTTTTCGACGGAAAAACCGTTGTTTCGCATCCAAGATCGTGAAGCTCCCTGAGTATGTTTCTCTTTATTCCGAAATCGTAGACAGCGACTTTGAATTTTCTTGAGGGTTCGGAGTTTTTGTCCCTGCCGTGACGCCACTTACCCGTTCCTTCGTCCCATGCGTAAGGCTGCGCGCAGCTTACTTCCGTTACCAGGTCGCGTCCGACTATTCCCGGCGAGGACTCGACTTTTTCAGCCAGAGTCTCGGGGTTTGTCTCGACAGTTGAGATAATTCCCTTCCTTGCTCCGCCGATTCGTATGATCCTCGTAAGTTCCCTGGTGTCTATTCCCTGTATGCCGGGTATTCCATGTCTTGAAAGAAAACTGTCGAGGCTCTCTTTCGATCTCCAGTTGCTCGGATGATCCCAGTATTCCTTTACGACAAAACCGCTCAGGTGAGGTTTTTCTGATTCGAAATCCTCGGGGTTGATTCCGTAGTTGCCTATTTCGGGATAGGTCATTACGATGATCTGACCGTTGTAGGAAGGATCCGTGAGTATTTCCTGGTAACCCGTTAAGGATGTATTGAAAACAACTTCGCCGGCTGCTTCTCCCTGGGCCCCGAAGCTTGTGCCTTCAAATACTTTTCCGCCTTCAAGCGCTAGGTAAGCTTTTTTCATTGTTCAGGGGGTTAAAATATATACGTCTGTGGCAATGTCAAATTCCATGCTCTCAATGAAAGATACCATTCAGAAATTACTTGTTAAGAGGGGGTAATTGCGAAGAAAAATAAACCTCCTCCCTTCCTGCGTCGGTCATGGCGCAACGTTGTTTCGCGACCAAAGAGCTTTAGAGGCAAGCATCTCCAGAGAGGGGATTCCCGCAATATCCGCGTCCAGGGAGTAGAGAAGCGACTTTGTCGTGGACATTCCTATGCGAAGCGCGGTGAAGGAGCCCGCCCCGTCAACACGCAAACCGCATCCAGATCGTTTTTACCGGACTCGCAATCCGAAAGAAGCCGCCCGATGGCGGGAACAGCACCTCGTTGTGTCTTGGGCCGGTATTGAAGACATATTCGCAAAGAAGCTTGTCATCATCCGATGTCGACACGCTTCCCGAAAAGGTGAATGTTTCAATTCCGAGAATTTTCATGCGTACCACATTCCCGGCAAACAGGCAGCACTCAAAATCTTCTGTCGCCACGGAGAAAAGCGCTTTTCTGGCTCAAGCAACTGTATCATACACCTCCTATTGCCGCCCCGTCCTCCGAGGGATTCCTTACTCACTCACATGAAAAGTGGAACAAGTATCGTCTAAAATTGATTTGAGGAAAGCAACGGCCTTTTCAACAATGAACTCTGCCCCGTTCTCTAGGAAAACACCGTGTCCGCCGCCTACCTTGGTGTAGAGTTGCGTGCACACGTTATTTTCTACTAACTCGTTGTGAATAGGAAGAGAGCCGTACTGATACGGAGTATTGGAACAACCAGTCTCCTCTCTGTCGTACGGCACCTCGTCATCCTCGGTTCCATGAAACGCGATGACAGGCACATCAGCCCGTATAATTCGCAAACCAATAACAGAGCCCCACATGGATACCACGCCTCTAACCGTGTAATTGTCCTGGTCATCGTGCAGCGGTCCCAACCCCTCGCTCAGGTATGGCGCCACCGCGTCCACCTCTGACTGCTCCGCCATTGCGGCATGCAGGGCGGTTATCGCTCCGGCGCTCGCCCCGCCAATAAATACCGACTCATCATCTATTCCATATTTAGAGGCGTTTCCCTTTAAATAAGCCACTGCGGACAAGGCATCCTGAGTCGCCCGATAAATTGCACTTGGCGTGTTGTAGAAATCTTCTTCGCAGTCCAATTCCTGCGATTCGTCCAGCCCAAGACGGTAATCAATGGATGCTGCGACAAATCCCCGCTGCGCAAGTTCAACGATAAAACCGTCAAACTGCTCTTTTCTTGATAGGTTATCTTCCCTGAAACCACCGCCATGAATAAGAATGATGAGCGGCCGGTAAGGAAGAGTATCTGCTTCCAGCGACGGGTACGCAATGTTAAAAGAAAGATATTCCCTTGTCCCGTCGTGACGCTCACGCGGCATGGGGGCATACTGGATATCATTATCTATAACTACATCATTCAGCGAGAAGCAGTCGGATTGAATGTATCGATCTTCATCGTCACAGCCAGCGGGGTCTCCGCTGCCACCGCCGGAGACGCATCCCAGAATAAAGCCGCTGGCAAGGACAAAACAGACCAGCAAGAGTTGATTGAATTTGTTCATATTTTCGTCTCCGGATACGTAGGCACGGATTTTTTTAATTGCCGAAGTTTATCCCGTGCGGTTTTTCTTAAGGTTTAGAAAGTTTTCCTCCATTTTGTCATGCTCTTTATTTCTTTTAAACTGTGGAAAGCCTCTTGCAGAGCCATAACACTCTCCTAAGTTTGGTTGCGGGAAAGAGACCCCGTTTGCTTTATCCGTCAACATTAACAAAAACAGATTGCAAGCCTTTTCTTTGTGATATAGCCTCAAATGTTTGGTAGTTGGAATGACGCCGCTTTGCCGGGTCTCCGCGAATACAATACCCGTCAGGGGAATAAACGGTTAGTCCAAGTTCATTCTAGCTACCAAACAAGACCTGACGGCGTGCGTCAGGTCTTAGAAAGCGCAACCATGAATTCTTTTTGCCTGGCACTGTTTCTCTTTGGTGTTTTTCTAGAATCAACTGGTTACATCTGGGGTAACCTGTAACCACCTAGCTTTTCTTCATAAAGCCTTCTAAATGCAGATGAGGATTTATTTGAAGTTTAGGAGGGTGTTATGAAGTTCTTTTGCCAAGTTCTGTAGCTGTTCTTTTTTCTCTTCTCCGCGAGCTTGGCACAGGCACAGACTAAGAATGGGTGCATAGCTAATGAAGGGAATCATCTGCTTATGATGGAACGCGTGCCGGACAACAGATTCTTCTGCGTTGACTCTAGGTTTCTAACCAGAAGCCAAGGACCTGACAACGGCAAAGTCACACTTGTTCTTCTTATGAAGAAATGGATTGGTGCTCAGGCAAGTTTGGATCAACTGTTGGTGTCTACAGCGAGACTGACAGCCAGATAAAAATTGCCTTGGGGAGAATCGCAACGGCTGTAAAGAAGAAAGATCAATAGTTGCTTTTCTCTGGAGTGGAGGCATATATGGACGACACATACTTTACTATGGCCGAAGCCTGTATTAACGGCAAGAAAGTGAAAGCGATGAAAAGCGGGTTGATACGCAAGAATACTTACTTGCTTAAGGTGTCGGAAAGGTAGGAAGGTTCACAATTCCCATTCCAATTGATAAATTCTGTTGTATTATTTGTTGTCTGGAAAATCCGTTGCGGCGGGAGTCTAGCTGTGGACCGAAGCGTGAAAAATACCGATATGAACTGGGATCTGACCTCTTATTTCCCCGAATTTCAGGGAGTTGAATATAAAGAGTTCAAAAAGAATCTCTCCGGAGGCATAAAGAGTCTCGACGAGAAGGCCTCGGCTTCTGAACCTCTTTGCGGAGAAAACCTAGCGTTCTGGAAAGATGTCTTCCTGGAAACCGAGAGGTTCATAAGCCAATATTCCCATATCCGTTCCTACGTGGGCTGTCTCAGCGCCTCGGACTCCAACAGGGAGGACTATCTGCGCGAAGAAGCGGCGATTTCCCTTCTCGGTTCGGATCTCGAAAAGCTTGAGGTTCAGCTGCAAAGAGCGCTTCGGGATGCCGACGAAGATTTGCTTTCCGAGTTCGTCTCTTTCCCGGATATAGAGTCGGCTTCCTATTATGTGAAGCGCGTTTGGCGAAATTCCCGTTTCACCATGTCCGCTCCGAAGGAAATTCTGGCCTCAGAACTCGGAGTCGACGGGATAAGCGCTTGGGGGCGGATCTACGATACCGTGTCTTCCAAGATGACGTTTGAGATGATTTACCCCGACGGGACGAAAAAAAGACTTCCCATGTCCCAGAGAAGATCGCTTATGGAAAGTCCCGACAGGGAGATAAGAAAAGCCGCTTTTTCCGGGGGCAACGAGGCTTGGGGGGATTTTGAAGACGTGGCAGCCGGTGCCATAAACGCCATATCGGGAACCAGGCACACTCTCTACAGACACAGGGAAATCGATCATTTCCTCGACGTAGCGCTCTTTGACGCGGCGATATCAAGACAGACTCTGGATTCCATGATGGAGGCAATACGGGAGACGGTCGAACTTCCAAGGAACATCCTCAGGTTCAAGGCCGAGACGCTGGGACTCGACGGGATATCGTGGTACGATCTGGGAGCTCCAATGGATCTCGGCAAAACCGGCGGGGTTGACTGGAGCGGTGCGAAATCCATGGTCTCCGATTCCTTCTCGGCTGCCTATTTGCGCCTCGGCGGGTTTTTTGACCATATGTGCCGAAGCGAGTGGATAGACTGGGAAGTAAGGGAGGGAAAAAGGCCAGGAGGGTTCTGCACGGGTTCTCTTCTCACCGGGGAGTCAAGGATATTCATGACTTATAACGGCGGGGTGGGCGACATACTCACCCTCGCTCACGAGGCGGGCCATGCCTTTCATTCTCACGTGATGAGACAACTTCGCCCCTATGCGCAGTTCTATCCCATGACGCTTGCCGAAACCGCTTCGACTTTCGGCGAAATGCTGCTTGCCGAGGGGCTGCTGCGAGACCCCTCAACGAGCGTTGAGGACAAGGTGCTTATCAGGGACGCGGAAGTAAACCACGGGGCCATATATCTTCTGGACATCCCAGTCAGGTATGAGTTCGAAAGGAAGCTCTACGAACGACGCGCCCAAGGGGAACTGACAGTGAGCGAGCTAAAGGAACTTATGACCGATACCCAGAAAGAGATCTTCGGAGACGTGCTTTTGGAATGCGACCCGTTTTTCTGGGCTTCAAAGCTTCATTTTTACATAACGGGCGTCAGTTTCTATAATTTCCCCTACACTTTCGGTTACCTGCTGAGCAGGACGCTTTTCGAGAAATTCAGGCGGCACGGGGAGGAATTTATTCCAGTCTACGAAGAGTTCCTCGCCCTCACCGGTTCAGACGATGCGGAAGGGGCGGTGAAAAGGTCCATCGGGGACGATATAACGAGCAAAGATTTCTGGAAAGAGGCGATTTTTACCCTCTCGCGGCCGCTTGAGGAACTCAAAGAGCTTCTGCCCTCGGTTACTACATGAGGTTCCCGATAACCCTTTCCACGGGGGAGAGCGACTTAACCAGTATGTCAACCACTATGCCGAGCATTATGAGAAGCATGTAGATGATTGAAGCCGAGAATGCCTTTCCGTAACCGCGGTTGGCGAAAACGCTCCTTACCACTAGGTAATTGAAGTATATTCCGGATACCGCCGCGAAGGCCGCGAAATAGACGGTGTTCGTTCCCGTGAGCCAGAGAATGAAGGTCAGGGGTATCAGGGAGAGGGAGTAGATGAGTATCAGCATGTTGGTGTACTTCGTGCCCAGGGCGACAGGAAGAACGTTTATCCCGGCTTTTTCATAATCCTTTCTGTATTTCTGCGCGAGCACCCAGAAATGGGGGGGCTGCCAGAGCATCATGAATATGAATACTATCATCGCGTCGAGTTGCAGGACGGGGTTTATGGCGGTGTAGCCTATGAGCACGGGAAGGGCGCCCGGCACTCCCCCGAGCACGGTGCCGAAAGGGGAAGTTCTTTTAAGGAAAAGGGTGTAAATAAGGGTATAGCTTATAATCGCGAGGAGAATAAGCGCCGCGTTTACGTAATTGAAGTAAAAAACCGAGATGAAGAGAGCCACGACCATCATGAGTATCGAGATTGCCCATGCGTTCCGGTCTCCGAGAACTCTCAGGGCTTCCACCCTTTTGTTAAGGCGGGTCATCTGCCTGTCGATTTTCTTGTCGAGCAGGTTATTCAGGATTGCCGCTCCACCGGCGCTGAGAAGAAGAGAGGCGACGCATAGAAAGACCGTCTGTGCGGAGGGGAAAGCCCGGTTGGCCACCACCATTCCCGCAAGGCCCGTGAACGCCACGCTCATTATTATTCCGGGCTTGGAGAGGATAACGGCGGAGACCGCCATGGTTCCTACTGATTTTTTCTGCGCTTCACTCATCACTAAAAAGTTTTTTCTGCGACGGTGTCTTTACTTATATACCCGAACCAGGTGAGAAGGCAGAGGGAAAGTATCAGAAGACCGATTGCGAGATGAACGGCGGTGACGTAAAAGACAAGTTTTGAAGTTACGACCACAATTCCAAGTCCGATCTGAAGGAAAAGCAGGACGACCGCCCGAGACATGTTTTTTCGGGCTTCCTTGAGTCTTTCGGATTTCCTGGAGAGGATCAGGACGAAGATAAACACCAACGTGAGCAGGTAAGCGACTGCTCTGTGGGTAAAGTGCGCCAGCACCTTGCCTGAGAGCTCGGGCGGAATCCAGTAGCCTAGACAAGTGGGAAAATCAGGGCACGCAAGCCCCGCTCCAAGGTGCCTTACGTAGGCTCCCAGAGAAGCCTGGATGAATACGAGCATAAAAAGCGCGAAAAAAAGTCCGGCCGGGCCCGAGAAACGGAAACCGGGTTTTCTAATGACGCCATCGAAATACACCATGTAAAGGGTAATTGAAAAGATTATGATGGCGTTTGTGAAATGGATGGTAGTCAGATCCACGGGAAGCTTGGCAAGAACCACTATTCCTCCAAGCACAATCTGAAACAGAAGAAGCACGACTACGAGCAGCGGAAGTATCCTGTAACTCTTTCTGTACGTGCGGAATCTCCTGTAACAGAGGATGAAAAGCACTATGGATGTTATGCCACCTATTACGCGGTGGGAGAATTCGACGTATATGTCCCACCTGAAAGGCGGGATTATCTCCCCGTGGCAAAGCGGCCAGTCGGGACAGGCGAGTCCGGCCTTGAGTCCAGATACCGCGTTTCCCCATATAAGAAGTATGAACAGAAGCCCTAGAGCAGTTTTTGCAAGCATGCCTGTTTTGTATGGCTACTTTATTACCGGCACCCTTGTGAAGGTTTCCATTATGGTGAACCCGATGAGAAGGAAAAGCAGGAAAAGAGGATATAGGGCGTATATCCACGTGAGCTTGTCTTCAAACTTAAGATGCATGAAATAAAGGGCGACGATCGATGCTTTTATCGACGCTATTAGCATGGCGACGACGATGTTGAAGTCGCCGAAATCGAACTTCGCGACGTAAACCGTAACTGCCGTTAGGACGAACAGTGCAAGACATACGGCGGCGTATACCCGAAGGCCGGTGTGATGTTCTTCAGTATGATCGTGTGTGCTCATTTTCTTTCTCCGTCTACCCGATTAGATACAATAGCGGGAACAGGTATATCCAGATCAGGTCAACCAGATGCCAGTAAAGCCCTCCGACCTCAACCGGGGTGTATCTGTTTCCTTCTTTGAACCTTCCCTGCTTGGCCATTATTATCAGGGCGAAAATTATGCCCATTCCCACAAACACGTGGAGCATGTGAAGTCCGGTCATCATGAAGTAAAGGGCGAAAAATATATTCGTATCGGGAAATATATGATGGTGGAACTTCGCACTGTACTCAAAGTACTTGTTTACCCCGAAAGCTGCTCCGCATAGGAAAGTTACGGAAAGCAGTATCATCAGCCATTTCCTGTTTCTTTTCTGCGAGGCCGACACCGCCAGAGCCATTGTGAAACTGCTGAATATAAGCACTATGGTGTTTACGGCGCCCAGAGTTATGTCCAGTTTCTTGTGTGAATCGTAGAAAAGATCCGGGAACTTGGCCCTGAAAAGCGCGTACGCCGCGAAGAGTCCCCCGAAAAGAAGAATTTCCGTTCCGAGGAAAAGCCACATTCCGAATTTAGCCGCGTTGTGGGTTACGGCTTCTCCGAGCCCGTGTCCGTGCGCGTGGCTTTCGGCGTGTTCTACTGTGCTGCTCATTTTTTTGCGTTAGCCTCCGATCTATTTTTTCCCGTAAGAGTAGGTCCAGTCAGTTACAGTCGGTATTTCGTCAAAATTCTCATGTGGCGGCGGGGAAGGGACCTGCCACTCAAGAGATAGGGAGCCGTAGGGATTTGACGATTCGGGTCGCCCTTTTTTCCAGAGCGGTATAAGCAGGTTCACGGTCATTATTAAAATCCCGAGCCCGAGTATCCATGATCCGTAGGTCGAAAGGGAATGATAGGATATGTATTCTTCAGGGTAGGTCGCATACCTTCTGGGCATCCCCTGGAAACCCATGAAAAACTGAGGGAAAAACGTTACGTTGAATCCTACGAAAACCAGGAACCATGCGATTTTCGCGATCAGTTCATTAAATACCTTTCCGAACCATTTCTGATACCAGAAGTGAAGGGCCCCGAAAAATCCCATCACGGTTCCTCCTATCATGACATAGTGCATGTGAGCTACTATGAAGTACGTGTCGTGCAAATGCACGTCAACGGCCAAGGCCCCCAGGTAAACTCCGGTCAGCCCTCCGATCGTGAAAAGCACTATGAATGACAGTGCGTATAACATGGATGAGTGAAAATCTATTGACCCCTTGTACAGAGTTGCGGTCCAGTTAAACACCTTTACGGCCGTCGGGATCGCGACAAGCATGGTCAGAAATGAGAATATTGCCGCTGCCGTTTCCGATATACCGCTTACGAACATGTGGTGCAGCCAGACAAAGAAGCTTATTATCGCAATTGCGAAGCTTGAATACGCGATTGCCTTGTATCCGAAGATGGGTTTTCTTGCGAAGACGGGGATTATCTCGGAGATAATTCCAAAGGCGGGAATAACCATTATGTAAACGGCGGGATGGGAGTAGAACCAGAAGAAGTTCTGGAAGAGTATAGGGTCCCCTCCCTTGGCAGGATCAAAAAAGCCTATGTCAAATGCTCTCTCCGCTATAAGCAGAAGAAGCGTGATTCCCACAACCGGCGTTGCGAGCAACTGCAATATGGCGGTCGCGTAGGATGCCCATATGAAAAGCGGCAGTCTTGACCACGTCATTCCAGGTGCCCGAAGCTTGTGGATGGTAACTATGAAGTTCATTCCGGTGAGAATCGATGAGAACCCGAGGACGAAGACTCCCAAGGTTATCATTATTACCTTGGTGCCCGTCTGAATGCTGTAGGGAGTGTAGAACGTCCAGCCCGTGTCAGCCGGTTGGGCAAGCGCGGAAAGCAGTATTGCAGTTCCAACAAGATATATCCAGAAACTCAGCAGGTTTATTCTGGGAAACGCCACATCCCTGGCCCCGATCATAAGCGGTATCAGGAAATTGCCGAAACTCGCCGCGATTCCCGGGACGATGAAGAAGAAAACCATCAGGGAACCGTGAAGCGTGAACGCTACATTGTACTCCGTTGCGGTTCTGAAGAAGTCAAGCTCAGGAGTCATAAGCTCGTATCTCATTCCCAGGGCCGCCAGGCCGGCAATCATGAAGAAAAACGAGATCGTAACGAGATAAAGGATCCCGATGCGTTTGTGATCCGTTGTCAAAATCCACGACTTTAAACCTTTCTGGGCTAAATACGGTATATGCTGGGTTTGAGTCATGACTCCGTTTGCCATCTTTTTCTCCTTGATATTGCTACTTCAACGTCTTTATATACTCGATAAGGGCGGTTACTTCATCCTCAGACAGTATACCTTTGAACGAAGGCATCGTTGGCGGGTAGCCCTCTACCATTTTTGCCTGGGGTTCATAAATTGATTCTCTGATATAGTTCTCGTCCACAAGAACCGATGAACCGTCTGCAAGTTTTTCTGTTTTCCCGTAAAGATTTTTGAAAGTTGGCCCTATGACTTCCTTGCCGTCTATGCTGTGGCACGCAAGGCAGCCCCTCTGGGAATGCAGTTCTTTTCCTCTCTCCGCCGGGGATACGCTGATTGCCGCCAGAGCGGCTCCGTCTTCAAGTTCGTCTCCTTTTTCCCATCTTGCGAATGCTTCTGGGCTCAGGACTTTTACTGTCGCAAGCATTTGCGAGTGCCCGGAACCGCAGTATTCCGCGCACAGAAGATCAAAGGTGCCGACCTTGGTCGGGGTGAACCAGAGTTGCTGGTAGCTGCCCGGAAGAATATCCTGTTTTACTCGGAACTGCGGAACGAAGAAGCTGTGAATGACGTCATCTGATCTCATTATGAGCCTTACCGGCTTGTTCTGCTGCACGAAAAGTTCATTCAGCGATTTCTTCCCGGTGAAATACTCAAATTCCCAAAGCCACTGCTTTGCCACGACGTTAACTTCGATCGCTTCTGCGGGCGGGTTTCTGAGTTCCTTGAAAGCTATCCATCCCCATGCGAAGATGACCATAAGCAGTATGGTCGGGATTATCGTCCAGATGGTTTCAATAACCGGATTGTGGGTTATGTAGGCGGTTTCCTGATCCTCGCTTTTCCTCCTGTACTTGATTGAAAAAGCTACGAGTACCGCCGAAATCAGGATGAAGAAAAATACTGATACGATCGTTACGAACAGGGTTATGTTATCAACGCTTGCGGCGAGATTTGAAGCTGATTCCGGTATCCAGGTGGACATTTATGATTTACAACCTCCGCAGTAATTAATGGGTTTTTCTTTCCCTTCTCCACATCAGGCAGAGAAACGCTACGAGAACCGTAAGGGTTACCATTCCTCCCGCCTTGACAACGTTAAGAGCGGCAAGCGCATATCTTTTCCCCACAGGGTCGAACTGATAACAGAACATAAGTACTTTATTAAGCAGTTCCGAGGAACCTATTTTCCCCTCGGAAGCCTCTATTAGAGATAATTTGAAGTTACGGGGGTCATACTGAACTCCGTAGAGGTATCGCGAGATTGTTCCATCCGGCGTTAGTATGACTATTCCCGAAGGATGGGCGAACTCTTCACCATCTTTTTTGAAGCGGAATCCCACCGAATCGGTAAGCTTCAGTATGTTTTCCGCAGTTGCCGTCAGAAAATGCCAGTTTCTGGCCTCTTCAGCCCCGCCCGCAAGCGTTTTTTTGTATCTTGCGGATTTCTCGCCGATAGCATCAAGGGATTCATCCGGATCAAAGCTTGCGGTCACCACTGTGTAGTCCTTCCCCGGCCTGAAGGCATCCATCTGGTTTATCACTTCCAGAACTCCGTCTGTTCCAAGAAGGCAGAGTCTTGGGCATGTGAAGTAGGCGAGACTCAGAACCACCGGTTTTTTTTGCCCGAAAAAAGAGGCAATATTTACCACTTCTCCGTTTTCTCCGCGAAATTCCGTGTCAAGATCTATTGAAGACGCAAGTTTCTCGTCAAAACCTATTTCTTTTACGTCGTTTACGTTAGAAAGTGCCTGAACGTCTGATGTGAAGAGAGCCGGAACCGTGCTTGAGATATACATAACACTGAGAAAAATGAAGAACCTCCACATGAAAGGAACCGTTTTTTGGCTGTTTTTTTTAATGAAAAACGTTTGAGGGCTTAAGATATTAAAAAGCTTTTTCTCTTCTCTCGTCTCAAATAGGCGTAGATTCTATCTGATGTTAATTCTCTGTCAAGAATTCGTTTTTTTTACGCTTATTCGGATTTTCGGACTCTGTTTATTTTCTTCCCAGGCAGAGAACTATACCGATTCCGATAAAGGCCGTGAGGGTTGAAGAACCGCCGTAACTGATGAAGAAAAGAGGAGTGCCGATAATCGGCATAAGTCCCGTTACCATAGCGATATTTATCACTGCGTGCCAGAAGAGCATGGCCGCGATTCCAAAGCATGCGATCACTGAGAAGCGATCTTCTAGGGATGTCGCGGTATTGAGGATAAGAAGGATTATGGAGAAATACAGAAGAAGGACAAACACCGAACCCCGGAATCCCCACTCCTCGGAAATCACCGAAAATGCGAAATCCGTATGGTGTGCGGGAAGAAAATTCAAGTTGGACTGCGAACCCAAGGAAAAGCCTTTTCCGAAACCCATGCCGGAACCTATAGCAATCTGGGATTGAATCGAATTGTAGCTTATACCAAAAGGATCAGAGGAAGTGTCCATGAAGGAATATATCCTCTCCTTCTGGTAGTCCTTGATCAGAAGATGCCAGGCCGGCACTATGGATATCAGCGCTATGATAATTATTTTAAACAGTGCTTTTCTGCTGACTCCCAGAAGCAGAATGATGCTTGAACCTATGAGAAGAATGGTGATTGCGGTTCCCATGTCGGGCTGAGCAATTACTGCCGCGGTAGGAACAAGCAGAAGAGCTATAGGCTTGAGAAGTTCCACCGAATTGTAATTTTCCTTTGCGGTCACTTCGTTTGCGTAGTAATTAGCGAGCACCATTATTATCCCGATTTTAATAAATTCGGAGGGTTGAACGGAGACCGGACCTATCTGGAACCAGCTTCTGGATCCCGATACCGTTTTTCCGAATACGAAAAGCAACGCCAGCAGCACAAGGAAAAGCAGGTAGAAGGCAAGCGAGTGGTTCTTCAGCGTAATGGGTCTTAAGCTGCTAATAACTGCCACAGCCAGAAGTCCCGCGAGAATCCATACGAGTTGTTTCTTGAATGCACCCAAGCCGGCCAACAGAGAAACGCTGTAGAGATTGACGAGTCCCGCCAAGCAAAGCAAAGCGGTCAGCAGCAACAGCCAAGAATATCTACTCAGATTTGGCAATTCGAGCTTCACCTCGTTCCTTCTTGAGTCTGAAATAGGTTTCAATGATTTTTTTTGCTATCGGAGCCGCGGCCACGCTTCCGCTCCCCCCGTTTTCAACAAGAACGGTTACGGATATCTCCGCCGAATCCGACGGCGCGTAGGATGTGAACCAAGCGTGGTCCTGGAACCGTTTTTCTGTCGACTCGACTTTTGCCGAGACGACCTGAGCCGTGCCCGTCTTACCCGAGACGGAGGTGATCTTCGATTTTGCGTAAATCCCGGTACCCCGCTGTTCGTTTACTGCACCGTAAAGTGCTTTTTTGAGAAAAGATACTGACTTTGCGTCAAGACGCTGACCCGTCCCGGTTATCTGCGGCAGTTTTTTTTCATCCGTTTTTCTTATCTTCGGTTTGACTATAATGCCTCCGTTTGCTATTGCTGAAGTCATAACACTTATCTGAAGAGGAGTTGCGGTAACATATCCCTGACCTATTGCTAGGATTGCAGTTTCGCCTGGGTACCAAGGTTCTTTCAGGTGTTTTCTTTTCCATGTCTTGGATGGGTTCACTCCACGTTTCTCAGGCAGTGCTATACCGGTTCTTTCTCCAAGTCCGAATTTTTTCAGATAGGGGTAAAGGCCGTCAACACCAAGCTTCAGGGAAAGTTTGTAGAAGTATACGTCGCACGATTCGACAATTGCCTTATGGAGGTCCATATGCCCATGGCCTTCTTCGCGCCAGCAGTTAAAACGTTTCTTGTTTATCAAATAATAACCCGGGCAGTATACGGACGACTCCGGATCGGCAGTTTTTTCCTCTAGCAGCGCGAAGGCCGTGATTATTTTGAGTACTGACCCGGGCGGATAGGTTCCTTGGGTTGAGCGGTTTAGAAGGGAAAAAGATTCTTTCTTTCTTGTTTTTCTTCTTTGCCCAGGCGAAAGCTCCTTCGAGATATGCTCGGGGCGATAAGACGGACGACTTACCATTGCCAGAATTTCTCCGCTTTTTACGTCCATTGCGACTATGGCTCCTTTCTCTTCACCCAGAGCGTCATAGGCGACTTTCTGCAGTTGTGCGTCAATGGTAAGATGTATATCTTTTCCCTGAACCATTTCCCTGTTCTTGCGGGTTGGTAATAGTGCGGCAACTGAGTCTGAGATCACCTTTCCGTGTGCGTTTACCATGACGTATTCAAGGCCGTTTGTTCCTCTGAGTTCGTTGTCAAAGATCTTTTCAACACCCATTTTTCCGAGTTCGTTCCCTGCCTTGATCCGACCGTAGGTTCTTACCTCTTCCGCGTCGGCGATTCCCGTGTATCCCAGAAGCACGGCGGCTGCCTCTCCATGCGGATAGAATCTCTTGTGCCCCACTTCAAGAAATATGCCCTCTAGTGTTTCCTTGTTCTTTTCGACCAGAAGAAGCTCTTCCCTGCTTATGTCCTTGGCGATTGTGACGGGATAGAAATTTTTGAGGTTTGCTATTCTCCGAAGTTCTTTCCGAAGTTCTTCCTTCGGAACGTTTATTATCTCCGCAAGTTCTTCCGCGAGCTCCTCGGTATCTGTTATTTCTCTCGGAAATATTCGTATGTTAAAAGACGGTTTGTTATAGAGAATTTTTTCGCCGTTTCTATCGAAAACGCGTCCTCTGGGCGCAGGAAGTTCAAGTGCCCTCAGGATATTTCTTTCCGAAAAATTTCTGTATTCCCCGCCCTTGTATATCTGGAGGTAAAACAACCTCGCCGAGAAGACGACAAAAAACAGCACAATTAGGGAGAAGGCTATTGTGAATCTATGTTTTTGGAATTCCATCCAGTTTCCTCAGGAGCATTATTATCGGAACACCGACTATTGTATTAATGATAGCTTGATAAAAAGCTAGCTCAACACTGAGGAATGCCGCCTGTCCGCTGTCTGGTCTAAACAGAAGCAATATCAGTAGCAGCAAGTGCATGAGCAGGGTTCCTATAAAAAGTGCCAGAGGTAGGAAAACGGGGTGGTTGGGGCTGTAATTAAGATTGTGCATGCTCACTCGCAGAGTCAGAAACACGGCGAATCTCGTGACCGTATGGAGTCCCAAAGCTCCGGCCGAAAAAACATCCATTAAAAACCCGTTAAGCATGGCAAGTGTGAACAGATAAGGTATTTCGGTTCTGATTGCCAAGCAGATTATTAAGATCAGATTGAGGTCAGGGGTGAATTTGCCCAGAGAAGATGTCGGGATTACCGATGTCTGGATAATGATGAAGAGAAAAGAGCAGAATAGGTAGAAAAGAAAAGAGAAGTTTATTCTCATCATATTCCAACTGGATTCAGTTGGAGAGAGCTAATTGAGATGTATGAGCACCTCTTCAACCCTGCTCACATCGATTACCGGTTTTATGATGGCCTTTTGAAGTCCTCCGTCCGGCTCGATTCTTGTTACGGTTCCTATAACAATATTTTTTGGGAAAACATTGTCTTTT
Source organism: Thermodesulfobacteriota bacterium (assembly GCA_965207685.1). Classification (GTDB taxonomy): domain Bacteria; phylum Desulfobacterota_D; class UBA1144; order Nemesobacterales; family Nemesobacteraceae; genus Nemesobacter. The sequence goes on along the minus strand of OZ242294.1, from coordinate 777,973 downwards.
CCGGATGATATGATCTTGTCTCCGACTATGATATCGTCTTCTTGCTCAATGTACTTCATAACGTAGTGATTTCCCGCTCCAGCAACTATGCCTCGTGCGCGGCTCCTCTGTACAATTGCATCCGCTACGCTTGAGGGATTCGTCATTAGCATTACCATGGAGGTTTTTTCACTTACCGAGTGTACGGTTCCTATAGCTCTTACGTTGTTAAGTACCGGAGATCCCTCACTTATCCCGGAAGACGATCCTTTGTCTATTATAAGAAAGCCAGGCCCCACCAACGAAGGGCTGCTTCCTATGACCTTTGCTCCCACCACTTCTCCCTCAAAGGATTTTCTATAGTTAAGAAGACTTCTTAATCTTTCGTTCTCAAGCCTTATTTCCGTCAGCATCACCTCTTGCGCTTCCATCTCCTCCAGCTGCGCCTTCAGGCGGGAGTTTTCAACGCTTGTATCGACTAGGTCGATATAATGGTTCCAGTAGTATCTTACGCCATCTTTTATGTGGTTTGCGAAAGCGCCAGAACCATAGTTAACGCTAAGCATCAACTTTGTGGTGTAATTATTTTCTCTCTTTGCCAGATCAAAAACGACGGGCAGCAGATGGATTAGCGCAATTATAAGGACGAAGGACAGAAAAAGCTGATTTCTACTGAAAAATTTTCTCATTAAGGTTCCCTTCCGGTCGGGAATGCTTAATCCTGCTTCTCACAACCGGCGGAAGAAATCGTTGTCCACGCTATAATGGCAACCGTTGCAAGAACTTACGAGACACCAAAGCAGAAAACTACTAGAATCTTACTCTAACACAGAAAAACTCAAGTTTCAAGGCTAAGTGAAGTTACAATCCGGCTTTATGACTGATTAGAAGACCAGAAGTAAATCAACCCTGATTTCTGTGCTGACAACTCCATGGATCGGGACACGATGAAATCCGCCTAATATCGCAGGCTTTCTATAGTTTATATGGCGACGGAGTTTAGAAGATCTATATCTTCGAGAGCTTTTCCGGAGCCCATAACGACGCAATCAAGGGGTTGCTCGGCCCTTTTTATCTGTATGCCGGTTTTTTGCTCTATCCGGTTGCGCAGCCCTTTTAGAAGCGAGCCGCCTCCAGCTAGCATTATTCCCGATTCAAAGACATCCGCGGAGAGTTCCGGCGGGGTTCTTTCCAAGGTCTGCATGATTGCATCGACTATCTGGTTTATGGTTTCTTCTACTGCCTCTCCGATTTCCTCGGCGTCAATTGTGAGCATTGAAGGAACACCGGAAATGTTGTTTCTTCCGGTTACTTTCATTTGCATCCTCTTGGCGTTGTTTATTTCCGGGTGTGAGGAGAACTTTTTCTTAAGTTCTTCAGCCGTCCTGTATCCGATTACTATGTTGTGATTTCTTTTCAACCACTGCTGTATGGCTTCATCCATCTTGTCTCCGCCGATTTTGATTGATTTACTCACAACTATCCCGGACAGCGCAATAACGGCTATTCCCGTGGTACCGCCTCCTATGTCGACCACCATGTTACCCGAGGGTCTATGTACTTCTATCCCGGACCCTATGGCGGCGCACATTGTTTCTTCAATCAGATATACTTTCCGGGCTCCTGCCGCCTCGGCCGATTCTCTTACGGCTCTTTTCTCTACTTCGGTAATCTCAAGGGGAACCGATATTATTACTCTCGGGCGCACGAAGCTTCTTTTGTTGCCATTGGATTTCTTTATGAAGTACTCGATCATTTTCTGAGCCGCTTCGAAATCGGCGATAACCCCATCGCGAAGAGGTCTTATGGCTTTGATCGACTCGGGAGTTCTTCCTACCATCTCCCTGGCCTGCCTGCCTACAGCGATGAGTCTTGTTTTATGTCCCGGAATGTGCTGCACTGCTACAACCGACGGTTCGTTAGACACTATCCCCTGGCCTTTGAGGTATACAAGGGTGTTTGCAGTTCCGAGGTCGATTGCCAGATCGTTTGAAAAATGTTTCAGAAGCCTATCCAGTATCATTTTTTGTAATTACCTCTTCTTTAGTTAAAACATGATCAAACCCGAAATACTCGCCGTACGCACCTCTGTAGCCCGGACGAGTCTACGGCAAATAGTTAACTTTTAAACTATAGCATTTTTTTTGACTATTCAAAGCGGCTATAAAAGGGTTTTTCAGTTATTTTTACCGTGTTTGGAGTTTTATCGGCGCGGTGTTCCACGCTGACGGATATTTCTCCCCGAAAATCGCAGAATTCCCTCCTTATATAGCCGATGGAAATATTTTTCTCCAGGGTTGGAGAGTATGTCGAAGAGGTTATTCTCCCCACTTTTTTTTCCTTAACCCAGAGCGTGTCTCCTGGTAACGCGCCGCCGTCTTGCTGCGCCTCGAAATACGCGAGGTGCCAGTTTACTCTTCCTCTCCACTTTATCCTTGCTATTACTTCCTGTCCCACATAGCAGCCCTTTTCAAAGTCAAGGGCCTCCCATATGCCGGCTTCAATTGGTATTGTGGAGATGTCCATATCCTTTCCGTAAAGGGGGATTCCGGCTTCTATTCTCAGGGTTTCGAGAGCCTCCTGTCCGCAAAGTCCCGGGGCCGGCTGATTTTCAAGGAGAAGTTCCCAGATTTTCTGGGCCCCGCGGTTTTCAAAAAGAACGTCAAAACCGGTTTCTCCCGTTCTGTTGAGCTTTATTACGGTTGCCTCGCCGCAAGGCCGATGATCGTATTCCTTCATCTGTTTTAAGTCGACGCCGAGGCGCTTTTCGATTAACTCCCCGCAGCCTAGACCGCACACGTGAAAAACGCAGTAATCTTCCGTAACGTCGACCACTTCGGCTTTGTATGAAAGCCTGAATCCGCGAAGAAGCTCCGCTATGTCCCCGCTCATGCCGGGTTCTGTGTCCATGTAGACTGAGTCCTCGCTCTTAAATACTCTCATGTCTGAAGTCATTTTCCCCTTGGGGGTGAGTATTGCCGCGTAGACGCCTGTCCCGGGGTTTTTTTCCTTTACGTCGTTTGTGAGCATTCCCTGCAGGAATTTTATGTGGTCGGCTCCCGACAGCATGAGTTTTCCCCTGCTTGAAATATCTATAACGCCCACGGATCCTCTCGCGGTTCTTACTTCCCCTTCCGGGTCACCGTAGCTTTTCGGAAGAAAAAATCCACCCGTTTCGCCGAATACGGCTCCCTGGGCTGCGTGTCTGTCATAAAGCGGAGTTTTCTTTGCGGATTCCATTAGCGTAAGCGTTTGCGGAGGAGGGTTTAGGCTTCCTCCTCCGTCTGTTTTGTTTCTTGAAAAACCACTGCCTGAATGTAGTATAAAGTGCCTGTTCTAAAAAGAAATTGCAGGGGTGCGAAGTGAAAGAACTGAAAGAAAGTTACAAGGTGGTCATAATGGGTTCCGGCCCGGCGGGGCTGACCGCGGCCCTTTACGCAGCGCGGGCGAATCTTGAGCCGCTTGTATTTGAAGGTCCGGAAGCCGGCGGGCAGCTTACCACGACTACCGATGTTGAGAATTTCCCGGGATTTCCAAACGGAATCATGGGTCCTGAACTCATGGATCTTATGAGAGAACAGTCCGAACGTTTCGGGGCGCAGTGCGTGCAAAAAGCCGTAACCGCTGTCGATTTCTCCGAAAGACCGTTTCGCGTATCGACGGAAGACGAGCAGATACTTGCTTCCACGTTCATTATTTCTTCGGGTGCCACGGCGAGGATGCTCGGTCTGCCTTCCGAACGCGAGCTTGTGGGTTACGGGGTTTCCACGTGCGCCACATGCGACGGATTTTTCTTCAGGGATAAGGAACTTGTGGTTGTCGGGGGAGGGGACAGTGCCATGGAGGAATCCATCTTTCTTACCAAGTTCGCTACCCGGGTTACGGTGGTTCACAGGCGCGACAGGCTCAGGGCGTCGGTGATAATGCAGCAGAGGGCCAGAGAAAACGAAAAAATAGATTTTATATGGAACGGGGTCGTTGAGGATGTGCTGGGTTCAAGAGAGGACGGAGTAACGGGGGTGCGGATAAAGGATGTCGTGACCGGGGAGAGTTACGTTAAGGAATGCCAGGGCATGTTCGTGGCGATCGGGCACACTCCGAACAGCGGAATTTTCAGGGGACAGCTTGAGATGGACGATAACGGTTACCTGATTACCAATAACGGCACCTCTGAAACAAGCATTGCCGGTGTTTTTGCCGCCGGAGACATACAGGATACAAGATACAAACAGGCTATAACGGCGGCGGGAAGCGGGTGCATGGCGGCTATGGACGCGGAAAAGTTCATAGAAGAGCATGGACTTTAACCGTTCTGTGTCTTAGTCTTGGACAAAGAGTTTTTATTCGGTTATACAGATTGCCTGTTTTTTTGCGTTTTTCCGGGCGGTTAGCTCAGCGGGAGAGCACCTGCCTTACAAGCAGGGGGTCACAGGTTCAAATCCTGTACCGCCCACCATCTGATTTAAACGGGGCCGTAGTTCAGCCTGGTTAGAACGCTGGCCTGTCAAGCCAGAGGTCGCGGGTTCAAATCCCGTCGGTCCCGCCACCCCGATTGAAAAATCGCACGGAATTCCGCTTGGCGTTTGGGGGATTTCCAGCTTTTTTATGTATAGTTTTCGCATTAGGTTCCGCTGCGGGAAATTCGTATCTTGGATATTCAAAAACAGATTGAACGGTTCAAAAAGGGTTACCCGTTCCGCAGGCTCCTTCGCCCCGCGACAATAGGTGACGGCATAAGAAAACTGGGAGAGGGTGAATCCCGGGCACTTCAGCAGCAATACGAGGGTTCTCTTTCCGAAACGAGCGTATGCAAATTCGTTCCGGCATCGGGAGCGGCCTCGAGAATGTTCCGGGACCTTGATGCGCTTCGGGAAGCCTTTTCCTCGGAAGAAGAGGTTTTGAATCCCGAAGAGAAGAAGATACTTGAGCAATTACTCTCAGGCGCAGCAAGATTTCCTTTTGCGGGCCTGCTTGAAGAGGGGTTAGGGGAAAGCCTTGAAAAGGTTGCCTCTTCGGGAAACTTCAGACTCATTTTTGACACCCTTTTGGGAAGTGAAGGCCTGGGTTACGGAAACGTTCCGAAAGGGCTTGTGCCTTTTCATAGTTACGGCGGTGAGAGGAGAACGGCTTTTTGCGAGCATTTCAAGGAAGCCCTTGAATATATAAGTTCGCGCGGCACAGTCTCCATGCATTTTACGATTCCCACCGCATTTGCCGAGGAGTTCGCTCAAGAGGAGGAGAAAGCAGTTTCTTTTTTTTCCTCGGAGGGGATCTCATTTGACGTGACTTACTCGGTTCAGGATCCCGAAACGGACACAATCGCGGTCACAATGGACAACACGCCCGTTAAGGATGCCGATGGATCTTTGCTCAGAAGGCCCGCGGGACACGGGGCGCTGCTAAAAAATCTTAACGAGCTATGCTATGACTGCATTTTTATAAAAAACATAGATAACGTTGCGAAAGAAGCGCTTCTTCCCGATACGGTCAAGTGGAAAAAGACACTAGGGGGACTCCTGCTTTCCATCCAGAGAAGGGTTTTCCTATATACAGAGGCCCTTTCTTCTCACCGGATCTCAGAATCCCTGGAGCGAGAAATAGCTTCTTTCTGCCGGGGAGAGCTTTTTTTGAGCCTTCCTCGGGAGTTTTCAGGATTTTCTGAAGCCGACAGGAGGAACCACCTGCTCCAAGCGCTTGACAGGCCCGTCAGGGTATGCGGCGTTGTAAAAAACGTGGGCGAGCCGGGCGGCGGTCCGTTCTGGGTGGAAGGAGAAGAAGGAGAGTCCCTTCAGATAGTTGAAAGCGCCGAAGTTGATCACGATTCTTCTTCGCAGCGACGTATATGGGAGAACTCAACCCATTTTAATCCTGTGGATATTGTCTGCGGAGTGAAGAATTTTAAGGGAGAGAAATTCAACCTGCCCGACTTTATCGATCCCGAAGCCGGAATTATCACCGAAAAGACCTTCGGTACTATGAAGATAAAGGCGCTTGAGCTTCCCGGGCTCTGGAACGGTTCCATGTCAGGCTGGATAACCGTTTTCGTGGAAGTTCCCTCCACAACGTTTAATCCAGTGAAAACTGTATGGGATCTCCTGAAGGAGTCGCATCAGGTAGAGTAAAACTCAGAAGCTGTTCTGCGTAACTTCGGTTCTCAAAATGCCTAAAGAAAATCTTTACTGCCTTATTCTTGCCGGGGGAAGGGGAACCAGGCTCTGGCCTCTCTCAAGGGAGTCTCTGCCCAAGCAATTCCTCAGCATAAGCGGAGATGAATCGCTTCTGCTTGGAACGCTTAAGCGAGCCGCCCGTCTTGTCGCCGAGGAGAACATATTGGTTGTGCTTGAGGAAAAACAGCGGCTCCTGATTGAAGAGAACCTTCGCTACACGGATTTCTCGGGAAAGATAGAAATTATTAGCGAGCCCGTTGGCAGAAACACCGCCCCGGCGATTCTGCTTGGAACGCTTGAGGTTGCCTCTGAAGACGAAGACGCGGTGATAATGGTTTTCCCCTCGGATCATGTGATCGGGGACAATGAGAATTTCCGTGATCACGTGCGAAGGGCTGTTTCGCTTGCCGAAGACGATTACGTAGTCTGTTTCGGGATCACTCCCTCAGCACCCGAGACCGGATACGGCTACATCGAGGGAGGAGAACCGCTTCGCGAGGGCGGGCTTAAAATAAAAAGATTCGTTGAAAAACCCAGTGCCGAAGTTGCGAGTGAGTACCTGCTTTCGGGAAATTTCTTCTGGAACAGCGGAATGTTCGTTTTCCGGGCCCGTACTATGATCGATGAATACGCAGCTCTTTGCCCCGATGTGTATGAACCGATTCACGGAGCTTCCCGCAGGGAAATCGACAGGGATGTCTACGCTGGGCTTCCTTCCGTTCCCTTTGACCGCGCGGTAATGGAGAAGACCTCACGTGGAGCAGTAATACCGTCTTCTTTTCCGTGGAGCGACATAGGGTCATGGCGGCTTTTCTACGAGTTTTTCCCGAAAGACTCTGAAGGCAACCTGCTTGAAGGAGACATAATCCTGAAGGGCACGGAGGATTCCCTTGTAAGAAGCAGTTCGAGGCTTGTCTGCGTAGCCGGTCTTCGCAATGTTGCGGTGGTTGAAACTAAGGATGCCGTTTTTGTCTCCGATCTTGACCGCTCGAATGAGGCGGGTGAGTTTGCGAAGGAATTAGGAGAGCGGGGCAGGGATGAGGCAAGTCGCCCGAAAGTAGTTCACTATCCTTGGGGTAACAGGGAAGAAATTGAAAAAGGAGAGCTCTCAAAAGTAATGAAAACGACTGTTTTCCCCGGCAAATCCACAAGGACAGAGAACACCCCCTCTCAAAACCTCCGACTGCTGGTTCTCGAAGGAGAAGCTCTGATAATCGGCGATAAAGGCAGCGATGAGCTCTGTCCGGGGCAAACAATTCTTCTTGAAGACGGAGAGAATTGTACCGTTGAAAACAATGCAGACGGTGTTTTGCTGATTCTTGAGATTTTTTCCGTTAAGGGTTGAAAAAAAAGAGGCGAAGCGGAGTTTTGACTCTGTTTTCCGTTGAGTTATGATTTTTCACCGAGCGGGGAGAGGTGGCCGAGTGGTCGAAGGCGCTCGATTGCTAATCGAGTAAGGGGTGAAAGCCCCTTCGTGGGTTCGAATCCCACTCTCTCCGCCACTCATCCGTTGGTATGTACCGGACACATCGTTAACAGTTTATACCGGAGACATCGTTTACACTTTTAGTAAAAAAGGATTCGTGGCCGGTTCTACCCGGCCTTCCTCCTCATCAAAAAATCCCAGGTCATAATCAAGGAAGCTGACCAGCCATATATTATCAGCCACCTCACGGATCCCTACTATTTGACCCGCAAAGACAGTAGAGAGATTAATTTTTCGTTTACCGATACAGATTCTACCACATTGGGTAATGCGGATGGTTCTATCATGGTAGGGGTAGTCGGGTTCATCCGGTGGCCGGTAGATTCTGGCAGAAGGTGTATACACTTCACCGGGGTACTTCATATTCAATGCCTGGTGTGGGCGCGCATTATTGTAAACCTCGATAAAGTCATCAAACCGACTCTGCTGTTGCAAGAAGTTGAAAGAAGCCGGTCGGGTAGCTTCCTTTTTCAAGGTGCGATGCATACGTTCATGGCGCCCATTTTGTTGCGGGCTGCCGGGCTTGATACGTTCGATATTAATACCCAGTCGCAGCCACCAGATCGAGAGCTTGCTCAAGCCGAACAGGGCATTTGGGGAAGAGAAGGGAATGCCGTTATCGGTCCGGATGGCTGTTGGCAGTCCGTATTCCTTGAAGACCCGCTCAAAGACGGTAAAAGCAAAGGATGAACGAGTGGATTCAAGGCCTTCACAGGCCAGCAGAAAGCGCGAGCTGTAGTCAGTGATGGTCAGGGGATAACAGTACTTGCGGTTGCCCAACCTAAACTCCCCCTTGTAGTCAGCACACCAAAGTCCATTGGGTGAATGGGCGTCGCTCAGGGGCGTACCTTCCGCCTTGTAACGCCGACGCGTTCGTCGCTTCACCAAGCCATGACGGTCCAGAACAGCATGTACCGTGCTTTTGGCTGGGGGCTTAATCATGGGGTATTCGCGCAAGAGCTTCTCCCTGATTTTGGGCGCACCCCAAGAGGGATATTCCTGTTTGATACGCAAGATAGTGCGTTCAATCTGGAAGGGCAGCCGATTGGCGTGGCGGTAAGGTCGACGGCTACGCTCTTTCAGGCCTTCTAACCCATGGTGCTTATAGCGGTTGTAGATTTTATAGCCGGTCGGTCGCGAGATACCAAATTCACGACATAGTACAGCCATTTTTTCTCCATCCAGGAGTCGAGCAACAAATTTAAGACGTTCATCCATAGCATTACACTCTTTCCAAGGCATCTGAGTTTCTCCTCAAATGCGCGTAATTGTGTAAGCTATGTCTCCAGTATCAAGTGTAAGCTATGTGTCAGGCACTACACATGTACCGTGCTTTTGGCTGGGGGCTTAATCATGGGGTATTCGCGCAAGAGCTTCTCCCTGATTTTGGGCGCACCCCAAGAGGGATATTCCTGTTTGATACGCAAGATAGTGCGTTCAATCTGGAAGGGCAGCCGATTGGCGTGGCGGTAAGGTCGACGGCTACGCTCTTTCAGGCCTTCTAACCCATGGTGCTTATAGCGGTTGTAGATTTTATAGCCGGTCGGTCGCGAGATACCAAATTCACGACATAGTACAGCCATTTTTTCTCCATCCAGGAGTCGAGCAACAAATTTAAGACGTTCATCCATAGCATTACACTCTTTCCAAGGCATCTGAGTTTCTCCTCAAATGCGCGTAATTGTGTAAGCTATGTCTCCAGTATCAAGTGTAAGCTATGTGTCAGGCACTACAGTTCTGGGAAATAGACTCCGAAATTGCAAGGCGTTTCCGTGTAAGAAACATAAAAGCCGCATCTTTGATTTAAGTAAGCAGGAAAGTTTATCAGGGACAAATTTAGGGTGCTCGGCGACGGAACAGTCTCAGGGAAGCCACTCACACGGCCGTCGCATAGGCAACTTCGTTTCTTACATCTTCTATTTTCACCTTTATTTCCGTTCCGGTATCGATAGCACCTTCAGTCAATTTTACGTGTATGTAGTTTTCCGTGGTGCAGTTTGACTTGCTCTCAACAATGGCGTCAAGGGTTTTGCCTATGAACGTTCTGTAAAAGTTTTCTTTTTTCGTTTTTCCAAGTGCGCGAAGCTCCGCCGCTCTTTCCTTTTTCACCTGCGGGGAAACCTGGTCCTTCATATTCGCGGCAGGAGTCATTTTCCTTATGGAATAGGGAAACACGTGGAAGTAGGTGAGTTCTGAAGCGGCCGCGACGTCACGGGAATTTTCAAACTGCTCTTGCGTTTCTCCGGGAAACCCGACCATTATGTCCGTGCCGATCGAGGCCTCCGGTAGAACGCTGCGTATAGTGTCCGTGCACTCAAGGAACTGCTCGGGGCTGTACCTTCTTCTCATTCTTCTGAGAACATCTCTGTCTCCACTTTGAAGCGCTACGTGAAAACTCGGACAGACGATTTCCGATTCCGAGACGAAATTGATCAGCTCTTCCGTGGTATCCGCTGGATCAAGCGAGCTCAGTCTTATCCTACGTACCGCCCCGGATTCCTCAATCTTTTCAAGCAGGCCGACGAGGTCAGAACTTATGTCCCTTCCGTAGCTTGCTAGGTGAACGCCGGTGAGGACTACTTCCCTGTAACCCGCCCGGGCGAGAGTTCTTAGCCTCGAGATAACTTCATCCGCCTCTAGGCTGCGGGATCGCCCGCGCGCCCTTGGAATGACGCAGAATGTGCAGGCGTAGTTGCACCCGTCCTGCACCTTGAGAAACGCCCTTGTCCTGTCGGGAAAGAATCTGATATCCGGGGTGTCGAACTTCCTTTTCTTTTCTTTGAAGATGTCCGATATTAGAACTTTCGGCTCATTCTGAACTTCTCCCCGGCGTATGACTCCGAGAAGGGATGAGAACTTGTGGGAATTTCCGATTACATAGTCGACTTCCTCCATGGCCGAGAGATGCTCTGGGGAGACTTGGGCGTAGCAGCCCGTCACTATTACCACGCCGCGGGGATTTGATCGTTTCGCCCTGTATATGTAGTTCCTCGCTTCTGAATCCGCCTTGTGCGTGACGGTGCAGGTATCTATTACGTACACGTCAGCCGGTTCGTCGAATTTTTTGTTCTTTACGAACTCGGAAGACGGAAGATGGTTAAGCAAGGCGGCAGTGTCATACTGGTTAACCTTGCACCCAAGGGTTACTACGGAGATTCTTTTCATTGGACCCGCACCCCTTTTATCCAGCCGCCGCCCACCACGGTTTCGTCCTTGTAGAAAACGATTGCCTGGCCGGGTGTTACGGCTTTTTGCGGTTCCGAGAAACTCACTGTTGCCTCTCCATCGTCCGTGACGGTCACTCTGGAAGGAACCGCGCCGTGGCGGTACCTTATTTTCGAACGCACTTCGATTTCTCCTTCTGGAGGCTCGCTTACCCACGATAGATTTTGTGCCGTGAGGGTATTGCTGTATAGATCCTTTTCCTCTCCGACTCTGACCTCGTTTCGCTCGGCGTCAATACCGACAACGTACATCGGCTTTCCTTTGGCGAAACCGAGTCCGCGTCTCTGCCCGATGGTAAAAGATGCGATTCCCCTGTGCCTGGCGACGGGATTTCCCTCCATGTCCACTACGTCACCCTCTATTTTTCCTCTTTTAAGGTAGGGTTCGAGAAATTCCCTGTAGCCGTCTCCGGTGATGAAGCAGACGCCCATGCTCTCGGCCTTAGTTGCGACCCTGAGTCCCATATCCTCGGCAATTTTTCTCACTTCGGTTTTCGTTTTGTCTCCCAAGGGGAAAATGAGCCTTTGAAGTTCTCTCTGGCCTAGGGTGAAGAGGAAATAAGATTGGTCCTTGGCGGGATCAACGGCCCGCTCAAGGGAATACTCGCCGGTTTCGGCGCTTTGGGATATCCTCGCGTAGTGGCCCGTGGCGAGAAAATCCGCGTCAAGTTCAAGAGCCCGCTTCAGAAGGAAGTCAAACTTCATGAACTGGTTGCAGAGCACGCAGGGTATGGGGGTTTCTCCCGAATCGTATTTGCTTACAAAATCGGAGACCACGAGTTCCCTGAAGGAATCCATGTAATTTACCACGTAGTGAGGTATCCCTATCTCGTACGCGACTCTTCTCGCGTCGCAGACCTCATCTGCAGAGCAGCATCCTCCCTCGCTCTCTCCATAATCCCAAAGCTGCATGGTTACTCCTATGACTTCATGCCCCTGGGATTTAAGAAGAGCGGCGGTAGTTGCACTGTCTACCCCTCCGCTCATGGCTACCACGATTCTCTTTCCCATAATGCAAGGATTTTACCCTAGAAAAAAAAGCGGACAAACAGGGAAGTTTTTCCTTCGTTGCGCCGTGGGCGAGGGTGAGAAGCGTTCGGTCGGAACTTTAAATTATGTTAAAATTAATACAATGAACGAGGCTTCCTGCTGCCACACTCCGCCACCCGGCGAACCTCTTCGGGTCAGCCGAAACCTGAAGATATCCCTTGCGTTGCTTCTCTTCCTGGTAGCCGTTTCCTTCCTTCCGCCGTTTTCAGCCCTTAATGCTTCTCTTCTGGGCTATCTCCGACTGCTCGCCATTCCGCTTGCAGTGGGTTTTCTTCTGGGCGGGACAATAGATTATTTCGTTCCCCAGGGGTTTATATACAGATACCTTGGTAAAACAGGCAAGCCATCGCTTTTCTACGCGCTTGCGGGAGGTTTTCTAATGTCTTCCTGTTCCCACGGAATACTCGCCATAGCGATCCAGATCTACAAAAAAGGGGCAAGCACCTCGGCCGTGATAACATTTCTGCTCGCTTCTCCCTGGGCGAATTTCCCCGTAACCATTCTTCTCATAAGCTTTTTCGGATGGAAAGGTGTTCTGTTCATAGTCACGGCGGGATTTATCGCTATTATTACCGGCATCATATTCGAGGCACTTGAGCGGGGAGGCTACGTGGAGAAAAACGACGTCACGGGCCTGGGAGAAGGATACGAGTGGGAGAAGATAAAGAATTTTTCCCTGAGGGAAGGTGTTCCGGGGGTTCTCAGGGGGAGTCTCCATCTTTCCAACATGGTTCTCTGGTGGCTTATAATCGGCCTTATAGCGGCGGTCCTGATAGACGTATACGTGCCCGGGGAATTTTTTATGCGTTATCTGGGTCCGGACACAGGTGGCCTTCTGCTCACCCTTGTGGGAGCCACGGTGATTGAGGTCTGCAGCGAGGGAAGTTCGGTTATTGCGTTTGAGATCTATGACAAGGTCCAGGCGTTTGGAAATCCCTTTGTTTTCCTTATGGCGGGGGTTGTGACCGACTATACGGAGATCGGACTTCTCTGGACTAACATAGGCAGAAAGACAGCCTTGCTTCTTCCAGTAGTGACTGTCCCTCAGGTGCTTTTCTTCGGGTTTCTCTACAATGCCTTTCTTTGAACCGCAGGAGTAAATAGAATGCGAAGATGTCCCTGGTGCGAGCACACCGATCTTGAGAGAGCCTACCACGACAACGAGTGGGGAGTTCCCGTTTTTTCCGACGAAAAGCAGTTTGAGTTTCTGGTCCTCGAATCCGCCCAGGCCGGCCTCAGCTGGCTCACGGTTCTTCGCAAAAGGGAGAACTACAGGCGTCTTTACGACGGGTTCGATCCGGAAAAAGTCGCCCGCTACGGAGAGGAAAAGATACAGCAACTCATGTCTGACAGCGGAATAATACGCAACCGAAAGAAGATAGAGGCTTCGATAAACAATGCCGCTCGGTTCCTTGAAATACGGGAAGAATTCGGAAGCTTTTGCGATTACCTGTGGGGGTTTGCCGGCGGAGTCCCGGTTACTAACGCCTGGGAGGAGCTCTCGGCAGTGCCTGCCTCGACGGAACTTTCAGTGACGGTCAGTCGCGACCTTAAAAAACGGGGCTTCCGCTTCATGGGTCCCACTATCGTCTACGCCCATCTTCAGGCGACGGGGGTGGTTAACGATCATCTGGTCTCGTGTTTTCGCTATGGGGAGATCCTGGGTTTAGGCAAGGGAGTCAAGTAGCCGCATCAGGTAATCTCCGCTTTCCCTGCTGAACTGGACGATTTTTTCGATCTCTTCTTTGCCGAGATCTTTTTCGATTCTTCTTACCGTTTTCTTTATCGCCAGGGAGTGCGCGGGATCTTCCTTGGCGTGAACATCTATGAAAGTCGAGGGGTCGGGAACTGTTTCTAATTCGGGGAAAAGAAGCCCCGATACGTTTTCAAACAGATAGGAGTGTCCGAGTATCGCGAGAGGAAACTGCTCGGCGGCGTTCTGAAGAAATTCGTCGTATTCCCTTACGATTTCAAGGCAGAAAGGGTTGATTTCCTTTTCTCCGAGATCTTTTAGATCACGAAGGGCAATTTCGGCATGTCCGAGTTCTCCCTGTGCGCAGGAATGAAACCTTTTGCTTAGGTATGGATCGGAGTCCTTCGTGTTTATGCTTGCCATGTTAACCGCTCTTTGACTCAGAAATTCGATTATATAGAAAGTGAACAGGAACCTTGCGTAGGTTTTCCGGCTGAGGTTCCCGGAAACAAGATTCTTTACCTCTTCTTTGTCTTTCACCCTGCGAAGATAGGTTTCGACTTCGATGTCAAGCAGTGATTCGAGCTTTTCCATTTCGTTTTTTCCAGAATAAAATTCAGAACGACTATTATAATATAGAAATCCGTATTGTTAATTGTTCCCGCCATTTTCCGGGTTGACTGCGCCACTTGGCTCAGGAACCATTAGGAAGCGTCGCTTTTCCGCGCCCGTAGCCCAACTGGACAGAGCGCTTGACTACGGATCAAGAGGTTGGGGGTTCGAATCCCTCCGGGCGCGCCATTCTTCAATATGGTATGTACCGGACACATCGTTAACAGTTTATACCGGAGACATCGTTTACACTTTTAGTAAAAAAGGATTCGTGGCCGGTTCTACCCGGCCTTCCTCCTCATCAAAAAATCCCAGGTCATAATCAAGGAAGCTGACCAGCCATATATTATCAGCCACCTCACGGATCCCTACTATTTGACCCGCAAAGACAGTAGAGAGATTAATTTTTCGTTTACCGATACAGATTCTACCACATTGGGTAATGCGGATGGTTCTATCATGGTAGGGGTAGTCGGGTTCATCCGGTGGCCGGTAGATTCTGGCAGAAGGTGTATACACTTCACCGGGGTACTTCATATTCAATGCCTGGTGTGGGCGCGCATTATTGTAAACCTCGATAAAGTCATCAAACCGACTCTGCTGTTGCAAGAAGTTGAAAGAAGCCGGTCGGGTAGCTTCCTTTTTCAAGGTACGATGCATACGTTCATGGCGCCCATTTTGTTGCGGGCTGCCGGGCTTGATACGTTCGATATTAATACCCAGTCGCAGCCACCAGATCGAGAGCTTGCTCAAGCCGAACAGGGCATTTGGGGAAGAGAAGGGAATGCCGTTATCGGTCCGGATGGCTGTTGGCAGTCCGTATTCCTTGAAGACCCGCTCAAAGACGGTAAAAGCAAAGGATGAACGAGTGGATTCAAGGCCTTCACAGGCCAGCAGAAAGCGCGAGCTGTAGTCAGTGATGGTCAGGGGATAACAGTACTTGCGGTTGCCCAACCTAAACTCCCCCTTGTAGTCAGCACACCAAAGTCCATTGGGTGAATGGGCGTCGCTCAGGGGCGTACCTTCCGCCTTGTAACGCCGACGCGTTCGTCGCTTCACCAAGCCATGACGGTCCAGAACAGCATGTACCGTGCTTTTGGCTGGGGGCTTAATCATGGGGTATTCGCGCAAGAGCTTCTCCCTGATTTTGGGCGCACCCCAAGAGGGATATTCCTGTTTGATACGCAAGATAGTGCGTTCAATCTGGAAGGGCAGCTGATTGGCGTGGCGGTAAGGTCGACGGCTACGCTCTTTCAGGCCTTCTAACCCATGGTGCTTATAGCGGTTGTAGATTTTATAGCCGGTCGGTCGCGAGATACCAAATTCACGACATAGTACAGCCATTTTTTCTCCATCCAGGAGTCGAGCAACAAATTTAAGACGTTCATCCATAGCATTACACTCTTTCCAAGGCATCTGAGTTTCTCCTCAAATGCGCGTAATTGTGTAAGCTATGTCTCCAGTATCAAGTGTAAGCTATGTGTCAGGCACTACAATATTAGACGCGTTTACGAACCTATCAAACGGTTTTTTCAAGGGGCTAGGTACAATAAATGGTTAATCCCTTTAGCTCTAGGTTCGAAAATACAAAGCTCATCAACCGGCGTCTTTGTTCAAGAGTTCCAAACATAAAGATGTCGTATGCGCCAGAAGCCACTTCTGTTGACACTGGCCTCCTGCCTCCACCGTCACATGCTTTGGCTTATGACATGATTTTTGTTAGTAAAATAATTCATAATATTAGATACGGTCCACGCGGATGCAGCTGACAATTGCAGGAAATCACCCAGTTCAAATGATCCGTAAACAATAACGGAAGTGAACCAAGACAAACTGGCAATTAATTGGCATAACCATTGTATGCTTATATTGGCTTTAACTTTTTTCTGAACTAATTCTTCTTGCATCAGCAAACACACTCCTCTCCGCAGCAGCTCAAATCATCTAGGTAGAGACCTTCATTACGATATGGCTCAAGCAGCGCTGTATCCATACCCAATCGTTTTCCAATTGCATTAGCGACAACACCAAACCTCTGCCGATACTTATAAATAAAACAAAAAATAAGATCATCATGACGAACTTGTGGACCAACGAGAAACAATCCAGGAGTTTTGGTTGATTCATCCTGCTCATTCAGCAAACAATAAGCTTTATTTTTTTCCCAACTAAACAAGTCTTTAATGACGACCAAACTACTTTTAAATCCTGTTGCCAAAATGGGTGGTGTGGCACTTTGATAAGGTGATGATTTGCCTCTGACATAAATCAAATACTTGTCCTGCTCCAACCTTATCTCCCTAACCATGGATTTACCAACAAGCTCAATCCTGTTATAAGTTATTTCTTGCTTCAACCTCTCCAACGTAAAAGGCGATAAGTTTTCACTTGGGTCAGTTGTTTTTCTACTCCAACGCGCATCGCGGTCTAATACACGAACCTTCTTGCCCAATCGACTTAAATGGATGGCTGCATCAATGCCACTCTCATAACCACCGATAATATAAATTTCATCGCCTTTAACGTGTTCCCAGCTTTTCACTCGGCTGTTATGCAGACACAGTTCAGCACCGGGAATGGAATTTGTATTCGGGTATTGAAATTCTCCGGCCGCCCAAATCAGAAAGCGAGACTCTATCGGCTTTCCTTCAGTAATGTGAACCTTAAAAGAGCCTTCAGAATAAAGCACTTTCTCCACATTTGTATGTTCCATAACCGACAAATCAAAATATTCTGATACAGTTCTTAAATACAGCGCATACTCCTTACCGGTGGGGTGTTCCTTTTGAAGCATATATGCTGGCGAGGTCCCGGATATAACCGCATTAAGGTCAAGATGACCATAAAAATTAGTTGTAAATGAGGGGGTTAGGAGTTGCATTTCCTTCGGCCATTTGTCGAAAGTCGCGCCGACTTCTTCTCTCTCAAGAACAATCATTCGCTTTATACCCAAATCCTTAAGCATAGCCGCAATCCCTATCCCTGCCGGACCGGCTCCAACAACAACAACATCAAATTGCCCCATCTCTCTAACCTCCTAACGTTTCATGTCGAAAGGATTTACTTAACGACAACTGTTTCATTGAAACATTCCTGATATAGAACGTTGATCGATACGCAGCTTTTAACGGTGGCATTGTGTTGGTTCGCAAATTCCTTACTAGCATGCGCACAATAAACTTTTCTTAAGTTTTCTGATCCCATTTTGCTGTCCTAACCCCTCGTATAATCAGGGCCGTTGCGGTATATGACAGGATGATGATCGGTCCGGCGGGCATATCAAACGCTACGGCGAAGGCAATACCGGACAGAACCGCTGCCACTCCGCAGAGCCATGCAATAGGGTATGGCCGTTCGACTTGTACCGCGGCCAAAGCCGGGAGTATAAGGCTTGCGAAGACTACGTAAACGCCGACCAGTTGAACCGATGAAGTGATGGCGAGAGCGAAGATCAGATAAAATCCCATGTTGTTTCGCACCTCTGGCTTGGAGAACCAAGCCAGCAGTATCAACGCGTAAATGGGCGCGTGTTTCGCTACATCTGTCCATGTCACAAACAGCATCTGTCCCGAAAGCAGGTGCTTTACCTCCTCTCCGCCGTGGGGATGATCGGCCAGCAGCAGGAGCGCCAGCGATGCGGCAAGCACGAAAGTGCACCCTATGATCGCCTCCTGTCGCTCTGGCATTGTAGTTTCCACCTTGCGGAAAAACAGCCCTGCTGCGACCGCGCAGGCAAGCGCTATGAACTGGATCAGCCACGGAGACGGATCATGGATAAACATATTGCCGACCACAAGCCCGAGGCCCGCAATCTGCGCCACCGCAAGATCAATAAAAATGATGCCGCGGCGGAGCACTTCAATGCCCAGGGGAGCATGGGTAAGCGCAATCATGAGGCCGGCAGCCATTGCCGGCCCGATGATTTCCAGAAGTTCACCGATTAACACGATATGTCTCTTTCAACAAAGCTATAGTACTGTCAAACAGTCCAAACAGATCGCCGCTCTGCTCGTTGCCGCCAACGGTGTAAGGAAGCACGATTGCCCTTGTCCCGGTTTTTTCCGACAACCATTCACTTGCGTTATCCGGATCGTAAGGAGTACGGATAATCACATCCGCCGGGCTGTTTCTTAACTTTCGCAGCAGATTCTTCAGGTGAGAAGTTGTCGGCGGAATGCCGGGTTTTGGTTCAAGTGTTCCCACTCGTTTCATTCCAAGCCAGTCAACCAGATAAACAAACGTTTGGTGGTGAACCACAACCGGTTTTCCTTTAAGCGTGGCAGCCTCGGATTCCCATCGGGAAATCGCAACGCGAAAACGCGACGAAAAATCCCGGTAATTATCCTTATAAAAAGAGGCGTTTTCAGGATCTATCCCCGAAAGCCGGTCAGCGAGATCCTCGCCCACCGTCATCAGGTTGTACGGATTCAGGTGTACGTGGGGATTTCCTTCCGGATGTATATCTCCCATGCTGCGGTTGACCATAACCGGGACTTCAAGCATGGTGACCAGATGAGACGCCATAAGGTAACCGATAGAACCGGGTTGGAGGTCGGAGCTTGCCTTCTTAAGCAGAATCGGAAGCCAGCCTATTTCAAGACTTGCGCCTGAGCAAAGCAGCAAATCGGCTTTGCGCACTTTTGATATCAGGCTTGGGCGCGCCCTTATGTAGTGTGGATTCTGCATGGCCGAGGTCGCCGCAAACGCTTCCACCTTGTCACCGCCGATTTCTTGGGCCAGCGCCGCCCATTCCGGCTCGCAGGCAAATACTTTTATCTTCTCTTGGTCAGAAGCGGCGAAAGCGGGGATGTGAGAAAACGGCAAGACGGCAAAAAACGCGGTTATGACCGCGAAACGTAATGTATTCATTTTTTCCTCCTTAAGTTTGAAAAGAAAACTCCGCTGCCCGCACGTATGCGCGGGGAATAAAAAGTCTGTTTACAGCTTAGGAGGAGTAGGGAGGTCCGCGAGTAATTCCCGCTTCGCAAGTGTCCCGAACGACGATAACGTCAGTGGGTGACTGCGGGACGTGCTGTGTGCGGTGAAGAACGCGGACTTCACTCGTGGCGCCGGGATCTTTATAGTCCTGATACTTGGCGCTAAGGCAGATCTCGCATTCAGTTCCCTCATGCTTGTGTTCCCGGGAACCGCACTCGGCCGCATGGGCAAAGGAGAGCATCTGCGCTCCCAGAAAGGTGATTGTAAGCAATAAGGAAAATGTTCTGCTCATCTGCATTGTTAAATGAGAAATATTATCATTTAAGCTACCATACGAGAAAGTACAGTGTCAATATGTTGCACTTGGGGCCGTTAGTTCTTCCGATTTCCTGGGCCAACGCCGCCCATTTCGGCTTGCAGGCAAATACTTTTGCCTTTGCGAAGGAATATGCCGGGGCAATATGCCGGGGCCACGAAAAGCAGCCCCGGCAGGAGGATGGAAAGGAGAGTCAGTTAACGCTTCGTCTTATGGTTGCTCTTAGTATTTATGCGCGGCGTGTGCACCTATGCTCATTATGTACTGGAGCAGGAACTGGTTGTCGCTTAGATCCTCTCCTAGTTTTTCGTAGTTGTACTGAAGGCGTATGCGGGAGAACTCGCTGTTTGACCAGTCTCCCATGACTGCTACCGCGTAGGGATCGTGATCTATCCCTGAATCCTCGGGAGAGTATAGCTGGGAATAGCGGGCGCCGATTCTCCATTTCGGCGAGAATTTGAAAACCCCTTGCGCGTACCAGCCGTGGCTTCCCCCGTCGAGATGTTCTTCGTGGACCTCGTCTCCTTCTGCAAGAGTGTAGACGCCTTCTTCGTCACGCCAGAAATACTCACCCTGGAGAAGCACCTCTTTCTGGCGGGGATTTCCGGTGGGGGCCCAAGTGTAGCGAAAATCAACCGTGTAAAGCCTCGTGTTGCCCGTGAACATGCCGGCGGCGAAGAACTCCTCGAGATTCTCCTCATGTCCATGCTCGTCTTCGTGTCCATGCTCGTCTTCATGTCCATGCTCGTCTTCATGTCCATGCTCGTCTTCATGTCCATGCTCGTCTTCATGTCCATGCTCGTCTTCATGTCCATGCTCGTCTTCATGTCCATGCTCGTCTTCGTGTGCATGCTCGTCTTCGTGTCCGTGTCCATGTCCGCCGCCGCGACCGCTTGCCTCTCCGTCAAGCAGATAGCCCCCGATTCTCCAGGATGAATTCTCTCCTATATCACCGCCTACCCGCAGAAAGGCGCTGAACGAGTTTATGTCGCTACCCTCAGCCCCTGCAAACGGGAAATCGTCTCCGCGGAAAACACCGCCTCCCGCCTCGACATAGAAGTCGGTCGGAAGCACGTATGAAATCTGTACTCCGGTATCATTAAAGGCCTTGTCGAGAAACACCCTGTAAGGCAAGGGGCGATCGGCGAAATCGTCAGCGTGGGCGTGATGCTCGTTCATGTATCCCAGAGTCCAGAACGCACGGCCCATTCTTATGGTCGCGCCCGTTGGAAGCCCGAAACTTGGAAGGGTCTCCACATATGCTTCCTCAAGCTCGATCTCGACTCCGTCTCCATGGTCTGCAAGAGCCGTGGTTATGTGGCCGTAGAATTTATGGTCAACACTTGTCGAAAAATTAAGTTCGGTTTCCCCAAGGGATATTCCTTCCGCCCCACGTTCCCCCTCGTGTCCCAGGACGAACCCGGGAATTTCGCCCTCATCCGAAGAAAAGGCGGCGAATCGTCCGCCCAGTATCGCTCCGATTGAAGGATTGAGGTTCCTGTTGTAAATGGCTCTGCCTGGGTAGACGCTATCCTTGCTCTTTGAGTAAGTCGTTTTGGCCTGAGATGCTTCGGTTTCCATCTCGACGAGTTTTTCTTCCATCTTTAAAATCCGGTTCTCGTATTCCGATCTCATCTCCTGTATCTCCTTTTTTAAAGCTTCTATCTCCTGATCTGAAGTGGCGAAGGCGGGGATGTGAGAAAACGGCAGAACGGCAAAAAACACGGTTATGACCGCAAAACGCAATATCTTCATTTTTTCCTCCTTAAGTTTGAAAAGAAAACGCTGCTTCCCGCTTTTATGCACGGGAAACCCTAAAAAAGTCTTTTTACTGCTTTAGGAGGAGAGAGGAGGTCCGCGTGTAATTCCCGCCTCGTAAGTGTCCCGAACGATGATAACATCAGTGGGTGACTGCAGGACGCACTCTGCGTGGTAAAGGAGACAAGCTCCGCTCGTGGCGCCGGGACTTGTGCAGTCCTGATACTTGGCGCTCAGGCAGATCTCACAGGCAGCTCCCTCATGCTCGTGTTCCAAGGAGCCGTACTCGGCCGCATGGGCAAAAGAGAGCATCTGCGCCCCCAGAAAGGCGATTGTCAGTAGTAAGGAAAGTGCCTTGTTCATCTGATTGTTAAATGAGAAATATTTTCATTTAGTCTAACATACCAGAAAGTACAGTGTCAATGAAGCCTGCCTGCAATAACTAGTCATCCTCAAACTCGATTTCTCGAGCGATGAAAACTCCTGAACTTATTCTCGAGCCTTCGACTTCTACGCGTCTGCCGACGGCGAGGTCGTTGGCATTGCCGTATTCAAAGCGGGTTGAGAAATCGTGTATTACGAGGGTGCTGCCGAGTAGGAAGGATTGGGAGTTAACAATACTCGTGATTCTGCCCTCAATCTCATAATAATCATAGCCATAGTCGTCATCATCGTCATAGTCTCTATCTTCGAACTCGATTTCTCGGGCTCTGACGGTTCCCGGAGTTGTTCTTGAGCCTTCGACTTCTACGCGTCTGCCGACAGCGAGGTCGTTGGCGGTGCCGTATTCAAAGCGGGTCGAGGAGTCGTGGATTACGAGGATGCTACCGAGTAGGAAGGATTGGGAGTCAACAATACTCGTGATTCTGCCCTCAATTTCATAATAATCATCATAATAGTTGTCATTATTGTTGCTGTTATCATGGTCGTCATCGTCATAGTCTGTGTACTCGAACTCAATTTCTCGGGCTGTGATTGCTCCCGAAATTGTTCTTGAGCCTTCGACTTCTACGCGTCTGCCGACGGCGAGGTCACTGACGTTGCCGTATTCAAAGCGGGTGGAAGAATCATGCGTTACAAGGGTGTTGCCGAGCAAGAAGGACTGGGAGTCAACAATGCTTGTGATTGTTCCCTCGATCTCGTAATTGCCCTCGTAATCATCGTCATAGTCTTCATCCTTAAATTCAATCTTTCGAGCTGTGGCGATTCCCGGAGTTATTCTTGGGCCTTCGACTTCTACGCGTCTGCCGACGGCGAGGTCACTGGCGTTACCGTATTCAAAGCGGGTCGAGGAGTCGTGTATTATGAGGGTGCTGCCAAGGAAGAAGGACTGGGAGTCAACAATGCTTGTGATTGTTCCCTCGATCTCGTAACTGGAAGCGGTAGTTCTTAACCCCGTGTCAGTCTGTTCTGTAGGTCCTGTTGTATTGTTTGTTTCCGTGTTGTCGGCATCTCCGCCGCTACAGGCTATTAAACTCAAGATTACCAGAATAACTGCAAGAGCTGTCCATGAGTCTCTCACTGAGAATTTTCACCCCCTCTTCCTCTTAATTTTATTCCTCGAACTCGATCTCTCGAGCGATGATAATTCCCGAAGTTGTTCTGGTGCCTTCGACTTCTACGCGTTTGCCGACGGCGAGGTCCTCGGCCCTGCCGTGTTCAAAGCGGGTTGAAGAATCGTGCGTTACGAGGATGTTGTCGAGGAGGAAGGATTGGGAGTCAACGATACCTGTGATTACACCTTCAGTTTCGTAATTCTTTTCGTAATCGTATTTATCATCATTTTCGTTACTACAGGCCGCCGCACCGAGCATGAGTAGCAAAGCCACAGCTACTAACCTTAGAGAATTGTTGATTAACATATATCACCAGCTCAATTTTTCTTTCTAACTATTATATTTTTCTAATATCTTGGTTGCAACTTTTTTAACATTATTATCATCTGTTTTTCCGCTGAAATTTGCGGAAAGCCTAACCGGGTGGGCTCAAACCCCGTCTATCCTGTTGAGTATCTTCACTGTTTGAGTAACATTACCGCCACGCATCGATTTATCGGAGGTTAAAGTGAGCGGAAGACCCATCCTGGTTACCGGAGACAGGCCGACCGGGAAACTTCATTTGGGACACCTTGTGGGTTCGCTTCAGAACCGCATCAGGTTTCAGAGCGAATACGACTGCTTTTTTCTGGTTGCCAACCTCCACATGCTGACCACGCATTACGACAGGGCCGTCGAGGTTGAGGAAAACACGGTTGAAATGGTGTGCGACTGGCTTTCTGTGGGAATGGACCCGGAGAACTCAGTTTTCTATGTCCAGTCCCAGGTGCCGCAGATAACGGAACTCTCAACCATACTCTCGATGCTTTGCCCCGTGCCGAGGCTCCAGAGAATTCCCACCCTTAAGGAAAAAATTCAGGATATGGGAGTGGGGGACAACTACTCGGCCGGGCTTCTCGGATATCCCGTGCTCATGGCGGCCGACATATTGATGTTCCGGGCGACCAAGGTTCCGGTGGGCGAAGACCAGCTCAGCCACGTGGAACTCACCAGGGAGCTTGCCAGGAGGTTTAATTTTCTCTACGGAGATTACTTCGGGGAGCCTGAACCGCTCATCAGCAAAGCGTCTCGCCTCGTGGGCACCGACGGGAACAGGAAGATGAGCAAGAGTCTTAACAACTGCATATACCTAAGCGACAGCGAAAAGGACGTCGAGCGCAAGGTAAGGAGCATGTATACCGATCCCAAGAGAATAAGGGCCGACATACCGGGCACCGTGGAAGGCAACCCGGTTTTTATCTACCACGATCTTTTCAACAACGATACCGAGGAGATAGAGGACCTCAAGGACCGCTACAGGACAGGAAATGTCGGGGATGTAGAGGTGAAGAAGAAACTCGCCCGCGCCATAAATCTTCTCCTTGAGCCCGTCAGGGAAAAAAGAGCGCAGTACGAAAAAAGGACGGACGAGGTAAGGGACATACTCCGCGAGGGAACCCTCAAGGCGAAACGGATAGCCGAAGAGAACATGGAGGAGATAAAGGAAAAGGTTGGTCTTTTCCGCACGTAGGTCTCCGCGCGTTTGTTGACAGAGACGCTGTCTATTCTATATCCTGCTTAAAGAAATTGTTTGTGTTTATGACGTTTTTCGCGACGGAAGGGGATATGGGAAAATGAACTCCATCGAAGAAATTATTGATGACGTAAAACAGGGCAAACTCGTAATACTGGTCGATGACGAAGACAGGGAGAACGAGGGAGATTTCGTCATACCCGCCGAAAATGCTACCGCGGAAGTGATCAATTTCATGGCTACTCACGGCCGCGGTCTTATCTGTCTCTCTCTTACCCAGGAAGACGCGGACCGTCTGGCTCTCCAGCCCATAAAGCCCGAGTACAACGAAGCTCCCGAACACACGGCTTTCACCGTTCCCATAGACGCGAAAAAGGGGGTTACTACCGGCATATCGACCCATGACAGGGCCTCAACGATAAGACAGGCCATATCCGAAAATTCCAGACCTGAGGATTTCGTGCGTCCCGGGCATATTTTTCCGCTCATAGCGAAAAAGGGCGGAGTGCTTGTGCGTGCCGGTCACACGGAAGGCTCGGTCGACATATCAAGGCTGGCGGGTTTTCACCCGGCATCGGTTATCTGCGAGATAATGAAGGAAAACGGCGACATGGCGCGTCTTGAGGACCTGATGGCTTTCTCGAAAAAGCACGGCATAAAGATCGCCACTATAGCCGATCTCATAAGGTACAGGATAGGCAAGGAGAGCTTCGTTCGCAGGGTGGCCGAGGCGGAAGTGCCCACCGAGTACGGGGTTTTCCGCGCCATCGCTTTTGAAAATGAAATAGACGGCCTCCAGCACATGGCCTTTGTGAAGGGGGAACTGAGCCCCGAGGAGGGGACACTCGTCAGGGTGCACTCCGACTGCGCCATAAGCGATATTTTCGGTTCGCTTTACTGCCACAGCAGGGCGAAGCTTACCCAGTCCCTGAAGATGATAGAGGCAAACGGCTCCGGTGTCCTGGTCTACATAAACCAGGAGTCAAGCAACGGGGGATTCGCGAAAAAGATAAAGCGCTACTCAAACGGAAAAATAAAGGAGACACCCGCCCTTGTTCCGGAGAGACAGGAACTCAAGGCCGAGCTCAGGCATTACGGAGTGGGAGCCCAGATACTCAGGGATCTTGGAGTGCGCGACATAAGGCTTCTCACTAACAATCCTATAAAGGTAAAGGGGCTTGAGGGATTCGGGCTCAGAATGGTCGGGAGCGTTCCCATAGACATTTCGGATTACACGGAAAAGGAGACCGCGATGGGAAAAAGCGTGGATTACGGTAATATTGTCTCAATATCAAAGTAAGAGGGAAGCAGATGCCTGAAACGATAGAAGGAAAACTGAGCGCCGGTAAATTCCGCTTCGCCATCGTGTCAAGCAGGGTAAACAGTTTTGTCACGAACCCCATGACGGAGGGAGCGATCGATACCCTCGTTCGCCACGGTGCGAGCGAGAGGTCAATAGACGTGATAAAGGTGCCCGGCTCTTTCGAGGTGCCTTTGGCGGTGAAAAAGGCGGCGCTGTCAGGAAAATACGATGCCGTCGTGGCGATTGGAGCCATAATAAGGGGCCAGACTTCCCATTTTGATTTCCTCGCTTCGCAGGTGACAAAGGATCTCTCGGCGGTGGCTCTTGAGACCGGAGTGCCCGTCTGCTGTGGCATAATAACCACCGAGACCACCGAGCAGGCCATTGAGAGGTCGGGGGTCAAGGCGGGAAACAGGGGAAGCGAGGCCGCGCTCAGCGCGCTTGAGATGGTTAACCTCGTAAAAGCGCTTTCCTAAACTTGCCAGATGGGGAAGAGAAGGTTATCAAGAAAAACCGCCCTTCAGTTCCTCTATCAGGTTGATTCAGCCTCCGGGGACGGTTCCCAACATTCATCCAACCTGCGTTCCTATTTTGAATCTTTCTGTTTGCTTCATCACGAAGCCGCAGACGGCGAAATGCTTGAATTTGCGTTTCTGCTCTGCCAGGGCGTTGTGGAGAATATCGACGCCATAGACGGCATCCTAAACAGCAGTTCTGAGCACTGGAGGGTGTCGAGAATGTCCATGATAGACAGGAACATTCTGCGTCTCTCGGTTTACGAAATCGTTTTCTTGAGCGAGATACCTCTGCCTGTTACTATAAACGAGGCGATCGAAGTGGCCAAGGAGTTCGGGTCGGAGACCTCCGCCGCGTTTATAAACGGTATTCTCGATAAGATTGGGAAAGGTGTGGAGAGAGGCGAGTTCGGCGATGATAACTGAAGTAATTTCTAAGCTTGTGGAAGGCGGAGACCTCTCGGAGAGGGAAGTGACCGCGGTCTTTGACCTTATGATGGAGGGGAAACTTCCAGAAAGCCAGATGGCCGCATTCCTTACGGCGCTTCGCATGAAGGGGGAGACCGTTTCCGAGATAACCGGCTTGGCGAAGGCCCTTTTGGCTAAGGCGGAGAAGATAGACTGCGACCGGGAAACGGCGGTGGATCTCTGCGGGACCGGCGGTGACGGAAGCGGGACCTTTAACATATCCACAACTGCTGCCTTCATAGTCTCGGGAGCAGGAGTCACGGTCGCAAAACACGGAAACAGGTCGGTTTCAAGCCCGGTCGGAAGCGCGGACGTGCTGGAAGCTCTTGGAGTGAAAATAGGTGTTTCCCCGTCTCTTGCGCAGAAATGTCTTTTGGAAGCCGGCATAGCTTTTCTTTTCGCTCCCGTATATCACCCCGCCATGAGAAACGTGGCCAAGTGCAGAAAGGATCTTGGAATAAGGACGGTTTTCAATTTGATAGGTCCCGTGGTAAATCCCGCGGGAGTGAGGAATCAGGTCATGGGAGTCTACTCACCGCAGATTCTCGTTTCTGTTGCCGAGGTGCTTAAAAACCTGGGTTCGCAAGGGGTCATGGTGGTTCACGGGGAAGGGTGCATGGACGAGATAACCGTCACGGGAAGCACGAAAGTGGCCGAACTTCGTGACGGCGAAATCGCTGAGTACGATCTGCACCCCGAAGATTTTGGCGTAAAAACCCGCTCGCACGAAGAACTCAGGGGCGGGGTGAGCGCGGCTGAGAACGCGGAGATAACCCTTTCTGTGCTGAGGGGAGGGGAGAACGGCGCGAAAACAGACGCGAGTCTGCTTAACGCGATGGCGGCCATATACGTTTCGGGCAAGGCAGCAAGCCTCGCGGAAGCTCTTGTTCTGGCAAAAAATTCTCTTTCAAGCGGGGCAGCGCTTGGAAAGCTTGAGATGCTGATCGAAATTACCAACCGGAACCAGCCGAATGATTCTTGAGGGAATTATAGTGATGGCTAGACAGTCGAGTACAATATAGCGATGATAAGGACTTACAAGTGCCGTGCTAAGCTGACAAGGTCGGGTCATGAGGCGTTGTCCCGTGTGTTCGGGATGTGCGCCACACTCTACAACGCCTGTCTTGAGGAGCGTATTGACTGCTACAAGAAAACGGGGGAGTCCCGCTCATATTACGACCAATGCAAGGCGCTGACTGAAGTAAGGGCGGATGATTCCGAATATGGCGATATCAGCGTTCAGGTGTTCCGTGGCGTTGTGGGTCGCATAGACAAAGCGTACAAGCGGTTTTTCAAGCATGGCGGATTCCCCCGGTTCAAGAGTTCTGGACGCTGGCGGACAATAGAGATAAACGACCAGTGCTGGCAGATGCTCAGGCGTGAGGGACAGAAGCTAGTTCTCAGGATAAAGGGGCTTCCCCGTATCGAAGTGAAGACAGAACGGGAACTGCCTCCAAACACATTGCTAAAAGCAATACGGATTACAAGAAAGCCTTTGCGTACGGAAGTGGCGTTATCCTATGAGTTGCCAACTCCCGAGGCAAAACCAGTGAGCAATCCAGTTGGGATAGACATGGGTATATCGAAGCGTTTTACCTTGAGCAACGGGGAAACTATGGAGAAACGGAAGATGGACAGGCGGAGGTTAATACAGCTGCAGCGTTCTGTGTCCCGCAAGCGGAAGGGAAGCAACAATAGAAAAAAAGCGGTTTCGTTGCTGGCGAAAGAGTGGCAGAGACTTACGGACAAAGAGAGGAGCTATCTCCACAGGCTGACTTCGGAGATAGTGAGGATGTACGATTTTATAGCGGTAGAGAGACTTGAAACGAAAAAGATGCTTCGCAACAGGCGGTTGGCAAGAAGCATGTCTGAGCAGACTTGGGGGAAGTTCGCTGTGCTACTTAACGAGAAGGCTGAGAGTGCTGGCGTTACGGTAGTACAAGTGAATCCCGAGGGAACTTCGCAGGAATGCTCGAGTTGCGGAGCGGAAGTCAAGAAAGAGTTGTCTACAAGAGTTCACAGGTGTAATTGCGGACTTGTGTTGGACAGGGACGTAAACGCGGCAATAAATATCCTTCATCGAGGCATCTCGATTGCGGGTGGGAAACTCAAGCAGTCCCGCATGGTCGGAAGGATGAGAGAGAAGCAAAACAGTGGTTTTGCTCGACCAAGAACAATAGAGGTAACTGTCTAGTTATGGCTATAAATCCCATTCTTGACGACATAGTTGCGTATAAAAGGCAGGAACTGGATGAGGCGAAAAAAAAGCTTCCTCTCGGAGAACTGGTGTCCGCCGCCGCGGACCGTTCCCCGGCCATTGATTTTGCTGCCCTTCACGCAAAGACCCGAGGGGTGAAAATAATATCGGAAATAAAACGGGCTTCTCCCTCCAAGGGCGTCATAAGGGATGATTTCGATCATTTTTCTATTGCCCGGGAGTATGAAGCCTCGGGGGCTTTCGCGCTTTCGGTTCTTACCGACCGCAAGTTCTTCGGGGGGGAAATTTCCTATCTCTCCGATATAAGAACTCACTCGGCGCTTCCGATTCTGAGAAAGGATTTCACCATAGATCCCTACCAGGTCTATGAGGCCAGGTGTCACGGGGCCGACCTCGTGCTTCTTATAGTCGCCGTGTTGGACCGGGGGCAAATAGAGGAATATCTTTCTCTGGCGCGTTCCCTCGGAATGAACTGCATCGTGGAGGTGCACGGCGAGGAAGAGCTCGAGACCGCTCTTTTGGCGGGAAGCGAGATAATCGGCATAAATAACAGGGACCTTAGAACATTCGACGTTTCGCTTGACGTTTCAAAGACGCTCTCCGCCATGGTGCCTGAAGGGAAAATCATAATAAGCGAAAGCGGGATATCGTCGGTCAAGGACATGGAGGGACTTATGGCCTGCGGCATAGACACTTTTCTTATAGGAGAAACGCTTATGAAAGCTGAAAGTCCCGGCGAAGCCCTCCGCAGTTTTCTTTGCTGATGGAGCCTTTACCGAAGATGCGCAGAGAAGGAAGGAAAAAACCTTGGCTGGCGGTTCTGCTCTCCCTTTTCTTCCCGGGACTGGGACAGCTCTACAACGGGCAGTTTGCTAAGGCCATCTCGATATTCGCCCTTATAATCGTGGTGAACATGCTTTCGCGCGAACCGCTTGCGGTTTTCCTTGAATTTGCGGATACCCAGACGATTGAAGATGTTCCCCGCTCTACACTTACTCTCGTCGCGGGGTATTCTCTTGCGACGCTTTTCATTGCCGGGATATCCATTTATGATGCGAACGTAACGGCCAGAAAAATAAATCTTGATATTGACGAAAAACAGTCATAAGGAGGAAAAAGCCAGATGGAAAGAGATGATGCGGTAAAAATGAAGGGCAACCCGATTACCCTTATCGGCCCTGAACTTAAAAAAGGTGATCAGGCTCCCGATTTCAGGTGCGTGGAAAACCTGGGAAGCGAGATAAGTCTTGAGAATTTCGGTAATGATGTGAAGGTTTTCAACGTGGTGGTTTCGGTGGACACGCCGGTCTGCGATGTTCAGATCAGGAGGTTCAACGAGGAGGAGGCGGGACTTTCTGACTCGGTCCAGATAATAACGGTGAGCATGGATCTTCCGTTCGCGCAGAGCCGCTACTGCGCGACCGCCGGAGTGGAAAGGGTAGGGACGGCGTCGGATTACCAGTACGCCTCTTTCGGTGAGGCCTACGGGGTGCTTATAAAGGAGAACAGGCTTCTTGCCCGCGCGATTTTCGTCGTGGGTCCTGATAACGTGATTGAGCACGTTGAGTACGTTGAAGACATAGTGAATGAACCCGATTACGATGCGGCGCTGGATGCGATAAAATCAATAGGATAGAGGGGAAATTATATACGTAGTTCACCAAAGATTTCATAAGAATAAGGAACAATTATGGGGAGAAATCTTGAGATAGGGAACCATGCCCCTGATTTTGAAGCCGAAACCTACGGAGCGGAGAAGGTAAGGTTGAGCGACTTTTATTCTAAAGGGACCGTAGTGCTTTACTTTTATCCTATGAACAACACTCCGGGTTGTACTAAGGAGGCCTGCTCGTTTCGCGATGCGGAGGATGAACTTGCGTCTCTTGGAGTGCAGACCCTAGGGGTAAGCTCAAGCGGGGTAAAGTCCCATGAGAAGTTCAGAGACAAGTTTTCACTTAATTTCCCGCTGCTGAGCGACAAGCGCAGGGAGATAATGGATCTTTACGGAGTAAGGCGTAAGTTCTTCCCCCTCGTTGCTCGCAGGACCACCTTCCTTATAGAGAAAGGCGGGAGGATAGCGTATATTTGGCGCAAAGTTAAATCCCCGTTCCATGCCGAAGAGATACTCGGCAAGGTAAAAGAACTAGGTCTTTGAAAGGTGAACAAAGCATATAATTTCCGATAGGGGAGAGAGTTTAACATGCAGTTTCTTGGACTGGCAATTGCGTTTATAGCGGCTTTCTGGGTTTATACGGATGCGAAAAACAGGGGTAAGACCACGGGGAAGGCCTTTTTATGGTTCCTCGGCGTGTTTTTCGTCCTCATACTGTTTCTGCCGCTGTGGCTTATAACGAGGCCCAAGGTAAAGCTTTGTCCTTACTGTGGCGAATACTACGAATACGGAGAGTCTGATGGGTTTTGCCCCAGATGCGGTGTTGAGTTGCAAGCCGGGGAATGATATTTTTTAAGCAGAGGCCTTTTTTCGATGAGCGAGACGACTGAAAAATTCGGAGTTACCGAAGATGACGTGATGGAGGTTCTCGGCGACATATACGATCCCGAGATACCGATAGATATAGTCAATCTCGGGCTTGTTTACGGGGTTGCCATAGAAGGTTCCCGGGTGAATATCGATATGACCATGACGTCTCCCGGGTGTCCTGCCGCAACGCAGATAGTTGCCGAGGCCAAGTACCTTGTCGAGGAGCTTGACGGGGTCTCCGAGGTAAACGTCGAGATCGTGTGGGATCCGCCTTGGGATCCGGGAAAGATGAGCGAGGCGGCAAAGGAAAGCCTGGGGATGTTCTGATTCCCTGCTTTGGTGCCGGGACCAAGGAGGTCGGAGATGGGAGAAAATCTTGAGATAGGGAGCCAGGCTCCTGATTTTGAAGCCGAAACCTACGGAGCGGAGAAGGTAAGGCTGAGTGACTTCTATTCGAAAGGAACCGTGGCGCTTTACTTCTATCCCAGGGACAACACTCCAGGCTGTACCAAGGAGGCCTGCTCGCTTCGCGATGCGGAGGAGGAACTTATGTCTCTTGGAGTGCAGGTCCTGGGGGTAAGCACAGACGGGGTTAAGTCCCATGAGAACTTCAGAAACAAGTTTTCGCTAAACTTCCCGCTGCTGAGCGACAAGAGCAGGGAGATAGTGAATCTATACGGGGTAAAAAGCAAGTTCGATAGCGCCCGCAGGGTTACTTTCCTTATAGAGAAAGGTGGCAGGATAGCCCATATCTGGAACAAGGTGAAGACCTCCTCTCACGCTGAAGAGGTAACCGAGAAGGTAAGAGAGCTGGGTTTGTAGTTTTCCTGCCGCGAATTTGATGAAGGATCTTCCCAAAGCCGTTTTCATAACCGGTACCGACACGGGAGTGGGGAAAACCGCGGTCACCGCGGCGCTTGCTGCTCTTCTTTCCGAAAAGGGTCTTGTGACCGGGGTAATAAAGCCGTTTCAGACTGGAACGGATCTTGAAGGTCTGAGCGACGCCGAATTCATCTACAAGTTCCTGGGAAGGGACTGCGTGCTGTCCGAGGTTTCTCCCTGCCGCCTGAAAGCCCCTCTGTCTCCCTATCGCGCCGCCGCGATTGAAGGGGTTGATATTCCTCTTCGGGACATAATAGAACATACTCGGGATTATATATCCCGAAACGATATAACTCTCGTTGAAGGCGCAGGGGGTCTCTGCGTGCCCGTTACCGGGAACTACATGATGGCCGACCTCGCCGTTGATCTTGATGCTCCGATGGTTATAGTCGCGCGTCCGGGGCTCGGCACCCTTAACCATACCGCCCTTTCACTTGAGTACGCGATGCAAAGGGGTGCACAGGTGCTCGGGGTGGTGATAAACGGGTTTCCGGAACCTGCGGACGTGGCTTCAGCGACCAACCCGGCCGTCTTGAAGGATGTTTTCTCGGTTAACATAATCGGGGTGATTCCTCATTTCCCGGAACTTGACGTTGAAGGGGGCTCCTTTTCTGGACTCAAGGGTACTGGGGAGAGCTGTTTTTCCCCGCTTTTAGGGGGGAGATTCTCAGCGGATGCCTTTTTAGATGAGCTTTCTCGGAAAGCGGGGCGGTGATTTTTCCCGGACCGTAACCAGCCAGCCGCCGGCTTTTTTCTTTAGAGTTTCGCGGTTTTTCCAGAGCGGTTTCTGAGTTCTTGACAGATTTGAAGAACTTGCTAATAATACTACCCCATTATTAATTTGCTTCCTGATTAATAAACCCGTTTTTAAGCAAGTCTGATGAAGAGAGAAAGACAGAGATTTCTGCCTATTGCTATAACCATTTTGTTTATATCGGCAGGTTTTTTCTTTTACGCGGAAACTGCCGAGAGCAGCGACAAAGGCCCCCCGCAGCCGGTTCTTTTCAGCCATAAAATACACGCCGGGGACAACGAGATACAATGTCAGACCTGCCACAGCTACACGGAAGTTTCTCCCCATCCCGGTATTCCCTCGGTGCAGAAGTGCATGGGATGTCATTCCTATGTTGCCGGAAGGGACGTTGAATACACAACGCAGGGAGGGCAGACGATCAACATAAGAGAGGAAATAAACAAGGTAAAGGGTTACTGGCGAAGGCAGGAACCGATACCGTGGGTAAGGGTTACCGGAATGTACGGCACGACCTCCGCGGGAATGCCGGAGTTTGTACGTTTTAACCATAAAAGGCACATAAAGCGCGGATTTGAGTGCAGCACTTGCCATGGGGAAGTTGAGAAAATGGATGTGGTGCACAAGGCAGAGGACCTGACGATGGGGTTCTGCATATCGTGTCATGAGGAAAACGCCGACAACGAGGAACACAAGACCGAACTTAAGGATTGTCTGACCTGCCATTACTAGGCCGGAGGGGATATATGTCTCGGAAAGAAAATAAAGGAAAAAACGGCATGAAGAGAAGGGATTTCCTGAAAGTGATCGGGGTAGCCGGCGGTACGGCAGCCGTTGCCGGAAGCTGTTCGGAGCCGGTGGAGCAGATAATCCCTTACGTTATTCCTCCTGAAAACATTATTCCCGGAGTACCCAAGTTCTACGCGACGACCTGCAGGGAGTGCTCGTCGGGCTGCGGTCTCGTGGTGAAAAACCGCGAGGGACGGGCCATCAAGGTTGAAGGCAACCCCGAGAACCCTATAAACAGGGGAAAGACGTGCGCCATGGGCCAGGCTTCCCTACAGGGTCTCTACAATCCCGACAGGGTCCGTTCCCCGCTCAGATACAATCCTGAGACGCAGAGATTCGAAGCCATAGGCTGGGAGCGGGGCGAAGCAATACTCACGGAAAAGTTAAATTCTCTCGGCTCGGGGAAGATCGTCTATCTGAGCAACAACGTGTCGGGAACTTACTCGAAGTTCGTGGCGGAGTTCCTGAGGCCTCTTGGAGGAAAGCATTACGTTTACGAGACTTTCTCCCATGAACCCATCAGAAAGGCGAATTCAATTGTTTTTGGAAGAGACGAAATCCCCTCTTACAGGATAGACAAAGCGGACTACCTTCTCTCATTCGGGGCCGATTACCTTGAAACGTGGCTTTCTGCGGTTTCAAACTCCATAGGATATTCAAAGCTAAGAGACATAGATCACGGGAAAACCGGTCAGGTCGTTCATATAGAGCCGCGCTCCGGAATGACCGCTTCAAACGCCGATACTTGGGTTGCGGCGAAACCGGGCACGGAGCAGTATCTCGCTCTCGGAATTGCCAACGTTATGATCTCAAAGGGTCTTAACAAGGTTGCCCCCGGGCCGATAGCCAGAATGGTTTCGGGCTACACGCCCAAAAAAGTTGCGGCGCTCACTGACGTGTCCACGGACACCATAGAGAAAATCGCCCGGGACTTCGCGTCCTCAAAAAGCCTGGCGATAGGGGGCGGAGCAGCCAACACGGGATCAAACGCCACCGAAACCATGGTTGCCGTGAACATACTTAACTACCTTGCCGGAAACATCGGCAAGACGGTTGATTTCTCCGATTCTCTTTCAATCTCGGATGCAAACAGCTTCGGCGACATGAAGAAGCTGGTGGAGGAAATGAGGTCGGGCAAGGTGGAAATGCTCGTCGTTCATAACGTGAACCCGGTTTTCACGCTTCCGGGAGAACTGAAAGTTGCCGAGGCTCTTGAAAAAGTGCCGTTTGTCGTAAGCCTCTCCCCGTTCCTTGACGAGACTTCCGAGAAGGCGCATCTCGTACTTCCCGAAAGCACTTCCTTTGAGAGCTGGGGAGACTACAGCCCGAAAAAGAGCGTGACCGGCATCACTCAGCCCGTCATGAGACCAGTTTTCAATACCAAATCCGCAGGTGATACGCTGATATCCGTTTCAAAGAATGTCGAGGTGCTTAAAAACACGTTCGCAGAGAAAAAATACTATGACTATCTGAGAAGCGCCTGGAAGAAAAGAGCCGCGGCTCTCTCTCCCGGAACAAGCTTCGAGAAATTCTGGAAAGAACTTCTTGTAAAAGGTTCGGTGACGACCACACCTGCTCCTGTCAATGTCGCTCTTTCATCCGGGGTAAGTTCCGTTTCTTTCAGCGATCCGCAGTTCCGGGGAGAAGGAGATTTCCACCTGATTGCTTATCCGTCCCACAGGTTTCTTGACGGAAGAGGGGCGAACAAGCCTTGGCTTCAGGAACTTCCCGATGCCCTTACCACTTCGGTGTGGGATTCATGGCTTGAGATAAATCCCGCCGTCGCGGCGAAAATGGGTCTTGAAGACGGTTCTTACGTGAAAGTTGATACCCCCAGGGGAAGTTTCGAGGTGCAGGTTTTCGTCTATGAGGGAATAAGGCCGGATACAATTGCCATTCCAATTGGGCAGGGACACACTTCCTACGGAAGGTACGCGAAGGGAAGAGGGGTGAATCCCTTTGCTCTGCTACCGGCGGCTACCGATGCGCTTTCAGGTGGACCCTCGCTGCTTTCAACCAAGGCGAACGTTTCATCCCTTAGGAAAAGAGACCTGCTTGTAAGGACACAGTACACAAAGAGCCAGGGAGACAGGCACGTCGCCAAGACCATCGCTCTTGACCAGGTTGGCCATCATAACGGTGCCCATGGAGCGCACCACTCGGAGCACCCTGACTTCTACCCGGAAATAGAATACTCGAAATACAGATGGGGAATGGCCATAGACCTTAACAAGTGCACCGGCTGCGGGGCCTGCGTGACCGCGTGTTCCGCAGAGAACAACATTCCCTTTGTCGGGAAGAAGCAGATGGCGAAACGCCGCGAGATGAACTGGATTCGCATAGAGAGATTCTTTGAGAAAAACAGCGACGGAAGCCTTGACGTGAGATTTCTGCCCATGCTCTGCCAGCAGTGCGGAAACGCCCCTTGCGAGCCCGTGTGCCCTGTTTTCGCGACTTACCACAACCACGAGGGCCTAAACGGCATGATATACAACCGCTGCGTGGGCACCAGGTACTGCGCGAACAACTGCACCTACAAGGTAAGAAGGTTCAACTGGTATACCTACAAGTTCCCCGAGCCTCTTAACTGGCAGCTTAATCCCGACGTGACGGTAAGGTCGAAGGGAATCATGGAAAAATGCACTTTCTGCGTTCAGAGAATAAGTTACGGGAAGGACCTCGCCAAGGATGAAGGAAGGCTTCTTCGCGACAGGGAGGTTCTCACGGCCTGCGAGCAGGCTTGCCCGAGCGATGCGATAGTGTTCGGCAACCTGCTTGACGACAAGAGCAGGGCGTCGGTGCTGTCCGAGGACGAGAGGGGCTACAAGGTTCTCGAAGTGGTAAACACCAAACCCGCGATTACCTATCTTAAGAAAGTCAAACAGGAAAGAGTGTAATGAGCCAGACGCAGCAGACACCTTTAACTTACGCGAGAATAACTGAAGATGTAGTCAGGATGGTCGACAAGCCGTCTGCGAAATGGTGGGCGCTTTTTCTTCCCACGGTGGCGCTCGTGGGGCTCGGCGTCACGTGCTTTTTCTATCAGGTGGCCACGGGACTTGGAGTTGCCGGCTATCGTCACCCGGTTTTCTGGGGAGTCTACATAACCGATTTCGTTTTCTGGGTTGGAATAGCGCACTCGGGAACCCTTATCTCGGCCATACTTTATCTGTTCCGCGCAAGGTTCAGGATGTCCATATACAGAATCGCCGAGGCCATGACGGTCTTCGCGGTTCTCACTGCGGGACTTTTCCCCATAATCCACCTCGGAAGACCATGGAACTTCCTGTGGCTCATACCATATCCGAATTCAAGGGAGCTGTGGATAAACTTCAAGTCCCCGCTTGTGTGGGACGTGTTCGCGGTGGGTACTTATCTTACGGTGAGTTCGGTGTTTTTCGTGGTCGGAATGATTCCCGATATAGCGGCGATAAGGGACAAGGTGAAGGAAGTTCCGAGAAAAATCATATACTCGATTCTCTCCTTCGGATGGAAGGGCTCAAACAAGGAATGGCTTCACTACACGAGGGCGTATCTCTACTTCGCGGCTCTCGCCACGCCGCTTGTTCTCTCGGTTCACAGCGTCGTGTCCTGGGACTTCGCGATGGGTAACGTTCCCGGATGGCATACCACCATATTCCCCCCGTATTTCGTTGCGGGAGCCATTTTCTCGGGACTAGCGATGGTTATCACGCTTACCATACCGATAAGGAAGATTTTCCACCTCGAGGACTACATAACGCTTGATAACTACGACGGCATGGCGAAGCTCATAATTCTGACCTCCTGCATAGTCACCTACGCGTACGCGGCGGAACTTTTCATGGCGTGGTACAGTGGAAGTCCTTATGAATGGGGACAGTTTGTGTACAGGATGACTGGAGAGTACGCGTTTTTCTACTGGACGATGGTGGTGTGCAACTGCGTTGTTCCGATAGCGTTTTGGTGGGAGAAGGTTAGAAAAAACATAAAGGCGCTTTTCGCCATTTCCATACTGATAAACGTAGGGATGTGGTTCGAGCGGTTCAATATCATCGTGATATCGCTTTCAAGAGATTTTGAGCCCGGCGCGTGGGGCATATACAAGATATCGTTTGTCGAGGCCGGCATAACGATCGGAAGTTTCGCGTGGTTCTTCATGTTCTTCTTACTGTTTGTGAAAACTCTTCCGGCAGTTTCCATAGCGGAGATGAAGGAGATACTTCCGGTGCCGAAGAAGGGAGGTTAGCGGGAAATGGATCAGGGCGTAATCGGAATTTACTCGTATCAGGATTCGGTTCTTGAAGCTATTGGCAAGCTCAAGGAAGCGGGTTACCGCAACATGAGGGTGTTCTCCCCGTTTCCGGACCACGAAATTGAGGCGGCGGTTGATCTGCCTGAGAGCCCCGTGCGGTTTTTTACCCTCTTCGGAGGTCTGCTGGGGGCGACCTGCGGAATCGGTTTTACGGTTCTTACTTCAAGCTCCTGGCCGATAGCGGTGAGCGCCAAGCCCATAGTTTCGATAATTCCCTACATGGTCATCGTTTTTGAGCTTACGGTGCTTTTCGGCGCGCTTTCAACCTTTCTGGGGCTGATAGTGAATTCCCTTATAAGACAAAGAACCCCGGTGAGGCTCTATGACGAGCGTTTTTCGGATGACAAGTTCGGGGTTGCCGTTATATGCGAGAAGGAAAATATAGGTGCGGTTGAAGCGATATTAAATTCTACGGGAGCTGAAGAAATCAAGTTTGATGAAGCATAAAAAGTTTTTTCGGACAGTTCCAGGGGGAGCTTGGGATCTTAACTTCCTCGGGGGATTGAAAGTATGTACCGCCGTTGCTTTTGCGGTTGCGCTTTCCGTTTCCTCTGCCCACTCGCTTCCGTGGTCGTGGGACATGTGGTCTCAGGACTCGATTCAGCCCTATGAAGAGCCCGTGCTTTTTCCGCGCAACTCGATTTCCACCGACGGGAAGCAAACAAAACTTGAAGACAGGGGCGAGGTCGAGCAGATAAAAAAGGGACCGGTTCCCGGAAACGGTGAGTCGGTAGCCAGGGGAGCGAAGGTTTTCAAGGAGCAATGCGCCGTGTGTCACGGCCCCGGGGGATTGGGAGACGGAATCATAATAAAGAAAGGGCTCGGTTTTTACCCGGTTAACCTTACCACGCCGACCGTGGCGCAGAGAACTGACGGTTACATCTATGCCTATATACGCTACGGGGGCAAGGTGATGATGCCTTCTTACAGCGAGAACATATCGGAGCAGGACGCATGGCATGTGGTCAATTACGTGAGGAAGCTTCAGAACCCGGGTTCTGTCAAGGAGAGTCAGTAGAACGATGGATCAGTCCATAAACCAGGAGATACTCGCTAAAAGAAACCAGATACCCGGCTGGGTATTCAAGGTTTTCCTCGCTCTGGCGGCTGTGGGTGTAGTGGCTTTTGTAGTTAACGCCAGGGGGGAGAGGGCCGAGGAGGTCTGGCAGCTTTTCCTGGTGAATTTTCTTTTCTGGACGGGAGTGGCCCAGGGCGGGCTTGTGTTCTCCTGCATACTGAGGATAACCAACGCCAGGTGGGGCAGGGGGCTTCTTCGCATAAGCGAGGGCTTTGCGAGCTTCACTTTAGTCTCCTTAGTGCTCCTGCTGGTTCTTTTCATCGGACAAGAATTCGTCCTTCCTTATGCGCATCATCACTACCACAGTCCTAAGGACATATGGCTTAATATGAACTTCGTAATGGCGAGAAACGTAATAGGTTTCGCGATCCTTCTCGTTCTGAACTATTTCTACCTGAAAACCTCAATTGAACAGGACTTAAACGGCAAGGAGAGAATCGTCAGGTTAAAGAAGCTGGCCCCCGCCATAGTTCTGGTCTACGCTATTGTTTTCTCCCTTTTCGCCTGGGATTTCATGATGTCGCTTGATCCTCACTGGTTCAGCACGCTTTTCGGACCCTACTACTTTATTGGAAGCCTCATAGCTGCCATAGGGGCGACTATAATACTTTCGGTTCCCCTCAAGCGTTACCTGGGACTTGACGACTACCTTTCCCTTAACCATTACTGGGATATGGGAAAGATACTTCAGGGCTTTTCCCTCTTCTGGGTTTACCTCATGTTCTCCCAGCTTCTTACGATCTGGTACGCGAACATGCCCGAAGAGACCGGGTTTGTGATAAAAAGGGTGGTGGATGAGCCTTTCCGCTCCCTTGCCTGGGCTATTCTCACATGCTGCTTCATATTTCCTTTTGTCTCCCTGCTGCCCCGCACGCACAAGATAGTTACCCCGATAGTCGTCTTTATCGCTACGGTTTCTTTCTCGGGTCTCTGGATGGACAAGTTCCTGCTGGTTATCCCCTCGCTTACCAACGAGCTGGTTTTCAGTATCAATCACTTCCTGATCACCCTGGGTTTTCTTGCGGGGTTTGTGGCGACTTTTCTTATGTTTATAAACAGGTTCCCGGTAATACCTTTCGGCGACCCGTACTTTGATGGCAAATCGAAAGGAGGAGGGCATTGAGATGAGGCTTACTCCTGAGCAGCTTGACAAAATAGTTCTGCTTTTCACTGTGAAAGTGGCTATCGGTATCGCGACTTTTATAGGCATAGTGGCTACCGTAGCGCTTTTCGGCACTAAGATAGCTCCATTGATGGGTAAACTTCCCTGGTAATTCCTTTTTTTCTTCCATTGCGCGTTAAATGCTCGCCGCATGACATCCCTTAAGACGCTTTGCTCGAAACCGGATATAATTTCCGTGCGGGATTTTCCCGTTCTTCATAAAAAATCTTCTAAGGAGTTTTCCATGTCCAAAGACGCCGAAATCAAGCTGAAGGTAGTGCTGGGGGACGACAATGTTCCCGAGGGGCTTTTCTGGGAGGCTTCCCAGTCCGAGGAACCGGGAGAGAAGCGTTGCGAGGCGGCTTTTCTCTCCATGTGGGATGCCGAGAAGAAGGAGTCTCTTGTAATAGATCTTTGGACAAAGAAAATGGAAGTGGGGGAGATGAATTATCATTTTTACTATACGATGATGAAAATGGCCGACACATATGAAAGGGCTACCTCCAAGGGGCAGATATCGAACAGAATAAGAGAATTCGCGGGCGAGTTTGCCGAGATGGTCCTTGAGTCTTTCGGAAGCCAGAAAAACTCCTGACCAATATCCCTGGTGCCTCGCAGATTAAGGAGGTGCCGGTTTTCCTGGATACTCCCCTAATCTTGCAACCCGAAAGAAATCAGTAAAAAACCCTTGCGGCGATAAGGGCGAAGAAAAAACCTGCGCACCATATAGAAGCACGGATAACAGGTATATCCAGTTGCTTGTCTTTCGTAGCCTGGCGCATGCCATTGCCTGCGCCGGAGATTCCAAACGTCCAGATCTTGTATTCTGACAGCGCAATCAGCCGGGGTGCGGTCCCTGCGATTCCCGCCAGAACCGTGTCGGCACCGATCGTCACAAGTAATGCGGGAAGGGCGCAGCAGACCAGCATTCCGGCGTACGCGTCCGTTGAATTTTGAAGCGCACAGTTCCTGAGAACAGGGTTTGAACCTCTTCGAGGAACACACCTCAATTGGAAGGGGCGTTCACTCTCTGTTTCTACGCCGTTCGTTATCTATTAGAGAGAACTCCCAATAGAGAGAACTCCCAAAATTTTCATCTCTCCCCGGCGCTGCTGGTAAAAACCGCTGTCCCCCGGCGTACGCCTCCACATTCCCGAGCAAGTACTTGCAATATCTGAATCGTTTTGTTATAGTGATGACCGTATGGTAGCTACCGACCTGTTGGTATTCAGGCTGTCCATATAATATACCGCCTCGAGGGGAATTCAAGACAAGGGAAAAATTTAAAATGTCGCCTGCCAGCCTGAATGAAATAAAACCTCTTTCCATGAGAAATCGTAAAAAACCTGATCCCACCCCCCCCCCAATTTTTCCGAAGCGGGAGGTTTCGCGGCATGCTAGGACGGCGAGCTGCTCATCTGCATTTAAAGCGGTTTCTTGCGTGCCTGGCAGCGGTATTTTTCTTTCTTGCGGGAAACGCGGAGGCGCAGATAGACTGTGACTCGCAGCCCACGGGTTCGACGGAGCGGGAAATACTCATACGGTTTTACTGCGCCACAAACGGCGACGACTGGACAGACAAAAGCAACTGGGGCGCCGATACACTTAGTGATTCGTGGTATGGCGTGAGGGTTCGGGACGGCGCACTAGAAAATTTAAATCTCGAGAACAATAATTTAACCGGGACGATACCCCCGGAACTCGGCGACCTCTCAGAACTGAGGAATCTGCAGTTAAATACCAACCAGTTAAGCGGGACTATACCCCCAGAGCTCGGAAACATCCTACATTTGAGGCTTCTCCATCTCCATGAAAACCAGTTAACCGGGACGATACCCCCGGAGCTCGGCAACCTCTCATTACGCCTGCTCTTTCTCCATCTCCATGAAAACCAGTTAACCGGGACGATACCCCCAGAACTCGGCAACCTCTTACCCTTGCAGATTCTCCATCTCCATGAAAACCAGTTAAGCGGGACGATACCCACAGAACTCGAAAACATCCCAGAACTGGCGGAGCTGTATCTCCACCAAAACCAGTTAAGCGGGACGATACCCCCAGGACTCGGGGACTTCTTAGTACTGAAGGAGCTTTCTCTCCATCAAAACCAGTTAACCGGGACGATACCCACAGAACTCGGAAACCTCCCAGAACTGGAGAATCTTTCTCTCCATCAAAACCAGTTAAGCGGGACGATACCCCCAGGACTCGGGGACCTCTCAGAACTGCTGGAGCTTTATCTCCATGAAAACCAGTTAAGCGGGACGATACCCACAGAACTCGAGAACCTCTCATACTTGGAGGAGCTTTCACTCTGGGGCAACAACGACGATCTGGTCGAGGCGGCAAGGCAGGTTTCCGTCAACCTCGGCAAGAGAATCGACCGGGCGGCGTTACGGGCATTTTATGACAGCACCAACGGCGACGGCTGGACAAACAGTGAGGACTGGTTGCCCCCAAGCGGCGACCTGTTCCGATTTTCCCCCGTTGATCTCCTCACCGGCTGGCACGGGGTTGGAACCAACAGCGACGGCCGGGTAAACTCACTCGCCTTCCGCGGCAACAACCTTTCAGGAGAGCTTACAAGCGCGGTTGAAGTGTTAGCTCTTGAAACTCTAATTCTCAACGACAATCCGTTGTTAACCGGAACCATTCCAACGGAACTTGAGAACCTTAGTCTGCAAATACTTTATCTCCAGAACAACGAGGGGTTAACCGGTACGATTCCGGAATTAAGCAACTCTACGAGGTTACGGCAGCTTCGCGTGAACAACAATGATTTAAGTGGGAATCTGCCGTCCGGTCTGCCGAGAACGCTTATTTTTCTTGCGGCCCAGGACAATCCTAAGATGAGCGGGAGACTTCCCCTTGACCCGATGGTTAATGCCCCTTTGCTATACTTGAACATAAAAAATACACGTATCTGCGTACCCGACACTATGGAGTATCAGCAATGGGTGGGTGAAATTCCGGGATTCCTACCCGAACCAAGCGAGAGGATTATCTGCGGGGAGAGCACGGAAGAGGATGACGGCATGCCTGCGGAACCCGAGCCAATAGCACCCACCGGACCTGGGACGGGACCTACCACGCCTACTACTCCTACCGCGCCTCCTGCTCCTACTACGCCCACCACGCCTGTAACGCCTACCACGCCAGAGCCAGAGCCCGAACCCGAGCCAGAGCCTGAACCTGAGCCAGAACCTGAGCCAGAGCCTGAACCCGAGCCAGAACCTGAACCCGAGCCAGAGCCTGAACCTGAGCCAGAACCCGAACCTGAGCCAGAACCTGAGCCAGAGCCCGAACCCGAGCCAGAGCCTGAACCAGAGCCCGAATCCGAGCCTGAGCCTGAACCGACAACGCCTGAGTCAGAACCCGAGCCAAGCCCGGAACAGCAGGGCGGAGGCGGATGCGCCATTGGTTCCGATGTGCCGGGGGATGTCTCCCAAAGCTCCATGCTGAACATGCTTCTGATTATCTCAGCGCTGTTTGTCGCCTCGTGGAGCAGGAAACAGTGATACGGGAGATGAACTGGCGCAAGTTTTCCAGCAGTAACGGTTGTCTGACAGTCCGCTCATTCAATACGAGGCGGTTCCTTCTTTAGCGCCTTGAGCAGCCAATTTCTGAAAAACCTTCCCTCCTGGAGGTTTCCGCACAGAACGCAGTTCGACCAAGCGATCCGCGGCTTTCTTTAAATCAGTATTAACGCTCAAAGTGTTTCCGTAACGCCTCTGCCCCAAAACATCTTTACAGTCTGGTTTTAATACTTGAAACCACGATCAGTAAAAAACCCTCGCGGCGATAAAAGCGAAGAAAAAGCCTGCTCACCACAGAAGCACGGGTAACAGGTATATCCAGTTGCTTGTCTTCCGTAGCCTGGCACATGCCATTGCCCGAGCCGGGCCAATCGGGCAGGGAGCGTTCCTTATTCCTGAGCAAGTAATCGCAATGTCTGAATTGTCGTGTTATAGTACTTACCGTATGGTAACTACCAACCTGTTGGTATTTATGCTGCCCCTATAATAAGGGAAATTCAAGGCAATGGGAAAATTTAAAATGCTGCCGACTGCCTTAAACGAAA
Source organism: Thermodesulfobacteriota bacterium (assembly GCA_965207685.1). GTDB lineage: Bacteria > Desulfobacterota_D > UBA1144 > Nemesobacterales > Nemesobacteraceae > Nemesobacter. Next base: position 733,658 of record OZ242294.1, on the reverse strand, counting down.
TGAAGCTTCTTTTTACGGGAAACCACAAAAACCTGGTTGCTACCCCCTCCCCCCGATTTTCCGAAGCGAGGGATTTCGCGGCATGCTAGGACAGCTAGTAGTTCAGCCATATCCTATAAAAAGCTTCCTTGCGTGCCTGGCAGCGGCATTTTTCTTTCTTGCGGGAAACGCGGAGGCGCAGATAAACTGTGACTCGCAGCCCACGGGTTCGACGGAGCGGGAAATACTCATACGGTTTTACTGCGCCACAAACGGCGGCAGCTGGAGAAACAAAAGCAACTGGGGCACCGCTACTCTTAGCAGTTCGTGGCATGGCGTGTCGGTTACGAACGGCGCAGTAACACTTTTATATCTCTATGACAATAATTTAAGCGGTACGATACCCACAGAACTCGGCAACCTCTCAAGCTTGGGGCATCTCTATCTCAATCGAAACCAGTTAACCGGGACGATACCCTCTGAACTCGGAGATCTCTCAGAACTGGAGGATCTTTCTCTCAATGAAAACCAGTTAACCGGGACGATACCCTCTGAACTCGGAGATCTCTCAAACTTGGAGTATCTATCTTTCTATAATAACCAGTTAACCGGGACGATTCCAACTGAACTCGGAGATCTCTCAAACTTGGTGCATCTCTATCTCAATCGAAATCAGTTAACCGGTACGATTCCAACTGAACTCGGAGATCTCTCAAACTTGACGCGTCTCTATCTCAATCGAAACCAGTTAACCGGTACGATTCCAACTGAACTCGGAAGGCTCTCAAGCCTGGAGTATCTATCTTTCTATAGTAACCAGTTAACCGGGACGATACCCCCGGAGCTCGGAGATCTCTCAAGCCTGGAGCATTTATCTTTCTATAATAACCAGTTAAGCGGGACAATACCCACAGAACTCGGAAAGCTCTCAAGCCTGAGGGATCTCCATCTCAATAAAAACCAGTTAACCGGTACGATTCCAACTGAACTCGGAAAGCTCTCAAGCCTGAGGGAGCTCTATCTCAATGAAAACCAGTTAACCGGGACGATTCCCTCTGAACTCGGAGAGATCTCAAGACTGTTCCACCTCTATCTCAATGAAAACCAGTTAACCGGGACGATTCCCTCTGAACTCGGAGAGATCTCAAGACTGTTCCACCTCTATCTCAATGAAAACCAGTTAACCGGGACGATACCCCCGGAGCTCGGAGAGTTCTCAAAACTGTTCTATCTCTATCTCAATAATAACCAGTTAAGCGGGACGATACCTCCCCAACTTGGATACCTCTCAAACTTGACGCGTCTCTATCTCAATAAAAACCAGTTAAGCGGGACGATACCTCCTCAACTTGGATACCTCTCAAGACTGAGGGAGCTTTATCTCAATGAAAACCAGTTAACCGGGACTATCCCACCAGAACTCGGGGACCTCTCATATTTGCGAACCTTGAACATAGGAGATACAGGAATCTGCGTACCTGACACTGAGGAGTTACGGCCGTGGCTTGAGAGCATTTCCTTCACCGGTAGCGGGATGACCTGCGGCGACGACATACCTACGGAATCGAACGACGGTATGCCTGTGGAAGAGGATGACGGTATGCCTGTGGAGCTCGGGCCTACAACACCCACTGGACCTGGGACGGGGCCTACCACGCCCACCATGCCAGAACCCGAGCCTGAGCCAGAACCCGAGCCTGAGCCAGAACCTACTGAGCCAAGCACGGGACAGCAGGGCGGAGGCGGATGCGCCATCGGTTCCGATGTGCCGGGGGAGGTCTCCCAAAGCTCCCCGCTGAACATGCTTGTGATTATCTCAGCCCTGTTTGTCGCCTCGTGGAGCAGGAAACAGTGATACGGGGGATGAACTGGCGCAAGTTTTCCAGCAGCAACTGTTATCTGACAGTCCGCTCATTCAATACGGGGCGGTTCCTTCTTTACTATAACCACAAAGACCTGATTGCTACCCCTTCCCCCCGATTTCCCGAAGCGAGGAATTTCGCGGCATGCTAGGACGGCTGATTGCTCATTCGCATTTAAAGTGGTTTTTTGCATGCCTGACAGCGGTATTTTTCGTTTTTGCGGGAAACGCGCATGGGCAAACTACCTGCGCTAATCACACGCCTTCCAGTCCGCCGACTGACAAGGACGCGCTCATAGCCTTTTACTGCGCTACCGACGGTGAGAATTGGAAGAGCAATATATACTGGCTTAGCACCATGGCGCTTGACAGTTGGTATGGCGTAACTGCTACGAACGATACGGTAACAAGATTAAGCCTCGAATTTAATGATTTAAGCGGGCCTATACCTACAGAACTCGGGGACCTATCAAGCCTGGAGAGTCTTTGGCTCAATGACAATGATTTAAGCGGGCCTATACCCTCCGAACTGGGAGAACTGGGCAGCCTGACGGAACTGTGGCTCTATAAAAACCAGTTAAGCGGGACGATACCTCCAGGGACCGGCAACCTCTCAAGCCTGCAAATACTGGATTTCAGCAGCAATGATTTAACCGGGACTATACCCACAGAACTCGGCAACCTCTCAAGCCTGACGCGTCTCTATCTCGATTTTAATCAACTAAGCGGGACTATACCCACAGAACTCGGGGACCTATCGAGCCTGAAGAGTCTTTGGCTCAATGACAATGATTTAAGCGGGCCTATACCCACGGAACTTGGAGGTCTCACCAGCCTGGAGGGTCTTTGGCTCTATAATAATGATTTAAGCGGGACTATACCCACAGAACTCGGGGATCTATCGGGCCTGAAGAGTCTTTGGCTCTATAACAATGGTTTAAGCGGGCCTATACCCACGGAACTTGGAGGTCTCACCAGCCTGGAACGACTGTCGCTTTCGGACAACCGGTTAACCGGTACGATTCCGGAATTAAGCAACTCTACGAGTCTACAGTGGCTTCGCGTGAACAACAATGATTTAAGTGGGAATCTGCCGTCCGGTCTGCCGAGAACGCTTGTTTTTCTTGCGGCTCAGGACAATCCTAAGATGAGCGGGAGACTTCCCCTTGACCCGATGGTTCATGACCTTTTGCAGACCTTGAGGATAGAAAATACAGGTATCTGCATACCCGACACGGAGGAGTTTCAGAAATGGGTGAACAATCAAATTCTGATATTCACATCAAGCAGGATTACCTGCGGGGAGAACACGGAAGAGGATGACAGCATGCCTGCCGAGCCCGGGCCGACAACCCCCACCATACCGACAACACCTACCACGCCCGCACCGCCTACCACGCCCGCACCGCCTACCACGCCCGCACCGCCCACCACGCCAGAGCCTGAACCCGAACCAGAGCCTGAACCCGAACCAGAGCCAGAGCCTGAACCAGAGCCAGAGCCTGAACCTGATGAACCGACACCGCCAATCGCGGAACAGCAGGACGGAGGAGGATGCGCCATCGGTTCCGATTTGCCGGGGGAGGTCTCCCAAAGCTCCCTACTGAACATGCTTCTGATTATCCCAGCGCTGTTTGTCGCCTCGTGGAGCAGGAAACAGTGATACGGGGGATGAACTTGGACAAGTTTTCCAGCAGCAATTGTTATCTGACAGTCCACCCATTCAATACGGGGCGGTTTCTTCTTTACCGCATTGAGCAGCTAATTTCTTAAGAACCTTCCCTCTTTCTGGATGGGAATTAGCCACGACAGAGAATGGTTATCTGTTAGCGAGGTTTCCGCACGGAACGCAGTTCGACCAAGCGACCTGCGGCTTTCTTGAAATTCGTATTAGCGCTCAAAGTGTTTCCGTAATTCCTCTGTCCCTCACCCATACTGTTAGTCATGATAATTATGCTACTTTAAGTGGTATTGGTCCGGGGCAAATCGGTTCTCGCGCTCCCGCAATTACATCTCAAGCCTCAGTGCTCCACCGGATAATGCGAAACCACAAAGTATCCTTACAGTCTGGTTTTAAACTTGAAACCACGATCAGTAAAAAACCCTCACGGCGATAAAAGCGAAGAAAAAGCCTGCGCACCACAGAAGCACGGATAACAGGTATATCCAGTTGCTTGTCTTTCGCAACTTGGCACATGCCATTGCCTGCGCCGGGTCAATCGGGCAGGGCGCGTTCCTTGACCTCCAGAGCGCGACTCCGGCGATCAGAAGCACCGCGCCGGAGATTCCAAATGTCCAGATCTTGTATTTTGACAACGCAATCAGCCAGGGTGCGGTACCTACTATTCCCGCCAGAACCGCGCCGGCGCCGATCGTCACAAGTAATGCGGGAAGGGCGCAGCACACCAGCGTTCCGGCGGACGTAAGCAAGCTGAGCGAGGGGAGAAGCGTCTGCTTCACTCCATAGCCGGGATTTGTGTTATCCATGTTCGCACCCCCTCTGAATGGCACTCACTTTGTACCCTGAGTCTGTGATGAGCTTCGTGAGCGTTGCATCGTCAATGATCAGTCCGGGTTTCATGGCGACCACTACGGAGCCTTTACCAAGATCAACATTGATTCCCGCAACATCGCCGCGCTTCAGGAACACTTTTTCCAGGGAACGAGCGCAGAAATCGCATACAAGCCCGCTGACCTTGACATTGATGGTGTCTTCACAGGCGGCGTTTTCCATGTTGTTTGGAGTGGCAGAGGACTCCACCACCTGACCTTCATGGTTATGTTCGTGTTCTCCGTGTTGCGCATGGCTTTGGAACGCGAAGAAAAGTGTCATAAAAAAAATTGCAATGATTGATGTTTTCATAGTTTTCTCCTTAGAATCTTATTATTAAATTGAACAAAATCCCACCTTTGTCGCTTACTCCGACTTCAGCGAGATACTCGTTCTTAAAAAACCGTACAAAAGGTGTAAACAAGATGTTATCTCTCTCTCCCGTGATATGGTCAACTTGCAGCATGAGCCAAGTATGGAGATCGCCATAGTCCCCGATATAAGGGGCGATTCCCACCCGCGCTTTCTGCCTGAAGAACTTCGCTATGTCTCCGGCGTAGTAGACGCGGTTCTCATAACTCGTAAAATACCGTCGGGTTTCCCAGTCAAAGGCGATATCGGTAAAGGCGGCGGGCTGGGGTTCGCCGTCGGGCACTCCGAGATCACCGTAGGCTATGCCGAGACCGCCTTTAAGATATAAGTTTGCCTGCGACTCGGGCGCGTTGTGGCGCTTCACCAGATAGTTAAGCTGTGCGCCGTGGAACTGCCAATCCTCCTGGCGCCAGTATTCGGTTCTGTATCCTATTGAATACTTGGCCGTCGGCGAATAATGAACGTGAAGAGAATGCGCGTTCTTGTCGTTTTTCTGCATGACCGTCCAGCCGCCCGGATACGAGACCGGACGGGACAGTGACTGGGGAGCGTATCCCATAAAGATCACGCAGCATAAAATGAAAACTGTTAATTTCATGTTTCCTCCTGAGTATCGATTATTGCTTGGCGACGCCGAAGCGAAGCCGTTTATAGCGCGCGGACGCGCGCGGATTTGCTCAGGAGAGGTGTTTTGGAGGTCGGAAATGGGTTTCGATCTGGCGGGAGGACAGAAGCTGATCGGCAAGAATTCCGACAGCAGGTCCCCCATGATGATCTTTTAATTCTTGAACCGGCAGTGCGTTTATCTGGACACAATGCTGGCAATCACAGCCATCGCATTGGTCGGAACTTCTGTCTTCCGAATCTTTTGTTTCGTGGCAAGGCATGTCCGCATAGGCGTCCATCTGCATTTCAGCGGAAGCCTTGTCCATGTTCATTGGACATGTGGAGAAAGCGTTCGCCATGCCGCCGGTGAAGAACAATGCGATGCATGTTGCCAATAGTAATGCTGTCTTCATAGTGCCCACGTCCTAATTATAAACTATTCACTTTTGATTCAAACTTCAATGGCAGAGGTTCGAAGGAAACAGATTACGCAGGAGCGCTTGGAAATTAATGAAGAACTGCAACAATTTGTTTTTATCTAAATTCGGGTATTACCTCTTTTGCGAAAAGCTCTATGGTCTTGGGATTCATCACGTCGGAGAAGAAGATCGTGTATTTGGATATTCCCTTTTCCAGATCCGCGTTGATCTTTTCTACGCAGTCTTCCGGAGTTCCCACGATCCCGAGTTTCTCTATGTCTCCGAAAAATCCGTAGCGTCTCTGGGCCTTTTCGAGTTTTCCGGGGAGATCTTTTCTGTCCTCGACCAGGACGCAGACGGTCTGCTGGGATATCGTTATATCTTCTACGTTTCTCCCGACTTCCTCGCAGTGCTTACGGAGTATCGAGTGCTTGCGGTCAAATTCAATTGCGCTTGTCGCGGGACAGTTCCATTCATCGGCGAGTTCTGCAACTGCTCTCAGGAGAAGCTTTTCCCCGGCACCTCCGATGCATACGGGAATGTGGGGGCGTTGGACGGGCTTGGGGTTGCAAAGGGCGTTTTCCACCTTGTAATGTTTGCCCGAAAAAGAGGCGGTTTCATCAGTCCACATCAGTTTGAGTATCATGACCGCTTCTCTCAGCATCTCTATTCTTTCCTTTGTTGAAGGGAAGGGATATCCGTAAGCGCGAAATTCCTCTTCAAACCATCCGGCTCCTATTGCGAATTCCAGGCGTCCGTTGCTTATCACGTCAAGCGTTGAAGCCATCTTGGCGAGAAGCGGGGGGTATCTCAACAAATTGCAGAGAACCATCGTTCCGAGCTTAACGTTCTCCGTTACTGTCGAGAGCGCTGACATTAGAGTCCAGGGTTCATAGATGTCGATACCTATTATTCCCTGACCTAGGACATGATCGTAGAACCAAACGGAATCATATCCGAGAGAATCGCATAACTGCGCCGTGGCCTTTATGTCTTCAAAATCTATTTTTTGCTGTCTCAGCATTACTCCGAATTCGGGTCTGCCCATTTTCTGTCTCCGTTTTTTGGTGTTTGCGCAGGGTTGTAAAGCGCAGGGGTAATTATCCCTTTAGCTACGGACGCTGTAAACACGGCAGTGCCTCTTTGTATATTGAGGCGGGGAAATAAAAGTTCACTGTTTCACTTCTTTGTGCTATCATTACGGGCGGCGGGAAGAAGAAAGCCCACAGTGTCTGAGGAACTTTTAACCGCCTGTTTTAAATAGAACGAATTCCATTTCTTCTTAAATCTACGATCCAGAGGTTTCCAATGAAAAACGTAGCTGTTTTCGCTCTATGCTTTGTTTTCGCTTTGATTGCTTTTCCCGGGGAGGGGCACTCCCATTCCGATCCCAGTCATAACAAAAATACCTCCGCTGAATCGAGCGGCAAAAAAGAAAGGAGAAAACCAATGGTTCTTATTTCAACTTCGCTAGGTGACATAAAACTCGAGCTTTATGAAAAAGAAGCGCCGATTACTGTGGCGAATTTTCTTTCCTATGTGGAAGAAGGTTTTTACGATAACACCATATTTCACAGGGTGATAAATAATTTCATGATACAGGGTGGCGGTATCGCTGCGGACATGAAACAAAAGCCGACTAAAGCCCCGATAAAAAACGAGGCTGAAAACGGTCTTAAAAATGAACGCGGCACCATAGCAATGGCCAGGACCGCCGATGTGGACTCCGCGACGTCGCAGTTCTTTATAAATCACAGGGACAACCCTTTTCTTGATCATGGTGTCCGTGATTTCGGTTATGCGGTGTTCGGAAAAGTGGTTGAGGGAATCGAAGTTGTTGACAAAATCGCCGCTGTTCAGACCAGACCGGGAGATGTTCCCGTCGAGACGGTGTCTATTTTGTCCATGAAGGTCGTCAATTAACAGACGGTCTCTTTTTTCGTGTCGGAAGAGATTACTTACAAAAGCGCCGGTGTTGACGTGGAGGAAGGCGAGAGGTTCGTGCGGCTTATAAAACCTCTGGTCGAGTCAACCTACGGTGAAAGCAAAGTAAGCCCGCTCGGGGGTTTTGCGGGCGCTTTTCCGCTTGACGCAAGTGCTTTTCGCGAGCCCCTGCTTGTCTCCGCCACAGACGGTGTCGGCACGAAGCTCAAAACGGCGTTTTCCGCGCGCAGGTTTGATACGATAGGCATAGACCTGGTTGCCATGAGCGTTAACGACGTGATTACGTGCGGCGCCAAACCTCTGTTTTTTCTTGATTATCTGGCTACCTCAAAACTCAATTCGGAGCAGGCGGCCGAGGTGGTAAAAGGTATCTGCGAGGGATGTGTTCAGGCGGGATGCGTGCTTATCGGGGGTGAGACGGCAGAAATGCCCGGATTTTACGCCGAGGGGGAGTTTGATCTTGCGGGTTTCTGTGTCGGAGTGGTAGAGAAAGACAACTATATTAGCGGCGCCGGGGTAGGGCCGGGCGATGCGGTCATCGGGCTTGCTTCAAGCGGTCTTCATTCAAACGGCTACTCGCTTGCGAGAAAGGTGCTTTTTGATATCGGAGGCTATTCAATTGATTCGAACCCCCCAAGCCTCTCAAAAACCCTTGGAGAGGAACTTCTCACACCCACGGTCATATACTCGAGCGCCGTTCTTGGTCTATGTGGAAATTTCGACGTAAGGGCTCTTGCCCACGTGACGGGCGGTGGGATTCCGGGAAACCTCTCAAGAGTAATTCCTGACGGACTTTTTGCGGCAATTGATAGCAAAAGCTGGCCAGTTGCTCCCATTTTCGACCTGATAATGAAAACCGGGAACGTAAGCCGCGACGAGATGTATTCGACGTTTAACTGCGGGGTGGGAATGATAGCGGTGCTGCCGCGGGAGCAGGCCGAAGAAGCTTTATCCTTCGCGCGGGACCTATCGGAAACGGCTTACCTTATCGGCGAGATAAAAGAGGCTGACACCCCCGGCCCCAAGGTTCGCATTCTCTGAGGACACAGACTCAGTTGTAGTACCTCCTTACCCATTTTGGAAGTCTGTAATCGAAGGTGGCGGGTATTTTGAGTCTTTCTTCATCCCAGCTCTCGGGGAAGGGGTTGTAGGGGGAAGCCACCCTTATTGTGCGCAGCACTTCCCTGTCCAGATTCTCGAAACCGGAGGGCTGGATTATCCTCACGTTTTCAAGATATCCGTCTTTTCTGAGGATGAAAACGATCTGCACGTTTCCCTGTTCCCTTCTTATCTGCGATTCCTTGGGATATTTCCAGACCTGATAAATTCTCTCTTTCAGTTTCGTGAAATAGGAGATGTACTTGTATTCCGTCGTGTTGAGATCAACGGTGATTTCCTTCTCGACGTCTTTGGTGCCAAGAAGCTGCTCCTCTGTATTGTAGTCAAACGGAACGTCCACTATACTGGGATTTACCATCTGCGAAGCGGAAGCACTCGGGTTGTTTCTGGACAATTCGTTAGGGGTTGTTCTTCTTTTCTCTGGTTTTTCCCTTTCCCCTTCGGGTATTATGGCAACCCGGTCTTTTTCGGGAGAGAACCTCTCAGTGCTTTTCTTGGCCTCTCCGGGTTGAACTGTCCCTGCGGGTTTTCTTTGCACCGTGCTTTTCTTTGTCGGTTGTGGAGCGGACCTTGAGAGTTTCGTCGTGTCATCTATCGTAGTCTCTTTTTCCGCCCTGTGAGACTTGTCAGCGAGCCTTGACGGCTTGTCAGGAGGTTCAGTCTCTTTAACCGGTATTTCGATAAGTTCTATGTACGTTCTCTCAAGCGAATCCTTAAGACTTTCGGGGTCTGGGAGTATCTCTGAGAAAAGAAGCTGAATCAGTATCAGATTCAGCACGGTTGAGATCAGAAGAAAAACCGGGAAAGGGACCTTTCTGTTCCTGTACATCGGGGCTTACCAGCGTTTTACCGCGCGCGAGGCGGGGTCTGTTTATATCTTCAGTATATTCTGTATGAGAACCCTGGCAAAATCGGCCGTTTTGAGGCTGCCTCCCAGGTCCCGGGTCTTGTCGCCGTTTGAAAGGGCTATGTTGTAAGCCGTTTTTATCTTGTCGGCCGCTTCTCTCATGTCCTCTCTTCCTTCTGAATCGGCCAGATACCTGAGCATCATTACCGCTGACATTATTAGGGCAAGCGGATTTGCTATTTCGAGTCCCGCTATGTCAGGTGCCGACCCGTGCACCGCCTCGAAGACTGAGTATTCATCTCCTATGTTGGCGCCGGGGACAACGCCGAGTCCTCCTACAAGACCTGCGCAGAGGTCGCTCATCACGTCGCCGTAGAGGTTTTCAAGCAGCAGGGTGTCAAACATGCCTGGATCCTGAACCAGCCTCATGCATCCCGCGTCTATTATGTATTCTTCATACTCGATATCCGGGTATTGTTCGCTTGCTTCCCTTGCCTTTTTGATAAAAAGCCCGTCGGTGATCTTCATTATATTGGCCTTGTGAAACACGGTCACCTTCTTTCTGTCTCTTTTTCTTGCGTATTCGAAACCCCATCTCGCGATTCGCTCGCACGCTCTCTCGGTTGCGACTTTCATGCTCATCACTACCCCGGGGGAAACCGTATTTTCAACGCCGCTGTAAAGACCTTCGGTATTCTCACGCACGATGACTATGTTAACGTCGGAGAATCTGGTCCTCACGCCCTCGATGCTTCGTACCGGCCTTACGGCCGCGTACAGGTCAAGTTTTTTTCTCAGTTCCACGTTCGCCGATGAAAACCCCTCTCCTATGGGGGTTGTGCATGGGCCCTTGAGTGCGACTTTATGTTCCCTTATGGCGTCCAGAGTGACTTCCGGCAGGACTTCCCGGTACTTTTCTATGGCCGATACGCCGGCCCTTCTTATGACCCATTCGATCTTGGCTCCGGAAGCGGAGATGACGTCTTTTGTCGCTTCGGCGATTTCCGGGCCGATACCGTCTCCTGGGATTAAAACGACCTTTCTAGCGCTCATAATCTGTACGTGTGATACGGTTTGAAACCGGGTTTTTATGAAACATACATGTTCTTAAGCAGCAAGTTGCGTGCCAACAAGTCACTTTCCCTGTCCGCATGTCCGACAAGCTTTTGCCAGGCGCTTCAGCCCAGTTTCTTTAGAAGCAATACCCCAACCAGAAGCAGTATGAAAAATATAACCGTAAATATGTTGAAATATTTCTCGATAAGCAATTTTACCCTCGCTCCGAAAACTGAAAGAAGGAAGGCAATTATTGCGAACCTGGCAGTTCTCCCCACTGCGCAGGCGGCGATGAAGGCCAGGAAGTCAACCTTGAAGACCCCCGCCGTCACGGTAAACGCCTTAAAGGGTATGGGAGTGAAGGCTGCGGCCAGAACTGCTTCAAACACGTTTTCTGCGTATTTATCGCCCACAATCGCAAACGTCTCCGGGGTTGTTATGTGAGAGAGAAAGAAATCCCCGACAATTCCCCACACCCAGTATCCTATTAGATACCCCGCCGCCGCTCCCAGTATTGAGAAAACGGAGCAGTAAAGAGCGAAGCGGTATGATTTCCGGGGGTTTCCGAGGCAAAGCGCCATGAGGAGCGGATCCGGGGGGATGGGGAAAAAGGAGGCTTCCGTGAAGGAAACCAGGGAAAGCGCAAAGGGACCATGCTTTCTGTCCGCCCAGCCCAGAACCCAGTCGTAGAGGCTTTTAAGCATGGTTCTCTAGCTTTTCCCTGAGCTCTTCAAGGTACCCATAATCCGTCATATCGAGCTTTATCGGGGTTATCGAGACATAGCCTTCAAGAACAGACACTATGTCTGAGTTTTCGATTCTCAGGGAATCAAGCTCGTTTCCGCCTATCCAGTAATACTTTTTCCCTCGGGGATCGGTTTTCTCAACTATTGGGGCTTGGTAAACCCTTTTACCCTGGCGCGTAATCCGTATTCCCTTTACTTCTTCGAGGGGAAGGTTGGGCACGTTCACGTTGAGCAGGGTGTTTTCGGGAAGACCGGCTTTAAGAACGAATTCCGCGGCCACCCTTGAGTAGTGGGCGGCGGTTGAGAACAGAAAGTCTTTTTTTGCCGCGAGTGATACCGCTATCGCCGGGATTTTCATTAGGGTGGCTTCTATCGCGGCGCTTACGGTTCCCGAATACGTTATGTCATCTCCCATGTTGGCCGCCATGTTTATTCCGGAGACCAGAAGATCGGGCTTCTTCTCCCCCAGAATTCCGTTTACGGCGAGATTCACGCAGTCCGTTGGAGTTCCGTCCACGGAGAATACTCTTTCTGAAATTTCCTCGATTCTAAGAGGTCTCATGAGGTTGAGCGAGTGGCTCGAGGCGCTCTGGTCGCGGTCTGGCGCCACGGTGTAGACCTCTCCCAGATGAGAGAGTGCCTCTCCCAGCGCTTTTAAGCCTTCTGAGTTTACCCCGTCATCGTTTGAGAGCAGTATTTTTTTAGTTTTCATGTCTGGGAATGGTCGGGGTGACCGGATTCGAACCGGTGACCCCCGGCTCCCGAAGCCGGTGCGCTACCAAGCTGCGCTACACCCCGAACAAAAAGTTCCGGCTAGATTTTAACCCATCAGGGATTTCTCGCAACACACAATCCGGGCGCACTGAGAGAGTCGTATAGATAACTGAATTCGCCTTGGAACCTGACTTGCGGATTTGATTTGGTCGGGGTGACCGGACTTGAACCGGTGACCCCCGGTCCCCCAGACCGGTGCGCTACCAACTGCGCCACACCCCGTATTTAACAGAAACCGGATCAGAGGCAAACAGGACGCGAATGGTCCGTTCAGAGATCCTGCCTCAGGGATTTTAACTCATTTAGAATTTCGCGCAACAGCATTTTGTCCGAGTAGAGGGGGGATATATTTCCGCTTCCGCTTTTCTCATCCCTGAGTCTTTTCTGAACCCCCGCTATGGTGAACTTCTGATCGTGAAGCAGGTGCTTTATCTTGTGGAAGAGATAAATCGTATCCTTGTCGTAGAGTCTCTGGGACTTCCTCCTGATAGGCCTTACTTCCTTGAACTCGGTTTCCCAGTACCTGAGAACATAGGGCTTTACTCCTATGATCTCGCTTACTTCTCCTATCTTGAAATAAAGCTTGTCCGGCAGAGACAGATCTGAAAGCATCCCAGACATGCTTATATTATCATTTCAATACCGGGAAAAAGTCAAGATATAATTATGTCAATCAGTTATAAGACACCTTTAAAGGATTTTCTATGTATCGGAGAGGGTCCCAGATTTCGTAGCGCCCCGAGGTGCTCTTTTGTTGGATAACCCTTGTGGCGGGAAAAGCCGTATCCGGGATATTCCCCTTCAATCTCAGTCATGATGCGGTCTCTTGTCACCTTTGCGACAATTGAAGCAGCTGCTATTGACGCGCACTTCGAGTCACCCTTTATTATCGCCCTTTGCCGGATAGGGAGAGAAGTCTTCGAGTTGCCGTCTATGAGAAGGCAGTCCGGTTTTCTCCCCAGCGCCAGAACGGCTTTTTCCATTGCCAGAAGCGCCGCCTGCAGGATGTTTATGCGGTCAATCTCCTCGGCCCCGGTTATCCCGACCGAGTAAGCGAGGGCCTTTTCCCGGATCTGCTCGAAAAGCTCATTGCGTTTTTTCTCGGAAAGTGTTTTGGAATCCCTGAGTCCGTGAATAGGCCGGTTCTCATCAAGTATTACGGCGCCTGCCACGACTGGCCCGGCTAGACATCCTCTTCCCGCTTCGTCCACTCCGGCCACAATTCTCCCGGATACTGAGATTCTATCTTCGGTGTGTAAGAGGCAGTCGGATTCAGACAATTTCCGTGTTACGTGAGCCCGTAGCTCTCAAGTTCCCTCTTCAGTCTCTCGAGGTTTTCTCCCGAGAGCTCGTAAAGCGGGGCTCTTATCTCGGGGCTTATTTTCCCCATTACGGCAAGAGCGGCCTTTACTGGTATCGGGTTTGATTCCACGAAGAGAACTCTGCTAAGCGGGAAAAGGCGGTAGTGAAGCTCTTTAGCCCTCTCAAGTTCCCCTCTTGCAAAGGAGTTGTACATTTCCGATACGTCTGCGGGAGCTATGTTCGCCGTTACGCTTATGAAACCCTTGCCCCCGACCGTTAAAAGGGGGTAGTTAACCGCGTCGTCTCCCGAGAGAAGGATCAGATCCTCTCCACAGAGAAAAATGATTCTGCTTGCCTGCTCAAGCGAGCCCGAGGCTTCCTTGATGCCGACTACGCTCTCGCAGTCGCAAAAAAGCCTCTCCACGGTTTCCGGCTCTATGTTTACGACCGTCCGCCCGGGTACGTTGTAGAGTATAAGTGGAATGGATGTCTTGTCTGCGATTGTGCGGAAATGCCGGTAGATTCCTTCCTGAGTGGGCTTGTTGTAGTAAGGAGCTACCACAAGAGCTGCGTCCGCACCGGCCTGCTCCGCGAATTTCGTTAGGCGCAGGGCTTCCTCGGTGCTGTTTGATCCAGTGCCTGCAACCACTGGAAGCCTTTCCCTTACCGTTTCCACGGTGAATTTTATTACTTCTTCGTGCTCAGCGTGAGAAAGGGTGGGGGATTCTCCCGTGGTTCCGACCGGAACTATGCCGTGGGTTCCACTCTCTATGTGGAACTCTATTAACTCTTCTAGCTTTCCGTAATCAACAGCGCCGTCTTCAAACGGCGTTACTATCGCTACTATTGAGCCGTGTATCAATTTTCTCTCCGTATCAAAAGGCTATACCCTAACTTTTTTGCCACAGGAAGAACAGAAGACACTTGCCGTGGGAATTCTTGCTCCGCAGTGCATGCAGAAAAAAGTCTCTCCGGCCTCCGCAGAGAGTTCAATGGCCTGGGACATCACCTCTTCGAATTTCCCCGAAAGCTCCTCAAACTCTTTTCTGTACTGCTGGTGGAACATTATCGAGTCTTCCGCGTCAACTGTTTTTATTTCAAGCTTGAGTCCCTTGCTTCTTGTGGAACCGAACTTGTGATTCGTTATGGTGTCAAGCTCTATGTCCCTTAGAACGTTCACTTTGGAACTGTTTTTAAGTATCAGGACCCTTTTTTTCGTAAGCATCAGGATGCTTCTGAAAAAAGTGTTTCTGTCTATCCATGCCCTGGGCTTGTACGTACAGCTGAGGGTCTGAACCGTGAGCAGCACGGAATCGTCTTCCCCGAGCAGTTCCTTCAGTTCATCGGAGTCGATCTGCGGCGGCGCAAGAAAGAAATCCGAAAGCTTTTTGAAAATACCTGTTTCAGACATGGTTTCGAACCAGAAGCTCTGCTATCTGCACTGCGTTTAGAGCCGCGCCCTTCCTTAACTGGTCTCCGCTCACCCACAGGGAAAGACCGTTTTTGACCGTGTAGTCCTCCCTGATTCTTCCGACAAAGCAGTCGTCTTTTCCGGAACTTTCAACCGGCATCGGGTAATCGGAATTCTCCGGGTCGTCAACGAGCGAGACCCCGGGGAATTTCCTGATGGCCTCCCTTGCCTCCTCGACTGTCACTTTTCTTTCTGTTTCGAGGTTAAGTGAAACCGAGTGGGACCGGAAGACTGGAACCCTCACGGTCGTCGCCGTGAGAACTATGGAATCATCTCCCAGTATCTTGCGCGTTTCATTGTGAAGCTTCATTTCTTCCTTCGTGTAGCCGCTCTCCGTAAAGGAGTCTATGTGCGGGATCACGTTAAAGGCTATCTGGTGGGGAAAGGTGTTTGTTTCGCGCGGGGGCTCTCCGCTATCAGACCAGCTTCGCACCTGGCTTTCAAGTTCCGCTATTCCGCCGGCTCCCGCACCGGAGACCGCCTGAAAACTCGTCGCCACCACCCTTTTTATTCTCGATACGTCATGAATGGGCTTAAGTGCCATGACGGCCACCGCAGTCGTGCAGTTGGGGTTGGCAACTATTCCCTTTTTTTCGTGAAGCGCGGCCGCCCGGGCGTTTATCTCGGGTATTACCAGGGGAATTTCGGGATCCATCCGAAACGCCGAACTGTTGTCGATAACCACCGCTCCGCATGCTACGGCGCAGTCCGCGTATTTTCTGCTTCTTTCGGAGCCGGCGGAAAAAAGAGCTATGTCTATGCCGTCAAAAGAGTCCTCGCCCAGCACCGAAACGGTTATCTCTCTTCCGCAGAAACTGTATTTTCTCCCTCGGGAGCGCTCAGAAGCGAGAAGGCGCAGTTCTCCCACGGGGAAATTTCTTTCCTCGAGTATCTGCATCATCTCCTGTCCCACGGCGCCCGTGGCTCCCGCTATCGCCACGTTGTATCTTTCTTTTCTTTCCATTTTGCTGTCAGTCCGTCCGGTTTCGATACTTCGATTCGATTCCGGACACTTTTTCTATATTTTCCCTTTCCGAGGGGTCCGGCTCGCTCTGGAACCAAGCGTCGAGGATCTCCTTGGCTACGTCAGGAGATATAAGACGCAGGCTCATGGCAAGTATGTTCGCGTCGTTCCACATGCGCGCACCCGCGGCCGTCTTTGAGTCCGTGCACAAAGCCGCCCTTATTCCGGGAACCTTGTTCGCGGCAATGCTTACCCCCGTTCCCGTAGAGCAGAACAGTATTCCCTGGTCGCACTCTTTTTGAGAAACCCTTTCGGCCACCTGCTCGGCCACTTCGGCCCATTCCACGTTCTTGTCCGCAAGCGGTCCGAAAAGCTCGACTTCCAGGTCTCTTTTGCGAAGTTCTTCTATCACCTCGTCGGTCAGGGCGTTTTTTTCATCACTTCCGATAGCGATCTTCATTTTCAGGGTCTCCTTTCTCGGAATTATCCATTGTTTCAAACCCATCTAATATGGAGAACTTAAGCTCTAGTTCCCCTTAAAAAAGGGTTGGAACTCCAAGGGTCCCGAACCGAAAAACATACCGGTTCATCTTGATATAAATCTATACCATAATATGGAGGCAACATCACGGGTCAGACAATCTGCTGCAGTTATTGCATTACGGAAACGACTTTGGTCCTCTTAGGGCTTGCCCTAGTGATAACGCTTGGTATGAATTTTTGAGGAGAGCGAGATCGCGGGGGGCCAAATGCCAGACAGGTTTTTCACTAGTATCTCTGCGTTTTGCCCCTGCGGCTTACTTCCACACGGCGTTTGAAAAACTTAATATAAAATTTAGTTCTTGATCGGGGATCATATGCTTTGTTAGCTAAAAGGTTTAAATTAGATCCCGGCTTTCGCGACCTAGGTGCCGGGAACCTAGAGTAAACCCGCTTGATAAAGGTTGCCGCTAAACCCCCAAAAAGAGGCGGCAGATGTTCAGCCCAACTGCCGTTTATCGGATGAGGTTGGAGGAGTCTTAGGCTCTTGCTTCTTCGCTCGGATGTCCCGGTCCTTCGTAAACATGGCATCGGTTATCTGCTCCAAGTTCCTAGGTATCGGAGGTATGATCTTCAGCTTGCTTCCCATCTTTTTTTATCTTGACTTCCCAATGCTTTCTTTGATTCTTTCTACGACGTCTTTCAGCTCTGTATTTTCTGGATTTAACATAGGAGAGATAGACAGACAAAAAAACCGCAAAAGCAAGCATCGTTACCCAGAATGCTTCTTTACCCAACATACTCATCCTTCTAAGGGACTAGTTTTCTAGTTTCTTTAAGTCTCTTTTCCTCTTTCTCCCGCAAAATGTTCTATGAAGTAAAGAGGGTAATGAACAAAGACCGCTAAAGGAAAACCGCCCAAAGACCCTCATACTTTTGGATTTAATAACGGGGTTTGATCATTGTCAAGGGAAATTTTTACCAAACGGTAAGTTCTAAAAATGCAAGTGCCATCCGCAAAGAATTAATGAAGAGAAGAAACAGAAAAAATTCAAAAAATCTTGGCTGGTTTTGTTATAATTTATTCTTCATTGGTATAACCGGGCAGTCTAATCTCGAAATGTTCGTAAGGCGTGATTCCGTGAAGCCATCTATCGTTAGGACAAAACCATCAATTTAAATATGGAGTGAAAGATATGTTTAAGCAGCGAGAGTTAAAAAGTTACATTTGTTCCGGAAGTTCTTGGTATAGTAGGCTTGCTTGGGGCGGTGTACTCTGCCGAGGAAGACGATTACTGCGGTCATGCGGTCAGGTCGGTGTTCTTTTTGCCGTTTTTTCTGTTTTCGCGACGCTGACTCTGCTTGCCTGCTTGGACGACGGCGACTACCCGAGCAGCATCGCCGACCAGCTCAGAAAAAATGCCGAGGAGTTTGAGTACACGACTGGGGAGGCCGGCGGGGTACTGACGATTGCGACCATTTCGGAACCGCTTACCCTGAACCTGGCTCTTGCGGACGATTCCGGATCAACAGGAGTTCTGGGGTATCTCTTCGAAGGCCTGACCGAGACCTCCTGGCTCACTGACGAAGTCGAACCGTCGCTTGCCGAGTCTTGGACCCATTCGGATGACGGCCTGACCTGGACTTTCTCTCTGCGCGAGGACGTGACGTGGCATGACGGGACACCTTTTACGGCGCACGATGTGGAGTTCACCTTCAACCGCATCATATACAACGAGAAAATAAATTCCAGCGACCGGGCAACGTTCAACTTCCGGTTTCTGGACGAGGCTACCGGAACTTGGACGGAAGCTGGGATGACCGTTACGGCCCTTGACGACTATACAGTACAGTGCGTTTTACCGGTGTCGTTTGCACCATTCCTACGCTCCATGGGCACACCTATCTATCCCAAGCACATTCTGGAGTCATACGTAGACGACGGCACTTTCAGCGAAGTATGGGACATAAACACGGACCCGGCCGAAGTCATCGGCACTGGTCCCTTTACCATCGAGCGCTATGACCCAGGCAACCGCGTGGTCCTGAGTCGCAGTCCGGACTACTGGCTAAAGGATGATGCGGGCAACAGTCTGCCGTACTTGGACAAAATCGTTCACCTTATCGTCCCAGACCTAGAGACCGAGCTAGTCAGGTTCAAGGACAGGGACTCAGACGTTCATGGCGTGCTGGGCAGGGAGTTTGCGGAACTCGAACCGCTTCAGGCGGAGGGGGATTTCACGATCTACAGGAGAGGTCCAGCCTTAGGGTCGACGTTTCTGACTTTTAACATGAACCCTGGCGAGAACCCGGATACAATGGAGCCCTATGTAGCTGCTAACAAGCTTAAGTGGTTTCAGGATACTCAGTTCCGCCGGGCTGTCGCACACATCGTTGACAAAGATGCGATCATACGCGACGTGCATCACGGACTCGGTTACCCGCAGTGGTCCTCGATCAGTCCGTCCGCGGGTGACTTCCACAATCCCGATGTGCGGCGGTACGAGTACGATATCGCCGAAGCCAACCGCATCCTAGATAGCCTCGGCTGGGTTGATACCAACGGGGACGGGATTCGCGAAGACGATGCGGGCAATACGATCGAGTTCTCAATGGTAACCAACACCCAGAACAGCGTACGTGAAAAGGTCGGAATGATCATCCAACAGGGCCTCGGGGAGATCGGCATCAAGGCGGATTTCAGGTTGGTCGAGTTCGGCGAACTCGTCTCCCAGTTGATAAGTTCCTACGACTGGGAAGCCATGGTCATGGGTTTCGGAGCCGGAACGGACCCGCATGGCGGAATTGTTCTCTGGCACAGCAGTGAGAATTTGCACCTTTGGTATCCGAATCAGCTGCAGCCGGCTACGGACTGGGAAGCCGAAATAGACCGCCTTTATGTGAGGGCGAGCCAGGAGCTTGACCGTAGCGAACGCATAGCGCTCTACCACCGCGCCCAGGAAATCGCTTCCGAGAACATGCCGCTCATCTACACAACACGTGGGGAACGGATGAGTGCGGTCCGAAACGTCTTTGGCAACACGACACCCACGTTGTACGGGCTCTGGGATATTCGCTACCTGTATCGAACCGATCTGTAGCGGCGATCCTGAGTTTTAGGGCAAGGATCATTCCGGGTGTACGCAGTACGGGTGGAAATCGGGTTTTTATCCAGGGGATGACTATCTGCAGGAGGGTTTGCCGTCCTTGACAGCAACTCCCTAGTATTTATAATGATGCCCTTAGCGAGGAGTGAGTTTTTCCGCTCCTTTTTTTTAGATTTTCATCTCTATTAAATCAGTCCAGCATGGAGGTAGTATCAGGTGAAGATAGTGGTTTTTATAACACAGACGCAGGACACCGAAGCGAGGATAAAGGTCGGTTCCTCCGGCGATTCCATAGACACAGAAGGCATGAAATGGATCATGAATCCTTACGATGAATTCGCCGTCGAGGAAGCCATCAGGACCAAGGAAGCATACGGGGGCGAAGTTATTTTGATCACGGCGGGTCCGCAACGCGCTTCACAGGCCTTGCTTCAGGGGCTTGCAATGGGGGCCGATTCCGCGGTCCATATTTCGGATGAAGCTCTGGGGGAGACCGTGGATTCCCTTGTCATTTCGAAGCTAGTCGCGTGGGAACTTGGAAATATCGAGGGGGTGGATCTGATTTTCACGGGGATGAAGATCATTGACGAAGAATCCGTGCAGGTAGGCATACAGGTAGCCGAGGAACTTGGAATTGCCCATCTTGCGCTTGTAAGCAAAGTGATTGACGTAAAGCCGGACGAGAAAAAGCTTGTCTGCCAGAAAGAGATCGATGGCGGAAGCGTTTCCGTCGAGGTTTCTCTCCCGGCCCTTATAACCTGTCCCGACGCTATGAACGAACCCCGCTACGCGTCCGTTCCCAACATAATGAAAGCGAAGAGAAAACCGATGAAAACGGTTTCCCTCGACGATGTGGATTTCGGTTCTCTCGGTATTGGCAGGGATGCCGTGGGCAAATCCGGAGCGAAGATAAAAACAGTGAGTCTTGAGGTTCCCGAAGTGGAGAGAAAACTGAGAATCATAAAGGGAAGCGACGAGACTACGGTCAAGGGAGACGAGATTGCCGAGTCCGCAAAGGAACTCGTTAAGCTTTTGAGAGATGACGCGAAAGTCATATGATCCGGGATATCCGGGATCGCTTTATCAGAAAGTATCGCTAGGAGGCTTGAATTAAATGAGTAGTGAAATCTGGGTTGTTGCTGATATAAAGGCTGACGGACAGATAAGAAAGGTGACGTTTGAGGTTCTTTCCGAGGCCAGAAGAAAACTTGGAGGTTCTGTGTGCGCAGTGCTGCTCGGAAGCGGCGTTTCGGACAGGGCTTCTGAGCTTGCAAGCTACGGAGCGGAGAAAGTCTACGTGGTAGACAATCCCAACCTCAAGGATTTTAATCCCGACGGTTACGTAAAGGCCCTTTGCGAACTTATAAAGAAACACTCTCCGGCGGTTGTGCTCTCAGGCAACACGGCTTTCGCCGAGGATTACATGCCCAGGGTTGCTTCTGGCGTGGGTTCGGGGCTTGCCATGGACTGCGTAGATATAGGTATGACTGACGACGGAAGGCTTAAGATAAGAAGGTATTCACATTCAAGCAGAGCGATATCCACACAGGAGTTCAACGGCGACGGAAGCGCGATGATCGCCACCGTAAGGCCCAATTCCTTTAAGGAGGAAGAGTCGGCCGGTGCGGGGCAGGTGGTGAACGAAGATGCGGGGATCACGGATTCTGATATAAAGATCAAAGTGATTGAAATGAAAACCAAGGAATCCGACAGACCCGAGCTTACCGAGGCCGAGAGGGTGGTTTCCGGCGGCAGGGGTCTTGGAAGCGAGGAGAATTTCAATCACATATACGATCTCGCGGACCTGCTCGGCGCGGCCGCGGGAGCGACCAGAGCCGCGGTCGACGCGGGATACTGCCCGTATGACATGCAGGTCGGCCAGACCGGAAAGGCGGTATCTCCAGTGCTTTACGTCGCGGTCGCCATATCCGGTTCTGTACAGCATTTCTCCGGTATGGGTTCATCAAAAGTGATAGTTTCCATAAACAAGGATCCGGAAGCCCCGATTTTCGCGAAATCCGATTATGGAATCTGCGGAGACCTTTTCCAGGTTCTTCCCCCGCTTACTGAGGAACTCAAAAAAGCCTTGTCCGAGTAACGGAACCCGTCACACTATATCGACGACTTCCGTTTTTTCCATGGGTCTGCCTAGGAACCTGGACGCGATTGAGGTAAAGGTTTCCGAATCGTCGGTAAGGTAAAACGACATCTCTCGCGCCTTGCCGTCTTCTCTTAGCAGTCCCTGGGACCTTAGTATGTTTTCGGTCTGCTTTGCGGTCTCTTCAGCCGAGTCAACGAGACTTATCCCGTCTCCCATAACCCCGGCGATCGTGTTTTTAAGAATAGGGTAATGCGTGCAGCCTAATATCAGCACGTCTATTCCGGACTCCCTGAGATCTCCAAGATATTTTTCGGCTATAAGGACGGCGGTTTCGTCATTTTCCCATCCTTCTTCAGCAAGCGGAACGAAAAGCGGGCAGGGTTTTGAGTATACCTCAATCGGAGAGGAGCAGATTTCCCGCAGTTTTTTTTCGTAGGACCCACTTTTTATGGTCGCCTGGGTTCCTATTACCCCTATTTTCCCATCGACGGTGAGTTCCGAGGCTCTCCTCGCTCCCGGTTCCACTACTCCCACAACGGGAATTTCGAGATTCTCTTTCAGCATTTCTATTGCGTAGGCAGACGCGGTGTTACATGCCACAACCAGAAGCTTTATGTTTTTTGATAGAAGAAAATTAGTGGTGCTTTCAACGTATTTTCTTACGGTTCTTTGGGATTTCGTTCCATAAGGGACCCTGGCGGTATCGCCGAGATATACGATATTCTCCTCGCAAAGGAGATTCATTATCTCCTTTGAGACCGTAAGTCCTCCTATTCCCGAGTCAAAAATCCCTATCGCTTGGTTTTTTCTCTCTTCCATAACTCCGCTGTTGTGTCTGTATGCTTGCTCCTGGGATGGGAAAAACAGATTCTAAAGTCCTTTGGAGAAGACAATCAACTCTTTTTCTTTGATCTTGAGCTTACTTTTTTGTATTCGTTCAGGTAGTCATCGGCAAGGCACTTAGCTCTCTCCACCCTCGCTCTTCTCTTTTCCTTTCTTTTTTCTGCTTCTTTCCAGAGGCGGATTTCATAGGGAGTCTCGGGAGCGAACTCGGGGACCGGGACGGGGTTTCCGTCTTCGTCGACTTTCACGTAGGTGAGAAACGCCGTGCACGCGTGGGATGACTCTCCGGTCTGGGTATCATACGAATCGACCTTGATCGCCAGTTCAAGGGACCTTCTTCCCACATGGGTGATGCCCGCCTTGAATTCGATCAGATTCCCGACATTAAGCGGTGAATAGAAAAAGAGATCGTCAAGGGACCCCGTAACCAGAACACCTTTGGTAAACCTCTTCGCCAAAATGGCGGCGCTCTCGTCAATGTACTTCATGAGCTTTCCTACGGACATGAATTTTCCGTAGAAGGCGTCTTCCGGAAGTACCATTTTAGTGGTATTGAAAATAAGCCTCGAGCTTTCCGTCTCATCAGCTACGTTGGAGAGGTTTCTTTTCCTTCTTTTTATCTCCGGAAGTCTTTGAGCCTTCCTTTCCTCGGCCGAGGTTATAAGTTCCCGTTCAACCGTGCTGGATGCGCTTAATTCTGCTTCTATTTTCCTCGGTTTTACATCTTCGTCCACGGCGACGAAGGCCATATAGGAGAGGGTTATAAGCTTTTTTTCTTCGGTCTCCCCGTCTTCTGAGTGCACTCGTACAGCAACTTCAATGGACGAGTTTCCCGCGTACTCAACCCAGCTTTCAAGAACTACTATCTCCCCGATTTTTACGGGGTTAAGAAAATCTATGCTGTCTGTGGCTCCCAGTACCGCGGGCCCGTTTGTGAACTTAAAAGACGTGATGCTTCCAGTGAGCATAATCCAGTCCATGAGTATTCCGCCGTGCAGGGTCCCGTGATTGTTTGAGTGTTCGGGAAGCACGTACTGGACCATTTTGTTGGCAGTTTCGCGTATGGAGATCATGGGTTTTCTGGTTGCGCGCTCCGGGGGAAATTCAGTCAGTTTCCGCCCGAAGAACTATCCGTTCATCTTCAAGGGAGAAAATCGCCCTGCCGCCGCCTGAGAGTTCACCGAAGAGGATTTCCTTTGAAAGCTTCTCCGCCACCTCGGAGTTTATCACTCTCTGCACGGGCCTTGCGCCGAGCTGGAGGTCATAGCCCTTTCGTGCGAGAAAAAGTCTCGCTTCCGGCGTAAGGCTGATCGTTACTTTTTTCGGGACGAGCCTCTGCTGAAGCTCTCCGATCATCTTGTCAACTATTCTCTCCACTATCTTTATATCAAGAGGGTTAAACCTGATTATTTCATTCAGCCTGTTTCTGAATTCCGGAGAGAAGTACCTGTCTATGGCTTCCGGGCTTTTGTCCTCAAATTCTTTTTTCGCGAACCCGACGTTCCTGTTCATGCTTTCCCTTGAGCCGGTGTTCGTCGTCAGAATCAGAATTACCTGGCGGAAGTCCACCTTCCTTCCGTTTGAATCCGTGAGCGTGGCGTGATCCATTACCTGAAGCAGGATGTTGTATATGTCCTCGTGCGCCTTTTCGATCTCATCGAGCAGAAGGACGCAGTGAGGAGATTTGTATATGGCTTCGGTAAGCTGTCCTCCCTGGTCATAGCCGACGTATCCCGGTGGCGAGCCTATGAGGCGGGAGACGGTGTGTTTTTCCATGTATTCGCTCATATCGAAGCGTATGAATTCGACCCCAAGGATCTCTGCGAGTTTTTTCGCAAGCTCCGTTTTGCCTACCCCCGTAGGTCCCGAGAACATGAAGGAACCCACAGGTTTTTCCGGTTCGCTTATGCCGGCGCGCGACATCTGTATGGCGTTTACGAGCTTGTCTATGGCTTCGTCCTGGGCGTAGATGAATTCTTTGAGGTTGTCCCCGAGATTGTGGAGAAGATTTCGGTCTTCGACTTTTACTGACTTGGTGGGTATTTTCGCGATCTTCGCCACGAGCTTTTCCATGTCGGACACTTTTACCTGTCTCGTTATCTCGGGATCGGGGTTGCGGAGCTTCACGGCGGCTCCGGCCTCATCCATGATGTCAATCGCCTTGTCCGGAAGCTTTCTGTCCATTATGTACCTGTCGGAGAGCTCTATGCACGCCTTTATCGCTCCCCGGGAGTATTTCACGTTATGGTACTTTTCGTAATGGCGCTTAAGTCCGAACAGGATTTTCCCGCAGTCCTCAATCGAAGGCTCATCCACGGTTATTCTCTGGAATCTTCTTGAAAGCGCGTGGTCTTTCTCGAAGATGATCCTGTATTCCTTAAGCGTCGTCGTCCCTATGCATTTTATGTCTCCTCCGGCAAGGGCGGGCTTTAGCATGTTGGACGCGTCGAGGCTCCCGCCGGAAACCGCTCCGGCTCCTATGACCGTGTGGATCTCGTCTATGAAAAGCACATTGTCCGGGTCCTTCTTGGTTTCGTCTATTACGGCGTTCAGCCTTTCCTCGAAGTCTCCCCGGTATTTCGTTCCGGCCGTAAGGGTTCCTATGTTGAGAAGGTGTATCTTGAGATTCTTCATCGTTTCAGGGACTTCTCCTGAAACCACGCGGTGAGCCACTCCTTCAACGATCGCCGTTTTTCCCACCCCCGCGTCCCCGACGAGCACGGGATTGTTTTTCTTTCTCTTGCCGAGGATGTGAATTATCCTCTGAACCTCTTTTTCTCTTCCTATGAGGGGATCGATGCTCCCGTTCCGGGCTTTTTCGATCAGGTCCGTGCAGTAAAGCTCAAGTGGGTTTTTGGCCTCGGCCTTTTTTGTTTCCTTCTGCTGCTCCTTGGCGGTCGCGGGTTTTTCCTGATGTTCCTCGGCTTTTTCGCCTTTTCCGTGGGATATATGCTTTATAACGGCGAACCGGGTAAGCCCCTGGCGATTCAGGAAGTACACTGCGTGCGATTCGGGGACCCTGAACATGGCGACCAGTATGTTAGCCCCGGTTATTTCTTCTTTTTCCGCGCTTTCGGCGTGCATTGAAGCCACCCTGAAGATATACTTGCTTCCTTCTGAGTAGGTCGGTTCGGGAAGATGGGGGGAGTCGACCGAGGATACGTTCTTGCCCAGGTGCTCCTCAAGGTCGGTTGCCAGAAGTTCGGTGTCGACGTCGCATTCTATCAGCACTTCCGCGGCGACCTTGTCCCTCGTGAGTTCAAGGAGTATATGCTCCGGGGTGATGAACTCGTGCTTGCGGTCTTTTGCCTGCTGGTAGGCGCGGTAAAGGGTTTTTTCGAGTTCTTCTGATGCTACCATGTCAGCTCCCCGCCTTTTGAACTTCAAGTATGCATTTCAGCGGATGTTCGTATTTCTCCGCGAGGTCTTTTACCTGTTTTATCTTCGTAGTAGCTATGTCGTAGGTATAGGAGTCGACGACGCTTTTCCCCTTGGTGTGAGCTTCAAGCATTATTCTTCTGCTGTCGTTTTCATTCTTGAAGAACACCTTCATGAGAACCCAGACTACGAAATCCCTCGGGGTGTAGTCGTCGTTCAGCAGGACTATCATATACATGTCCGGCCTTTTTACCCGGATATCCTCCCTGACGACCTGCTGAGGGTCCCTGGTATGAGTTGGGTTCTCGCGCTCAGACATGGGAAATATTTTATATGATTTTTTCCGGTTTGCCACCGCGGACCCGCTTAAGCGGGGAGTGTCTGTTGTACTCTGAGATAAGCGAGTGCATGTAGGGTCTTTCTTCCCGAAGGAAGTTGTCTATGGATCTCTGCGCCTCGGGGTTGAAAAACAGGTGGGAACTGTAGACCGGTACCGCCTCGAAACCGCGGAGGAACTTGTGTTCGCCCTGCGCGCCGGCCTCGAAAACATTCATCGCGTTGTCTATGGCGAACTCTATCGGTCTGTAGTAGCAGCACTCAAAGTGAAGGTACGGTACCTCGACGTTGCATCCCCAGTACCTGCCGTAGAGCTTGTCGCCTTTTCTGAAGTTGATTGTGCCGCCGATAGGACGGCCATCCATCTTCGCGATCACCAGCACGGTTTTTTCCCTGTACGTCTCGAACATCAGGTCGAAAAACTCCCTGTTAAGATAGGCGCTTCCCCACTTCCTCGAGTTAGTGCTCACGTAGAACTCCCAGATGGAGTCGATATGCTCGCGGCGGATCTGTTCTTTCTCGAGAACCGAAACCTCTACGCCCAGATCGCGGAGGCGGCGTTTTTCCTTCCTTATCTGTTTTCTTCTCCCCGAGCGAAGATCACCGAGAAAGTCATCGAAACAGAGATAGCCCGAGTTATGCCAATGGTACTGATGGGTTAGTCTCGAGAGAAACCCGCAGTCAGAAAGCATTTCCTGTTCCTCTGCCGTTACGAACAGAAAATGTATTGAAGAGAGGCTCTTAAGGGAACATACCTCAACCAATTTCTTTACGAGTTCCTGCGCGCATGTTTTGTAATCGTAGTCTTTGCGAACGATTATTCTCGGGCCGGTTGTCGGGGTAAACGGCACCCCCGCGACCGCCTTGGGATAATATCTTAACCCTGCGTCCTGATAGGCCCGCGCCCACTGCCAGTCGAATATGTACTCGCCGTAGGAATCGGTTTTCAGATAGAACGTAACAGCCCCGACGAGCTTTTTCCCATTGCGCAGCAGAAGATGGCGTGGCTCCCATCCGGTGCCCGGACCCACGCATCCGGATTTCTCGAGAGCGAAAAGAAAATCAAACTCGAAAAAGGGGTTGTTATCGGGCTGAATGGAGTCGTATTCTCTTTTTTCGACTTCCGTTATCGAATGGCATATCTGGAATGAGGTTGATTTTTTAGATAGCTTTTTTTGTACCTTCATTATCCGCAACCGGCGAGCAAAGAGGGTATCGCCGGGAAATAGTATCAGGTTTCTTTTTGTTTTTGTCGAGATGATAGGCTTGTCAGACATATGTCATTCCTTCGCTGGTAAGGACCTTTTCCGGAACCTTGAGTGGAGCATAAAAAAAGGAAGAAAATACGGTCTTGTAGGTCCGAACGGCTCGGGTAAAACCACGCTGCTTGAGATCGTAATGGGACTAATGGAACCGGAAAAAGGGCAGGCCTCCGTTCCCTCTGCGCTGACCGTTGGCTATCTGCCGCAGATAATGGATCTAGGGACGGGTGATCTTACGGTGCTTTCGGCGACCCGCACAAGCGATCGCGACGAAGGCGAAGGCGGTTCCGAAAAACCCGTCCACGAAGCCGAGAAAATCCTGTTCGGACTGGGTTTTACGGGTGAACAGCTCTCCCAGAGGGTTTCTTCTCTCTCGGGTGGCTGGAAAATGCGGGTCGAGCTTGCGAGAATACTTCTTCTGGAGCCTCAGGTGCTTCTTCTCGATGAGCCGACCAATCATCTTGACATAAAAAGCATAGAGTGGCTTGAAGGATACCTTGGAAGCTACCGCGGAACCGTGGTTCTGGTATCTCACGACAAATACCTCCTCGACCGCATGGTTGACACGATAGCGGAGCTTGAAGGCGGAGCGATAAGGGAGTTTCGGGGCGATTATTCCTCTTACCTTGAGAGAAAAGAGCAGATTGCCGAGGTCGCCGAGGCGACTGCTAAGAACCGGGAGAGAAAACTCCGGGCGCAGCGCCGTTTCATAGAGCGTTTCAGGTACAAGGCTTCAAAGGCAAGGCAGGTGCAGAGCAGGATAAAAATGCTTGAGAAGATGGAACCCGAAGCCTCGTCCCCGGAGACCCGAAGAACCCTTGAGTTCGATTTCCCCGCCCCCGAGCGCGCGGGACGCGTGGTTTACGAGATAAGCGATTTCTCAAAGGAGTATGAAGCTGCCGGCGGTGCGAGAAACGAAGTTTTTCGAAACTGCCCCGCGCTTCGCGTGGAAAGGGGGGACAGGATAGCTGTTACCGGGAAAAACGGCGAAGGGAAAACCACTCTCTGCAAGATGGTTGCCGGCGTGGAGAGCTTCTCCGGCCAGAGCCGCCTCGGCCACAACGTAACCCTGGGCTATTACGCGCAGAACCAGGACGAGATGCTTAATCCGCAGAACACGGTTTATGAAGAGTTCATCGGAGCTTATCCTCTTTTTTCCCAGACCGAGGCAAGAACGCTTCTGGGCTCGTTTCTTTTCGGCGCTTCCGATATAACCAAGAAAGTATCGGTTCTCTCGGGCGGCGAGAAAAGCCGCCTCTCCCTTCTCAAGATTCTGGTTTCCCGCTCCAATTTCCTTGTTCTCGACGAGCCTACGAACCACCTTGACATGGCTTCTAGGGAAGTGCTTCGTCGCGCCCTTGAAGAGTATTCCGGCACTTTTCTGCTGATAAGCCACGACAGGTATTTCATTGACAGACTGGTAAACAGGATATGGTACGTGGAAGGAGGAGGGGTTGAGACCTTTATAGGAAATTACTCGGAATTTCTCGAGAAAAAAGCCCGCGACTCAGGTGATAAACAGATGCCCACTGAGATGCAAACCGACGAACCTAGGAAAAAAACTGCAAAAACCCTTGAGGCGGAGCGGCGCAACCGGCTTTACAGGGAACTTCGCGAAAAAGGCATAGAGAACATGGAGAACTGGACGCTTCTTTCGAAAAAACAGATGGAAAACGCCCTTTCGGACCTTGAGAGCAGGATTTCTGAATGCGAGACTGAAAAAGAGGAGATGGAAAGGTTTCTTGCGAACCCCGAGACTTCCCCCCAAGGCACTGACTGGGAAGAAAAAACAAGACAGCTTGGCGAACTTGAGACAAGGCTCTCTGCTCTTTACGGCAGATGGGATGAGGTGAGCGAGCACATGCGTAAGAATTTCACCTGACAAGAAAGCAATAGCCTTTCCGTTCGAGTCATTCTCGTCCTATATAGTTCGTGGCTTTTCTAGGGATGGTCCCCGTAGTAAAAGCGAAGTCGCCACGATTCCAAACTACCTGTATGATCGGCGGCCAGATCAACAACTTGAATTGTCCATGTACCGTTAGGTTTTTCTCCGTAGAACGCGTTGCTCATCAATTGCCAGTCCCGCATTCCGGGAAATTTGTCGAGAATCACATTGAATGGCGCATTCACGATGCTTTCAGTGCCACTCGGTGAGGTTAATTTAACACCTAAATCGGAGCCATATCCGTGATTTACTGTGATATCCAGAATTACGGCTTCGATGTTAGCGGTATCTGGTAAATCAGTAACTGTCAGGGTATGTGTGACTCCAGCGCCGTCTTCGTCTGGAATGGCTAAAGACAAGTTTGAATTATCTGCCGCTGGGAACCATCGGGATTCGACAAATTCTCCTAAACTGTTGGGGGGATAGCTGTTTGTCATAGTGATTGCATCATCGACGGAGACCGCGCCAAAGCCATACCAGTTGTGATAGGAATACCCTGCGGCATTTGTCTGCCAGGCATGTTGCGCTATGTACGGTTTGCCGTTGAACGCCGCTCGGATCTCTTTTACGTTCGGATCGATTTTTCGTGCCGAAGCAGCTAGGATATGTTTTACGTCACGCCACGTCAGATCAGGGTTTACGCCAAGCAGGATGGCGATAGCTCCGGAAGTAGCGGGCGCTGCGGATGAAGTGCCGCCAAAAGCGCCGAAGTAGTCACCGTCCAAGTTAAATCGATGGTCAGTAGTCAGTGAATTAACGGGAATCTTGCTAAATCCCGCATGAATTCCGATTTGATCCGTGGTGATGATAGCCGGCTGTTCTTCGCCATCTTCCCCACCCGGGGCAACGACCCATAAATTGGCGCCTGCGTTCGAGTAAGAAGACTTGACGTCTTTAGCGTTAAATGCGCCCACGGTAATTAGATAAGGCAGGTTCTGATCTGGGTCCGCGTTGCTGCCCACGCATCCGATTTCGATATTGATAGGATGCGGATTCTCGCATACGCCGAATTCATTACCCGCCGCCTTTACGTAAAGCGCGCCTCGACCGGACCGAAGATCCGTCGTCCCCATTTTCACGAGCTTAACAAAATCTTCTTCTGAATTTTCTGAGGGCACCTCAATTCCGAAACTCATATTGAATATGTGCGCGCTGGCCGAATCCGGATTGCTGCTGCTTCCCCCTAAACTGTTCAAGAGTTCGGCATCGGAATCAACCTCGAAGGTGGTGCTAAGCTTGAACCCTCGAAGCTTAACGCCCGGTGCCACGCCGCGCCCTCCAAGGCCATTGTTTGCCACTGCCGCGGCTACGCCGGCAACACTTGTGCCGTGATCCCCGAGTACGCTGTGATTAAACGGATCGGTGGGAGACGAACCTGCGCTATTTCGGAAAGCGTAATTGAATGATTTGCCCTCTTCGACGGTTGCGGCTAAATCGGGATGGCAAATCTCTAGCCCGCTGTCGACGACCGCTAATTTCACGCCGTCGCCATTTTGACCGTTACTAATGGCCTCGGTCATTTGCAGATCAGCTCCTGCGACGCCATTATTGTTCGCAAATCCAGACTGTCCGCTGTTTTTTAAATGCCATTGCTCTCTGAATAATGGATCCTCGGTATCGCTGGCCGCTCTCACCGGCGGTTCACATCGCGTGATTATCTTCCCTTCGGTATTCGTCGCGAATCCAAACAGGATCTCGTTATCAAATTGCTGCTCGTTCGCTTCTTCCGGAACCTCGTCTAGGTAGACCCTGATATAGTAGGTTTCGTTTGGCGCCAGATCGCTTAACGGCAGGCTAAATTCGTAAGGTTGAGGAAAATTCACCTCGCCGGAAACAAATGCGGGAATATCGACGATACCGAGCGAATGAACATCGGTTTCAAAGTCCATGTCACTTGACCATTCTGCGAACAATTTAGTGGGTGCTACGTCTTGATTTGAGAAATTCAACACCACGACCGCAAAATCAACTGACTCTTCGGTAATGATGTACTGCGTGTTCAGGAGTGCAAGGTTGGCCCCGTCTTCCTTTGGGGTTTTATCTACGGTCGCCGTCTCACCGTCGATGATGGTAAGATTGATGCTGGACATTGTGCCGGCTTTACCGTTTCCTTCAATTTCACCTAAGCTAACAGTTATAGTTTCGTCGCCCTCCAAATCGAAGTCCCTGAATACGTCGATGTCCACGCTTGCAGATGTCGTATTAGGTGGCACGACGATGGAATCGGCACTCGCCGTATAGTCAGCGTTTTGTTTTGCTGAACCGGAAAAATTCAACGGCACCATTACGCTAGTGGATGCGGTTGGATCGAGTGAGATGAAAACCCGTACCGTTTGGTTTTCAGCTTCTTGAATGTTTGGGGAAGTCGGCGCTACAAGCGATACGTTCACTGGGGGTTCTGATTTGTTATTACTGCCGCACCCCACACTTGCCACCAGCAAAAATATGAACGTGAGAGACCTGAGAGATTTCATCGCCACTTTACTCTCGGTCCGCGAACACGGATGGATGCTTTCGGTTGTTCGGGAAGTTTTTCCAGTTGTTCGATCGCCTCGACGGGATGAACTGTATCCGGCAGGTCGATGATGGAAAAGCCTAGTTTTTCAAAGAAAGTAGTTTTCTCTGCGCCGATCGCTTTAGAGATTGAATCCAGTTTAGCGGAATCCTCAAGTTCGACTCGAATACTGGGAAGTAGCTGAGCAAACTTTCGTTGAGGGGGGAGAAAGACGATTCGCGATGATTTGCCTTCGAGAGGGGTTGAAGCCCTAAAAACCTCTCCGTCAAATGAAACTACGTGAACTCGTTGCGAGGTTGTTTCATACGAACGTCCGCTTAGTGGACCGAGTTCCAATTGCATACGCGTGGAAGCCGCCGCGGAGGGCAGCACCACGACTTCACGACCATCCGTGATCATGATCCTGAATTCGTCGGTAATGGACTCCTGAGCTTCCGCAGACATGCCTAGGACAAGTGTGAAGCAAAGGCACAGCAATCGAAAAGTCCGGTTCCTCTGAATTTTGAGTGGGTTAGACCGCATGGGGATTAAATTTTGCGAAAATGTCAACGATAAAGGATTCGTTGAAAAATGATTTGTCAACTTCTCTTTTACTTCATAATTCAAATTGAACTCTGTCTCGATTGTACTAACCGTCATACCCTAGCAGAATCCCCTGCTTTTTCAACTTGCTTCATAACCAAGCTTATTTTTTATGTAAGTCAAGGCGGGTATTTTGTTAATGTGAAAGGCGGGGAAATACCTCATTCAAGGAGTTGCATGCAGGAGCCCTTTGAAGGACTTGCTTGTTGAGAACCCCTAGTTCAAGAATTTGGCGTTTTTTGATTCAACTATCTTACTCAGCATTGGAAATCTGAGATCTCAGGAAAGAGAAGTTGAAAGTGAACTTGAGTTCAACCATTTTTTACGGCAGGTGGAATGAGGTGAGCGAACACATACGGAGGAATTTCAGTTGAGGGTAGTGCAGTTTCTGTCCCGTGGTTTTTTCTTTATAATGATTGAACCCGCGATTTTCTGATTTCAGGGAGCTTTGGATGAACGCAGCCGTAATAGCGATAGTAGTAATAGCTCTTTATTTGCTCGGGTACAGGTATTACTCAAAATTTATTTCCGAAAAAGTCTACGGGGTAAAAGACGGGGAACCCACTCCTGCCCACCAGATGCGAGACGGCGTGGACTACGTGCCCGCCGGCAGGCACATTCTCTTCGGTCATCATTTCGCGTCAATAGCGGGCGCCGCACCGATAATAGGGCCTGCCATAGCCGTGTTCTGGGGATGGGTTCCGGCGATTATCTGGGTCGTGTTCGGAACGATTTTCATCGGGGCCGTTCATGATTTCGGCGCTCTTGTCATCTCGGCGAGAAACAGGGGAAGATCCGTCGGAGATCTTGCCGGAATATTCATAAGCCCGAGGGGAAGGACTCTTTTTCTTCTCATGGTCTGTTTTCTGGTCTTTTTCGTGATAGCAGTTTTCGCCTACGCAATCGCGGTTCTCTTCGTAAGCTTTCCCGCAAGCGTGCTTCCCGTGAACTTCCAGATACTGGTGGCCCTTGTTATCGGGTTTCTTTTCTACAGAAAAGGGGTTCCCATCCTCTGGCCATCAATAATCGCGCTTGCGCTTCTTTACTTCATGGTCTGGGCGGGGACCAAGGTTCCCCTGACCATCCCTGAGGTGATGGGAAGCCAGGTGGTGACGTGGGTAATCATTCTCATGGTCTATTCCTTCGTGGCCTCGGTTCTTCCCGTGTGGATGCTTCTTCAGCCCAGGGACTACATAAACGGAATTCATCTTTTCGTGGGGCTAGCGATACTCATAACGGGGATAATGGTGGCGCATCCGGAGATGCAGGCCCCGGCCATTAACTTTGCTGCCGACGGACTTCCCGTGCTCCCGTTTCTTTTCATAACCGTTGCGTGCGGGGCGGTAAGCGGGTTCCACGGTCTTGTCGCGAGCGGAACCACCTCGAAGCAGCTTGACAGGATGTCCCACTCAAGGTTCGTGGGTTACGGGGGGATGCTGGGGGAGGGCACGCTTGCCATGATAGCCACCCTAGCGGTCGCGGCTGGGATAGAGCGCAGTGAATGGCTTAAGCACTATCATTCGTGGGAATCGGCATCAAGCGGCGGCATAGCGAATTTCGTCATGGGAACTTCTAGCTTTCTTACCTCAATCCATATCCCCGAGGTGCTGGGAACTACCCTTATAAGCGTGATAGTGATAAGTTTCGCGGCGACTTCCCTTGATACCGGGGCCAGGATACAGAGGATCGTTATAGGAGAACTCGGGGAGGCCTACGGAATCAAGGCTCTTAAAAACAGGTATATCGGGGCATTTTTCGCCATCGTGCCTCCGCTTGCTCTCGCGCTTTTCGCGCAGGTCCCCGGCAAAGGGCCGGGCTCGGGAGGATTTCTGCTCTGGCCTCTTTTCGGCGCTACAAACCAGCTGATAGCCGGAATCACGCTGCTTCTGATTACCCTTTACCTCAGAAGATCGAAAAAACCGTTTATCTACACACTCGTGCCTATGGTTTTTCTGGTGGCCATGACAACGGCCTCCATATTTTTCAACCTTAAGTATTTTCTTGATAACACGCTTCTTTTCAGCCTCTCGGCGATAATGCTAGTTCTCGCCGTCTGGCTGATTCTTGAGGCTGCGGTCGTGTCGAGGAAAAGCTGAGACTCCAGGCTACATTTCCTTTCTGTCCCGAAGCGCCTTGCCGAGCGTGAGTTCGTCTATGAACTCTATGTCTCCGCCGACGGGTATTCCGTAGGCTATTCTCGAGGTTCTGATCCCGAGGGGTTTTATTGTTCTTGAGAGGTAAACCGCGGTGGCTTCGCCTTCGACGTTTGTTCCGGTCGCGACTATTATTTCTCTTATATCCTCGCGCTCCGCTCTTGCTAAGAGTTCCTTTATTCTGAGGTCTTCCGGACCCACGCCTTCAAGGGGAGAGATTACCCCGTGGAGGACATGGTATTTTCCCCGGAACTCACCGCTTCTCTCTATGGCCAGCAGGTCAAGCGGTTCTTCAACGACGCAGAGGACCTGCGGGTCTCTTGAGGGATCGGAGCAGATTGAGCACGGGTCTTTTTCCGTGAAGTTAAAGCACGTGCTGCATGTGCTTACGTCGGATTTGGTGCTGATTATCGCACTTGAGAGGCTGCGTGCGTAGCCCTCCGATGATCGGAATATGTGAAATGCGAGGCGGGTCGCGTTCTTCTCGCCGATTCCCGGAAGCTTGGAAAGTTCTTCTATTAGTCTTGAGATCGGCTCGGGAAGGCCGGTTCTTTGCATCTCAGATAAGCCCCGGAGGAAGTCCCATGCCGGCGGTGAAGCGCGAGACTTCGTCTTTCATAAGCTCCTGTCCCTTGTAAAGGGCCTCGTTTACTGCGGCGGTCACAAGATCCTGGAGCATCTCAATGTCGGTTTCGCTTATTATTTCGGGTTCTACGACTATTGATACTATCTCCCCTTTTGCTTTTGCGGTAACCGTGACCATTCCGCCCCCGGAAGAAGCTTCCACGGTTTTCTCCCCGGCCTCGTTCTGAAGGCGCTCCATCTGCTCCTTCATCTTCCCCATCTGCTTCATGATGTTTTTCATGTTTCCGCCCAGTTTCATTTTTTCACCCCTGGCTTAAATTTTTTCTTTTTATCACGCTGGCGTCAAACTGCCGGATGGCGTAGTTAACTATCTCGTCTTCCGCGGGATCAGGCTTTCTCGAGGCTTCGCCGGTTCCGTTAATCCCCTCGTCGTTTATGGTATCTACCTCGAGCCTTATTTTCTCAACGCCGAGCATTTCCCTTAGTATCTCTCTTAACTTTTTTGATTTTTTAAGTTCCTTTTCATGATTTATGCCGTTTTTAAGAAATTTCACGCTCACCCGGTTCCCGCTTACTTCAAGGAGGTGTGCCTGGGCAAGCTTTCTTGCCAAAAACTTTTCTTTAGCGTGCACAAAGTCGACGACTTCCTGCTTCGTGGGACCGTCGCCCGAGGTTTGCGTCCCGGGGGGAGACACCGGCGTTTCCTCTGCCGGTTTTTCGTTTTCGCCCGCGTCTTCTTCAACGTGCTTACTGTCTTTTTCCGCGGGTTCATCTTCCCGTTTCTCGGGGCTGCGCTCCGCGGTTTTCATCTGTCCTCCCGGCCCCCTCGGTGTCTTCTTCGTACCGGAACCCCGCGGCGACAGCGTCTCAAGCCTTTTCAGAATGTCGTCTATCTTCTCGACTTTTCCGACGGTGCTCATCTTTACAAGCGCAAGCTCAAGCACGATCTCCGGGTAAAAGGAACTTCGTATTCTCTCTCCCCCGTCGATCATTACGTTAAAAAGAAGCTCCACGGTTTCCGTGGATTCGTTTTTCACCAGCTCTGAAAGCTCGTCTTTTTCATCCGGAGAGAGGTCGGAGACGAAATCCTTGCCGCAGATCTTAAGGTAGAGCAGGTTCCTGAACATGTAGATGATGTCCTGGGCCATTCTCCTAGGGCTTATCCCCTTTGACGCGGCGTTTCGCACAAGCTCCACGCATTTTGCCGGTTCCTTCGCAAAAACGGATCTTAGGATGCTTTTAAGCGACTCGTTATCCGGTATGCCGAGCAGGCTTATCACGTCCTTGTGGGTTATTCTGTCTTCAAAGGACACCGTCAGCTGGTCAAGCAGGCTAAGCGAGTCCCTCATGCTTCCCTCGGATTCCCTTGCGATAAGGTAGAGGGTTTCCGTGTCGATTTTTATCCCCTCCGCCTTTGTTATCTTCTCGAGAGACTCCTTTATCTTCTCGACCGGTATTTTCTTGAAGTCGTATCTCTGGCAGCGGGACATGATGGTCGGGGGAACCTTGTGTGCTTCCGTGGTCGCCAGTATGAAGATCGCGTGCTCCGGGGGTTCTTCCATTATTTTAAGAAGGGCGTTAAAGGCCGACTGGGAGAGCATGTGCACTTCGTCGATTATGTAGACTTTTTTTCTCGCGGAAGCCGGCGAGTATTTAACGCTCTCTATGATCTCGCGAACGTCGGCTACGCCCGTGTGCGACGCGGCGTCGATTTCCTGCACGTCAAGCGATTTTCCCTCTGATATCCCCTCGCAGCTTGAGCACTGGTCGGTTGAGCAGGGGTATTTCCCCCCGTCTTTTCTCTCGCAGTTTATGGCCTTGGCGACGATTCTCGCCGTGGATGTCTTGCCCGTGCCTCTTGGGCCGGCGAAAAGCAGCGCGTGGGCTATCTTTCCGGACTCGATTGAGTTTCTGAGGGTGACGGCGGGGAATTCCTGACCTATCAGGTCTTCGAAAGTCTGGGGGCGCCACTTGCGGGCGAGTACTCTATAAGCCATTTTATTAAAACCAGCGACCAGGTATCCGTAACGCACGGAGGTTTTTGCTACCGTTGCTCCCTTCCGGGCCTGGCGGGATTCGCAAGCCCCAGTCGTACGGGCCCGGCCACTGGATTATTCTCCAAAGAGATGAACCGTCGCGGTTCCGTAGCTAATCAATCTACACAAAAACGGGTTTTTTAGAAATGGGCGGTTGCGAATTTCGTTTTATATCAGGGGAAAACGGTGCGATGTGCCGGTTGGCGAATTTCCCCTGGGGCGCCTTTTTCATCCACTTTGTTTATTTCCCGGCAAGGCTTCACCTGCATTGAACGAAAGATAAATAAGATTTTAATAAATTATCTGTATATAAAATCGTGGGATACTATAAGTAAAAGTCGGAATCAGTTGGAGGTAAAAGCGCATGCATGTAAAAAAAATTGACGATATAGAGAGTGAGGTTTTGGAGTCGGCCAACGGCGTCTCAAGACAGATGCTGATAGGTCCCGAGGAAGGTCCTAATTTCTCTATGAGAAAGCTTGTCATCGAACCCGGGGGAGGCATTCCCGCTCATACAAGCGGCGCCGAGCACGAGCAGTATGTTCTCGGCGGCACGGCTAGGGTCGGAATCGGGGATCAGGTTTATGAAGTAGCAAAGGGTGACGTGGTCTTTGTCCCCGCCGGAGAGCCGCACTGGTATGAGGCTTACGGAGAAGAGCCTTTTGAGCTTCTGTCGGTTTTGCCGAATAAAGACAACGAGATGGTTTTTGCAAAATAGCCCCGCCGGAAAAGACAGGAAAGACTGATACCTACCCGTTAAGATCGGCTAGCATTGCATATAATCCTCCTGAATATGGGGATTATATACTTTATTACACAAAATTCCTTGACAAGCCTTGAAATAACCGGTAGAATGTTACACATAAAGGAGGCAGCATTATGGGTAACAAGAAACAGAAAAGGCCAGGGAAAATCAGCTTCTACCAGTTCTTCAAGAAGTTCCCGGACGAGGAAGCGGCGCACAAGTTCTTTGCCGAGAGTCAGTGGGGAAAAGATGAGAAAGACCGGTTTTGCCCGCACTGCGGCGGGGTCAGGACGGTACGGTCAAAACATCGGATGCCCTACCATTGCAAGGATTGCCGCAAACGCTTCAGCGTAAGGACCGGAACCATCCTTGCCGAGAGTAACATTTCCCTTCATAAGTGGCTTATGGCGATGTATCTCTTGAATACCAATCTTAAGGGCGTACCGAGCACGAAACTTGCCCATGATCTCGGTGTAACGCAGAAGACGGCTTGGTTTTTAGCCCATCGTATCCGCAAGGCATACGAGGACCAGCAGGAAGCGAAGTTCGTTTCCGATGTGGAAGTGGACGAAACCTATATGGGCGGCGAATACCGGAATATGCACTTCTCAAAGAAGCCTCGCATGGTAGGGGCTGGGCCGCAGGACAAGACGCCGGTTGTAGGAATCAGGGAGAGGGAAAGCGGGAAGGTTAAGGCGAAGGTAACGGAGCGGGTAAGTAGTGTTCTACTTCAAAAGATGGTAACGGAAACCGTGCCGGAAGGCACTACGGTTTACACGGACCAGCACAGGGGGTACATGGGGCTTAAAAGAAAGAACTACGAGCACGAGGCGGTGAACCACGGGGCCGGGGAATACATCCGGGGAATGGCGCATACCCAGGGCGTAGAAAGCTTTTGGAGTATGCTTAAGCGTGGACACGCCGGGGTTTACCATAAAATGAGCAAGAAGCATCTGCAACGCTACATAGACGAATATGTAGGAAGGCACAACGTCAGGCCGCTCGCGACAATCTCCCAGATTGAAACGACCTTCAAGGGCATGAACGGGAAAAGGCTGAAGTACAAAGAGCTGATTCAGTAAAACAGGAGATTCTAAAAAATAATTTTCCTTGCTTCTTGAATCAGCTTATCCACCTCTTCCATTTTCTTTTCAAAGAATCGTTCAGTGGGATGGAGATACCTATGAATGAAAAGTGCATAAGGAATAGCAAGCAAAGCCCCCGCAGCTATCCAATACTTGATTTGGCTCAATTCTAGGCGTATTTCTTCTATGCTTTTCTGGTTCTCGCGAATCAAATCAAGTATTTGTTTGGGATCTACTTCCATATTACTCTCCTGCTTTAGCAAGAAAGTAAATCCATTCTGTAGATTACATGCATCGATAAAAATACCTACTGCAAACATTTTTACAAACGCAATGTAAAAACTTTTACATAACCCCTCAAAGCGTGTTATAGTTGAAATGTTGCCTTTGAAGTGAACCCGCTCTGTCGGGTCTTTCGCTCTAATACAATACCCGGTCTCGGGGAATAAGCGGAACCTCAAAATCACTTTGAAGGCAACAGGGCCCGGCGCCTTGCGCTTAATCTGTTCTTAGGGAAGGGGAACGAGGGGGTTAGAATGAAATATCTAGTTCTGAGTTTTCTTCTTTTTTGCGGGGGAAACCTTCATGCGTGGGAGTGTGTCGAAGTTATAGATGAAATGACTGGTGAGTTTTCGGGGGAAAAATACGTGGGAACCTACTCCGAAAACGAGCTCACGGGCTACGTTACAAGCCGAATCAGGGAAGCGGAAAGAAAAGATACGGGGAAAGCCGCTTTGCGTTACATCCTCAAGTCTCCTAAAATTGAAGTCATGGGAGACTTTGACCCGAAAGTCTATTACGAAAACTCCGTGTACCTTATCACCCAATACGGGGATAAAGGTTTTAAAATAGCGTGGAGCGACAAAAGCGAATTTTGGGGAGAAACCTACTATCAGCACGTCAGGGTAAAGTTTGACAAGGAAAAGGCAAGGAATTTTATCCTATCATTGCTCCCCAGCAATCAAGGCGGATGGCTTTACCCTCGGGGGTTCACCGGCTTCTCTGAAGATGACTTCAAAAAAGGGCTTACTGTACACGAAAGAGTGTGGATTGAAGTAACGCCGGTCGGCATGAGCAAGGCTCAGATAGCCAAGTTTTCCCTTGTCGGGTTCAATGAAGCCTTTGCCAAGTGCGGCGGATCCCTGAAGCCTAAAAAAGAGAGACAGGGCGGGAATGCCCCCGAAGTGGACAAAAGCGGAGTTCTCTTTTAAGATTGAAACATGGGACGCAAGCCAAAAATCATTCCTCATATCCCTGGGACTCTTGAGTCCATTGCCGGGGCCATCTTCGCTAAAAACAAGGCGAAGAGAGATGCGGCGAAAAAAACTAAGAAGGGAAAGTTAGGCTGAATCGGATTCGATTCTTTTCACGTAAAGAATTCTATCGGTGGGAATAACCGCAACCTGAAGCCCTGAATCATCAATGAATTGGAACTTATATACATAACTAGACAAACCGCAAACCCGGCTTCACTTCTTAGTTTCATTTATCTTCACAATAAGTATTTACGGGCTTGGTTTTTCAGGAGGTTTTGGCGTTCCACACATGATTTGGTATTGTCTTGCGAACTCGGGAGACTCTTCCAGTTTCTCGTAAAAATCATCTGCACCGGCCATCGCAAGACATCTGGGACTTCCCGGTTCCTTGGGCATAATCTTAGAGACTTGAGTTGCGAGACAGCCAGTTGAGAAAAATAACGCAAGCAACAATAAAACCTGTAATCTAGTCATTTTATGTTTCCTCCTTTTATTTCCTTGCCACACTCTGGGCAAGTAACCCTATTAAACCTTTTTCCGACTTGATCTCCTACGATGGCTCCAATTATAAGTACTGGTATCGTAGCTGGGATAGCAATGGAAGCTCCAAGTATCCCTCCCGCTATTCCAAAGGAACTGCCTATCCATCCTCCACTTACCCCGCCAAGAACCCTCCCAATCCATCTGCTGTTAATAGCACGCCATCTGTCCGGAAGTATAGCACGCCGTCTGTCCGGTTTTGCTGAAGGGCGATTGTCTGGATTTATCTTCTCCAAAGGAGGAGGTATCCATGGACCAGACGAGGTTTCTGCAAAGAGTCAGGATGAACCAGTTCGAGAGGGTATACCGGAGGTGGAAGGAGAAGAAGGTTATACAGGCAGAAGCAGCAGAGCAGCTCGGGATAGGGGAGAGAACGTTTCGTCGTTACGCGGTCCGATACAGGGACGAAGGGATGCGTGGGCTTTTGGATAAGCGCCTGGGAGCACTCTCCCACAACCGGGCCCCGCAGGAGGAGATCTCGGAGGTGGTGGAGTTGTACAAGACCCTCTACCCCGAACGCAACGTGGCTCACTTCTACGAGGCGTATAAAGAGCGCCACGGAGGCCGTCGCTGCTACAACTGGGTGAAGAGAACCCTTTACTCTGCGGGAGTGGCGAGGAGGCCCCGGGGAGGGGGAGTGCACCGCCAGCGCAGGCAGCGGCGGGAGTGTGCCGGGGAGATGATACACCAGGACGCAAGCACTCACAGGTGGGTTCCCCGGGAGGTGTGGGACCTTGTGGTGACCATGGACGACGCCACCGGGGAGATATACAGCGCTTTCTTTGTTTCGGAGGAAGGGACCTGGAGCAGCATGAGAGGGGTAAGGGATGTATTGGAGAGTAAAGGGATATTCTTGAGTTTTTACAGTGACCGAGGGCCTCACTACTGGAGCACTCCGGTGGCCGGAGAGAAGGTGGACAAGGAGAATCCAACGCAGTTTGGGCGAGCGATGGGTGAGCTGGGCATTCTGATGATACCGGGATATTCCCCTGAGGCCAGGGGGCGCAGCGAGAGGATGTTCGGGACCTTGCAGGGAAGGTTGCCCGCGGAGTTGCGTGAGCGTGGTATAGTGGAGATGGAAGAGGCGAACAGGTTTTTGGAGGAGAGTTTCATAGAGGATTTCAACAGGCGTTTCATGGTGGCCGCGGCGGAGAAGGGGGAAGCGTTTGTGCCGCTTTTTGATGCCAACCTTGACGATATACTGTGTTTGAAGCATCGGAGGGTAGTGGGCAACGACAACTGCGTGAGGTACAAGGGTATGAGTTTGCAGATCCCGCCGGTTAAGGATCGTTATCATTTTGTGAGGGCTAAGGTAGTTGTGCATGAGTATTCGGACGGGAGCATGTCTGTGTATCATGGGAAGCGCAGGCTGGGCGGATATGACAGTGAAGGCAGGTTAAAAAACAAAGGAGGCGAAAGCAGACCGAGAACCCGGATAAGGGGTTCCCGCAGTTTCACTTCACCCTCTTCGGGCTACGCCCTGGGAGGCTGAAGTGAAAAAAGCAAAAGCGGACAACTCGCGTGCTATAAAAGCGGACAGTTCCATTTGCTGTTAACACATCTGCCTTTTTTGTCTCTAGTGAAAACAATAGAATTAGAGCAATGAGGACATTGAATCTTAATATTTTTGCTTGACATGATAATCCCTCCTGTTGTGATTTATGTATAATAAGAAATGGAGGGAGGAAGGTAGAGTCGGTCTACCCGCCGGTGTGAAAACCGGTTGTTGGCATATTGGCACAATGTGTCAGGGTTCAATTCCCCCTCCCTATTTCCGCTTACCTTTTATCTTTTTTGACGCTTCTAACTTCCTGTCAGCATTCCGAAACATAGCTTTTGCTATTTCCTCTGGTGAAGCGTCTATCTGTTCTATTTTCCTTGTTACCGGCCTTCCTTTAGGCTGTTTTTCCTGTTTTTTCTTCATGCTCCTTTTCTCATGTAACAAGTTCCTTATAGGGAAGCTTCTTACCTATAAATCCTTTTGCCACAGACTTCATTTGCTCTATAGTATCCAATTCCCTTACGTTATGTCTTCCAGCAAATTCAGTGACATAACGCCCCAAGTGTTTTTCGCTCATTATATGATAGGTTCCATCATAACCTCTTTTCAACATCGCCCAAAATGATTCTATTCCGTTAGTGTGGGCCTTTTCTCTGACATATTCCCCAACACTGTGATTAACGCTTTCATGCTCATACGGAAGCCCCGAGTAACTTTTATGATCATCGGAATATACCATAACCTTTTGAGATACATTTTCGCCTATAAAACCCTGTACCGCTTCTTTGGTTCTTTCCTGAACAGGTTTGGCAATGATTGTGTTTGTTTCCCTTTCTTTCATTCCCATAACCACCGCTTTTCCAGAAGGTCCTCTCGTATGACTACGCTTATTCTCATGCTTGTTTTTCTCTTTACCGCCTATAAAAGTCTCATCCACTTCTACGGTTCCACTTAGTTCCCTATCTTCTATCCACCCTTCCCTTATCTTTTGTGCCATCATCCAAGCTGTTTTCTGCGTTACTCCGAGGTCTCTGTAAAGCTTCATACTGGATACGCCCTTGAGATTGGTACTCATAAGGTAA
Organism: Thermodesulfobacteriota bacterium; assembly: GCA_965207685.1. Lineage (GTDB taxonomy): Bacteria > Desulfobacterota_D > UBA1144 > Nemesobacterales > Nemesobacteraceae > Nemesobacter. The sequence continues at coordinate 690,115 of OZ242294.1, read as the reverse complement.
ATAGCGATAACCCACTTGCGGAGAGGGAGTTTGCTTCTCTCCATTACAGTTCCAGTTTTAACGCTGAAATACTTACGGCAATCCCCGCAATGATAAGGCATGGGGTTTTCATTAGGAACGGTTTTAGTCCTTTCACTTCCACACTTGGGACAACGCCTTTCCTCATTAGGCCAACGCAGATTCTCAAACCATTTCCTTGCAGATTCTTCATCCGGGAACATATCCAGAAGTTCAACGACTCCGATTCCTTTTCTGTGTGATTTGCCTGGTGCTTTATATTTTTCTTTAGGCATTCTTAAATCTCCTTAATCATTCTCTTTATTTGTCTAATATATTACCACAAATAAAGAGAATGTCAAGGATTTTTGGAAAGTTTTTTATGCACTTCTTCTAAGTTTACAAAAAGAATCTTTGCTCTTTCTTGATTAAATTTCTTTACATCGGCATTCCACTTCTCCAGGTCAAACGTGTCATCTTCTATATCTATAATAAGACGCTTTAAAAAATCTGAATGATATTTGAGCCACGTAGAATCGTATTTCTTTATTCCAGTATCAGCAGACGGTTCTACTAGTGGCATATATATTTTTTCATATCTTCTTAGTTTTGGATAAAGATTTTCTATTCTGTGTAAAAAATGCTTTGGATCGGTTTCTTTAATTGTATCTTTTATACGATCCAAATTAAGTTTCAGATTCCAAATAACTTTCTTTTCCTTGCAACACGCTAAAAACATTCTAAGTTTCGTATAGTTAGATTTAATAATTCCATAAATTAAAGGGAAATTACTAACAACAGACCCCCATGACATCGAAATTACCTCCCAAATTTTTGAGAGGTAATTTTAACTTATTCTTTAGCCGGGAGAGAGTTAGACTTGGGAAGTTTGTCTAGTTATGTATATAAGTCCCAATGAATTCCATAACCCCCGCTTGGGCGTTCTGCCTCACCTTCTCGGCATTCAGCACCAGCTCACCACTTTTTGAATTCTCACCGCCGTTTCTGAAGATAACCTTGAATGGCATAATGCAAGAGTTTACCCGCTTTGTGTAACAAAGTATATAATCCCCCTGAATATCTATGGAACAATCCGTCTTTTCTGTGCTATAATGAAAACATTATGTACGTAAAGAAAGTTAGAGAAGTAGAGAGTACGATTATCGGAGCAGGGCAGGGTACTTCAAGGCAGGTTCTTATCAGTCCGGAGGAAGGTCCGAACTTTGCGATGAGAAAATTTGTTATGCAGCCCGGAGGCGATATCCCCGCTCATACCAACGCCGTTGAGCATGAGCAGTATGTGCTTGGCGGCAGGGCTCGGATTGGAATCGGAGATGATGTGTATAACGTCGAGAAGGATGATGTAGTCTTTATTCCTGCCGGGGTGCCGCACTGGTATGAAGTTGACGGCGACGAGCCTTTTGAGTTTCTGTGCCTTGTGCCGAACTTAGAAGACAAGATAGAACTTATTGATAAATAAGCTTGAAGTTCGGGAATTATCCCTTTTCAAGATTCTTTCTTAATCTTCTGCGAGTGACGGGTTTGTCCGAACCTACCGAGTCGCTTCGGAGATTTATAGTTTGTTTAATAATACCTTTCTGGAATGGCCACCTGCTGGTGCGTCATCGCCCATTTCTGCTGATCGACAACCAAGACATCTTGTGCGGTGGGATATCGTCTTTTTCTGGTATGGCTTCTGTTGCCACCTCTCTTTGTTTTTCCATGACGACGGATTATCTTTCGATCAAAGATTACTCAGGAGGAAAATAGCATGACTTACATAGACGGTTTCGTGATGGCGGTTCCCACAGTAAACAGGCAGAAATTCATTGACCACGCCGAGTTAGCCGACAGCCTGTTCAAAGAGCTCGGTGCGACCCGCATTATTGAGTGCTGGGGCGACGATGTGCCGGATGGCAAGCTCACCGATTTTCGCAAGGCCGTGCGAGCAACCGGGGACGAGACGGTAGTTCTTTCCTGGATTGAGTGGCCGGACAAGGCCACGCGTGACGCCGCCATGGGACGCATGGAGGAGTTGATGAAGACTGACGATCGGTTCAGTCCAGAGAAGAATCCCATGCCCTTCGATGGCAAACGGGTTATCTTTGGCGGATTTACGCCGATCGTGGAACTTTGAGCATTCGGGGAAATGGTGACCAACGTGAATGGCGCGGGACCGGAAGCAATCGAAGTGCGCGGTTTTATGCCGAAATGGCGGAGAGAGTGGGATTCGAACCCACGAGGGAGCGTAAACCCCCTACACGCTTTCCAGGCGTGCACCTTCGGCCACTCGGTCATCTCTCCGTACAGTTTCTGTTCTACTGACACTACGGAACTGTCGTTTTTTCGGGAGTTTTATAAACAATTTTCCGCAGTTTGTGAAAAACCTTTTCTAGTTTAACAAGAGAATCGGTGTTTGTTAAACTATCAAAATGCCAGAAAAATGGAAGCTTCAAAAGAGCACTCCGCTTAACGACTACAGAATTTTTTCGACGAAAAAGAAGAGCACCATCTCACCCAAAGACGGCACCGCTCACGACTTTTACGTGATGGACGCTCCCGACTGGGTTAACATTATCGCCGTTACGCCCGCCGGTGAAATCGTTTTGATAAAGCAGTTTCGCCACGGCACCGGAGAGATCACGCTTGAGATTCCGGGCGGAATGATCGACCCGGGGGAAAGCCCTGCTGAGTGCGCGCGCAGGGAACTCCTTGAGGAAACGGGATTTAGCTCCTCCCGGTGGGAGCAGATAGGATGCGTCAGGCCGAACCCGGCCTTCATGTCAAACTCCTGCTATACCTTCCTCGCATCCGGGTGCGAGCGGACATCTGAACCGTCTTTTGACACTACGGAAGACATAGAAACCCTGCTTGTCGCCCCGCAGGAAATAAAGCGATACATAAGGGAAGGCACCATAGATCACTGCATAGTGATAGCGGCATTCGGGTTTTACTTTCTCGGGGAGTGATCCTGTTGATTTCTCCGGGTTTAGCGAGAATAATAGTCCCCTATCTTAAGGGCGGGTGGCGGAATAGGTAGACGCGACGGCCTCAAAAGCCGTTGGGCTTTAGCCCGTGAGGGTTCGATTCCCTCTCCGCCCAGAAAAAAGCTTCCGCTTTCCTCTCCCCAAGACTCCTGATCCTCAGTACCTGGCCATTTCCGAGTCGTACTTCTCAGCCCACTCGTCTATGCCGCCCTTGAGGTTCTTAACCTTGCTGAAGCCCTGTTCGGCAAGGAAAGTCGCAGCCTTCATGCTTCTCCCACCGTGGTGGCAGTGAACGACTATATCGTCCTTAGGGTCAAGTTCGTCCGTTCTGTCCTTGAGTTCGCCTAAGGGAATAAGCCTTGAGCCCTCGATGCTGCATATATCGTACTCATGGGGCTCTCTCACGTCGATCAGAACGAAGTCGGCCTTGTTTTCCTTGATAGAGCTGAACTCCTCAACGGTTATCTCCTCGACCTTGGGTTTTTCCTCTTCGACCTCTTCACCTCGGCCGATACCGCAGAACTCCTGGTAATCTATGAGTTCGGTTACGGTCGCGTTCTCGCCGCAGACTGGGCAGTCAGGATCTTTTCGGAGCTTGAGTATCCTCGGCTCCATGTTGAGGACGTCAATAAAAAGAAGCCTTCCTATAAGGGGCGTTCCCTCGCCGATTATAAGCTTTACGACCTCGGATGCCTGCATGGTTCCCACAACTCCAGGCAGTATTCCCAGCACTCCTCCTTCGGCGCAGCTCGGCACCAGTCCCGGGGGAGGGGGCTCCGGATAGAGACACCTGTAGCAGGGGCCTCTTTTCGCGTCGAACACGCTTACCTGTCCCTCGAACCTGAAGATGCTTCCGTAGACGTTCGGAATTCCGAGAAAAACACAGGCGTCGTTTGTAAGATACCTCGTGGCGAAATTGTCCGTTCCGTCAACGACCACGTCGTAGTCTTTCATTATCTCCATGGCGTTGTCCGAATTCAGCATCTCGTTATAGGTAACGATATTGGTATCGGAGTTAAGCTCCAGGAGACGGTCCCTTGCGGATTCCACCTTGGGAGTGCCAACGGTTTTTTCGCTGTGTATAACCTGCCTTTGCAGATTGCTGAAATCCACAACGTCGAAATCCAGTATTCCTAGGGTGCCGACCCCCGCGGCCGCGAGGTATAGAGCAAGCGGAGACCCGAGCCCTCCGGCGCCGATACAGAGGACCTTTGAGTTTTTGAGTTTTTTCTGTCCCTCAATGCCGACTTCGGGCATTATAAGGTGCCTGCTGTACCTTGTTATCTCCTGGTTGCTCAAGTCCATTTTGAATACCTTCCTTGCGATCTAAAATCTTCAGACAGTAAAGTTAGTACATGATTTGCGTATTTTCAAACCGCAAACGCAACTTTCCCGTCAGTCTGAGAAGCGGGAATTTTCCCTGGGAAGCAAAATAACCGTATTCTGAGTTCCCTTAGGAAGTCTTTACTACGTTTGTTGCGGTGGGTCCTTTTTTACCTTGAACGATCTCAAAGTTTACTTCGTCACCCTCATTGAGAGTCTTGTAACCCTCGCCCTCAATAGCGGTGTAATGAACAAAAACATCATCCTGCACTTCGTTGGATGTTATAAATCCATAGCCTTTGGAGCTATTAAACCATTTTACAGTTCCCTGCATTTATAAAATACCTACCTCTAAATTAATATTTGCGGGATTATTCCACACCTATATTGCTTTGTCAAACCGTATTTCCCCCGTCTCCAGCCAAAATCCTGGGTGCGGGGGAAAACATACAGTAGTTCTCAAAACTTTTCGCGGTATACCTGAGTACGTCTCAAACCCGCGCAAAGCAGATTCTTACACAGGCACAACGTTTGTTGCGGTGGGTCCTTTTTTACCTTGAGTGATCTCAAAGCTTACTTCGTCGCCTTCATTGAGAGTCTTATAGCCCTCGCCCTCAATAGCGGTGTAATGAACAAAAACATCATCCTGCACTTCGTCGGATGTTATAAATCCATAGCCTTTGGAGCTATTAAACCATTTTACAGTTCCCTGCATTATAATACCTACCTCTAGAAATTTAATATCCGCGGGATTATTCCAGACCTATATTGCTTTGTCAAACAGAATTTTTCTGTCTCCAGGAAAAATTCTAGGCGAAGAGGAGACCATATAGTGGTTCTCAGAGTTTTTCGCAGTATAATTACGTGCATCTCAAATCCACACAAAGCGGATTTTTAAGTAGGTATAAAATCAATGGAAGACAGGAAAAGAAAAAGAATCTACATTTTCTGCATAGTATTGTTTCTGCTCGGAGGGGGACTTTTTTTCTATAACGTCGTGAAAAGCTTCACGGGGCTCGGCGCGACGCTTAGCGAATACACTTTTCCGGGAAGCCACTCAATGCGGCTTGAGAAAAAGGGGCTTTATTCAATCTACCACCAGTACGAAAGCGCTTTCGAGGAAGGAAAGACAGAAGGCGACTCCGTCGATGAGAGCTCGATAGTCGTTTACCTGAGAAAAGCTTCCGATGCGGAAAACGTGGAACTCAAGGTGCCCGATTCCAAGAAAAGATACAGTTACATGGGAAAGAGGGGAGTGAAGATGTTTGAGTTTGAAAACCCCGGGCCGACAGATTACGTGATCCAGTCTTTTACAAGCGCCTCTTCGCAAACCCCCCGGTACACCCTGGTTGTTGAACGCGGGTTCGAGATAACAAGGCTTAAGGGAATACTTGTCTCCCAGGGGTTTTTACTTGCCCCGACCCTTTTCGCGATAATACTTTTCATGCGCACCTACATAAGGAGCTGACCGCGGCAGATGTTCAGAGAAATAAAATCCCGGGTTCTTGCTTTCGACATAGAGTGGGTTCCCGACCCCGAGTCGGGAAGGGCCGCCTACGGAATTCCGCAAGATATGCCCGATCGCGAGGTGATCGAGTGCATGTGGCAGCAGGGCGGGGCGACCGAGGAAGAGCCCATGCCGTTTCTCAAGACGGTTCTTTCGAGGATAGTCTCAATTTCGATGGTCTTCCGGGAATCTGATAGAGACGGGACCACGGCAAGACTCAAGCTTCACTCCATTCCATCGATTCCGACTTCGGGCGAAAACTGTTCCGAGAGGAGAATCATAGAAGACTTTTTCAGGATTCTCGACAAGCACCACCCGCAGCTTGTGGGGTACAATACCTCGGGGGCCGACATACCGATTCTGGCCCAGAGAATGATCAAGCACGGACTCCAGGGCGGTTTTTTCACGCAGAGACCCAACAGGCCCTGGGAAGGTGCCGATTTCTTTGCCCGCGGAAGCGACTGGAACGTCGATTTGATGCGTTGCGTAAGCACATGGGGGAAGGGCACCCCGTCTCTTCACGAAATATCGGTCGTAAGCGGAATCCCGGGGAAAATGGAGGGAGTCGATGGAAAACAGGTCGCTCCGATGTGGCTTGAGGGAAAACTTGACGAAATAGTCGCCTATAACGAGTGCGACGCGCTTACAACCTATCTTCTGTGGCTAAGGATGGCCCACTCGATCGGACACTTCGATTCAGAGCAGTACGCAGAGGAGCAGCGCCTGCTTCGCGACATGATAAAGCAAGAGGCTGAGAGCCCCGAAAGGCGCCGGCATCTTCTGGCTTACCTCTCGAAGTGGGGAAGCCTGAGCGGGGTAGGGGCGGATGAGTAAGCAGCCCGACAGCCGCGTCGTCGCCGTCCTTTCCTTCTACAAATTCGTTGATCTTGACGGCCTCTTTGAAATAAAGGAATCTCTGCTCTTGTTTTCCAGGAAAAACGGCATAAACGGCACCTTTATTCTCGCTTCTGAGGGAATAAATGCCACCGTGGCGGGTCCCCGCGACGGCATAGACGGGCTTATTGCCTATCTTGAGAGCGACACCAGGTTCTCGGGCGCTCAGTACAAGCTCAGCTACAACGAGAAAAGCCCCTTTCACCGGCTTAAGGTCAAATTCAAAAAGGAGCTGGTCCCCATGGGCGTAAGCGGCATAAAGCCGCAGCGCCTCTCGGGACAGCGCATACCGCCCGAGCGGTGGAACGAGCTTATAAGCCGCCCCGACGTGCTCCTTATAGACACGAGAAACGATTATGAAAACCGCGTCGGAACCTTCAGGGGCGCCGTTAATCCCGAGACTAGGCACTTCAGGGAGTTTCCCGAATACGTGAGGGAAAACCTCGACCCCGCGGAGCACAAGGAAGTTGCGATGTTCTGCACAGGCGGAATAAGGTGTGAGAAAGCAACATCCTATCTTCTCGAGCGGGGATTTCAGCGGGTGTATCAGCTTGAAGGGGGAGTGCTTTCCTACCTCGAGCAAATTCCATACGAGCAGAGCCTCTGGGAAGGGGAATGTTTCGTGTTTGACGACCGCACCTCGGTCGGCCACGACCTTTCTAGGGGAATCTGGAGCACGTGCAGGAACTGCAGGGCTCCGGTATCTCCGGAGGACAGGCAATCCGAAGAGTTCCGTGAGGGAATATCGTGCCCACGCTGCCACGCAAGACTTACTCCAGAGAGGATTTCATCGCTTGAGGAAAGACAGAAGCAGATGGGGCTTGCCCGGGAGAGAAACCGCAAACATCTCGGGGCCGTGATAAAAAGAGGGAGCGCGAAGCGGGCGCAGGGTTAATCTCGGGCTTCGAGCTCGTCCTTTAAGATCTTGTAGTCTATGCTGTCGACAAGAGCTTTCCAGCTCGCTTCCACTATGTTGTCGGAAACCCCCACCGTGCTCCACCTCTTCTCCCCGTCTCCCGATTCCACAAGCACCCTTACAACGGAGTCGGTACCGCCCGACCTTGACACTACTCTTACCCTGTAATCTAGCAGCCGCAGAGTCTTAAGACTTGGAAAGAATTTCTCAAGCGATTTCCGAAGCGCCCTGTCTATCGCACTTACGGGGCCGGTTCCCCTTGCCACTGTGTATTCCGTGACGCCGTTTACCTGGACTTCCGCGGTGGCCTCCGAGAGCGGCTCCTCGTCTCCTTCCCGCTTTTCGACCAGTGTCCGGGTGTTTTTCAGGTAAAACCGCTTTTTATATGTTCCGAGCGTTTTTCTCACCAGTAGCTCAAAGGATGCGTCCGCCCCCTCGAATTCGTAGCCCTGGTTCTCGAGAACCTTAAGTTCGTTCAGTATCTCGAGGATCCTTTCGTCCTTGGGGTCTATTTCCACTCCCAGTTCCTGGGCCTTGTAAGCTATGTTGGCCCGGCCGGAGAGGTCAGAGACCAGCACCCGCCTCCTGTTGCCGACGCTCTGGGGCTCTACGTGCTCGTAGGTGTCTGAATTCTTCATTACGGCGCTTACGTGGATTCCCCCTTTGTGAGCGAAGGCACTCTCGCCGACAAATGCCTGTTTCTTAAGAGGTGCAAGGTTGGTGAGCTCATGAATGAAGTGGGACACGGAATAGAGTTTCCTCAGGTTTTTCCTGGAAAGAGATTTCATCTCGAGCTTTAAGGCGATATTCGGTATTATGGCGCAGAGATTGGCGTTTCCGCACCGCTCCCCGTAGCCGTTCATGGTTCCCTGGACCTGGGACGCTCCCTCCCTTACCGCGTAAAGAGTGTTAGCGACCCCGACTTCACTGTCGTTATGGGTGTGTATTCCGAGGCTCGGGTTATCGAACATGCCGTTAACTTCCCTTATGGCGCCCTCGACGTCCCACGGCATGGAGCCGCCGTTTGTGTCGCAGAGAACGACCGTGTCGACTCCCGCCCCATAGGCGGTCTCAAGAACCTTCGCTGAGTACTCGGAATTTCTCTTCCAGCCGTCAAAGAAATGCTCGGCGTCGAAAAACACCTTGTCCACATGGCGTTTCAGGTACTCGATCGAGTCGTGTACGAGCTCGAGGTTCTCTTCAAGCTCTATTTTTAGAGCTTCCGTGACCTGGAAGTCCCAGCTTTTCCCGACAATCGTCACAACCGGGGTTTCGGCCTGCAAAAGCGCCTGTATGCTAGCGTCTTCCTCGCAGCTTTTCCTGGCGCGTCTTGTGCTTCCGAAAGCCGCGACGCTCGCGTTTTTAAGCCCCAGTTTCTTCGCTTCCTCAAAATACCCCTTGTCCCTCTCGTTAGAGCCGGGCCATCCGCCCTCGATGTAATGCACCCCGAGGTCATCCAGTCTTTGCGTTATCCGGATCTTGTCGTGTATGGAAAAGGATATGTTTTCCCCCTGGGTTCCGTCACGCAGGGTCACGTCGTATATCTCAACGGTTCTTGAATTACTCATCGGTTTTTCCAAGATTAAAAGCGTCGTGAAGAGTTCTTACGGCGGTTTCCGTATCTTTTTCCTCAAGCACGCAGGAGATTTTTATTTCCGAAGTGCTTATCATCATAATGTTAATTCCTTCGTTTGCAAGCGTCTTGAACATGCGCGAAGCCACTCCGGAGTGAGTCTTCATCCCCACTCCTACCAAGGAGACCTTGGAGATAAGATTGTCGGAGAGCACATGCTTTCCCCCTAGCTCCCGGGCCATCTTCTCCGAGAGTTCTATTGATTTCTTGAAATCCGACTTGGGCACGGTGAACGTGAGGTCGGTAAACCCTTCCGTGCTCACGTTCTGAACGATCATGTCGACCACTACGTTCTCGTCTGCAAGCGACGAGAAAAGCTTGGCCGCTATGCCGGGCTGGTCGGGCACTTGGGTCACGGTAATTTTCGCCTGATCCCTGTCGTAAGAGACTCCCGATACCAGAACTTCTTCCATGGATTTCATAACTTTTTCCTCGTCAACGACCCAGGTTCCTTCGTCTTCGGGCCTCGGAGTTGACTTAACATGTATAGGCACTTTAAATTTTTTTGCAAATTCCACCGCGCGGGCCTGAAGCACCTTGGAGCCCAAAGATGCCATCTCGAGCATCTCGTCATAGGAAATCCAGCTGAGTTTTCTCGCGTCGGGACAGATCCCGGGATCCGTGGTGTAAACCCCGTCCACGTCATCCTTGTAGAGCTCGCACGCGTCGGCTCCCATCACGGCCGCGAGCGCCACCGCGGTCAGGTCGGAGCCTCCCCGCCCGAGCGTGGTGAGATTTCCGTTCTCGTCGACTCCCTGGAATCCCGCTATTACGACCGCCTTTTTCTCCCCGAGGGCAAGGCGGATGTTCCTGTCGTCAATCGACTTTATCTTCGCCTTGGAGTAAATGTTGTCGGTGGTGATCCTTATCTGGTGTCCCTGGAAAGATATCGCATCCTGTCCGAGAGATTTTACCGTCATCGCCACAAGGCCGGAGGATACCTGCTCCCCGCTTGAGGTTATAACGTCAAACTCCCTTTCATCGGGGGGGTCCATTATCTCTTTTGCGAGGCCGACCAGCCTGTCGGTCTCGCCCGCCATGGCGGAAACCACCGCTATCACGTCGTTTTTCTTCTTTTTCGTTGCTACTATGTGCTCGGCTACGCGTCTTATTTTTTCGATGCTAGCAACGCTTGTTCCGCCGTATTTCTGAACGACAAGAGCCATTTTCCCTTACCTGCAACTTTTATTGTTCTCGATTCCTCACCCCCCTGGGGCAAGAATTGGATATCAATTATAACAGCGTTTCCCGGTAATACATCCCGTACCTTGTCGGCCCATTCCACTACGGAGACTCCATCTCCGTAGAAAAATTCCTCATAGCCGGTGTCCTCGAACTCCGCTCCCCCAGACAGCCTGTAGACGTCGAAGTGAAAAAGAGGCACGCTGCCTTCGTAGCAGTTCATTATGACGAATGTGGGGCTGTTGGGTTCCTCCTCTATTCCCAGGCCGCGGGCAAGACCCTTGGCGAAAACCGTTTTCCCCGCGCCGAGATCCCCCGTGAGCCCCACGACGGAACCCCGGGGTATGAGTTTCCCCATTATCTCGCCGCAAAGCATAGTCTGCTCGGGTTTGCTTACTTCTAGGAGGAATGCGGGGCCCATGGGAACTATCTTACCGTGGCGAAATGCCTTTCTTCCGTGGATGAGATGACGGAATTTCTTGAAGCGGGGATTTTACGCGATATTTCAGAGGCGGTAAAGCCCGCGGTTCCCGTTTCATCTAAAAGAAGGTCGGCCGCGTGGCCGTGGAGGAAAACCCCGAGCAAGCAGGACTGAAGAGGGTCGTATCCCTGAGCCGCGAGCCCCCCGATTATTCCCGTAAGCACGTCTCCGGTTCCGGCCGTGGCCATGGCAGAATTTCCGGTCGGGTTTATGAATACTTCTCCACCGGGGGTGGAGACGACCGTTCTCGCTCCCTTAAGGACGACGTAGCATCCGTATTTTTCAGAAAACCGGGTCGAGACCCCGACGCGGTCATCCTGCACCTGCTTTGTTCTTACGCCGCAGAGCCTTGCCATTTCCCCAGGGTGCGGAGTTATCACCGCGGGGACTTTCGTTTTCCTGAGCATATCGGGTTTTTTTGAAATTATGTTAAGAGCGTCGGCATCGAGAGTGACCGGCACCTCGCACTGGGTTATCACCTTCTCAAGGAATTTCCCCGTACCTTTGGAGGTCGATATCCCAGGGCCGACGGCAAGCGCCGTCTTTTTCCCTTCAAGCTCCCTGAGCACCTCTTCGTGGGCGTCGGGATGGAAGGTTCCGTCCTTTGAGTCCCTAAGAGAAACGGACATTACCTCAGTTGTCTTTTCCTCAACAGCCGAGGATATGCTTTTTGGAACCCCTAAGGTTACGAGTCCGCTTCCGGCGCGAAGCGCCGCCTCGGCGGAGAGGACCGCGGCACCGCTTTTTCCCGGCGAGCCGGCGAGCACGAGAAGATGTCCGTAGGTTCCCTTGTGGGAATCTGCGGCCCTTTCTTTAATGAGCCCCCGGCATTTTTGAAAGGTGAGAAGTTCAAGGGGCAGATCCTCCCAGAGGGTTCTGGGGATTGTTATGTCCGTTACGCAGAGCTTTCCCGCGTAATCCACTCCCGGATGAATGCACATTCCAAGTTTCGCCGGGGCGAAGGTGACGGTAACGTCGGCCTGCACCGCTGCCCCGAGAGGCCGTCCCGTGTCGGCGTCAAGTCCCGAGGGTATGTCCACGGAAACGCATCGGGCGCTCTGGCGGTTTATGAATTTTATAAGTTTCTCGTAAAATCCTCCCACATCCCTGTCGAGTCCGGTACCGAAGATGGCGTCGACTATGACTTCCGCGTCCTTTATCCTGGGAAGTTTTCCGCCGAGCTCCCTTACGTCGGCTTTGATATCGAGAAGCGAGTCGAGGTTCGTTTCCGCGTCTCCCCTGTAGCGTTCCTTTTTCTCTGCGATGTGGACGCTTACCTCTTTTCCCGAGGAAATAAGATGGCGCGCGATTACGAAACCGTCCCCGGCATTGTTTCCGGCGCCGCAGATGACCGCCATTTTCTTTGCGGAGGGACACTCGGCGAGGATGACCGACGCCACGGCTCTTCCGGCGTTCTCCATCAGCACGACGCCCGGAACTCCGAATTCCTCAATCGTCCTTCGGTCTATTTCCCTTGAGATCTGCTTGGTTGAGAGTTTCATCGTTCTCTGGTGATGGTTTCCCGGATTTACCTATTTCCCCATACCGCCCGCTCCGGTGGGTCTTGTATCTCCGAGGTCTTCTATATGCGCGGTGATGAATTCCTCGGCGTGATCAAAGCAGAAATAGTAGGAAAGAAGAGTGCCGCCGCTTCGGTTAACCGTGATCAGCTGGTAGTGGCGGCTGCAGATATCCATTCCGCACCTGACGCACTGCTTGATCTGGTTTCTTTCTCCCGAAAGTTCGCATCGCTCCCCTCCGGGACTTACGTGATCACACTGGTAGATTTCAACTTCTATCGTTTTTACCGACAATGCCTTTACCTCCCCTTGGTTTCTTCATTAATTATACAGTTTTACGTAGGAGTTTGGTAAATCACGCGGATGATTTATAATAGACGGGAAGGATCGAGTTTAATGATACATCCAAGACAGGCCGTAAGCGGCACATTAAAATATTTCTATATCAAGGCCACCGGAAGGCCTAAACTCCTCAATCTTGAGATCACCAAGCTTTGCAACGCCCGCTGCGATTTCTGCGACTACTGGCAGACAAAACACGAGGAGCGCCTTTCTGACTACACGCCAGTCATAAAGAAGATAAATCCTCTCGTCACGGTTATCACGGGCGGGGAACCCATGATCAGAAAGGATCTTCCCGATATCGTGAGACAGATAAAGGGATGCTCAATATTTATTTTCACTTCCATGGTCACCAAGGGGGATTTCCTTAACGAGGAAAAAACCGAAGAGCTTTTCGACGCGGGGATGGACCAGATCGCCGTTTCCCTTGATTTTCCGGGCGAAAAACACGACACATACAGGGGCATTCCGGGTCTCTGGAAAAAACTGTCGGAAACCCTGCCGGAGCTGGCCGAGCGGTTTCCTGACAAAAGCCTAGTGCTTAACACCATAATAATGGAAGACAATCTCGACGAGGTGGTCGAGATAGCGAAGAAGGCTAGGGAGTGGGGCATAGCCATATCCTTCAGTTCCTACTCGGTTATGAAAACCAATAACGAAGACCACTTCGTGAAAAAAGAAGCCCTCTCGAAGGTAAGCGATCTTGTCGAGGAACTGATCGCGCTTCGAAAAAAGTGGAAGGGAACGATACTCTCAACCGAGTACTACCTGAGGGAAATCCCGGGCTATTTCGAGAGGGGAAGCGTCCCCGACTGCCTGGCCGGCATCAATCAGATACACGTTACCCCGAGCGGGCACTTAAAACGCTGCTCGGAGATGCCTGTCGCCGCCCACTACAGCGAGTACAGACCGGATCTTTACGAAAAAACCAAGTGCACTTCCTGCTGGTACAGCTGCAGGGGGGAGACCCAGAGCCCGGCGAACGTCAAGAGGGCCATGGAATACATGGGAATCTATATCTAGGTTTAGCAGAACTGATGTGCTGTTTCAAATATATGGAATGGCCCAACAAACAATTCCATCTTCGCTTTTGTAGGAAAGTTCTTGACGCCATCTTGTTAATATTATTCCATTGATAATATATCGTTCATAACGCCTTTTAATGAAAGCTAATATCTGTAGTTAGGAGATGTGAGATGAGAGAGAGTTACGATATTCTCAATGTTGAGGAGATAGACTTTGACATTGACAATCCTAGGATAAAAATGGCCTTAGAAAAATACGGGGACCGATTGAATGCGGAACGTATTTATTTTGCTTTGCGGACTGCGACAGATGGGGAGCAAAAAACTTCTTCTTTTTCCAGCCTGAAGGATTCAATTCACGCTAACAAAGGGATAACGCAACCGATCACCGTTGTATTGATAGGAGATAAAAAAATTTGCATTGATGGAAATTCCCGTCTTGCAATATACAAGGATTTCCTCAAGCAAGAAATCCCTGGTGATTGGTCTCGAATTAAAGCTCTGGTTATCGAAGACGCGAACCAGCGAGATATAGAGACAATCCGTGTATCGGCCCATCTCGTCGGTGTCAGAGAATGGCCTGCCTATGAAAAGGCTAGATATCTTGATTATCTTCGCAATCAAGAGTTCATGGAATACGAAGAGATAATAGCTCTTTGCGGAGGCGACAGAAACAAAATAGAACGTCAAATTGATGCTTACCGAGATATGAACGAATATTATCGAGATATCGTTGACGATACGGCATTTCGTATTGACAGGTTTAGCGGTTTTGTAGAACTTCAGAAGCAAAATGTAAAGGATGCCATATTCCAGGCTGGATTTGAGCTAACGGATTTCGGGGAATGGATTCGGGATGGCAAGATACACCGCTTGGCCGATGTACGTCACTTGCCCAAAGTTCTTCATGATGACGAGGCTAGGGAAACTTTCCTTAATGGAGGCCTACGTTCCATAGAAGATGCAATAAAGTTGCTTGACAGAAAAAATCCCAAATTTTCTACGGCAACTTTGGAGGATGCGACTATATACCAGATAGCGGATATTCTCGCACGGCGTATCAATGATCTACCTTATTCTGAAGTGCGCTCTCTAAGAGAAAAAGAGCACGAAGATGTCATTGAAAATATAAACTCTCTGGAAGATTTATCCATTCGTTTAGAGAACCTTCTTGAAGATGTCTCAGAGTGAAGCACACAAAGCCTTGGTAAAAGGGGTAGTGGTTGCTTTGAGGTCTCGATTTACAAACATCTCAATACGGATAGACCTACAGCAAAATCCAGGAGACGAGGTGCCGCCGAAGATTGACCGCTTTAGACCTGATGTATACGCCACGCAGAAGCGAGGGTATCCCATTGTCATTGCGGAAGCCAAGACAGATAGAGATATAGACAATCGACATACGCATGACCAAGTTGTAGCCTTTATTAAGTATCTGAACCGAAACGAAACGAATCTCTTCATTATGGCCGTGACCGGTTACAGAGCTGACCGTGCAAAGACCTTTCTACGCTTCATTAGGAAGGAATTACAGGTTGTTAGCACGGAAATTGAAGTTTTTGACGGTTGTGATTTTTGGCGATTAGATTCGAGTGAGGGTATAAATTGGCGTTTGTACTGAGAAAACCGCCTAAATTAAGTGCTAAGCATGAGGGTTACCCTTATCAACTAGATGCCGTAAGAGCGATAAAATCTCTTCCGTACGCAGCGATTTTTCATGAGCAGGGTCTAGGCAAGACGAAAATAGCAATTGACCTCATGTTGCTTTGGCTGAGTGAAGATGTGGTTGATACGGTGTTCGTGGTAACAAAAAAAACACTAGTTCAAAACTGGTGCGATGAATTGGCTTCTCACTGCCATGTAACTCCAAGGATTTTATCCGGCAATCGCCGTGACAACAGTATCTCTCTTAACTCTCCGATACTGGTCTATGTCATGAACTACGAGGTCATATCCTCAAACTTCGACTTGATACGAGACTTCCTCCGTACTTGCAGGGTTGGAGCCGTTCTGGATGAAAGCCAAAAGATCAAGAATCCGGACGCACGACTTTCAACATGTTTCCATTCACTTGCAGAAGAATTTACCCGCCGCGTAATTATGACGGGGACCCCTGTAGCTAACCGTCCTTACGATGTGTGGTCGCAGATCAAGTTTCTAGATGGTGGCGAAGCGCTAGGTGACTCGTTTGACGATTTCAAGAAGTTTGCTGACCTTCCGTCGACTCTAGGCAAAACGAAAGAATATGGTTTTCAGTTGGCAGGAATAATGGATAAACTGAAACAGTTTTCCGTGAGAGAAACAAAAAGCTCAGCGGGGCTGAACTTGCCGAGCAAAACCATCCTGACTCATCTCGTTGCACTGGAGTCTCGCCAAGCGGCAATATATTCCTCATACAGAGACGATATGTCTTATGAATTACAGAGTGTCGATGGCTTTGTTACCGATAATGCGGAAGATATTCTGAAACGCCTTCTAAGGCTTGTTCAGTGTGCTTCAAATCCAGCCCTTGTAGATGATACGTACGATGAACTTCCTGCGAAATACCTTAAACTGGTCGAACTGTTTGACGACATCAACATTTGGTCGAACAAGGTAATTGTGTGGACCGGGTTCATTGACAACGTTGAATGGCTATGTGGCAAGCTGGAGGAATTTGTGCCACAAAAGGTGCATGGTTATATGTCCGTTTCAGACCGAAACCAATCTATCAGAAGGTTCAAATCGAATAAAGATTGCAGGATTTTGTTGGCCACGCCGGGTGCCGCTAAAGAAGGACTAACCTTAACAGTGGCTAACCATGCGATATTCTATGACCGAAGTTTCAGTCTTGATGACTATATTCAGGCACAGGACCGAATCCACAGGATTTCTCAGACCGAAGAGTGTTTCGTACACAACATACTCGCTAAAAACACCATTGATGAATGGGTGGATGATCTGCTGAATGCTAAGTATCAGGCAGCCCGGCTTGTACAAGGAGATATATCAAAAGACAGTTTTGACACTGAGTTTAATTTTGACCTGTCGGATGCGTTAGCACAGATACTTTTGTCCGACAAGGATAAATAGTATGAATCTGGAGGATGTTAAGATATGAGGGAAAATGAGATAAAGATATTGCAGGAAACCGTACAAGTAAGTAACGATTATCACAATATATATGAACTAAGATTTCTGAAGGACAACCCTAGAGTTTATTCCTGTATATACGAGGAACCGGATTTCGAAGACCTTCCTGAGGCTGTGCAACAGGAAAAAATTTTTGAAAAACTTCAATCAGAACCAAGCGTAAAGAACCTTGTACGAGAAATAGAAAGGCATGGTGGCTTGATGGAACGAATCTTAGTCCGACTCGACACAATGCAAGTTATTGAGGGCAACTCCCGATTAGCTGTATATCGAATACTGCACGAGAAAACAAAGAAAGAAGACTGGGAGCTTATCCCTTGTGATATTGTTCAAACGCTCTCTGATGAACAACAAATAGCTTATCTAAATCAAATTCATGTCAAAGGCAAAACAGAGTGGTCCGCTTACGAAAAGGCCAACTTTGCCTACGCACGCAAGACACAGGGATTCCCCCTGCCTAAAATTGCCAAACTATTCGGTGAGTCTGAAGGGACTATTCGTACCAGAATTAAGGTTGTTGAAACGATGCGGAACAACAACGATAGAGACAGGTCTCATTTTAGTCATTACGATGTTTTAGTTAGGAACCACCCAAGCGATATGAACCAACGCCCAGACTTGAAAAGTGCGCTGTTAGAACGTATTCGCGATCTGGGAGATAATGAAGAGGAAGATTTGGATTTTACGGCCCAAGAGCTTAGGAAAAAATTGCCGGCCATTATAAAAAAGCCCAAGGTTCTCAACAAATACATTGAAGGAACTATTGGCTTGGATAATGCGTATCAAAGGGCCAAAATCAGTAATGTGCAGGAAAGAATACGCGAGGCGAAAGCAATTCTGGAAGGTATAGAAAAAAGGAATGTCAAGAAGTTGGATAAGAACGACCTTAATGCATTTAGGCAAGATGTGCGCAAGCTGGAAAGAGAAGTTGGAAGGATAGTTAGAATGACGAATGAGGCAAACTAAATGCTTGGAAAAAGTATTCTGCTGCTTGAACCTGGGTACAAGAATAAATACCCTCCCTTGGGGTTAATGAAACTGGCGGCATATCACCGAAATCGAGGTGATAAGTTGCGGTTTGCTAAAGGAGAGGATTTTTCAGTGTTGAGCGAAGCATGGGACCGTGTATATGTGACTACGCTTTTCAGCTTTGAGTGGGACCGCACTTCAAAAGCTATCGATTTCGCCATAAGAGCTGCAGGTAACCAACCGGAACGCGTGTTCGTGGGAGGTATAGCGGCTTCTCTCATGCACGATGAATTTATCAAAGAACCTAAATGGGCTGGAGTCCGGTTTATTGCCGGCCTGCTTGACAGAGCCCCTGCGCGCGCGTTGCGACTATCTGCTGACGAAGGTGATTTCGGTGCTGACGACGTTACTGGTACACCAATTGAAGAACATGTTCCGGATTACGATATCCTTGATGATATAGATTACACCTATCCAGTTAACGATGCCTATTTTGGTTATGCGTCTAGAGGGTGTATCCGTAAATGCCATTTCTGTGGCGTTCCAAAACTTGAGGGAATGCAGAAAGAAATGCCCCCTTTGTCCAACCTAGTTGAAGGTATTGAAGCGAAGTACGGTCCAAAAAAAGATCTCATACTGATGGATAACAACATCACTGCTTCCTCTCGCTACAAGGAAATCATTGCGGAAATCCGTGACCTCGGATTTACCTCGGGAAGCCGCTTGGAGCGCGATGGAAGACGTCTCAAACGGCGTGTGGACTTCAACCAAGGTGTCGATGCTAGAATACTGGTGAAATCGCCAATGTACCTAAGGGAAATGGCGACTATTTGTATCAGTCCCCTGCGGATTGCGTTTGACCATATCGGTATTCGGAAAGTATACAGTACGGCGGTTCGCATGGCTGCGGACAACGGCATCACATCACTCTCCAATTATATGTTATACAATTTTATGGACACTCCTGAAGACTTGTACAATCGAATGAAGCTGAACATTAAGCTGAATGCGGAACTTGGAATTCGCATCTGGTCTTTCCCCATGCGGTATCAACCCGTCACCCTCAAGGACCGTTCTCACATAGGGAAACATTGGAATCGATATTATCTTCGCTCCTTTCAGGTTATGTTGCAGGCAACTCACGGTGTTGTAAGTGGCAGTGAAACTTTCTTCGACCATGCCTACGGAAGTAATCAAGAGGAATTTAAGCGCCTGCTGAGCCTTCCGCATGGGTTCATTTTTCATCGCGAACACTACGAAAAAGGTGCTGGACGTTCAGTGCGGGAGGAGTACGAAGTGCTTCGGAACCGCATGTCTTCGAGTCAAGAAAACGAATTGCTAGGCTATCTTGCCTCTTGCTTTGGTGGGGAAAAAGCTAGGGGGGGACAGTACGCCAGAATCGCTGGAACAAGCAGGGTTGACTCGCTGGTTCGTCAAGCCATATTGTTTCACACTCTGGGAACAAAGAATGAGTCAATGGTAACTAGCTCCGAACAAGTCTCTTCAATGTTTCCTCCAGTTAGTCAAGGTTTCTTACTGCCGAATGAGGAAGAAATCGTAGAAGATTCTGGTCTTTACGAACGAGATGATGCACTTGAGAAGAAAGGGACTTCTAAGGAACCAGATTCCATTCCCCTAGACGAGAGTATATGTGGCACTTAGAGTTATGAACAATAAAAGCGAAACGACGAACAAGCCTTCCGAATTACCGATACATATAGGCGGAAATATCCTGAGCCTCATCACTTCTGGAATGTATACTTCGCCATTGTCTGTCTATCGCGAATATATTCAGAATGCTGCCGATTCGATTGCCGCTTTTGGCAAGCCGGAAGATTGCAAGATAGACATTAAAATTGACCCCGCTTCAATGTATTTATCAATACGAGATGATGGCCTAGGGTTATCTCATCCTCAGGCAATTGAAGAGCTTATTCCTATTGCGAACAGCAATAAGCACCGGCAAACTGACAGAGGCTTCAGAGGTATCGGTCGACTGTGTGGGCTTGCCTTCGGTGAATCGGTTTCATTTCTTACGCGTATCAAGGATACGGACCCTGTAACCCGTGTTGTGTGGAACAGGACCCATTTAAGAAGAGGTATCGACAGCAATCTGCCAATAGAAAAAATCATCTCTAATTGCGTTACGGTTGATGTTATAAAAGAGGACACTTATCCGGCACGGTTCTTTGAAGTTCAAATTAGCGGTATATCTAGATACGCAGCATCTTTCATCCTGAACCGTCACTTGGTTAGCGAGTATATAGGGGAAATCTGCCCGGTTCCTTTCTCAGAAGATTTTCCGTATGCGACGCAAGTATTAAACCTTTTCGAAGAAGACAAAAAACCTTTGATGTTGGAAATTGTAATTGATAACCAGAAAATCCCGATTACAAGGTTGCACGGCAGTGGCACGTGTATTTCTGGAAACCATGTGGATGCATTTCTTTACTTTGAAAAAATTACCATCCCCTCATTAGAAGGTGACAGAAATGCAGCTATTGGATGGATTGCGCATTCATCCTACCTAGGCGCGCTTCTGCAAAAACCAAGCATAAGATGTATGCGTGTTAGAGTAGGCAACATTCAAATTGGAGATGAAACAGTTTTTGACCACCTCTTTTCGGAGACTCGTTTCAATCGGTGGTGTGTATCAGAAATTCATATACTGGACTCTCGCATAGTTCCCAACGCAAGGCGAGACTACTTTGAACCGGGTCCTCATCTTAGAAACCTTGAGAACCGACTAAGGATAGTCTGTCGCAACTTGGAGAGAAAATGCAGAATTGCCTCAAAGGAACGCAATGAGCAGCGACAGTTTCAGTCTCTTCTCGATAATGTTAATGCGACTTATGAACTTGCAGCATCCAAATATCTAACTGCAAAAGCGGCAAGAGAACTGATCACTGAAACATTGGCGGAAATTGCATGTTTGCGGGACAAACATAAAGAACCGGAATGGCAAAATGGCAAGATGGATAAGTTAGATGAGTTGGAGAGGATGCTCTCCAGTTTCCGAGCAAGCCGAGGTCAAGTATATTTCCCAGGCATTGCCGCGTCAGAAGTATCCATATACCGAAACATTTTTCAGATTCTTACCGAAATATCTCCATCGCCACAAGCAGCAAAAGACACAATTGATACTATTTTATCTAAGGTAAAAAGAGAAAAATTTTAGCAGCTATTAATTGTTCAATTAACCCGAACATCTTGCGTTTATAGAGATGGAGCGACTTGTGTCATGACCGACCAATACCTAGGCCCTCTCGTGTCCGGCGATGAGCTTACATCCGAGCTCAGGAAACGGAAAAAGAAAGAAGTGTACAAAACTGTCTCGGGTTCGTCGAAGAAGCTCATTGCTCGAAAGGTGAAGCTGGAAGAAGCTGACGGTTGGCGGATGTTCAAAAAGAACGCGAAGTCAACGCGGATGGCCAAGGCCAAGCCTGCTGACGAGCAGCTTGAAGATGAAGTCTGGAGCACCCTAGCCCAGATGGGCTTCAAGGAGATGAGCAAAGGGCGTCAGTTCACGATTGCCGTCGAAAACAACCTGCCACCACGTCAGATCGATGTGTTCGCCAAGGACGATGAAGCTATCATCATCGTCGAGTGCACGCAACGCGACACGCCGGGCAAGGGAAAGATGGATCAGTTGATTGAGGATATCAGGGCAATCCGCGAGAACCTGCTCAAATCGGTCCGCGGGGTCTACGGTCAAGAGGCCAAGCACAAAGTCAAACATGTCATCGTTACAAGAAACATCTTATGGAGTGAAGAAGATCTTGCCAAGTGCGAGCAAACGCAGATTGCGGTGGTTACTGACGGCGAACTCGACTACTATGCGTCGCTCGTGCAGCATCTCAAGCATGCGGCACGCTACCAGTTTTTGGGGCATATGTTTGGCGGTCAGAAGATTGAAGGCCTAGCCAAAGAAGTCGTAGCGACCCGAAGCAAGATGGGAGGTGAGACGTTTTACACTTTCCTCATCCGCCCAGATGAGCTTTTGAAGGTCGCCTACGTCGGCCACAAGGCAAGTCGCGACATCGAGAATTTGCAAACATACCAACGTATGCTCAAGTCGCGCCGACTGAAGAAGATTGCAGAGTACATCAATGGTGGCGGCAAGTTTCCGACGAATATAGTTATCAACCTGAAGACCGACAAGAAGACCAAATTGCGGTTTGATACAAAGGAAAAATACGGTGAAGAGGGCTTGGGCGTGCTTTATCTCCCGCCGAACTATGCCTCGGCTTGGATCATTGATGGCCAGCATAGGCTCTACGGATACGCTTATGCGCGTGAGGCAGGGGGCTTCAATCAGGATTTGACGGTCTTGCCCGTGCTTGCTTATGAGAATCTCCCTGCCGAAAAAGAGATGAATCTCTTCATCGATATCAACAGCAAACAGACCAAGGTGAGCACAGGTCTGTTGGTCGAGCTTTACGCGGACCTTCATTGGGGTTCTTCTGACCCTGAAGAAGCATTCCAAGCCCTACTCTCGCGTATCGCCTCGCGTCTTAACAGCGAGAAGACTTCGCCGCTTCATGACCGCATAGTTGTCACCGGAAAGAAGAAGACTCAGTATCGTTGCCTGACGCAGACCTCGGTCCGAGACGGTCTTCGCGTTGCCAAGCTATTGGGAACGTTTAGCAGAGGTGCAATTGTGCCGGGTCCACTGTCGATGAACATGTCCGACAACTATGCCGCGAACCTTAAGAAGGGCTTATCGGTGCTTTCGGATTGCCTCAGTATGTTCTCGACCGAGCTAACGAACCACTGGGAGCTCGGCGATGGTATCGGAGGATATCTATGTACAAATAATGGCATCCGGGCTCTGTTTCACGTTATCGAAGACATTGCTGACCATATCAAGCGTACAGATGGAACAGACCTTTGCCTTTTCAATGCCGACGAGACTTTCATGAAAATCAAACCGTATTTTCAGGTCTTGGTCGACTATTTCAACGGCGCATCGGGGCAAGAAATCCAAGCCTTTAGACGCATCGGTTCTTCACTGACAGCCGTTCGGAATCAGGCCTATGAAATGGAAGTACATATCAACAAGAAGTTTCCCGACTTCAAGCCTGAAGGACTGCAAAGGTACATAGAGTCCCGTGATGAAGAGGGTACAGAAGAGGCGACCAAAAATGTGAATAAGATACACCTAAGACTCTTTGGCTATGTCATTGGGACGTTGAAGGAACATTACGGTACGGAAAACAAAGCGTGGTGGATAAAGGGTATTCCTCTCAAAATCCGCCAGAGATGCACGAGCAGTTGGGAAGAAGAAAATCGTGAAGGCGAGGAAGAATCTCAGCTTTATCTGATCAACTATATCGATATCTGTCACGAGAATTGGAACTTATTCAAAGACGTGATTTCACTGGACGCCCGTAACAAGGACAACAAGAAGACAAACACGAAATGGATCAAGGACCTCAACAAGATACGCAATATCACGATGCATCCTGAGCACGGTGTTCTGACCACGGACCAAGTTGCCTTCGTGAACGAGCTTTTTGATAAGGTCAAAGAGCATTTTCCTGAAGATATCTCGTAAACTCATAAGGAGAGTTCTGTGGCTTGGGTTTCGAAATTCCTTCCGGTATTGCGTGGCGTACGCGCTCACGCCGGGGGCGGGTAACAGCTGCTTGCGTTTTCGGTCTGAATAAACCGAACTTACTCTTTACATCCTCACACAGCGTTTCCCGGTCCGAGATGCCCGTAGCTGCCCACTACAGCGATTACAAGCCGGACCTTTACGAAAAAACCAAGTGCACTTCCTGCTGGTACAGCTGCAGGGGGGAGACCCAGAGCCCGACGAACGTCAAAAGGGCCATGGAATACATGGGAATTTATATCTAGCCCGGACGTTTAGGGTCCTTTTCAATTGGATCAGTTAAGTCAAGTTCCTTGAGGGTCTTGACCTCCCAAGTGATAGAATCTTCAATTGCGACAACTTCCATTTCCACTTCCGTCTGCGACTCTGTCCTGCAGATCAAGAGTTTTGAAGAAGTTTGGATAGTTAAGTATGGTTTCCCCAAGAGATAGGAGAAAATAAAATGACTAGAGACCAAGAAGCACTTAGGCTTTGGCTTGTTCGTTCTGGAAGACGGGGTGAACGGGAACTGGCTGCTTTTGAGCAAGGCAAAGTGCTCGTTGGCTGGAGTGAAGTTGGTGACTTGAGTAGTTTTAAAAGTCGTACCGAGATTGTTAAGCGACTTGAAGAGGTATATCCCGATTGGAGTAAGAACAGGATTGCAAATTACGCTGGGCAACTCCACCGGTTTGTAAATATTATTCGGATAGGTGATTTGGTGGTTATGCCTCGCAAGTTTACAGATGGCATTGCCATTGGTGAGGTGACCGGAGATTACAAGTATCTTGACGACCCCGATGACCGCTTTCCCAACTCGCGTTCCGTTAAATGGCATAAGGAGTCCGTTCCCCGGGATAATTTCGAGCAGGACTTGCTTTACTCGTTGGGGGCATTTATGACGGTTTGTGAGATTCAGCGAAATCGGGCCGTTAACCGTGTGCGTGCTGTTCTTGAAACTAGCAAAGACCCGGGCCCGCTTCTTAAACCAGGAATCACTCCCATCCAACCTCCAGATGATGAACCTGAAGACTATGAAGTTGATATCGAGGAAATAGCTAATCAGCAAATTTTCTCGTTGCTCAAATCTCAATTTGCCGGTCATGCCTTGGCTGACTTGGTAGCGGAAATTCTCGAAGCCGAGGGCTATACAACAAAAATTTCACCTCCAGGACCGGATAGAGGAATTGATATCCTCGCTGCGGGAGGGACTATTGGTCTTGGCGAGGACCGTATTTGTGTTCAGGTCAAATCAGGCGAGGGTGAAGCCAACAGCGATGTGGTGCTCAAACTTCTGGGTTCCGTTGATGCTAGCAGGGCACAAACAGGACTGCTTGTAAGCATTGGTGGTGTGAACAAAGCCGCACGAAAAGAACTTGAAAACAATTTTTTCAAACTCCGCCTGTGGAAAAGAGACGACCTTCTGAAAGCACTTTTCAAAAACTACACTGAATTACCTGAGGACATACGCACTAAACTTCCACTCAGGCAGATTTGGGCTCCCGCTTCACAAGAGGATTTGTAACAGTTGACTCCCATTTTTTTGCGAAACCTCGTATGGTATTCCTCGCCTAGGAGTTTTTGTTCGGCGGGGTATAATTCTCCAGAAATTTAGGAAACCGTTATACCTTTGCCTTTTATCTCTTCTTGGCTGAACTACGAACGACCGCGATCATGGAACCAAGGTATCTTCCAGAGATTCCTGATCTGTTATTGAGGAGTCACTCTTAACTTGCTGCAGTAGGTTCTGAGCGGACCCTTCTACCTTCTTAACGATGGTTAAGTGACCGTCAGCAACAAAGGTTTCAATCTCATCACCAGGTTTAATGCCAAGTTGGTCGCATTGGCTGGCCGGGAGCGTGATTTGTCTTTTACGACTGACTTTTGGCATTTTGCACCTCCTTACAAAATTGACAATGGTAAAGACAACATATTCTTTACCTTACGGCAAAGAGCAAAGAACAAGAGTAAAGAACGTGTTGTTTGAGACGTTTTATCGCAAGTTCGGAAATGACTTTCTAGCTACCCCTTTGCGCTTGGACCGGCTTTCAAGCTCAGACCTCCGTCTCGTACATTCTTGCCATCACCTTGACGATATCCGGGGCCTCGGCTAGGTACGAGTCCCTCGCCTTTTCCACTAGGTAGCGAGGAATTCCGTGTATAGATTCGGCAATCGACCCTGCTATTGCCGCAAGCGTGTCGGCGTCTCCTCCAAGCGAGACTGCGTTTCGAACGGCGTCTTCGAAACTTGCTGATTCCAGAGCACACGTGATGGCTTCGGGAACGGTTCCTTGGCAGGTTTCATTGAAGGAATATTCAGGTCGTATCTGGTCGACTGTCGGGGAGAGATCGTATCCGTATTCGCGCTCGATAGTTCCACGGATGTGCTCCGGTTCATATTTCTGAAAGGCAAGCCAGATGGCGTGCGTAGTAGCTCTCGCTCCCTTCATTCCCTCGGGGTGGTCGTGGGTGATTTTGGTTACACAGTTGGCGGCCATAAGCGCCTCTTCAAGCGGACGATTTCGGTTCAGGAAGGCAGCTGGCGACACTCGCATTGCTGCTCCGTTTCCATAGCTGTGATATGGTTCGGGATTGGGGTATTTGATCCAACCTCTGAACATGCCGCCGTAGCCGCGATGCGGATGATCTCGGCACCATTGTTGCAGGGTGGGTGCGGCGGGCAGATTGTCCAAGAGGGTCTCCGCGACCGCGGCGGTACACACGGAGTCATCGGTATACGTGCACTCGTCTTTTAAGAACTCAAACTCCTTCGTCTTGATACTGTTCCATTCGTAGGTGGAACCCACGATGTCTCCAATAATTGCTCCCCACATAGTATTGCCTCTTGCCTGCTTGTCCGTGTTTTTCCTGCTTCACTAGGCTGTGTGCTAGCAGTTTTCGTGTTTAATCACCAAATTTTTGCAAAGTAAAAAAACGACATTTCTTCAAAGATCATCATGACTAGGTTCTCTGCGCTTTCCAGTCGGTGCCGCCCGGGCGGTCTTCAAGCACGATCCCCTTGGAGCTTAGGTAGTCCCTTATTTCATCGGCCTTTTTCCAGTTCTTTCCCTCTCTGGCCGAATTTCTCTCTTTTATCAGTTTTTCAATTTCAAAGGGGTCTATGTCTGAGAGGTTGGCGGTGGACTTTCTTCTCTCCATGTACTCGGCCGGTTCTTCGGAGAGCACTCCAAGCACTCCGCATATCTCCTTTATCTTCTCAAGCGCGAGAGTCGCGCTCTGAGTCTTTCCCACGGAGTCAAGCGACCTGTTAATCGAGCGTATCAGATCAAAAAGGCTTCCCACCACGTCGGCAGTGTTGAAGTTGTCGCTCATAGAGGAGTGAAAATCCTCCTCGAATTTCCTGATCGAACCCTCAAGTGCGGGGTCGGAGCCCTTGGCTTCCCGCGCCTCTGCGGCTCTCAGCAGGGCGAGGTAAATCCTCTCAAGCGCCGCCTCGCTGTCATGCATGCTTTTTTCCGAGAAATCGGCCGGGTTCTGGTAGTGGTGCGAGAGGAAGAAAAGCCTTATGGCCTCGGGGGACCATCTCTTCGTTGCCTCAGACAGCGTGAAGAAGTTCCCCAGGGACTTTGACATCTTCTCCTTGTTTATTCTTATGAGGCCGTTATGAAGCCAGTACTTTGCAAACGGCTCTCCGGAGGCGGACTCCGACTGGGCTATCTCGTTTTCGTGGTGCGGGAAGATGAGATCCTTTCCCCCTCCGTGTATCTCGAAATTTGTTCCCAGGTACTCCATGCTCATAACGGAGCATTCTATGTGCCATCCAGGCCTTCCGTCTCCCCACGGGCTCCTCCAGGCAGGCTCACCGGGTTTTGATTCCTTCCACAGCGCGAAATCAAGAGGGTCTTCCTTTTCTTCGTTAACATCTATTCTTACCCCTTCGAGCATGTGATCAAGCGACCTGCAGGAGAGCTTTCCGTAGTCCGGGAATTTTCTTACAGAGAAAAATACGTTGTTGCCCGAGCGGTAAGCGAATCCCTTTTCCATTATTTTCTCTATAAGAGCTATTATCTGCTCCAGATGCTCGGTTACCCGAGGCTCGACGTCAGGAGTCTCGACCCCTATCGAGGCCATGTCCTCTCTGTATTCCTTTATGTACTTCTCGGATATCTCATCGCAGCTCACACCTTCCTGGTTTGAACGGGTTATTATCTTGTCGTCTATATCGGTGTAGTTTCTCACGAACAGAACGTCGTAGCCGGCGTATCTGAGAAATCTCTGTATCACGTCAAAAGACACCGCTGAGCGGGCGTGCCCCAGATGAGCTGAATCATACACCGTGGGACCGCATACATACATCCGGATCTTGCCTCCTTCAAAGGGAACGAGATCTTCTTTTTTCTGCGAGAGGGAATTATAGATTTTTATCTTGGGAAGTTCTTTTTGCATGTTTTCGGGTATATAGCAGCGGGGTTTCCGTGTCCCCGCGGTATTTTCGAAAGAAAAATTCTACGTATTCATCGGCTAAATTCAAGATATGGGTGTGAGTGAACCGAGGAAAGATTGATGAGTTGATACTGTTTTCGGTAGATATTTCAAGAGGTGTTTGCTGCGGAGGGCTAGGTAAAGCTCACTGATCCTTATTTTTGGGCCTCGGACAATCCGCCCATTCTGATCGTGGCCCTGCCTCCCGTGGCTTCGTAGAAATTGAAGAAAGGATCACTGTCATTTGCCGGGTTGCTGAACCAGGATGCGTGCCGACTCACGGTTTCAAGCCCTTCTCTTGTAGCCGGGTTGTCCTCGTCGATCAGGAAAATGACCGCCGCGCGAAAATCTTTCTGGGAATCGGATACGCCCGGTATGCGTTCCCCGTGCTCCGCTATTATGTCTTCGATGGTAAGGGTGGTAATTGAGGTTGCGGTAAAGACGGAATAGCCTTCTTGCGTTCTTGCTACACTCTCTTCCTCGATAACCCAGGATGCCTCCTCGGCGACTAGGAGGTCCGGAACATCGTCAGCTGGTATAAGGCCTGCTAGGTAAAGCTCAATCGGGCTGTACGGCTTGCCTTGGTTTGCGTAACCAAGGGGCGCGAAATCTCCCGCTGCGTAGCGCCCACCCCCAAGGTCTTCAAAGTTTTCCCTAGCGAATCCGCCAAGCTGCCCGTCGGCGCTTGTAAATTCCCAGTGCCCGAACGGACGGATGATATAATTTCCCCAGTGATGTACAATCTCGTGGAGAAGCGGTCCTTCGCGTATGCCGTCATACTCCACGAGGTTCACAATGGATTTGAGCTTTCCGCCCGGTCCGAGTCTGGAATCGGAGTAAATCCTTTGTCCGATTCCCCGCACGTCATTCATAACGCCTAAACTGCTGCCGAGATACCCCTGCCGGAACTCGCCTACTCTAAGGTTGCGGACTATAATCAGAAAATCGAAAACATTCCCAAAGCGCTCGTAGAAATCAGTTGTCAATGATTCATACGGAACAAACTCGCTCGCGATATCAAAATCGACGGGCATGACAAACACGTTGTCGTTGTATATCTGCGGTTCGTCCTCGACCGTTATAAGGACTTCGTCGAAGAGAACATTTGCTCCCCTCGCCAGAAGCCGGGGAATATAAGAGTCGGTTGAGGAGGAATTTAGCGGGTTATCCCTCAGGTCAATCTGGTCGCCGCTTCCCAGGCCGCTGTTAGAGACCAGGGGCGAGATGTCCATTACGTTATTGTATCTGAGAGAGAGATTTGTGAGGTCCTGTAAGTTCGAAAGTGCTGATAAATCCGAGATCTGGTTTCCTTGGAGGTTGAGCAGCTCCAGTCCGGTAAGAGATGAGAGCGCTGAGATGTCGGATACACCTGCCCGTGTAATGTATAGATTCCTGAGATTGACTAAGTTCCGCAGGGGCGAGAGGTCCGGCAGCGGCAGGTATGAGTCTCCGAGGTAAAGAACCTCAAGATCGGTAAATCCGGCAATAATCGATAAATCCTGTATATACAGGCTTTGGATGTGGAAGTCCCTGATGGGCAGGTTCTCAAGCGCGAATATCTGCAAATCAAGGTTTATCGGGTTGGTATTGATCCACAACTGCTCGAGTTTTGTCAGGCCGGACAGGGGCGATAGGTCACAGATGGAATTATACCCGACACCTAAGTCAGCCAGATTTTGGGCGTACTGTAAACCTTCAAGGCTTTTAATATTGTTGCCCGAGATGGAAAGGCCCGTAAGCGCGGCCATTTCGTGAAGATAGATGGGGGCATTTTCGCCTTTTCCCATACGGCCTTTCACGGCGGCTTCAAGATTGGCATCGGGAATCGACACCACTTGTCTTCCTGAATTGTCCGTAGTAAGGGATGCCGGTACGGGGTCGGAACATGGAGGCGGTGGTTTAGAACCCGGTGGCGCAGGGTCTGGGGTGTCCGGCTTCGTTGGCTCTGGTTCCGGCTCCGTTGGGACATCAGGTTCCGTTGGTTCTGGGCCTGGTTCTGCTGGGGTACCCGGCCCTGTTGGCCCAGGGTCTGGGTTTACTGGAGGGGGAACTTCGATACTGGCTTGGTCGGCCGAACCGCCCGTACAGCCAACCGTAACGAGCATTACGAGAATCGTCAGGATGATTTTTGAGGAAATCCTTTTCCCGGTGCTTTCGGGGGCCTTTGGCGAACCTGGTTTCGGTATTTTCTTCATCCGTCTTTCCGGATTATATCTTATCTTTTGATAATTTTTACATAATGGTCTCGGACGCGAAAAATAAAAATTTCCGCCAAACCCTTGCCAAAGCAAAACCGTCCGTTAGTATGATGGCTCACTTTCATTTTTTTGTTTGAAGTTGTTTTGTTTTCCTTGTTCTTTTTAGATTGACAATTTCCGGTGGGTGAGTACTATATTCTACCCATTTTGATAACTTGATCTTTGAAAATTTAATAGCAGATGATAGCGGGCGAACTAGAGCAGTATCCGTAAATTCTTTTAAATTCTTATGAAGAGTTTGATCCTGGCTCAGAGCGAACGCTGGCGGCACGCCTAACACATGCAAGTCGAGCGAGAAAGTGACTTCGGTCGCGAGTAAAGCGGCGAACGGGTGAGTACAACGTGGATAATCTACCCTAGGGTCTGGGACAACCCCGAGAAATCGGGGCTAATACCGGATAAGACCACAGTATCCAAGGATACAGCGGTAAAAGATTTATCGCCTTTGGATGAGTCCACGCCCCATCAGGTAGTTGGTAAGGTAAAGGCTTACCAAGCCTAAGACGGGTAGCCGGCCTTAGCGGGTGAACGGCCACATGGGGACTGAGACACGGCCCTGACTCCTACGGGAGGCAGCAGTGGGGAATATTGGGCAATGGGCGAAAGCCTGACCCAGCGATGCCGCGTGAGGGATGAAGGCCTTCGGGTTGTAAACCTCTGTCAGGAGGGACGATGGGACACTTGTGTCTTGACGGTACCTCCAGAGGAAGCCCCGGCTAACTCCGTGCCAGCAGCCGCGGTAATACGGAGGGGGCAAGCGTTGCTCGGAATTACTGGGCGTAAAGGGTCCGCAGGCTGTCAGGCAAGTTGGTTGTGAAAGCTCAAGGCTTAACCTTGGAATTGCATCCAAAACTGCCTGACTAGAGTCCAAGAGAGGTTGGCGGAATTCCCGGTGTAGCGGTGAAATGCATAGATATCGGGAGGAACACCAGAGGCGAAGGCGGCCAACTGGCTTGGTACTGACGCTCAGGGACGAAAGCGTGGGTAGCAAACCGGATTAGATACCCGGGTAGTCCACGCCCTAAACGATGGATGCTAGGTAGGGGGAATTTAATTCTCCCTGCCGTAGTTAACGCATTAAGCATCCCGCCTGGGGAGTACGGTCGCAAGGCTGAAACTCAAAGGAATTGGCGGGGGCCCGCACAAGCGGTGGAGCACGTGGTTTAATTCGATGCTAAGCGAAAAACCTTACCAAGACTTGACATGTTAACTTAAGCCTATACGAAAGTATGTGGTGGTTCCGGGCTTGCCCGGAACAGTTATCACAGGTGCTGCATGGCTGTCGTCAGCTCGTGCCGTGAGGTGTCCGGTTAAGTCCGGTAACGAGCGCAACCCCTATCTTTAGTTGCCATCACGTAATGGTGGGCACTCTGAAGAGACTGCCAGCGACAAGCCGGAGGAAGGTGGGGACGACGTCAAGTCATCATGGCCCTTACGTCTTGGGCTACACACGTGCTACAATGGCTAGTACAATGGGTCGCAAACTCGCGAGGGTGAGCCAATCCCATCAAAGCTAGTCTCAGTTCAGATTGCAGGCTGCAACTCGCCTGCATGAAGTTGGAATCGCTAGTAATCGTGGATCAGCATTGCCACGGTGAATACGTTCCCGGGCCTTGCACACACCGCCCGTCACACCACGAAAGTCGGTTCTGCCCGAAGTAGCTGTGCTAACCTTCGGGAGGCAAGTTCCTAAGGTAGGGCTGGTAATTGGGGTGAAGTCGTAACAAGGTAGCCGTAGGGGAACCTGCGGCTGGATCACCTCCTTTTTCACGGAGATATCTGTCTCTTTTTCGCTCGTCATCTGCTTTTTACGAAAAAGTATTTCCTGCGCTTATAAAGCAACAGGGGCCTATAGCTCAGCTGGTTAGAGCGCACCCCTGATAAGGGTGAGGTCGTTGGTTCAAATCCAACTAGGCCCACCAGTAGGGGGTGTAGCTCAGTTGGGAGAGCGCCTGCTTTGCAAGCAGGAGGTCGACGGTTCGAGCCCGTTCACCTCCACATAAAAAGAATTTCGAATGCTTTTTTGATCTTTGACAATTGAATATAACGCTGAGAAACAGAATTGATCGTGTTGTTAGTATTATCGAGGATTTTCACGCCTCGCAGATAAGATATGTAGAGCAGAAGGTGGATGCCTTGGCAACGGACGGCGATGAAGGACGTAGTAAGTTGCGATAAGCCTCGGGGAGTCGCTTAACAGGCTTTGATCCGAGGATTTCCGAATGGGAAAACCTGACCGAGCAAACCTTGGTCATGCCATTGTGAATATATAGCGATGGCAGGCTAACGGGGGGAAGTGAAACATCTCAGTACCCCCAGGAAAAGAAATCAACCGAGATTCCCTTAGTAGCGGCGAGCGAACGGGGAAGAGCCCAAACCGAGAGGATTTTCCTTTCGGGGTTGTGGGACCTCAGTATGGGACTTTGAGAAGTAGCAGAATAGTCTGGAAAGTCTTGCCACAGAAGGTGATAGCCCTGTACGCGAAACTTTGATGAGCCCTAGAGGTATCCCGAGTACTCCGGCACACGTGGAATGTTGGAGGAATCTGGGTGGACCACCATCCAAGGCTAAATACGTGCCGTTGACCGATAGTGAACCAGTACCGTGAGGGAAAGGTGAAAAGAACCCCAGTGAGGGGAGTGAAATAGAATCTGAAACCATCTGCTTGTAACCAGTGGAAGGGCTATGTCCATTCGTGGAAATGCCTGACCGCGTGCCTTTTGCCTAATGAGCCTGCGAGTTATCTTCAGTGGCCTGATTAAGCCGTACAGGTGTAGTCGTAGCGAAAGCGAGTCTGAATAGGGCGCCAGTCACTGGGGATAGACCCGAAGCGAATCGATCTATCCATGGCCAGGGTGAAGCAGAGAGAAAACCTTTGTGGAGGCCCGAACCGGTCAGGGGTGAAAACCTGTCGGATGAGCTGTGGATCGGAGTGAAAGGCTAATCAAGATTCGTGATAGCTGGTTCTCCCCGAAATATATTTAGGTATAGCCTTGTGTGATGACTAGCGGAGGTAGAGCACTGATTGGACTAGGGGGTCGAAAGATCTACCAAACCCAGACAAACTCCGAATGCCGCTGGGTTAGCACAGGAGTCAGTCGGTGGGAGATAAGTCCCATCGGCGAAAGGGAAACAGCCCAGACCGCCGGCTAAGGCCCCTAAATACGAACTAAGTGGTAAAGGATGTGAATTGGCATAGACAGCCAGTAGGTAGGCCCAGAAGCAGCCACCCTTTAAAGAGTGCGTAACAGCTCACTGGTCGATGCGGATTTGCGCCGAAAATGAACCGGGGCTAAGTTCGTTGCCGAAGCCGCGGGTTGCGTACTTGTACGCAGCGGTAGGGGAGCGTTCCCAACGGGTCGAAGGGTTACCGTAAGGAAACCTGGACTGTTGGGAAGTGAGAATGCAGGCATGAGTAGCGATAAAGGTGGTGAGAATCCACCTCGCCGTAAACCCAAGGTTTCCTGGGCAAGGCTCGTCCTCCCAGGGTAAGTCGGGACCTAAGGCGAGGCCGAAAGGCGTAGTCGATGGAAAACGGGTTAATATTCCCGTACCATTCGGTCTGAGTGATGGAGTGACGGAGAAGGATAGGTCATCCGGGTGCTGGATATCCCGGTTCAAGCTTGTAGGAGGAAAAGACAAGTAAAACCTCTTTTCAATACTCTGAGAAGCGAGTACGAGAGGCGTTAGCCTCGTAAAGTGATTGAGTCCATGCTTCCAAGAAAAGCTTCTAAACGTTGACGACCGAGTGCCCGTACCGAAACGGACACACGTGGGTGAGTTGAGAATACTAAGGCGCGTGAGAGAACTTTGGCTAAGGAACTCGGCAAATTAACCCCGTAACTTCGGAATAAGGGGTGCCCATATGTACGTGAAAGCCCTCGCGGCTGGAGCGGAAATGGGTCGCAGTGAATTGGCGGTAACGACTGTTTACTAAAAACACAGGGCTCTGCAAACACGCAAGTGGACGTATAGGGTCTGACACCTGCCCAGTGCCGGACGGTTAAGGGGATGGGTTATCTTCGGAGAAGCTCAGAACCGAAGCCCCGGTAAACGGCGGCCGTAACTATAACGGTCCTAAGGTAGCGAAATTCCTTGTCGGGTAAGTTCCGACCTGCATGAAAGGTGTAACGATTGCCGCACTGTCTCGGCCAAAGACTCAGCGAAATTGTGGTTCCGGTGAAGACGCCGGATACCCGCTACGGGACGGAAAGACCCCGTGCACCTTTACTATAACTTAGCATTGAGTTTTGGTGCTGCATGCGTAGGATAGGTGGGAGCCTGTGAAACTTCGCTCTAGGGCGGAGTGGAGGCAATGGTGAAATACCACCCTTGTAGTTCTGAAATTCTAACTTAGGTCCGTTATCCGGATCAAGGACAATGTTAGGCGGGTAGTTTGACTGGGGCGGTCACCTCCTAAAAGGTAACGGAGGTGTGCAAAGGTTCCCTCAGCTTGATTGGAAACCAAGCGCAGAGTGCAAAGGCATAAGGGAGCTTGACTGTGAGACTGACAGGTCGAGCAGGTGCGAAAGCAGGTCTTAGTGACCCGGTGGTTCTGTGTGGAAAGGCCATCGATCAACGGATAAAAGGTACGCCGGGGATAACAGACTTATCTCCCCCAAGAGTTCACATCGACGGGGAGGTTTGGTACCTCGATGTCGGCTCATCGCATCCTGGGGCTGGAGAAGGTCCCAAGGGTTGGGCTGTTCGCCCATTAAAGCGGTACGCGAGCTGGGTTTAGAACGTCGTGAGACAGTTCGGTCCCTATCTGTAGCGGGCGAAGGAGATTTGAGAGGATCTGCTCATAGTACGAGAGGACCTGAGTGGACGAGCCTCTAGTGTACCAGTTGTCGTGCCAACGGCAGTGCTGGGTAGCTATGCTCGGAAAGGATAACCGCTGAAAGCATCTAAGCGGGAAACCTGCCTCAAGATTAGATCTCCCGAACGTAAGTTCCTTAAGGTCCCTTGAAGATTACGAGGTTGATAGGCTCAGGGTGTAAGTCCTGTGAGGGATTAAGCTGATGAGTACTAACCGACCGTGAGGCTTACTGCGAGGTTTGAAAATTCTCGATACCAACACACAATTTTCTCAAGCGTTATATTCGGTTGCCAGAGGTTTTCTCTACGTGAGAAGCTCTTCAGAAGTGATTTCTCACCGTGAAACCAAGACCGGTTTGCACTGCTAAATCAAGCTAGAGAATAATCAACTCGCCAATATCGTTCAGTGGTCCCAGCGTGAATTCAATCGGCGCATTCAGCTTCTCAGTGTATTGTGGAGGGTAACTCACAAACCTATACTCGCGCTGGTAGGCAAATCGGAAGATCTTCTGAAAGTGAACTGTTGGCGGACGAAAAAGCTGGCCGTCTGGACCAAATGGACTAAAGTGTTGTTCCTTGTTTTCTTCTTTCGCACCGTCGCACAAGTGCATTTGTGGCCGATGCATTGGCTCTTGATAGGTTCCAAAAGGATCAGCGTAATGCACATGGCCATGTGCAAATAACCTCTTGGTACTCGTTAGCGACCGCAATGCACCGCAAATCAGATCTTTGAACTTATCGGGAGACAGTACAACGCATGCATCGGCATTAAAATCTGAAAATAGTCTTGGTGTCAACAAAGTGGACATGCAAAATACCCATGCATCGGGTCCAAATGACTCAATACCGGTAATTTCATCCCGTTTGGCGTCGGGCGCAGAAAACAATGGCAAAATACGAGCACCGGATTCTCCCAGTGCATCCCAATTGGCACAAACATCTGTTGATCTTAAATATCCATCGTTGTTGGCCACAACGGCATAGTGTGAAAGAGTAAGTTCCTGGTCGTGAATAGCCTGATTGTGTTTGGGATCACCATAAATGGATGCTGGTGGCATGTAGACTTCACCGCGCTCGAAAAACGCCCTAATATGCTCGGCTTTGCCGTACTTGACCAGGATTGGACCCGAATATTGTACTTTCCCAATGGCATCCGCTGCTCGCTCACACAGTTCTTTGTCGGGAAACAACACTGCCTTCTTGACGGTCGGGTCAAAGTTGTGGGGCACAGGCGGTTCGCCACGGAGAAACATTTCAGCTACGACGTGCCTGAACAGTTGGTGCCAGTGTTTTTCAGTAGTAAGGTCTACTTGGCCCACATCATTCAGAATTGTAATGTTGGTAAATAGATCCTGATAACGCCGGTTCAGCCCGGCACGACTTTCGAAGCGCAGATATCTGTTGGCCCTGTACTCGCGTCCCCAGTCATCAGATTCGGCAAACTTGGCCTGAAACACTGGCTCATTAAAGGGTCCGGGCCCCGAGAAACTAACGCAATTCGAAATTTCATTCTCATCCAGTTCACGTAATGTCTCCGACTTAATCAGTTTGAGGTCAAATGGACCACCACGGATCAATCGCCACCATATCTGATGTGTGAATTCAAATATCGCGATTTCAGGAGTCTCTACCAGTTCTGCTAATTTGCACGCCAACATACTGCGCTCATAATCATCTTCTGGAGGGCGGGGAACTCCCACAATGCCTTCTGCGACGACGTGCGGAGATCCGGGGCGGTCTGAATAAGATATTCCTATCTTGAGGTGTACGCCCAGTTCGGAGGACATACCGATTTCTGCGCCCCACTGTTTGTAGTCGTCGTCGGTTTTGTTGTTAGGAACGAGTAACATAATTGATAGGTTTTGTTATTGCGTTTCCCAAGGGTTTGTAACCTCAATATCCAGTCCGGCAAAATCTTCCGTGTTTCGCGTTACGACCGAAAGATCATGAGCTTTGGCTGTTCCCGCAATCAGCGCGTCGCCCAGCTGAATCACGCGACCGGACCTGCGGGCTTGAGACCGAAGTCGTGCGGCAAACTCCGCTTCCTTTCGGCCCAGTGGCAAAACATGGTCTTGCTGCTCTATGTCTGCGATAAACTCTGACAGCACAGACTGTAAACTGTAACGACGATTTCCTTCAGGAAGAAGTTGCAGACCAAACTCCAGTTCGTGCACAACAATCGTAGAAAGCCAAAGGTTTTCGTGTTCTGACAGAAACTCAATTACTTTCGGGTCTGGCAATTGTTTGGTCAGTTCCGATATAACATTGGTGTCCAGAAGATAACCTTTCATTCAAGATCATTCTCATCAATGAACGGGATTTTGCGTCCAGGCTCGCGACGGTCGGGTACAGGGAGATTTGTCCCACGCGGCATATTTTCGACTAGCCATTTGCCCATATGTTTTTTAGGCGGTTTTTTAGCTTGCCATAACTTATCGGGTACAAGAATAAAAGACCTCCGTACTCCGATACGCTGAGGACCTTCCGTCTCGGCAAGCGAAAGTATTTCGGAAAGCTTCGCCTTGGCCTCTGCGACAGTCCAAACGCGCTGAGTTTTGGAAACGCTCATAGCAGCAACTCCTCCAGCTAATATATGCTAGTCTAGACTAGTATATATGCTGGATTTTTATTATCAACCCCGATCATTTATAATATCAAGCCTGTCATGAATATATCCGATCTGCTTACCCACTTGGGAGCGATAGCGATTACTGCCTTCTTGTTGTTCTACTACCTGACTAAGGAGAAGGGACGCCGTGGGGCGACCGAAGCCGAGCTTTCTCTCATAAAAACCGAGTTGCAAGAGTCAAGGAGCAAGGGTGCCGAGCTTGAAGAGAAGCTTAGAGACTCCGCTGAAGCTGCAAGCGCTCTTAACGCCGAGAAAGCCTCTCTCGAATCCGGCATAAAAGAAAAGGAAAAGACTATTGCGGACCGTGATTCCAGAATCTCCGGCTTCGAGAAGCAGGTGAGGGAACTTACTTCCCAAGTTACTGAAAAAGAAAGCCTTCTCTCAAGGCTCAGTGCGACCATAGAGCAGGAAAGAAAGGGTTTCGAGGAAAAGCTGTCCATTCTGGATGAAGCTAAAAGAAGGCTTGGAGATGAGTTCGAGAACCTGGGGAACAGGATTTTCGAGGATACGACCAAGAAATTCACCGACAAAAACAAGGCGGACATGGAGACCCTTCTCAATCCCCTCCGCGAGCAGATAAAGGATTTCGAAAAGAAGGTCACCGATACCCACACGGAGGCGAGCAAAGACAGAGCTTCTCTGCAAACCCACATAGAGAATCTTAAGAAACTGGGCGAGCAGATGAGCCAGGAAGCTCTCAACCTTACTACCGCCCTCAAGGGAGAATCGCAGACCCAGGGTGCCTGGGGCGAAGTAGTGCTTGAGAAGGCGCTTGAAATGTCGGGCCTTTCCGAGGGCAGGGAGTATCATTCCCAGTCAAGCTACAAGGGGGACAACGGCAATACCCTCCGACCCGATGTGATCGTTCACCTTCCCGAAGGGAAAGACGTTATAATCGATTCCAAGGTTTCCCTTACGGCTTACGAGAGATATGTTTCCTGTGAGGATGAGGAGGAGAGGAAAGATCACCTGAAAGAGCATGTTCTCTCGTTTCGAAACCACATAAAGGAACTCAGCGACAAAAGATACGAGAATATCCCCGAAATAACGAGCCTTAACTATGTTTTAATGTTCGTCCCGCTCGAATCGGCTTTCATGCTGGCAATAGAAACGGAGAGGGGTCTTTACGCGGAGGCTTTTGAGAAAAACGTGATAATCGTCTGTCCCTCCACTCTTCTCGCTACTCTCAGAACCATACACAGCATCTGGCAGTTTGAAGACCAGAACTCAAACGCCAAGGAAATAGCTGAAAGCGCCGGGAGGATGTACGACAAGTTTGTGACTTTTGTTGAGCACCTGGAAGAAGTTGGAAAGCGTATAGAGCAGTCCGATCAGGCTTATCACAAGGCAATGAGCAGCCTTCGCGACGGAAAGGGCAACCTCGTGAAAAGAGCTTCAGATCTCAAGGAGTTGGGGGTAAAAACCTCGAAGGAGCTGCCCCGGGACCTCGTGGAGAAATCGAAGCTCTCCGGGTACGCCGTTTCCCCAGGCAAGGAGACGGATAACGGGTCGCAGTGATCTTTCTGATTTAGAAAAAAGAGGGGAAATCATGTACGATTCCACTTCCTAAATTCGATATCTAGAGAGGTAGCATAGATTGTTTGAGAATTCTATTAAAGGTAAGTGGGCGCTTGTGCTCGGTTCTTCAAGCGGCTTCGGGGAGGCCTGCAGTCTTGAGCTTGCGCGCCGGGGAATGAATATTTTCGGCGTGCACCTTGACCGCAGGGGAACGATGGCGAAGGTGGAAGGCATAGTCGAGGAGATAAAAAGCACGGGAAGCGATGTCAGGTTCTACAACGTAAACGTGGCCGACGCGGAGAAAAGACAGGAGGTCATCGCGGACATGAAGGATGTGGTGCAGCAGGATGGCTCAGAGGTAAAGGTAATGATACATTCCGTTGCCTTCGGGACGCTGAAGCGCTACGTTGCGGATGAACGCAGGGACGTTCTTAACAACAGGAACATTGACATGACGCTTGACGTGATGGCTCACAGCATCGTTTACTGGGCGCAGGATCTCGTTATGGAAGGGATAATGGGCGAGGGCGGGAGAATATTCGCCATGACGAGTTCGGGGAGTCACAGGGTATGGCCTACTTACGGCGCGGTATCGGCCGCCAAGGCGGCCATAGAGGCCCACATACGCCAGCTTGCCGTCGAGCTCGCCCCAAGCGGGATTACCGCTAATTCAATAATGGCCGGGGTAACGGACACTCCCGCACTGAGAAAGATTCCGGGAAACGACAAGCTCATTGGCCACGCTCTCGCGGCAAACCCTTCGGGAAGACTGACGACACCGGAAGACGTGGCAAAAGCCATCGCGCTTCTCTCTCTTGACGAAGCCTCATGGGTCACGGGTAACGTGATAGGGGTTGACGGCGGGGAAGATCTTGTCTAATAGGACCGTCCGGTGTAAATTTATTGAGGGGAGGGGGAAGGAGCTTGTCTAACAAGTCTTCTTAGTATAGAGTATACAGCATGTTAAGTTACGGCAGAGACAGAGACTGGGATTTAGGAATTCTTCTGCTCAGAGTGGGCTTCGGCTTCTCAATGCTTATTTTTCACGGCTACGGGAAGCTGATCGGAGGACCCGAGAGGTGGGCTAAAGTCGGGGGGTCACTGCAGACCTTCGGCATTGATTTTTATCCGGTTTTCTGGGGGTTCATGGCGGCTTTTGCCGAGTTTTTCTGCTCGGCTTTCATAATCGCGGGGATTTTCTTCATGCCCGCGACTTTTCTTCTGTGCGTTAACATGATCGTGGCGGTTCTCTTTCACCTGTATCTTCCGGAGGAGTCATCCGCGGCGGGATGGCAGGGGGCTTCAAACGCAATTGAATACCTTTTTGTCTATATAGTATTGCTGATTACGGGCCCCGGAAAGTACAAGATAAACTTAGGCTGACGGTCCTCGTTGGTTCTTTCATCCAAGCAGGTTTTAGATTTTCAAGAGCACAAGCTGTAACCATGTCCAAAAACCGTAGAATCAGTTCCTTTATCTTATTTGCGGCTACAGTGTCAGTCGCTTTGCTGCTGTCCGGCTGCCAGACTATGAACTGGAACGAGAAATGGCAAAGCAACTTTGTTGATCAAATGGCTGTGGCCAGAGACAGTCAGATGCTTAAAAACCTGGTGCGCATGCGTTATGGAGAACCGCCTGTATTTACAACTGTTGGAACGGTAACGGAAAAATACAAACAGGCACCGAGTCAAATTTCATTAACCGGTGCGGTAACCAGCGTCCTTGGCTCCTCAGTAGACAATAGCGTGGGAAACGAAAATAATCTCATGGGGCAGGTGGGAATAGGTGGCACCCGTGAAACTACCCTTCAATACAGTCCGCTTTTAGGCAAGGAACTAAATACGACCATGAATCGACGCTTGGGCCTAGAGACAGTGTTTGATCTTACCCAGTCCGGGTTTTCGATAGAACGTGTTCTGGCAATAACGGTTGAGCGTTTCGGCCCCGCGTTAAACGCTCCGTTCGCATCTGGGCCTACGCCGGATTATCTGCCAGAGCAGGAAGAACTCAACAAATACCAAGATATACTTATGGCATTAGAAAAGTTGAGACAAGAAAATAAAATAAGATTTTTCCAAGCCGCCAGCACTGATGAGATCTGTCCCGACCCCGACACACCTGCTGAAACCAAGGAAGAAGAACCACCGAAAAAATTGATAGCCTGCTTTTTGGATGACAACTTCGATTGCTCGTGCCAAAACAATAATGACCCGCAGTGGAAAGAGCTGACGGATCTTCTGAAAATTGAAGACAGAAAGGGGATTTTAATGCTGACCGACTCTGAAACCGGGTCCGGTTCCGAAATAAAAGTGAGAACCCGCTCATTGTTTGGAATAATGCACTATCTGTCGCAGAACGTAAAAGTGCCCCCCGGGGACAGGGAAATAGTCAAAATCTCAGAGATCAACGACGGCGAAAGTTGCGATAAAGAGGGCGAAAAGCGAGACGGCTGGGACTGCAGCCCCGCTGGACAGCGATTCGAAGTCGTATCAAGCGATATGCAGCCTCAGATGATTTGTTCAGGTTCCAATACTGCTGGAGACTGCGCTTCGGTCGTTGCCAGACATAACGGTCACTGGTTTTACATCGCCGCCAGGGACCACAGGAGCAAAGCGACTTTCGCGCTGCTGACAAAGTTGTTTGAAATACAGATCTCCGGCAGGGAAACGAATCAGGGCATTTTTCTTGTTCAGTAAACTTACCCATGTCAGCAGAAAGATACTGGGGGTTGTGTAAAGCGGAGGCGGGGCAGTCCGAAACTCAGGAGTCGGCAGGCATCCGCTCTGGATAAAGAAAGCGTCGGCGACGCATCACTCTGTGTCGTCCGGTACCTTTTCAAGGTTTGTTTTTATTACCCGAAGGAAGTTCTTTCCCATTATTTTCTCCACAGCCCCCTTCGGATATCCCTTACCGAGAAGATACTCGGAGAGTGCAGGAAGTTGGGATATGTCTCTCGTTTCCTCCGGAAAATCATTTATCGGCGCTCCGTCCATGTCGGTGCCCACTCCCACGTGATCCTCGCCGCAGACGCCTATAATGTGGTCTATGTGGGCGTATATGTCTTCGAGGGTGGCGCAGCCTTCTCCTTTTTTTAGAAATTTCCCGTAGAACACAGCCCCGATTACCCCGCCCCTATCTGAAATGGCCCGAAGCTGCTCGTCGCGCAGGTTTCTGGGATGATCAACAAGCGCTCTTGAATTAGAGTGGGTCGCAACGGGGATAAGCTCGGTTAGATCCACGCTTTCCCAGAAGCAGCGTTCGTTGAGGTGGGAGAGATCAAGCGTGATGCCAAGGGCGTTCATCTGCCGCAAAAGTTCTTTTCCCTGGTCGGATAGCCCTTCTTTGCTCTCGGGCCCGGAAGCGTAGATGTTCCTGTTGTTCCAGGAAAGACCGAGAGCCCGGACACCTCTTCTTTGGTATTCAAGAAGATGCTGCGGGTTCAAAATGGGGTCAGCTCCTTCCATGAGGGTGAAAAACCCGATTTTTTCGCCTTCCCGGAGTCTGTCTATGTCCTGCCTGTCTTTTATCTGAAAGACGCTATCTGAGTGTTCGCGGTATATCTCGTCGTAGAGGTCAAGCTGGGCCATGGCTTCCGCAACGGAACCAGAGGGCTTGTGCTTCGGGTGTATGAAAACGGTGTTGAAAACGACTCTGGCCCCGCCTTGCATGAGTCCAGGAAGGGTTATCATGCAGGAGACCTCGGGATTCTCGAAATCCCTCTTGTAGTGGCGCATGTGAAAGGCTATGTCCTCATGGGCGTCGATGGTGAAAAAAGTGGCCGGTGCGGGGGTTCCCCATCCCCCCCCTCCCGGAGTCTCGATTCTTACCGCTTCTCCGGCTTTCACCGCGATAGAGCATTTTGCGGGCAGTTTTTTCTCTTCTGTTTCCGATACAAGCGTGTTCTTGCCGCTTTCCCCGTCTTCTCCGCCCCGGGCTCCCCATGGCCGCTTTTCCCTTCTCTCGGTTATGAGGGAAACGTGGGAGTCCTCGAGGAACCTGTACTGCCTTATGATTCCGTCCCCGCCTGGGAACCTGCCTGCGCCCCCTGACCCCTTTCTCACGGAGTATGATTCCACCATTACGGGAAGCTCCCTCTCGATTGCCTCAATCGGGGTGTTTAGCGTGTTTGTCATGTGCGTGTGCACCGCGTTTGCTCCTCCCGCGCCTGAGCGTCCCCCCATTCCGCCGGCTATGGTTTCGTAGTAGGCGTAGGAGGAATCAGAAGGTGCGTTCTGCGGCGAGCCGAACGCGAGGTTGCTCATCGTTCCCGCGCTTGCCGCCTGTATCGTTTCGGGGATTGCCTCGGCAAGCGCTCCGAACACCACGTCCACTATCCTCTGGGATGTCTCGACGTTTCCGCCGACGACCGCGCTTGGGTATCTGGCGTTAAGAATCGAGTCCTCATCGACTCTGATCTCAATCGGCCTCAGGGTTCCCGAGTTAAGAGGCGTGTCTTCGCCCGAAAGACACTGAAAACAGTATAGAACCGCGGAAGTGGTTACACTCAGGGGAGCGTTAAGACATCCTTTTACCTTCTTCGAACTCCCCCTGAAATCCACTACCGCTACGTCCCCGCTTATTTCTATCTTTACCCGTATCGGTATATTTCTCGTTCCCGCCCCGTCGTCTTCAAGGTAGTCGGTGAATAGATAGTCGCCGTCCGGTATTTTCTCTATGGCGTTTCTGACGAGCCTCTCCCCGTAGTCAAGAAGCCCGGAAGCGGCCTGGTTTATTTTCGAAAGGGAGTATTTTTGGAGAAGCTCCCGCATCCTTTTCTCTCCGGTATCAAGCGAGGCTATCTGCGCCCGAAGATCCCCTTCTCTTTCCTCATGATCCCTGGTCGAGAGGATTATTTCCTGGAGCAGGGCTTCTTTCAGTATTCCTTCTTCCCGTATTCTTGTCGGGGGTATTATGATTCCCTCTTCGTGGATTGTCGTTGAAAGCGGCATGGAGCCCGGGGTGGCGCCCCCTATGTCAGCGTGGTGGGCTCGCGAGGCGAGCAGAAACTCGGGCTTCCCGTCGACGAACACGGGCGCTACGCACGTTACGTCGGGAAGATGCGTTCCGCCGCGGAAAGGGTCGTTAAGTATGAAAACGTCTCCAGGGGAGAGATTCTCCGTCGCTACCGATCTCGCGGCAAACGACATTGATCCCAGATGTATGGGGATATGGGCCGCCTGGGCGATCATTTCTCCAGCCGAGTTGAATACGGCGCAGGAAAGGTCTCTTCTTTCCTTTATGTTGGGGGAGAATCCCGCTCTTACGAGCACAGAACCCATCTCCTCGGCGATTGTTCCGAGAAGGTTGTTGAAGATCTCGAGCTCAAAAAGTTTTAGTTCCATACGGGCAGAATAATAACCAATTTTGAGGATTGCCCGCGTGAGAAGCAGGATTCGGAGTGGTGGTCAAGCCCGGGGACTTTGCGAGATTGCGCTACGAAGCGCCTCTCCCATCTCGGCCGGGCTTTTGCAGGTGGTGACTCCGGCGCGCTCGAGTGCACGGAACTTGTCCTCGGCGCTTCCCGAGCTTCCTGAAATAATGGCTCCCGCGTGGCCCATTCTTTTTCCCTTGGGCGCCGTGGCTCCCGCGATGAATGCGGCTATGGGTTTCGTGAAGTTCTGGCTTATGTATTCGGCCGCCTCTTCTTCGTCAGACCCCCCGATTTCCCCTATCATTATCACCGCGTCTGTGTCAGGGTCGTTCTCAAAGAGGGAAAGCGCGTCGATAAACGTGGTTCCGATAACGGGGTCGCCGCCTATGCC
The DNA here is from genome assembly GCA_965207685.1 of Thermodesulfobacteriota bacterium. Lineage (GTDB taxonomy): Bacteria > Desulfobacterota_D > UBA1144 > Nemesobacterales > Nemesobacteraceae > Nemesobacter. The sequence goes on along the minus strand of OZ242294.1, from coordinate 645,186 downwards.
TATGCACGTCGATTGTCCTATGTCGAGGTTGGTAAGCTGCCACACGGCCTCGTAGGTGAGGGTTCCGCTTCTTGAGATTATCCCGACTCTTCCGGGTTTATGTATGTAGCCTGGCATTATTCCCACCTTGGCCTCTCCGGGGGTTATAACGCCCGGGCAGTTGGGTCCAACGAGCCTGGAGTCAGAACCCCTCATGTACTCCTTTACTCTTACAACGTCTAGGGTGGGTATTCCTTCTGTTATGCAGATTACGAGCTTGACGCCGGAATCTAGGGCCTCCAGCATCGAATCCATCGCAAACGCCGCCGGAACGAACACAAGGGACACGTCCGCTCCAGTTTCCCGCACCGCTTCGGACATGGTGTCGAAAACCGGGAACCCCTCAACGCTGCTTCCGCCTTTTCCCGGGGTGACGCCGCCAACGACGTTGGTTCCGTATTCCCGGCACTGGGTCGCGTGGAAAAGCCCGGCGCTTCCCGTTATCCCCTGCACCAGAACTTTGGAGTTTTTGTTTACAAGAATGCTTATTTTTCCGCCTCCTTGGAGGACTTCACTATTCTTTTAAATGAGGCGGTACTATAACATGCTTGCTTTGTTTTTTCAAAGGGTTTTGTTCCTGGGTTTACAAAGAAGACAAGGAATATTTAAGGTTTCAAAAAGACGCCTGGCTGGATGCCCCGCCACATTGGAGTCATTTCCCCCCGTCAACATCCTTGCTCTGTGTAGAAGCAGATAATTTCCTGGTTAAATTCATGATAGGGTAAGTTATTTGTTAGTACCAACCATTTCGTATCCCTCTGAAATGACTTGATATTTCACTTGACGCCCCGCAAGCAAACAAGTAAAGTTCGGATATTGAAGAGGTCTTTTTGAAACGTCAGATTTCGCAGTTGTGCACCACTTTCACAGCCCGCGGTATTCAGCTGACGTAAACGGTCTGTCAACTTAAGTAAATAATTCCCCAAATTTCGATGTCCAGAATTAAGTTCAGCATTTTTATCTTGCTTGTAGTTATCATTTCCGGTTGTGGTGGTGGAAGCGGAGACGAGGGAACTACGCATCCGGTAGAGCCTACTCCGGTAGAGCCGCCACCGCCGCTGCCACCGCCGCCACCGCCACCGCCACCACCACCGGTAGAGCCTACTCCGGTAGAGCCCCCTCTCTCCACAAATCCTGTTTGGCAGGACTTCTATAACAATCTGGAACATCGTCCCTGGTGGGAAGAATCCAAGCCTTATTCCTGTGAACAGCCGGAAAACCCCGATTCTCCGTGGGTAGCCGCCAAGCTTATCGATCTTGGCGGGTCCGATCCTCTTTCCCTTATCCGCTATTTCGGTAACGGAAGCTACCTTCGGTATGAACAAATGGGTTTTTCAGGATGTACGCCGACAGAAGCATATCACGGATTCCACATTGACCCGCCTGTCGACCCGACGTACTATTCCCTAGGCGATCTGGGCATAGACGTGGATATCGCCCGCGTGCCGCCGAACGCCTCGGGGTGGTTTCAAGACAACGGTAGCAGGGACAGTCTCAGCATGAATAGAGCAGTTGAGCTTCTGAATCGCTATGTCGCCCCCTACTGGAGAAGGGTATCTGAGGACAAGCTCCGGATCACTTTTCGCGAGGGCATTGAATTTACTGTAGGCGGGGATGGAAGTCCGGACGCAATGTACGATCAGCATCTTACGGAGCTCGGGATCTGCGTGGGTGTAGACGACTGTGAGATACGCGGTCTCCCGGGTGCGCTCAACCGGATGATTCTAAGCGATGTCAGTGTTGACATGGCGGGCCAGGGAGCCAATGGATGGGCAAGGTTCGGGCTAGTGAGCCTCCGCAATGCGGACATGGAGCTTGTCGTCCACGAGATGGGCCATGCCTGGATGGATTGGCCGCATTCTTTCACGGAAATACCTTGGCTCCCTTCTGGACCAGGAGGAGCAGTAAATCCTCCCAATCCTTACAGCAACTTCTATGACGTGATGTCCCAGCTGGACTCAGTTCGCACTAGAGGCTGGAATGTCAACATGCCCTCCACAATGGCGATCAACCGCTACTCAGCGGGCTGGATCAGGCCCGAGGACGTGGCCCTGCATCTTCAGGATACAGGGACGTATAGGTTGAGCAAACCGCGGGAAAGCGGCTACCAGTTCCTTGTGATACATTCGGGTCGCCGCCACGCCTTCACGACGCTTGAAGTGCTCGATTACTACCCTTCTGAATACAGGGTAACCGGAGCGCAAGTTTATGATTCTGGGAGAAGGCGTCCCCGGAGGTACGAGGGAGTTCTGGTAAGCAGGTATGACCAGAGTGCCGGCACAGGCGCACAGACCCGGACTGGTCCCGCTTTATACGACAAGAGCAATCCCAATCGTCTTGCGGACGTAGGATGGGGCCGTGACGATTACTCGGTCATCCAGGATGGAGAAACGCGTGAGATCGGCGGCGGCGTCAGCGTTTCTGTAAGAAGGAATTCCGATGGAAGTTATGAAGTCACCGTAAGCGGCGGCAAGGTAGCCGAGTTCCAGAGATGGTGTTTTCCCCTTTGGTTCAGGCTTGAAGAGACTGAGTACGATACCGGCTGCCGTCTTAACGAACCGCTTAGTGACTTCTGAGCCAACCGCTTTAGAGCCGGGGGTATTGCTGCGGCGCCCTGTGTGTCGCGAAGAAGCTGGGCTTACTCTATATTCTGGATCTGCTCCCGTATTTTTTCCAGTTCAAGGCGTATGTTTATGGTAAGGTGCGAGATTCCTGCGTCCTTGCATTTTGCCGATATTGTTCCCGCCTCCCTGTTCATCTCTTGAATCAGGAAATCAAGCTCCTTCCCCACGGGCCCCTTTTTCCTGGCGGTTTTCCTGAACTTTGAGACATGAGCCTCTAGCCTCACGATTTCCTCGTCAATCTCGCTTTTCTCCGTGATTATTGCCGCGGCTTCCTGTGAGATAAGGGGGTCGTTTTTGTGCTTTGAAGAGAAGATCTTCTCGATTTTCTCCTTCGTTTTTTTCTCGGACTTCTTTACGAATTCTTTTCGTTTCTTCTTTATGCCGTCAACCGTCTTCCTTATGACCTCAAGACGCCCGAGTATGGATTTTTCAAGCTTCTGCCCCTCGATTTCCCGGCTTCTGTTGAACTTTACGAGGGTTTTTGCGACCGCTTCCCTGATTCTTGCTTCCGTATCCCTTGAGACCTCTGGTCCGGCGTGGCTTTCAAAGGAGTTCTCCATCATGAGCAGGTGCTCGATCCCTATCTCCGTTTTAAGTCCCAGGGAGGAATTGATTCTTTTAAGGGAACTGTGGTTTTCCCGGAGAACCTTTTCGGACAAACGCTGCCTTTCCCTTTTGTTTGTCTGCACGGAAAGCCTGAGGCGGAGCTTTCCTCTCTGAATCGAGTTCTTCAGCCTGTCTTCAATGGCGGTTTCCATATGGAGCAGGGATTCGGGAACGCTGGCTTTTACGTCAAGGAACCTGTGGTTCTCAGACCGCATGTCCACCATGATCTTTCCGATCTCCGTGTTCACGGATGATTCCGCAAAACCTGTCATGCTTTTCATGATAGTTTTCTCTTTTTTTCTGTATCCGTTTTCTTTTTTCCCAAGCAGGATACCCGCAACGGGTTCCGCTTCGCAACCACAATGGGCGCACAAGGAAAACCGCGCCGCATGTCAACGAAACTTGCCTGCGCCATTTTTCTCGTTTAACTTCTTACTTTATTCAGAGGATCTTCAGTTTCCGCTCCATGAGAAAAGCTTATCTTTTCGCTCTGCCATTGCTGCTTCTTTTTATCTCCTGCGCCATTCCCGTGCGAAGTCAGGACACAAGAAGGCCGCAGCCGAAGGTTTCCGCCACCAGTGTCGTGAATTCTTTTCTCGAGGCGCTTAGCGAGCGGGACTTTGAATCCGCTTACGACAAGATCCACATATTCAGTTCGGACCGCGAGGGTTACGTGAGCAGGTTCGAGCTTCTTTACGAGCGCTACGACATCAGGATAGTTGACTACAGGATCCTGGCGACCCAGCTTTTCAAGGATACCGCCATAGTGGTTGCGGAAGTGGAGGTTGACTACAGGGAACCGGGCGAAGACAAGCGTCAGAGGGCCAGATACACAAACCGCTACGATCTTTCCATACCCGAAAAAGAATGGAAGATAATAAAGGACGAGTGCATTGAGAACTGCAGCTACGGACCGGAGGGCGAAGGCGGAGACGAAGGAGGCTGAAGTGATAAAGGTTGCAGTAGTCGGGGTGTGCGGGCGTATGGGAATGAGCGTGGCTTCGCTCGCGGGCTCAGACGGGGATGTCGAGCTTGTGGGAGCGACTGAGGCGGCGGGACACGTTTCGGTTGGACGCGATCTCGGGGATTTTGTCGCGGGCGCGGGGCCGGGGGTGAGCGTGAGTGACAGCATCGAGGAAGCGGCCCGGGACGCGGACGTCATAATTGACTTCACTGTTCCCGAGGCGACCCTTGCCCACGCCGAATATTCGGTTCGGAACGGAAAATCGATGGTCATAGGGACGACGGGCTTTACCCCGGAGCAGAGAGAAGAGCTTCTTGGGTTGCTTCAGGGGATACCGTGCGTTCTCTCTCCCAACATGAGCGTCGGGGTAAATGTTCTTTTCGAGATATCAAGACAGGTGGCCTCTCACCTTGGAGAGAGCTACGACGCCGAGATTTTCGAGACCCACCACAGGGGGAAAGCCGATTCTCCAAGCGGAACGGCAATCGCGCTTGCGGAAGCGGTCGCCGCCGGCCTCGGATCGGAACTCGAAGACGTGGCCAGGTACGAAAGACACGGGCGGATAGGGGCGAGAGGGAAAGGGGAAATAGGCATCCAGACGCTTCGGGGAGGAGACGTGGTCGGGGATCACACCGTCATGTTCCTCGGCGACGGAGAGAGAATGGAGCTTACCCACAGGGCGACCAGCAGGGAGAACTTCTCCGCGGGCGCGATTCGCACGGCGAAATGGATCCTGGGAAAACCTCCTGGGATCTACGCGATGAGGGACGTGCTCGGATTCTGATCCCGCCGCGTTTATCCACCATGTACCAGTTCAGGCTTATCGAAAAGGAAAAGGGCGGTTCCGCCAGGCTGGGGGAAATCCGAACTTCCCGCGAAACGATAGAGACTCCGGCATTCATGCCCGTGGCGACCCAGGGAGCGGGCAAGGCCATAACGCCCCTTGATCTTCGCCGCCTCGGTTTCAGGGTCCTTATCGCGAATGCCTACCATCTCTACCTGAGGCCCGGCACTGACATAATAAGCTCCCTCGGCGGACTTCACCGCTACATGTCGTGGGACGGTGCGATCGTCACCGACAGCGGCGGCTATCAGGTCCTGAGCCTAGCGAAAAGCAGGAAGATAACCGAAGACGGGGTCTCCTTCCGCTCCCACATAGACGGAAGCGAGCATTTTTTCTCCCCCGAGGTCTCGATAGCCGTCCAGGAGGATCTGGGCTCTGACGTGATGATGTGTTTTGACGAATGCCCGGCCCATGATTCCCCCTACGAGTACATGGAGAAGTCGGTTTCCCTAACTACGCGCTGGGCGGGGCTTTGCAAGGAAGCGAGGCGGGATCCCTCAAGAGCCCTTTTCGGCATCGTGCAGGGAGGGGTGTACGAGGACCTTCGGGCGCGCTCTGCGGGAGAGCTTGTGGACATAGGGTTTGACGGCTACTCGATAGGCGGGCTGGGGGTCGGCGAGTCGAGCGGGGCGACTTTTGAGATTACCGAGCTCTGTGCCGGGCTTCTGCCCCAAGACAGGCTCCGCTACCTCATGGGCATCGGGAATCCGGGCGACATAGTGAGGGCGGTAGCTCTCGGGGTCGATCTTTTTGACTGCGTAATCCCGACCCGCAACGCCCGCAACGGAACTCTCTTTACAAGCCGGGGAAAAGTGGTTATAAAAAACTCCCGTTACGCGTACGACGGCTCGCCTCTTGATGAGGATTGCGGCTGCTACACGTGCGAAAATTTTTCAAGGTCGTATCTGAGGCATATATTCATGGCCGGGGAGATTCTCTCTCTTCAGCTGCTGACCCTTCATAACCTCTATTATTACTCCGAACTGATGAGAAGAATAAGAGAATCGATAAAAACCGGCACCTTCAGGCAGTTATGTTCGGAACTCAGCGATGCTGAGGAGGAACAGTAATTGAAAAAACTAGCTTTTGTCGCCATTTCAGCCCTTTTTCTTTCGTCATGCATGCCTCCCGGGACCGGGCAGGGAGGAGCGGGGGGAACGACGTTTTCGGCCATACTTCCGTTCGTCGCCATATTCGCCCTTTTTTACTTTCTTATCATAAGACCACAGCAGCGCCAGAGCCGTGAGCGAAAGAAAATGCTCGCCGAGGTAAAGAGGGGTGACACCATCGTTACCACCGGTGGCATATACGGCAGGGTGATAAACGTCGACGGGGACGACATCACTGTCGAGATAGCTAAGGGGATCAACATAAAAATGGTCCGCTCCGGGATCTCGGAGAAGACCGACTCTGGGGCCGCCGAAGGCAAATCCAAAGGGGGCGGCTGATTAGATGAAAGGCGTCTCCCGTCTTTGGATTAGCGTTATCGTTCTTTTCTCCTTTCTCTGCGTAATACTCCTTACGCCTACCTTCATGGGCGACAAGCTTCCCTCGTGGTGGGGGAAGGTTTTCTCAAGCAAGGGGATAAGTCTCGGGCTTGATCTTGAGGGAGGGATATTCCTTCTTCTGGGAGTGGAGACCGAAGAGGGCGTGGAGCAGGAGATGCTCATAGTTGAGGAAGCCCTCGTATCGAAATTCAGGGAGAACAGGATTCTCGTTAAGAGTTCCTCAGTTTCTGACGGGACCCTCAAGATCGGTTTTTTCCCGGGCGCGGACATGGACAAGGCTCTTGAGATCGCGCGCGACGAGTTTGAAGAGGTGGCGGATGTAAGTTCCGACGGCTTTCTGGTGAGGCTCTCGATAAAATCGTCCTACGTGGACGAGCTTGAGCGAAACTCAATAGAGCGGGTCCGAAACATAATAGAGAACCGAGTCAAGGATTTCGGCCTCGTTGAGCCGAGCATACAGAAATCAGGCGAGGACAGGATCCTGGTGCAGGTGCCGGGCGCTTCCAAAAAAGACAGGCAGAGAATAGTTAACCTGATCAAAAAGACGGCAGTTTTGGAGTTCAAGATCGTAAGAGCGGTCGGAGCTGAGCGGGGGAACCTGCTTGCTGCCGCCGAAGCCGGGACCGAGAAGCAGCTTGCGGAAAAAGGCCTTGCCATCCACGAGGGAGACACCGGGAACGAGAACGAAAAGTTTTTTCTGACCGAGAGGCTTGCGAGCGTGACGGGGGAATATATCTCGGATGCCCGGATAACCTTTGACAATTACGGAAACCCCGCGGTCGGATTCACGTTCAGGGGAGAGGGCGCTAGCAAGTTCGGAAAGCTCACCGAGGCTAACATCGGCGAACGCTTGGCGATAGTTCTTGACGGCGTTATAAAGTCAGCTCCCACAATCCAGGACAAGATAACCTACCAGGGCACGATAACCGGCACTTTCACCACGGAGGAGACAAAAGACCTCGCGCTTATCCTGAGATCGGGTTCCCTTCCGGTTCCCGTGAGGGTTGAGCAGGAAAGGACCGTGGGCCCTTCCTTGGGGCAGGACTCGATAGAGAAGGGGAGATTCTCCATGATCGTAGGCGGCATACTTGTTTTGGTGTTCATGGTCTTTTTCTACAGGATGCAGGGCGTTGTGGCTAACGCAGCGCTTGTGCTCAACATACTTTTCATAATGGGTTTTCTCTCCGCTTTCGGCGTTACGCTTACGCTTCCCGGCATAGCGGGACTCGTTTTGACGCTCGGCATGGCGGTTGACGGAAACATCATCATATTCGAGAGGATAAAAGAAGAGCTTGTTGCGGGCAAGACCGCGGTTCACTCCATTGAAACTGGATACGCGAGATCCGTCTGGACCATACTTGACGCGAACGTCACGACGCTTCTTACTGCGCTTATACTTTTCTGGCTGGGCACCGGCCCCGTGAAGGGTTTTGCGGCAACGCTTTCAATCGGAATAGTGTCTACCGTTTTCAGCAATCTGATTGTGGCGAGAGTCTTTACGAACATGCTTTACAGGGACAAAAAACTGACCGAAGTAAGTATCTGAGGGTAAGCGAGTGCGGATTATAGGAAAACTGAGCTATAATTTTGTGGATAAGATGGGGGGCGCGATGCGTATTTCCATCGCGCTTGTGGTTATTTCCATCGCTTCCCTTCTGTATCACCAGGGGCCTAACTGGGGAGTGGAATTCACGGGCGGAACGGAAATACACATAAAGCTCGCAAAGAGCCTTGAGACAGAAGTTCTAAAAGGCGCGCTTGCCGAAAACGGCTTCCCATCGGAATCAGTTCAGCGTTTCGGCCTCCCGGGCGACAACGAGCACCTGATACAGTTCGCCCCGGAACTTGCGACCTTCGACCAGATAGGTGATTTTCAGAGGAAACTTGAGGACCTCTTCGCCACGTCAGAGGATTTCGAGGGAGCATCCATTCAGAGAATAGACTACATAGGTCCAAGGGTGGGGAAGGAGCTCATAACCAAGGCCCTTTTATCCATACTGATTGCGTGCGTCGGCATACTTGCCTACCTGGTGTTCAGGTTTGAGTTCGGCTTTGCCGTGGGGGCGGTTATCGCTCTTATTCACGATACCCTTATAACCGTGGGGGCCATATCGCTCGCGGACAAGGAGTTCACCCTTGCGATCGTGGCCGCGCTTCTGACTGTGATAGGTTATTCGGTTAACGACACGATCGTCATATTCGACAGGATAAGGGAGAACATGGGGAATTTCCCCGAAAAAGGGTTCAGGGAGCTTGTTAACGATGGAATAAGCCAGACGCTCTCGCGTACTTTGCTCACGGCCATAACGGTGTTCATAGTGCTCCTTCCGCTCTTTTTCTTGGGCGGCTCCGTAATACACGATTTTGCCTTTACCCTCATGGTGGGGGTCATTATAGGAACCTACTCGTCGATTTTCGTGGCAAGCGCCTTCGTGGTCTACTGGAGAAAAAGAAAGGGGGCCATGTAGAAGCCGCGTTTTGGCGGGCGCCCCGTCGAAAGCTGGTTCTTTGCTTTGATAATCGCTCTCATAACGGTTAAATATGGGGATTATGTATTTCGGTTGACAGGTGATTCAAATGGCTGAGGAATCGGGTATAATACAGTAATGATAAAGACTTACAAGTGCCGCACGAAGATTTCCAATAGCGGGCATGAGAGGCTTGGGGAGATATTCAGATTATCCGCAGAACTGTACAACGCAGGCTTGGAATCTCGCATTGACTGCTACAAGCGCAGGGGGAAAAGTCGCAGTCTTTATGACCAGTACAAGGAGCTTGTACGGGTAAGGGCGGAGTTGCCGGAGTTTGAGGCGGTGTCAAGCATAGTGTTCCGTGGCGTATTGTCGAGGCTTGACAAGGCGTACAGGCGGTTTTTCAAGCACGGCGGTTTCCCTCGTTGGAAGAGCGGGAGACGCTGGCGCACCATAGAGATAAACGATGCTGCCTGGCGAATGCTCAAGCGAGAGGGAGACAAACTTGTCCTTAAGATCAAGGGACTTCCCCGAATTGTGGTGAAGTCGAACAGGGAACTTCCGCCTAACAGTCTGCTCAAAGCGATACGCATTACCCGCAAGGCATTGCGTACGGAGGTCGCCCTGTCCTACGACCTTCCGACTCCCGAAGCTAAACCGGTCACTAACCCCGTAGGCATAGATATGGGGATATCGAAGCGTCTGACCCTCAGCGATGGGGAGACTGTGGAAAAGCGGGAGATAGACCGCAAGAACCTGATACGCCTTCAACGCTCCGTATCACGAAAGAAGAAAGGTTCTAACAACCGGAGAAAGGCTGTATCCCTGCTCGCCAAAGAATGGCAGAGGGTATCAGACAAGGAAAGAGACTATCTCCACCGCCTTACCTCGGAGATAGCAAGGATGTACGACTTTATAGCGGTAGAGAAACTGAAGACAAAGAACATGCTTCGCAACGGGAATTTAGCCCGGAGCATTTCAGAGCAGACTTGGGGGAAGACCATAACGCTGCTTAACGAGAAGGCCGAAAGTGCTGGCGTTAAGATGGTGGAAGTGGACCCTAGTGGAACCTCGCAGGAATGCTCGAACTGCGGAGCAACGGTAAAGAAGAATCTGTCCGTCCGGACGCATAGATGTTCATGCGGACTTGTGATGGACAGAGACCTGAACGCTGCGATAAATATCCTTCATCGTGGACTCACGATTGCGGGCGGGAATGTAACCCGCATGGCCGGAAGGATGAAAGAGAAGCTGGAGGTTGCTCCGGTTCGGCCAGGAACAGTGTATGGAAGTGTCAACTAAAATACATAATTCCCTTAAATATTTCCCGTTTTGCTTCTTAAAACACGCAACCCGCTCACATTATGCAAGAAACGCTGCAGAAGATAAGAAACCAGATAGATTCTGACCTTGACTCGGTCTCTACGGAGGCCGATCTCGTCAGGGTGAAGGCAAGCTACGTCGGGAAGAAAGGATCTCTCACGCAGCTTCTAAAATCCATGAAGGACCTTCCCGCTTCCGAGCGCCGCCAGGCGGGAATTCTCATAAACGGGACCAAAAAGGAAATCGAGGAGCTGATCGAGAGAAAATCGGACGAAATAAAGCGCAGGGTGATGGATGAAAAGCTCCTTGAGGAGATAACCGACTTCACTCTCCCCGGCCGCGGAATGCCGGTCGGAGCCAAGCACCCCATAACCCAGGTGATGGAGCGCATCGTCTATGACTTTGAGAGGATGGGATTCGAAGTCGCCGAAGGTCCCGAGGTCGAGCTTGATTACTACAATTTCGAGGCGCTTAACATACCGAAAAACCACCCCGCAAGGGACATGCAGGACACTTTCTACATAACCGACGACATGGTCTTAAGAACCCATACCTCGCCGGTGCAGATACGGATCATGCAGACCCAGCAGCCTCCGGTGAAGATAATAGCTCCCGGAAAGGTTTACCGTTGCGACAGCGACGTTTCCCACACCCCTATGTTCCACCAGATAGAGGGTCTTCTCGTTGACAAGGGCATAACTTTCGGAAACCTGAAATCCGTCATCATTCAGTTCGTGAGGCTCACTTTCGGCGACAATACGAACGTAAGGTTCCGCCCGAGCTTCTTTCCCTTCACCGAGCCCAGCGCCGAGGTGGACATAGAGTGTGAGATATGCTCCGGCAACGGATGCAGGGTATGCAAGGGTACCGGCTGGCTTGAAATAATGGGATGCGGAATGGTCGACCCCGCGGTTTTCTCAAGCGTTAACTACAACACTGACATCTATTCGGGTTTCGCCTTCGGCATGGGGGTTGAGAGAATCGCCATGCTTAAGTACGGCATAAACGACATAAGGCTTTTCTTTGAGAACGACGTAAGGTTTTTGAGGCAGTTCGTATAGTTTTTTCACGGGGTTTATCGCCCTGCGCGATGCAATCTCTTTTTACCGTAAGTCTCGTTCCGTGATACGGAATTACGAGTTCTCTATTGCATCGGGATCCGGTCTCGATAAAAACGATGATACAGATTTTATTTGTTATTTTCGCAATCGCGGTCATGCTCGCGATTCCGATCACCATTATTTTTTTCATCGTTTTTTTCGCGATATATTTTCTGAGGAGGTCAAAAAGCGAGTATAAACTGAATTACATGATCAAAGACCTCTATGTGGACGGCCCCATAAAGAAAAAGAAGAAGCCTAAAAAGAAAGTTGAACCCCTGTATAAGCTAAACGACATGATTAAGAACTTGCGGTTTGACGAATACATACATATGAAAGAGCAGTCAAGAATGAAAAAAATTGAAGAAAACAGAAAGGAGAGTACTGATGGGAATCAAACCTGATCACTGGATAAGGAAAATGGCGCTTGAACACAAGATGATAGACCCTTTTGTGGAAGGGCAGGTAAGCAAGGGGGTCATATCGTACGGCCTTTCCTCCTACGGTTACGATATAAGGGTAAGCGATGAATTCAAGGTGTTTACCAACCTGCACAGCGCCGTTGTTGACCCGAAGAGTTTCGATCCCAAGTCCTTTGTGGAGATAAAGGATGATTACTGCATAATTCCCCCGAATTCCTTCGCGCTCGCAAAAACCGTTGAGTATTTCAGGATACCCAGGAGCACCGTTACCGTGTGCGTCGGCAAATCCACTTACGCAAGGTGCGGGATAATCGTTAACGTTACCCCTTTTGAACCCGAGTGGGAGGGGTATGTGACGCTTGAGATCTCAAATACGACCCCCATCCCGGCGAAGATATATTCAAACGAGGGAATTGCCCAGGTGCTCTTTTTCGAAGGGGATGAGGAGTGCGATATCTCCTATGCGGACAAGAAAGGGAAATATCAGAAACAAACCGGCATCACGCATCCGAAAATTTCCCGGGCATAGGGGGTTCTGGAAGGTAATTCTGTCCACGAGAGACCGATTGGGCCTACAATCTACCGAAAAATTCGGGGTTTATATACTTCACTGCCCAAAAGTGTGATAAGATGTAAGCGTGGGCTTAATGTATTCCCTACGGAGCAAGTTCGAGCTAATACTGCAGCGTCCGGACAGTATGGAGAAGTGCCTCAAATGAGTGACGCAGAAGTTAAAATCCAGGTCGATCAGTTAAAAGGAGTTCTGATAATAAGCATATCCGGCGAGATCAAAGGCCTGAGCGGACGGGAATTTCACCGCGCGATATTCCAGGAAATCCAGGGGCAGGAGGCCCCTATAGTTCTGGACCTCGAGGGACTGACCTACATCAACAGCACGGGACTTCGCTCGATCCTGCTTGTCGCCAAAAGGCAGCAGGAGAGCAAAGAGAAATTCGCGGTGTGCTCCCTGTCCGGACCTATGAGAGAAATATTCGAGATCACGTGCTTTGACCGGATCATGCAGGTGCTTGATTCCCGCACCGAAGCCATAGCAGCGGTAACTTAAAAGGTAAAATTCTGATTTTTACTTAAACTGCCGGATATTACGGACTTTTTTCTTTTTTTCAGGTATCATAATAACCAAGATATCTCTAACCGGGAGGTACTTGTTTTGAGCGAGTCTCAAGAATCCGAAATAATGGGTGAGTTGCGGCAGGATAACGGTTCCGGTGATGATTACACCGCTGAGCAGATAAAGGTTCTTCCGGGCCTTGAAGCTGTAAGAAAACGCCCAGACATGTACATAGGGGATACCAATTCCCGGGGATTCCACCACCTCGTGTTCGAGGTTCTCGATAACAGCGTGGACGAGTCCTTGGCGGGTTTCTGCGACAATATCTTCGTCACAGTACACGTGGATGAGAGCATCACGGTTGAAGACGACGGAAGAGGGATTCCGGTTGACATCCACGAGGAGACGGGGAAACCGGCCGTTGAAGTCGTAATGACCATGCTTCACGCCGGGGGGAAATTCGACAGCAAGGTCTATCAGGTTTCGGGAGGGCTCCACGGCGTGGGCGTCACCGTGGTAAACGCCCTATCGGAGAGCCTCTCGATAGAGATAAAGAGGGAAGGGGAGGTCTGGTATCAGAAATATGAGAAGGGAGAGGCGGTAAAAGACCTTAAAAACACCGGGAAAACGAAAAAAAGCGGAACCAAGATTCATTTCAAGCCCGATTCCGGGATATTCGAGGTAAGCGAGTTCAATTACGACATCCTCGCCCACAGGATAAGGGAGCTTGCCTTTCTTAACAGGGGTCTTCGGATTACCCTAAACGACGAGAGAACCGAAAGATCCCAGGAGTTTTTCTACGAAGGGGGAATAGTCGCCTTCGTCGAGGAACTTAACCAGAACAGAAAAGCGCTTCACCCAGAGGTGATTTATGTTTCGGGGGAGAGGGACTCAACCGCGGTTGAAGTCGCCCTGCAGTATAACGACACTTACAGGGAAACCATATTCTGCTACGCGAACAACATAAACAACATCGAAGGCGGAACCCATCTCTCGGGCTTTCGTACTTCCCTGACGAGAACTATAAACAAGTACGCCGAGGAGAAGAACCTTCTAAAGAACCTCAAGATGGCGATTGCCGGAGAGGACGTGAGAGAGGGGTTGGTGGCCGTCGTGAGCGTAAAGATCCCGGATCCAAAATTTGAAGGCCAGACCAAAACGAAGCTTGGGAATACTGCCGTAAGAGGTATTGTCGAGTCCCTGCTGAACGAAAAGCTTCGGGTGTTCTTTGAAGAAAATCCCGTTGTGGCAAGACGCATCGTGGAAAAAACGATAGAAGCCGCAAGAGCGAGAAACGCCGCGAGGAAAGCAAAGGAACTTACCAGGAGAAAAAGTGCCCTTGAGTCTGGAAGTCTTCCCGGAAAGCTGGCTGACTGCCAGGAGCGCGACCCCGAAAAAAGCGAACTCTACATAGTCGAGGGGGAATCGGCGGGCGGATCCGCAAAACAGGCAAGAGACAGGCACAACCAGGCCATCTTGCCCCTTAAGGGAAAAATCCTGAACGTTGAGAAGGCGAGGTTTGACAAGATGCTCGCCAACGAGGAGATCCGCACCACTATCACCGTTCTGGGCACGGGAATAGGGGAGGAAGAGGGGGATTTCGACATATCGAAGATACGCTATCACAAGATAATACTGATGACCGACGCGGACGTTGACGGATCGCACATAAGGACCCTTCTTCTCACTCTGTTTTTCCGCCATTTCAGGGAAGTAATAGAAAAGGGGTATCTCTACGTCGCCCAACCGCCTCTCTACCTCGTGAGAAAGGGAAGAAAGGAGACTTATCTCAAGGACGATCAGGAATACGAGGAGTTTCTCGTAAAGCTTGGAGTTGAAGGCCTTGAAATTGCCTCCGGGGGTACAAACGGCCACGCAAGGGAGGTAAAGGGGCAGAGGCTTTTCGATCTCGTGCAGAAAGCCATCAGGTATGGAAAACTTCTTGACCGCATGAGCAGGTGGGGGAGAAACAGGGGAATAGTTGACGCTTTTGCCAGAAGAACCGATTTCGGCAAAACCAACCTCAAGCACGGCAATGAAACCTCTCTGGACACTCACCTTGTCGCAATAAGGGAATGGCTTGGGGAGAACTATCCCGACATAGTCGATCTTGACTGGAAGCTTGGAGAGGACACCGAGCATAATTCAAACAGCATTGAATATGACTTCAGGGAAAACGGAAGGGTCACTTCCTCCTTCATTGATTTTAACTTTCTTGCCTCTCCCGATTTCAGGGAACTCAGGAAGCTTGCCGAGTCTCTTAGCCCGCTTTGGGACTCTGCCTGCCATATCGTCGATAATGGCGAGGAAAAAGAGATTGGAAGCCTTGAGGGGTTCGTTGAATTCATCATGGAGAGAGGGAAAAAGGGTCAGTTCATACAGAGGTATAAAGGTCTCGGGGAGATGAATCCTGAGCAGCTTTGGTCAACGACCATGAATCCCGAGAACAGGGTACTGAAACAGGTCCAGGTTGACGATGGCGTTGAAGCCGATGAGATATTCTCGAAACTCATGGGTGATCAGGTTGAACCCAGAAAAGAGTTTATTGAATTAAACGCCCTTAGGGTAAGCAATCTGGATATCTGATAACCCTAGTCACATCATTTAATTTGATGACTTTGTAAAATTCCCCAAGAATCAAAAACTCATTCCATTGCCTTGAATTCTTCATACCGCAACGCCAGACGGTCTTTGTCAGGATAGTCCTGTTTCCGTCTCGGAAGCCTTAGCTTTTTGTCTTTAAGCTGTTTGAGCGCTTCAAGTGTTGGGCCGTCATTCTGATCAAGTAGGCGCTTTGAAACGTGAAGTCCATAGTCAGGATCGATTCCTATAAGATGACTGTCAAAAGCTGCGTGATGGATCTTGGAGAGTAGCAGTCCGTTTGAGATTGTTGGCTGGCCAAGCTCTGGATTCGTATCAGGGATTATATGGGCGGCGTCGAGCAGGCGTCTTTCAGGAATGCCGGACAAGGCGCATCGCCCTTTATAGGCAGTGAGAATCGATTCACGGAACCGCCCTTGGTGAACCCGCTGTTTTACCATATGAAGGGTATAACGTCTCTCTTCTGGGGTCTCGGGAAGAACTATTTCATCCTGGTCGGCTCTACCGAAAAGTACTTTGGCTTTTAGAGAGTTTCCATCCCAATCCCCGATAAAAACGGGGTTTATTGCCTGATACTGACCAGGAGCGATTCCAAGAAAGTAGATAATAGGAGTCCTGTTCTCATATGCCTCTCGAAGCCATCTATTATCTGCAGCGTTGGGGTTAGTGCCCATAAATGCATAATCTATTGATTCTAAGTTTTCAAAAATCTTTCTGTGGATGTCTATCTGGTCTTCGTACCAAATTTTACCTCTGGGCCTTGGAAACACAGTCCTTATTGAAAGAAGGAATTTCATCTCCTTCGGTTTAAATATGCCACGCTGTGGGTTCACAAGTGGTATACGCCTACCTTCAAAGATAAAACCTTTCCTAATTTCTTCTGCGGGTAGATGAGTGTAAACCGCGCTCAGTTTTTTGACCTGTTCAACCGCCGCTATCCGCATGTGGTTGTCAAGATCGGAATGTGAATCCTTCATAAAGACAATTATATATTAAAGGATTCCGAGAACTATAAGGAAACTTATGAAAAGCAGATTGGCTACCGCCAGGGGGAAAAGCCTCTTCCAGCCGAGGCCCATTACCTGATCATACCTGAACCTTGGCAAAGTCCATCTTACCCAGATGAACAGGAAGAGTAAGAAAAGGACTTTGCCGATAAACACAGCCGGCGGCAGATACCAATGTGTGTTGATATCAATGCCGAACCACCCTCCGAACGGTAAGGGATACCAACCACCCAAAAACAAACAAGTTATCATGCACGAAGCAACTATCATATGAGTATATTCAGCCATGAAGAACATTGCAAATTTCATACTGCTGTATTCGGTGTGATAGCCGGCGACTATCTCGGGCTCGGCTTCCGGCATATCAAACGGAAGTCTGTTGGTTTCGGCAAACGCGGAAACCACGAAAACCACGAAGCCTATAAAGGACGGGATTAAGAACCACATCTTCTCCTGCGCTTCGATTATGTCCCCTAGGCGAAGCGATCCCGTTATGGCGATTACCCCCAGTATGGATAGGCCCAAAGCGAGTTCATAGCTTATCATCTGCGCCGCGGCCCGGAGGCCTCCCAGAAGAGAATACTTGCTGTTAGATCCCCACCCGCCGAGCACCACGCCGTATACGCTAAGCGAACTTATTCCGAGCACGTAGAGAAGGCCGATGTTTATGTCGGCTATCTGGAACCTTATGAATACGGGATCCTGGAGAAGTCCGAAGAGATCCGTGTGAACCCCCTTTCCTATGGGAATCACGGCGAGGGCAGCAAGGGCCGTGACGAGCGCGAACGCCGGGGCCATTATATACATGGTCTTGTTTGCATTTTTCGGAATTATGTCTTCTTTGAAGACGAACTTGATGCCGTCTGCAAGAGGCTGAAGCAGCCCCGAGGGTCCGACCCTGTTCGGTCCGTAGCGGTCCTGTATGAAGGCGCTTAACCTTCTTTCCGCGAAGGTAAGATAGGCCACAACCGTCAGGACGACGAAAAAAACAAGCGCTATCTTTGCGACCGCTATTGATATTAGAAGTGGAGTCATCTGCCCGCGCCGTGTTCAAGAACTTTTCCGACGGTACCTATTCTGTCGTAGCTAATCCCCCCGTATCCGGGGATCTTGAGGCTTATGTCATCCATCACTTCCGACGCGGAGCCGTAGCTGAAAAGGGCTTTATCGAGTCGCTCCCCGATCATGCACAGTATTTCGCATGCGGACTTAGCATTCCCGGGAGGAGGTATGGCCTTTCTTATTCTCTGAACCCGGCCGGCGTCGTTCGTGAAAGTCCCGTTTTTTTCATATGGACTTGCCGCCGGGAGTATTACGTGGGCGTATCTCGCGGTCTCGGTGAGTCTGTAGTCGATAACGGCAAGGAAGCTGATTTTCTCAAGCGCGCGCGAAAGTGCGTACTTTTCGTGGGCTGAAACCATCTCAAAGAGGTCCGCCTCGATGACCACCAGCGTATTGATTCTGCCGGCAAGCAGCGAGTCGATAGTTGTTTTCGTGTCTTCTCCGTTTGCCTGCATCATGAGGTTTCTCGCTCCGGCACTGTTTGGATACGGGTCGTTGCTTACAAGGTCAAATTTTTTCTCTATTTTCTCGGTTCCCGTGGCGCAGATCGCCGGGCAGTCTCCAAGTGTGGACGAAAGCTTCGCCGCGAGAAACATCTCCTCGTTTGTGAGCCTGGCCGATCCCGCAATCGCGCAGGTGCCCGCGCCGCCCGATTTTACTCCCGAGAGCCTTGCCCCGATGCTGTTAACTGCGTTTTCCCAAGAAGCTATTTCGTAGTCCCCATCGCTTTTCATTATGGGGTCCTTAAGCCTAGTCGACTCCTGGACCTCCTTGTAGTCGAATCTCCCCCGATCGCATATCCAGTGCCCGTTAACTTCCTCGTTTATTCTCGGGCGTATGCGGGAGACCTCTCCTTTTCTCGGATCGACACCCACGGTAATGTTGCACCCGGTGCTGCAGAGAGAACACACGGAATCCGTGAATTTCATGTACCAGACCCTCTCTTCATGAAGAGTGTCCTTGGGAAGCAGCGCCCCGACCGGGCAGATGTCAATCACGTTTCCGGCAAGCTCATTATCAAGCGTCTTCCCGGGGAAAACGGAGATTTTTTTCCGAAACCCCCTTCCCGTGGTTCCAAGTTCATGGGTTTTCGTCACCTCATCGGTGAAACGCACGCATCTGGTGCACATGATGCACCTGTTGGCGTCGTACATTATGCGGTCGCTCAGGTAGCTTTTCTGCCTTACCTTCTTGTTTTCGGGACCGCCGACCCTGCTGTAGCCGGGGCCGTGATCGAAAGTGGTCATCTGGAGAGGGCATTCTCCGCCCTTGTCGCATATGGGACAGTCAAGCGGGTGGTTAATCAGCGTGAACTCGACAGCTGCCTTTCTGGCCTCGAAAGCTTTTTCGGTGTCCGTCTTGACCACGAGGCCGTCTCTCACGGTAGTGTTGCACGCGGGGAGCACCTTGGGAACGCCTTCCACTTCCACGAGGCACTGCCTGCACTGAGCGACCACGCTCAGCGAAGGGTGATAGCAGAAGTGAGGGATCTCTATCCCGGCCATCGCCGCGGCCTGAATGACGTTCAGTCCGTCGTCCACATCAAGTTCAATTCCGTCGATGGTTATCTTGGGCATAGAGAGGACTCAAGGGAAAAGCGATTAGGGAAAATACTATCAGAGAAAGTGCTTTTGACAAGTCAGACGTTTTCGTCCTTTTCGGGTGTCTGAAACTTGGTTTTCTCGTCCATATCGTCTTCAAATTCTATGTTCTTTTTTATATCGTCCTTGGCTCTTTGAAGCTCTCTTATCCCCCTTCCAAGGGTTCTTGCGACCTTGGGCAACTCCTTGGGCCCCAGAACCACAAGTGCGATGAAAAGTATTATGAGTAATTCAGCTGTGCCGAGTCCGAACATCGTTTCTTTCTCCCAGTGTCTAATATAACCAAAACCGGAAGACTAAGTGGCGGTTTTGTTAATTTTTTTTACGGGAGTCCTTATAAGTAGTACTAAGAAGGCCGTTATAAAAGACGCCACCATCGCCACGATAAGGGAGTTCTGGTAGCTCTGGGTCACGTCGAAGAGAAGTCCGGAAACAAGGGGGCCGCTGATCGCGGCGAGGGAGAATCCGGTGCCAAAAACACCGAAGATGCTTCCAAGTGACTTAAGACCGTAGAATTTTCCAAGTATAGTCGGAAACATCGGCACCCACCCGCTGTAGAAAAGGCCGAATAGAAAGCCGAACAGGTAAAGCGACCATACCTCCGCGACCGACAGAATGAGGATTATGGAGGTTGCCTGGAAGAAATAGCAAACAAACAGTATGCGCACGTCGCTTAGGAAGTTGGTCACAACTCCCGAGAAGAAAATCCGCCCGATAATGCTTCCAACCCCTATGAAGGCGGGTGCCCCGGCTGCGACCAGAGGGGATATTCCCGCTTCTACGGAGAAGTTAAAAAGATGTACGATAATAATGAGAAAAGTGTTAAACCCGAAGAAGAAGGCAGCGTACATAAGCCAGAAGCTTGAGTGCGAAAACGCTTCCCTCGCGCTCCAGTCAGAAGCCCCGTTCTTTTTTTCCGCATCTTCCGAGTTCTCTCCGTACGCCTTTAGGTTCATGTCCTCGGGGCGGCTTTTCACCAGAAACGCGGAACAGAGTATCGCGGTAAAAATTATGGAGATATAAACAAGGGCGCGCTCGTAACCGAATGATTCTATAAGCCAGGTGGTAAGCGGGTTTACCACCAGCCCGCTTACCGGAACCCCGGCCGTGGCGATTCCTATGGCAAGCGCCCTTTTCTTGACGAACCACCTGCTGATAATGGTGACGGGAAGTATGTAGAGAAACCCGTCTCCTATTCCCACCATTACGCTGTAGGTCAGGTAGAGCTCCCATGTGGTTTCGGCATAGGCGGAGAGAAGAAAGCCGAAGGCCGCTATGAGTCCTCCGAAAAAGGTGAGGGCTCTCGCGTCGTGGGTGTCTATAAGCCTTCCCGCGAACACGAACGAAAAGGCCATGCACACGCACCTCAGGGAAAAAAATGACGATCCGACGGTATTTGAGAGGCCGAAAGCTTCGTTAAGGTAAGGGAGAAATATCCCGAACGAGTAGAGAACCATCCCGTCAAGCGTTATGAGCAGGTGTCCCGCCAGGACTATAATCCATCCGTAAAAAATTCTGTTTCTAAGCATAGGCTCTTTGTGTGGAAACGGGATTTCGCCGTCGCGGGCGAATCAGAGAAGTTTCCGAAAGTCGCCGTGCCCCCCAAGGTCGGCAAGCTTTCCGAGGGGAAAAGTCTTTTCCTCTCCGGTCCTCATGTTGCGAAGCGAAAAGACTTTTTTACTAAGCTCGTCCTCTCCGATAATCACGGAGTACGCAGCCCCGGTTCTGTTCGCTTTTCTCATCTGGCTTTTCAAGCTCTTGTTTTCGTATTCGGTCTCAGCGCGCATGCCTTTTCTCCTCAGGTCATCGGCTATTTTCGCCGCTTCCCTCCTGGCTTCCTCCCCGATATGGATAACGCATACGAGCTGTTTTTTCCCCGGAGAGTTCCTCCGCGTCCCGGTTTTATCAAGCAGAAGCAGTATCCTCTCAAGCCCCATCGCGAAGCCCACCGCGGGAGTTTCCGGCCCTCCCATCCGCTCCACCAGAAGGTCATATCTTCCTCCGGCGGCAACGGCATTCTGGGAACCGAGCTTCTCGGTCGTTACCTCGAAGACGGTGTCTGTGTAGTAATCAAGTCCTCTCACTATCCTGGGGTTGAGTCTGTAAGGTATGGATTTTCCTTCGAGAGAGGAGGTAAGGGTGTCCAGATGCTTGTTGCTTTGCTCCGAGAGGTAATCCTGGATCGAGAAGGGGATCTGGGAAGTTACCTCGCGGCACGTTCTGGTTTTGCAGTCAAGTATGCGAAGGGGATTCGTGCCGAGTCTGTTTTGGCAGTTCTCGCAAAGAGAGTCCTTCTTGGGGGAGAGAAACCCGAGAAGGGCTTCTTTGTACTGCTCGCGCTCTGCGGGCTTTCCTATTGAGTTAAGTTCAAGTTCCACGTGATCGGAAAGGCCAAGTTCCGTGATCGCAAGCCAGAGCATCGCGATTATCTCTGAATCGGCAAGAGGGTCACTGGAACCGAAAAGCTCGGCTCCTACCTGGTTAAAGCTTCTCTGCCTTCCTTCCTGGGGTTTTTCGTGCCTGAACATCTCTCCTGAGTAGTAAAGCTTCGTAACGGGCGATTTTCTGTAGAGGGAGTGCTCGATAAATGCCCTTACAACTCCCGCCGTACCCTCGGGTCTCATCGAGACCCACTCTCCGCCCTTGGTCTCGAAGGTGTACATTTCCTTCTGGACTATGTCTGTAGTGTCGCCGAGACCCGTTGAGTAGACCCCGGAGAGTTCCAGAATCGGAATGATTATCTCGGAAAAACCGAAGCGCTCGAACACTTCCTTGGTTTTGCTTTCTACACGTCGCAGTTTTTCCGTTTCGGGGTGAAATATGTCTTTGAATCCGTGAAGACGGGCCGCTTTCATAGTACGTTTTCCCGGGCGAGCAGTTATCCCCGCGGGTTGGTTAAGGTTATACGCTCTTCAATCAAAAATAAAGTTCCCGGGACCGAAGAGCGTTCTTCTGGAATTACCTGTTGGAGGGCGAAGTCGGCGAATACTGCTGACAGGCCTGAAACCTCTGGAAACTTGAGTTTTCGACCGACCTCCTGAAACTGTTTCCCCAAGCCCGTTGCGGACAATACGGGCTTACTGCCGAGGAAGTTAATTATTATTCACTTCTACTTCTTGGCCTTCAAAATTAAAATATGTTTTTTCGGGGATACCTCGAGCATCGTATGTGTCAACCACGTAGAGTCCATCTGTTATGTCCCCATTATCATCAAGATCGATCGGACCCGAAAGCCCTTCGTAGTCAATGTCGTCGTTGATCGTGGTTTCATCGGTAAGGGCCGCCGCGCAAGTAGCGTAACTGTAGCACTTTGCTCCTTCTCTCGTGACCTCCTGGATTTTGGAAACATAATCGGAGGGATCATAGCTCCCGGCGCTTAGAGCCGCGAGGCTGAGTACGACCACCGCATCGTAGGCGTGCGCTGCATAGTCATTATTAAAGCTGCCAGCGTCAAACCGTTCTTTAAATTCTTCAAACCTTTTGCTTGGATACGGAGTCGGACTTACACGCTTGAATCCTTCGATCTCACCGTTTTCCTCATCCACATGCGGAAAAAGGTGGGCACTAAACACGAGCCCGGCCCCGACGTAATATCCGGTCTCCTGGGGAATCACCGAAGAATCCAGCAGGCCTTTGATTATCTCCCCTCCCTCTCCAAAAGCAAGTACCACTATAGACTCTACGTCTGGGATTCTTTGCACTGCCGCCTCAACATCTGCGACCACGGCGTCAGTATCTGGAGAAGCGGAAGGATAGCTAACGACCTCGGCCTGTCTGCCGTCAGAGATTATTTTTTCTTTGGCGAGCGCCGAAAGAGCTTCTCCCCATGGATCATCACGATTCACTATAACCGTGTTGCCCCGGGACTGCTTCGCCAGTATTGGCGCCTGAAAGAGGTCAGAGGGGGACACTCTGAAGAAAAAATGCTGATTTCCACTCTCCACGATCTTTTTGTTTTCATCGGTGAGGGCGGGAGAAGTGGCCGAGGTCGCAATACCGACCACTTTATTTTCGACCAGAAAAGGATGAACACCCAAAGAGTCTGATGAGTATGAAGGTCCTACAATGCCGCGGACACCCATTTCAAGAAGCCGCATCGCGCTTTCGGCCGCTTCGCCCATTCCCGCCTGAAAAGAGTTCCCGCTTATGATTTCTATATTACCCCCCGCCTTGTTAATGTCGCCTTTCGCGAGATTAACGGCCTCTATAAGGGGCGTGTTAAACTCTTCGCCTTCAGCCAGAAGCGTTCCTATGCAGAAAGTTTCCGCACAATCCACTTTCGCCTCATCCTCTCCGTCGTCCAGACAGCCTGAAGAGAATATTCCAATAAAAACCAACAGCAGGACAGAACCTAAAACACTTAGTCTTTTCATAACCAGATGCCTTCACCTGAACCAAAGAACGCCCGCGGCTAACAATACGGGCCTATTACTGAAGGAAATTAATTCGTATTCACGTCTACTTCTTGGCCTTCAAAATTAAGATATACTCTTTGCGGTACACCTTGAGCATCGTATGTCTCAACCACATAGATTCCATCCGTTATATCTCCATTATCATCGAGATCGATCGGACCTGAAATTCCTTCGTAGTCGATATCATCGTTAACCGAAGTTTCATCGGTAAGCGCCGCGGCGCAGGTAGCGTAACTGTAGCACTTCGCTCCTTCTCTAGTGACCTCCTGGATTTTGGAAACATAATCGGAGGGATCGTAGCTTCCGGCGCTTAGGGCCGCGAGACCGAGTATGATCACCGCATCGTAGGCCTGCGCGGTGTAGTCATTAAAGGCGCCGGCCTCAAACCGTTCCTTGAATTCTTCAAGCCTTGTGCCCGGAAGCGGAGTCGAAGTCACACGCTTGAATCCTTCAATTTCACCGTTTTCCTCTTCCACAAGCGGGAGAAGGCTCTCGCTAAACACAAGTCCGTCCCCGGCGTAATATCCAACTTCATCGGGAATCGCCGCGGAATCCAGCAGACCTCTGATTATCTGCCCTCCCTCTTCAAAGGTAAGTATGACCAAAGAACCTACGTTTCCGACTCTTTGCACTGCAGCCTCAACATCTGCGACCACAGCGGGGGCATCTGGGGAAGCGGAAGGATAGCTAACGACCTCGACCTGTCTGTTACTGTCGTGAGCCATTATTGTTTCCCTGACAATCCTCGCGAGATTTTCTCCCCATGTGTCATCGCGATTCACTATAACCGTATTGCCCTGGGACTGTATCGCCTGAGCTGCCAGTATCGGCCCCTGAAAGAGGTCAGAGGGGGATACTCTGAAGAAGAAAGGCTGATCTCCACTGTCCACAAGCTTTTTGTTCTCATCGGTGAGGGCGGGAGAAGTTGCCGAGGGAGAAATAGCGGGTATTTGGTTTTCGCTTAGAAAAGGATGAACCGCAAGAGAATCTGAGGAGTATGAAGGTGCTACCATGCCGCGGACACCCATTCCAACAAGCCCCGTTGCGCTTGCGGTCACTTGGGACTTTCCCGCTTCAAAAGAGTTCCCGCTTATGATCTCTACATTCCCCCCTGCCTTGTTAATGTCGCCTTTGGCGAGATTAACGGCTTCTATAAGAGGACCGTTAAACACTTCGCCTTCAGCCAGAAGCGTTCCTATACAGAAAGTTTCCGCACAATCCACTTCCGCTTCACCGTCTCCGAGGCAGCCCGAAGAGAATATTCCCATAAAAACCAAAAGCAGGACGGAACCCAAAACACTTATTTTTTCCACGACCATATACCTCCAATTGAAATAGGTGTCGCCATCACCGGATCTCCGGTCCGTTGATGTACTTTATGACTATACACCAAAACGGAACTGAACGGTTCAGTTTTTTTACGATGGTTTATATGTCGGTAAACGGGAAAGGAAGGGCTATTCGTTTATCAGTTTTTCTTCGAATTCGCCTATCGGAATTGCGGCCAGGGTTTCTATGTGGACTGTTCCCCTTGAGCCGAGTTCTATTACGATCTTCGTGATTGTTTCGTTATCAGGGGCTTCCACTATGTTAACGAAGTCGTAAGGACCGAGCGCCGCGTACTGGGCTTCAACCTTGGCGCCCATCTCTTCAAGCTCCCTGTTAACCTCGTTTATCCTCTCGGGCCTCATTTTTATGGTCCTTCTGCCCTCGTCGGTGAGGTTGCTAAGCATGATGTATTTGCCCATTTTTTGTGTCCGTGCCCGGAACGTATCAGTCCAGGGCCTTGTTAAGCACCTTTTCTATTTCGCTTTTCGGGACGGCGCCGACTATCTGTTCGGCGACCTCGCCGTTTTTAAAAACTATCAGTGTGGGAATGCTTCTTATGCGGAATTTCATTGTTGTCTGGGGGTTCTCATCCACATTCACCTTTCCCACCTTGACGCTGCCTTCGTAATCATTGGAGATCTCCTCGATGACGGGGGAAAGAGCCCTGCAGGGACCGCACCAGGGGGCCCAGAAGTCAACCAGAACGGGGACTTCGCTTTCCATTACTTCCTTATCGAACGCGGAATCTTCTACTTCGACTATGTTTGAGGATGCCATTTTAATCTCCTTTGGGGCTTTTATGCCTATATGCTAATACCAATTTGGAATAATACAAGGAGAGGGCCGGAGATGTTCTTTGTCTATAGTACGGGTTGTTTAGTCATGTATAATTTGGAAGATTTCAAAATGCGCACGCACCGTCCCGCGCTCTTAATACGGTGCGCGCAGGTTCTTCGCGGTTATTCTGAACAAGATACCCGTGATATAGGGAGAAAAGCCTTGTTTATGCGAACAAAAGTCTTTCTGCTTTTTTTGTCTGCCTGTCTTTTTCCCGGGCTCTCGCTCGCCCAGCCTCCCGATGCTCCAGTGGCGGTATCCCCGGTCGTTGAGAAGGAGGTTAAGAAACCCCTCAGGCTTGTCGGCGCGACTTTCCCCGCGAGAAAGTCAGTCATATCAAGCGAGGTCGAGGGGGTCGTCGGGAAAATGAACGCCGAGGAGGGCCAGTACGTAAAAAAGGGCGAGACCCTAGCCGAGATAAAGAACGACAAGATCCGCCTTGCCCTTGAGCAGCTTAAAAACGAGAGAAAGGAAGCCCTTGCGAGGGCCGAGCTCTCGGAAAAAGATTTTGCGAGGATGAAAGAGCTTTACGACAAGGGAATTATTTCTGACGGAGATTTTGACAGGGCTAGGACCCAGAGGGAGTCCGATCGGGCCGGACTTCTCAGCCTTGAAAGCCGCATCGAAATCGCCGAATACGATCTTGCGGCATCGAAAATCGCCGCCCCTTTTAACGGCTACGTAACGAAGCACCACGCCGAAGCGGGACAGTGGCTTGGCATTGGGGACCAGGTGGTTTCCTTTGTGGACATAGACACGATAGAGGTAATGGCGGGGGTGCCCGAGAGGTACGTAGACGACATAAGCGAGGGCATGGAGGTTGAGGTCATACTCCCCTCCCACAACCGGCTGACCGTTCCCGCGAAAATCTCTTCAGTCATCCCGGACGCGGATCCGAGAACGGTGTCCTTTCCGGTGAGGGTGGTGCTTGAGAATCCCGATCATACGATAAAATCCTCTGCTTCCGCAGTGGTCATGGTAAGGATCGGCGAAACCGAGAAAATAAAGCTCGTACCGAAAGATTCCATAGTCAGGTCCCCCCAGGGCACCATGGTTTTTGCCGTGAGGGAGGGCCTCGCGCACCCGGTACCGGTGGAGGAAAAGGGCTGGTATGAGAGCTTCACTCACGTCGAGGGGGGAATAGGCGTGGGCGAGAGCGTGGTCGTAAGGGGAAACGAGAGACTCAGGCCCATGCAGAAAGTCAGGATCACTGACACCCTAGAGCAATGAACCTTGTCGAGACCTCTATAAAAAACCCCGTAACCGTAGCCGTCGGCGTTATATTCCTCGTTATTTTCGGGGTTATCTCGCTTTTCAGGATTCCCGTTCAGCTTACCCCGGATGTAGAGACGCTCAGGGTTACCGTGAGCACCTTCTGGAGAGGGGCAAGCCCCTTTGAGATGGAAAGCGAGGTGGTAAACGAGCAGGAAGACGAGCTTCGGGGAATAACGGGACTCAGAAGGCTTGACAGCGAGAGTTCGGAGAACTCCTCCGAGGTGATACTGGAGTTCGAAGTTGGCGCCGACATTGACTCCAAGGTGGTCAAGGTCTCGAACAGGCTTGACCAGGTAAAGGAATACCCGGACGAGGTCGAGCGGCCCGTGATAACCACCGTCGACCCCAGGGCAAACGCCATGGCGTGGTTTATCCTGAAGCCTCTTGCAGACAATCCCGCTGATATAAATCTCTACTACGATTTCGCGGACGAGATAATCCGCACCAGGCTCGAGAGGGTTCCCGGAGTCGGGGCCTCAAACGTGTTCGGCGGAAGGGAGCGGCTCATAGAGGTTCTTTTCGATCCCGCCGCGCTTGCCAAGAGGAATATTACGATAGCCGGGCTTGCCGCCTCCATTGACAGGGAGAATGAGAATTTCAGCGCCGGTTCCTTTAACGAGGGTAAAAGGCAGTATCTCGTTCGAACCGTCGGAGAGTACAGAACCATGCGGGATATAGAAAACATAGTAGTGGCTACCGCGCAAAGCGGTCTTCCCGTTTACCTGAGGGACGTTGCCACTGTCCGCCTCGGGTACGAGGATCCGGGCTACACCGTGAGGCAGAACGGAGAGCCCTGCATTGCCGTTAACGTGCTTCGCGAAAGCGGGGCGAACTCAATAGAGGTTAAGGAGGGCATCTTTGCGGCCGTTGAAGAACTGAATGAGGGAGTCCTCAAGGAAAACGGACTTCGCCTCCGGAATGTCTACGAAGAGACCGGGTACATAAAAAACGCGATAAAGCTCGTGAGGGGGAATCTTATCATAGGTGGTGTGCTCGCCATAACGGTTCTTCTTCTTTTCCTGAGAAGTGCGAGCAGCACGATGATTGTGGCAATCGCGATACCGTCAAGCGTCATAGGGACTTTCATAGTTTTCGAGGCGCTCGGGCGCACCCTAAACGTGGTCAGTCTCGCGGGGATGAGCTTCGCCGTCGGCATGGTCATAGACAACTCGATCGTGGTTCTTGAAAACGTGTACCGCCACATGCAGATGGGAAAATCGAGAGCGAAGGCGGCCTATGACGGCACGACCGAGGTCTGGGGGGCGGTGCTTGCAAGCACCCTCACCACGGCCGCCGTGTTCATTCCGATCATGTTCATTCAGGAGCAGACGGGACAGCTGTTTCGCGACATAGCCATAGCGATCAGCGTCTCGGTGATACTGAGTCTTCTTGTTTCCATAACCGTCATACCGTCTGCGTCTTCAAAGTACCTCTCCGCTAAGGGCGCGGAATCTCTTGAGCGCCTTCGTATCATGTCGCGGCTGTTCGGTTTCGCGGGAAGGGTATCCGGCTTTATAAACCGCTTTACCGAGCAGATAATGACAAGCGTCAAAAAAAGAGCGGTTCTCGTGGGTTCCTTCACCCTCCTCTCAATAGTGCTTATAGTTGCCGTCTTTCCCAAGACCGAGTACCTGCCCACGGGAAACAGGAACCTGCTTTTCGGGATACTTATCCCGCCTCCCGGATACAATGTCGAGGAATATACTGCCATCGGAAAGCAGCTTGAGGCTGATCTCGAACCTTACATGAACGGAAAAACCGCGACCGGGAAAGATCTCCCGCGGATAAAGAATTTCTTCTACGTCGCTAGGGGAAAACAGATTTTCATGGGCGCGGTCGCCGAGAACAGAAAGGAACTCAAGGAACTTTTTCCCGTTCTTCAACAGGCCCTATCCAAGGTCCCGGGAACGTTCGGAGTGATAATCCAGCCCAGCATCTTTAACGCCAACATAGGCGAGGGGAGGTCGATAGACGTTAACGTCACGGGAGATGATCTGGATGAGATACTGAGGACCGCCAGGAGCGTGTTTTTCATGTCCATGGAGAGCATTCCCGGGGCGCAGATAAGACCGATTCCGAGCCTTGATCTCGGAAACCCCGAGCTCAGGATTGTTACTGAGCGGGAGGCGGCTTCCCGGGTCGGGATCACCAACAGCGAGCTCGGGTTTACCGTGAGATCCCTGATAGACGGAGTCCAGGCAAGCGAGTTTAACCTTGAGGGACAGGAGGTCGACATAGTCTTGCGGGCGGAGCAGGATTTCTCCGAGAGAACCCAGGATATAGAGAACATAATGATCACTTCTCCGAGCGGGCAGGTGGTTACCGTGGGAGCCCTGGCCAAGGTCAGTCTTGAAAATGGCCCGGAGCAGATAAATCACTACGAAAGACAGAGGGTGATAACGATACAGATAACTCCTCCCGAGGAAGTTGCGCTTGAGGAGGCGATAGAGACCGTTAACGACGATATAATCTCCGTGCTTCAGCAAAGCGGCCAGGTGGGGGAGCGGACCGGTTTTGTCCTTGCCGGGACAGCGGATAAACTCGCAACGGCAAAAGACGCGCTTCAGTGGAACTTTCTTCTGGCCGTGGTGATATCGTTTCTGCTGATGGCGGCCCTTTTCGGGAGTTTTCTACACCCGCTTGTTATCCTGGTCACGGTTCCCTTTGCCTCCCTCGGAGGGTTCCTCGGGCTTTTTATCCTTAACCTGTTCACGTACCAGCCGCTTGATATACTGACGATGCTGGGTTTTGTTATTCTCATAGGGATAGTCATTAACAATGCCATACTCATAGTCCACCAGGCGCTTAACAACATGCGGGCGGGCATGGAGCAGCAGGAGGCCATACGCGAATCGGTAAGGGTGAGGATACGGCCGATCTTCATGAGCACCCTCACGAGCGTATTCGGCATGCTTCCCCT
Organism: Thermodesulfobacteriota bacterium; assembly: GCA_965207685.1. GTDB lineage: Bacteria > Desulfobacterota_D > UBA1144 > Nemesobacterales > Nemesobacteraceae > Nemesobacter. The sequence continues at coordinate 615,166 of OZ242294.1, read as the reverse complement.
TGTTCTTGCCCCAGGGGAAGGCTCCGAGCTTTACAAGGGTCTTGGAAGCGTCGTGGTCGGCGGACTTGTTCTCTCCACGGTCTTCACCCTGTTTCTGATTCCTTCCGTTTTCAGCCTCATGCTCGAGTTCCGAAGAAGGCCCTCCTTCTTATGAAACCGGTTTTGTTTGTGGCATAATAAATTCCCTGACTGAAAATTGACAATCATTATGGAGGGAATCTTAAATGGCTAAGACGAAATACAGGGTGGAATCCGACTCGATGGGAAAGATGAAAGTTCCCTCGGACGCTTACTACGGGGCGCAGACGGCAAGGGCGGTTGAGAATTTTCCCGTGAGCGGACGCACTCTTCCAAGGGAATTCATAAGGGCGATGGGGCTTGTGAAACTGGCCGCCGCGCATACGAACTCAGAACTCGGATTCTTGAAGAAGGGTGTCGCGCGGGCCATAGCGAGGGCCGCGCAGGAGGTTGTCGACGGAAAGCTCGATGATCATTTCGTGGTGGACGTCTTTCAGACGGGTTCTGGCACCTCGACCAACATGAACACGAACGAAGTGATAGCAAACAGGGCGACCGAGATACTCAAGGGGAAGACCCGGGTGCATCCGAACGACCATGTGAACATGGGTCAGTCAAGCAATGACGTGATTCCCACGGCCATGCATGTCTCTTCCCTTGAGGCGATAGAAAAGGACCTCATACCGTCGCTTGAGTACCTTCGCGACGCGCTCTCGAAAAAGGCAAAGGAGTTTGACCACATAGTAAAGATAGGGCGCACCCACCTTATGGACGCCACCCCTATACGGCTCGGCCAGGAGTTCAGCGGATACGCGAGCATGGTTGATCACGGAATCTCGAGACTGAAGGGGATAAGAAACGACCTTTCGGAACTCGCCATAGGGGGAACTGCGGTCGGCACGGGGATAAACACCCACAAGGATTTCGGAAAAAAGGTGGCGGCAAGGATAAGCGAAGCCACGGGGGTTAAGTTCAGGGAGGCTAAAAATCACTTCGAGGCCCAGGCGTCAAAGGACGCGGTTGTCCAGGCAAGCGGAGCGCTAAAGACGGTCTCCGTGAGCCTCATTAAGATAGCAAATGACATACGGTGGCTCGGAAGCGGCCCGCGCTGCGGTTTCGGGGAGATCCTTCTGCCCGCGATACAGCCCGGTTCGTCCATTATGCCCGGGAAGGTTAACCCGGTGATCGGCGAGTCTGTTACGCAGGTCGCGGCCCAGGTGATCGGGAACGATGCGGCGATAACGATCGGAGGGCAGTCGGGGAATTTCGAGCTCAACGTGATGATGCCCATGATGGCGGACAACCTTCTTCAGTCGATAAGGCTTCTCTCGAGGGTCTGCACCGTGTTTGTCGACAAGTGCATCTCCGGAATAGAGGCGGACGAGGAGCGCTGCGGGGAGACCATCGAGCAGAGCCTTGCCATGTGCACGAGCCTCGCCCCGATCATAGGCTATGACAACGCGGCCGCGATTGCGAAGGAAGCCTACGCCTCGGGGAGCACCGTCAGGGAAGTTGCCAGGGAGAAGGGGGTGCTTTCGGATGAGGAGCTCGACAGGGTCCTTGACCCGCTGTCTATGACAAAGCCGGCTTCATAAGGCCGTGGGCTTTGGGTGACCGCTTGGCGGTATATAATGCTCCCGGCGGACTTTGAAGAATGAGAAAAACCCTTTTTGTTTCTCTGTTTTTTTTGGTGTTCTCAGTTTCTTCTTACGCGAAGGAAGAGACTTACAAGACCTATACCGACATAGGGGAGCTTGATCCGCCGACCGTAACCATCCCGCAGGTTCTCTCCTCCCGCGATGAGTTTCATAGAAAGATATTCACGCTCGAGGGACAGGTGGGTGAACTGCGGTTCAAGAAAATGGCGAACGGAAGAAAGTTCACCCTGTTTCAGTTTTTCGAGGATAATCCGGAAAGAAGGATAAACGTTTACGCCAGGGGGTTTGTGGAAGGCATTGAGGACGGGAGCAGGGTAAGAATCTGGGGCCGCTACAGCAAGCATAAAAGGTATTTTCTTTCCAAGCGCAAGAACATTATGAAGGCGAAGAAGATACAGATTGAGGGTGTTCCACAGTCGGGACAGAGTGCAACCGAAGATAAAAATTCTTCTTAAAAGATATCTAAATGTGTATTTAGATATATATTTAATTGACATTCCAGGCAGAGTTCCGTATACTTGAAGCACAAGACAGGAGGTAGTTATGGAGGACTTATTAACTAATAAAACCGCTTCATTAACCGAACTTCGCGATCCAAAGAATGTGATCAGGGAAGCCGGCGGCAAGCCCGTTGCCATCTTGAACCGGAATAAACTTGTTGGCTATTTTGTGCCCGCTTCCGCTGTGCGTAAAATCAGTTTTGAGCTTGCCGATTCCGACGAAGTTGATGCTGCTATTGCAAAACGCAAAGACAAGATACAGCCAATCTTAGATTATCTTAAGGATAAATAGGCATGAAATATTTATCACCTGAGAAGGTGGTTGCCATGCACGAACAGATCGTCGGACCTGACGAACTGCAAGGCTTGGCCCGGAACAAGTCCGTTGAGTCTGTCTTGGCACGCGTCGACAACCGCATCGTCTACGGATTGATTGAGGATGTGTTTGAACTTGCTGCCTGTTATGCGTGCTGTATCGCAGTTGGGCACGCATTTAATGATGGTAACAAGAGAACAGCACTTAAGGCAATGGATACTTGCTTGACTATAAACGGCATAGAGCTGGATTTTGATACTGTGGAAGCAGGTGACATGATCATCAAAGCCGCCCAAGGTATTGTTGATGAAAAGGAACTGGCAGAGTGGCTTAGAACTTTGGCTCAGTAAATTTTCAGACTTAAGGTAGTTAGGATGACGGCTGATATTGAAGGGGGAAAAGTTGGCATGCTTTTTGAGGATTTTCTTAAAGAGTTGGCAGTCTATGAGGAAACAACCGAGAGGGCTGTGAAGCGCGTTCTGGAATTCTTGACTGCTAAAGAAGAGATAAAGAAATGTCCCAAAAGTGGAAACGGCCAACCAGTCTGAAGCGTTATTTGGATCTTTAAATGTCCCGAATTCATACTAGATGAAGCTGATCTATCACCCTAAAGAATTCACTTTCAAAGATCTTTTCAAAAAATACGGGCTTAATCCAAGTGATGAGACAACCCTTTTTCTTCTTCCCGGAGTATCGGTTGTACAGGAAATAGAAGATCATTACTGTGGCGAGGGGGTATGGGGGAAAAACCTGCTCACGTTCAATGAGTTGTCTGATTTTGTAAACGAGCTATCCCCGAACCTGAAGAAGAAAAGGATATCAAGGACCCAGGCCTTGTCCGTAACCAGAAAAGCGGCAGAGTCAGTCTCAGGGAATCTCGAGGTTTTCGGGGAATTCTCGCAGAACCGGGATTTTCTAAACGCCACAGCTTCGATTATTTCGAAACTGAAGCAAAGTAAAGTCTCCGCAAGGGAGCTTGCCGGGTCTGCCAGGAGAATCAAGGCGCGGAGCCTACGGAAAAAACTCTCGGATATAGGGCTTGTTTACGAAAAATACGAGACGCTTGTCACCGAGAGAGGCTTTCTTGATGATGCAGATTCCGTCCGTGTTATTTCAGAGGAATTAGACAGGGAAGGGCTTACGCCGTTTTTCCCGTCTGCGAAAAAGCTTGTTATCTTCGGGTTCTCCGATCTTACTCTCTGCGAACTTGACGTGATAAAGGGCCTTTCCTCGGCGGTTCCGGAAACTTTCTTTTTCGTAAGCGACTTCGGCGGTCTGGATGAATACAGAGACTGTTTTCTGGGCAGATTCAGCGAAGCTTCCGTTGCCTATGAAGGAGATTCCGCAATGACAGACGAAGTTCCGGCGGCCAGGACGCAAAGCGAGTTCAGTGAGTTCCGGGATTCTCACGATGAGATCGAGTACGTCTCAAGGAAGATCAAAAAGCTCATTGTGGATGAGGAGTATAAGGCTTCTGATTTTAAGGTTCTTGTCAGGTCATCGCAGAAAAGAGGCCAGTCCATAGCACATATATTCGAGAAAAACGGAGTCGCGGTTGACCTCAGGAACTCCGGAACCCTGGCGGGGAGCGTATACGGGCGTCTTGCGGGCGATATCCTTTGTCTCAAGTCAGGCAATTTTCACAGAAACGACCTGATCGGACTTCTTCACAACCCGCTTTTTTCTCTCTACCTAGGAGAGTCTGAGTTCTCGCAGCGCTGCACCAACCTCGTAAAGGAGGTTTCCTCCGCAAGCGTTTCCTCCGAAGACAGGAAATACAGGACCGTGAGCGGTATATCGGGTTGGAAGAGGGTTTTTGAACACATAGTGGAGCGGGACGCCCAGCTCTCCTCAGTCGCACGTGATATAGGCATGGCGCTTGATTCCGTATCGTCAAAGTTCGGCAGAAGAACTTTTTCAGCGATGACTTCTGATCTTAGGAAGATTTTTTCAGAACTCAGGGTTTCCGAGAACTCGGCGCTGCTTATAGAGAGAAATCAGATCACCAGGGAGTGTTTCGATGAGTTCTTCTCTTTTCTCAGGGAGCTTTCCTTCTCTTACGGAGAGTTCGATTTCCGGGTTCCAGACCCCGGAGAGTACCTTCTTTTTCTGGATGAGTTCATGGGAGAGAGGACTGTTCCCTATAAAACCCCCTGCGACGGCGATTCTGAAAGGGTGAGCGTTACCGATTTCTCCGCGGCCCTCGGAATAAACCCGAAGTTTCTTTTTCTGGTCGGCCTTTCGGACACTTCTTTTCCCGCTTCCCTTCCCGCGGATCCCGTGCTCAAGCCCAGAGAAAAGGCGGAAATAAACCGGGTGCTAAGAAAGAGGGTTTTTGACGAGGAAGGTCTTCATTACGAGAAGGAAAAGCATCTTTTCTCTACCCTTGGCACCGCGGCTTCCGAGAAAGTGTTTCTTTCCTGCTTCCGCTACGACCAGAAATCAAGGGATGTAAACCGCTCTGATTTTCTTGAGGAGGAGGGGGTCTCCCCTCAGGCACGACGCTCTGAGAGCTTCTCGGAACCGGGAGAAATATTCTCGGGGGAAGATGCCCTGTTTCACTGTTTTTCACCCTCGGGAACATCGGATATCGACCCGGAACTTGTGGAGGTCATAAGAGAGCACTACGGTTCGGATATGGTCGGTTATCTCTCAGATGGCATCTCCGCTGAGAGAAAAAGACTCGAGCTTGAGGGTGATTACACGGACTTCGAAGGGGTTCTCCGAAACGCTCCTACGCAGCCGGACACTTTTTCACCCACAAGGCTTGAGACCTACGGGACATGCCCCTTTATGTATTTTTCGAAGGAAGTGCTGAGACTGGGAAGGGTCGGGGATCCCGAGGAACAAAGGGCATCGCAGCTTGACCTGGGTTCACTTGCCCACGAGATACTCAAGGAGTTCATGGAGACAGTTTTCACCGAGGGTTCCGACTGGCCGGAAGCAAGCCGTGTCGCCGAGGTCTACGAGGGACTCAGAAGGAAGTACGAAACGAAGCCAGGAGTTTTCTCCCACCTGCCGAAGAACGTGGCGGAGATTGGGAAGAAAAGGTTTTTTGACTGCATTTTGCCGAACTTCATCGCCGATGAGATTCAAAGAATCGGAAAGGACGAATTCATCCCCCGGTTTTTTGAAAAAGAAGTGAAGTTCCGCATCGGGAATGCCGAAATCAGCGGAAAAGTGGACAGGGTAGACGTCCACAGAGACGACGAGAAAAAAGCCGCGGTTGTCGATTACAAGATCGGAGGGGTAAGAGGCAGAAAATATTTTGATTTTGAAAATCTACAGCTTCCCCTTTATCTGAAAGCGTTGTCTGAAGAAGGGGTAGTTCCCTCCAGAGGTTCCTATCTTTCAATCGGAAAACCGGGAGACAGCGTTTCTTCCCGGGATCCTTCTCTGGATGAGGCGGCTTCGCTTGCGGAGTACTACGTGGAGAACATAAAAAAAGGTTTTTTTCCTCCCTATGTGGGGAAAAAAGAGGAGAATCAGGAAGTCCATTACCTCGAGATGTCCAAGAATCGTCCCTGCTCATACTGTGATTACGCGGACCTTTGCAGGGTAAAAGACGGCGTGGTAAGGAAAACCGGGCATTCGCAAGGATAAGTCATGGAGAGAATTTCCAAATTCCTGAGTCTTAACGAAGAGCAGTCCCGGATACTTCACCCGGCAAGAAAGGTAGCGGTCAGGGCGGGAGCGGGCTCGGGAAAGACAAGAGCCATAATAGCCGGGTATCTGGGGGTCCTGGAAAGAGGGGAGGCGGATATCCCTCAGATTGTTGCCGTCACCTTTACGGAGAATGCCGCCGCGGAACTGAAATCCAGAATAAGTTCCGAAATCACGAGATATATCGAGGATTACGGCCACAGGGGGAATATAGCCGAGGGTTGGCGCAGGAAGTTCTTCTCCGCTCCCATAGGAACTATCCACAGCTTCTGCTCAGGGATACTGAGGGAAAACGTCTTTGATTCAGGACTTCCGCTTAACTTCTCCGTAATTGAAGGTTCCGAGGAGGACGCTTTTTACGAACAGAATATCGGCAAGTTTCTTCTGACGAAGATCGGGGAAGGCGACCCAAGGATAAAGAGACTCCTCGAGATGGAATCTTATGACTATGCCCAGATTCTTAAGATCGTGGCGATGATACTGAAAGAAGCGGCAAGGCTCCATATGACACCTCCTTTTTCCTATTGCGGAGAGAAACCCGGTACCGAAAAGCCTCCCCCGGAAGCGCTTGAATCCATGGATAAAAGACTTCACACGAGGATCGAGGACTATATCTCCGTTCTTTCGTCCCGTTCCGAAAGGAGAAAACAGGCTCTTGAGGACCTAAGCGCGAAGATAGACATGACCTTGGGTCTTGATCCCAATATTCGCTACCTGAAAGCCGTTTATGAAGAGGCGAGAAATGAGATGAGAAAGTCTGAGGTTGAGCAGTCGAGGCTTGCGCTTGTTGATACGGTCTTTTCAGTCATGGGACATTATGATTCGGAAATCAACTCTATCTATCTTGATTTATCAGGCGACGCGTATGGTTTTCTTAGGCAGAGGAAAATCCTTGAGGAGAAAATAGAGTACGAGGACATGGTACGTCTCACAATTGAACTCCTCGAAAAAAATCCTGAAATACTAGGCTATTACAGAAACTTTCTGAAGTTTATTATAGTTGATGAATTCCAGGACACCGATTCCCTTCAGCTCAGGTTGATGAATCTTCTCACAGACGGTGACTCTGGAGGCAGTCTTATTGTGGTCGGTGACGTGAACCAGTCCATTTACGGTTTCAGGGGGGCCGAGCCCGAGACGTTCGGGAAGATAATTCAGGCCGGGGATTTCGAGAAAATATCCTTTGCGGCCAATTACCGCTCCCGCGGCAGTCTCATAGATTTTTTCAATGCTTTTTTCACCGACACTTTTCCCGAAGGATATTACGAAAAGATGACAGTCCCTGTACCTAAGAGCGGTTCCGGTATCTCGGTGGAAATCATCGCGTGCGAAGGAGCGAAGCCCGATGCGGCTATTGAACTTGAAGCCCGTGCCGTGGCGTCGAGGATAAAAGAGATACAGAAGGAATCTTCGGAAGAGATTGCTCTTCTGTTCAGAAGGTCTTCAAACGTCTCTGTCTACGAGAAGGCTCTTGCGCGGGAGGGAATCAGGTTCCAGTCACGCATAGGGCGCGGCTTCTACGATCTTCCCGAGGTAAGGGACGTCATGTCCATGCTCAGATACCTGCTTGATCCTCAGGACCTGTTGGCGCGGGGATCAGTGCTCAGGTCTCCTTATTTCGGGGCGTCGGATGACGAGCTTTTCTCCCATTTCCGGGGAGAGGGAAGGGAAAATGGCTCCAGGGTCGGGCAATACCTTCGTTTTCTTGATGAAAAAAGAAGGCAGTACGTTAACGGAGATGTCTTCAGGGCGGTCGATCTCGCTGTAAACGGGCTTGGTTATTCCTCCGCGGCCCTGGCGCTTCCGGACGGCAGGGCCAAGTACCTCAACCTCAAAAAAGTTCTTCTGATGACGGAGAATCTGGTTTCACACAAGGGGTACGGGCTTCGTCAGGTGGTTGAGCACTTTGATTCCATGCGCGGAAGTTACGAAGAAGAGCAGGTTTTTGAGGAAACAGACGACAGCGGCGTAGTGAAGCTTATGACGGTTCACGGGGCGAAGGGGCTTGAGTTTCATACCGTTTTTCTCTGCAACACTAACTACAGAAGGGTTGTGCCGTCTGAAAGGGTGATAGCGGATATCGAAAAAGGTTTTGTAGTCAGATACCCGGCTTCCTCTTCGGATAACTGGGAAGAGCTTAAATCCCGTGTCGAGAGAAAAGAAACCGAGGAGGAAAGAAGAGACCTCTACGTGGCCATGACCCGGGCCGAGGAAAGACTTTTCATATGCTTAAGCGGCCGCCGCTTGGCCAGGGAAAACCGGATGCAGGTGGAAAAAGGAAGCTTCGCCGAGCTTATTGATTCGAAACTTTTCCTCTCTTCCCGGTGCCTTGAAGCACCGCAAGGATTTACAGACGACACCTGGGGAATCTCTTTCCCAGGCCTCTACGAGGGAGAAACTTCAGAAGAACCTGACTCCGCCCCGGATACTCCATCTGTGGGAACGGAAACTCCTTTGCGGCTTAAATACATGGAACCCACATACGATAGGGAAAATAAGCGAGAGCGGGCGGAGGTTTCCCCGCTTCCAGACCTGTTTTCTCCGACCGACCGTCTGAAAGACCCCGAGAGGACAGGGAGCATAATGCACAGATTCCTTGAGGTCTGGGATTTTAGGGAGGAAACGGCTGAGAAAGAAATTGAGTTCGTTCTGGGGGAATTTCTTGTTTCAAACCCGAATATGAAAGAACTGCTGCTGGAACTTTCCTCGAATTTCCTGGAATCCGAACTCTTTTCCTTTATAGGCGAGGCTCGGGAAACCAGAAGAGAGCTTAAATTTGTCTTTGATCCCGGTAAAGGCTCTCCGAAAAGAGGCAGAATAGACCTTCTCACAGAAGAGGATGGGGGGATGCGTCTTTTCGATTACAAGTACAGAAAATCAATTGATGATGATGCCCGCGGGGACTATGAAAAGCAGATGGACGGTTACTGCGAGGCGATACGCTCAAGATTCCAAAAACCACTGCTTTCGCGCCACATAGTTCTTATCCCGCAGGTGGAACTTATCTCCATATAAAAATTCCATGGAAAAAACGGTTGTCATAATACCGGCCTTAAACGAAGAGCGCTCCATAGGACAGGTAATCGGGGATATCCCCCAGGACCTCGTTACGGAGATAGTGGTTGTCGATAACGGTTCAACCGACTCCACGGCAAGCGTTGCCTCGGGCTGCGGAGCCACGGTCATAAACGAAGAGAGAAAAGGGTACGGACAGGCCTGTCTTACGGGAATAAATTACATTAAGAACTCTTCCTATCTGCCTGACATCATAGTATTTCTGGACGGAGACTATTCTGATTACCCGGGAGAAATGAAAACCCTCCTCTCATCGATAACCGAGGGCGGATACGATCTCGTCATAGGGTCAAGAACCATCGGCGAAAGACAGAGGGGGGCGCTTTTGCCCCAGGCCCTTGTGGGCAACTACGTGGCGACCAGGCTCATAAAACTGCTCTACCGAGTGGATTTCACCGATCTCGGTCCTTTCAGGGCCATAAGATACGATAAGCTCCTTTCTCTCGAAATGAGAGACAGGACTTTCGGATGGACGGTCGAGATGCAGGTAAAGGCCGCGAAGAAAGGGCTTCGCTGCACCGAGGTGCCGGTGAGTTACAGAAAGAGAATAGGGACTTCCAAGGTAACCGGAACAGTCACGGGAAGCGTTATGGCCGGGGTGAAGATTATCTGGATGATATTCAGGCAGCTTTTTTCGTAGGGTTTTTACTGGCGCGTCCCCGGCAGGATTCGAACCTGCGGCCTCAGGATTAGGAATCCTGCGCTCTATCCAACTGAGCTACGGGGACACAGAAGGGAAAATGAGTCTACCCGCTTGGGTTCCCGCTTCAAGGGGAGGCGGGGCTGAGCTTTATCTCGAAAACCTCGGACCAGTTTTTTCCGGTGATAAGGAAAGTGCGAGAGGAGGGTTTCCAGGCGATTCCGTTCAGCGCTCCTGCCGCGTCCGCAAAACCGAGCCTTTCTCTCAGCTCCCCCAAGTTTATCCGTCTCTCCACCATGCCGCTGTAGGAATCTACCACCACTATATCATCCGAGTGCCATATGTTGCAGTAGATTTTCCCTTCCACGTATTCGAGCTCGTTAAGCATGTCAACTGCCGGTCCATTCTCCTTTACGCTTAAGACTTTCGTTACCTCGAAGCTCTCGGGGGAGAGAAAATACAGTTTCTCGGTCCCGTCGCTCATTATGAGGCTCGTTCCGTCGTCGGTAAGCCCCCAGCCCTCCGTGGAATAGGTAAATGATCCCTTGCGCTTCAAGTTTTCCTTGCCGTATATGAAACCCTGGCCGGATTTCCACGTGAGCTGATATATGCTGTCGCCTATTATGGTTAGACCTTCGCCGAAAAATTCCCGGGGAATATCTATCCTGGCGAGCACTTTTCCCGTGGCGGGGTCCGTTTTTCTAAGAGATGACTTTCCGTAAAGCCCGGTGCTTTCATAAAGGAAACCGTCTCTGTAGGCAAGACCCTGGGTGAAGGCGGTCGGGTCGTGGGGGAAAGAGTAGAGTACATTGAAAGCGGTCCCGACGGGATAATTTCCCTTGTTTTCCGTCGTGAAGCATGAGGAAAAAACAAGGAGAAAGAGGCAGACAAGACCTGCCACGCCCGCAAGGGGATTTATTCTTTTATGATGCTCCTTCCCCACAGGGCTTATTCTAAGCCATAAATACTTCTTTTGAAACTTCGAATTTTGGGAATTATATACAATCCTCCCAAACTCTTAGATTTTGATTTTCCTTCCTGCATTCCATAGAGCGTGTGCTTGATATTCTTTGACCTTTCCCCATGTATTTATTGCATTTCAACTTCAGCCTTGATTTAATAAGGTGGCTGCTGGCCGTCATTGTTATTTAAGTGCGGTAAAAAATTTATTGGAGAGGTAATTAGCGTGAAGATTAAAATGCACGGGATTTTCTTAAGTCTGTTTTTTGCACTTGGTGTTAGTTTCTTATTCGGCACCGAAGCGTCCGCTCATGAATACAGGGGCTATTCCCACAGTCCGGACCTCGATACAAGTGTGGAAAACGTCGGTGTTGGAGATGCGGCTTCCATAGAGAAAATGGCCCGTCACCTGGCAGAGCACATTGCCTTGGTCCAGGAGGACTCAAACCTTAGTCGCCCGGAGCAAGCCAGAGAATTAGTGATATTGGGACAACGGGCGAGGGAGCGGGGAGTCTTCAATAATGGTGAAGTCTACTCCATCCTTGTAAACCCCGAGGGATATATAGTAAACCATGGATTGTATCCCGACCTGCATTTCAAAAAATATTTTCCTCCCTTCGAGTTTAGAAATGGGGACGGCATGACGACCATAACCATGGAGGCTCTGCTCGACAGCGAGGAACCGGCATGCGTAGATTACCACTATGACGGAGAAGATAGAACGATATGTGCAATGAGCGTGGACATCTTTTCCGCCGGTGGCCGTATAATCAATAGTAGTGGGTCTTCATCACGCAAGGGATGACTACAATCTAATCGAGAGGGACAATCCTAACTGTAATGATCCCCTGTTCAGTCTTCCCGTCACCGCAAAGCAGGTTAACGACGAACAAAATCCGCAAGAGAAGGAAGAATCGCTTGTACAGTATGTAAAAGCAGTTGCCGAGGGATTGAAGGCACGCCAGGACAGGATAGCATCGGAACTACTCAGAGATGAACTCGGACTCGTCTCCATTGCCACAGAACTTATTCCGGGCAGCACACCGGAACAGATACAGTCTGCGGAGGAGGAACTCGGAGAGAAATCTATTCAGATAGCTCTCAGGACAACAGGCTGTCTTGCCAGAGGAGATTACAGGGAGGGTTCTATATATCCCTTCATGCTGTCTCCCGAGGACGGCACCGCGGTCATAAACGGGCTCGATTTCCATCTCTATGGACTAAGGTCTCATTAACCGACCCTGACCCGATTCAGTGCGACGGAGCAAATATTCTGGAAGCTTTTCGCAATGCAGTGACGGATGGAAGCGGGGACCTAGCAGATTTGGCAGTGGGGAATAACGGCTTCGTCACATATCATTGGGACCATCCCGAGACTCTTGAGGACAACAACGAGGGCTATCTTAAAAAAAACGAAGTCCCGGGCTCCTCTATAAAGAAAAGCTATATTGAGGTGATAGACGTAACACCACCTTTTGCTCCTTCGGGCACTCCTCCGTCTTGGCGTATCGTCGGTTCAGGAATTTATCTCGACAACGCAGAATATTGCAAAGAAGATGACGAAGGGTGCGCAATCGCCGCAACCACCCATACGTCTCAAAGTGCTTTGCTTAACCTGTCTTTGATAGCGTTTGTCTTGTTCTCGGCCGTTTTCTTGAGAAAGCGTATTTAGATAGAGCGGGCGAAACAAAGGAACTGGGAATTCTCTCCCGGCTGGATATAGTCCCCCGAATTTTCCCTTGACAGCACACAGGTTTTTGCTAGAATTAAAAAGAAATTTAGACAAGGCTAAAATAATTTTTTGCCTGTCTGAATCTTAAGCGCTTTTTTTGTAGATTAGAGAGAAAAAGATGCTTTCGCAATCAATAGAGGATTACCTGAAGACTATTTACGAGGTTGAGACTTCCGAAGGGAAGGTTTCAACAAGCGCGCTTTCGGAAAAACTGGGCGTGTCTCCGGCTTCGGTGACCAGCATGGTGAAAAAGCTCTCGGAAAGGAAGCTTATAACCCACAAGCGCTACCAGGGAGTGAAACTTACTCCTGCGGGCAGAAAAATAGCTCTTGAGATAATCAGACATCACCGGCTTATCGAGCTTTACCTAAAGGAGGCGCTCGGCGTTCCCTGGGACCAGGTTCACGAGGAAGCCGAGAAATGGGAACACGTGCTCTCAGAGGATCTTGAGGACAGGATCGACAAGTTCCTCGGCTATCCGGTCACCGATCCGCACGGATCACCGATTCCGCGCCGCGACGGCACCATGATCGTGAGGCAGTGCGACGCTCTTGTGGATGTGGAGCCTGATACCTTGGTAAAAGTGGTTGAAGTGAGCGACCACGACCCGGAACTGCTTCGCTATCTGGGCGGGATAGGACTTTACCCCGAAACCGAGATGACGGTTGTTTCCAAGCAGCCGTTTAAAGGTCCCATAATTGTTGAGCTTACCGGGAAGGAGTATCCCATAGGGCGAAACGCTGCCAAGTACATACTGGTTGAGAAGGCGAACAACTGAGAGAGGAAAAAATGAAAATGATAACGGGCATAAGGTTTTTTATGCTTTCTGCGCTGCTGGTGCTCTGCGCGGCCTGCGCTGAAAGCAGCGGAAGCGTAAAAAGAGAAGGCACGATAAAAGTGGTTACGACCACCTCTATGGTCGGGGATCTGGTCAAGAACATCGCCGGGGAAAAAGCGGAGGTCATCTCGCTTATGGGAACCGGAGTTGACCCGCATCTTTACAAGGCAAGCGCCGGGGACGTGGAGAAACTTGCCGGGGCCGACATGATTTTTTATAACGGCCTTCATCTTGAAGGCAAGATAACGGACGTTCTTGCCCAGATGAGAAAGAGCGGGATATTCACCGTGGGCGTCGCCGAGGGAATCGACAAGTCCCTGCTTCTTTCTCCCGAGGAATACGAAGGGTACTACGATCCGCATATCTGGTTTGACGTCACCTTGTGGAAAAAAGCGGCCAAGGTTGTCATGGAGGCCTTCTCTCACTACGATCCCCAAAACGCCAGCACCTACAGGAGCAATACGGAATCCTATATCAAAGAACTTGACCTGCTGCAGGCTTACATACAGAATAAGATCGCCTTGTTGCGTCACGAAAGAAGGGTACTTATAACGGCCCACGACGCGTTTAATTATTTCGGAAGAGGCTACGGGTTTGAGGTGATGGGGCTTCAGGGAATAAGCACCGACTCCGAAGCAAGCGTTGCGGATATACAGAATCTCTCAAGGGTAATCACCGAGCGGAAAATTCCGGCAGTTTTCGTTGAAACCTCCATCTCTCCCAGATACATGCGCGCCCTTCGGGCCTCGGTTAAGGCAAGGGGTTTTGATGTTCTGATAGGCGGGAGTCTTTACTCGGACTCGATGGGCAGTCAGGGAACAGAAGAGGGCAGCTACATAGGTATGTTCAGAAGCAACGTGGATACTATCGTTGAGTCCCTCAGCCGCAGTATCGAGGTTGCCGATTCCAAAGCCGAAGTCGCCGGAGATGGGTGATGAGCAGTGCAGAGCAGAACCCTGCCGTTCCGGCAGTCCGTGTGACGGATCTTACCGTCGCTTACGGTGACAAGACCGTTCTCTGGGATATAGATCTTGAGGTTCCAAGCGGGTCTATGCTTGCCGTCGTCGGACCAAACGGCGCCGGGAAGACAACGCTGATAAAATCCATCCAGGGACTTGTTCCGCGCGTTGCGGGAGTCGTCTCCATCCACGGCAAACCTTACGAGAAACAGAGAAAGGAAGTGAGTTACGTTCCCCAGAGAGGTTCCGTGGACTGGGATTTTCCAACCTCCGTAGTGGATACGGTGAAAATGGGAAGTTACGGGGACTTGGGCTGGATAAGACGCCCCGGAAAAAAGGAGCATGAAAAGGCGCTGAGTGCACTTGAGAAGGTCGACATGGTTGAGTTTGCCCAGAGGCAGATAAGCCAGCTCTCCGGAGGGCAGCAGCAGAGGGTCTTTCTTGCGAGGGCCCTTGTTCAGAGCGCATCGGTTTACCTTCTAGATGAACCCTTCCAGGGAGTTGACGCCACGACCGAAAAAGCGATAGTCAGGATACTGAAGGAACTTGTCGCCGGTGGGAAGACCGTGCTCGCGGTTCATCACGATCTTAACACCGTTTCCGAGTACTACGAACGGATCGCCATTCTAAATGTGGGGCTTGTGGCCTCGGGGAAGGTGGATGAGGTCTTTAATTCCGAGAATCTCATGAAGGCTTACGGAGGCAAGACCTCCTTTTTCCCGGAAAGAAAATCGGCCGTAAGGGCAGTATGATGCTTGAATTTGCGGTTGGGCTTTTCTCTGACTATACGGCCAGGACAATTCTTTTGGGAGCGGCTTCCCTGGGAGTTGTAAGCGGCGTGGTCGGTTCGTACGCGGTGCTGAGAAAACAGAGCCTGGTGGGCGACGTCATGTCGCACGCGGCGCTTCCCGGAATAGTTCTTGCCTTCCTCATAATGGGAGTCAAGGAACAGCTGCCGATTTTTATCGGGGCTGCGCTCTCCGCCGTCCTGGCGGTTTTTCTGATCAACCTCGTTACGAGCAACTCAAGGATAAAAACCGACAGCGCGATGGGGATGGCGCTATCGGTTTTCTTCGGGCTTGGCCTTGTTCTTCTCACTTACGCGCAGAAGATGCCCGATGCCAACCAGGCGGGGCTTGACAAGTTTCTTTTCGGTCAGGCCGAGGCGCTTGTCGAAAAAGACGTCCTTATTATAGGTGTTACGGGGCTTTTCGCCCTTTCGGTTGTGGGACTTTTCTGGAAGGAGTTCAAGCTTCTTTGCTTCGACCCGGATTTCGGGGGCACCATGGGTTTTTCAATGAAGTCTCTGGATCTGCTCGTTACGGCCGTCATAGTCTCGGCGATAGTGATCGGGCTGCAGACAGTTGGGGTTGTGCTTATGAGTTCAATGCTGATTGCCCCCGCGGTTGCGGCCAGACAGTGGACCGGCGGTATGGGCTCGATGGTGATTCTCTCGGCTTTAATAGCGGCTGTCTCCGGTGTTACTGGTGTTGCGCTAAGTGCCGGGTTTGAGAATGTGCCTACCGGACCCGCGGTTATAGTCTGCGTGAGCATAATAGTTTTCTTCTCGGTTCTTTTCTCGCCGAACGGGTTTTTCACCCTGAGATTCAAAGACGCCAGGAGCAGAAGGGAGATAAAAAAGGATTATGTCCTGAAGGCCCTCCACGATCTGGCTCTTGAACATGACGATCCCGGCTACGCGCATTCCGAGAGGCTGCTTGCGCTTGGAAGCGAGAAGGCTTTTAACGTTAGAAAAAGTCTCTCGCAACTCCAGACGGCGGGATACGTGGAGCGAGTAGGGGAGGAGAACTGGCGTCTTACCCCAAGCGGTATTCGCGAGATCAGAAAGCTTTCGCCGGTGGGGAATAACGGATGAGCCCGCATCAGCTTGATATACAGTTGGTAGCCATTATAGTTGCGGCTTCGTGCGCAATACCGGGGGCTTTTCTTGTTCTAAGAAGAATGTCCATGATGACTGACGCGATCAGCCATTCCATTCTGCTCGGCATAATCCTCGCTTTTTTCCTCGTAAAGGATCTTTCGTCGCCGATCCTCATAGTAGGGGCCACCGCAAGCGGGGTACTTGCGATTTCGCTCATAGAGGCGGTCAACCGCGCAAGGCTCGTGAAAAAAGACGCGTCAATAGGAATTGTCTTCCCGTTTCTTTTCAGCGTGGCGGTCATACTGCTTTCCAAGTACGCGCGAAACGTGCATATTGACACCCACTCGGTGCTTCTGGGAGAGATAGCGTTCGCTCCTTTTCACCGCCTGATTCTCTCAGGGATGGATCTGGGACCTATGTCGGCTTACGTGATGGGTTCGATTCTTCTTTTGAACCTGCTTTTCATCTCCTTTTTCTACAAGGAGCTAAAGGTGTCGACCTTTGACGAGAGCTTCGCGTCGTCAATAGGATTCCGTCCCCTACTCATCCACTATCTGCTTATGGCTGTCGTGTCGCTTACATGCGTCGGGGCGTTTGACGCCGTGGGCTCGATACTGGTTATAGCTCTTATAGTGATTCCGCCGTGCTGTGCTTACCTTCTTACGGATTCGCTTTTCAGGATGATTCTTCTGAGCGTGGTTTTTGGAATCTCGGCCGCTGTTTCCGGGTTCTGGGTCGCCAACTGGCTCGACGTTAACATAGCGGGCTCAATGGCTTCTGTGTGCGGGGTGTTTTTCCTCGCGGTTTTTCTCCTTGCTCCGCAAAGGGGACTTTTCGGGATAATGAGAGAAAAAAGGAAACAGAAGATGGATTTTGCCGAGGCCTCGCTTCTCGTGAGTCTTTACAACCAGGAAAGAGGGGAGTCGGTGAAAAACCATCCTGACAGCAGGGGCATGTTCCGGTCTGCTGATTTTGCCTCAAAAGTGGTCGAATTTCTGAAGCAGAAAGGGGAAATAGCTGTTGCGGGTGGAGGGCTCTTTCTTACGGAGAAAGGAAGAGAAAGGGCGCGTGTTACCATGGAGGGAAGATAGCGTGTAGAAGGAAGACCGGCTCAGAGTATTTCAATTAAATCCGCCTCTACGGTTTTGGATTCATTCGTCAATTTCCCGTCTATTTCAATGTTGCGTCCAGAAGCTATCTGTTCGCACATGGGATCGTCTTCTCTGAATATTTCCGTGCCATCCAGCCTGACGTTTATTGTTACCGTTTCGCTGCCTTCAGACGATATCGTAACGTCTATTCGTCCGTCTAAGTTCCCGCCTCCTTCGGTACAGTTGTGGTTCCTGTCAGAAACTTCTCCTCTGAAGGTTATGTTGGCTTCTTCCGGATCATAAACTACCCTTCCATCAGCTTCTATGCTTATGTCTTCAATAACAATCATAGCTCCGGGAAAAACCTCTATTCTTCTTGAACCGATGGGAGAATCTTCATTCTCGCTCTCGAAAATCTGAAGCTCAACTTCCGGGTCGAGATTTCCTCTCAGGGAAAATTCTTCGTCTTCGGATACGTTTTCCTCCGTTGCTCTGCAGACCTCTTCTATGGTTCCTCCCTTCACGACGCATGCCTTTACGACAAAGCTTTTTCCTTCGTGTTCAGACGGCACATTCTCGATGGTTCCCTCTATCGTCTCCTCGGATGCCACGTCGCTGTTTCCATCGCCCCCGTCGTTTCCGCCGAAGTCAACATCCAGTCCGCATCCCGAAACTGCGAATAAAGAAATAAAAAGGAAAAACAGGTAGATTTTCACGGCGCTTGCGCGGGTTTTTGTGTGCATTAAGATTCCTCGATTTTTAATTTGCCTGACATAAAAGATAACATGAAATTCGTATTAGTTTATTTTTCTTTTCCACTTTGACACTCCGGGGACTTTTTTACCGCAATATCAGCCGATATGAAGAAAACGAATGTACTTTTCATCAATCACTCGGTAAGAGACGGAGGACCGGGAAGAAGTCTTCTCTACATACTGAAGTACATCGACCGGGATAAGATAAACCCGCTTGTGCTCATCCCGAAACACGACATATTCTCTGAAAGCCTGAAATCCGAGGGTATATTTGAAAATGTCATAGTCGACCCCAGGTTTCCCGAGAACATACAGAAATCAACAATGGTATCTGACACCACGTGGGCCCCGGGTCTTATGAGAGTTTTCTCAATAATCGCAAACATAGTGAATATGCTACGTCTGCTCTTTGGTTCCCCGAAGATAATCAGGGAAAACGGAATCGACATTATCTACTGCAACGGAACCCTTGCAAAGATCGTGGGCACTCTGATCGGGAGGAAAAACAAAAAACCCGTTATCTGGCACGTAAGGAACATACAGCAGACGCGGTTTATGAAATCTCTTATGGAGATGCTCTCCGGGTTTAGTTGCGTGAAGAAGATAATATGCGTTTCCCGTGCCACGGCCAAGCCGTTTAAAAGAGCAAAGAGCAAGGTTAACGTCGTCTATAACGGCATTGACCCAGCGGATTTCGACAGGGATTCCATCCGGGGTTCCCTAAGAGAGGAGTTCTCCATCCCCTCAGATACCGTGCTTGTCGGGAACACCGGGAGGGTGGTTCCGAGAAAGGGCTACGTGGAATTCATCGACACTGTAGGCCGGCTTGTTTCAAACAGCAATATCAGCGAGAAGACAAAGTTCGTCATAGTCGGAGATACTCCCTGGTTTTTCCCGAAAAACCACCTGCGGGAGCTTGAGGATCATGCGGAGAGGCTGGGAGTGCGGGACAGCTTTATCTTTACCGGATACAGAAAGGACGTGAGGCCGTATCTTAAGGATTTTGACCTGTTCGTTATTCCGTCCAATTATCCGGACCCTTTCCCGAGGTCCGTGATAGAAGCAATGGCGTTCAGCCTTCCCGTCGTTGGCTTTTCAATAGGGGGAATAGCGGAGGCCATTGAGGACGGAAAGACCGGTTTTCTCTGCGCCCCCGGGAATTTTCAGAAGATAGGGGAGAGCATTTCGATTCTTGCGCGGGACACAGAAGCTCGGGATGAAATGGGCCGAAACTCAAGGCGCAGGGTGATGGAAATGTGCTCCGCAGCTGAGCGGACCGCTGACATACAGAAAATAATACTTGAGGTCCGGTGATCTAGACTTCCTTTCCTTCCCTGTCCCGAAACAGAAGCCTGAGGGGAACTCCCTCAAAGTCCGCGTATTCCCTTAACTGGTTCTCAAGAAACCTTCTGTAGTTCTCCGGGATGCCCTTTGCCGAATTCGTGAAGATCGTGAATGTCGGCGGTGCGGTGAAGGGCTGTGAGATGTAGAAAAGCTTTATCTCCTTTCTTCTGTAGACCGGGGGAGGATGGCGTTTTGTGAGGTCTTCAAGGAACCTGTTGAGTTTCCCCGTGGATATCTTTCTTTTGAAATTGTTCTCCACCCGCTCGATAACGTCAAAGATTCTCCCGACCTTCTTGCCGGTAAGCGCAGAGATAGTCAGCACGGGGGCGTAGTCAACCCCGATCAGTTTTTCCTTCGTTACCTCTTCAACCTCCTTGGGGTCCGCTATGTCCTCGGGAGCGAGATCCCATTTGTTAAGCAGTATTATAAGAGCCCTGTTTCTGCCTTTTACCAGTTCCGCTAGGCGTGAGTCGTGGTGGGTCGGTCCCTCTTGTCCGTCTATCATCATCAGCACTATGTGGGCTCTTTCGATCGACCTTATTGCCCGGAAGACACTGTGTTTTTCAACCGCGGCGTCTATTCTTGACTTCCTTCTTATGCCCGCGGTGTCGATAAAGACGTACTTTTTCCCGTCTTTTTCATATACGGAGTCAATGGAGTCACGGGTGGTGCCGGGTGTGGGGCTTGTTATGAGTCTCTGTTCTCCGAGTATCCTGTTAACCAGCGTGGATTTCCCGACGTTAGGTTTGCCGATGACGGCGATTCTCGTCTCCTCGGATTCTTCCGATTCTTCTTCCGGTTGCCCGGAGGTTTCTATGCAGGAAGCGATCTGCTCCACGAGTTCGTAGATATTTTTGTTGTGAAGCGCGGAAATCGCCATGAAATCATCCGTGCCGGTGCCGTAGAATTCGTATGTCTTTAGCACCTGTTTTATGTTTCCATGGTCGATCTTGTTTACTGCGTAGATGACTTTTTTGTCGGTCTTTCTGAGATACCGCACGATCTCAGAATCCTGAGGCATGACCCCGTCCCTGCCGTCAAAAAGCATCACGACGAGGTCGGCTTCCGAGATGGCCACGTCTATCTGTTCTTTTATGAGAGAGTAGTCCTGGTCGTCTTCGCCGAGAGACAGGCCCCCGGTGTCAATCAGGGTGAACTCCTTTTCCTTCCACCGGGTGTCCTCGTAGACCCTGTCTCTTGTGACGCCTGGGATGTCCTCTACTATCGTTTTGTTCCACCCTATTATCCTGTTAAAAAGGGTGGACTTGCCGACATTCGGTCTTCCGACTATGGCTACGATAGGCTTCTGCCCGTTCATTGCGTTTCTCCGTTATTCTTTCCGGAAAGAATATCCCCGAAGTTTCGTCTTTTAAAAGTTGAAATTGTAGAAAAAATCGACTCCGGGGTTTTCCCCGCCCATCTGGCTCTCAACCGAGAACCTTCTGTTCAGTCTCCATTCAAGGTTGAGCTTGTTGCGCATCTGCACCGTCTGGTCAAGCGAGGTCTTGGAAGGCGATCTTTCGTAGCCGACGAAGATATCTCTTGTGACGTAGGAGCCGACCTTGAGGGTGCTGTCCTCAAACCCCCGGTCTCCTTCCTGGATGCTAAGGAGGTCAAGTCCGATCTCCGAGCTTAGAAGCTCCGAGATTCCGCCGGCGGCAACCGCGGTCGCGAACTTCCCCACAAAGGCCCTTTGCTGGTTCTGAAGCCTGTTGCTCGAGGCTCCGAAGACTATATAGGATATTATGTCGACTTGTTCAAGATCGGGGTTGCTTGTGAGGGACAGGTCCGGTTCCCTCAACTCTCCCGTGACGTTTACGTGCACGTCAATGTCGCCGGCGTCGTAATACGCCTTGACGTTTAGGTCAGGGTTGTTCGATGCACCGGTAAAATTAAGCGTGGCGTCATCTATGTCGAAAAGCTTTCCGAAGACCGCGTAATACCCCTCGGATGACACTATGTTGCCCTGCATGTCAAGGTCACCGCCCGGTTCTTTTTTGAGCCTCAGTTTCCCGCTTGTATTGAAGTTGGCTTCCTTGGTTTTTATCCATGTGCCCGAGGAGATGTCGACTGAGATATCGAGCGCGGTTTTCTCTCTGTAGAAACCGGTTTCGTTCTGTGCCTCAAGTGAAAACTCATCGGCCAGGCTTTCGGTTTTCTCTATGAAACTGATGTCCTTTACGCTTTTTATTCTGCCCGGGTAAAGGCGAATCCTTCCCGCGGTGACCTTGGTCTTTCCCGTTACCTTGAGAAATTCATCTTTTTTTTCTATCTTGAGGTCACCCGAGAGGTCCGTTTTTATTGAATGCGGATTAAACCTTATTTTCTCCATCTCAAGATCGGCGCGGTAGGTGAAGTCGGAGATGTTCATTTTGCCCCTAAGGTAGGCTTTCCCGTTTTTTGAACGGATTTCCGTCCTCGGCAGGGAGAGTTTTGACCCGCTGAACGAAAGCTTCGCGTGCTCGGTGAACAGGCTGTTTCTCAGCTGGGACAAAAAGAGTCTCGTGTTGCTTAGTTCGAGATCCCCCTTTACCCGCGGCCTTAAGAGGGTGCCTTTTAGAGAAAGGCCGCCGGATGAGAAGTTTCCCTCGATTCTTTCTATGGAGTTCGAGAAAATTTTCATGAAATCAATGGCGTATCCGTCCGACTTCAGTTGAAGGTCCATCGAGGTTCCCATTACCGCTTCTAACGGGCTCTCGGCATTTCCCGAAACCAGCAGGTCTCCCCGCAAGCTCAGGCTTTCCTTGTTATCGAGCGAGGACAGCAGGTCCAGGGAAAGTCTTCCCCTCTCCCCGCGAAGGCTGATTTCCATATCTCCTGATGCGGGGAATCCGTAGGAGAAGCCGTCTGATCTTATTTCGGCCTGGATGGACGGAGCGTTAATAGAGCCGCTGGCCCGGACCTTTCCGTCGAGAGTTCCCCCCAGGTCGTGTCTCAGATTGATGACCTTTGATATGATCAGAGGGTTGAAGTTCGTTATGTCGGCCCGCAGTTCGACCGTTTTTTCCTTCCTGTCGATTTCTCCCAGGAAGTTTGAGATTTTCCCGTCTCCATAGCGGAATTCATCCCCCCGAACGCTTGTTCTGTCAGAAGATATGTCGAGGAAGATATCCCCCTTGTTCTTAAACAGCTTTTCGTCAAGAAGACCTTCAAGGTATGTCATCCTTAGTCTTTTCTTGTCTTCAAGCAGGCCGCTGACGCTGAACTCTGAAGAGGCGTAGGAACCGGTTTCCTTGCTCAAAAGGACGCCCGCGTCAAAGAGAGTCTCCGTTCCCCGAACCTTTGCCTCGATCGTGTCCGGGGAATTGCCGAAAACGCGGGCCCGCTCTCCCTGAAGATATATATCGAGGGACACCTTGGGGGTGTTTTTTAAGTCAATCCGCGTGCTTGACCGGACGGACATGTCCTGAACCATGAAATCTTTTCCGTAGGCGAAGTTCTCCACGCGCGAGTCTGCCTCGATAAGCGGAGTGAAAATGTCGCCGCTGATTTTTCCGCTTGATTCTATTTTTCCTAAAACCAAGGGAATTCTTTCGTCAATCTCGGAGAGAAACCCCAGGTTCTGCGTAGCGAATTGAAAAACGCAGTCAAGGCCCCTCTGCGCTCCTTTGGTTTTTTCCGCGGACAGGGAAAATTGATCGGAGAGGACGTTGAGCCTGTTTACCGTCAGGGTTCCTTTCTGAATGCTGCCGTCTATCAGGGAGTCGATGTTCGTTATTCCGTAAAATCCGTCCGTTTTGAGATCGGCGTTTACGTGCAGGTACTTGTCTTCAAAGAACTTGCCTTTCTTTGGTGCCGCTCCCCGAAAAGTCGCGCTTCCGTCTACATAGTTGTCAATCGTAATGTCGGGGAATTCGAATTTAAGCTTGAACCTCTTTGCCTTTGAGGTGAGATCGAAATCCGTACCGTCGTTTCTGAACGTCACGTAACCTCCGATCCGAAGGTTGCTTTGGTCGCTGTCTGTTACGTCAAGATAATCGGGTTCGATCCGCAGGGAATATATCTCCCTGCTCGACCAGCTGCCGCTTACCCTGAGGTTTGAGGTTAGCCTTGAGTTGTCTCCGAACTTAAGCGGGTAGGGTGTGCGGTTGAGTATCTCGGTCAGTTCATCCGTGTTCGCGCCGTCAAGCTCCGCGGTGAAGTCAAACCAGTTCTTCTCTTCCCTTGCGAGCCATTTACTGAAGTCGATGCTGCCCTTGAGGCTTGACTCCCCGAATCCTCCGCCTACTTTGCCTTCTATAAAAATTTTTGTTCCTTTAACACCGACCGGCTTTAGGTCTGTCCAGAGCCGCTTGCCGTTAAGAGATGAATCGGGGGTCGAAATCTCCATCGTGCCGACCAAGTTGTCCAAGGAGTGCATCTTGACCTTCGTTTTCGCCTCGAGGTTAAGCTTTCCCTTGCCGTTTATTCCAAGCTCGTCGAAATATACGGTCATGTCGAACTCAGGATTTCTAAGGCCCCTAGCGATGCCGCTTCCCCTGATCGGCACCCCCTCGACCTTAAATCCGGCGTCTTTGAATACGCAGTCCCAGGAGGCTATATCGATTTTTCCCTTGAGATTTCTTATCCTGATTCTGCGGGGCACGTAGTCGAAATTTATGTCCTTTGCGTGAAGTTCGATTTTTTTCGTCAGTTCGATGATGTTTATCGAAAAAAGAGATTCCTCGACCAGATGAAACTCCCAGAGCTTGTCTCTCGTGCGGTCAACAATCGTAATGCGGGAATCGCGGATTCTGCTGTTCGCGAAAATGAGGCTTATTCTTTTCCCTTGCGGGCCCTTCGCGGTTTCGTCTTCGCTCTTTAGTTTCTTGAAATCCCATACACCGCGGCTGTCTTTTGCGAGGTGAAGCTCAAGACCTTTTATCTCCGTGTCGGAGAGGTAGAGCTTCTTTCTTGAGATTATTGAGTAAAGAAGCGGGATTGAGTAGTTCGTCGAGAGTTTCTCGATCTTCATGTAACTCTCTCCGGCTATTTTTACCTCAATATCGTTTATCTCCATTGTGGAGATTATGCTTCCCTCGATATCTCCAAGGCTGATATGGAAATTGGGGATCGAGTTTAGCCCTTGCTCTATCAGGTTTTTTGCGTACTGGCGGCTCTGCTCAGTCTGGGAGAACAGAAAAAGCCCCACGACAAGGACGCAAATTACTGCCGTGAATATAAAAAAAATCGTTCTTCGACGCACTGTCTTTAGTAAAAACGCAGGGAATTTCTCTTCGGTCACGCTGTAAGAATCTGGATTTTCCTAACAAGCCTATTATACTTAAAAGCCGCCAAATAAAAACAGAACTCACTTGAGGTGCCCGGAAGGTTTTTTCCACATGAATGTTCTGTTTGCTGCGGGCTTTTCCCCGTAAAACCGGATCGTGCGAGAGGCAGGTTTCAGTTTCTTGGGGCGGTGCGGAAATAGGATTTTCTTTCTGATTCACTTGTGCTATCCGGGCTGTTTTTATTACATAAAAGGCGAGGCTGCTACAGTAACTCAAAGGAGGTTGTTTTAAATGCTAAAGGTATCCGGAAAACAGGTCGCGGCTGTTTTTGGGATTGTGATTCTGGTCCTTGCTCTCATAAAGGTTATCTCCATTGCCGAGATGAGCCCTCCAGTAATATCCATTGACCGGGATATTAAGAGTCTCGGCACAAGCCCCTTTGAGGTAACGGTGTCCGACAAGGGCACCGGGCTTTCCAGTGTGCGCATCTACCTGCTTGATGCTTACGGGGAATCCGTCCTTGTTGAAAAGGAGTACAAGAAGGGGACTAAAAGCGATGTGATAAGCGTGAGAATTAACCCCGAGAAGCTTGGCATAAAAAGCGGTACGGCGGAACTCTACATAGAGGCGACTGACCGCTTCATGAGTGGCCTTCTCGCCGGGAGAAGGGCCGTTTTCAGCCAGAGGGTCACCCTTGATTTCATTCCTCCCGAGATACAGGAACTTTCCCCCATACTTTACATAAGACACGGGGGCGCGGGAGTTGTCATTTACAAGGTTTCTGAGGACACGGTCTCAACGGGCGTCGAGGTAAAGGATCTTTTTTTCGAAGGCTACCCGGGGTACTTCGAAGACCCCCTGATATATCTTGCCTTTATTGCCTATCCGTATAATGCGGACAGGGGTGAAAAGATAGAGATTTTCGCAACTGACGCGGCCGGCAACGAAGTGAGGGAATCTGTTTATCACCGGCTTCTTCGGGCCTCGTACGTAAAGGATGAAATAGGCCTCTCCGAGTGGTTTCTGAAAAGGAAGGTGCTCCCGCTCTTTATCAAAGTTTACGGTTATTCTCCGGTCGGGGACGGTGGGGAACCTGATTTTCTCAAGGTGTTTCTGAAGATAAACAACGAGACGAGAAAGGAAAACGACAACAGGATATATGAGATCGGAAAACAGAGCGAGGGCGAGATTCTCTGGGAAGGGAAGTTCAACCAACTCCGCAATTCCAAGGTGGGTGCGACGTTTGCCGACCACAGGGACTACCTGATGGACGGCAGCGTGGTCGACAACCAGTATCACCTCGGCTATGACCTCTCGGTTACTAAAAAACACCCCGTTCCCGCCTCTAACAGCGGAGTGGTGGTCTTCGCTGAGCACCTCGGCATATACGGCAATACGGTTATCGTCGACCATGGAATGGGGATTATGAGTCTTTACTCCCATCTTAGCTCGATGGATGTGAGCGTCGGGGACAGCGTGGGGAAAAAAGATATCGTGGGAAGGACGGGCACTACCGGGCTTGCGGTTGGAGACCATCTGCACTTCGGGGTTTACGTCCAGGGAGTTCCGGTGAGGCCGCTTGAGTGGTGGGACGCCAAGTGGATTCAGGACAACATACTGTACAAGATTAACTACGTTAAGAAGAATTTCGGGGTCGGGGAAAGTCCGCGTTGATTGTTTACGGAAAGAACTCAGTCACAGAGCTTCTCCGCAATTCTCCCCGTGAGATAAAGAAAATCATGGTCTCGGAGAATTTCGACGTCT
Organism: Thermodesulfobacteriota bacterium; assembly: GCA_965207685.1. Lineage (GTDB taxonomy): Bacteria > Desulfobacterota_D > UBA1144 > Nemesobacterales > Nemesobacteraceae > Nemesobacter. The sequence continues at coordinate 588,761 of OZ242294.1, read as the reverse complement.
CTTCTGACCCGAGGATGCACGCCTCGATCAAGAAATTCCGCATAAAACTCACCCATCTTCCAAGAAACGCGATTACGGATATATGCAAAAGCCCGAATCACCAAGGCATAGCGGCTGAAGTCTCTGATTTTGTCTACAGTTCGGTTGAAGAGATTCTCCGAGTGGCCGGGGAAAGACAGGAGAAGGTTTTCCTTCTTGTTCTTGATCACATAGAAGACCCGCAGAATCTCGGCGCCATAATAAGGACAGCGGATTTTCTCGGAGTCCATGGAATCGTGATACCCGCTGACCGGGCGTGCGACGTGAATCCGACGGTGGTAAAGGTTTCTTCCGGGGCTTCGGCCAACATAAAGATCGCCCGGGAGACGAATCTCGGCAGGGTGATCGATTCCCTCAAGAAAAGAGGGGTCTGGGTCGCGGGAGCCGATGCGGGTTCCGGGGACGCGGTCTCTAGTTGCGACTTCGCTTCGCTTGATATAGCCGTTGTGATCGGGAACGAGGGCAGGGGGATGCGAAGCAAGACAAGGCAGAAATGCGATTTCCTGCTTTCCATTCCAAAAGAGGGGAAAGTGGAATCCTTAAACGCTTCTGTCGCCGCGGGGATTTTTCTCTACGAGGTGTACAGGCAAAGGCACGGAACTAAAGCCCTATGAGGCTTTTCAGATGTTCTTCCGTAATGATATCCGTTCCGAGCTCACTGGCCTTTTTAAGTTTCGCGGTTCCCGGGTTTGCTCCTGAAACCAGAAAATCGGTCTTTCCGGATACTGAGTTAACGACTTTTCCGCCGAGCCTCTCTATCTCGCTTTTTGCCTGCTCCCGGGGAACCGATAGGGTGCCTGTAAGCACGAAGGTTCTTCCCGCGATCTTTTCGTTTTCTCCTGACGGTTCGGGCTCTTCTTCTATTCTCACCTGAAGCAGAAGCGCTTCCACCACTCCCTTTCTCTCGGGGTCCCCGAAGAATCCGAGTATGCTCTGGGCCAGCTCCTCGCCTACGCCGTCAACGCGAAGAAGATCTTCGGTCGTGGCTGCCATTAGGTTCCTGGGGGTCTTGAATTCACGGGCCAGCGTCTGCGCGGTCCTTACGCCCACGTGCTTTATGCTAAGAGAGTTTATAAACCTCTCGAAGCTTATATCCCTGCTTTTTTCTATTTCCTCGAGGAGATTATCGGCGGATTTCTCCGCAAATCCCTCAAGTCCGAGAAGTTGCTCCTTCCTGAGAGTGAAAATATCCGCCATGTTCTGCAGGATCCCTTCATTTATTAGTTGTTCCACTCTTTTTCCCCCGAGTCCCTCTATGTCAAAAGCGTTTCTCGAGACAAAAAGACTTATCCTTCCCCTGATCTGCGCGGGACAGGATATATTCGGACACAGATGAAAGGAGCCTTCCCTCTCAATCGAAGTTTCGCAGCGAGGGCAGGTCTTCGGCATGGAGAAACGTTTTTTTCTTTTTTTCCCCGAGGGAATCACTTCCACAACCTCCGGGATTACGTCTCCCGCTCTCTGCACCACCACGGTGTCGCCGACCCTAATGTCTTTTTCCCTTACTGTGTCCTCCGTGTGAAGAGAGGCCCTTTTTATCTCGATGCCGGATATCTTTACCGGCTCAAGCTCGGCTACCGGGGTAAGGTGTCCTGTTCTTCCGACCTGGATGGTTATATCCCTTACCTTGGTGGTTACCTGCTTGGGAGAGAACTTTACGGCCACGCTCCAGCGGGGGTATTTCGCCGTTACGCCCAGAAGTTCCTGCAGCCTTCTGCTTTTTACCTTCAAAACGGCCCCGTCAATCTCGTAATCAACGGAATCCCTTTCTCGCTCAAGCTCCTTTGCGTACTCGATAGCTTCATCGATTCCTATGCAGTTTTTGGGTTCTTCAACCCGGAACCCCCATTTACGAAAAGCCTCGTATATCTCAAGCTCGTCCCTGAAATCCACTCCTTCGCAGCCGCCCACTCCCCAGGCGTAAAAGCGCAGGGGACGTCGCGCCGTCACAGAAGAGTCAAGCTGGCGAAGCGAGCCTGAAGCCGCGTTTCTCGGGTTTTTAAACAGCATCCTGAGGGGCTTCGGTTTTTTGTTTTCTTTCAGGAGAGTTTCGTTTTCTTTCTCAAGTTCTTCATTAAGTTTTCCAAGCTTTTCATTCAGCTTCGCGAACAGGCTTTTCGGGAATACGACCTCCCCCCTTATCTCGACCAGCTTCGGCTTTCGCCCCCGCCCCGAAAGAGCCAGGGGAACGGACCTTACGGTCTTTAGGTTTGCCGTTATTTCCTCTCCCGTTTTTCCGTCGCCCCTCGTGGCCCCGTGGAGCAGTTCCCCCTCAGCGTAGGTAAGCGATGCCGAAACCCCGTCGAACTTGGGCTGCAGGACGTATTCGATCTCTTCTTCGGTCTTGAGGAATCTCTTTATCCGCTTGTCAAACTCCCTGGTTTCCTGCTCATCCACCGCGTTATCAATGCTCATCATTGGAATTACGTGAGAGAATGGATTGAACTGCTCGGCAACCTCTCCCGCGACTCTCTGCGATGGGGAATCCGGTACGGCAAGACCGTAGTCCTGCTCGAGTTCCACGAGTCTTCTCATGAGTCTGTCATAATCGGCATCGGGAATCTCGGGGTTGCTCTCCGCGTAGTAGAGATGGTCATGGCGCCTTATCTCATCTCTCAGGCGCGATATTTCCGCCCGGGCCTGCTTTTTGGTGAGTCGGGCCATCTTAGGAGTCGTGGCTCCCAAGCCATTTAAGGAGTTCAGATAAGCCGTAGGTGTTCACGACGTCTGTTTTCTTTACCCATCCCCGCCTTGCCGTTCCGACCCCGAAAATTATCCTTTCAAGGTGATGGATCCTGTGGGCGTCGGTTGACACTATGATTTTTACCCCGGCCTCAACGGCTTTTCTGGCGTGGGTATCCTTAAGGTCAAGCCTTTTGTAGGATGAGTTTACCTCAAGCGCTTTGTCGTGGTTTCTCGCTGTTTCAATAACGGCGTCTATATCGACCCTGTAGGGATCTCTCTGTCCTATCAGCCTTCCGGTCGGGTGTCCCAGAGCGTCCACGTTGGGGTTCTCAAGCGCGCCGCATATCCGTCTCGTCATTTCCTCTTCTTCCATTGAGAAAGAGCCGTGGACCGACGCGACGACGAAATCAAGTTCCCGAAGCACTTCATCTGGATAATCAAGGGAGCCGTCGGGCAGTATGTCGACCTCCGAACCCATAAGTATTCTTATCGTTCCGCCCTCGGAGTTTATTTTGTCCACTTCCTCTTTTTTCTGCCAAAGTCTCTTTACGCTTAGCCCTTTTGCTATCCTCGAAGAGGGCGAGTGGTCGGTTATGGCTATGTATTCGTAGCCGAGCGAGGCCGCCTTGTCCGTCATCTGCTGTATGGTTGATGCTCCGTCGCTCCAGGTTGAATGGGCGTGGAGGTCTCCCCTCAGGTCTTCTACGGTGAGCAGCGCGGGAAGCTTCCCTGCGAGTGCCGCTTCGATCTCTCCGCGGTCTTCACGCAGCTCAGGGGGGATGCAGCCTAGCCCGAGGGATTCGTAGATCTCCTCCTCGGAGGAGAAGTATCCATCACCGTTTCGGATGCCCGCGGGGTCCGTCTCAAGACCCCTTGCCGCCGCGATTTCCCTTATTCTTGCGTTATGGGAACGAGAGCCCGTCAGGTTCTGAAGCGCTGAGCCGTAGCAGGCGGGTTCTACAACCAGAAGATCGGCCTGTATCCCGGTCTGCGTAAGGATCCGCGCGCTGTTTTCACTTCTGCGGAGAACTTCTTTAGTGAAGCCGAGATTTATGAATTCCTCTATCACTCCCGCCTGGTCATCAGCCGAGGCGATTATGTCTATGTTCGCGACGGTTTCCCTCATCCTTCGAAGCGAACCGGCAAGCTCGGCCCGCAGGACGCCGGGGATTTCCTCTATTTCCTCTTTTATCGCTGTGCCGAGAGGGTGGGCTTCTGTAAGCCTCATTCTCTTTTTCCCGCCCTCGAAAACCTCTATAGAGCGTGATACCTGCTCGATTTTCTTTCTTCCTATGCCGTCTACCTCGAGAATGTCCGGACTGGCGACGGTCTCTTTCAGGCTCTCTATGTCCGTTACCCCGAAGCGTTTTACCAGGGTGCGGAGAAACTTAGGCCCGATTCCCCTTATATCGAGAAGCTCTGCGAGTTCGTCTGGAACCTGCTGTTTTATTTCCTCGTAGTAGGCGATTTTTCCGGTGAGCCTGTGCTCGATTATTTTCTGGGAAAGATCCTTCCCGACTCCCGGTATCGTCGAGAGTTCCTTTTCCCCGTCGAATTCCTTAAGGGAATCAGGCATTGAGGAAATATTGCGCGAGGCTTTCCTGTAGGCGTTTATCTTGAAGACGTTTTCATCCAGGATCTCAAGGGAATCGGCTATCCTCGAGAATATTTTCGCAATCTCGCTGTTTACGCTGTCCATAAGGTATGCGGGGCCTCAGGAGACTTTCTGGGTCTGCATTGAGTACTTCTTTATCCCCAGAACTATTCCGTCCACTATTCTTTCTATGTAGGCTTCGCTCTTAAGCCTTCTTTCCTCTCTCGGGTTTGTTATGAAGGAGGCTTCAATCAGCAGGCTCGGCACGTCCGCGCCGATCAGCACGACAAAAGGAGCTTTTTTCACTCCCTTGTTCTTTACGTACTTGTATTTCACGGAAACGTTCTGGACTATGGATTTCTGCACGTAAGTGGCGACTTGCTGGGATTCCTCTTTCTTGGCGCTGAGTATGTATTGCTTGAGTGTGTTTCCGAGCTCGTGCAGTCCCTTGGTCGTGGTGGCGTTTTCTCTGGCCGCGAGCTGCAGGGAGGTCTGGTCGTCCGTAAAGCCCAGTATGTAGGTCTCTATCCCGTGCGCCTTTTTCCTTCTTGCCCCGTTGCAGTGTATGGATATGAAAATGTCCGCTTTTCTTTTTCTCGCTATGGCCGTGCGTTCCTCAAGAGGAATGAACCTGTCGGTGCTTCTGGTAAGGTAGACGTTTTCTATGCCGAAGCTCTTTCCCTCTTCTATAAGCCTCTCCCTCAGTCTCTTGGCTATCTTGAGGTTTACGTCCTTTTCCCTGAGGCCGCTTGGACCTACGGCGCCCGGATCATGTCCTCCGTGGCCCGGGTCGATCACTATGGTTCTTACCTTGAGTCCCAGGGCCTGCTTGAGGCTTGCTATTTCTCCTTCGGGAACCTTGGATTCAAGAGAGGGTCCCTGCTTGTTGTAAGAAGGAGCGTCCTTAGCGAATATCTTCTCAGGCTGCGCTCCCGCTCCCTTTATGTCCATCACGAGCCTAAAAGAGGGGTTCTGTTCCGATCTTGGTAGGGAGAAAACCTTGTGGCCCTCGAGATCCTTTATGTAGAGCACGACGCGCGACACCCCCGGGCGGTTGCTCGCGAAACTTATCTTCTCGAGAAGTCCCTTCGTGATGGGTTCGATGCTGACCGAATCCGAAATGACGGTTTTCTCCAGGTCGACGTAAAGGCGGGGAGGGGTCTTTAACTCGGGATCGGGACGCAGCATGTTGGATGTGTACTTGATCTCTCTATCGGCCTCTATTACGACCCGCGTATAATCGTCCGTTGACCAGTGCCTTATTTTCTTTACGACGGCGTACCCCTTGGGATATGTTTTGGGTGGGGCTTTTTTTGCTGCGGGCTTTGCTTTCTTTGAAGTTTTCGTTCCCGTGAGTGTCGCAAGTCTCTTCTTGGCTATCTCGTAGGTGTCTGATTCCTCCATTCCGTAGACGATTCTCTGGTACGCCGTGGCGGCTTCCTTTTTCTTCCCCCTGCGCTCAAGGATCCTTCCCACCCTGAGCCACGAGTCGTCGGCTAGGCTGTCTTTCGGATATCTTTTTATGAATTCGCGCGAGTACTGAAGCGATTTCTCGGAGTCCTGCGGCGTCTTGAACCTGAGGGACTTTTTCTCGTATACCCTAGCGGCGACGAAGAGACAGAGCGGGGCGTTTTTCCACTCGGGGTCCTGCGAGTACAGCCTGTAGAAGGTGCTTCCCACGAGATCCCATGTCTCGCTTCTTTTGGCTTTCTCGGAATTTGATTCGAGCTGGCGGTAAAGCTTGAAATTCTCTTCGTAGAGAGCCCTGTTTTTCTCCTTCGCCGTGGCGAAAGAAAGGGCAAGCAGACAGATAGAAGCTATTAGGAAGGGAAAAAGTTTTATGCGGCTTTTCACTTTACACAGAAAGTATATTGGTTGTTGGGCCGTTGTAAATTTATTTTCGGAAGATTTGTATGTTATGTTCTTACCAAATCAATTCTACCATGTTTGGCGTGTTCTATGAAGGTCAGAGTGCTCGGATGTGCCACTTCAACCGGCGTCCCCGTGGTGGGCTGCCAATGTGACGTATGCACATCGGATAATATTAAGAACAAACGTACCAGAAGTTCCGTGGTCGTTGAGGTGGACGGAAAGAAAATACTTATCGACACCTCTACCGATCTGAGGACCCAGGCTCTTAGGGAAGGCATAACCAGAATCGATCTTGTTCTCTATACCCACTCCCACGCGGACCACACCCACGGGATAGATGATCTCAAGGCGTTTAACTTCATAAATTCAATGGATATAGACTGTTACGCGAACCCGGTGACCCTCGATGACATAAAGCGGAACTTCGCCTACATATTCGATTCCTTCCCGGCCGCGGGAGGAAAGCCCAGGCTTAACTTCAAGGAGATAAACGGGGAGATCAGGTTCGAGGGAATCAGGATAGAGCCCATCGACATCTATCACCACAACTGGCAGATACTCGGATACAGGATCGGGCCTTTCGGTTACGTTACGGACTGCAGCGCCATCCCCGAGGACTCCTACGAAAAGCTCCAGGGGCTTGAGCTTCTGATACTCGGCGCGTTGAGGTACAAACCCCACAGGGCCCACTTCAACATAGAGCAGGCGGTAGAGGAAATAGAAAAACTGGGACCCAAAAGGGCCCTTCTTACCCACATGGGACATGAGCTTGAATATGAAAGGCTCCTTGGGGAACTCCCGGATCATATAGAGCCCGCGTATGACGGAGCCGAAATAGAACTGAGTGACCCCTGATATTATCCCGCCCGGGTGGCGGACAAGGAAGAAAAATGCAGGATCTCGTATCAAAACTTGTTGAGAAAAATTCTTCGAAGATAGTTCTATGCGTTCTTGACGGACTCGGGGGACTTCCCGTTGACGGAAAAACGGAACTCGAGGCGGCCCGAACCCCGAATCTTGACCGGCTTTCTTCGGCCGGGTCTCTGGGGCTCCATGTGCCGGTTGAGAGGGGAATAACTCCGGGAAGCGGCGCCGCGCACCTCGCGCTTTTCGGCTATGATCCCGTCAGAAACGAGATAGGAAGGGGGGTGCTCGAGGCGCTTGGCCTGGGCATTGATCTCGGCCCGTCGGATGTGGCCGTGAGGGGCAATTTCGCCACCGTGAAATACGAGGGAGATAAGCCGGTCGTTACCGACAGGAGAGCCGGCAGAATCAGCACAGAAGAAAATAGAAGAGTAATTTCCAGGATTTCGTCGGCCGTCAAGGAGATATGCGGGGTAAAAGTAAATTTCTATCCGGGTCTTGAGCACAGGTTTGTTGTGGTTCTGTCATTTCTAGCGCAGCTCTCCGAATCAGACGCGCTTGTCTGCGACACAGATCCGCAGGTAGAAGGCAAAACTCCTGTTGTACCCCGCGGGGAGAACGGCAGTTCCCAGAAGACGGCCGAGATCGCAGGAGAGCTGATTGACAAGGCCTGCGAAGTGATAAGGGATGAACCCGTTGCTAACTACATGCTACTCAGAGGTTTTTCCGTGAGGCCTGATCTTCCGACTTTCGATGAGGCTTACGGGCTTCGGGCAGGGTGCGTTGCCGCCTATCCGATGTACAGGGGAGTATCGAAATTGCTCGGTATGGATGTTCTTGAGGTTTCCGGGGATTCCATAGGTGATGAGATCCGGACGCTTTCTGCTAATTTCGATGACTATGACTTTTTCTACCTACACGTAAAGAAAACGGACAGTTACGGAGAGGACGGGAATTTCGCGGCGAAGGTAGGCGTAATAGAGGAATTCGATTCGCTTCTTCCTGAAATCATGGGACTCGGAGTAGATGTTCTTGCCGTTACGGGTGACCACTCGACCCCGTCGGCGATGAAATCGCACAGCTGGCACCCTGTGCCTCTTATGATCAGTTCGAAATTCTGCAGGGGAGGGGGCGTTGCGGACTTCTCCGAACCGTCCTGCTTGTCCGGTGATTTGGGGGTCATAAGGGCGACTGAGATAATGCCGCTTCTTCTTGCCCACGCGGGGCGTCTTCGCAAGTTTGGCGCTTGAAATTTGTCCCTTGCGTGATACTTTTTACAGTCCGATTCTGTGCCGAAGTGGCGGAATAGGCAGACGCGCTATCTTGAGGGGGTAGTGCCCTACGGGCGTGCGGGTTCGACTCCCGCCTTCGGCACCACAATTCTAGTCTGAAGTTTTTCTTATGGAATTACTCCTGTAACTAGCCAAAGCTCTTAAGGCCGCTATTGTTTAATTATGTGGAGATTTTTGATATGGATTCTTGCTAACTGGAGTTATGTTACAGAATTATGGAAGAGAATCTGGAGGACTGATGAGGAAAAGAAAGTTGCTGAATTGCTTGTTTTGATAAAGGAATATAAAGATCTATGGGAACTATCTGGAGGTGGGTGGTTAGAGAATTTTCATTCACCGAAACTTCTCTCTCGTTACCTTGCCGTCAAATTAAAAATCGACAGGAGATTAGAGGTCCTTGGTTTTATAATGCCCACCGAAGAAGAAAAAAAGCATGAAAGATTTGAAGCTGAGTGGTATGCACAGCTTTGTATGTTAGAAGTGATTATAGAAGAAGGAGAAGATTATAAAAACTTTCTAAATTCTTGGAGGGTTGATGTAGACGGTAAAGAGAGAAAATTGCCTCAAGGCGAATAAGCCACCGGGATTCATCTCTTCGGATATTGCCTGTTGGGTGTCAGTGCTTCTATGTAGAAAGTTATAAGATTTTTAAAGACGGTCTGGGTATAATCCGACCCGTTTATAGCCCGGCTTCGCCTAGCGTTTCTTTGCGTATTTTCTCAGCTTTCTCGGGTTCTCCGGTTTTTTCATACACAAGACTCAGGTGCCTTCTCGCCTGGACATAGTAGGGACTTTTACTTCCGTCTATTTCTGATAGATGTTCTAGGCTCTTCTCCCATTTCTCAAGCTTGAAGGCGGACAGCCCGATTACAAGATTTGCGCCGTCACGAAAAATACCGTCTTCGGGGTCCTCGTCGAGGAAAAGCTCGAGATGTTTTATCGCTTCTTCGGAGTTCCCAAGCTGGTAATTGATCATTCCCATCTGGTAAAGAGCTAGAACCGACACCTCGGTTCCGGGATGCTCTTCGTGCAGTGTTTGCAACTGCGAGAGAGAAGTCTCCATTTCTCCGCTGTTGTAGCTCTTAACAGCCTTGCGGAACTGCTCGTTAGCTAGGAGATCTTTTTCTTCCTGTTGTGAGGAAACAAAGCAGATTCCGAGCAGGGCCACCGCTATAACGCCTATACCGATAAGTATCTTGTTGAAATGCTCCGAGAGACCTTCGAGGGATTCTGCCAGGAACTCTCTGAATTTATCGGGGCGCTTAAGTTCTTTAGTGGTGTATTTTATCTTGGGCATTGATCGTAAATTCCCGCCTTTTAGAAAAGCTGCAGGCCTGTGAATTCCGTGTTATTACTGCCGGATTTATCTGCTGTGTTAAAATATTTCTTGAGTGAACATGATACGTTGTTTCATCAAACAATGTCAAAGGTTTTCGGGGAATTGTCGGTGTAATCAATTGAGCTCTGATTCCTCGGCCCGAAAGTCCAGGCGAAAAGGGGCTATACCCCAAGCAGGTAGGGGTCCGCTTTTTCGCATTTCAGTCTTTTTCCTGCTCCTCTCTGCGATTCTGGGTTACCAGGTATCCGCCGCCGATCCGGAGGTCCCTCCCCGGACAGCAGAGATAGTCGAGATCGAGATAAACGGTTCCATAAACCCCTCGATTGTTGACTACATTAATAGCGGTCTTTTAGAAGCGCGCGACCGGAATGCCACTGCTCTGCTTATCCTCATGGATACTCCCGGGGGACTTCTCAATTCCACGAAGGACATAGTGAAGATCCTCCTTAATTCCGAGGTTCCGGTGATAGTTTACGTCTACCCGAGGGGAGCGACGGCTACTTCCGCGGGAGTTTTTATCACGCTCTCAGCCCACGTGGCGGCCATGTCTCCCGGAACAAGCATAGGGGCGGCTCATCCCGTGATGCTGGGGGGTCGCCAGAGGGGCCCTGCCCCTGGCAAGCCGGAAGAAAAGAAAGAAGATGACAAGTCTTCTGACGTGATGAACGAGAAAATCGAGAATTTCGCGTCGTCTTTTATCGAAAGCATAGCAAAGGAAAGGGGAAGAAACGCGGAATGGGCAGTCGATTCGGTGAGAAAAAGCGTTTCGGTTACCGCTGATGAGGCCCTTAGCAAAAACGTGATTGACATCATATCCCCCGATATTCCCTCCCTTCTCTCCGCAATAGACGGCAAGGAAATAAAAGCGAGCGGCCAGAGCATTCGCCTTGAGACGGCCGGGGCAAAGACGCAGCGCCTTGAGATGAGCCTGCGCCAAAAGGTGGTCAATATTCTCAGCACCCCTGACATAGCGTTTCTGCTTCTCTCCCTGGGTTCGCTCGGAATATTCCTTGAGTTCTACAACCCGGGAATGATTTTTCCCGGAGTCGCCGGACTTATCGCCCTGCTCGTCGGGTTTGTCTCCCTTCAGATACTTCCTTTTAACTACGCCGGCCTCATACTGCTTTTCGTTGCCATGGCGCTTTTGATATCGGAGGTGTACGTGACGAGTTACGGCCTTTTGAGCCTCGCTGCGCTTGCGTGCCTTGTGTTCGGGGGGCTTCTGCTTTTCGATACGCCGGAATCTGATCTTGGAGTAAGCAAGGAGACCATAGCGGCAGTGGCCGTAGCCATTGGATTGCTCTCGGTTTTTATTGTATATTTAGGCGTGAAATCGTTCAAAGTTCCCGTTCAGGGCGGTTTCGAGGGGATGGTAGGTCAGAAGGGGGAAGTTGTTTCCTGGTCCCACAAAGGCGGAAAAGTCTACATCGGGGGAGAATACTGGGAAGCGACGGGGGAGCGCGAGTTTTCACCCGGGGAAAAAATAAAGGTAATAGAGAGCACAGGAGATCTCGTCGTCAGGGTTTCAGATTATGACGACAAACAGTGACGCACAATGTCGATAACCGCGATTGTAATTCTCGTAATAGTTTTTCTCATCATCATATCGGGACTCAAGATCCTCTATGAATACGAAAGGGGAGTGATATTCCGTCTCGGAAGAATAGTCGGAGTCAGGGGTCCCGGGTTCATAGTCGTCATCCCGTTTCTTGAAAGAATGGTCAGGGTAAGTCTGCGGCTCGTAACCATGGATGTGCCTCCCCAGGACGTGATAACCAAGGATAACGTTTCGGTAAAGGTAAACGCGGTTGTCTATTTCAGGGTGGTTGAGCCGAACAGGGCGATCCTTCAGGTTGAAAACTATCTCTATGCCACTTCCCAGCTTGCCCAGACAACCCTGAGGAGCATCCTCGGACAGGTGGAGCTCGATGAGCTTCTCTCCGAGAGGGAGAAACTTAACGTGAAGCTCCAGGAAGTCCTCGACAAGCAGACCGACGCCTGGGGAATCAAGGTTACCATGGTTGAGGTCAAGTACGTTGACCTCCCGCAGGAAATGCAAAGAGCGATGGCCAAGCAGGCAGAGGCCGAGAGAGAGAGGAGGGCTAAGGTGATAAGCGCAGAAGGTGAGTTCCAGGCATCAGCCAAGATTGCCGAGGCCTCTGAAATACTGTCGGCAAACCCGGTTTCTCTTCAGCTAAGGTTCCTCCAGACGATAAACGACGTGTCTTCCGAGAAGGCCTCAACGATCATTCTGCCTCTTCCGATTGACATGTTGAAGGCCTTTACGCCAAGAGACGAAAAAACGAATTCATAAGCTTTTTGCCGGACCGAAACTCTTTGTAAAAACTTCATGGAAAAATTTCTGCGTCTCTTTGCACTCGCGCTGCTGGTCGCGTCCGCGGGATTACTCCAAGCCGGATGCTCCCGGAGCACGGACTGTCAGGATAAAAACGATAACTCCTCACTTGTCGGCAATGCGGACCCGAACTCTTTTTCCGCCGGGGATTCGCTCATAAGGGAACTCGGCGAGGAGCCCGCGACCCTTAACCCCGTTATAGCGACGGATGTTTACGAAGGCATCGTTAACGGCGGAATCTACGAGACGCTTATAAGAAGGGATAACGAAACCCTCGAGTTCGAGCCCCTTCTTGCAAGTTCCTGGGAAGTTTCAGAGGACCGGCTTTCCTACACTTTTCATCTCAGAAAAGACGTAAAATGGCATGACGGCACTCCTTTTACCGCCGATGACGTGGTTTTTTCCTATGAATCCATAAGAAACCCCAAAGTCGCCGCCGCCCACCTCCAAAGCTACTATCAGGACGTAAAGTCCTACACCAAGATCGATTCCCACACCGTCAGATGCGAGTACGGAAAACCCTACTTCCGCGCTTTTGAGTTCTGCGGCGGAATTCCCGTAGTGCCGAAGCACGTGTTCGGGAAGGGGGATTTCAACACGAACCCTTCAGGCAGAAAACCCGTCGGAACTGGCCCCTACGTGTTTGAGCACTGGGAGACGGGAAGGGAGATCAGGGTCAGGAGAAACCCCGATTACTGGGGCGAGCCCGCGTGGCTCAGTGAAGTGGTCTACAAGATCGTACTCGACCCCACTGTCAAGCTTCAGCTTCTTAAAAAACAGGAACTCGATCTTGCGGGCCTTCTTCCGCTTCAGTGGTCAAAGCAGAGCTGCGGGAAACCGTTTCGGAAAAAGTTCTACAGGGCTTCCTATACGACCCCGGGCTACAACTACATAGGGTGGAATTCGAGGAAGCCTTTTTTCAGCGATAAGAGAGTAAGGAGGGCGATGACCCATTTTGTCGACAGGGAAACCATACTGAGAGAAATCCTCCTAGGCCTCGGAGAGATAGTGACCACGACTTTTTACGTGAACAGCCCCGAATACCCGAAGGACGTGAAGCCGTACGCCTATGACCCGAAGAGGGCCAGGGCGCTTCTTGACGAGGCGGGGTGGAGCGACAGCGACGGTGATGGAATAAGGGACAAGGACGGCGTCCCGTTCCGTTTCGAGTTTCTGCTGCCCACGGGGTCTGAAACCGGTGAGAAGATAGCAACCATACTGAAAGAGGAGCTCTCCCGCTCCGGTATCGATATGAGCATAAGAAAAATAGAGTGGGCGGTTTTCATCCAGAGCATAACCGAGCGAAAATTCGATGCCGTGACCCTCGGGTGGAGTCTAGGAGTGGAAAGTGACCCATATCAGCTATGGCATTCTTCTCAGGCCGAGGAGGGCTCGAATTTCGTGGGCTTTAAAAACCCACGCGCGGATGTTCTGATTGAGGAGGCAAGAGAGGAGTTCTCACGGCCGGAGCGAATAAAAAAATACGACGAGTTCTCAAGAATTCTTCACGAAGAGCAGCCTTACACGTTTCTGTTCGCGAGGAAATCCACCGTGGCCGTGCACAGGAGGTTCCATAACGTAAGGCTATATCCGCTTGGGTTCGATACCAGGGAGTGGTTTGTTCCGGAGAGCTTGCGCAAGTATTAGAACTAAAGGTTTTGCCGAAATAAGCGGCAAGATCGTCCATGTCCCCCAAGTCAGTCTTCTGCAGGTCGGCAAAATAGGTTTTCTTGTCCCTGTTTTCAATCACGAAAGGCTGGTATCCGAGACGCATCAAGATGTAATTTAGCAGCAGGCGTACTATGCGTTACCGTCGTCAAACGGATGAATAAAGATGAAGCGGTGATGCAATTGCGCTAGGAAGGATGCGATTGAAGCTAATGGAGATTTTATGTTTTCCGTGAACTATTTGATTAATTTTATTTCATTAAAACCTTATAATACCTATATTTGACAAAATATGTTTTATAATATTTAATGCTATTAACAAAACAACCAAGCGGATTGAATCAATGGCAACTAATCTCTGGGGTAGAATATATTACAAGGATATTTTCGCTGGCATTCTGTCGCAAGAAGCCGGAGGCAGATGCGTATTTACCTACGACGAAAGCTATCTGCAAAGTTCTTTGCCCGCTATTTCCTACACGCTGCCGCTTCGGGCCGAGCCTCATTTAAGCGAATATGGATTGCACCCTTTCTTTGACAATCTATGTGCGGAGGGCTGGCTTAAGAATGCGCAGGCACGTGCCCTCGGCCTGCGAAGGGAAGACCGTTTTTCGCTGCTACTTGCCTTCGGCACCGACCTTGCTGGTGCCGTAAGCGTCATTGATCCAGACCCTGCCGGGGAGATTAAAATCGATCACGGCGACCCGGAAAACATTGCGGCGCTTTCAGCAAGGGCGTCTCTTTCCGGGGTCCAGCCAAAACTGGGCGCGATAAAGGAAGGCCGCGTGTTTCGCCCTGTAAAACGGGGTGAGCGGGCAACCTATATAGCTAAGCTCCCGTCCCCCACACTGCCCGATATTCTCGGACTTGAGTATGTAACTACTCAGGCGTGCGCGGCGCTTCTCAAGGAAGATACCGTTGCGGAGATGACCCTGACATCCCTTCAGGGTGTTGCTGAGAGGTCTCTGCTCGTCAAACGATTTGACAGGACTGAAGACGGCAAGCAGATTCACTTCGAGGAATTTAACCAGTTGCTCGGCAACCGCTCGGAGGACAAATACGAAGCCTGCTACGAGCACATGGCCGATTTTATCATCCAAAACGGCGACATATGCCTGCGGGCAGAGTGCGATACCCTGTTTCGCCGGGTAATGGCCTGTATTCTCACGGGAAATACAGATGCACATCTTAAAAACTTCGCTATGGAGCACACAGAAAGTGGGTTGCGCCTCACGCCCTGCTATGATCTTGTTGCTGCCGCCTGCTACCCGGAATACCAGACACTGGCCCTGGGGATTGAAAGAGCCGAGAACATGAAAATTGGCAGCATCGGTCCGAAGAACATAGTCCGGCTGGGCAAGCTGTTCGGCCTGCCCGACAAAGCAGTTATGCTGGCGGTTTCTGACTTCGCCAGCCGTCTCAATAAAGCCCACAGCGCTGTTGATGGCTCGAAGAATGTCGGCCAGGATATTAAAGACGGACTGCATCAGCAAATGGAGAAAAGATGGAACGGAACATTCGACTCAATTGGAACTTACTTGTCAAAGAGGCAATAAAGCGGCGCAAGGAACGAAAAATCTCCCAACGTCGCTTAGCCACTATAGCGGAGGTGAGTCAACCGACGGTCTCGCGTTTTGAGCAGCAAAAAGAAGACATTCAGCTGTCAAGCGCTATTAAAATCTTTGATGTTCTGGGGTTGATAGAGAGATAATGCCGGCATTTGCGGATTTGAATCTGCAAAGAACTCAGAGTGCCATCCCGAGTCTTGTTCATTGACTAAAAGAGTTTCCGGTCTTTCTCCATTACCCTGCCTCAACTTCCTTAGTAACGTAAGGCTTTATCCGCTGGGATTTGATACCAGGGAATGGTTTGTTCCGGGGGGTTTACGGAAATACTAGGATTGAGGGAAGCTCGTGCCGGGACGGTTCAGGAAAAGACAACCTGAATATCCGTATATTCCACCAGACCTTCCTCTGCGAATTCAACGCCGAAGCCTGAGCGTTTTACCCCGCCGAACGGGGCGTTGGGCTGGATCATCCCGTGCTTGTTTATCCAGACCGAACCGCATTCCATCCGGTTCGCGATTTCTTTTGCCTTTTCTATGTCCTGGCTCCAGACCGAACCCCCGAGACCGTTCGGATTGTCGTTCGCTTTTTCTATTGCTTCCTCGATATGGTGATAGCGGATGATCGGCAGAACCGGGCCGAACTGTTCCTCGTCGACCAGAGGGTCTCCGTTTTCAAGATCGGCTATGATCGTGAGCGGATAAAAATATCCCTTCCCGCCCATTTCTTCCCGTATCTCTCCGGGATCTCCGCCCAGGAGAACGCGTCCCTTGGACTCCGCGCTTCTCACCAATCTGGCCACGATATCGTACTGCTTGCGGTTCTGGATCGGACCTAGAACGACATCCTCGTCCGTACCCTCGCCAACCTTCATCTTTCGGGCGAGCGCAACCAGCTCATCGCAGACCTCATCGTATACGTCATCATGCACGTAGAGCCGTTTTAGCGCCGCGCAGGTCTGGCCGCTATTGATAAACGCGCCCCAGAACAGCCCCTCGGCGACCTGCTTAGGGTCGATGTCAGGAAGAACGATTCCGGCGTCGTTTCCGCCGAGTTCAAGAGTCAGCCGTTTCATGGTTTCCGCCGAGTTCGCCATAATCTTCTGGCCGGTCGCGCAGGAGCCGGTGAAAACAATCTTGCCGATCCCTTCGTGCGCCGTCATTGAGGCGCCCAGCCTGTCCTTGCCGGCGATGCAGTTGACCACGCCTTCCGGCAGCACCTCGTTCATGAGTTCAGCTAGGCGCAGCGTTGACAGGGGCGTAAAGGGAGACGGCTTGCTTACTACCGTGTTGCCCGAGAGAACAGCGGGAACGATATGCCAGATCGCGATCAGAACCGGAAAGTTCCAGGGAGTAATCGAGCCCACGACACCGATCGGCTTGCGGTGAAGCTCGACCCTGCCCTCATTGTTGTCCTGGAGGACCTTCACCGGAAGGGAAAGGCCGGCCGTATAGCGGGTCCAGGCTACCGCGGCGCCGATTTCCCAGCGTGAGCCGAGGCCGTTTAGGGGCTTGCCCTGCTCAGCGGTCAGGATTCGGGCGAGTTCCTCTGAGTTTTCCTCGATTTTGGATGCAATTTCCAGACATGCCGCCTGTCGTTGGGATTCGGGTACTTCGCGCCATTTTCTAAACGCCATCTGGGCAGCTTGAACAGCATCATCCAGATCTTTCTTTCTTGCAAGCGATGCAAGTCCGGCCACTTTTTCGTTGGCGGGGTTCAGCACTTCAAAGCATCGTCCGGTAGGGACTCTCTTGCCATTTATGATTAGGTGGAATGGTTTCGTTGTTGGACTCATTCAGTTTTTCCTGTAAATCACTGCAATAAGTGCCGACATATCGGCCGCAATATCTGACACTACGACACTCTTACATGTTGGTACTGTTTAGATCGAATGTCAAGCGGTATTTGTCCCGTACTATTCAGTGTTCCGTGGGAAGACGTCATAGACCCGGCAGTCGTAACACTCGCCTGGCTTGTTAGGACGAAGCCTTCTGTATTACACTGAAACAACTTAATTCTTGCTTGACAAACAGTTAAGCAGAAGAATAAAATCACTTCTAGGTTCTATGGAGCTTTCACAGCCTGCGATGTTCAGCTAACATCGGTAATCTGTCAACTTAAAAGAATAATTCCTTAATAAGCGGAAATGTGTTCCACTGTAGAAAGCAGAAGCGGACAAGCACTTTTTATATTTGCGCTCGGATTGTTTGTTTTCTTATCCGGTGCACTTCGCCTCTGTACCTGCGAGGACATGCGATGAGCAAAGCAAAAGGCGGCGATGGCGGGGCCGGTGGTGATCTCAGTATGTCACCGGAACAGATGCTGGAACTTGCACGCCAAACGGCAGAGTTGCTGGTGCAGCGCATTGAGAGCTTGCCCGGAGAAGGTGCTTGGGATGGGGAGTTCCGGCGAGAACTTGAGGATCGACTGCTCGAGCCTCCACCCGAGGAGAGCCGTTCGGCCTCGCAGGTGATCGAGGAGGCCGCACACGAGATCCTTCCGATCGCACTGCGCTTGGACCACCCGCGTTGTTTTGGATTTATCCCTTCGCAGCCCACCTGGCCCGGAGTTCTGGCCGACTTCATGATTGCCGGGTTTAACGTCAACCAGTGCTCCTGGCTGACTTCGAGCGGTCCGAGCCAGCTCGAGCTTGTCGTGATCGACTGGTTTCGGCGCTGGATTGGCTATCCGGAGAGCGCGGGCGGACTGCTGACGAGCGGGGGCTCGTCGGCGAACCTTGATGCCCTTGTCGCGGCGCGGGAGGCCGCAAACCACCCGGAACGTGCCAGCTTGTACATGAGCGACCAGAGCCACAGTGCGCTTGTCAAAGCGGCCAGGATTATAGGTATTCGTCCAGAATGCATTCGTATGATTCCGACCGACGGACGTTTCCGTATGGACATGGATGCGCTTGTCGAGGCCGTGGCCGAGGACCGGGCCGCCGGACTCAGTCCCATCGCGGTGTGCGCGAGCGCTGGAACGTCCAGCAGCGGAGCTGTCGACCCGCTGGAGGCGATGGCGGACTACTGCGAGGCCCAGGATATATGGCTTCACGTCGACGCCGCGCATGGAGGCTTCGCCATCGTGACCGAGGAAGGCAGGAGTATCTTGAGTGGAATCGAGCGCGCCGATTCAGTTGTGCTGGACGCACACAAGTGGTTCTTTCAGCCTTATGAGATAGGGGGCCTGATGGTAAAGGATGTACGCACGCTCGAGCGGGCGTTTGCCACCAAGCACGATATTCTCCAGGACACGATTTGGGGCGCTAACCATCCGAATTTTTCGGACAGGGGCTTGCAACTCAGCCGCTCCGTCCGGGCGCTCAAGATCTGGATGTCGGTTCAGACCTTCGGTATGGCCGCGTTCCGGCGAGCCGTATCGCATGGGATGGCGCTGACGCAGCGGATTGAGGAGTACGTCGAGCGTAGTCCCGTCCTTGAGATGTTGACTCCTGCGACATTGGGGATCGCATGCTTCCGCGTAAACCCCGCAAACACCGACCTTGGCGAGGACGTGCTGGAAGAAATCAACAGGACCGTGCTCGCCCGTGTCTTCTGGGAAGACCGCGCGTTCATATCATCGACACTTCTTCACGAGGCCTTTGCGCTCAGGATGTGCGTCATCAACTACTCGACGACCTGGAACGACGTACGCGAGACATTGGAAGTCATCTCGAAATTCGGGATGGAGACCTTGAACCGAACTGATTGATTTCGGTTAACCGTGCTGGGCCATGTGCACATAACCGAAGACCGGTTTGAGAACGCAGCCGTTTAGGAATGGAGAGACGATAGTTTTCTGATTTTTCAATCTTGTTGTGTGTATAATTTCTCCCCTAAGGTTTTTTCCAATGAAAGACTACATCCTGAAAAGACTTCTGCTGATGATTCCCACGCTGTTCGGGATCACCCTTATCACCTTCCTCGTGATACAGCTTGCGCCGGGGAGCCCCGTTGAGAGTAGGATGTCGCTTGATCAGGGAATAAAAAGCGATCAGGTGACCAAGGAGATAGTCGAGCAGACCAAAAAGCTCTACGGTCTCGATAAGCCCGTTCACCAGAGGTATTTCATCTGGCTCCGCCAGATCGTGACGCTTGATTTCGGAAATTCCTACAAGGACCACCGCCCTGTAATAGACAAGATAGCGGAAAGACTCCCGATCACCCTCATACTGAACGCCCTTTCGATCTTCCTTGTCTATCTGATAGCCATACCGATCGGGGCCTGGTCTGCCGTGCGGCAGTGGAGCTTTCCGGAGCGCGCCACGACTTTCGTTCTTTTTCTCCTTTACTCGATTCCGAGCTTCTGGATGGCCGTGGTGCTCATCTATTTCTTCGGCGGCGGGGGAGCTCTTGATATCTTCCCCATATACGGCGTGCATTCGAGGGGATATGAGGACCTTCCCTTTTTCGAGAGAACCCTCGATTTCCTGTGGCACCTTGTTCTTCCCGTGTTCTGCCTTACCTACGCCTCCCTGGCGTCGCTTTCGCGTTACCAGAAGGGAAGCCTTCTCGAGGTGCTCAGGGAGGACTACATAAGGACCGCGAGGGCCAAGGGACTTGCGCCTAACAGGGTGCTTTTCAAACACGCCCTAAGGAATTCGCTCATTCCCATAGTTACGATAATCGCCTCGATTCTTCCCGCCATGATAGGGGGAAGCGTCATTATAGAGACCATATTCTCGATCCCGGGGATAGGAAGACTGGGTTTTGAGTCGGTGCTTTCAAGGGACTACCCCGTCATAATGGCCGTTGCCACCATCTCCGCTTTCCTTACGCTGATCGGGATTCTCATATCGGATTTAACCTACGCCGTGGTCGATCCCAGAATCGGCTTTGAGAGGAAGTCATGAAGCAGGGCTCAGGCATCGGATACTGGGACGGGGTATGGATCGAGTTCAAAAAGGACTCCCTCGCGTACGCCTCGTTTTTTTTCATAGTCCTCCTTGCGGTGACGGCGCTTTTTGAAAGTTTCCTCGCGGGCAACAGGCCCATAGTTCTGGTTGAGGAGGGCAAGTACTATTTTCCCGTGGTTATCGATTATCCCGAGTTTCGCGGGGAGGATCTCCGGGGCATGTATCTTGACGATCCGGATTCGTTCGCGATCTTTCCCCCCGTAAAGTACAGTCCCACCGAAAGCGATTTCTTCTCCGTTCTCGCGGCTCCCGACGGGAACCATTTTCTGGGCACGGACGACAGGGGAAGGGACGTTCTCAGCAGGATGATTCACGGGGCGAGGATATCGCTTTCAATAGGAGTGGTCGCCGTCGGTATAGCCATGGTGATAGGAATAATGCTGGGGGCGATCGCGGGTTATTACGGCGGCTGGATTGATTTTGTGATTTCAAGGCTGATAGAGGTGATGATCACTTTCCCTGTTTTCTTCCTGATTCTCACCATCTTAGCCTTTACCGAACCCAGCATTTACAACATCATGATAGTGATAGGCATAACGGGCTGGACGGGCGTTGCGAGGCTCGTCCGCGGGGAGTTTCTGAAACTTCGCCGCACTAACTATGTGGAGGCGGCGTGGGCGCTTGGAAGCGGCGACCGCAGGATTATACTAAAACACATGCTTCCAAACGCTCTCGCGCCCGTTCTGGTGAGCGCCACCTTCGGGGTGGCGGGAGCTATACTGGTTGAATCGAGCCTCAGCTTTTTGGGGTTCGGTGTGACGCCCCCTGAGCCCAGCTGGGGAGAGATAATCTCGCAGTCCCAGAAGTACGTGGATTTCGCGTGGTGGCTTGTTCTTTTCCCCGGGCTTGCGATTTTCGCGACGGTTACGGCGCTTAATCTTGTGGGGGAAGGATTCAGAAACGCGATAGACCCGAAGCTTAAGGAAAGATAATATTACGTGATGGCGAATTCAGAGCTGCTTGAGATAAAAAACCTTAACGTTTCCTTTCCCTCAGAAGGCGGGGAACTTGAGGTCCTTGGGGACGTGAGCCTCAGTATAGGGGAGGGAAGGATAGTCGGGGTCGTAGGGGAAAGCGGCTGCGGAAAAACCCTTACCGCTCTTTCCGTCATGGGGCTTCTGCCCGCGCCGCCTGCCAGGGTGAACTCGGGGGAGGTTATATACAAAGGAGAAAATCTCCTTTCCCTCACCGAAAGGGAACTCAGGCATTACCGCGGAAACAGGATCTCCATGATATTCCAGGAACCGATGAGTTCCCTTAATCCCGTTTACACCGTGGGAGACCAGATAGGCGAGGTCATAAGGGTTCACGAGAATGTCTCAAGGAAAGAGGAGAAGAGGAGGGTGGTTGATCTGCTCGACACGGTGGGGATCCCCTCTCCCGCCGAGAGATACTCGAGCTACCCCCATGAAATGAGCGGGGGAATGTGCCAGAGGGTAATGATCGCGATGGCCCTTGCCTGCAGCCCCGAGCTGCTGATAGCCGATGAGCCCACGACCGCCCTTGACGTGACCATTCAGGCGGGAATTCTGTCTCTTATAAAGAGCCTGCGGGACAGGCTGGGGATGGCGGTTATGCTTATATCCCATGACCTCGGGGTTATCTCAAACGTCGCTGATGATGTCTATGTTCTTTACGCGGGGAAGGTGGTCGAGTGGGGAAGCGTCGGGCAGCTTTTTTCCGCCCCCGCCCATCCCTACACGATAGGGCTTATAAACTCGATTCCAGGTCAGTCGGAGGGTGAGGAGCTTCACTCGATCAGGGGCACGATTCCATCTCCGGGGGAGTTTCCCGAGGGGTGCAGGTTCAACAACCGCTGCGAGTACGCGGAGGGAAAATGTTTTGAGGCACAGCCGGATCTTTACGGTGTTTCTGATTCTCACGGTTCGGCCTGTTTCCGGTACGAGATGTTTTTGAAAAATGGAAGAGAATAAAGCAATAGTAAGCGTAAGGGGACTTAAAAAGTACTTCCCGGTTCGCAAGGGTATTCTGTCAAGAGTTTCTGACTATGTGCGTGCCGTTGATGAAGTAGAACTTGAAGTAAAAAAAGGCAGTACCGTTGGCCTTGTAGGAGAGAGCGGTAGCGGAAAGACCACGCTTGGAAAAACGGTGCTGAGACTTCTTGCCCCGACCGCAGGGAAGATTTTCTTCGAGGGAGAAGACATCACCGAACTTGACCCGTCCCGGCTTCGTTCCCTGAGAAGGGAAATGCAGATGATATTCCAGAACCCCTACGGTTCCCTTAACCCCAGGATGAACGTGGGCTCTCTTGTTTCCGAGGGAATAAGCATCCACAACACGGTAAAGAAAGAAGAGCGCCGCGAGTTCGTGGTCCGGCTTCTCGGCGAGGTGGGTCTGGGCGCTGACGTCATGGGTCGCTATCCTCACGAGTTCAGCGGGGGACAGCGCCAGAGAATAGCCATAGCGCGCGCGATTTCTCTTCACCCGAAGTTCGTTGTCTGCGATGAGCCCGTCTCGGCGCTCGATGTGTCAGTGCAGGCGCAGATAATAAACCTGCTTAAGGATCTTCAGAAAAAACACGGTCTTTCCTACCTTTTCATATCCCATGACCTCCGCGTCGTAAAGCACGTAAGCGACCTGGTGGCCGTAATGTACCTCGGAAAAATAGTCGAGATCGCTCCCAGCGAAGAGATCTACTCAAAACCCATGCATCCCTACACCAAGATGCTTATCTCCGCCATTCCCGAGATAAAAACAACTAGGAGCGAAAACGGCAGCGAACCATCCATATCGGGGGAAATAAAAAGTCTTGGGGATATCCCCTCGGGGTGCAGTTTTCACCCGAGATGCCCTCTTGCGACCGAGGTGTGCTCCAAAGAGACTCCACGGCTTGAGGAGAAAGGAGCAGATGGGCGAAGCGTCGCCTGTCATAACGTCTGAGCGGTCCGTCTGTTTCTCCGGCGACTGTTTTTTTCCGATATAACTTGCAATAAAGCGATTGTGGTTTATATTAGAGCAATTTTTGCAGGCGGGGTTTCCGCGCGATGAGAGTTAACGTATCGGAAATAAAGGACGGGGGATTGAGTCTTGATCTCACGAGGGGGCCGGGATGGCTCGGCGGTTCCGAGAAGTCAGAAGTCGCGAGCGTGGATTCCGATATAGAGTTTCATATTGATCTTTTGCGCACGGCGGGCGAGATAAGCGTGCGGGGCAGAATCGGATTCCTGGCGGTCGCCCGGTGTTCCCGTTGCTTAAGCGACGTAAGCGTTGATACGAATCTTGAGGTAAACCTCATTCTTTCGCCTTCTGAGACGGAAAAGAAAGAGGAAGCGGGCGGGGACATGGATTATGAAACTTACCGGGGTAGGACGATAGACCTTAACGATTACATGAGAGAGCAGGTTAATCTTTCGCTTCCCTACAAGGTGGTCTGCACAGAGGACTGCAGGGGACTTTGCGGCGGGTGCGGGCGGAATCTTAACGAACAGCAGTGCGGCTGCGAGACCCACGAGGAGGACTCGCGCTTTGCGGTGCTTAAAGATATAAAGATATAGTTTCAACCAGGAGACCGAGATGGCATTACCCAAAAGAAAGACTTCCAGATCGAAATCAAGAAAAAGAAGAACCCATTATTCCGTTGCGTTGCCGGGGGCTTCCTTCTGTCCCGAGTGCAACGAGATGAAACCTCCCCACAGGGCGTGTCCCAGCTGCGGCTACTACAAGGGAAGGAACTTCTTCAGACAGGCTCCCGATACGGAAGTAGTTGCGGAAGACTAAACACACGCTGAATCCATGATAGCTTTCCTTTTTCCAGGTCAGGGCTCCCAGTACATTGGCATGGGCGCTGATTTCTGCGCCGAGTTCGCGGTCGCGAGGCAGACTTTTGAAGAAGCAAATGACGCTCTGGGAATCGACCTGGCGAAGCTTTGCTTCGACGGCGAGGCGGCGACCCTTGCTCTTACCGCGAACGCCCAGCCGGCGATACTTACAACGAGCGTGGCCGCGTTGAGGGTGGTTCTTGAGGAAACTGAAATAAGACCCGATCTTGTTGCCGGACACAGCCTCGGTGAGTTTACGGCCCTTGTCGCCTCCGGGTGCCTCGGGTTTGGTGACGCCGTGCGCACAGTAAGAAAAAGAGGGGAGTTCATGCAGGAAGCGGTTCCTCCGGGAGTCGGGAAAATGGCTGCCGTTCTGGGTCTTACGTCCGAGGAGGTAAGCGGGCTTTGCGCCGAGGTTGCTGGGGAAGAAAACGTGGTCTCCCCTGCCAATTTCAATTCGCCCACCCAGACCGTCATATCGGGAGAAGCCCGGGCCGTAGAGGCCGCGGCGGAGCTTGCCAGGGAAAAAGGGGCAAGACGGGTTGTCCCTCTAGAGGTGAGCGCGCCTTTTCACTGCTCCCTTATGGAGCCTGCGGCCGCGCGCCTCGGAGACGTTCTTTCGGAAATAGATTTTCACCCTATTAAGTATCCTGTGGTCACAAATACCGGGGCGGAGGCCAACTCGGACTCTTCCAGGGTGGCCGGCATTCTGGTTGAGCAGGTGGTAAGCCCGGTGAGATGGGCAGAGTCCCTTGAGTTTCTGAAGGACTCCGGGGTTTCCGATTTTCTAGAGATCGGACCCTCCAAGGTTCTAAGCGGTCTTGTGAAAAGAACCCTCAAGGGCGTTTGTTGCGCCGGTATTGAAAAAACCGAAGAGTTAAATCATATTAAGACAGATGGAATTCAGTAATCAGGTTGCGCTTATAACCGGCGGGTCGCGCGGGATAGGAAAGGACATTGCGAAGAAACTCGCTTCGCGCGGGGCGTATGTTCTGATTAACTACATCACCAACAGCCAGGCTGCCGAGGAGACCCTCGGGGAGATAGAGCAGGAAGGGGGAAAGGGAAGGGCGGTCGGCTTTGACGTTTCCGATTTCGAGGAGGTTCAGCGGTGCGTGGGGGAACTCTCGGGGGAACTCGGCGGAATACATATACTTGTTAACAACGCGGGAATAAGGAATGACGGGCTTTTGATGAGAATGGGGGAGGAGGACTGGGACCGCGTCATGGACATAAACCTCAAGGGAGCGTTTAACTGTACCAAGGCGGTTTCAAGGGGCATGTTCAAGAACCGTTACGGAAGAATAATAAATATCACCTCGACCGCAGGTGAGGCCGGAAACCCGGGGCAGGCGAATTACGCCGCTTCAAAGGCCGGGGTGGTAGGTCTCACGAAAGCGACCGCCAAGGAATTCAGCTCAAGAGGGATAACCGTGAATGCGGTAAGTCCCGGCTTTGTCGAAACTGATATTATCGCGGACCTTAACGAGGAAATGAGAAAAAAATATCTGGAAGCTATACCTCTCGGCAGGTTCGGGCGCGTTGAGGACATCTCAAACGTGGTCTGTTTCCTGGTTTCCGAGGGCGCGTCGTACATAACCGGGGAGGTTATAAAGGTTAACGGCGGAATTTACATGTAAATTTAGGAGGAGGTTTGACTCACATGTCAAAGGATAACGCTGAAATTTTAGCTAAGGTAAAGGAGATGATCGCGAGCCATCTCGGCAAGGCCGAGGATGAGATAACTCCCGATTCTTCCTTTATAGAGGATCTCGGAGCCGACTCGCTTGACCTCGTGGAACTTATAATGTCCATGGAGGATGAGTTCGGGCTTGAGATTTCGGATGAAGACGCGGAGAACATAATAACCGTTCAGGACGCGATCAACTTTATCCAGAGTTCAGTTGAAGCCGCTTCGGAGGATGGCTGAGGGGAAATGGAAAGAAGGGTAGCGGTTACAGGTATAGGGCTCATAACGCCCGTCGGGGTGGGGAACGACGCCACGTGGTCTTCGATCTGCGAGGGGGTTCCCGGAGTGAGCAGGGTTTCGTCCTTTGATCCCTCGGATCTTAAAACGCAGATCGCGGGGCAGGTGAAGGATTTCGAACCGACGCTCTACATGCAGCCGAAAGATGCGAAGAGAAACGACAGGTTCATTCAGCTCTCCATCGCGGCCACCAAGCTCGCGCTTGAGGATGCCGGGCTTGAGGTTACCGATGACATAGCCGGGCGCACGGGGACTTTTATCGGATCTGGAATCGGCGGGATGAAAACCTTCTACGACACCGTCCTCACGATGGAGAACAAGGGTCCTAACCGCGTTTCCCCGTTTTTCATACCGAACATAGTGACCAACATGGCTTCGGGATACGTCTCGATAAGGTTCAACGCCAAGGGTCCCAACTGTTCTTCGACGACCGCGTGTTCCGCAAGCGGTCACTCGCTCGCGCTTTCCGCCAAGATAATACAGGACGGCAAGGCGGACGTTATGATAGCCGGCGGAGCCGAAGCTCCGCTAATCCCCCTTACCTTCGCGGCTTTTAACGCCATGAAGGCGCTTTCGACCAGAAACGACGAACCGGAGACCGCGTCGAGGCCTTTTGAGATGGGGCGCGACGGGTTTATCCTCTCGGAAGGGGCGGGAGTGCTGATTCTTGAAGAGCTCGAGTTCGCGAAAAAAAGGGGTGCCAACATATATGCCGAGGTGCTCGGCTCCGGAATGAGCGCCGACGCCTTTCACATCACGGCGCCTTCGCTTGAGGGGCCGTCGAGCTGCATGAACGCGGCTCTGGAGGATTCGGGCCTTAATCCCGGGGACGTGGATTACATAAACGCCCACGGAACCTCGACGCGTCTTAACGACGTTAACGAGACCAATGCGATCAAGGAGGTGTTCGGCGAGGACGCCCGGCGAATTCCGGTGAGTTCCACGAAATCCATGACCGGCCACCTGCTCGGCGCGGCGGGGGCGGTGGAAGCGGCAATCTGCGTGCTTGCGCTTCGAGACGGCGTTTTGCCGCCGACTATAAACCTTTTTGAGAGCGATCCCGAATGCGATCTGGATTACATTCCGCACACCGCGAGAGACAGTAAGATAAAAGTGGCTCTCAGCAATTCCTACGGTTTCGGTGGAACGAACGTAAGTGTCGCGCTACGCAAGTTCGACTGACCTCCCGGAGTCGGGGAAATCCCCGGCGGTCTCCCGATCACCTCGCCTGAGCAGGTAGCTTTGGGGACTGTTGTTAATAATTGCACCAGAGCATGTTGACTGTCCGGTTTGCTCCGGGGAGATGGACTATACTGCTTGCTATCGAGGGGAAGACATGCAGGTGTCATATCGCCAAGGGGATAATCTTAAGATGATTCTCTATGGCCTTGACGGCATTGTCCGGCAACAGAAGATTTGCCTTCTCCGCATTCCAGTACTGGTAAAACAACGCGACGGTTTCACGCACAGTGTCCAGAACGAGCTTCTCCGGCAGCAGGGCCTTGGCGGCAAGATGGGAAAGCTCATCCTCTGAATAGCGATCAAAGCGCTTGGTCCGGCTGAATTTCAAAGCGGCCTCGTTGTCCTCTATATAGGCAATCGTGGAAACAAAATCATAGGCCGGTGCCAGTGCCGCATTGCGCCTGTCGGGATAAATGAGGGAGCAGTTCTTAAGGTGCATGTCGGCATTGCCGATAAGCGTGTTGAAGGTCAGGCGGCGGATAAACTCGGCAATGTCATCCTCGCCGCATTCGGCCCCGATCACTGTGGCAATGTTGCGCGCGCTGGCCTTTTTATACTTCTCCTCCGGATAGACACCGAAAACCTGCGCGAAGTCCTCGACGTGAACCGCGCCGCCGTCATCTGACCGATCAAAGCGCCTGACGGCAAGCGCCTGTCCGCTTAAGCGACCGATGTCTTCGGGCAGGTTTTCGATCGAGTCAACGCTGATGAGGCGCACCTCCGGCACGTTTATGCCCAGGAGCCGGGCAAGTGTCATCATCGAGAACTCGTTCTCGGGCACTCCCGCAAAATGAAGAGAAGGCAGCTTGACTATCCATGAACCGCCGACGCCTCTGGCCGGGAGGGTAAGACCGCCGCGAGCCTTCTCAACGGCTGAGAACTTAAGCTGTACGCCGGCCAGAGAAAATCGCAGGGCATTCTCACGCCGACCGCTGCCGCGGTCGCTGTCGTCGGAGACATCCGACGGCCATAATTCACCGCCCGAGGGGGTAACGGTGACCGCTCCCGAAAGGTCCGCGCCAAGCGCCCAGAGCAGGAAGAACTCACGGACGGGTTTTACCCCCGCACGATCCGCAAGGTAGGTGCGCATGGGGTCTTCGGGAAGCAGGTTTGAAAAAAACGGTATCAGCCGCGTCTGCGTGGGCGGAAACCCGGTAATCAGTTCTCCGAACCGGTCCTTGAACCCCAGACCGAGCGTGGGCTTTGCAGAGTCCCCGATATAGGAGTCATTGAAGGCGAATAAGGCGCGGTCGTCCCCTACGCGGGTAAGCGTGCCTATGGGGTCGCCGTAAAGCAGGACATCCAGAACATGTACGTCAGTCATCTCCTTCCTCATCAAGACTGTAGAGCGGCTGCGGGGTTACCCTTTCCCGCAGTGCGTCCGCGGCGCTGCTACGCACAAGCGATTTCAAGGCGGGAACAATCTTGCGCGGGGCGAGCGCGAGTTCTAGGTCAAGAGTGCGGGCTAGCGCTACCAGACTTGAAACTCTGAGGTCGACCGCGCCGTTCTCAATCTTTGAGATATGGCCCTGCGGAACGCCTGCTTTTTTGCCGAGTTCACGCTGGCTGAGCCCCTTTGCCTCGCGGGCCTTCCTCAGCGCGCTGGCTATATGTTCAATCGCATAGCTCATTTTGATATCCAATTCTATATTGAAAACGATTTTTAATATAGCTTAATATATTACATCGAGAGGGATAGTCAAGAGTTAATATGCTAATCTATATAAAATATTATATTTAATATATTATTAGATATCAATATCGGACCGCTGCCGGAAAGACCAGGACAGGAAATATTCTTCCAGAGGTGATTCTCCGGCATAAGCGAAAACTGTTTCCTTTTCCTGACACACTAGTTATAGTATTTTTTATGACTAGTATCACAATATCTGGCTTCAGCTTCAACCCTATCGGTCTTATATTGATATTTATTCTCATGTTTAATCTTTCTTTACCCATGAGAGTGCTAGGAGCCGTTGCGAGTATAATCACTGCTGCAAATAGAGCGGAAGTGGTAAAGCCTGAATTGGATTACTTTGATTATAACCCCTCTGTTGTGGATACCACCGAGCATCTTAATAAACGATTAGAATATCTTGAACAACGGCTAGAGCAACACGAACTTTCTAAAGAGCAAAGAGTAATTTCAGACCAAGCCAGAACAAAGCTGTCAAACGGGTTCATTCAATAAATTCCCCAACAATGCAGACAAGGTAATCACAGGAGTATTTTAAGGTAATTATGTATTTTGTTGCCCAAAAATGAAAATGATTTTATTAGAGATAATAGGCATTGCTATAAGCTTAGGAATTTTATCATGGGGTAAAGATAAAATAGATGAGCAGAAAAATAAACTTGTTCTAAGAGATAAATTGTACAATTTTTTTGCTTTACTGGAACAAGATAACGAATTTTGGATTAAAGAATTTCCTGATATTTACGCTGAGGAACTAGAAAAAAGGGATTCCCAAGATTTAGCCATAATGTATCTTAAAGCCGGGTTTTTGCTTCCAGAAATGAAATCTATAAATGCTTTTGTATTAAGTAATAAATTGGATTCCTATTCTTCGAGAACTTTTCATGAAATAAAAGGCGAATGGGATTTAATATTTGGGGGATTTGATTATAAAAATAGTGACAGATTATTATTTGCTTTCGAGGTAATCACGGGAAAAGAAAAACAAAAACATTTTAAAAACATAGTGGATTCATTTTTAGATAAAAAAACTAATAATGTATTAATTAATTATTATTTCGATTTTATAAATTTGTACTATAAAACTTTTCATAGTGAACGCAAAAAAAGAGTTGCGTGGGTAGAATGTAAAAGGCAATTGGGCAACTAAATACATAATTCCCATTTTTAAGGAGTCCGGTTACTTAAAAACGTAAATTCCTTACTAATCGGCGTCAGAAACTGTTTTATTTTTTCTCCCTCTTTGGTAAAATACCCCGCTGACCCCGCAAACGCGGAACCCTGAAGAGAGAGGTGCCATATGGCTTTGAGTAACAATCTTGATACTCTCTCCGACCTTTCGGTCGGCGACAAAACCTACAAGATATATTCCCTTGCAAAACTTGAAGAGCGCTACGGCGTATCGATTTCAAGACTGCCATTTTCAATAAGAATACTGCTTGAGAACGTGCTCAGGAATTTTGACGGAAAAACCGTGACTGAGCAGCACGTGGAGTCCCTTGCCAATTGGGACCCCTCAAATACCGATGCCAAAGAAATTCCATACAATCCCGCGAGGGTGATACTTCAGGATTTTACGGGAGTTCCCTGCGTGGTCGACCTTGCCGCGATGAGGTCGGTAGTCGAGAAAAAAGGGGGAAACCCCTCGCTTGTGAATCCCATAGTTCCCGTTGATCTGGTCATAGATCACTCCGTTCAGGTCGATTATTTCGCAAGCGGCGACGCTTTCGGCAAGAACGTGGAAGTCGAGTACGAAAGAAACAGGGAAAGATATACATTCCTCAAGTGGGCCCAGGGGTCCTTTGACAATTTCAGGGTCGTGCCCCCGGGAACCGGAATAGTGCACCAGGTGAACCTTGAGTGTCTTGCAAGCGTGGTCGTTTCAAAGCAGGACGGCTCCGAGTCGGTTGCCTATCCTGATACCCTGGTGGGAACGGATTCCCACACGACCATGATAAACGGCCTGAGCGTCATGGGCTGGGGAGTAGGGGGAATAGAAGCGGAAGCCTGCATGCTCGGACAGCCGCTTTACATGCTTATACCCGACGTTATCGGGTTCAGGCTCACCGGCCGCCTCTCCCAGGGGGTTACCGCAACGGACCTGGTTCTCACGGTGACCGAGATGCTTAGGAAAAAAGGAGTTGTCGGCAAGTTCGTCGAGTTTTTCGGACCCGGAGTGAGCAACCTCGCGCTCTCTGACCAGGCCACGATAGCGAACATGGCCCCCGAGTACGGAGCCACCATGGGATTTTTCCCAGTAGACGCCGAAACCTTGCGCTACCTCGGCACGACGGGCAGGGAAGACGCGGCCACGCTCGTCGAGGCTTACACTAAAGAGCAGAAGATGTTCAGAACCGACGATGCGGAAGATCCGGTATACACCGATACGCTGGAGCTTGACATATCGACAGTCGAACCTTCTCTTGCGGGCCCCAGCCGTCCGCAGGACAGGATATCGCTTGGGGACATGAAGAGCTCCTACCACGAGAACCTCCAGGCAAGGGGACTCGCCGCAAACGGAGACGCCACGCGCGCGGCAAACGGAATTTCAGACGGCTCGGTCGTAATAGCGGCCATCACGAGCTGTACCAACACCTCGAATCCCTCCGTCATGGTAGGGGCGGGACTTTTCGCCAAGAAGGCCGTCGAGAGGGGACTTTCCGTTAATCCTTACGTGAAAACAAGCCTGGCGCCTGGATCGAGGGTAGTGACGGATTACCTGAATGCCGCGGGACTCACCCCGTACCTTGAGGAACTGGGCTTCGGCTTGGTCGGATACGGATGCACGACCTGCATAGGAAACAGCGGCCCGCTTCCAGAAGACGTGGACGCGGCCATAAGGGAAAACGATCTTACCTGCGCCGCGGTTCTAAGCGGAAACAGGAATTTTGAGGGCAGGGTGCACCCGCTCGTTAAATTCGCCTACCTGGCGTCGCCTCCGCTTGTAGTGGCGTTCGCGATAGCCGGCAAGGTGGGAATCGATCTCTACAGCGAACCCCTCGGGGTCGGAAGCGACGGAGAGGAAGTGTTCCTTAAGGACATCTGGCCGACGCAGCAGGAGATAATCGATACGGTAGCGGAGTCAATCACCCCAGAAATATTCAACACCCAGTACTCCCGGGTTTTTGAAGGCGACGAGACTTGGAAATCTCTTGAGGCTCCGCACTCAGACATCTACGAGTGGGATACGGAATCAACCTACATACAGGAGCCCCCGTTTTTCGATGATTTCCCGCTTGAGCCTGAAGACCCCGAGGACATAGAAGGTGCGAACGTGCTCGCGCTACTTGGGGACTCCATAACGACGGACCACATTTCCCCCGCGGGCTCAATCCCCAAGGACGGCCCCGCGGGCGGCTATCTTATCTCAAAGGGCGTTTCCCAAAGGAGCTTTAACAGCTTCGGCTCTAGGAGGGGGAACCACGAGGTCATGATCCGCGGGTCGTTTGCCAACATAAGGATAAGAAACAAGATGGTCGGAGGAAAGGAAGGAGGGTGGACGGTCCACGTTCCCACGGGAGAGGAAATGTCGATTTACGAAGCGTCCTCAAAGTACATGAGCGACGGGACGGACCTTGTCGTGATCGGGGGGAAGGAGTACGGGACGGGAAGTTCCCGGGACTGGGCGGCAAAGGGAACCGCTCTTCTCGGCGCAAGGTGCGTCATAGCTGAGAGTTTCGAGCGGATTCACAGGAGCAACCTGGTGGGAATGGGGGTTCTGCCCCTTCAGTTCGAAGAGGGGGAGAGCGCCGAGTCTCTCGGCATAACGGGCTTTGAGACCTTCGGCGTAAGCGGGATTTCAGAGGACCTTTATCCGGGCAAACAGATGACCGTGACCGTTACGGACACTGACGGCGGGCAGAGAGAATTTCACGCAACGTGCAGGCTCGATACGCCGGTTGAGGTCGAATATTACCGCAACGGCGGGATACTTCAGACCGTCCTGCGTCAGATGATATCAGGGTAGGTGGAGAAACCGATTTGAAAAGGGTGGTTTTTTTCATTATATTGTAAGATTTAAATTTTCGTTTAGCTCAAAAGGAGAGGTGTTCAATGACAGTCCCAAGCGGAGAAAAAATACAGATTGATGAGGAAAGCAGAAAGCTTGTAATTCCCGACAACCCGATAATTCCCTTCATAGAAGGCGACGGGATAGGCCCCGACATCTGGCACGCGTCCCAGATAGTGTTCGACGCCGCGGTCGAGAAGGCTTACGGAGGAAAGAAGAAGATAG
The DNA here is from genome assembly GCA_965207685.1 of Thermodesulfobacteriota bacterium. GTDB lineage: Bacteria > Desulfobacterota_D > UBA1144 > Nemesobacterales > Nemesobacteraceae > Nemesobacter. The sequence goes on along the minus strand of OZ242294.1, from coordinate 555,634 downwards.
CGTGGCTTGAGGTGCTGGCCGGAGAGAAAGCGTTTGAGGAGACCGGCGAATGGCTTCCCGAGGAAACCACCGAAACGATAAAGGAATATATAGTCGCCATCAAGGGCCCGCTTACAACTCCCGTGGGAGGAGGAATAAGGAGCCTTAACGTTGCGCTCCGCCAGATACTTGACCTGTACGCCTGCGTAAGGCCCGTCAGGTGGATCAAGGGAACCCCCAACCCTCTTCTGGTTCCCGGCAAGCTCGACGTCGTGATATTCAGGGAGAACACAGAAGACGTGTATGCGGGAATCGAGTGGGAGAGCGGCACCGAGGAAGCGGCCGCCGTGAGGGAGTATCTAGTTGAGAATTACGGGGTTAACATCCGCGAGCTTAGCGGAATAGGAATAAAGCCCATAAGTCCTTTCGGAACCAAGAGGCTCGTTAGAAAGGCGATCGAATACGCAATAGAGTATAAAAGAAAGAGCGTCACCCTCGTCCACAAGGGCAACATAATGAAATTCACCGAGGGCGCCTTCCGCGAATGGGGCTACGAGCTGGCAAAAGAGGAGTTTCCGGAAATCACCATAACCGAGGATGAACTCTGGGACGATTACGGCGGCAAGCAGCCCGACGGCAAGATCGTCATGAAGGACCGCATAGCCGACAGCATGTTCCAGCAGGTTCTAACGAGACCCAGCGAATACGACGTGATGGCCATGCCTAATCTTAACGGCGACTACATGTCGGATGCCTGCGCCGCGCAGGTAGGAGGTCTCGGAGTTGCCCCGGGCGGCAACATAGGCGATTACCTGGCGGTTTTCGAAGCCACTCACGGAACCGCTCCCAAGTACACCGGGCAGGACAAGGTAAACCCGGGTTCCGTGATACTCTCGGGAGTCATGATGTTCCAGTACCTGGGATGGCACGAGGCTGCGGAGCTTGTTTTCAGGGCAATGGAGGAGACTGTTTTGCAGAAAACGGTTACCTACGACCTCGAGAGACAGATGGAGGGGGCGACCCTTCTTAAGTGTTCCGAGTATGGAGAGGCCATCGTGTCAAACATGGACAAGGTAATGGACTAAGGGGCTCGCGGCACGCAAATCTTTTCAGAAGGAGTGGAATCTTGAAGAACGGCAGAGCGAAAATTTCTGTGATAGGTGCGGGAAACGTCGGCGCGTCGGCGGCGTTTCGGATTGCACAGCTTGAACTTGCCGACGTGGCTTTGATTGACATAGTGGAGGGGATTCCCGAGGGAAAGGCGCTTGACCTTGCCCAGATGTGCCCGATTACCGGAAGCGACGTAAGTCTCGTCGGTTCAACCAATTACGAAGACACGGCAGATTCAGACGTGGTGGTAATCACTTCGGGTATTCCGAGGAAGCCCGGTATGAGCCGTGATGATCTTATCTCGACAAACACAAAGGTGGTAAAGAGCGTTACGGAGCAGGTGGTTGCCCATTCCCCGGACGCGATCCTCATACTAGTAACCAACCCGCTTGACGCCATGGTTTACGTGGCGCACAGGGTAAGCGGCCTCTCGGACAACAAGGTGATGGGGATGGCAGGGGTGCTCGATTCGGCGCGATTCCGGGCGTTTATCGCGATGGAGCTCGGGGTGTCGGTTGAGAACATAAACGCCTCGGTTCTAGGCGGACACGGAGACACGATGGTTCCGCTTCTTAGCAACACCACTGTGTCGGGTATCCCCATAGCGCAGCTTGTTCCCGCCGACAGGCTAGACGCGATGGTCGACCGCACCAGGAAGGGAGGGGCCGAAATAGTAGCGCTTCTTAAGACCGGAAGCGCTTTTTACGCCCCCGCTGTAGCCGCGGTGGAGATGGCCGAGGCAATCATAAAGGACAAGAAGAAAGTACTTCCCTGCTGCGTTTACGCGGACGGACATTACGGAATAGAGGACACGTTCGTGGGTCTTCCCGTAAGGCTCGGCGCAGAAGGGGTTGAGGAGATAATAGGGGTTGAGATCTCCGGTGAGGAGATGGAGGCTCTGCATGTCTCGGCGGGCAAGGTGAAAGAGCTTTGCGAAATAATTGACGGAATGGGAATCCTCTAGGGTTCCGCTTACATTCCGCTCCCCGGCGCCGTTTATGATCTCAGGACGGACGCTCCGGAAATATTTTTTGGAGGTTTCTGCAATATGGCTAACGGTACGGTGAGCAAGGCGCTCACCATGAGAAAGGATGTGTGGTGGGTAGAGCCTCTCATAACCGGGGTGGTCCTTGGGGCTTTTGGAATCTACTCCACGTGGAGGGCCCTTTCGAACCAGTTTTTCTACACCGAGCCCTACCTCTCGCCTTTTTATTCCCCGCTTCTACTCTTTGACTGGTGGCCGGCTTCCCCGGCAATACTTATTCTCTGGGCGCCGCTTGGATTCCGGGCGACCTGCTATTACTACAGAAAAGCATACTACCGGGCGTATTTCTTCTCGCCCCCGGGCTGCGCGGTAAAACCGGTCGGCAAAAGGGGCTCCTACACCGGAGAGTCGAGCTTTCCGTTCATCCTGCAGAACATCCACAGGTTTTTCCTCTACGCCTCTATCGTCATTCTGCTGTTTTTGTGGATTGATTCATATGAGGCCTTTTTCTTCCATGACGGGGTCGGAGTGGGCGTCGGGACCATAGTTCTAACCTTAAATGCGTTCCTGCTTACCATGTATTCGTTTTCCTGCCACTCGTTTCGCCATCTGATGGGAGGGAATCTTGACGTGTTCTCAAAGTGTCCGACCCGCTTTCGTCTCTGGGGTGCCATAAGCGTCCAGAACGAAGTACATATGAAATGGGCGTGGACAAGCCTTGTTTTCGTGGCTCTAACGGACCTTTACGTTTTCCTGGTAGCGAACGGAACAATTACTGATCTGAGGTTGATATAGAAGTGGAAAAATACGAAACACACACTCATGACGTTATAGTTATCGGTGCCGGCGGGGCCGGTCTTCGGGCCGCCATCGAATCTTCCGCAAAGGGCGCCTCGACCGCACTTATATGCAAATCCCTGCTCGGCAAGGCCCACACCGTAATGGCCGAGGGCGGCGTCGCGGCAGCCCTGGCAAACGTCGACACCAAGGACAACTGGGAAACCCACTTCAAGGACACCATGAAGGGCGGGAAGATGCTTAACAACTGGCAGATGGCCCTTTACCACGCGCAGGAGGCTCCCGAGAGGGTGAGAGAGCTTGAGTACTGGGGAGCGCTTTTTGACAGAACTAAAGAGGGAAGAATAAATCAGAGGGCATTCGGCGGGCACACCTGGAAGAGGCTTGCCCACGTGGGCGACAGAACCGGTCTTGAGATGATAAGGACCCTCCAGGAAAAGGGGATACACTCAGGCATAGACGTCTACATGGAATGCACGATAACCCATCTCGTAAAGGACGGAGACAGGGTTGTGGGAGCCTTCGGCTACTGGAGAGAGAGCGGAAAGTTCGTTCTTTTCCGCGCAAACGCCATTGTCCTCGCGACAGGCGGGGTGGGAAAGGCCTACAAGTACACTTCTAATTCCTGGGAGTACACCGGCGACGGTCACGCGATGGCGTATGAGGCGGGAGCCGAGCTTATAGACATGGAATTCATACAGTTCCATCCCACGGGAATGGTCTGGCCCCCGAGCGTGAGGGGAATCCTTGTTACCGAGGCGGTACGCGGTGAGGGAGGTATTCTCACAAACAGCGAGGGCGAGCGCTTCATGGAGAGATACGATCCCGAGCGCATGGAGCTATCAACCCGCGACGTGGTCGCGAGATCCATATACACCGAGGTTGAGCAGGGCCGCGGTTCTCCCCACGGCGGAGCGTTTCTCGATGTCTCGCACAGGGGAGCCGATTACGTAAAGCGAAAACTCCCCAGCATGTACCACCAGTTCATGGAATTTGCCGATATAGACATAACAAAAGGTCCTATGGAAGTATTCCCGACCACCCATTACGTAATGGGCGGAGTCAAGGTTGAAGGAGATACCTGCTCGAGCACGGTTCCGGGGCTATTCGCGGCAGGCGAGGTCGCGGGAGGAATGCACGGCGCAAACCGTCTCGGCGGAAATTCGCTCTCTGATCTTCTCGTTTTCGGAAAAAGGGCGGGCGAGGGTGCCGCAGCTTACGCAAGCGGGAAATCCCACGCACAGATACCCGCCGAACTCGTTGAGGGATATGCAAACGAGCTCAGGGAGCCTTTTAACAACACCCAGGGAGAGAACCCCTACACGATCCACCAGGATCTCCAGGACGCAATGCAGCTCTACATAGGGGTGTTCCGCACGGAAGAGAACATACAGAAGGGCATAGACGAGATAGAAGGACTGAAGGAGAGGGCGAAAGTACTCAAGATAGAGGGCTCGGTGATGTTTAACCCGGGATGGCATCTCTGCAGGGATCTTAAGTCGATGCTGATCGTTTCTGAGGCGCTTGCAAGATGCGCGCTTGCGAGAAAGGAGAGCAGGGGAGCTCACAGCCGGGTCGATTTCCCTGAGAGCGACGACGAGAAATGGGGCAAGCTGAATTTCATTGTCTCTCTCAAGGAGGAGACGATGGACGTCGCAACGCGACCGATCATAGAGATGCCCGAGGAGCTTTCGAAACTGTTTACGGAGGATAAGTGATGTCGGTAGCCAAGCTAAGAGTTTTTCGCGGAGATTCCCAGGGTGGAGAGGAAAAGGAGTACGAGGTTCCGGTAGATGAGGGGATGGTGGTCCTCGACGCGCTTTTCTACATACAGGCTAACTACGACGGCGACCTGGCGATAAGATGGAATTGCAAGGCGGCCAAGTGCGGCTCCTGCAGCACCGAGATAAACGGAAAACCGAAGCTTGCCTGCAAGACCCGCATGGACAGTTTCGCCGAGGGCGAAACGATCACCGTCTACCCGATCAAGGCGTTTCCAGTGATAAAGGATCTCGTGACCGACGTCTCTTGGAACTACGAGGTAAGCAAAAAAATTCCTCCGTTTACCCCCGCGGAAGACACCGAGTGGATCATGTACCAGGAGGACGTTGAGAGGGGTCAGGAATTCCGCAAATGCATAGAGTGCTTTCTCTGCCAGAACGTCTGTCACATACTTCGCGACCACAACCGAAAAGACGCGTTTGCGGGGCCGAGGTTCATGATAAAGATCGCCGAACGGGAGATGCATCCCCTGGATGTCCTTGACAGAAGGGAGTTCGCGCGCGAGGAAGCGGGGGTCGGCTTCTGCAACATCACGAAATGCTGCACGGAAGTATGCCCCGAGGATATACACATAACGGATAACGGAATCATTCCGCTTAAAGAGAGAGTGGTCGACAAGTATTATGACCCGCTTTCCTGGCTTTTAAGGAAGATCAAGGGGAAATAGGAGAGGGCCCTAGATTGAACGTACACGAATATCAGGCCAAAAAGCTTCTCTCGGATTTCGGAGTCAGGGTCCCGGGCGGACAGGTGGTTTTCAGCGCGGATGAGGTGTCGGAGGTGCTCGATGCTCTCAACTCTGCAAAATACGTGGTAAAAGCCCAGATTCACGCCGGAGGGCGGGGCAAGGGAGGCGGAATAAAGGTAGTTGACAATTCCCACGACGCTATGGAGGCCGCGGATGAGATAATCGGGATGAATCTAGTCACCCACCAGACGGGTCCCGAGGGTAAGACGGTGGGAAGCGTGCTGATCGAGGAAGCCTCCAGCATAGAAAAGGAGTTTTATCTCGGAATGGTGATTGACCGCTCCCGGGAAAAAGTGGTCGTTATGGGAAGCCCGGAGGGAGGGGTCGAGATCGAGGAAGTGGCGGCCAAATCTCCCGAGAAGATAATCAAGGAGCACGTTGACATCTCGCTTGGCATTCAGCCTTATCAATGCAGAAAAATCGCTTATTTCATGGGTCTTGAGGGCGGTGCCGTAAGGCAGGCGGTATCGTTTATTTCATCCCTTTACCGGGTGTTTATCGAAAAGGACTGCTCCCTTGCGGAGATAAACCCGCTTGTTCTTACCTCGGACGGAAACATAGTGGCCCTAGACGCGAAGATCAACTTCGATGATAACGCGCTTTTCCGCCACCGTGACATTGCGGGGCTAAGGGACAGGGACGAAGAGGATCCACTTGAGCTTGAAGCAAGCGACGCGGGTATAAGCTTCGTTAAGCTTGACGGAAACATAGGGTGCCTTGTTAACGGAGCGGGGCTTGCCATGGCCACCATGGACATTATCAAGCACCACGGCGGAGAACCCGCGAACTTCCTTGACGTCGGCGGAGGAGCTACAACGGAGCAGGTTACAAAGGCGTTTAAGATGATCCTGAGCGATGAGAACGTGAAGGCCATATTCGTTAATATCTTCGGCGGCATCATGAAGTGCGACACCATCGCCGATGGTATCGTTGAGGCTGCGGGAGAGGTTGGAATAAATGTCCCTTTAGTGGTCAGGCTTGAAGGAACCAACGTTGAAGCCGGAAGGGAAATCCTTTCTAACTCGGGTCTTGACATCCAGACCGGAGCTGACATGAAAGAGGCCGCGTCCAAGGTAGTCAAAGCTACTAAAGCTGTCTGATTTCAACAAGCTGCACAGCCTATCGGGCATTTTTTGCTGCGGAAAGGACGACCGAAATCCTTCGTGTCAAAACCGAGCCCACAGTAGACAAAAGATGCCCTGATTTTAGAATGCCAAATTAACAATCTCAGAGTTTTTTGAAGATGGATTGAGTTATTCGGACACAAGTGGAAGAAAATTTATAATTACTATTGTATTTTCTTCCACAGCATTTATAATTCCCCATAACAACTACACCAAAGGGTGGAAGAAAAATGAAAAATAAAAAGATGCTCAGTGAAGATTTTCTCCATTTAGCCCGGGTAGCACTCTCTGAAAGATCGCAGGATGTTCAAGCTTTCTTATATCGCGTTGCGAAAAGCCGCGATACGGATCCCGAGGTGTCAAAGGCCCTAGTTGAGCTTTTGCGCAAGAGCCCAACCAGATTATCGCCCTTGAGGGACACTGGGGAAGCTGCTATTCCGGTAGATATGGAATCGCGTTTCCAATTGCTTCGCTTGGAAGAAAAACCGGTTCTGGCGCATGAACCCATTTACACGGATCGGGTCCGCGCCGCTTTGGAGCGTCTGGTTCGAGAGCGTGAGAAACTTCCGGCGCTTGTTGAAGCGGGGCTTGATCCAACGAGAACAGCGCTTTTCACGGGTCCCCCAGGAGTGGGAAAAACGCTTGCAGCTAGATGGATTGCGCGCGAGATGGAATGTCCACTTCTCATTCTGGACCTCTCAGCGGTTATGAGCAGCTATCTTGGGCGCACGGGTTCAAATCTACGCCATGTTCTTGACTACGCCAAGTCAGTTAAATGCGTTTTCCTGCTTGATGAACTCGATGCTGTTGCCAAACGGAGAGACGATTTCGGCGAGATCGGGGAACTCAAGCGTTTGGTGACCGTACTTTTACAGGAACTTGATAGCTGGCCGTCTTCGGGTCTCCTAATTGCGGCGACGAACCACTCGGAACTTCTGGATCCCGCGGTTTGGCGAAGATTTGAGCAGCAGATCAATTTTCCGCTTCCGCAAAAGGAAGGGATTCGGATCTTTATAGCGGGGCTTCTGAGAGATACGGAACCCCAAGCCGAAAGATGGGCGGAAGTTCTCTCGCTTGTGCTGTCGGGACATTCATTCAGCGATATCGAGCGAGAGATAAACTTGGCTCGTCGAGCTGCTGCACTTAACGGAGAAGACCTTGCTTTCTACCTGTCGGAATTAGTGAATGTTGAGGAGCGATCGAGACATGACCGGATCAGTCTTGCAGTTGCACTGGTTGCTTCGGGGCTTGTCTCTCAACGCAAATCTCATGAAATTACCGGAGTTGCGCGAGATACGATCAGGGACCGGCTGAAGGTGCGCGGAGAAAAGAAAAAGAGGGGCAGGTAAAAATGTCTAAAAGAAATTTTTTGCTTGGCAAGGGAGAGAGATTAACAGAAGATATTTTAAGTCGTCCTGGAGGAGGAGAGAAGGAACACCCTTACACTTTTGACGAGGCTTTGCGGCGGTTATCGCCTATGGTCTCCGGTGTTGCTTCGAAGATCGATAAGTTACCAGCTTATGCATGTCCTCGTGATCAGGCCATCATTTCTCTTACGCTCAATCCCGAGTATATTGCGAAGTCCTATTTTCCAAAAGCTCTTTTGCAGGACGTGGGGTTTAAAGTTGTCGGTAGCCGTCCGAAGAAAACCAAGCCAGAAAAAAAATCTCGGGGACGCAAGAGCGTTGAAACGGTTACCACTGAGCTATTTGCTCGTGGCACGCGGGATAGTATCCGTTCTTGGAGTGAGAATCTGGCGAATTGGGCTCCGTCTGAGACCAGATCACAGGACCTTATCTCGATTGAGGCAATCTCTACCCCTGCTCCTGAGGAAAAGATTAAAGGAACTTTGCCTGAGTCCGGCATTCTGCCGATGGAAATTGTTTTGCACTCAAGCGAGGTCGATGCGCAAATGTATTTGCTTCGGGGTTTCAAAGTTTATTTGGAAAAACTTGATTTGGATGTAGCGTTCGGACGCCGTTTCTTCGCAAATGATCTTTGCTTCCTTGAAATCGACGCACCGGCTGAAAAAGCGGATGAAATCGCTGTCTTTTCCATGGTGCGTGCTCTTCGACAGATGCCAAAATTACGTGTTCTGAGGCCAGTGGTCCGCTCATCTGATATACCGACCAATATTCCGAAGCTTCCGACTGAACCTCCCGCGTCAAACGATATACGAGTGGCCGTATTTGACGGAGGTATTCCCGATGATCACCCGATAACCAACTGGGTGAAGGTCCACGAGCTGCCAGACCTCCGACCGAAAACAACCGAATTTCTGTCGCATGGCGTGGCAGTTACATCCGCCGCTCTATTCGGCCATATTAATCCGCGCGAACAAGTTCCGCAACCTTATAGCTATATCGATCATTATAGAGTCTTGGACAATACACCCGGTCAAGATCTAGGCAAACTCTACGAGGTTCTTGAACGTATCGAGAGTGTGTTGTCAACCGAAGAATTCGATTTTATCAACCTGAGCATAGGACCAGACCTTTCAATCGAAGATGATGAGGTCCATTCTTGGACTGCTGTTCTTGATGATCGGCTTTCGAACACCTCAACGCTTGCCACCATTGCCGTTGGGAATCAAGGTGAAAGCGACTCGGTGTTGGGTCTAAACCGGATTCGAGTGCCGGCAGATTGTGTCAATGCGTTAGCAGTCGGAGCATGCGACAGACAGGATCATAATTGGAAACGGGCACCTTATAGTTCAGTCGGTCCAGGTAGGAGCCCTGGACTTATCAAGCCGGATCTCGTGGATTTTGGAGGTGTTGTCGATCTGCCGTTTGTCGTCTTGGCAGAGGATACTAAGCCCACTTTGAAAGCAACGGGTGGAACGTCTTTCGCTGCGCCGAGTGTCATGCGTCAGGGGATCGGAATCCGTGCGTTATTTGGAGGAAATCTTAACCATCTTGCTATTCGTGCACTCTTAATCCATACAGCAGAAGAAAGTGACCAAGACTTAAAAGAAGTTGGATGGGGTCGTGTCGCGAGAAAACTGGAAGACATTATACTTTGCAGTGATAATACGGTCAGAGTGGTTTATCAAGGAGAAATTTCTCCTGCTAAATATATTCGCGCGGCAATCCCGATCCCCTCCGGTGGAATTTCTGGAAATGTTGTTATCAGGGCGACAATCTGCTACAAGTCCCAAACCGATCCTCATCATCCGAGCAACTACACAAGAGCCGGTTTGCAAGTAACGTTTCGCCCACATGATGATAAATTCACGTTGCGTCCTAACCAAATTCATCCAGACCCGGATAGTTTTTTTAGATCGCACAAAATCGGTACAACTAAAAACATGCTGAGGCATGACGCTTGGAAGTGGGAAAATTGTCTCCATGCATCGAAACGCAAGAGAGGAAGCTCTCTGAGGAATCCGTGCTTCGACATCCACTATAACTCACGCTCTGAAGGCCATGATTCTAATCACGACCGGAAGCTTTCTTATGCGCTGGTTGTCACTGTGCAGGCAAAGAGCATCTCGAATCTATATGATCAGATTTTAAGGGAATATGCAACACGACTTGAACAACTTATACCCGTTCTCGAACTGCCTTTGCGTGTGTAAGAAGTCTGGTACGGGCCGAACAAGTGTTTTTTAAGTGGTATATATCGAAGAAAAAATATTCAAGGACATAAAGGACATAATAGGAGAAAGAACAATGCCAAACCAAATTACTCATTCAGTCGCTGGGGCATTATCCGGCCTGATTGTTGCTATGTTTGATAAGAAGGATGACCACGAGACTCTTCATGACCCGTTCTTGGCTACGGCCGTTGGAGCGATTTCCGGTCGTTTGCCCGATATACTGGAACCGGCGTTAAGAAACCCGCATCATAGACAGTTTTTCCATAGCTTTGTGGTTCTGGTCGCAGCCGGATATGGATTAAAAAAAGTCTATGAGTGGAAACCCGAAGATAATTTTGAGGCTTTTGTGAGAAGAGCACTTCTATTTGCAGGGACAGGTTACATCAGTCACCTGCTTCTCGACGCCGCTACCGCTCGGTCTTTACCGATTATAGGAAAAATTTGAGAAAGGGTCTGAATTTATGGTTACGGAAGTTTCACAGCATATAAGGAAGTTAAGCGTGAACTCTGAGCAAGAATCGCCGGAAGATGTTAGTTTCACGGGTGCAATAACTCAGGAGACAGTGAATTTGGCTCAGAAAGTGCATATATATTCGTTCTCAACAAACGGAAAAGACTTGAACGTACTGATGTGAATACGCTGAGACCCCGTTTAGTTTTCGGGGTTTATTTATGAAGGAGAAAGCAGACCAATGGAAATACCGAACCACACGGAAGAACTTCTAGAAGACTTGGCAGCATCTCTACAGGTGCCGCCAAGCAGATATGAGGCAGCAGAGCGTAGCTACAAGGCTGTTGGCGATTGGTTGTGCCGGGAAATGTCTTCTGTTCGCAATATGAGCCCGGAAATCTACGTCCAAGGATCATTTCGCCTTGGAACGGCGATTCGCCCCATATCGGACAGCGAAGATTACGACGTTGATCTAGTCTGCGAGTTGCTGTTGCCGAAAACGCAGTTAACGCAGGCGCAACTAAAAGAACTTGTGGGCGAAGAGCTTCGGGCCTACGCGCGGGCTCATCAGATGGATAAACCGAAGCCGGGGCGTCGATGCTGGACACTGCACTATGCGGACGAAGCCCAGTTTCATATGGACATATTGCCAGCGCTTCCGGATGCAGCATACAAGCGGATGCTTCTGGAACACCGTGGTTTATCCACAGAATGGACGGAAACAGCTATCGCTATTACAGACAGGGATCACCCGAATTTCAGACGGGTCTCCGAGGACTGGCCGCACAGCAACCCAAAGGGCTATGGCAACTGGTTTCGCTCGAAGATGCGTGAGACCTTCGAAAAACGCCGTCTCGCTTTAGCTCTAAAGGCTCGCGCCAATGTCGAGGACATTCCTGATTACAAGGTGCATACACCGCTTCAGAGTGCAATCCAAATTCTCAAGCGACACCGTGACATGATATTTGTTGAAAGACCAAATGACAAGCCGATTTCCATAATCGTAACAACTTTGGCTGCCCACGCCTACAGACAAGAAACAACCATTTCTGCAGCACTCTACGGTATTCTCAATCGGATGGACTTGTATATACAAAACCGCGGTGGCATTCTGTGGATTCCCAATCCCACTGACCCTGCGGAGAATTTTGCCGACCGCTGGGAGAAATATCCGGAGCGCCGACAGGCTTTCTATGAATGGCTGAATCAGGCCCGTAGAGATTTTTCCGCCGCCGCTCAAGCATCTAATCGGGGGGAGGCAGTGGCGGCTCTACAGACTTGCTTCGGGCAGTGGTTTATGGAAGCTGTCGCAACAAACCGACGTGGTTCGTCACTGATACGAATTGCTAGCGGTGCACGAAGACTCGGCAAGTTTCTTGACCCTGCACATCGGAGAAAACCTCATTGGAAACGTGCGGATCAGGGCGAGGTTCAGATTAAGCAGGCTACCTTTGAGCGAAATGGGTTCCGGTCGAAGGTCTTTAGTAGTGACGGGAAAGCTCTTCTAAAGGATAGCAGTCTAACATTTGAGGCTGTCACGAACATTTCTAAACCCTACGATGTTTATTGGCAAGTGGTAAACACTGGTCCTGAGGCGGAAGCCGCCAATGACTTGCGCGGGAGATTTGACAAGGGCTCTGTGACAAGCGGGAGACTAACCAGAAAAGAGTCTGCGCGTTATATGGGAACGCACAGCATCGAATGCTTTATTGTTAAGAACGGCTACCTTGCGGCGCGGAGCGGCCAGTTTATAGTCAATATTTGTTAAAGTTACAACCGATGAAGATACTGGTTAGGCACTTCATAAAATCTCTAATAGACTGGGTGTTTAGAAGGCGTTCTTCGGCCCTTATAATGATGCGGGTGGGACTGGCATTCTTTGTACTTGCATTCGGCGCCGGCTGGGTGCTGGATGTCTCACTACCATTCGAGGACGGCAGCGCTAGAGTAATCTTTTACAGTTCCGGAAGTACGCCAATTGTGCTTGTTTATCTGGCTGGGGGGTTAGGATTTTGCCTGACAGTGGCGGGATTGATTTGGGAATTTATTCGCTACAGAACAGAGCGAAAACGTCTTGATAGGAAGAGAGTTATCGTCATTGAGGCTCGGGGTTTACGTGATACCAGCGGTACGCCACTTTTTAACTCCATCCCCAAGAACTTAGAGGGACACCGGGATTCTTTTCTTGTTGATATCCGCCAGCGGATCAAAGACGGAGAGATTACGGTACCGGAAGCGGCGCTTGAGGATGTGATTTCTCTACCCTCAAGCCTAAGGCAACGAGAGAATGATCTTGACCGTCGTGACGTTACACTTGTTTATGGTGGTCTTACCCCTGTACCATTTACTTTTTTAACCGGCGTATTGATTGACGACGAAGGAATGGTCTTCATCTTTGACTGGGATAGACATGCGGGAAGTTGGCGCCAATTAGACGATACGGATGATGGTAGACGTTTCAAGACGACAGGTTTAGACAACGTGCTACATGGTACTCAGGAGATTGCTTTGGCAGTGTCAGTATCATATGGAATAAACCTAGACGATGTCTGTGCCAAGGTTGGAGAAATTCCTGTCGTCGCGTTGGATCTTGAAGGTGGTTCACCAGATTGCCACTGGTCTGAGGAAAAGCAACAAGCTCTTGGTAAACAGTTTCTCGATACCGTGATTAGTTTAGGAAATCTAGGTGTTCAACGTATCCACCTGTTTCTTGCCGCTCAGAACAGTGTCGTTTTTCGTTTTGGCCGGCTCTACGACAAACGCAACCTGCCCAAAGTAGTTGTCTATCAGTATCTAAAGTCCTCTACACCGCCATATCCGTGGGGCATCCTAATGCCAGTATGTGGTATTAGTGAGCCGACCGTTGTACGAGAGTAAATGACAGAACTACTGCATATTGCTTTGAAGTTTCTGGTTACAAGGAAAATTGCTGACAACCGTCTTCAGGTGGATTTCGCTGTTCATTTATAACTAGATAATTCCGGCTTATTCCTATAGCGCTATACATGAATTTATTACTTGGGATGGTTCCTTTTATTATAATAACGCTACTCTTTATTGGGAGTATTGCCGCCTTTACCAGCCTCCTCGGGTGAGGGGTCTTTTTTCTTATCTCGACTGGCGAACCAATAGGTAATTACACCGGTTGCTACAGGCAAAATTAACATGAACAAATCCTTTGCAGCATTGAACTTTGTCTCGTCAAATTCTTCTGTAGTTAAAATCCAGTAAATTAGAAGCCCTCCTCCCCCAAAAGCAAACCCGGCTGCTATGTATGTCACGCAAATTCGAACAAAGCTACGCATTACGTCCATTGTTACTTTAGGCACTTGTTCCTCCTTTTATTCAGCATCGTACCTGCTTATTGAGTATAATACAGAGAAAGGGATTTGCGGAGAGTAGAAGGAGGCCAAATCCTCAAGAAGCACGGCAAACCCCGAGGCATAAATCCTAGGTGACTTCGGACATAAAACCACTTCTACTTCTACTCGTCCGTTTCTTATCCTAACTGCATTAATCTAGAAAGGTCTTTAGTTATATACTTATTGAATTCCTGTCTACAGAAGTGGACCCCAAAATCATCAAAAGCCTCGAGAGAATTTCCTTTTATTAGGTATGCTTATTAAAAAGTAGCCGAACCGTATCATTGCTGTTGCGGCCCATCTCGCAGCACTTTGAACAGTGACCGACGAACCAGATCGAACCCCGCATCAAACGCTTCTTTTTTTTCTTCCAGCAAACGCTTCTTTTTGTCGTCTTTCGGCCCATGAATTATTGCCGATCGCACGTTGTAAAAATACTCCACAGTATTCTTCACTCGAGATTGTACTTCATCGTTGCCTTGCAGAAAGCTGGCTACTTTCTCTTGGAGTTGCCTACTGATTCCCCCGTCCTTCGGTTTGAACATCTTTTCCAAGGCAATTGCCACATCCAGAACCTTGTCCTCCGCTGCGAATTGCCCGCTGCGTGCAAGAGCCCCGGCAAGCCGACCGATGACCGATGCGACTTCCCTGTAACGTTCGCTCTTTCGTTCCTCGAATGCGTTTTTTGCTTCAGCGAAATTACTAAACAGCAACTCTGGAGATCTAGGATGCTGGTCGAACAAGTGGACCGAACGGCCCCAGTAAACTCCTCCGTGACTATGTGGCTGACCTAGAAGCCGACACGCACCTCGGTTGAGACAGTGGGGAACCACCACAAGACATACAACAGGCATCCCATGCGATACGGCAAGCAAATCCAGGAACTCTTGCGCTTCTCGGAAAAACGGCCCAGGCCGATTCAGTTCAGAGTCTCCTTCGTAACCCGTCCGCCGGAACTCCGGCTTCCATCGGAACGGCTTCACCACGGCCCCGACCGACCGCCAATTGTTGTATTTGATGACAGTAGGTGCAACATCCTGCAGCACACTCTCGTCTACGAATGCCCGCACCCGCTCGAAGGGGATGATTGTCATATTGTTCCCAATTTCGAATTTTTCTCTCAAACTCAGACCGTGAAACAGCACCACATCGTATCCGACGTCCAGGTCGTCCGGCACACCGGTTGTTTTGTCTTCCCTATCTGTAACGAGAAATGCATTCAACTCGGTCGCCGCCTTCCGGAAACCATCTCCGGGAAGCTCATCGGCACGTGCCATCAGTCCCGCGGTCAGATCCGTTAAAGAGGTTGAGCTGCCACTGCCGAGGATTCGCATCCAGAAATCGTCTCTGCCAATGATCGGACTCATAACTCGCGCCAGCGTGGGATGCGAACGGAGAATACCCCGCACGGGGTTAAGCACCGCATTCAGAGCTGCGTAATGTTTCTCTTCGCCAAAGTCATAGCTATGAAACGCCACAGCATAGAGGTCGCGCAAGTCGTCCAACTGGAAGACCGACGGATTGTCGTCCTGCTCCCTTAACTCGAAATGCACACGTGGATCATGCTTGAGATATTCACGCAGGTGGTGTTTTTGCTCTTCGGCCAGATCAGGGAGAGCCTGGGCAAGGCGGTCGATCCAGTCGTCGGCCGAGAATTCTTCCGCCATCATAAACGCTCACCCTTTACGACGCCCACTGTCATGATAATCTCAAGCTTCTCGGAGGCCGTATATCTCATATGCAGCCCTCCCAATTTTCCAGAACACTTTTTTTGAACAGGGAATCTCTTACTTCGGAACATCACAATTTTTCGGTTGTGATGTCACTGCTCTCCTGTTGTGGTTGCAAAAATGGTTTGGTCACTTTTTTTTATAAGGGATCATGGGGATTTTTCGGTCTTTAAGCCACTTTTCCGCTGGACGGTAGCCGCCCATCGTGAATGCCCAAACCTCCGGTTCCAACCCCTCGAAGTACTGTTGATCGTTTATCGATACACGCCCCGGCAAATCGCTCTTCGGGAGCGTATATCGCACCTTTTCTACTTGGTTGCTACCCGCTGTGTTCGGGAATATCACGTGCGCGTCTGTACCCTCGACTTCCATCAGATGTAGGCTGACAAGGTGCTTACCGGTGCGGCCGAGGTCCGCGAACAACGCACTGTTGTCCGGTAGCGGTATGCGTGGGAAATCAGATTTGAGGAAATCGGCGTAGCGGTGGCGATACTCTGGGCTGTGAAGCACAGCGTAGATGTAGTTAAACACGTCTTCCGAGCCGAAGTCTGTATCAAGATTGCCTAGACCATCGGAAGTGAAATCAAGGTGGATGGCAGAGCCGATCGCTTCAACAAATTCACGGTCGAGATTCGGTTCCCGGACAGTTGAAACGGTGGCTAGCGTTTCCAAAGGGTAGGTGTACAGGGGAAAGAAATAAGAGCCGCCTTTGTTACTCAGTGTCGTGCGGAATTCGACGATACTTCTAGCAGCACAAACATGATTAAAAAATCCTTCTGCCACTTGACGTACCGAAATCAGTCCAAGATTGTCACCCGCTAGCACATGCCGCATGACTTTTGTACAAGGCCGGCTAATGAAGCCGCGAGTCTTCCCCGTGTAATAGGTAAACCGTCGGTCAAAGGGCCTGTAAAGGACTGGACAAATGCGCCCGTTTCCACTTTGCACATCCTCCTGCGCCAAGCGAACTTTCCAGCCTTGTACGTCCTTGCCCAGATCGTAGAACGTTCGTGCCTCTTCCGTCTCTCGGGCGGCGAAGTCCGCGACAATCTGCTCCATATCCCTTGCCGTCAACTGGATCGCAAGGTTGTCACGTGCCGTGACGATGCCAACCGAATTGACTGGGAAGATGTTGGTCAATGACCACCCGATTTCGTACTCTTCATGCAGTGCTTCGTCGCGCGGAACAAACAGCCGTAGCGGTGCCTTGGGCGACAAGGGGTTCCATGTCACGCTCGACACATCGTTACCGACAAGCCAACTGTACTTACCGTCGATGTCCGTCCGCTCGCGACTGCCCCACAAGTCGATGTGACCACACCGGTGCTTCCGTGTCTCAGTGGGCTTCACTAACAGGCTGATGGCGACACCCTGCTGAATGTCAAAAACGTTCTCGTCCTTACCTCCGTCCGGTGTACGCTCTTTCTTCTTCGAATTGCCGTGCAGATCGAGCAGAAACATCAGCGGAAAAGTGGTGGTAAGGCTCTCACGCATGCCGCGGAATGTTGGATTGTCGAGATAGCTGTGGTTGGTGATGAAGCTTACGACGCCACGTCCTGTCCTTTCGATCTGATAATGAGCGAGGCGGAGGAACTTCACGTAGTCGTCATTTAGCCATTTCAACTGACGTTCTCGCAACGGTGACCCATCAACCTCAAAGTAGTTTTCGACTCGGCCGTCACCCACGCTACCACGGAGCAGATTGCGAATCCACCTACCCTTGTTAGCAGAGTGGCCCGAATAGGGCGGATTGCCGATTATCACCGTAAACCGTTGCTGCTTACCCTTGATCTGGTTGACCGCCTGAGCCTCGTGCGCAAGTGCTGGGATCGCGAATCCCATGACTCCAGAGAAATCGTGGGCGGGCTCTAGTGCGTTGGTCAGGTAAATCTGGGCCCTCTCCTCACTACCGAAGCGGTACCCGGTCTCGTAGAGCTTCAGACTGATCTTCAAGTGCGCGATGGCGTAGGGAGCCATTAGAAGTTCATAGCCGTGAAGACGCGGAAGCAGGTGTCTGGGGACGTATTCGTTCCACAGTGCTTTCACATCGCTGTTACGGTGACCTTGCGCTTGCCACTTCTTGACAAGTGTATTATAGATCACATCGATGACCTCAACCAAGAAGGTACCCGTACCCGTGGCGGGATCGAGGATTTGGACGAAAACTTGATCCAGTGAAACGCCTTCAGGAATTGTCAGGTCTTTGTTGCGCTTCGCCATCTCGCCCCATGTAGAAACGTCCGCCAGACCATCGGCCAACCCGAACTCCGTGCGGAGCAGTTCATTCACTGAACGGACGATGTAGGAAACCACCGGGCGTGGAGTGTAGAAGACGCCACGGCTGACTTTTTGCTCCTTGTCGTAAGCCGCAAGGAAGTGCTCATAGAAGTGGATGACTGGGTCTTCACGCGGATTGTGGTCACCGAAGTCGCGGATTACCGCCTCCATGTTGGCATTATCCAAAAGCTCCATGACCTCGGCGACTCCTAACTCGTCGAAGTCGATACCAACTCTGCTCGTTTTGTCATTTTTCCCTCCAGTCCAGAGGAAGGTCTCCATCAGGTTGCGGAGGAGTGGATTCGTGCGCATGTGGCCAGCGAAGTCATCGACTGTCTTTTTGTTTGGGTCGGTGATACGTGCCGAGAGTAATCCATAAGCGATGGTCTGGGCGTACATGTCGGCAAAACCGTCGGCGTCCAGGTCGTGCACCAGCGCTTTCTGGAACGCCTCAAAGAGCTTGGTAATATGCCCCTCTTCAGTTTCGATTGTGAGTACATTCTTGATCCGCTCGCGGATGGCATGGGCTAGTTCTGCGAGCCGTATGGAAAGCTCCTTAGAAGTGGTGATAACCTCTCGATGCTGCAGGGTGAAGGCGCGGCTCCACTGTTTACGCCAAGCGTCGGCGTCGTTCTCATTGTCGGGCCATGTCAGTTGTTCGGTCAGCTCTTTCGCAACCGCGTTGAGATGCAACGCTGTATCGAGATTGTCCCAACCAAGCACCTTGAGAGTGGGTAGGGCACGGCTATTCTCGGGCGTCGCAAAGTGTGCGAAGCTAATCTGGCGTGCATCTCCCTCGCCGTATTTGGAGACAAAGAGTAGGTTTTCCACCGCCCAAGTTTGCCGCTCTGAACTCCTTGCGGAGGTGCGTCTCTTAAGCGTCACTCGACTCAGGATGCGACGCAAAGCTACCACGGGAAGGCGCTTCGGCTCAAACTTAACGAAAAAAATGCCCCAAGGTTGATTTGGAACGAGGGGTCGTAGCCGTCTGATTTCTTGGATTTTAGCTGCGTTTGTCATGTCGATGTCGAGTTCCTCCGGTGTGTATTCGAAGGTTATATCTTCAAAGTTGTCTTCACTGATCGGCCATGACATCTCGTCGCGAAGATAGACGATCAACTGATCAAAGCGTTTGATGTTTGCAAGTCTGGTTTTGTGGTCGGTTGACATTGTTTCAGTCCTAATTTAGCTCCATCCAACACTTGAGCAATGGTTTCACACCCACAGGGGCGTCAACTTGTTTGAGATAGGTGTTCTTGATATGTCTCTCTACTTTCGCGCGGACTTCGATGAGTGTCTTTTCTTCCATAATACACCTGCGAGATATGTTGGGCTTGGAGCGGATGCTTGCGACGATCTCACCTGGCTCTTCAAGGATCACATTCCGACCGAGATCGTAGAGGTACCAGCGCGTGGTTCCCGCGTCCTCGGTAAACTCGCCAGCTTCCTTGTCGAGGGCCGGAAGCGCATAGCAAAAGAACACACCGCTGATGCCCTTGGCCAACCGCTTCCGACCGCTGAAAGTAGCTCCAGGCAGATATTTGAGGCGTGACGCCAGCTCGGGATCGGCCCGCAGTAAGTCTTGGTATTCAAGGTGCATGTCTTCGACCGCCGTGCGCGTACCCTCGTAGTCATGGTTGAATTCCTTGAGTGCGTTGAAGTTGTCCTCAGGTGTTAAAAGCTTTTTACCCTCGATTCCGAGAGTTTTCGATATTAATAGCGTTTTCTGTGTCACTTTCGTGTAGAGCGTGAGGATGGCGTTCAACTCATCTGGTGGCAGAAAGTTCCAAAAACTCACTTTACCACGGGAAGCTGCGATGTTAGGGTGTTCGGCGGCCAGTTGCTTTTCAATATCCGGATTCATACGCCGGTCAACGCGTCCAATACGCTGCATTAGACGCACAGGGTTCCAGTGAATGTCGTAGTTGATCATCCGCGACGCATCCTGGAGATTCAGTCCTTCCGACAAGACATCTGTGGAGATGAGGATGCGAATCTCTTCGCGACCGGAATCTGAAAGCGCGGCCGAGGAGCTGCCATTGTAGAAAGGAGAGAAACGCTGAATCACTTCGGCCCGATTGTTCTTGGATGCGCTGTCTAATTGTACCACACCTTCAATGCCGGCATTGTCAAGCTCACGTTTTAGGTAACGCGCCGTATGAGCAAACTCTGTGAAGACGAGAACTTTCTGTCCAACAAGCTCCTTGGACTTTAACAAGCGGATGAGTTTCTGAAGCTTGTCATCTTGCCTGGGCTCAAACCTCCGGGTCTCATCAAGAAACTGTACAATCTGGTCGAGGTCTAGGAAGGTCTCGGATATCATTTCCTCGACCTCATACTCCTCGCGGTCGAGACGCTCGACAGTATCTAGCATTTCTATCGGCACGATATCGTCATCCTCGGGTTCGTCGTCTTCCCCATGCAGTTTGATCGTGTAACTGAGAATCTCTACGTTCTGTGCCTTCCACCGCTTCAGCCGCCGCTTCTCACTGTCTGTCTCGCTGTGGACTTCGACGAATGCCAGCAGCTTTTTCAGAAGGCGAGCGCAGGAGAGTTCGAATGATGCAACGGAGCTCTCGAAGCGTTTGAGAAAATTCGTGCGGATAAGACCCACAACCTGTTGCTGCCGGTTCTGTTCGAACGGGTCAATGTCCGTATCTGGACCTCTGTACCAGTGGAGCGGGTAGTACATCGGAAGTGTGAATAGTGGGTTCTCTCGTGTGAAAGCATTTTCGAAGAGATCCAGCAGGTGGCCATACGTCGTGCGGATCGAATAGGCCGCTACTTGAGGGTCCTTGCGTTTGGGAAATGATGCGGCTTCGCCGGTCTCACGAATTTGACTCTCACGAGCGTATGACCGGCTGCGTTGGACCACGAGTTGACGAAATATCGCGTCGGTGGCCAGTATCTCCTGAGCTTCGTCCAACTGCTCAGCGACATCGGTTACAGTGTGTCCTACACGGTTGCGGAAGGTTTGTTCCATTCGATTTACGTGGGCACGCAGGTTGTTGACACCTAGCGTCCGGGCGAAATAGGCCTCCTCGCGACGGGTAAACAGTTCCACCATATGGCGAAAGTCGCTCAGCCGATTATTGATTGGAGTCGCAGTAAACATGAACACGGTCTTGGGACGCAACGTGCTGTCGAGGAGATCGTACAAACGGTAATAGCGGGATGGTTCTCTGCCGTTATCACCGCCTCGTGTACCTGGGTTCCGGAAGTGATGCGCTTCGTCGATGATTACAACGTCGGCTAACTCGGCAATGCGCTTGAACCTCTCGGGGAAACCAACCTTTCGATGCAGATCGGTGTGGCTGAAAACTGCTAGGTTGCTGAAGTCAGCACCGCCACCGACGCCTCCAATGTGAGGCAGCCAATTCCGCAGGTGCGGTTCCCAAACACCTTCTTTGGTCGCCTTGGGCGCGAAGAGTACGACGCGCTTGCCTTCGTGGAGAACCAATCGCTCTATGAGCATCAGTCCGACAAATGTTTTTCCCAGGCCCACGCCGTCGCAAAGGAATGCGCCACCATACTGACGAGCAATCTTCATGAGAGCCCAGTACGCTTCCTGTTGGTAGCGGTCGAGTTGGTGAAACATCTTGGACCTAGTTTCGTCCCACTCGGTGGCGGTCAATTCGTGGCCACGGAAGAATTCCTGTAGCGCCTTTGCGTACACTTCAAAGGGTGAGTATGAGCGGGTGTGTCGTTCGACCGTCTCAATCACCGCGTCGGTTATTTCTTTGGCTTCGTTCCAGTGCACTTCGAACCAATCCTGAAGCTGCGCTACCTCACCTGCGGTTTGGATTTGGACATTGAGTTCGATGTTCTCCATGAGTCCCGGTCTCGTGAAGTTGCTGGATCCAACCAATGCCTGCGAACCAACGACTTCAAGCTTAGCATGGGTGATATATGTCTTCGCGTGAAACTTTCCCTTGTTGTATACGCGGCATTCGATCTGACCACTTCGCAGCCCTTTGAGAACAGCTGGTACCCCTTGCAGGAAAGGGTTGTCCTGCTTGCTAGACTCAATGCTCTGATCAAGAGCTTCTGCCACCTGGGTGCGTACGGAGTCGAGAAGTGCCTTGCGCGTGCGGTGGGTTGTTTCGGCACCCATCAGCACGCGGATTTTCTCGAGGCTTTGCCATTTTCCGTCCAGAGCGAGTAGTGCGCCAATCTCGAAGAATCCCGTCGCAATGTCAAAAGCTCTAGCAATGCCGGTCCACTCTTCGAGGTAACGTAACCCGGTCCAGCCAGTGACGCTGTTGTCGACGATGAAGAGTCCGTGACCAGTGGAGCCAGTGTTCATTCAGTCCTCCCGGCCGGAACCTGACGATTTTGCGCAATTATTGGCCAATTGTATCCCAGCAACTTGAGTTTTTACCTCGTGAGTCGAATTTTTCTTTTTTCGTCTGCCTCATGCTTCTTGTCTCCGACTGAATGTCTTTCTGCCCAACAAACCACCTATATTTTATATCTTGGGATGCAGATCCCCTCTTTTCTAAAGACAACTAATGATCTTGAACAAGTTCCGAATCTGGAGATTACCGTTGAGGCTAAACATAAGCATCAAATATAGCTGGGAAAGTGGTTTAACTACAAAACCAAGTTGACAGGAAAGCAAATACTAACATGTTAAAACATTCGAATCTTAAGTCAACGAAAATATTGACGGAAGCGTCCTTTTTAAAGCTGGCATCTTGCAAGGATTAAGCCTTGGGTAATGTAAGAAATCATTTATTTCAGGGAATTGTGATAAATACTTAATTCATTTTCTATGGATCTTCCTCTGCCTTTTTGTTTTACCTTAAAACCTTGACATAACCCTTTTGATGATTAGTTTGAGAAGTGGAGGTACATGTTAGATGCAAACGGCAGTTGCAACGTGCGATTCTCTTTCGGTTTTCATGCGAGAGATGGAGAAACATCCACTTCTCTCAAAAGACGAAGAATACGCGCTTGCGGTCAGATATTACGAAAACGAAGATCTTGAAGCGGCCAACAGGCTTGTGGTGTCAAACCTCAGGTTCGTGGTGAGAATCTCTTCTGAGTACAGATCTTACGGTTTTCCGATGATGGACCTTGTTCAGGAAGGTTCGATAGGACTGATGCGCGCCGTTCAGAAATTCAACCCCTACAAAGGGTACAGGCTCATATCCTACGCGGTGTGGTGGATCAGGGTAAGGATCCAGAACCACATAATGAAGTTCTGGAGCAACGTGAAAATCGGAACCACGCAGTCCCAGAGAAAGCTTTTCCAGAGGATAGAAGGGGCAAAGCGTAAGCTCGGGATAACCGCTGCTAGCATGGAAGATGACGACATAAGTCGTCTGGCGGACCATTTCGGCGTCAAGGAAGAGGAAGTCTCCGAGATGCAGGTTCGCGCTTCCAAGAGAGATCTCTCACTCTCGGAGCGTCCCGCAGGGGACGACTCCTCGACCACTTACGGGGAGATGCTCCCCGACCCGTCGGACAACCAGGAGCAGGTGCTCGGTGAACTCGGGTTTGACAGCCTTGCCAGGGAGAATCTGCGCGAAGCTCTCGAGACGCTTTCAGAGAGGCAGAAAAAGGTGATAAACGAGAGGTATTTCACTGAGCCTCCAAGAAAACTCCATGAAATAGCCGAGGATCTCGGGGTTTCCCAGGAGAGGGTACGGCAGATACAGGCCGAGTCCATAGGGAAACTCAGGGGACACATGGCCGAAAAACTTGAAATTCACCCGTAACAAGAAGAAAAATCAGGAGGAATTAAATGGCTTCTAAGATAATAGGAATAGACCTTGGAACAACCAATTCATGCGTAGCCATCGTTGAGGGCGGCGAGCCGAAAGTGATAATCAACGAGGAAGGCACGAGAACCACCCCCTCGGTAGTCGCGTTTCTAAAAGGCGGAGAAGAGGTTCTGGTCGGCGGGCCCGCGAAGCGCCAGGCCGTGGCTAACCCCGAGAACACCGTCTACTCTACCAAAAGGCTTATGGGCAGAAGATTCGAGGAGATATCGAGCGAAGCTGAAAGCCTTGCCTACAAGGTAGTGAAATCAGGCAAATCGGACGCCTGGGTCGAAGTCGAGGGGAAAGAGTACTCTCCCCCGCAGGTCTCAGCGCACGTGCTCATGAAGCTTAAGAAGGCCGCTGAGGATTACCTGGGTTCCGAAGTCACTGAAGCCGTTATTACCGTTCCTGCGTATTTTAACGACAGCCAGCGCCAGGCAACAAAAGACGCTGGGAAAATAGCCGGTCTTGACGTAAAGCGCATAATAAACGAGCCGACCGCGGCAGCCCTTGCCTACGGCTTTGACAAGAAAAAAGAGGGGATGATAGTCGTCTACGACCTCGGGGGTGGGACTTTCGACGTATCGGTGCTTGAGGTCGGAAACAACGTTATAGAGGTAAAGTCCACAAACGGCGATACCCATCTCGGCGGAGACGATTTTGACAAGAGGGTTATCGATTACATCATCTCCGAGTTCAAAAAGGATTCCGGGATAGACCTCGGGGCGGACAAGATGGCCGTGCAGAGGCTGAGGGAAGCCGCCGAGAAGGCCAAGATTGAGCTTTCAAACACCGTTGAGACGGAAATCAACCTGCCCTTTATAACGGCCGATGCGAGCGGTCCTAAGCACCTTGTGATGAAGATAACACGCTCTAAGTTCGAGCAGCTGATAGAGGATCTCATAAAAGGTACCCTCAAGCCTTGTGAGCAGGCCCTTAAGGACGCGGGACTTCGCCCGGGCGAGATAGCCGAGGTGATACTGGTCGGCGGGTCAACCAGGATCCCGCTTGTGCAGAAAGTCGTTACTGACTTTTTCGGGAAGGACCCGAGCAGGGGGATAAACCCAGACGAGGTGGTCGCCATGGGGGCTGCGATACAGGCGGGCGTGCTAGGCGGGGACGTGACCGATATGCTTCTTTTAGACGTTGTACCGCTCTCGCTGGGCATCGAGACCCTCGGAGGGGTGATGACCACCATTATCGAGAGAAACACGACTATTCCCACCAAGAAAAGCCAGATTTTCACCACGGCGGAGGATAACCAGAATTCGGTTGAGATCCACGTGCTCCAAGGAGAAAGGCAGATGGCGGCCGACAACAGGACGCTTGCTAGGTTTATCCTGTCGGGCATTCCCGCGGCGGCAAGGGGCATTCCTCAGATAGAGGTAACATTCGACACCGACGCCGACGGAATACTCCATGTTTCCGCCAAGGACAATGCGACCCAGAAGGAACAGAAAGTGAAGGTCGAGGCCTCAAGCGGGCTAAGCGGCGATGAGATCGACTCCATGGTCGAGGAAGCCGAGAAGATGTCCGAGAAGGACAAGGAGAAAAGCGAGCAGGTTCAGAAGAGAAACCAGCTTGACGAGCTTGTCTACAGGACGGACAAGAGTTTCCAGGAACTTGGCGACGGTCTCTCCGAGGATGAGAAAAAGGAGCTTGAGCAGGCTCTTGAGGAAGGAAGGGAAGCGCTTAAGTCAGATGATCTGGGCAAAATCGACCTTGCGACCGAAAAAATAACCGCCGTCTCTCACAAGCTCGCAGAGCTTATGTACAAGAAACAGCAGGAAGAGGCCGCGCAGGGTGCCGGGGAGGGCGGACAGGAAGGTTCTGCCTCCGAGCAGGGGAACTCTACCTCAGGTGATGACGTTATAGACGCCGAATTTACCGAACAAAAATAAGGGTCTGGGGGCTTGGAAGTGCTTGAGGAAGTTAAGAAAGGAAACAAGTATCGGTGGGCTAAAAGACTTTTCAAAAGTATACTTCGTTAGTATTGCATATTATCCTCACTTTTCCTGCTGCTGTTTCTGGCTGTCGTATTCATATTGCTCGCAGGGTTCCAGAGAAATCCACTCCGCACTCAGATGTGATGAAAACGGAATCTCTGCTTCTTAAGCATAAGGAGCTTTTTGACATTCTGTTTCCATCTCCCATTACTCTGTAGCAGAGACTGTGCATAGTCATGATTCTTACAGGACGCTGGCCATAGCCTCAGCCGGTTCGGGGAAGGCCACCAAACTTATGGGCAGGTACGCCTTTCTGCTCAAAGAGAGGCTCGTGGCCCTGCGAGAGATTCTACTCTCACTTTTATCAATAAGACCATAGAGTAGGAGTTCAGGAAAAAGATAAGAAAACTTCTCCCGGGCGGCGGTTGCCCAAAAGTCTGCACTTTCCACAGGTTAGATTTCGAGCTGCTTCGGAAAGCTTAGGATGGAGAGAGAGTAGATGCCCTCGCAGAATCCTCTTCTTACGGTCCCTTGGACACGGCAACCGTGCTTGGGTAATCAAGAGGACAGAGAGCAAATACTGGAATGGGTTGCTTTGTATCTATAAAAAACTTGACAATTGAAACAAACTTACCATAATGGTAAATAAGAATATGAATTTATACGGCGTCGAGTTGCCGGAAGTCGGCTAGAAACAAAAGATAGGGGAGGATCATTTGTCTGGCTGGATTAAAAGAGGAACGCTCCGCCACTTGGTTTATATTTTTATGCTAAAATTTGACAGCGGGGACGAAATTACCATAATGGTAAGCAAGAAAATCGTAAGTTTATATGGCGCCGAGTTGCCGGAAGCCGGTAAGAAACGAGAAATACAAGATGGGCCGCTATATGGTAAAGATCAGATTTTGCCCCTGTTAACTGAAGAGGAAAACATTATTGCTTGGACTCGTAAATGTAGAGAAGACCTTCAGAAATGGAGGTTTGATATGGAAGATGTTGCCGAGTTAATAAGTATATGTTTGGACGAAGGGGAATTTCTGGGTTCCGAATGGTGTGAGCAGGGAGAAAGCGGTTTGTGGGTTGCCTGTGACGCTTACAGGGTGGTTAGATTGGAGTGGAGCTACATAGCTCATAAAGGAATATCGTTTGAATATTACATTAAGTTTGCCATTAACAAGACAGGCAAACTGGTTTTGATGGTGTCTTGCCATCCATCCAGTTTTCGATAGAGGAGAAAAAAGATGAAAAAAGATTTTCGATGTCCGATTTGCGAAGAAGGAAATCTGAGTGAGCGGGTTGGTAAAAATCGTGTGGATTATAAGGGGAAAACCACTGAATTGGATTCACACTTTTCTGTGTGTGATTTTTGTGGTTCTGAGCAGGCCAATGCTCAACAGGTACGTATGAACAAGCGCTACATGGTGGCTTTTAAAAAACAGGTTGATGGGTTATTGACGGGTTCTGAAGTCAGATCTGTCCGGGAAAGACTAGGGCTTACACAAGCAGGTGCCGCCAAAATCTTTGGCGGGGGCCCGGTTGCATTTTCGAAATATGAAAGCGATGACGTTACCCAGTCGGAGGCCATGGACAAGCTATTGTGTGTAGCTGTAGAAGTTCCAGAAGCATTTGTTTATCTGGCAGAGCGCGCTAAGGTCAATGTAATTGTGGATGATGTAGATCTTAAGGCTTCATATTACAGGCAGTCGATTGATGGACGATCTTACGTATACGATGTTCGTTTACCGGAAGGTCGGGCAGTTGTGGAGATACATGGACTGGTTATCCAGGAATATAGACAACCACAGATCGAGGTGGTCGGATTGCCTGAGAAGTATGACAGAAAGCTTAGTAGTTGGGGTTACGACGCATGATAAGCGAAAACTTGCAAAAAGCAATTGATGGGTTGCGTATCGTTGACGTCTATGTTCGAGAGGTTTTTGCTAACTGTCATGAGGACTTCAATCCTAAGCGCTCTTCATTTGATGACTTAATAATACAAACCAAGCACTTGGTTAAAGACTCCGAACAGAAAAGTGTGGTTGATATAGAGAACCCATTGTTTTGTGTACATCTTGAGATGGGAGCAAGGTGGGTTGATAGGTCGTCTCAAGAAGATGAAGAAGTCAAGGCATTTATTGAAGCCAGCTTTATTGCTGAATACGAAATTATAACTAGCCTTAAACAAGAATCTCTGGATGAGTTTGCATCAATAAACGCAAGCTATCATGTCTGGCCTTATTGGCGGGAACTTCTGGCATCACAATGTGACCGAATGAGACTACCGCGAGTGGTTTTGCCCACAGTACAGTTTTTAAAAGAATGAATGCTTTGTCTGAGTTAGTTTGAGATTACAAGGATAAGGAATTCTAAAGTTGAATGAGTTATATAGAGTCCGGCTTTCCGGGCAAGGAGAGAATTATGACTGATCAAATAAAGGAAAGTGCTACTGAACTGGAGCACCCAGATAAAATTGTTGAAGTTTCTATCGCAACGACTGCAGGTTTTTATCCCGCTGAAGGTTATAATCGCGTTTCGTCTGACGAGAAAGTAGAATTTGAACTTGAAAAGGCCGGGCTCGAACTAAGTATCAAGGTTACTGATGACTGGGTTGCTAAGGTAAATAGTCCTTCAGGTATATCTGTGATCGACCCAGCAAGGACCTATAGTGAAAATGGACTTTCTGGTAAGGTCGAAATTGATTGGGGTCCAAGAGAGGGGGGAGGCGGCTGATGCACCCCCTTGCATCTAAAGCTCTCTTTGAGGAACAAACGCGCAATCTCTCACCGGAACTGGCCGAGCGTCGGGGGTGGGAGATTCACTCGATTGAATTTCCTCTAATAGATTGTGCGTTCACAGCTCCCGGGCGCACGACGCTCCGGTTGAGATTCTTGTGTGACGACTGGAATGACTTGCCACCTTCTATTAGCTTACATGCTGCCGACGGAACGCTTCTCTCAAAGCTTCTTCCAAATCCAACGAACGTTTTTAATTCTAGTTCACACCCTGTAACTGGCCGACCTTTTGTCTGCATGCGGGGAGCACGGGAGTATCATACACACTCGAGCCATTTAGATGACCTGTGGGAGAACTTAAAGAACAACTCAAACTACACACTCGACTGCATTATTACCCAGTTATGGAGTGCATGGCAAAGAGGAAGTGGTTGAATGTTAGTAATATGCCCATTCGCTTTGGTTGATAAAACGCTCATATGCCTGCGTGAAACTGGCCACACAGGTTGCGAGTGTGCAGTGCTCTGGTTGGGCTGCCACGATGGCGATTCGATCTTGATAAAAGAAGTCTATCGGCCTCTTCAAACTGCTGAAGTAGACATGTTTTATATTCCACCAGAAGGGATGGATGCTCTCCATGCTAAACTACGACAACGCCGCTATATTGTTGCTGCACAGGTTCATTCTCATCCAGGCCAAGCGTTCCATTCTAAAGCTGATGATATGTGGTCAATTATTCGCTATGAAGGAGCATTGTCTCTCGTTGTACCCAATTTTGCGATTGAGACAACGGTAGAGACATTTCTTGATGATGCCAAGGTGTATCAATTTTCTGCGGATGCCCAGTGGGTTGAAGTGTTAAGACCGGAACTAGAGGAATCATGTCTGCGAATTACTTGACTCCCGAAGCACAAAGGGAAAACGCTACGACTCTAGCTTCAGCCATTGGCTTCAGCCTTACTGAAGCTGCAGAAGCTCTTGATCTCGAAATAGCAATTACCGTGGATTCTACAGATCCTATTGCCCAACGAATTGCGGGAGAAGTTTCCGATCTTCTCACCCGGACCGTGCAACGAGTTTCTACGGTAGAATTAGAGGGCAGCGTCTCCGCCGAGCTTGTTATCGGATCTGCGGTTCCGAGAACTCCCGGAGGCCATATTTTCTTGCATGTTACTAATGATTGTGCAATTATCGGACGGAATGTGGATGCCTCAGGAGCCTGTGCTCATATCCCCGCCATTCTCGGTCTCACTATTGCGTGCTACGCATCCGCTGTAGTATTGAATCGTGCGTTGGACAACGCTCTTCCCTTTAACCCACCTGAACCATTAGTATTGTCTTTTAACCAACTCGGAATCGATTGGTCGTCGGCTTTGAAACCAATTGATCTAGGCCAAGCTTACCTTGCTGGGGCTGGTGCAATTGGTAATGGTTTCCTGTGGGCCGCACGCCATCTCAACTTATGTGGCCAATTAGATATTGTTGATGATGATTGTGTGAGTTCTGGAAATCTCCACCGTCAAGTTTGGTTTAACGCTAATGATATTACTTTGCCCAAAGTCGATCAACTTGCGAAGAGGTGTCAACACCATTTTCCTTGGCTCACCCTTGTACCAAGACGTTGTCGTCTTCAAGGTCTTCCCGAAAAGTCAAGTGATGCGTGGCTTCAGCGACTCATTGTTGCCGTTGACAGCCGACGAGCTCGTAGAGGACTGCAAAACGAATTTCCAAGAGAAGTTTTTGACGCCTCGACAACCGATATCCGTGAGGTGGTTATTCACCACAATATTCAGCCCACTACGCGGGCATGCTTGAGCTGTATTTATGAGCCTGATAACGAGGAGTTTTCCCAAGAGAAACATATTGCAGAACATTTTGGTATCTCGGTCGAGGACGTACGAACCGAGCGCATTTCCTCCCCAGCCGCTCGGACCATAGTGAAACGATTTCCAGAACTGGTAGAGACTGATTTAGTGGGAACTGCTTATGACACTTTGTTCAAAAGTCTTTGCGGAGAAGGTAAACTCCGCACACTTGCTGGCAAAACAGTTATTGCTCCTTTTGCTTTTGTGTCGGTATTGGCCGGCACCTTGCTTGCCCTTGAGATCGTTCGGCGACTTGGGACAGGTAATAACGATCGAGAATTTAACTATTGGCGTGTTAGCCCTTGGCACCCTCCTTACAGCCGACGCCGTATCATCCGATTAAGCCAGCCGGGTTGTACATTCTGCGGAAATTCTACACTTAAAAAGGTAAACGATGAACTCTGGGGTTGACCAAAATTCTATTTAAACAAATGGATTCGCTTCTCTTAAGGAAGATTTGCAATTCTCAAAATTTGGTAGGATTGTATCTAATTCCAAAACATTAAGTCATTAAAATGCTCGCGATTAGCTAGCATCCCATAGATAGCACACTCCTTTCCATAATTTGCGCCCATAATATTTTCAGCCTCTTTGGGAGTAGGCAATTGGTTTAAAGACTTTTTTGCAAGCTTGGGTACAGATTATATCAAGTTATTCTAGTGGAGAGATGAGAAGGCAGCCAACCTACAACGACCTGCCTATTTTCATCATCCCAAAAGAAATATAGACGAAAGCAACGACTTGGGTCGCGACTGCTTCCTTTGTTTTTCAGATGCCTATCGAGAAACCTAGTTTCACCTAGGTATTTAACATGGTAGGCATCTCCTTCTTCGCCTTTGCGTGATTTATCAATAGATGGGGCTTCCATTATTCCCAGCTTTTGACATTCTTTTTCGAATTCTTCCTTGAGATGATTTTCGCCTTCCTGCCGTTGTCGCATTGGAACGTAATAATCACGTAGAACTAACAAGGCCTTGAAAATGAGCGATGGGTCTCTATATAAAGAATCCTTAACGGCCCGAAATGCTCTATTGTGAACCTCAACAAAACCCGAGAGATTTTCATCACACCATTTCTCGAATTCGTTGAGATTATCCGGGATTTCTGGTTGTGTAGACCGCCCTGCTTTTCTTAGTTCTTTTTCCAAAGCTTTAATACGATGCTGTAGACGCCAGTATTGAGCTTTAAATTGTTGGGATTCCGCGATTGCTTGGTCCCTTTCATCCTCGGCCATATTTATCAGCGCATCATCATCTTGTCTTTGTTTTTCGAATTCTTCTTCTTGTTCCCTGAGAGCTTTTTGTAATTCCGCACTATATTCCTGCTCTTGGACAAGCTGTTCTTTATAAGACAGTCCAGTATCGCTCTGAACGCGTTGGAGCAATTTTTCATTAATAAGATGGCGAACTGTTGCAAATCTTGGGAGATGTTGTTCAATATCACGTCCCGAGATTGACCGTCTCAGCGCTTGCGAAATAAGAAGTTTCTCATATGTAATCCATCCTTTTCCTTCTCCATATTCTTGTTCGGTAATTCTGCTTGCTAACATCAAGGGATGAGAGAATCTTGTTTCAACGCTTGGATCAAAGCCTGGTCTGTAAGTACGCACTGCCTGCCCATAAACTGAGAATTCTTCCCCTACTCGATCAGAAAGCCGCCAACTTGCTTTCGCGGTTAAAATCACCGTGTGAGCTACCCCGGCTGTCTGCTTCGCAACACTTGAGGCCATATCCGTCATTTTGTCCACATTACCAGAATCGCCAGCAATGGAGAATACGACAACTTCCGAATGCCGGTGCGGATTGGTAAGCAGTAAATAGAGCTGGTCAACATCTTCCTCCGAATCCACAATCCATGGCTTAGTTGAAACCACGCGTTCGTCAAGGTATGCGGTCTTAACCGATATGATGTCGCGAACAAACCTTGGTACTGATGGATCAAAAGGTCTATCTTCACCGCGCGTCACGCAATGCAGTCGAGTACCAAAGAGGACTGATCCATCACTATTTTCAGCAATCGAGATCTCCGTTGTCCATACACGTTGAGCAACTTCCCTGTCAGCATCATCAAAACGGGCCGCCCAGTAACCCTCAATAGCGATTGCCTCCACGGGCTGTGCACCGATCTCATGAAGTGTAAAAGATTCTCCCCTCCATGCTTTTTCAGGCAGAGGCTTGCCCGCACGACGGTTAATCCATTCCAATATAACTCTACGCGTATTCTCAAATGCTGAAGTGTTAATGCCTTTGGGAATCCTTAGTACGACTTGACTTATTGGACGAACTACGGTCTCGTTTGCCTTAGTACTTGTCGGGAAACCCGAATTTGGGTTTTCAATTGTATCCTTTTTTGCTTCTTGCATGAATATTGCAGTTTTCCTGATGTACTGACCAGTTGCAACACCCGCGTGCATTGCCAACTTGTCTTAAGCCCAAACTGTATTATAGGGATCCGCTACTAAAGCTGACTCCACCGCCATCCCGGAGAATATTGAGAGTCTAAGGGGAAATGAATCGAAAAGAATGAGAATTAAGTTATACTAAATCTTTACGGGAATTTTGGGTTTGCTTCTTAGAAAGATGACTAAAAACTACGATTATGAAGTATACGCTCTTCTGTGGGTCAGTAGTCAAAGTACAAAAAATATAAGAGAGCTACTGTCTCACAAATGCAAAATTCCGGTAAAGGCAATTGAGCGGAAGCTCCATTTGACTGTCTATCATGCAAGAAGGAAACTTCCTGGTCTCACTTCTTACAATTGTGCTGTCAGTATTGTTGCTGATGCTCTCGAGACACGCTTCATGGTTTTAGCCCCGGGTGGAGAGAATCCTAAGCCCGGACTTGCACCAGGCAGGCGGTCAGTTGGAATTCGTCTTACAAGACGAAATCAAGCTCTAGAGGGAATTCAGAACCTGCGTACCGATATTTCTCGATTTGAAACTAAAGATGTAATCGGTAATCGAAAGCCAACTTCAGCTTGGACAAACTGTTTTGGAGCAAGGCATTACCAACCGCACATAAAGCTTCTTCGCCCCGGTAGCGAGATTGATCATAACCTAACGAAACTCGGTGAAATATTCAGATCGGAAATAAACAAGATTGAATTTGATAGATTTCAAGTCAGGTGTGGTCCTGTCCGTTAATAGTTTTAAACCCTTTAGAACCATACGATCCTAAAGTAACATGAAATTTGCCTATTTTGATGAATCTGGAACCTTGGGAGCAGGCGGAAGCGATGTGTTCGTGATGGCTGGTCTTTTGATTGACGCTTACCGTCTCAGGAAATACACGGCCGAATTTGATCGACTCATAAAAAACCTTCTTGATGAATATAAAAAATCCCCAAAAGAGTTGAAAACCAGTTTATTTATCAACGGTAAGAAGAAATGGGGGCAAGTTGATGCCAAGCGTCGAAAGGAAGTGTTGAACGACATTTGCAATCTTGCTGCATCATGCTCAAAAATTTTTGCTGTTGGGTTCTCCTTCAAAAATTTTTACGCTGCCGTAGAAGAAGCTGATGAGGATCTGCCATTTGATAATGATCACTGGGTTGCAGCAGCAATGTTTATCAGTGCATTAATTCAGAAAAAAATGCAGAAAGAAGCAAGCAACAAAGGACTAACGGTACTGATCTTCGATGATAACAAAATGGATATGCCGAAAGTATCGGATTTGCTTCATACTGCACCCGAATGGTTTGATGGTCTTTACCAGCGGACGAAATCCAAATCTGGGCAAAGAACTTGGGTACCCGTTAAACCTGAAAACCGTTTCAATAAGATTATTAATTCCGCTTTTGCGATTAAGTCAGAGCACTCTTCGCTAGTACAGGTCTCGGATGCAGTTTCGTACGTTTATAGAAGATACCTTGAACTAATAGATAATACAGAGAACTGGAAAGGAGAGAGGGAATATTACAAAGAACTTTTAGTAGGGCTTGAAAAGAGAAGAGAAAAGCTGGGACAAACACCTAAACTGCCTTGTCTTGAATTTTACAATAGAGCAAAACATGGTTCTTGGGACCTTTAACAATGTGTTTTCCGTCAAAATTTTTTCGGATAATTCTCGAAAAGAAAGCACTGAAATAGTTCCTCTCCAATAGTGATATTTTTTTCCTTGCGGTTAGAATGCTTTTCCTAATCAGAGTTTCCGCTTTGGATTCGACTTAATATTTTGAGCATTTGAGGCTCGATTCTCAAAACGCGGTTGCTCTGCGTTGCAAATTCCCACGCGGCTCCGCTTCACCGCGTTTTTTATGGATAATGGAAGAAGATCCTCAAGTATCGGAAGAAGAAGCTGAAGACCGTGAGTGGATCGAATCGCTTGAATACGTGATTGAAAACTCCGGACGCGAGAGGGCAGCCGAACTGCTGAGAAAGCTCCGGATTTACTCCCAGAAAAAAGGCGTGCAAATTCCCTACGCCGCAAACACCCCTTACGTGAACACCATTTCCCTCGAGGATCAGCCGCGCTACCCGGGCGACTACGAAATAGAGCGCAACATAAGAAGCATAATAAGGTGGAACGCCATGGCCATGGTCGTGCGCGCAAACAGGATAAGCGACGGCATCGGCGGACATATCTCAACCTACGCCTCCGCCGCAACGCTCTACGAGATAGGTTTCCACCATTTCTTCAGGGCGGGCGACGAGGGACGGGAAGGGGACATGATCTACTTCCAGGGACACGCCTCGCCGGGCATATACGCAAGGGCGTTTCTCGAAGGCACTGTCTCGATCGAGCAGATGCGCAATTTCAGGAGGGAGCTTGGCGGAGGCGGCCTCTCCTCTTATCCCCATCCTTGGCTCATGCCGGACTTCTGGGAGTTCCCGACGGTCTCGATGGGGCTTTCTCCCATAATGGCGATTTACCAGGCCCGTTTCAACAGATACCTAGAGGACAGGGGTCTAAAGCCCAGGACCGACGCCAAGGTGTGGGCCTTTATCGGGGACGGGGAAACCGACGAGCCAGAGACCCTGGGGGCCATCACCCTTGCGTCTAGGGAAAAGCTCGACAATTTGATATTCGTGATCAACTGCAACCTCCAGCGCCTTGACGGTCCCGTCAGGGGAAACGGCAAGATAATACAGGAGCTTGAGAGAATCTTCAGGGGGGCGGGGTGGAACGTGATAAAGGTCATCTGGGGAGGGACCTGGGATCCGATTCTCGCGCAGGACAAGGACGGATTTCTGGTCGAGAGGATGGAAGCCGCCCTTGACGGGGATTACCAGAGGTACACCATTTCTCCCGGAGAGTACATAAGGGAGCATTTTTTCGGCACCCGCCCGGAAATCCTGAAGATGGTCGAGAACCACACAGACGAGCAGCTTGAGAAGCTCGCAAGAGGAGGCCACGACTCGGAGAAGGTCTACGCCGCCTACAAGGCCGCGGTCGAGAACACCGGTTCTCCCACGGTGATTCTCGCAAAGACCATAAAGGGTTATGGCCTCGGAGAAGCGGGGGAGGGCAAGAACATAACCCACCAGCAGAAAAAACTTAACGAAGAAGAGCTAAAGCGCTTCCGGTCCCGGTTCTACATACCGATTACGGATCAGGAAATCAGAAGAGCTCCCTTCTACAGGCCCGCTCCCGACAGCCCGGAGATGAAATATCTCCGCGAAAGAAGGGAGGTCCTCGGCGGAACCATCCCGAAGCGGACCGTGCGGGCAAAGCCCCTTGAGAATATCCCGGAGCGGGTGTTCGAGGATTTTAAAAAGGCTTCCGGACCCAAGAGAAAAGTGGCCACTACCATGGTAATTGTCCACATGCTCTCAAGGCTCATGCGCGACAGGGATATAGGAGATCTGATAGTTCCCATAGTTCCCGACGAGGCAAGAACCTTCGGAATGGAGGCGCTTTTCCGCCAGGTGGGCATTTACTCAAGCGTTGGACAACTCTATGAGCCCGTTGACGCCGACACTCTTCTTTACTACAAGGAGGCAAAGGACGGCCAGATACTCGAAGAAGGCATAACCGAGGCGGGCAGCATGTCTTCCTTTATAGCGGCCGGCACTGCCTACTCGACCCACGGCATAAACACCATTCCCTTTTTCATTTACTACTCCATGTTCGGCTTTCAGAGAATAGGAGATCTTATCTGGGCCGCCGCCGACATGAAGTGCAGGGGTTTCATGGTGGGAGGCACGGCCGGCAGGACTACCCTCGCGGGCGAAGGTCTTCAGCACCAGGACGGAAACAGCCATCATTTCGCCTACGCATATCCGAACCTAAAGGCCTACGATCCGGCTTTTTCCTATGAAATAGCGGTGATAGTGCGCGACGGGATAAAAAGGATGTACCAGGACGGGGAGGAGATATTTTACTACATAACGGTGATGAATGAGCGCTACGTGCAACCCGCCATGCCTGAGGGGGTCGAGAAAGGTATAATAAAAGGGATGTACAGGTTCGCGTCTTCTGAGATCAAGGACTCCGGGAAAAAGGTCCATCTTTTCGGAAGCGGCGCCATCATGAACGAGGTTCTCTGGGCCAAGGAGGTTCTTGAGAGCGGCTACGGTGTCCCGACCGACGTCTGGAGCGTAACGAGCTACAAGGAGCTTTACCAGGACGCAAAGGAAACAGACAGATGGAACCGTCTCAATCCCGGAGAAAAGAGAAGAAAAAGCTACATTTCCCGGTGCATGGAAGGGGCAGACGGGGTTTTTGTTGCCGCGACCGATTACCTGAAAAGCCTTCCGGATTCCGTTTCCGCCTATTTTCCCAAGCCTCTTGTTTCCCTGGGAACTGACGGGTTCGGAAGAAGCGACACCCGCGAGGCACTTCGCAACTTTTTTGAGGTCGACTACCGTCACATCGCGATTGCGGCGCTTTCCGAACTCTGCAGGGAAGGCAGGATAGACGAAAAAACCGTAAGCGAGGCGATAAGCGAATTTGGAATCGACCGGGGGAAGCCCAACCCCGCGGTGACGTGACGAGGAACGTGAATTGATAGAATTCAGGCTTCCTGAACTTGGAGAAGGAATTGAATCCGGGCAGGTGATAGAGGTTCTCGTCTCGCCCGGAGACAGAGTCACGCTTGAGCAGCCTCTTCTTGAAGTGGAAACTGACAAGGCTGCGGTTGAGATTCCTTCCCCCACAGACGGAACGGTTGTCGACGTTCTGGTAAGCGCCGGAGACACCGTGGCGATAAACGAGGTCCTCGTAAGGATAAACGGCGACTCAGAGGACAAAGAACCCGACGCTTCGGCCGCGGCAGATGAGGCAGAAGGGAAGAGCCCCACCGCAGCTGAGAAACCCGCTCCAGAGACAAAACCGGCAAGGGAAGAAAAAAAGCCTTCTCCAGAGAGAGCCCCCAGTGCAGATGGCCCAGCACCGTCTGGCTCCCTTAAAGTGGCCGCGGCGCCTTCTGTAAGGCGTCTTGCGAGGGAGCTTGGCGTTGAGCTCGGTTTCGTTTCGGGAACCGGCCCCCGCGGGAGAATCCTTGAAAAAGACGTAAAGGCCCACGCAAAGGCCATAATAAGGTCTGTTTCCCCGGCCCGGGCGGCTACGCCCGAAGAACCCGAGCTTCCGGATTTTTCAAAATGGGGAGAGACGGTTACCGAAAGTTTCTCGACCGTGAGGAAGCTTACGGCCGAGCGCCTCACCCAGGCGTGGACAGCCCCGCACGTAACGCAGTTTGACAAGGCGGATGCCACTCGGCTTGAGGAGCTTAGAGGACTCAACAGGGAGAAGGTGGCCGAAGCCGGGGGGAATCTGACCGTAACCGCGATTCTGGTAAAAGCCCTTTCCCGGGCGCTTTCTGAGTTTCCGAAATTTAATTCAAGCATACATATGGGCAGCCGCACGATCGTTTACAAAAAATACATAAACATCGGGGTTGCGGTAGATACAGAAAGAGGACTTCTTGTTCCGGTGATAAGGGATGTCGACAAAAAGGACATAACGCAGATATCTGTTGAGTTAACAGATATCTCTTCTCGGGCAAGGGAAAAGAGGCTTTCCGCCGACAGGCTCCAAGGAGGCAGCTTCACCATAACCAACCTTGGGGGAATAGGGGGAACCTTTTTCACGCCGATTCTCAATCCCCCAGAAGTTGCCGTACTGGGAGTCTCAAGATCCTCCTTTGAGCCCGCGTATGTTGACGGGGAGTTTACGCCGAGGTTCATGCTCCCGCTTTCGCTTTCCTACGATCATAGGATTATAGACGGGGCGGAAGCTGCCAGGTTCCTTAGGTGGCTATGCGAGATGCTTGAGCGCTCTCCCGAGAGCATATTTGAGCAGGCGGTGTAGCAGGCGATGGAGAGAATAGTAACGGAAGTAGCGGTAATAGGAGCGGGCCCCGGGGGATATCCCGCAGCGTTTGCGCTTGCCGACAAGGAAAAAAAAGTCACGCTCATAGATCCTGAGCTAAACCCCGGAGGAGTCTGTCTCTACAGGGGATGCATACCTTCAAAAGCTCTTCTTCACGCGGCAAGGGTGGCCGAGGAGGCAAGGGACGCGGCGGATTTCGGCTTGAGCTACGGAGAACCGGAGATCGACCCTGAGAAGCTTTTTTCGTGGAAAGACGAGGTGGTCTCCAAGCTCACGGGCGGGCTTCGCACGCTTGTGAGGGCCAGAAAAGTAAATTACCTGCGGGGAAGGGCGTCTTTTACCTCTTCAAGCACCCTTCGTGTCGTAACGGCCTCTGGCGAGGAGCGGGAAGTCGAGTTTCAAAACGCCGTTATCTCCACAGGTTCTGTTTCGAGGAGAATCCTGGGAGTGGATTTCAGTTCCCCGAACGTGGTCGATTCCGACGGTGCTCTCTCCATGGGAGAGATTCCGAAGAGCCTGCTTGTGGTGGGCGGGGGCTACATAGGCCTTGAGCTTGGAACATTTTTCTCCTCTCTGGGTACCGAAGTCACGGTTGTTGAGATGCTCCCCGGGCTCGTCCAAGGGGTTGACAGAGACCTTGCGGCGGTTCTTAAAAAGAGGCTTGATCAGAAATTCCGCTCCATAATGCTTGAAACAAAACTGATTTTTATCAATGAGTTAGACAACGAAGTTCAAGTTTCATTTGAAGCCGATGGGAAAAGCTTCCAGGAGAAATACGAAAAGATCCTGATCTCGGTCGGGAGGGTGCCGAACACAGAAGGCCTCGGCCTTAAAAACACCCGGGTCGGGGTTGACGGGAAGGGCTTTATAGAGACAGACTCCCAGAGAAGAACCGCCGATCCGGCGATTTTCGCCATCGGAGATGTTGCCGGGGAACCCATGCTTGCCCACAAGGCGACGTATGAAGCCAAGATCGTGGCCGAGGTTATAACCGGAGCTAAAACCCAGTACGACCCAAGAGCCGTTCCGGCGGTCATATTTACCGATCCCGAAATTGCCTGGTGCGGGGTTACCGAAAGCGAGGCCAGGGAGTCTGGGATGGAAGTGAATGTGTCTAAGTTTCCGTGGGCTGCCTCGGGGAGGGCCCTTACGCTTAACAGGACCGATGGTCTAACGAAGCTCATAACCGATAAGGGGACGGGCAGAGTGGTTGGCGTCGGAATTATCGGACCGCAGGCGGGGGAGTTAATATCGGAATCCGTACTGGCAATTGAAATGGGTGCGACTGCGGAGGATATAGCTTTTTCAATACATCCTCACCCGACTCTCACCGAGACCATCATGGAGGCGGCAGAGGGCATATACGGAGCAAGCACCCATCTTATAAGAAGGCGGCCGGGCAAAGCTTCACGGAAGTGACGATGTAGTTCTTGCTGGAATCTTTTTCCCGCTTTATTACCCGAAAACCTGCCTAGTTTTGACTCTAGAATCTACTACAATTGTTATACTGGATACCCTGGAGCGGATAGGCGAAACGTTTGACGGAGTGGAAGGCAAGAGGCTTACGTACGAGAATCTCACAAAGGAAGTCGACATCTACCCATTCCCCGGACTCAGGCCGGTGCGAAGGTACAGTGCCTAGCCTAGACTGCTCTTACCGCAAGCGAAAAACTAAACAGGCACAAATCCCTGTAATCAAGGGGAGTTGCAAGTATGCCTCTTCTCCCACCTTCTTGAGTGCGACTAGTCATCCGATATAATCTACTCCCTTGGATGGACAGTTTGAGCGGGTACATTACTGCCTACTAAACCAAGGAGGCCGTTTATGGATTTACCAAGCAAACTAGCGCTAGGAGGGATACTGGTTAGTGCATTTTCCACATTTGTATATGGGCTTGTGGCTTTTCTTAGGTGGAGATCAGAAATAACACCAGAAGACAAATTGATGTTTTCTGGTGTATTGATAGAACAAATAAAAATAAACAATGTATATACTCCTCTCGTTAAAATAGCCTTTGACGTTCAGAACATTGCGGGATTCGTAATTGAGTTCGAAGTGGAAGAATTATATACAGAGGTAGAGAACGTTAAGCCTTCTCACTTGTTAGAGTCAATAGTCGGGGCTAAGTTCCCAGTATTCCCTGGAAGAGACTTTACTATCTGGGATAGAGCTATAGACCTAAAAAACGTCCCCAAACGCAACCAAACTTTACAAGGTCATATATATGCAAAGATAAAATACGGTCGTCCTGGCAACCTCTCCTATCACTCAGACCTTATCAACAGTATTTTTGTAGATTTTGACGAACAGGAGTTTTATGCTGGTCATCAAGCGTACGAAATCGTTCAACATAAAAGCCCGACTCAAGATCCTCTGGCCCATGGCTGACTGCAAGTCGTTTATAAAGGACACAGGGGTGGGCAGTCAAGTATATAAGTCTCTTGAGGCACTTGCGTAGTTAAGTATAGCCATACGGGGCAAGGGTTTTGAGAAGGGGCAAAAAACTTTTTACCCCACGATTTCGATAAAAACCCCTTAGAACCCACCGATTCTCTCCAGAAACCGTAAATTCCACCCCAGGACCAGACCAGTTGAGAAGGGGGGGGTGAATACACAAGTAACTTACTGATATTACTTGATTTAATGTCGCCATGGGTTAGAATTAAAGTGCGCTTAAATTCATCTTCCCGGAGGAAAAAACCCATGGCGACGCAAAATAATCTACCCTTTTCCTGGGACGAAGTCGATAAACTCTCCGACCTCAGACGTCTTCGTCTCATTCTCGACTCCATGCCCGACACAGACATTATCAAGGCCCTTGGGGAGATGAGGGCTAACGGCCGCAACGAATACCCGGTGGCGGCGATGTGGAAGGCTCTTATCGCCGGCATAGTTTTCCAGCACCCGTCCATAGAATCCCTCATACGGGAACTTAACCGAAACTCCTCCCTGCTTTGTGTGTGCGGGTTCAGTTCCGTGCCCCTGCAAAGACGAACCAGGTATGGAATTGAACCGGGCAGTGGCGGAGCCGAGGTAAAGGTTATAAACCTTCCCCCCCGCAGTCCCGCTCCCAGAAGCTTCAACTTCTCACGGTTCCTCTCAAACGTAGTCAGGCTGGAAGAAAAACAGGGACTTGTCTCGGGGATGATTGAAGAGATGAGGGGGGAGCTTATGAGACTGCTGCCCGACTTCGGGGAGAACCTGGGTTATGACGGCAAGGCCATAGAAAGCCACTCCACGGGACACAGGAGCCGCGGGACAGGGGAAACATCGGATCCCGAGGCTGACTGGGGAGTGCATAAGTACTCCGGGATTGACTCAAACGGGAAGCAGTGGACGAAGATAAAGACCTGGTTTGGTTACCGGCTGCATGTAATAGCGGACACCAGGTACGAGCTGCCGGTTGCCTTCACTCTGAGGAGGGCCTCTGTTTCCGAGGCGGGAGAGCTTGACAGAATGACAGGGCTTTTGTTTGCAAAAAATCCTGAGTTGAAGAACAGATGCAGGTACTTAAGCGCTGACAAGGGGCTTGACGGCGCAGAGTTGAAGAAGAAGTTCTGGGATGATTACCGTATCCGTCCCATTATGGACAACAGGGAACTTTGGAGACAGGAGAAGCAGGGTCAGAGCTATGTTGAGGGAGAGAAGATAATGAGACCTCTTAACAGCGTACACGACAACATCTTCTATACTGAGAGAGCCGAGGTATGGTGCCGCTGTCCGGTAAGCGGGACGGAACGCAAGATGGCGTTCTG
Source organism: Thermodesulfobacteriota bacterium (assembly GCA_965207685.1). Classification (GTDB taxonomy): domain Bacteria; phylum Desulfobacterota_D; class UBA1144; order Nemesobacterales; family Nemesobacteraceae; genus Nemesobacter. The sequence goes on along the minus strand of OZ242294.1, from coordinate 513,352 downwards.
TGGTTTTGAACCAAAAAGAGAGACTTTGAAGTTCCGTTGTCCCGCGGCTGTGTACGGTGTTGGCTGCGAGGGGTGGGAGAAGTGTCACAGGGATGCGGGATGCAAGACAAACGGTTACGGCAGGGTCATGCGCGTCCCGCTTGAGAGGGACCGTCGTATATTTACCCCGACTCCATGCGGGAGCGTGTCATGGCAGCGCGTTTACAGGAGTCGCGGGGCCATGGAGCGTATAAACTCCAGAATCGACAACAGCTTCGGGTTCGAGAGGCATTACATCAGGGGCAGGGCGAAGATGAGTGCCCGTGTGGGTATGGCGTTTGTGGTGATGATGGCGCTTGCGGTTGGTCACATAAAGGCGGGGAGGCCCGAGTGCATGAGGTCTCTTGTCAGCGGGTGTTGGGCTCGGGCGGGATAATATCCCGGTGATTCAGAAAAATTTAAGCGGTAAGCAACTCTGAAGGGACTGCTGCGTCCTCGATTGGTTGAAACTGGTGATTCCGGGGAAGTCGGCGGTGCGTTCCGTCTGAATCGGGCAACGCGGCCGTCAGATTGCCGGAATGCGGGCCGGCGCCGCCTGGTTCCGGAAACCACAACCCCGAAAAATCGTTACAGCGCAAACCCCACCTCTTAGTTTTTTATTGACAATGCGTGGAGAAGATGTAGAATTCAACCTTCATTTTTAGACCCCGGAGGATTTTTATGGGCCTTAGAACAAAATCGGCGCAGAAAAAGCATCGCCAGAATCTGAAAAGACGGGAGAGAAACAGGTTCGTAACGTCCACTCTTAAAACCAAGATAAAGCATTACTCAGAAGCTGTTGGGAACGAGGACATCGAACAGTCGCAGACTCTCCTGAAGGAACTGGTTTCCCTTACCGACAAGGCCGCCACGAAAGGGGTTATCCACAAGAAAAAAGCCTCAAGATACGTATCGAGGTTCTCAAAGAAGCTTTCGGATCTCAGCCAGAGTGCTGGTTCCTAGGTTTCTTGCGAGCAGATTCCCAGAAGAAGTTTCTCAAGAAGTACGTAGTTGTCCCCGGAACTGTTTTTGATTCCGAAGTCTGTTTCCTCTATAAGTCCCAGTATTCTGCCGATATCGTTTTCCCTGAAGTTGCGCACGCTTTTTTTAAGGTAAAAGACAGCCCCGCGGGAAGTCTTGATGGCCTTCGCGATGGCTTCATCCGATTTTCCTTCCCGAAGATACTGCGACACCTTGAATATCTGGCGGAATCTCCAGGCTATCATGTAAAGTATGGAGAGAGGGTCCTCCCTGTTTCTCTCAAGTTCCCGAAGTATCCTGAGAGAACCTTTGAGATCCCTGTTTGAAAGCGCGGTCGAGAGAGAAAACACGTTCTCGGTGCTCCGTTTCTCAATAAGTCCCCTTAACTCTTTTTCGCCTAAGGGTTTTTTCCCCTCCACGTAAAGGGATATTTTTCCAAGCTCGTTCTTGATGAGGCTCATGTCTTCGCCGAGCATGGTTTTTACAAAACCCACCGCTCCGGGAGAAAGAGAGATTCCGAGTCTCTCAGCCAGGCGTTTTATTTCCCGGTCGGTGTTGCTTCCCCTGTCAAGATCGACGAGCTTTATGTCGCCTGCGGGTTTCACTTTGCTTTTCCGGGCCCCTCCTGAGAGCAGGACCAGCACGGAGGAAGAGGCCGGGGCCCCGGCATATTTGTTAAGCAGTTCGAGATCTTCTTTTTTAAGGCCGTCATACCCCTTCGCCACGATCAGTTTTTTCTCGTGAAACATGGGGAGGGTCCTCGCATCCTCAACTATTTCCTGAAGGGACGTCTCGTCCAGATTTTTGCTTTCAACCAGCAGTTTGGGGAAGCTGGCCGAGAGTTCTTCTTTCAGTTTCTCGATAAAGTCCTCGACGAGAAGAGGCTGCGTGCTTTTAAGTACGGTGACCGGATGAATGTCGATGCTTTTTTCCGAGGACACGACCTGCTTTTTCTCCCTGGCCGAAACGGTCTGCTGGCGGAACGCTATCGGCTGTTTATTTGAAGCTCGCTGAAAAAATATCCTATTTCGTAGGCGGCCGATGCCGGCGAATCGGATCCGTGCACTGTGTTTTTTTCTATACCGGACGCGAAATCCTTTCTTATGGTCCCGGGCTCTGCTTCCTCAGGGTTCGTGGCACCCATGATGGCTCTTACCCTCGAGATGGCCTCTTCTCCCTCGAGAACCATTACCACGCACGGTCCCGAGGACATGAAGTCCGTGAGGCTCGAGAAAAAAGGTCTTTCCCTGTGTACGTGGTAAAATCCCTCGGCCTGTTTTTTTGAAAGATGTATCATCCTGAGGGCGACAACGCTTATCCCGTTCTCCTCGAACCTTCGAAGAACTTCACCGATCAGGTTTGCTCCGACTCCGTCAGGCTTTACTATTGACAATGTTCTTTCCATCTTCTGCCTCCGTGCGTATATGATTGAAGTGACTGCTTGATTGTTAACTCTGCGGCGGGGTTTAAAACGGGATGCACCGCTTCAAGGGAACTCGGCGCCGTATATCTAGTATTCCCTCTCAAGCTTCCCTACCAGGTTTTTTCTTCTCCTGCGGCTTTTTATTCTGAGGTACACCTTGTGCTTTAGATCAAGTGTGATCGGCAGATGAAATTCCTTGCTTACCATTTTGCAGAGTTCTTTTCCTTTAATGCCGGGTTTTCGGGAGATCGCATCGTCTATGAAAGACCTTATTCTCCTTTTCCGGGTTCCCTCCGCCTTGTCCAGAATCTCGTCTCTTTCCGAAGCGCTGAGGCTTCTCAGATAAGCGATTACCTCGGACCTGGTAGGCTCGTTATCGTCCCCTCGGGTCTTTTCTATCGCTATTCTTATAAATTCACTTGAGCTTATGTCTTTACTGTCGGCTGTGGAGCATACGTAGTTATAATCGCTTTCGGGAATTCTGAAACTCACAAGCTTGTCTTTAACTTCGGAAGCCACAAGTCACTCCGCAAAACCAGATTCCGGCCACTGAGCGGAATCCACAACAGGTAATCCCGCCTTCGGTTTCGGAACTAGATTCTAATTATTACGGTATGAAGAATCAAGTGTTATATGGCTTTTGTGCGGTATTCGCAATCGCGCTCTGGAACAGGCCGGTTTTCTAGGTTATTCTGGTAGTGCCTAGTCCTACCGATTATAAGGGTGAGCTCGGAACTACACGTCATTAAGCAAAGCGAAGTGAATAATTTTTCCATCGGGCTTCTTTTTTTTCTGTTGACCGTTTTTCCCGCGGTTCCCTACAGCGGTGCGGTTACTATCGAGGCGATATACACTGATGTTCCGGGGATCGGATTTAATGATACGACCGGGTTAACGGAGGAACAGAAGGCGCGCCTCGGCGACGGCGGCAATAACGCGAGCACGCTCGGGCAGGCGAGGCGAAACGCCTTTGAGCACGCCGCCGGTCTGCTTGAAGAGAAGTTGCCGGGTCAGAACACGATCCGGGTCGAGGCGTCGTTCAGGTCCTTTGGTGATGAAACCACGGTTGCCAGAACTCTTATGGGGAAGTCTGTAAATTTTCCTCCTGAAGAACTGCTGCACATAGCGTACCCGCCGGCACTTGCGGAAAAGATCAAGGGACAAGCCTTAATAGATGAACCGGTGCCTCATTTCACCGTGGAGTTCTCCAGAAACCCGCGTTTCTATTGCGGTTTTCACGGGGAAGCGCCGTCATATTCCATAGATTTCGTTACCCTTGCCGTGCATGAAATTATTCACGGGCTAGGGTTTCATTCCTCCCTTAATGAAGATGGTTCTTTTCCCAGCGATACGCTTAACGTAACGTACGGGGATCGGAGTTATTCGCTTGATATCGAAGAGTGGCAGAGAATCTACGACGTACAGATGTATTCGGAGGGAGACGGTGAATTTATCGTCGATCTTGAGCCGCAGCAAAGAGAGCTGGCGATCACTTCCGGCACCGGTCTTTTGTGGGACGGAACCGTGCGGCCCGGAGAGAAGAATTCGTGCAGTTACGCTCAACGCATGGCTGAGCTTAAATCCGCCGGCGTAGCTCCGGGCGGAAAACCCCAGATACATGCCCCCTCGACTTTTGAAAAAGGCAGCTCCATAACCCATGTTCATACGGACACAGACGATATTATGGAATATCTCTATCCCTTCCCTAGGGATATGGACCTCAGCCTTGCCATGCTGAAGGACATGGGCTGGGAAATTGATGATGAGGGTTTTCCGCCCTCATGCGTTCCGACCGGGATAAGCGTCACTCCGACTTCGGGGCTTGTGACCACGGAGAGAGGCAGGGCGGCTACATTTCGGGTGAAGCTTGAGTCAGAACCGATGAGCGACGTCGTAATTCCCCTACGCAGCAGTCATCCATCGGAGGGAACGGCCGATACTCAAACGCTTGAGTTCACCCCCGACGACTGGGATGTTGCGCAGACGGTAACGGTAACCGGCGTTAGAGACAATGAAGAGGATGGTCCCAGACGCTAGGTTATCGTGCTTGAGAGGGCGCAAAGCCAGGACAGGTTCTATCATGGCTTCGATCCGGATGACGTGTCGTTAACTAACAGGGAGAATGACCCGAATGGTGGATGCGCAATAGCTGCGCAAGAACAAGTTCGGAATATGTCTGGAAGCGAGGCGATTGCCTTTCTTTTGCTCCTCGCGCTTTCGATTTTAACGATTTCAGGCAAAAGCTTACGAAAAGAAAAACGGCGTTTCCCACGGATGGACTTTCTTCTTGATTAGGTAATTACACCTTTAAGTCCATGAATTCCCAAAGTACTCCTGTGAGTAACTTGTAAAACAATTTTGCTGTGGGAAGATTTATAGCGATACTAGGAGCCCTTAAATAAACGGCTTAAGGGATGGACAATCTGGGCAGATGCTTTCAGGGCGAAAGACTGTTCATCCTACTGGCGGTAATAATCCTCTCACACGAAATAAATAATTCAAATGTGCAAATTAAAAGAAGGAATACCAGAACGGCGTGTTAAGAAATCTATGAAGCAATATTTCAGGGATGAAGAGATACGAAAAGCACGGGAACCTTATTATAAGGCTTTTAAAATCGGAGTGCTATTTTGTAGCTTATTACAAATTTTGAGGTTCATTTGAATTCATGGACCTAAAGATGTAATTACCTTTGATTAAGCGAATCCCTGCTGTTGTGGACAACCCTTGTTTCCGTGCTGTATACTGTTGCCCCGAAGGTTTTTAGAGGAAAGAGGAATTAGCACAAAGAGCTTGACTGTCTTTAGTTGCTTTTCCTCATCTTTTTTAAATCATATCCGCATCTTACAATCTTGGAGGCAGTAGAAATGGAAAGGTTTGTTATTCCCCATGAGCATGAAATTACTAAAGAGGACAGAAGGAGGCTGAATGGCCACGGTTCTTTGATTCTCTGGTTCACAGGACTTCCGAGTTCCGGAAAATCCACTCTTGCAAATGAAATCGAAAAAGAACTTATACAGCGAAACCACCGCACGTACATACTGGACGGAGACAACGTGAGAATGGGTCTCTGCAAGGACCTTGGTTTTTCCGCCGAGGACCGCGAGGAGAACATAAGGAGAATAGGGGAGGTATCGAAACTTTTCATGGACGCGGGAGTCCTTGTCCTCTCCGCCTTTGTTTCTCCTTACCGCGCCGACCGTGACGCGATAAGAGAGCTTGTGGATGAAGGAGAATTCGTCGAGGTATTCGTCGACTGCTCCGTTGAGCAGTGCGAGCAGCGGGACGTAAAAGGGCTTTACAAGAAGGCAAGAGAGGGGGTTATAAAGGGATTTACGGGGATTGACGACCCGTACGAAGAGCCTTCTAACCCCGAAATCGTGGTTGATACGGAGAAACACTCGATCGAGGAGTGCAAGCAGCAGATAATCGATTACCTGATCGCGCGCGACGCGGTGAACATGGGATGAGTGAAACCCGGGGGCCGTCTCTCTTAGCCGTTTCTTTTATTCGCGGTTATAGATCATAATAATAAGACTGCGTTAAAGTTTTTCTCGGAAACAAAGATGTCTGCTTCAAACAATGAATCGGGGTCTTCTCATTCAATGAGCCCAGCTCAACTGATAAGCGGTATTGCTGAGAATTCAAGGAAAGCCTCAAGAACCCTGGCTTCCGCCCCGTCTTCCCAGAAAAACGACTTTCTTCTGCGCTTCGCGGAACTTCTGGTGAAAGAAACCGATAATCTGCTCTCAGAAAATGCAAAGGACGTCTCCGACGCCGAAGAAAAGGGTCTCTCGGCCGCCCTTGTCGACCGCCTTAGGCTTAATCCTTCGAGGATAAGCGCCTTGGCTGACGGACTGCGGGAGATAGCGGAGCTTCCCGATCCCGTAGGCAAGATATCGGCAAAGTGGGACAGGCCGAACGGGATTTCCGTTGAGAAAAAAAGAATTCCCTTGGGCGTTATAGGGATTATTTACGAGTCAAGGCCGGGTGTTACGGCCGACGCCGCGGGACTCTGCGTGAAATCCGGCAATTCCGTAATTCTCCGCGGCGGCTCTGAAACGATAAGATCAAACCTCGCCATTTCCCGGCTGATGGCCGATTCTCTTTCCCAAAGCGGCCTTTCGCCGTATACAGCCCAGGTAGTTCCGGTTACCGACAGAGAGGTAGTGACCGAGATGCTCAAGCTTGAGGACAAGATAGATCTCATTATTCCCAGGGGAGGGGAAGGGCTTATAAGGTTTGTTGCTGAGAACTCAAGGATTCCGGTTCTTAAGCACTACAAGGGGGTCTGCCACGTCTACGTGGATGAGCACGCCGACTTGAAAATGGCCGAGGAAATCTGCCGGAACGCGAAAGTCCAGAGACCGGGGGTGTGCAACTCCATGGAGACAATGCTTGTGCATTCCTCCGTGGCGCGCGACTTCCTGCCCGCCGCGATAGAAAGACTTGAGGGAGAAGGAGTCAGCATAAAGGGCTGTGGGAGCACGAGGGAACTTATTCCCCACTTGGCCCCTGCGGCGGAAGATGACTGGTACGAGGAGTATCTTGACCTTGTCCTGAACGTAAGAGTCGTTACGACGATTGACGAGGCTATAGACCATATACAGACTTACGGCTCCATGCATACGGATGCCATAGTTACGAAAGACCCTGAAAACTCTGAAAAATTCGTAAAAGAAGTGGATTCCTCCGCGGTCATGGTCAATACGTCGACCAGGTTCAATGACGGTTTCCAGCTGGGTCTTGGTGCCGAAATTGGCATAAGCACTTCAAAACTGCACGCGTTTGGCCCAATGGGGCTTGAGGAACTGACCACTTCGAAATTCGTGGTAAGGGGAGACGGTCAGGTAAGAAGCTGAACCTTTCGGCGGCTCGGGGGGATTTTCGCGGAATTGCCCGGTTCTGCGAAGGTATGGCAGGGGGCTTTGGAAACAGATGCTTGTTGAACTCAGGCTTAAGAATTTCGCCATAATAGACGAAATTTCCATCAATTTCGGGGCAAACCTGAACATAATTACCGGAGAGACCGGCACCGGTAAATCCCTGATCGTTGACGCTATAAACATAATCCTCGGTGACAAGTTCACGGCGGACCACGTTAAATCGGCCGACAGGCAGACATCGGTGGAAGCTCTTTTCGAGGTTCCGGGCGATTGCTGCATCGGGGAGAAACTTGAGCAGTTCGGTATCGGGGACTCTGAAGGCGAGCTTGTAATAAAAAGGGTTTTTAACCCGGGCGGAAGGAACAGGATTTACATAAACGGTTCGATGGCGACGCTCGGGACGCTTTCCGAGGTGACCGACGGGCTTGTTAACATGTTCGGTCAGCACGAACACCAGAGCCTTCTTAAGAAAAGCAATTATCTAAACTATTTAGATGCCTTTTCTAAGCTTGAACATGAAGTCTACGGATACAAAGCCTCCTACTCCGAACTCGTGCGTGCGGAGGGTGAACTTGAGGCACTCAGGAAAAAAGAGCGGGAGGGGGCAGAAAAAGAGGATTATCTCAGGTTCCAGGTTGAAGAGATAAAAAAGGTCTCCCCGGCGCCGAATGAGGATTCAGAGCTCGAGGCTGAGAGAGTGAGGCTTGAGAACTCAGAGAGGTTCTCATCTTCGCTCACAAGCGCGACCGGGCTTGTGTACGAGGGAGAGAGCTCGGCGATGGGTTTTCTAAAGCAGGCACTTTCCCATCTTGAGAAGGTTTCGGATCTTGATTCATCTCTCGGGGAGCTTCGCGACAGAATCGCGGCCATACTCATAGAAACCGAAGACGTTTTCTACGGTCTGAGTGAATTTGCGGGAAAGATAGAACACAACCCCGAGAGACTTGAAGAGGTGCTCTCGAGGCTAGAGGAGATAAGCAGGCTTAAGAGAAAGCACGGGGATTCGATCGAGGAGATAATAAAAAAGCAGCACGAGATCGAATCCGAGCTTGAAGGACTTGAGAATTCGGCTGAGATGCTTGAGGAACTCGAGCGAAGAAGGGATTCCCTCAGGGAGAAGGTTTCCGTGGCCGCCTCTTCGATATCGGCCGGGAGAAAGGAGGGAGCCCTGCGGCTTCAGGGGCTTTTCTCCGAGCAGGCAGAGTCGGTCGGGCTTAAAAACGCCCGCTTCGAGGTGGAATTTTCGGAAAAGGATCTCTCGGGGGACGGCAAAGACAGCGTGCAGTTTCTTTTCTCCGCTAACCCGGGCCAGGCTCCGAGGCCCGTCAGCAGGGTCGCTTCCGGCGGAGAACTCTCAAGAATAATGCTTCTGCTTAAAAGTTTCGTTTCCACCGGCGATTCAGGCTCTATCTTCATATTCGACGAAGTTGATGCCGGCATAGGGGGAGTTGTGGCCGAGAGCATAGGGAGGAAAATAAAGGATCTCTCTGACCAGAGCCAAGTAGTGTGCATAACGCATCTCCCTCAGGTTGCTAAGTTCGCGAACACCCATCTGCTGGTTGCGAAGGAATTCGGCGAAAGTGAAACGGATGTCTCGGTGGATGCCCTCAGTGAAGAGGAGAGGGTAATGGAAATAGGAAGGATGCTTGCCGGGGAAAGCGTGTCCGAAAAAACTTTTGAAGTCGCCCGCGAACTGATAAAGGGAGCTAGCTGATCGTATTTGCCTCGTAGGAGCAGAAAACCACCGCGGTAAGAACCGTCGTCCAGAGTCCGTTTTTATCTCCCACTGCAGTCTGCGTTATGTTTCTGCTTTTTACCTTGTGTCCGCTTATCTCCCATATGTCTTTCTGCTCGTCGTAACTTTTATCGGGATCAAAGGGGGCGTTAAGCGTGGTAGCGAGCATGTAGGCGGCAAGATCCTCTGCGTATTCCCCTGCGAGGGTTTCTTTCTGACCGTAGCTGTGGTGTTCCGAGATGTATCCGTAGTGCGTTTTATCCTTCGGGATCGCAAGGCCGGTGGACGCGGCGATGAGCCTGCTGGGCTCGTTTGTGGAATTCTCGCTCATCACCACAAACGCTATCTGCCCGGGGGAGAGCATGGTGAGTCCCTGCTTTCTGCTTACGAGCTGACAGCCCGGGGGGAATATGCTTGAAACCTTGACCAGATTGAACTCCGCAATCCCCGCATTCCTCAGGGCAAGCTCAAAGCTTGAGAGCCTTTCCTTGTGCTTGCCCACGCCCTTTGTGACAAAAGCTTTTGTAGGGGTCAACTACCCACTCCTTCTAAGTCTGCATTCAAGTTATATTTACGGGGTGAATTTGTCAAACGGGGGTAAAACGCGATGAAATTCGGAGCGCATGTTTCAATAGCCGGCGGGATTGAGAATGCCCCGATTAGGGCTAGGCAGCTTGGATGCGAATGCTTTCAGATGTTCACCCGTTCACCAAGAGGCGGAAGACCCCCGGAACTTGAGGACCGCCTGCTCGAAGCCTTTTTTCTTAACTGTTCCGAGGTCTCCATAAGCGATTACTACGTTCACACCCCTTATTTCATAAACCTGGCTTCCGGGAAAGAGGACCTGAGAAAAAAAAGCGTGGATCTGGTAAGAGAGGAGCTTGAGAGATCAAGCACTCTGGGGGTTAAATACATGATGACCCATATAGGAAGTTCCAAAGATATCCAAAGAGATGTTGCGATAAACAACGTGATTGACTCTCTTTTGAGGATTCTTGAGGATTATCGCGGCACAACTCAGCTTCTGCTTGAGAACACGGCGGGCCAAGGGCATACAATAGGAGTGAGCTTCGAGGAGATTTCGCTCATACTGAAGCGCGTCGCGTATGACGATCTCGGGGTCTGTATAGATACCGCCCACATGTTTGCCTCTGGATACGATATAAGGACCCGCGGGGGCGTAGGGGAAGCGGTAGAACGCATCGGCGCCGCGTTTGCTCCGGGAACAGTGAAACTTGTTCACGCGAACGATTCCAAGGCCGAGTTCAATTCCAGCAAGGACCGCCACGAACATGTAGGAGAGGGGAAGATAGGGATTGACTGCTTCGGTGCTATGATCGGGAACCCGTTTTTCGAGAATCTCGACATGATAGTGGAAATGCCTCCACCCGAGGTGTCAAAGGACATTGAGCTTCTTAAGAAGCTGAGGGACGGAAGTACGTAATCTCAGGGCTGGAGAGAAAAACCGCTTTCACCTGTCCGTAGGCCGTCAACGTGGATATTTTTTTCCTCGTCAATCGCTACCCTCCCGTTTGCGATTAGGTCGTGGACCACGAAGGGAAACAGCCTCCATTCTCCCTGCTCTCTTATTTTTTCTTCCATCGCCACCTCGTCTGCGATACCGAAGCCCTCAAGCGATATATCGGCTGACTGGGCGATCACGGTTCCGAACCTTGTTTCGGGATCGTTTTCAAGATAGACGGTGCATCTTATCGCCTTCTCTCTGTTTTCTATGGCCTGGACGCACGCGGTTTTTCCTCTTACGAGATAATCCTTTGTTGTGTCTCCAGGGTAGAGGTTTACGATCCTGTTTGCGAACCTCTCGGTGAAAAGACGGCTGAGCCTTCTCCTGTATCCGGCCAGCACCACGAGATCAGGCTCAAAAACCTCTTCAATGAAGGAAATTACGGCCGAATCGTAAAGAATCCGTCCGCCTTCATCGGAAGGTGGTTTCCCGAGATCTGCGAAGAACTTCTCGGAACTTATGGAGGAGGTTTCGATCTTGAGTGCTTTTGCCTTTGCGAGAACCGGGGCCTTGGGGTCATTTGAAAAGACATGCTCTATGGCCCCGTAATTTTTTCCGCCGTCTTGTTCAAGCTCCAGCTGCCTTAAGTGTATTTTCTCGAAATTCGTTCCTCTGCCCGAGGCGAGCACGAGAATTTTCATCGGGCGGGTGGTATCCGAGTAAAGTGGCGTTATTTGCATTGATTCCTTTATCGTTTAATTTTTATGCGATTCCAAGTAAGTGTGACTCGGTATGACAGAAAGCAGAAACCTGATCACGAGAATCGCTACGGCCGTCGTGGCCGTACCGATACTTCTTCTCATATTCTACCACGGGGGAGTGTACTATCTCGCCTTGATGTGCCTTATTGCGGCTCTTTGCTCCATTGAGTTCTTCGAGCTTGCAGGCCCGGATATCCGGAAGTCGAGAAGAACTTATATAACGGCTATTTCCCTGCTTCTGATCGTGAGTGCGTTTTTCGACTTCATGCTCATGAGTCTTTTTTTCACTTTTCTCATATTTCTTTCCATAATACTGGAATTTCGGAAAAAGGATTTCAGCGACTGCCTGCGAGACCTCGGCATGACCCTCCTGCCGCTTATATATTTCGGCTGGATGCTTGCCCACGGGGTGTTGCTTAGAAATATCTCGGGCGACGAGGGCACCCTGAATTACCAAGGCTTCGAAGATATCGGTTTTTTCCTAGTGGTGCTTGCGGTTTCCTGCACTTTTCTTAACGACACAGGAGCGTTTTTCTTTGGGAAAGCTTTCGGGAAAAAGAAGCTGGCCAGTCATATAAGTTCAGGCAAGACCGTGGTGGGTCTCATAGGCGGGTTCTTTGTTTCGGTCGTAAGCGCTTTCGTGGTGAACCTTATATTCAGCAACCCTCTTCCTGCTCTCTGGGTGGTTCTTTACGCGGTAATAATAGCCGCGGCCGCGGTTGCTGGTGATCTTTTCGAATCCACCATAAAAAGAGGGGCGGGGGTAAAGGACTCCGGCTCCCTGATTCCTGGACATGGCGGGGTGCTTGACAGGTTCGACAGCCTGATATTCGTTTTTCCTTGCACATATTATACTTCCCTGGTTTTCTTTCGCCTAAGCGAGACAGGCGCGGTCCTTTAAGGAGGAGTGAAAATGGAGGTATCCATAGTGGACAGGGAGGAATTCATTGACGGACCGGGGAGGGAAGAACTGGTGGGGCTGGTTAAAAGAATACTTGCGTATCTTGATCTCTCCGCCCGAAGCGAACTCTGCGTCTCGCTTGTGAGTGACGGGGACATGAGGGAGCTTAACAGGCAATACAGAGAGATTGACGCGACTACGGATGTTCTCTGCTTTCCCCAGAAAAGCGATGTAAACCCCGATCTTCTAGGCGATATAGTGATATCCTACCAGACGGCCGTCCGTCACTCCCGGAGGCTTGAGATCACAATTGAAGAAGAGCTGCGTCTGCTTATAGTCCATGCGGTTCTGCACCTGCTCGGATTCGATCACAAGAAGAAGAAGGAAAGAGAGATAATGCGCGAGAAAGAAAAAGAGGTGCTTAACTACCTTGCCAAGGAAGGGTAGGCGTTCTCCGGTTACTCAGGTTCCTTAAAATCCTCTTTAATCTTCTCGATTTCCTTTACTGTAGGCAGGTCCTTAAGGTCCTTAAGGCCGAATGTCTCGAGGAAAAGATCAGTGGTTCTGTAGAGAAAAGGCTTTCCCGGAACATCCTTTCTTCCCGCGATCTCGATGAACCTCCTCTCAAGGAGCATGCTCACGCTGCTTGAGCAGTCCACTCCTCTTATCTTTTCGACCTCGACTTTCGTAACGGGCTGCTTGTAGGCTACTATTGCAAGCACCTCAAGGGCGGCCTTTGAGAGTCTGAATTTCTTTATTTCCTTGTTAAACTCGACTATGTATTGCGAGTACTCGGGACGGGTCCTGAACTGATATCCCCCGGCGACGCTGCTAAGAATGAAACTTCGTCCCATCTCCTCCCAGCGCTCCTGGAGTTCATCCAGGGCGGCGGTTATCTCGTTTTTCTCGATGTCTTTCAGAAAGCTTGAGATTTCCTCAATAGTTAAAGGATGTTTCGAAACGAATATCAAGCATTCTATTATATTCGCAAGAGAATTTCTATCGTCCATTTTCCTCCCTCAGAATTATCTTTATGGGTTCTTTGAAGGTCGGCTGAAAAACATCCAGAATGCCGTCTTTAAGCAGTTCCAGTATCGATAGAAAGGTTATCACGAGATTCATGCGGTTTTTATCCCCTTCAAAGAGATCCCCGAAGAGGACTTCTTTCTTGCCTCTCATTATCTCGATCATCTGGTTTTTTCTTTCATCGACGGTGTAAGTCTGCGGGGTAAGGGATATTTCCTTGGTCTCGGCCTTCTCTCTGTCCTCGCATACCTTGGAGAAGGCGTCTACCAGGGACCAGAGGTCGAATTTCACGAATTCAGTCTCTTCTTCCGGTTCTCCGAACATTTCCCTTCGGTCGTAACCCGCGAGGAAGATGTCTTTTCCGAGAATTTCCATCCCCCCGAGCTCAGCCGCCGCGTCTCTGTACTTCTCATACTCAAGCAGGCGTCTTACGAGTTCCTCTCTGGGGTCCTCTTCCTCTTCTTCGCCTTCTTCCTTTATCCTGGGAAGAAGCATGCGCGATTTTATGTATCCCAGTTCGGCTGCCATGGACATGTAATCCCCGACGATCTCAAGGTTCACGTCCTTAAGGAACTCAAGATATTCAAGATACTGCTCGGTTATGCGTGCGATGGGTATGTCGTAGATGTCCACCTCGTGTTTTTTTATAAGGTGAAGCAGGAGGTCAAGCGGGCCGTTGAATATCTCAAGCTGTACGCTGTAGACTGACTGAGGGTCTTCCATTTCTTTGTTTCTCTCGGCAATCACTACGGGTTCATAGCCCGGACCACGATCTCGAGTTCGCTCGGGCTGAAATTGCACATTTTTATAAAGATAACCACAGGAACGCGTATGAAGTAACCCAGAAACTGCCCGCCGAACAGGAAAAAAGCGAAAAGAATGAATATTCCGTAAGTCTCAAATCTTGCGTACCTGTATGCGAGACTGTCGGGAAGCAGCCCGTAGAGCACCCGCGAGCCGTCAAGCGGCGGAACGGGGATCATGTTGAAAACGGCAAGCACTATCCCTATGTACATGAACCACACGAGCATCCGCACTGCAACGTCGGCCCCGCTTCCCGGGGGTATGGCCGCGAAGTTCTCGAATAAGGCCTTTAGAATCACAGCCGCCGCAATCGCGGTCAGAATGTTGGATATGGGGCCCGCAATTGCGACCATAAGCATGTCTTTTTTCGGGTTCCTGAAGTTCCTCGGGTCAACGGGAACCGGCTTCGCCCACCCGAAATGCACGATGAAAAGCAGCAGGGTTCCTAGGACGTCAAGGTGCACGAGAGGGTTAAGCGACAGTCTTCCCTGTCTCTTAGCCGTGTCGTCCCCGAGCCTGTAGGCCACAAGCGCGTGGGCGTACTCGTGTATTGTAAGTGAAAAAAGGATTACGGGGACCAGTATTATGAGAAATTCGTAGTTCATATCGATAGTTTACGCTCTTGGATGAGATTTTTCGTGTATGCGCTTAAGCCTCTCCTTTTCAACATAAGTGTATATCTGGGTCGTGGATATGTCCGAGTGACCGAGCATGGCCTGTATTGCCCGCAGGTCGGCCCCCCGTTCAAGCAGGTGCGTGGCGAAGGAGTGGCGGAGCACGTGGGGGGTTATGTGGGAGTGTATGCCGGCAGAGAGGGCGTAGTTCTTTATCATGCGCCAGAAGCGCTGACGGCTCATCTTGGAGCCGGTTCTCGAGGTAACGAAAAGGTACTCCGAGCTCCTATCGCGAAGGAGCCTGGGCCTTGAGTCAGAAAGGTAGTCCCTTACTTTCCTGATGGCGGCGTCGCCTATGGGAACTATCCTCTCCTTGCTTCCTTTGCCGAGGGTGATTACGTAGCCGTGGTCAAGATTAACGCGGTTGAGTTCAAGGGCGATAAGCTCCGATACCCTGACTCCGGTTGCGTAGAGGACCTCGAGCATCGCGCGGTCCCTTAGCGCCTCGGCGGACTTGCCTTCCTCGGGCTCCCGAAGGAGTCTTTCGACCTCTTCAAGCGAGAGAGTGTGGGGGAGGGTTTTCGCGGGCTTGGGAGAGACGGTGTTTCTAAGCGGATCCTCGGTTATGACGCTTTCTGTGAGAAGGAACCTGAAAAACTGCTTTATGGAAACTATATTTCTCGCCACGCTTCTCGGGGAGAGCTTCTTTTTCCTGAGGTGGTCAAAAAAAGCGGCTATTTCACTTTCGCTTACGGCGGCGGGGTCGGATATGCCCCTTTTGTCTAGAAAGGCCACGAGGGATGATATGTCCCTTGAATATGACTGAATGGTGTTTTTCGAAAGGCCCCTGTTCATCGTAAGATATACAAGGAACGAATCGAGATGCTCATCCATTAATCTTATGTTCCGACCTGCCAGGAACTCAGATATTTCTTCTGTTCGGCGGTCAGGGTGTCTATGGTGACTCCCAGGGTTTTAAGCTTTATCCGGGATATCAGGCTGTCTATTTTCTCCGGGACGTCGTGAACGTCGTTCTCAAGCGCCCCACCGTTTTTCACCATGTATTCGCAGCAAAGCGCCTGGTTGGCGAAGCTCATGTCCATCACGCTTGAAGGATGCCCCTCGGCCGCGGCGAGGTTTATGAGCCTTCCTCCGCCGAGAACGTTGATCCTTCTTCCGTTCTTAAGCGTATGTTCCTCAACGTACTCCCTTATGACTCTTTTCGAGGTCGTTATCTCGCCAAGGGCGTCGAGATCAAGTTCCACGTTGAAGTGTCCTGAATTGGCTACTATCGCCCCGTCTTTCATTCTCTCGAAATGCTTTTTCCTTATGACGTGTATGTTGCCCGTAACGGTGCAGAAGAAGTCTCCAAGCGGCGCTGCCTTCTCCATCGTCATCACCCTGAATCCGTCCATCGTGGCCTCGAGTCCCGCAAGAGGCTCAACCTCGGTTACGATAACGTTCGCTCCCAGCCCCCTGGCTCTCATGGCAAGTCCTTTTCCGCACCAGCCGTACCCTGCGACTACGAAGGTCGTACCGGAGACAAGCCTGTTGGTGGCGCGTATGATTCCGTCAAGGGTGCTCTGCCCCGTGCCGTAGCGGTTATCGAAAAGGTGCTTGGTATCCGCGTTGTTAACGGCGACTATCGGATACTGAAGCACTCCGTCGTCGGCCATGCTCTTGAGCCTTATCACTCCTGTTGTCGTCTCTTCCGTTCCCCCGATTACGTCGTCTATCAGGTCTTTTCGGTCCGTGTGGAGCGTTGATACCAGGTCTGCCCCGTCATCCATGGTTACGTGCGGGCGGGCGGCCAGCACTGCGTTTATGTGCTTGTAGTAGGTTTTGGTGTTCTCCCCCTTTATGGCGAAAACGGAGATTTTATGGTTCTTTACGAGATGGGCGGCGACGTCATCCTGAGTGCTTAGGGGGTTTGACGCGCAGAGGTAGGCCTCTGCCCCTCCGGCCTTAAGGGTGGTCATGAGGTTCCCGGTTTCCGTGGTGACGTGAAGGCATGCGGCTACTCTTACTCCCTTAAGCGGCTTTTCCTTCTTGAATCTTTCCTCTATCTGCTTTAGAACGGGCATTTCCTGTGCGGCCCATTCGCTTCTCAGTTTTCCCTGGCGGGCAAGTTTTAAGTCTTTTACGTGGTAATCCATCTGTTCCTCCGTTGCTTTTTCACCGTCCGCGGCCCGGATGTTTCTTGTTCAGGCCCAGTGCCTTTCTAAGTTTGGCCGCTCTGTCTGTCTTCTCCCACGAGAAAGTTTTTTCATTCCTCCCGAAATGTCCGTAAGAAGCGGTTTTTTTGTAAATAGGTTTTTTGAGTCTGAGTTGCGAGATTATTCCCTCGGGAGTAAGATCGTCGAAAACCTCCCTTACTGCACCTGAGATCTTCTCTTCCGCCACAACGGCTGTTCCAAAGGTGTCGATCATTACCGAAACCGGATCCGGGACCCCTATGGCGTAGGCAATCTGCACTTCGCAGCGCGAGGCCGCACCGGCCGCGACTATGTTTTTCGCCACGTACCTTGCCATATAGGCTGCGCTCCTGTCGACCTTTGAGGGGTCTTTTCCAGAAAACGCCCCGCCGCCGTGTCTTGACCATCCGCCGTAGGTGTCGACTATGATTTTTCTCCCTGTAAGGCCAGTGTCTCCCATAGGCCCCCCGATTACGAAGTTCCCCGTGGGATTTATATGAATTTTCGTGTCTTCGGAAACAAGAGTTCCAATGCAGGGATTTATTACGTTCTCCCTGATTCCCTCCATTAGGTCCTCACGTGAGACTTCCTTTGAGTGCTGCGATGATATGACTACCGCGTCCACTCCGACCGGTTTCCCGTTTTCGTACCTGAAGGTGACCTGGCTTTTTCCGTCTGGCCTCAGAAACGGCAGGGTGCCGTCTTTTCTTACCTCGGAGAGGCGCTTTGCGAGCTTATGGGCGTAGAGTATGGGGGAAGGCATGAATTCCGGGGTCTCATCGCATGCGTAGCCGAACATGAGCCCCTGGTCTCCGGCTCCTTGCTTGTCCTTGTCCCCTTTCTTGTCAACCCCACGTGCTATGTCCTCGGACTGCTCGTCTATTGCGAGGAGAACCGAGCAGGTCTTCGCGTCAAATCCCATCGCGCTGTCTGTGTAGCCGATCTCTTTTATCGTGTTTCTTACCACCTTCTGTATGTCGACCTGGGCTTTTGTCGTTATCTCGGCGGAAATTACCACAAGGCCGGTTGTGATCAGTGTTTCGCACGCGACCCTGCTGCCTGGATCCTTCTTGATCATGGCGTCGAGTATGGCGTCTGATATCTGATCCGCAATCTTGTCCGGATGGCCTTCCGTTACGGATTCTGAAGTGAATATGAAGTTTTTAGGGGGCATTAAGCGGACCTCAAAGGTGCAAGTAATATAATTATTCTGGTTTTCCTGTCAAACAGGCCGTTGCTTTGCTGCTGCGGGTTCCTCGGGGATGTGTTGCTCCCGCCGGTTTTTCAACTGAACAGGGTGCTTGGACTGGTATTACAGCTGCCTGATCCATGTGGAGGCGCGTGGGTTTTTGCCGTTGTTCGGGTAAAATACAAAAAAATCCCACTTGCACCCTGCGGAGAAAATGAAATGAAGAAACTCCTGGCTCCTTCGATACTCTCGTGCGACTATCTTCGTCTTGAAGACGAGGTGACCGCCGTCTGCGAGGCGGGCGCCGATCTTATACACGTGGACGTTATGGACGGGCATTTCGTTCCGAACATAAGCATAGGAATACCCATAGTGGAGGCGATTGCCCGGATGGAATCGCCGCCCCAGATGGATATACACCTTATGATCGATAGTCCTGAGAAATTCACGGAAAAATTCATAGACGCAGGTTCCCCTCACGTGAAGATCGTCACAGTCCAGATGGAGGCCTGCAACCTTCTCTACAGCGCCCTCTCATCCATAAGATGGAGAGGGGTTATGACCGGGGTGGCCCTTAACCCCGCAACCCCGATCGGCGTGATAGAGGAAAAGCTCATGGAACTTATAGACGTGATAGTGATAATGACCGTGGAGCCGGGGTTCGGGGGTCAGAAATTCATCCCCGAGATGCTGTCTAAAATAAGGGATCTTAGGTCTCTTCTTGACAGGATGGATGGAGATGGAAAGAAGCCGCTTATTGAAGCTGACGGCGGGATAAATCTCGGGAACATAAGGGAAGTGATCGAGGCCGGGGCGGACATAGTGGTAACGGGATCCGGAATATACAAGACGGAAAACTACGCCGATACGATGTCGGCCATGCGCGAGATTATGGGGTAGTGGGTCGGACCCAAAGGTCGCGTGTTTTTCCGGGGGAAGATGAAGTCTCAAGAGCGAAACTACATAGCCGACATAGAGCGGTATTTTCTCGGACTTGCGGGAAAGGGCCTAATGCTTTCGGCCAGGGACTACGGTTTCATAAGGGAACTTGGCGAAAGATCCGTCTCAAAGGAAATGGTGATTAAGGCCATAGCCTACGGCTTTGAGCAGAAGAGACAGAGAGGGGCCGAGAAGCCGAGAGGGCTTTTTAACATAAGGCATGAAATTGAAGACTACCTGAGAACACAGTCCGTAGAACGGGAATCGAAACAGACAAGGCCCCTGAGCGCCGGTTTTACAAGAAGCAGTATAATAGAACAGGCCCTGAAGAGGCTTGACAGGATCATAATTGAGGAAAAAAGAGAGGATATACGGGGGAAATACGAGGAACTAAGACGCAGGGTTAGTGAGGCGGACAGCGCGGGGTCTGCTAACGTATACAAACAGCTCGATTCTTTGTGGCGAAGTTTTATAGAGGATGTTTTCTCAGGTCTTTCCGCGGAGAGGCAAAAACAGATAAATGCTGCCGCGCTAAGCAGGCTTCCCGCCAAGGCGAAACTCTACGACGAGGATGCCAGGAGAAAAACCCTTAACGCCTTCAGGGATGAAATCGTATGCGAAACTCTCGGCATAAATAATGTTTTCACGATGAAGTAACATGGCCAGAAGAAAACGCATCACTACGAGTTGTCGAAAATGCTCCGGAGGTGGGTACATAATCTCCTCCGAAAATGGTCAGCACGCCCGTGCTGAGGTCTGCGACTGCGTTTCCGAATGCAGTGACTGCGGCGGTTCGGGGACGGTATTTTTGGTGAACGAAAGGGGCTACAGGTATCTTGAGCGCTGCGGGCTCTGCGGAATGGTGAGGCTTAAGGTCAGAAGGTACAACAACGCGAAGATTCCTTCAAAGTATGCCGGTGTTCTGCAGTCAGACGACATAGACCCCCGTGACAACAGCCAGTTCGAGGCAATGACCTACGTGAAGTCGTTTGTCGACAAGTACCCGGAGAAAAAAGGCTTTCTACTTATGGGAGGTCCCGGGCTTGCCAAAACACGCCTGGCAGTAGGAGCCATAGCGGAGCTTACCCTTCAGAAAGCCGTTGAATGCGTGTTTACCGATTTCTTCTTTCTGCTTGGAGACCTGCGGAAAGCCTATTCCGAGGGAATTCCCGAAAACGAGATAATAGGACCACTAACAAGCGCGGAAATTCTGGTTATAGACGAGATGGGAAAGGGCAAAAGTTCCGAATGGGAGCAGAACATTCTCGATCAGCTTATTTCCAAGCGCTATAATTCCTCGAAGAAAACCCTTGTTACCACCAACTACGTGGCCAGGGAGTCGCTGCCCAAAAGATCCAGAAATAAAACGGAGATACTTGAGGACAGGGTGGGGGAGAGGATAGCTTCAAGACTTTACGAGATGTGCACCCCGCTTTTCATTGAGGGAAGTGACTACAGGAAAAGCGAAATCTCCTCGTAAGATGTTGCCCGGTTCAACCGGGAGATTGGAAGCTATTGTCACGCCGGCATGGTTTCAATAAGAATTTATTGTGGGGACTATTGATGTTTTTCTTTAGTGGCGGAGGTGATGTTATGGGAAAGGTGAAGGACAGGTCATCAGGCATGGTAAGTATCTCCGTGAAGATTCCTGCTGAAATTGCCGAAGTACTGGGCAAGGTATCGAAAGCGGAGGAAAAGCCAAAAAGCTATTACGTAAGGAAAGGATTGGAACTGTTTTTGATGGCTAGGCTGGAAAATCTGGAGGACCATGAAGAGGCTGCCGAAGCTTATAAGGAATTTATAGCCTCAGGGGGAAAATCGGTTTCCTTTTCTGAACTCAAAAAAGAACTGAATCTTTAGAGTTATACTACTGCCTCCACCTGATCTAAAAGTCCCAGAATTTCGAGTAAATCCTTCTGATTTCCGAGACGGTGTGTTCACAGGTTGTTCGCTTGGGGTCAAAACCAGTATCTGACACCTTAAGGTCAAGTATCTCTTCGATGACCGACTTCATGATCAGTCCCATCTCCGCGGTGTTGTAGCCGCCCTCGAGCAAAAAGGCGATATTTCCACGGCAGTGCTCTTCGGCAAGTTGCATAACGAATCTTGTAAGCCTGGCGAAACCTTCTGAGGTAACCAGCATTCCTCCCAGCGGATCGACCTGGTAAGCGTCGAAGCCCGCGGATACGAGAATGAATTCCGGGGAGTACTGCTCCACCACGGGTTCGAGTATCTCGGCGAAGATTCTGAGGTAATCTTCATCTCCCAGCATCGCGGGGCAGGGGACGTTAACCGTGTACCCGAGCCCTTCTTTGTACCCGAGTTCCTTAAGACTTCCGGTGCCGGGGTAAAACGGGAACTGGTGCACAGAGAAGAAGAGCACACTGCTTGAATCATAGAAGATATGCTGGGTGCCGTTTCCGTGGTGCACGTCCCAGTCTATGATCAGGACTCTCTCAAGACCGCAGTTGGCCAACAGATGGGCCCCGGCGACCGCCACGTGATTAAACAGGCAGAACCCCATCGCCCTGTCGTGTTCAGCGTGATGTCCGGGAGGGCGGGGGAGTACGAACGCGGTATCGATTTTCCCCGAGAGAATATCGTTTGCCGAGCATATAAGCCCCCCGGAACCCGCAAGCGCGGCGTCAAAAGAAACCTCGCACGTGGAAGTGTCGGCATCAAGCTGTGAGAACTCCTCACCGGAGGTGCTTTTCACCATGTCGAAATAGGGCTTGCTGTGTACGAGAGTGATCTCTTCCTCCGTAGCGGGCCTCGTGTCGGCGGGAACCGTTTTCTCCATAAGCCCTGAACTCTCAAGCGCCCCCAGAATGCTGATCAGCCTTTCCGGACACTCAGGGTGCCCCGGAGGGTTCTGATGAGCTAGGAAAAGATCGTTACTTACTATCGAGAGTCTCTTCATTTCGGATTACTCCTTTAAGATAACCTATGAGATAAAAGGAACCACAAACACAAGCTGCTTCTCCGTAACCAAGCAGTTTTTCATATGCCTCCAGGGGGTCTTTTACCGTCTCGACCGAGTCGAATTGCCCCCGGATAAGC
Source organism: Thermodesulfobacteriota bacterium (assembly GCA_965207685.1). Classification (GTDB taxonomy): domain Bacteria; phylum Desulfobacterota_D; class UBA1144; order Nemesobacterales; family Nemesobacteraceae; genus Nemesobacter. The sequence continues at coordinate 491,355 of OZ242294.1, read as the reverse complement.
GCCAGAATTCTTTCCGTTTCCAAAAACTTCTTTTCCCCGGCAAGCTCCGTTACGATCAGTTTCCCCGAAATGCGGGAGAGCGTTTCAGTGAACCCTCCGATGTCTTTGTTCTCAAGCATTGTTAAGAGGAAATTGAATTTCTTTCCCGGATGATAACGCTCAAGCGACTTAACGAGGTTTTCCCCCGCGGCGAGGTTGTGGGCGCCGTCGATTATAACGGGAGTTTCCCTGTCTAGGTATTCCATTCGCCCCCCCAGGCTGACTTCCGCGAGGGCCTCTTTTATCTTCTCCGGGTTCGCTTTGTAGCGGGTGTGCATTGTCAGCAACTCGGCCGCCGCTATGGACATAACGGCGTTTTCCACCTGATGCGTGCCCGCGAGAGAGACCTTAAGTCCCGGAATATTCCACCCGGGGCCCGCGTAATCGAAGCTCAGGTCTTCTTTTTCCCTGTAAGTGAACTCCGCTCCGATTCTGTGGCATACCGAGGAGTTCTCCCGGACCCTGCGCTCGATTACCGATAGGGCCTCCCCTGTGCACCCGGTCACCACGAGGCCGTTTTTCTTGATTATTCCGGCTTTCTCCCCCGCAATCTCAACTAGGGTGTTTCCCAGGTATTCGGTATGGTCAAAGGACACGTTCGTTATAACGCCCGCCAGATGATCGCATACGTTTGTCGAATCCCATCTTCCGCCCATTCCCACTTCAAGCACCCCCACATCTATCGACTTGCCGTTGAAGTGAAGAAATGCGGCTACGGTGAGCGTTTCGAAATAACTGAGCTCAACGCCGATCCTGGCGCAGGCGGCAAAAACCGTGCCGAGGGTCTCTTCAAGCTGCTCCCGGGTTATTTCTTCTCCGTCTACTTTTATTCTTTCCGTGACATCGATTAGGTGAGGTGAGGTAAAGAGGCCTGTGCGGTAACCGTTTGTCTCGAATATTGACGCGATATAGGCCGCCACGGATCCCTTGCCGTTAGTTCCGGCAACGGCTACGTAATCCTTTTCCCTGTGAGGGGACCCCAGTTCTCCAAGAACCGCGGTGATTCTCCCGAGCCCCGGTTTTACGCTGTCCACTCCCTTCAGGCGGAGTCTTTCGAGATTCTGAAACATTTTGGATTTACCGAGTTAAAGATAGCACATGCCGACTTTAGATCCCGCCCGGATCGCAGGGGCGTTTTTTTCAAATCCGCAGGGGCGGGACGGGGTTCTGAGCCTGAGTAATCAGTCCTCAAGTATGACTACGGCGACGGAGTATTCACCGTCGTGTGATATGGTGGTATGAATTCGGGTCAGGCCCCTTTGTTCGGCGATTTCCTTTGTGCTTCCCCGAAGGTCTATGAAGGGTTTTCCAAGCTCGTTGCGCTTGACCGCTATGTTGTGGAACTTTATTCCCCGCCTGAACCCGGTCCCAAGCGCCTTGACAAAGGCCTCCTTGACCGCGTAGTTGGCCGCGTAGCTTATGTTCCTGTTTTTACCGTCACCGTTCTGCGCGAGTTCATCATCGGTGAAGACTTTTCGAAGGAATTTCTCCCCCCATCTCTCAATAAGGTTCTCTATGCGACTGTTGCGAACCATATCGATGCCTATGCCTGAAACCATGTCCTTTCGCCTTATGCCCTGCCGTAGAAAAATATTATAGCAGGTTGATCATGTCTCTTACGGCTTTCCCCATTCCGGAGAAAACCGCCCGTGAAATTATGCTGTGGCCGATGTTGAGTTCCTCAATCCCGTCTATCTGTGAAACCGCGGTCACGTTAACGTAGTTAAGCCCGTGACCGGCGGATACCCTGAGCCGGTGGGAGAGGGCGTCTTCCGTTGATTTTCTGATCTTATCAAGTTCCATCATCATTCCGGTCTCGTCGCGGGCGTTCGCGTAACTTCCGGTGTGGAGTTCAACCATGTCGGCTCCTGTCTCCGCGGAAGCGCTTATCTGGTCTGGGTCGGGGTCTATGAAAATGCTTACGAACAGTCCGGAACTCTTAAGTTTTTCAATCCCCGCGGCAATTCTCTCCGTATCCCCGCGCACGTCAAGTCCTCCTTCGGTGGTTATCTCCTGCCTTTTTTCCGGAACGAGGGTCACGACGTCGGGAAGCGTTTCGCACGCAATTTCAATCATTTCATCCGTTACGGCCATTTCCATGTTAAGCTTCGTCCGCACCGTCTGTCTCAGCAGCAGAAGATCCCTTTCCTGAATGTGTCGGCGGTCTTCACGAAGGTGAACCACTATTCCGCTCACTCCGGCGAGCTCAGCCTGCGTGGCGGCAGCCACCGGGTCCGGTTCATTTCCCCTCCTTGCCTGTCTCAGGGTTGCCACGTGGTCAACGTTTACGTTCAGCCTGGTTTTCATCTACGGATTTCCCGTTCCTATGTTATCGCTTATTACGGAAGATACGCGGGAAGCGATTCCGTTTATCAGGGTTTCGTCTTCCCCCTCGACCATTACCCGCGCCAGAAGCTCGGTTCCGGAATACCTGAGGTTTATTCTTCCTTTGTCCCCGAGGACCCTTTCAGACTCCCTGACGATCTCGAGGAGTCCCGGGATCTGCTCAAACGGTTTCTTCTCCTTGATCTCAAGGCTGCTGAGAACCTGCGGAAACATGCTTATTATCCCGGCGAGCTCTGAAAGCGGTTTTCCCTTCTTTTTCATTATGCTTAGAATCTGAAGCGAGGCCAGCAGGCCGTCTCCCGTGGTGGCGTGGTCAAGAAACAGCAGGTGACCCGATTTCTCGCCCCCCAGGTTTGCCCCCAGTTCTCTCATTGCCTCCACCACGTACCTGTCTCCCACGCGGGTTCTCTCAAGTCTGAGGCCTTTTGAGTTGAGGTAGTTCTCAAGGGCCATGTTGCTCATCTGGGTGGCCACCACGGTGTCCGTTGACAACGTGGCGGCCTCCAGCATTTCGGATGAGCAGATCGCAAGCACATGGTCGCCGTCAACCTCGTTCCCGTTTTCGTCGCAGAAAACAACCCTGTCCGCGTCTCCGTCAAGCGCTATTCCTATGTCAGAGCCGCTTCGCACCACTTCTTCGCAAAGTATCTCGGGCCTCAGGCTTCCGCAGTCAACGTTTATGTTCGTTCCGTTCGGCTCGGTGCCGATAGTGATCACCCGAGCTCCGAGTTCCTCGAAAATTATGGGTGCGACCTTGTACGCCGCTCCGTTTGCGCAGTCAACCACGATCCTCACTCCGTCAAGCGTAAGATCGCCGGGGAAAGTGTTTTTGAGAAAGACTATGTAGCGTCCGACCGCGTCCTCGATTCTTTTCGCCTTTCCCGTGAGGGAAGGGAGGCTTATCGGCTCTTTCCCGAGAACCATGCTCTCTATTTCGGCCTCCGTTCTGTCCGGGAGCTTGAAGCCCGTGGAATCGAATATCTTTATTCCGTTATCGGTGTAGGGATTATGGGACGCGGAGATGACCACGCCGGCGGTGGCTCTCATGTTTGAGGTGAGAAAAGCTATGGCCGGAGTGGGCAGGGGACCCACGAGCAGCACGTCGGCTCCCATGGACGTTATGCCGGAGGCTATTGCCTGTTCGAAGACATAACCTGAAAGGCGGGTGTCTTTGCCGACGAGTATTTTCACGTGGCCGCCAGTTTTCTCGGACAGATATTTTGTAAGCGCTTTTCCGAGGGCAAGAGATATCTCGGGGGTCATCGGATAGGTGTTGGTAACCCCTCTTATTCCATCGGTTCCAAAAATCTTTCTTTCGGGGGATTCAGATAAGGAATTCTTCATGATTTATGTTTTGGGCGATTCTTCCGGGGGAGGCGCTTTGACTCTAACCCTGACACTTGTCGGAGAAGTCTTGGTGAGTTTCAGCAGGTCTGAACTCGGATACTGAACTTTTACACTGAGTCTTTTATTCCTGCTCTCGCCCATCTCTGAGCCGTCTATGAAAACTTTGACTTCGTTGCTCGTAAGGTCGTTAATGGTCTTGTAGGGGCCGTTGAACACCAGCGTGGCCTTAAGCTCGGGAGTTGTGGTGTATTTAAGTCCTCCGAAATTGCGGGGAACTATGTCAACGTCCCGAAACTCCTTGGACAGTATTATCTCTTTTATGTACACCGTCACGTTTACATGATCGCCCTCGAGGACTTCCATGTACTGGGAAGGCAGCTGCAGCTGCGCCGGCGCCGTAAACTCGGCTTTTTCGCCTTCAAGCTTTATTTTTGCCGTTTCTATGATTTCCAGTTTGGCAAGCTGCGAAGCGGGTCCTTTTACCTTTACCGATTGCGGGACGACTTTTATTTTCTTCGATATTTCGTAACCGGAGTCCGGTTCTCCGAGCACGGGTTTCACCTTGAATTTTTTCGTCGTAAGCATGTCTATGTTAAGCGAGAGCTTTGAGGGTCTCGCAGCGACTATATCGATTCCTCTGGGAACTATCTGCGATGCCGCGCGCTTCAGGTCTATTTTAAGGACCCCTCGTTCCGTTTTCTGCAGGTCAACGGGGATTGACTTGTTCGAGAAGGCAAATGAAGAGAGCAGGTTTCTCGATCCCCTGAGAGAGAGGTCAACGTTTTCGGGAGCATTGTTCACGATAATAAGGTCTTCAGGCAGACCGCTTAGGTGAAGCGGAATCCTGACGTCCCTTTCCACGTCAAGTTCGAAGTTCGTAAATGCCCAGAGAATTACGGCCAGCGCAAGCGCGATTGTTTTTTTTGCAAGACCTTGAAAGAAAGGTTTCTTCTCCATCAGGCTTTTCCCGCCTGGCTTATTTTTATGCCGCTCGGGCTCTCGGCGGTAAGTTCGGAAACCAGACTCGGCTTCAGCAGCCTGTCGTTGGCGATTCTTTTAAGTTCTCCGTCTGCCGCCAGCGAAATTTTCCCCGTTTCCTCGGACACGATTACCACGACGGCGTCAGTCTCCTTGGAAAGCTCTATTGCGGCCCTGTGCCTTGTTCCAAGTTCCGTTCCCAGTTCAAGGTCCGTACTGATCGGGAAGAAGCACCCGGCTGAAACAATAACGTCGTCTTTGATTATCACTCCTCCGTCATGAAGAGGGGAGGCGGGGTTGAAAATGGTTATGAGCATCTCGCTTGATAAGCTGGCGTTAATGGGTCTTCCGGGGAACATTCTGAGGCTTTCCTGCCTTTCAATAGCTATCAGTGCTCCGATTTTCCTTGAAGAGAGAAAGGAGCAGGCATCCACCAGTTCTTCTATAAGCGTTTCGTTCGCGGCGTGTTTTACGAAACTTAAGAGAAGAGGTTTTTTCCCTATGTTCGCAAGCCCCCTTCTTATGTCGTCCTGGAAGAGGATTATTATTATGAGGATAGCGAAACCGAGAAAGTGGGTGAGCACCCAGTTAAGCGTGAAAAATCCCCATTTTCTCGAGACGAAGTAAAGAACTGCCATCGCCACCAGTCCGACCAGAATCTGGGAGCTCCTGGTTCCCTCTATGGCCTTCAGTACGTAGAAGAATATTATGGCGACGATCAGGATATCCAGACTGTCAGAAAAGAATCGAAAGTTCTGTATGGTAGAGTCTGTCATCTCCTAGTTGACCCCGTATATGCTTTTTACCGTCCGAATCGCCTGCACTGTTTCAAGTACATCATGAACTCTTACAATAGAAATACCCTTGAGCATTGATATTATTACTGAACAGACGGATCCTATCAATCTTTGCTCGGCAAGCGGGCTCCCCAGGATTTCCCCTATAAAGGATTTTCGTGAGGTTCCGAGGCAGACCGGAAACCCGAGCTCGCAGAATTCCTCGAGCCTTCTTATGATCTCGAGGTTCTGCGAGGTGGTTTTTCCGAATCCGATACCCGGGTCAATTATTATATGGTCCCGCGGCACCCCCGCCGCCATGGCCGTCTGAGCTGAATTCAAAAGAAAGTCCGCTATATCGGGAACAAGCGAGGTGTATTGGGTTTTTTCCTGCATGTCGAGCGGTCGCGAACTCGTGTGGGTGAGTACGATTGCGGCTCCGTTCTCCGATACTTTCTGCGCTACTTGCGGCTCGAAACTCAGTCCGCTTATATCGTTTACCATCGAAGCTCCGCACCCCAGTGCCTCCTCGGCGACAACCGCCTTTGTGGTGTCGACGGATATTACGGTGTCAAATTCCACAGAAGCCGCCTCTATTACCGGTATAACCCTGTCAAGCTCCTCTTCTGCGCTCACGCCGAGAGAACCGGGCCTTGTGGATTCTCCCCCTATATCGATAATATCGGCCCCGTCTTTGATTAAGGAGGCGATTCTCCCGAGAGCCTTTTGGGGGTCGTTGTACTCTCCGCCGTCATAAAAGGAGTCCGGCGTCATGTTCACGATTCCCATGACAAGGGGCCCTTCGCCGAGATCCAGTTCTTTTGAACCGAGTTTTATCAAATGATGTTCTGGTGCGTTCTGATTTGCTTTATGGACTGAAGACTTTGGCAAACGGCTCTTACTCCCGGTTTTGCAAAGACAGCCAAAAAACAGCGGCGGGGCAGGGGAAAACCGTAGGGATCAGACCCTGCCGGTTATATCAAACGGCTTTTTCACTTCCGGTCGGAACTCTTGGGTTTTTGACACCAGTTCGTCAAGTTCCGCCGAGTCTATAACCTCTTTTTCAAGAAGCAGGGAAGAGAGATCATGCAGAAGACCTATATTGTCTCCGAGGAGCTTCATTACCTCGTTATAGCTTTCGTTAACGATCTTTCTTGTCTCTTGATCGATCTGCACCGCGGTATCTTCGCTGTAATCGCTTTTTCTCGATATTTCCCTGCCTAGAAAAGGCTGCTGTTCCCCTTTGCCGAAAGTTACCGGTCCCACGACTTCGCTCATTCCCCACTCGCATACCATCTTTCTGGCTATGTCGGTGACTCTCTCAAGATCGTTTGCCGCGCCGCTGGTTCTCTCGGAGAACACAAGCTCTTCGGCGGCCCTGCCTCCCAGAAGCACCTTTATGGTGGAAAGGAGATAGGTTCTCGACAGGGTGTACTTGTCTTCAAGGGGAAGCTGCTGGGTGACTCCGAGAGCCATTCCTCTCGGTATGATCGTCACCTTGTGTATGGGATCGGCCTCTGGAGTCAGTTTCGCCACGAGCGCGTGGCCGGCTTCATGATAAGCGGTGATTTTCTTCTCTTTTTCGCTTATCAGCATGCTTTTTCTCTCAACTCCCATGGTGACCTTGTCTTTTGCGTATTCGAAGTCCTCTATGGAGACCCGCTCCTTGTCGTGGCGGGCGGCGTGAAGAACTGACTCGTTAACGAGGTTTTCAAGGTCAGCACCGGAGAAACCCGGGGTGGACCTGGCGATCACCGAGAGATCCACGTCATCGGCCATCGGGGTGTCTTTCGAATGAACAACCAGGATTGCCTCTCTTCCCCTGACATCCGGCCTCGGGACGACAACCTGGCGGTCAAACCTCCCGGGTCTCAGAAGCGCCGGGTCAAGCACGTCCGGGCGGTTCGTTGCGGCCATGACTATAATGCCTTCATTCCCTTCGAAGCCGTCCATCTCAACCAGAAGCTGGTTAAGGGTCTGCTCCCTTTCGTCGTGGCCTCCTCCGAGCCCCGCTCCCCTGTGTCTTCCCACTGCGTCGAGTTCGTCGACGAATATTATGCAAGGGGCGTTTTTCTTGGCCTGTATGAACAGGTCCCTTACCCTTGAAGCCCCGACTCCGACGAACATCTCCACGAAGTCACTACCGCTTATGATGAAAAACGGCACTCCCGCTTCTCCGGCTATGGCTTTCGCCAGGAGGGTCTTTCCCGTTCCCGGGGGGCCTACCAGCAGAACTCCCTTGGGTATTCTTCCCCCTAGCCGGGTGAATTTCTCCGGACTTTTCAGGAACTCCACTATTTCGCTTACTTCCTCTTTTGCCTCCTCGACTCCGGCCACGTCCTTGAAGGTGATCTTGTTCTGTTCATCGGAGAGCATCCTCGCGCGGTTTTTTCCGAAACTCATTGCCTTCGTGCCCCCGGCCTGCACCTGTCTCATGAAAAAGACCATTAGGGCGACCAGTATGAAAAGAGGTCCCCAGTTTATCAGTATCTGAGTAAGTGAGCTCTGCTTGCGGCGGGAAAAACTGAACTCCACGCCGTTTTCCTCAAGCTTTGCGATAAGAATTTCTCCCGCCGGGCCGGTGGTTGTGAATCCGCGGTCCTCGGGGTCGGCGTTTTTGAGTTCTCCCCTTATTATGTTTTCGCCGAACTCCACCCTTGCCAGCCTATCGTTGTCCAGATGTTCCAGGAATTTGCTGTAGGATATCTCCGAGTAGACGTTCGCCGAGGTGTTCATGAACTGGTACACGGCGAACACTCCGACGAATATGGCCACCCAGAGCACAAGGTTTCTAAAAATGTTTGCTGACATGCGCTATTCCTCTGTCTTTACGCAAATTTCACGCGGATAAACATATCCAAAAGATAAAATAACATAGTTAAAATTTCATTTCAAACCGATTTTCTAATCGTAAAGGTCAGTCCCCAGATACATTTCTCCGCTGTCGCAGAAAGTTACGAGCACCTGGCCGCCGTCCCCGAGTTCTTCTGAGATCCCGAGGGCCGCGCTGAGGCAGGCTCCCGAAGATATTCCGACCAGAATGCCTTCCTCAGAAGCGAGGGCTTTGGCGCATTCACGGGCATCTTCCGTGGAGACCGCGTAGATCCTGTCGATCACTCCGGTATCGAGTTTCTCGGGAATGAACCCGGGCGATATCCCGCAGATGCCGTGAGGAGCTTTTTTTCCCTCGGAAAGGGTAGGGCATTCTCTGGGTTCGACCACCACTACCTTGAGGTCGGGGTAGATTTTTTTGAGTTCGGAGCCCACTCCCATTGCCGTTCCCCCGCTTCCGACTCCGCACACGAAGGCATCGAGATGTCCCGGTATCTGGTTTTTTATCTCTTTTGCGGTCTCCTCGCGGTGAATCTCTATGTCCGCGGTGTTTTTGAACTGGTCAAGAAAATAGGAGTCCGGGTCCTCGCGTTCTATCTCGCGGGCTTTTTCTCTCGATCCCAGAAGCCCCAGGCTCGGGTCGGTAAGAACCACCTGTCCCCTAAACGCTTTTATCACCTGGACTTTCTCTTTTGCCGTGTTCTCGGGCATAACAACGGTGAAGTCGTAGCCGCCTGCCCGGCAGCAGAGGGCCAGCCCTATGGCGGTGTTTCCGCTTGACGCCTCGACCACGGTCGTTTCCCCGGGTTCTATCAGGTTTTCACGCTCCGCCTGTCTTAGCATGGCGATACATGCCCTGTCCTTTATGCTGCCCGCAGGGTTCAGGTTTTCGAGCTTTGCCCATATCCTTGAGCGTCCGTTTTTCGGTACGCTTCTGAGCCGTATTACCGGAGTGTTGCCGATGCAGTCAATCAGATTTGCCATTTGCGTGTCTTTCGTGCGGGTTTTCCGTGCTTGGTCAATACACAAGAAAAGGGATTATGTCTTTTAGCGCGCCGCTGTCTTTGCTTTTGATCTCGGCCAGTATCTCTCTTATCTGTTCCCACGTCACGTCTTCTTTTCTGATCTCGTTTTTGAGTTTCAGAATAAGCACTTTTATTTCCTGGTCCGCCAGGTCTTTCACGTATGAGCTGAGAGCGGCCATCGCTTCGTCTTCAGAAAAGTGTGTCATTGGTCTAATTGCCGATTAAAATAACCCAAGAAGCTTTTTTAAGGTAACCTTTTTTCGAGTTGATTTCCACGGAATTGTATACTCCCGGTGCAAATGAATTTTAACAAAGGGATCAATCTTGCTGGTAAAGAACCGGGCAAGCTTCCCCGTTTCCGTTTCTTCGTGCCTACGGTCTTCGCGTTTGCCTGTCTGGGCGGGATTCTTGCGGTCTATATCTATTTCGCAAAGGACCTCCCTGATCTGCGCGACCTCACGAGGTACCAGCCCGCTATCCTGAACGAATTCTATTCATCCGAGGGGGAGCTGATAGCGCAGTCCGGGCTTGAGAGAAGGGCGCTTGTAAATCTCGAGGATATCCCCCCTCACGTAGTGAACGCCTTCATAGCCGTGGAAGACAGAAGATTCTATCAGCACAGCGGCGTGGACGCGAAAAGCGTTGTGAGGGCCCTTTTGCAGAACCTGATTACGGGAAGAATCGTCTCAGGCGGAAGCACGATTACGCAGCAGATAACCAAAAACCTCATACTGGGTCCCGAAAAGGCATACAGCAGGAAGATAAAGGAAGCTATTCTCTCCTACAGAATAGAGAGGAATCTCTCCAAGGACGAAATACTCTACCTCTACCTAAACCACATATACCTTGCAGACGGCGTCTACGGAGTTGAGATGGCGAGCCGGAATTACTTTGGAAAATCGGCAAAAGAGATAAACGTGGCCGAGGCGTGCCTGCTTGCGGGAATTCCGCGAAGACCGGAACTGTACTCCCCCAGAGTCAATCCCTCAAATGCGCTTAAAAGGCAGAAAACCGTGATAAGCATAATGCACGACCAGGAATTCATAACCAGCAGACAGAAGCGGGAAGCCCTGGCATACAAGATAAAAATCGTTCCGAAGCAGGAACCCAGGGGGGAGTACATAGCCCCTTATTTCATTGAGTACGTAAGGGAATATCTTGAGAGGAAAGTCGGCAGGAGGGCCTACGAGAAGGGGGGTTACAAGGTTTACACAACCCTTGACATGGATCTGAACCTCGTGGCTTATAGGGCCGTTAGAAGGGGAATACGCAACACTGAGAAAAGACAGGGCAGAACCAGGTTTACCATCGCCAGGCTAAGAACTCTTGAGAAGATCGAGGAATTCAAAGAACAGCAGCGCCAGCTTGTTTTCCAGGACGGAAAAACGTACAGGGCCGTTATCACGGTTACGGGAGACATAGACGAGAAAACTTCCTTTGCGACGGTAGAGGTCGGCGGCGAGAAACGGAAACTCAGGTACATAGTCGACCCGGAGAGGTATCTTCCCCCTCCCGACGGCATCTATCTTCTTCCCGAGAAACTGAATCCAGGGGACGTTATAAAGGTGAGAGTGTCTGTAAGCGATGACAAGGTGACTGATGTGGTCCCCCTATTTTTGCCGCAGACCCAGGGGGCCCTAGTCGCCATGGACGCAAGGGGCAACGTCATCTCAATGGTAGGGGGATATGATTTCGGACTCTCGGAATTCAACCGGGCTGTTCAGGCGAAAAGGCAGCCGGGTTCAGCTTTTAAGCCCTTTCTCTACTCGGCGGCTATAGACAAGGGGTATACCCAGACGAGCAAGCTTCTTGACGTGCCGATTATAGTGGATGACTGGGTTCCGGAGAATTACGACGAAGAATACATGGGATCGATTTTCTTCAGGGAATCTCTTGTCAATTCAAGAAACCTTTCTTCGATCAGGCTTATCATGGACGTGGACCCGAGGTATGTGGCGAGTTATTCCAGACCCTTCGGCTTCCAGTCCAGAATCAATCCCTATCCGTCGCTTGCTTTGGGAAGTTCCGAAGTGACTCTGCTGGAAATAACCGCCGCGTATTCCGTTTTCGCAAATTCCGGGATATACAGGAAACCGAATTTCATACTCAGGATCTATGACAGGAACGGAAGCCTGATTGAGGACAACACGGGGGAGGTGTACCTTCGGTACGAGAGGAAACTAAAGCAGGGCGAGGAGTCGGGGGAATGGCATTACCAGGAGCGTCTTTCACCGCAGCCCCGGGAGGGCAGGTCGCAGTTTTTGGGCCTTTTGGCCGAAGACCAAAGAGACTTCGTTACTGCGGGGGAATTCGGGTTTTTCATCAAGAAAGTCCCCATTCATTATTTTGGCAATACGGAAGAGTTTAAGAGGGTTATAAGCTCCGAGACGGCATATATAATGACGGACATGATGGAAGCGGTTGTATCGGAGGGGACGGGACTACTCGCCAATTCGCTTAATTCCAAGGCGGAAATCGCGGGCAAGACAGGGACCACAAATGATTATACGGATGCGTGGTTCATAGGATACAGTCCCATGGTCGTCGCCGGGGTGTGGGTTGGAAAGGACGATAACACCTCGCTTGGAGATAAGGAGTCTGGATCTCTGGCCGCCGTTCCGGTCTGGAAAGAGTACATGAACAAGGTGCTTGACAAGTACAATGAGCGCAAGGAATTTGAGATTCCATCCGGCATAAGAATCAGGAACACTCCTCTGGGAGAAATTTCATTCAAGGTCAAGTCAACCATGTCCAAAGACGAGGTGCTCAGGGGATTGAAGATGATGGTAGTGGAATCTGGGGAGGAAAAAGCTGAGCGCTCACAAGAATACGACTACAACAGAATAAGGTCTCTTTTCAGACGGGGCGAGGAAGGAGATGATGATGAATAATGAGCAGAAGAGGAGGTAACGGAGAAACGGCTGAGTGGAATTCATCTTCTCGAACTTCGGTTACCTCAAAGCTCCAGGAAGTTCAGAGGGTTATTTATTGAACATTATTGTTCTGTTTTTGTATATCAGAATTTCTCTGTTGATGTGAGACCAGATTGCTTGTGAAAGAACCTGTTTCTCCAGATCCTCTCCCTTTCTCACCAAGTCGTCTATGGAATCGTTGTAGTTTACCCGTATTACATCCTGCTCTATTATAGGTCCGGAATCCAAATCCTCGGTTACGTAATGACTCGTTGCTCCAACGATCTTGACACCTCTTTTGTAGGCGTTGTGGTAGGGACGCGCTCCAGGGAAAGCGGGAAGGAAGGAATGGTGAATGTTGATTATCCTGTTTCTGTAGTGTGAGACAAAATTCTCGCTAAGTATCTGCATGTACCTGGCAAGCACTATGAAATCCACTTTATAGTCCTTGAGAAGCTCAAGCTGACTGGCTTCCACTCCCTCTTTGTTGTTTTCCACATCGTTGAACACGTAAAAATCCATGCCGTAGCGGTCAGCAACGGGCTTGAGGTTAAGATGATTGCTTATAATGAGGGGAACCTCCACGTTCCACTCCCTGACCCTTAGCCTGTATATGATATCGGAGAGACAATGCGGGAGTTTTGAGACGAAAACCGCCATGCGCAGCACTCTCCCGGTGAAGAATATGTCGAATTTTATATCGAATTCTGAAGCTACTTCCTCTTGGAAACGTTCGGAGAATTCCTCTTTGGGGATGGAAAATTTCTCCATCTCCCACTTTACACGGACAAAGGTGACCTTGTCCTCCATGTCCATGCAGTGCTGCATTTCATATATGTTACCACCATGCCTGGATATGAAGTCGATTATTGCGCGGAGAAGACCTGGGCGGTCGGGAGAATGCGTGAGCAGTACTGCTTGTTCAGAGCTTTGTGGCATGATCAGGACTAACCTTCTTGTAATGAAAATGCCATTATACACTAAAAAACGATATAGTCCTACAAGTTTTTAAAACAGCCCCCTCAACAATCCTCCATCAATTTGGATAGTAGTTCCAGTCATGTAACTTGCTTTCTCGGAAGCAAGAAAGCAGGCTAAGGGCGGCTAACTCTTCAGGAGTTCCTATTCTTTGCAGGGGAATGTCTTTTTCCATCTCTTCTATGGCTTCTTCATATTCAATGCCTGATTGGGTCTTGGAGAATTACGACGGTCACTGTTCCAGACTGAAGAAGGTACATTAGGAGTTTGCTTGATAAATAAAATGAGTGAAAGGAATTTGAGGTTCTCTTCTGCATAAAAATCAGAAAAACTCCTCCAAAGTCATCCCAACCACATCCAAGAATGAAGTGATCAGGGGAATGAATGGAAAAGCAGGTATATTTACGGCAACACATTGGCAAAGGCAAGAATTACTCAGCATGGGATTGTAACATGGCCGACAGATCTGATATCGAATGGACTGACGCGACATGGAATCCGGTTACGGGTTGCACCAAAATCACGCGTGGTTGCGACAACTGCTACGCTGCGCGTTTTGCAGAACGATGGCGTGGTGTCAGTGGTCATCCCTACGAACAAGGCTTTGACCTACGTTTGTGGCCATCGCGACTTGATCAGCCATCACGGTGGCGAAAACCTCGTATGATTTTTGTCAATTCGATGAGTGATTTGTTTCATAAACAGGTCCCGCAATGGTTCATTGACGAAGTTTTTCAACAGATGGAAAATGCGGACCACCACATTTATCAGATATTGACGAAACGAAGTTCACTCATGCGTGATTATCTGAAACACAGGTACTTTGATGGTGCGGTTCCGAAGCATATTTGGTGCGGTGTTTCAGTGGAAGACCAACCGGCTACAAGCAGAATTTTGCATCTTCAAACAACGCCGGCTACGGTTCGCTTCTTATCTATTGAACCGCTGTTAGGTCCACTGGGTGATATCGACTTGAAAGGGATTTCATGGGTTATTGTCGGCGGAGAGAGCGGTCCTAATGCTCGTTCTTTGCATCTTGATTGGGTTTGTGACATCCGTGACCAATGTGCTTCCACAGGCGTACCATTCTTCTTCAAGCAATGGGGAGGGCGAACACCTAAGGCTGGTGGTCGCAAGCTTGAAGGGGTGGAACATAACGCTATGCCTAACTACTACTAAACGGAGGAATTATCCATGTCTTCTTTCGAGTGGGACCCTAGTGAGCCACCTCCTCGGATTGAACCACATAGCAAGGCGAAACTGGATGTGTTGCGCAGATACATTCAGGAATATTTCGATAGACTGAATGTCAATCCGCAGCGGGAGGAATTCAGGCTTGATCTAATCGATGGTTTTGCCGGAGGCGGTACATTTCGTGATGGAAATACCGAAATCTCAGGTACGCCTTTGGTCATGTTAGAGGAAGCAAAAAAAGCAGAAGAGCGTTTAAACAGGAAGCGGAAAAAGCGACTACACATCAATTGTAAATTCTATTTTGTTGACAAAGAGGAAGCTCATACGGATCACCTTAGAAAAGTTCTCAGAGAGCATGGATACAGGGTTGATGAAGACAAAATTGTTATCCGAACCGGCCTTTTCGAGAATGAAGTCAAAGATATTCTCCGTTCAATTAAACAAAGACAGCCTCGTATTGGACGTGCCATTTTTCTTCTCGACCAGACCGGTTTTTCTCAGGTAGAGTTGTCACTCGTCTCTAATATCTTGGGTGAGTTGCATGCGGCCGAAGTCATACTGACATTTGCTGCGGAGTCACTTGTTAATCATCTGGCAGAAACACCTCAGATAGTCAAAGCGGTTTCACCGCTGCAATTGACTGAACAACAGATAGGCGATTTGATAGAAAACAAGGATGGGTTTGGTGGAAGGGCACTAGTTCAGAGGACTTTGCGCGATCATCTGCGCGTAAGGACCGGGGCAGAATACGACACTCCGTTTTTCATTCGCCCCGAAGTGTCTCGCCGTGCATTATGGTTTCTCCATTTGTCAAGACATCCCACCGCGCGAGATGTGATGATTCAACTGCATTGGGAGATTCAGAATAGGTTTGAGCATTATGGTCCCGGTGATTTCGGTATGTTAGGGTGGGACGCATTAAGAGACTCCTCAAATCTTCCTTTGTTTCAATTCGGCGATCTTGACAAGGGGCGGATGCAAAAACAGCTTCTGGACTCGCTTCCAGGGAAGTTACATAGTTTGGTATCTGAACAGCCAGTTACCGTAGATGCAATGCGGCATAGATTTGCAAATCAGACTGCCGCTCGGTTTTCTGATCTTGATGAGATTGTCCTTCAGCTCGTTAGAGAAAAAGAGTTTCAAATTCTAGATCCAGAAGGCAAGGTGCGTTCGCGTTCGCTAAAGCGTTTGAAGTCTACAGATCGAATAGCACTACCTCCAATTTTATTATTTTCGGTAGTCTCTCGCATACGGTGAATTTCCTTTTTGGTAACTATTTCAGATCAAATCTCCAGACGGAGATCACTTCCTTGCCAGCACCGTGCTTTCCCCCCTATCTGAATACTTTTATCTCAAAAGTATGCTTCTCTCTGGGATCAAGTTCGGTCGGGATTTAACCGTATTATATTTGGGAATATAGTTATTGGCCCGAGACTTATTTTACCCAAGGCACATATTCATATGGGTCTCCACCAGCAATTCGTAGACGGTTCATGTATTTACCATTATAGCCAAACTTTCTGAGTAAAATTAGTTCTATGTACCAGAGGCTCAACCGAATAGCATCTATTTGGGCCTCGGGAGGAATGGGCGTATATTTCTTTTCTGCATGAACTAGGTCGTTGCGGATTTGTACAATCGCTTCTGGCGCATCGCCAATGTAACAATCTTCATATTTCTTCCTTCTTTGTTTAATTTTTCGTTCGGAAAAATCTTTTAGACCTTTACATGAAGAAGGTATCTCATTCTCAATCTCGACTATTCCTAACAATTTCCGCAGCTTTTTTTCTGTTGATAGTTCCTTTGTTTTATTTGCCGAGAGCTCTTTTCTTATAATCTTGTAAGACAAAGATTCTAAGGCAGCTTGAGCAAGAATAATGCCTATATGAGCAAAACTATTATTACTGTTGAAATACCAGTCAATAACTGTACATAGGGTATTTTTCCAGTCTGGATCATTATAGAGGTCTTTGCGCTGTAACGATTTTGGGGTTCCGGTTTCCGTAATGAGAGTGGGGTTGGCACGACATCAACCCGCATTCAAGCAGTCTGGCGGCCAGGTTTCCTGATTCACACGCAATGCGGCACCGATTCCCGCAGAATCACCAATACCAAACAGGCAGTGGACGCACCAATCCCTTCGGGGTTGCTTATCGTTCAAATTGTTTCGCTTAAATCGGTCCTATCCCGCCCTGGTCCAGCACCCCGACACAAGAGACCTCATACACTCGGGTCTCCCCGCCTTTATGTGACCCACCGCAAGCGCCATCATTACCACAACCGCAAGCCCCGCCCTGGCGCTCATCTTGTCTTTCCCCCTGATAAAGTGTTTTTCAAATCCAAAGCTGTTGTCGATTCTCGAGTTTATGCGCTCTGTGGCACTCCTTCGCCTGTATGCCCGCTTCCATGAAGGAGAACCCCATGGAAGCGGAGTAAAAATACGACGGTCCCTCTCAAGCGGAACGCGAACCACCCTGCCATAGCTGTCAGTTACACAGCCCGCCTCCCCGTGACACTTCGCCCACCCCCTGCACTCAAGACCGTACGCGGCCGCAGGACAGCGATACTTCAAAACTCCCCGCTTACCTTCACTGCCCCAGAATGCCATCCTGCGTTCCGTCCCGCTTACCGGACACCGACACAGAACCTCTCCCTTCTCCGTGTAAAAGATGTTGTCATGAACACTGCCAAGAGGTCTCATCACCCGCTGCCCCGGAACATAGTTGCGATTCTGTTTCTCTTCCTTCCAAAGTTCCCTGATGTCAATAACGGGACTGATTCGATAACCGTCCCAAAGCTTCTTCTTCAAAGCTCCGCCGTCAAGCCCCCTGTCGGCGGTGAAGTATCTGCATCTCTTCGCCAACTCGGTGTCCCCGGCAAACAGCCCCTCTGCCATGCGGTCAAGTTCCCCCGCCTCAGAAACAGAAGCCCTCGTTACGCTCAGACAAACCGGTATCTCGTACTTCGTATCGGCGATAATATGCAGGCGGTAACCGAACCATGACTTTATCTTCCTCCACGTCTTCCCCGTAGCGGAATCAACTCCCGAGATTCGATGTCTTCCCCAGTCAGCCTCAGGGTCGGATGTCATACCGGTTTTACGGCTGCTCCGTCCCGTGGAATTGCTCCCTGCGGCCTTGCCGTCATACCCCAGGTTCTCCCCGAAGTCACCGAGCAGTTCCATAAGTTCTCCTCTCATTGCGTCAATCATCCTTGAGACAAGACCATGGCGTTTCTCAAGCTTCACCACATTTGAGAGGAAGCGGGAGAAGCCGGAACTTGTGGGAGCGGGACTTCGCAAAGGAGGGTTCATAACAGTTACTTCTCCGCTTTTTCCTTCTATTGCGTACCTGCCGCGGCCTTGCATGGGCAGGGGGCTGAATCCGCACATCCCCAGCAGCGATGAGTTGCGATTGAGCTCACGTATGAGCGACTCGATGGAGGGGTGCCCGAAGACTATGCCGGCGATAAGAGCTCTCCACATAGCCCCAACGGGGTAGTCGTTGCGGCCGTTTTTGCGCATCGCGCAAAGAGCTTCGATGATCTGTGCGTCGGGCAGGGCGTCGAGCACCAGCCGGAGACGGTTGAGATCGGAGAGGCTGTCGACTTTGTCCCAGGAAAAAGGTAGGTTAGTTTGTGTCGCCATGGGTTTGCTCCTCCAGGAGAATGGATTTTGTGTCGCCACACTTTAATTCTAACCCATGGCGACATTAAAAACAAGTGATATCAGCAGGTTACTTGTCTCCCCCGTGAATTTTTAAGCAGAGATTCCCCGTGGTTCAGCCTTGGGGTGAGCTTTACGGTTTTTAGAGTAAATCGGGCGGTTTCCAGGGGTTTTTACGGAAATTATGGGGTAAAAAATTTTTTACCCCTTCACAAAACCTTTATCCCATAGAAACATTTCAACAGCGCAAACGCCTCTGATAAAAGCACCAAAATCCAGGAAACAACTGGGAAATACTATCTCCTCCTCCTATTGCAGGTAAACATCCCTTAGTTCCTTGACTCCATGGTTCGACATGAGCGGTTCCCCATTCAAGTGTCAACTCCCTATCGTATTCATCAATCGCTTTCACGAGTGTTAAACCACACGCCGAACCGCTGACGAACGAAAGAAAAACTCGCAAACCACTCAAAATATTTTTTGCCTCACTTACTAAGAATGTTTCTCTATCAGAGCGGTTGATAAGTCCTGTGTGTGAGACAGCGTATCCATCTTCTTGCTCTAATATCTTCCGGTTTTCATGGAAGTTAGGTGTCTCTGTAATATCAATCCTCCAAGGATCATGTTCCATTTTTGTAGCACCTAATCGACGGAGAGACTTTTCATTAACTTTGGTTTTTTTGTCATGCGAACCATAAAATTCCCTAAAATTTAACAAGCTGAAACTCACGGATTGAATCCGTGTATCCGGTTGAGCTACAGTATATGGACTCACAGAAGGCATTAAAAAACCCCTAAAAGAATCTTTTGATTTGCTGAAAACAACGTCATTGAAATTGTAAAAAAGTAGTACGTTGATTTTGAAACCGTTTCCTAGAGTAATGAGGAATGGTCTATGTTGGTAATGTTCTAAAAATAATCTGGGAAAATCTTCCGACTCCATACGGCATGTTATGATTGGTGATAGATGAAGAAGCACGTTGATCGAACAAGGTTCCGGCAAGCGTAAGTTTTCTATATGAGTGATACTTGTACTTTCCAAAAAAATTGGTTCGTTTGCTTTTGAAGGAGGATTATCTAACAATATCTTTACTTTCTACTCCTTGAAGTATTCTTTGTCTTTCTTTTTATTGATTTGATTTTGGTTTTTAGCGGCATCCGCATTTTTTCGTAAAGCATGAAGAGATGTTCAACTCGCTGGCGCTCTGAGGAAAAGCCTGTACGGCGATAGAGTCGGTCTACCGCACGATCTAGGTTTTGATGAGCCCGGCGCAGACTGGGTGGCATAAGATTAGGGTCGTAGAGATCAGATAGCGTTACATCTGGATAAGTGGCTCGAACTTCAAGTACCGCTTGCGCAAGAGGTTGCAGTCTCGACGTATCCTTGTCTCGCGGAGGAGTCGGAAACGTGTTGTATACAAGACCGATGGAATAGCGATAATCGCTTTTCAACCGTCCGCCTACATGGCGGAGCCAAGCCATGTGCATCGCCGAGGTCAGGAGAGCGAAATCGGCGAGAGAGGCGTTTTCCAGAACGCGAACGAGGTTGCTTGGAACGACTGGCGGTTCAAGCCAGCCAATTGGAACGTATTCCCGTTTTTCTGAACTGACTTCGGGAATGACCAGAAACGGGGCCGTAGGAAGCACGTTTACATGGTAGAGAGTAGGGGTTTCCGCTAATTTCTGCGTTGGCTTGCTCTTGCTGGCTTTACGGTAATCGCGCACGGAGGCAATTCGTTTCCTTACCTCCGGCAACTTTGCCAGCAAGGACGGCGATACGCCATGCAAGGCAAGAATCCAGCGTCTGCTACCTTGCAGAAACTCCCGGGCGCCGACAAAAGGACGCAACAGAGGTCCAGCATCGGGTTCTTCCTCGAGAAACCGCGCCCGACCTTCGGCTGTAAAAATGTAATGGCCACCGTCTATCGGTTTTGACCCGATAATCAGTTTTGTCATCCCGTTGATTGGTCTACCCTCCTCGCAAACCGTTATATAGGGGTTAGAAAGTCCAGCAGCGTCAAACAGGTAGGGTGAAAGTGTCTTGTGCCGGGTTTCCTCCGGTTCGCCATTAATGTCAGGATAGCTGAACAGGCGTTTTTCCGGTTTTGCTTTTTCTCGTCTATCCAGCCCGATGATTACGACATGGACATGTGCTTTGCCCCGCACGTCAGAACCCTAGGCGAAGGTACGGTGGGCGAAGCTGATTTCGAGCTTCAAACGGTCAAACAGCACCGGCCAGAGTTGCGCCACCTGCTCGCCCTGCGTAATGGAATTAGTTGCCACGAATCCGATTCGCGCCGAGGTATTTTGAACATGTTCTCCGGCTTTTACGAACCAGGCGGCGACATAATCCAGACTGCCGCCGCTTTTACCCAGAGCGGCTGTCCTATGAACTTGTGCGCGCTGGTCGGCCGTCTGAAATTTTGCGCCCACAAAAGGTGGATTGCCGAATACGTAGTCGCAACGCTCCGGCGGCAGAATCTCGGTCCAGTCGGTCTCCAGGGCGTCTCCGTGTCGAATATTGGGCGATTCTTTCAGCGGAATACGCGCGTAAGTCTCCCCGAACTCCAGACTCAACCGGTTATTCATGATATGGTCCATCATCCAAAGGGCGGTCTCGGCGACCCTCACTGGGAATTCACCGAGTTCAATGCCGTAGAACTGGTTCACATTCACCAGGGAGAGTATCTCCATATAAAATTCTCTCTGTCGTCCTGATCTGGTTTCCGTCGTGCGAATTTCACGCGTGCGAAGCTCACGGATTACCTCTATTTCAAGCAGACGGATTTCCCTGTAAGCGATGATCAGAAAGTTCCCGCAGCCACAGGCCGGATCGAAAAAGGTAAGGCTGCCGAGCTTCTTCTGAAACTCCCGAAGCCGTTTTTCGCGGTTGTTCTTCAATGTCTTGATCTTTTCGAATTCAGCACCGAGTTCGTCAAGAAACAGCGGTTCAATCACCTTGAGGATGTTTTTCTCGGTAGTATAGTGCGCGCCTTGGGCGCGACGCTCGGCCGGTTCCATGACCGACTGGAAAAGCGCGCCGAAAATCGCGGGAGATATGTTCGACCAGTCGAAGTAACAGGCCTCGAGCAACCGCTCGCGCATTATCTTAGTAAAAGAAGGGATACGCAAAGGTTCGCGGAAAAGGTCGCCGTTTATGTAGGGAAAGCCCGCAAGGTCTTCGTCAAGCGTTGTAGACCGTTCGTCATCCGGCGTATCCAGAACCTGGAAAAGCTGGGTGAGCAGAGGTCCCAGATCAGAACCGTCTTCCCTAGTACGTGTCTCGATGAAATCGAGGAACATGTCGCGCGGCTCAAAAATACCCGTGTCGTCGGCAAACAGGCAGAAAACGATCCGTACTAGGAAGCGTTCCAGATCGTGGCCGCGGTATCTTGCATCATCAAGCGCGTCGTGCAACCGCCCGACGAGCTCAGCCGCCTTGATATTGACCGGATCCTGGTCGCGGAAAGTCTTGCGTTCCACGCCGATGATAAATCCAAATTTCTCGACATGGCTTGAAAGTTCGGACAACGTAAAACGAAGCAGTTTCCTTTCGTCGCGGTCGAGAAGTTCGAAGTTTTGGAAATCGCTTACGAGTATATAGCGCGGGCGGTCTTTTTCAGGCAGTGCATCAAAGTAATCTCCCGCCTGCTTATGGGCGGGATTCAGATCACGACCTGCGCTTTTTTGTTCGACCAGCAGCATCCCCGGCCAGAACAAGTCAATGAATCCCGAACGGTTGTCTAGTTTCTGCACATGTTCTTCGTAACGCGCGACAGAACGGCGTTTAACGCCGAATATTTCAAAAAAATCGTTATAGAAACTTTGCGTTTCTCCTTTTTCGTAGGCAGCGTCTGCCCATTCACGAGAGAATTCAGCTGCGCGGCTTCGGATTTCATTCCAGGATAAGCGCATGGCGGTTTATATTTTCAATCGAAATGCTTCCATAATCGGGTGGTTATATATATTATGAAAATGAGATCAAAACAGTCCTTTGAGAAGTCCTCCGTCAACTTGGATAGTTGTTCCAGTCATGTAGCTTGCTTTCTCAGAAGCAAGAAAGCAGGCTAGGGCGGCCAGTTCTTCAGGGGTTCCTATTCTTTGCAGAGGAATATCTTTTTCCATCTCCTCTATGGCTTTTTCGTATTCAATACCCGACTGCACGGCTCTTTTTTCCGCAAGAGTTTTTATTCTGTCGGTGTAGATCCTTCCGGGACAGATGTTGTTTACCAGAATGTTGTGTTTTGCTAACTCGTTTGAAAGAGTCTTTGAGAAACCTATAAGCCCGGCACGGGAAGTGTTTGAGAGTATCAGCCCGCCTATCGGTTGCTTAACAGCTATTGAGGTTATGTTAACTATTCTTCCCCAATTTCGGTCCTTCATCGGAGGAACTACTTTTTTTGCCAGATAAATACCACTTAGGAGGTTAAGTTCCAATGCGTCCTGCCAGTCGGGGGAGTCAAAATCTTCAAAAAAGCCGAAAGGGGGGCCTCCGGCGTTGTTTATGAGAATATCAATTCCGCCAAGTCTTTTTACCGTGTCTTCTATTACACGGTCGATCTGTCCTTTATTCGTTACATCGGCTGCGGAGGCAAGAACATCCACCGGAAAACGGGTTCTTATTTCGGAAGCTGTACGTTCTATTTCGTCTTCTGAACGCGAAAATATGGAGAGATTTACACCCTCATCCGCAAGACCAAAAGCTATTGCCTTTCCGATTCCCTTGCTGGATGCCGCCACCAAGGCGACTTTTCCCTTTATGCCGAGCTCCATAAGCTATTTTTTCTTTTGCTTTGACTTTGCTTTTTTTGTATCGGACTTTATCGAGTCATATGTCTGGCTGGAACCTGAAACAGCAGCTTGTTCTGTTGGAAGAACGGGACTCTGAGAAGAAGCGGCAGGGGCACCTTCTCCGATATCGTGATCTTTTAGCTGTTTGGGCTCGGATATTTTTTTCTTCCCGTAGTCGGTTTCATACCAACCCGAGCCTTTAAGATGAAAAGCGGAAACAGAAATGAGTCTTTTAAGTCTTCCTCCGCATTCCTCGCACTTTCTTACAGGTTTGTCATTAAAGCCTTGCAGGATCTCGAAGACGCCTTCACACTTTTGGCATTGATATTCGTAAATAGGCATGGCTTACAAAATCTCCTATATTTCCAGAAAATCATCCGGACATCTGAGAAAAAATCAAGAACAGCGGTGAAATAGGGCACTTGTCGCTGGTTTCCTTGGATTTGTTCATGGATTTATATAAGTTTACATAATATACATTATCGGACGTTGGATATTTTCGGTGGGAAACTCGAGGAGAAGTGTCATTTGGGGTATATTTATAAGTAATTATAGGTAATTAGAGATAAAAGCTTATAGATTTTTCAGATAATTATAACTATTGCTCTTCCTGGACCATGAACTCCCAGTGTAAGGTTAAGTTCTATGTCAGCCGTTCTACTCGGTCCAGTTATAAAAGAAATACACGTACACAATTCATCATAATTTTTTTCATAAAATTCCCCGAGCTTTGCAAACAGAGCATGAATATTCGAAACTATGTTCTCTTTTTCAAGTATCGCGATATGCACCGGAGGTAGAAGCGAAGTAAGTCTCGGTTGCTCCGGACCGGACAGCAGAACTAAAGTTCCTGTGTCAGCAATGGCAAAATCAGCTCCAGTTATTCCTATATCTGCAGTCGCAAGATCGGTTTCCGAGGCAATTTCAAGTGATTTCAAGGGTTTTGTATTCCAAAAAGAAACCGACTGGGCTCCAAGCTCCTGGATAAGTTCATTTATTTTCTCAACCAGGCTTCCTCTTTCTTCGAGAAGATAGACTTCCCCGGATACCATCTCAAAGTTTGTTATGAAATCGTTTTGTAACTTACTTTGATCAATAGATAATTGAGGGCTTAGAAAACCATTCTCTGTAGTTTCCCTTACGTCTTTCTCCATTGTTCCCACAGAATGTAAGTTTTGTAGTATAACTGCCTTGGATTCTTTAAAAATCATCTTAGTCCTGTTCCATTTTCCCCGCGGTATTTCTCTTTCCATCTTTGTCTGAAAGGTTTTTTCGAGAAGGCAGGAAAGTTTTTTTCTCTAGTCCACTTTGAAAAAGGATATGGAAGTCCCTGTAATTCATTGCCTTTTTGGTAGAAATACTGCAGAAAAACCATCACTTTTCCTGTAAGATTATAGTAAAACGGCTTACTGAAGACGAAACTCCAGATCCGAAAGGCGATTTTTTCTATGAATCCTGCCGGATCCGGCTTTTTCCTGCCCTGCTCTACTACTTTCTGTCTCAGAGAGAGAAGAACATGGGGAAAATCGATTTTTACCGGGCACACGTCCCTGCAGGCTCCACAAAGGGATGATGCAAACGGCAGGTCTGCCGTTTTTTCCAAGTCGTTTAACTGGGGAGTTATTACCGCGCCTATCGGTCCCGAGTAAACCCATCCGTAACTGTGCCCGCCTACCTGTCTGTAAACCGGACATATGTTGATGCAGGCTCCGCATCTTATGCAGTAGAGCGATTCCTTTGTCTCCTCTGATCTTGCTATGTCGCTTCTTCCGTTATCAAGAAAAACAAGGTGAAACTGCCGGGGACCATCACTCTCCCCTTCCCTTCTGGGGCCCGTTATGAGAGAAACATAAGTGGAGGATTTCTGCCCTGTGGCGCTCCTTGCCAGGAGGCTCAAAAAGATGGAGAGCTGCTCGAACTTGGGAACGATTTTTTCTATTCCCATGATAGCCACGTGTATGTCTGGAAACGTGGTTGCGAGCCTGGCATTGCCCTCGTTCTCCACTATTGCTATGGTTCCACTCTCCGCCACGGCGAAGTTCACCCCGGAAACGCCCATATCGGCCGAGAGAAACTTTTCTCTCAGTTTTTTTCTCGCTATTTCCGTAAGCTTTTCCGGCTCTTCATACTCGGGCACTCCGAATTTCTCGGAGAAAAGCTTCGATATGTCTTTTTTGGTTTTGTGAATTGCGGGGGCGATTATGTGGAAGGGATGATCATCGCAAAGCTGAACTATGTATTCCCCGAGGTCTGTTTCCACGGTGTTTATCCCGTTTGATATGAGGTGCCTGTTAAGTTCTATCTCCTCTGTGGCCATCGATTTGCTTTTCACGACGTTTCTGACGTTGTTTTCTCTGGCTATATTGACCACTATTGAGGAAGCTTCTTCGGCATCTTTTGCCCAGTGTACGTTGCCACCCATCCTGATAACGCTTTTTTCAAGCTCCAGGAGATAGCTGTCCAGATTGTTGATCACACCTTCTTTTATCCTTCTGGCTTCGGACCTGAGTTCTTCCCACTCAGAGACTTCGTTTACCGCTTTCCGTCTGAAGGCTCTTGACCTGTCGGTGAAATTCACAAGAGCTTTTTTCAGCTTTGGGCTTTTTAGAGCCTCTACGGAATTTTTCTTGAAGTCTATGCGTTCGGTAATCATTTAGTGTCCTCAAAAGCAATAAGCTCGGCCAGATGAAGCACTTTTACGGGCATTTTTTTTCTGGATACAAGTCCTTTTATGTTCATGAGGCATCCCATGTCGGTTGAAACGACAGCGTCTGCCCCTGAATCCAGGATCGAGTCTGTTTTTTCCTGAAGCATGGATTTTGATACTTCCGGATACTTAATTGAAAAAGTTCCTCCAAAGCCACAGCAGGCATCGGCCATCTCCATTTCAACGAGTTCAACTCCTTCTAAAGACTTGATAAGTTCGCGAGGTTGAGAATTTATCCCTAGTTCTCTGAGCGCGTGGCAGGAATCATGAAACGTAACCCTGCCCTTGTATGCCGAGTTAAGACTGAGAGCTTCTTTATGCTGGAAAACAAATTCTGAGAACTCATAAATATTGGATGAAATCCTCTCTGTGCGGGACAGTTTTTCGGGATTATTGCGGAAAAGTTCCGCGTAATAGTGTTTTACCATGGATACGCATGAACCCGAGGGACACACGATTGCCTCGTCCCCATCGCCAAAAACATCAAGAAAGTGACAGGCGACTTTCTCGGCTTCTTTTGCGTGACCGGAGTTAAACGCGGGCTGCCCACAACATGTCTGCTCTTGCGGAAATTCGATTTCCAGTCCCATGCCGGAGAGGACCCTCAGCATTGCTTCTCCTACTTGGGGAAAAAAATTGTCTACAAGGCAGCTTATGAAAAGACGGATTCTCTGTTTTCTCTCAGGAGGGGTCATACTTCATATAAGATAACTTTAACCCACGGGATTTCTACAAACTGTTTCCAGCCTTCCAGCAAATAAGCTTTTGTTCCGTATAGTCTCAATTCAAATTCTCCATTCTTTATAGATCCATCCGTTAATGAACCGTAAGAGTTAGCAAGGAGTTTTGACATCGGAACCAAGTTGATGGACAATCACAGCCATGAGCACGATTTTCACACAGATAATAAACCGGGAAATTCCGGCCGATATAGTATATGAAGATGAGTTCTGCCTGGCTTTCAAGGATATAAACCCCCAAGCTCCTGTTCATGTCCTTCTCATACCAAAAAAGGAAATAGTTTCGATGGCGACTGTTAAGACTGAAGATCAGACCGTCTTGGGACACCTTATGGTTAAGGCTTCAGAAATAGCCTCAATGCTCGGTCTTAGTGAGAGTGGATACAGGCTTGTAGTAAACACGAACGAGGATGCGGGACAAAGCGTTTTTCACCTGCACATGCATATTCTCGGTGGAAGGACCCTCACCTGGCCTCCGGGGTAATTTCATATACTCTGAGGTGTTAGAGGACTAAAGCCCAAGCGCTGATGCATCCCTCTCGCTGAGGAATCTTCCATTCGACCTTTTCTTTACGGTCCTTCCCCTCTTCCAGGACCGCTCGCATCTGGGTTCCTGGGAAAGATCCACAAGTTCCACGTGGATTTCTTCTCCCGTAAAGATCTCGAATCTGCTTACCCCGCAGAGATCCTCAAGCTCCGGTTCGAATTTCTTTATATCGTCAAAAAGATCTTTGTTAACCGCCACTGAAAGAGCAACGTCAAGGGGATTGTTTATGCCGCCCTCCCCTCGTGCATCTTCAAGGGCTTTTAGGCATAGTTTCCTTATATCCATAACATCGTTCCAGGTTTTATCGGCCTCAACTTTCTCAACGCGTGGGAATGTTTCAAGGTGCACGTTGGCATCGTCCTCTCTTTTCAGGGATTTATAGGCTTCAAAGGAAGTATGGACTAGGACAGGGGCGAGAAACTTTATGATTCCATCGGTTACTTGGTACATGACCGTCTGGGCGCGTCTTCTTTTCCTGCTGTCCTTTCTTTCGCAGTAAAGCCTGTCTTTTATGCACGCGAGGTAAACGGCGCTCATCTCGTCGCAGCAAAAAGAGAAAATAAGATCGCTTGCCTGTTTGTAGTTAAACCCCGAATATGCGTCTGCGGTTTCGTTCGCGAACCTAGTAAACTCGCAGTACGCCCAGTGATCAATCGAGTACCTGTCTTTCTCTTCGAATTCAATGCTGTCCTGCGCTGGGTCAAAATCACTTAAGTTCCCAAGCAGAAACCGTATTGTATTCCTTATCTTTCTGTATTCGTCTGCGGCGATGTCGAAAAACTCCCAGTCGACTTTTATATCGTTTGAGTAGCTAAGAGAACTTACCCACCATCTGCATATGTCCGCCCCGTATTTACTCAGTATATCTTCGACCTCGATTGCGTTGCCGCCGGATTTGCTCATTTTTCTGCCCCGGGCGTCCACCATGAATCCGTGGGTGAAAAGCGCACGGAAGGGAGGCTCTCCGGTTGCTCCCAGAGCCACGAGAAGCGAGGACTGGAACCATCCTCTGTGCTGGTCCGAACCCTCAAGGTACATATCCGCCGGGTACCCGAGATTCCTTGCGTTGAGGACCGAGTTCCAGGACGAGCCCGATTCAAACCACACGTCAAAGACATCGCCGCCTTTTAAAAGGTCTTTTAAGTCTTCTTTTGACTTAAGCCAATCCGGGGCTTCGGGATCGTCTAGGGGGTCATAATTATCAAGAAGCTGGTGTGGCTCGGAGAAAAACCAAACGTCAGATCCCTTCTCTCTTATTTTCTCGGCAACAGCCATAACCATTTTCACCGTCATGACCGCCCTGCCCTCTCCGTCCGTAAAGTACGGAAGCGGAAGTCCCCATGATCTTTGTCTGGATATGCACCAGTCGGGCCTTGACTCAAGCATGCCGCCGAGGCGGCTTCTGCCCCAGTCTGGATAGAAATCAATGTTCTTCCCGACTGCGTCAATGGCGATTTCCCTCAGGGTCTTTCCGCTCTCGCCGAATGGTTTGTCCATATGTATGAACCACTGATCTGTCGCTCTGAATATGGTAGGAGTTTTACTTCGCCAGTCATGCGGATAACTGTGAACATAGGGTTCTGAATGAAAAAGGTTTCCAGTCTCTGCGAGCCTCCGCGTTATTAATTCATTACTTTCCCAGACTACCTTTCCTCTCAGCCATTCCGGTACCGTATCGTCAAAAGTGCCGTCCTCTCTAACAGGACAGTAGATATCGAGCCCCTCCTGAAGACCGGTCTTGTAGTCCTCATCCCCGTGACCCGGGGCCGTGTGAACACACCCGGTGCCGGTTGAGAAAGTTACGTAATCGGCCGTGACCAAAACTGATTTTCTCTCAATAAACGGGTGGAGACATGATGCGCCATGGTCTGACAACTCTTCTCCCAGGCAGGAACCGATTTTCTCATAATCTCCTCTTTCGGATTTCCCGAAAACTTCTTCGCAGAGCGCCTCGCCGATAATCAGATTCTCACCTTCTGGCAACCTGTAAAGACCGTATTTCCCCTTCGGCGCCACGGCGACGGCCAAGTTCGCCGGAAGGGTCCAAGGCGTTGTGGTCCATATCATAAGGCATACCCTCTCGGCTTGTTCTGCGTTAAGGGACGGGGGCAGCACCGCCGGGTCGTCAACTTCAAAGAGCACATAGACGCTTTTATCTTCTCTTTCGTGGTATTCAAGTTCAGCCTCGGCAAGAGCGGTGCGGTTTTCGATTGACCAGTGGACGGGTTTCAGATCTCTGTAGACAAGCCCTTTTTCAAGCAATTGTGAAAACGCTTCCAGTACCCCGGCCTCATAATCTGGGGTCATAGTCAGATAGGGTTTTTCGTAATCTCCAATTGTGCCGAGGCGGATCATCTGCTTTGATTGTGTTTTTATGTATTTTCTTGCGTATTTGCTGCAGTTACGCCTGATTGAAAGTGCCGGCATGGCAGCCGCATCTTCTCCGAGTTCCTTTAAAACCTTGTGTTC
The DNA here is from genome assembly GCA_965207685.1 of Thermodesulfobacteriota bacterium. Lineage (GTDB taxonomy): Bacteria > Desulfobacterota_D > UBA1144 > Nemesobacterales > Nemesobacteraceae > Nemesobacter. The sequence continues at coordinate 462,010 of OZ242294.1, read as the reverse complement.
TATCGGAAGACCGTGGCAATCCCAGCCGGGAACAAAATCCACGTTAAACCCTTCCATTATCTTTGACCGTACGACCAGGTCCTTGAGAACCTTGTTGAGCAGGTGCCCCAGGTGAATGGGACCATTTGCGTAAGGGGGTCCGTCATGGAAAAGGAACTTTTCGCAATTGCGGCTTTTTTCGCGGATTTTTTCGAACAAATTTTCCTTTTCCCAGGATTTCTGGATGAGAGGTTCTTTCTGCTGCAGGTTGGCCTTCATCGCGAAATTTGTTCTGGGAAGGTTAAGAGTGTCTTTGTAGTTTATTTTCTGCTGCATTTTATTTGGTAGAAGTATTACGGTGAGGTTGGGGAATCAGAGGGTTCCGGTCAGTTCACCTATAACGGATTATCAGACATTGTCGAAAAAAGATTCAAATTCTTCAAGCAGGGCATTCGAAAACTCCACCCATTCTTCCCATTCGTCCATGTAGTCTCTTGATTCATCGACTTTTTTCTTGACGATTATCCCGTTGTTGAATTTTTCCACAAGAAAATACCCGACTTTCTGGAGTTTTTTTTCAAGTATTGAAGAGTACCTGTGAAGGATTAGTATTCTTTCTTCTTGGGCCTCCCTGTATTCCGCGATGAAATAGCCGTTATTCTGGGGTGAAGGCATATCCATCATTGTTGCATGCTTGAACATTGTTGGATTTATGTTCTCAGCCTTCATTGATATGTAGAGCTCCATTCTTACCTCCGCCGAAAAAGAATTTTACAATATTTTTCGAATAATTTCTTGGAGTAAGATTTATGGCTTGTTGATGACGGACTCAAGTTCATGAACTAGGCCCGAATAAGCCTAAAATTTGCTTGCCCTATCTTTATGTCTTTGGACTTCCTGTTTTTTTCAAGCTTAAATTTTATGTATATAGCGAATTTCTTTTTTTTAAGATTTCTCCCTGGTTTTTTCTCTTTAACATTTCCCTCTACGTGGCGTCCGGAAGAGGTTTTCTGAACTCCTTGTCAAACAGTTCTCCTTTTTCCAGGATGACGCAGGCGACGAACAAAAGACGGTCGCACACAGTACGAACGGATCTGCAGTAACCATGACCCCTTCCCCGAAGCTCTTCGTACTTTGCCCTGCTTGCCGGATCATTGATTACGGCTATCCCGCCCAGAACATGAAACGCGGCTGAGAGACTTTTGCACACAGCCCTTCGTTTGACGACCAGCTTTGTCCTGCCCGACTGTCTCGTCACCGGAGCTGTGCCTCCGAGACATCGGATCGCCTCGAAGTCCCGACGGCGCACAAGACTCCATGCCTCGGCAATAAGCGTAGCGAGCACCACGGTTCCCACTCCCGGGATGGAGCGGAGAATCTCAATATCGGTTGGCCCGTTCCCTTCTGCCTTAAGTTTTTCGTTAATGGTCACTATAATCTTGTCTATAGAGTCTTTGATTTCCCCGAGCTGACGGTCCGCCACCTTCAACCGTTCGACAACCGATTTTATATGGAAGACGCAACTGCGCACGGTTGCGTCGCTCACGTTTATTTCCCCGGCCCGCAGTATTTTGAGCGCTCCCTCGGCGTCAATACGCCTCACCCTGTTGCGCTTGAGAATCTTCTGTACCGTTGAGGCTCTTTTCCCCTTTGCCGCGCGAGGACAGGGCATAAGCTCCCAAAGTTCAAGATGCCATGGCCTTACCGTACTGCCGAGAAGCTCTTCGAACTGGGGGTAATACCTCCAAAGCAGCGCGCGGAAACGGTTTACAAGACGCGTGCGTTCTCTCAGCAGTTCTTCTCTCGTCCTGGTGAGTTCGCGCAGAACTATGACGTCTGGATTCTGCGGTTCAACGTGGCGGAAGTGTCTGCGGTCCGTGCGGAGCGCCGAGGCCAAAACCAGGGCGTCTTTTCTGTCATCCTTGGCCCCTGAGACACTGAAGCGGTCCCTGAAGCGGTCAAGCTGCTTGGGATTTATGGAATAAACCATAAATCCCTGTTCGCAAAGACTTTCCACCACGGGGCCGTGGTTCACTTCAATGGCCGCGGATATATCACAGGAATCAGAGCCTGAGACCTCGTGTATCCACCGGGTCATCTCAAAAAGACCGGTTCCCGTATGTCTGAAGCTTTTTTCTCCGACAACAGAACCTTCATTGTCAATGACGCAGACCTGGTGGGAGTTCTTGCCCCAGTCGACACCTGCAAAGAATAAAGATTTGAGATTTTTCATGTAAACTAATACCTCCATATAAGATTCGGGTTTGCCGTGATGCTTGTCAGAACCAGTACTGGCGCTCAGAGGCGCAAACTTCCTGCTGGGCATTTATCACGGCGCTTGACCGAGGCGCGTGTCCAAAAAAGGCGCTCTATGGCGCAGGGTATAATTAGGCAGCTCTCGGTCAAGCAACCCGTGAATTTAAGTAAACTCGATTTTTAATTTTTTTTCGCTTGTTCTAAGCTTTTATGAAGGGTACTGGTTTAATCTTTGTTCTGACACTCAGAAATTCTTAAAAACAATAAGGGTTTTTTATCTTATCGCCGGATTCAAACTCGCAACTCTCGGGAGAAAAACAATGGAAAATAAAATTAAAAGTGACGTAGGAGGATACGAGAGAATATTCACTATTCTACAGAATTACAAGATGTTTAACTTTATGTGTGCATTGGTGATTCTGCTGATCCTGACAGCTGTATTGGAAGACTATCATTATGCGCATTCATTGTTAAGCACTCTTGGTGTATTTGTGTTTATCGCTGGCGGGTACGCAGCGTGTACAAACAAAAGATCGCTAGTAATACTTCTGGCTCTTGCATTTCCGTGGATATTAGCCGAATGGTTTTTCCCGGCGAGCCAAGTTGTCTATCTGAGTTTTTTCTTCTTTTTTTACTTGATTGTGCTTCTTTTGAGGATGATTGTTGTCTCGGATGAAATAACATCAAACACCTTGTACGGCGCAGCATGTGTTTATCTCCTGCTGGGAATGATGTGGACTACGTTATACGGATTTATTAACGAGGTTTTTCCCGGATCCATCTTTTCGGGCATACTTCCGGACGCTTACCATCACCACAAGGAGATCAACGAATTCCTTTATTTCAGCTACACGACATTAACGACATTAGGATACGGGGACATAACGTCCATAACTCCTGTCGGAAGACTGATGGCCGTTTTTGAGGCGATGACCGGGCAGCTCTTCCTCGCGTTCCTCGTCGCGAGGCTCGTAAGCCTTTATTCATTCAGGCAGGTAATGAAGTAGCGCTTGGGATATTCCCTTGTCTGCTCGGGTGTTAAAAGCGTTGAGATAAGCTGAAATATCGGTGAAACCGGGGTGAAGTACTCAGCAAGAACCCAGGCGGTTCAGCACTCTACCTTTTGTCTCCGGTACCGGAACACATCGTAGCCTATCGCCAGCCATTCCTAAACAGATTTGTAGTACCATCAATCAAATAAAATTCTTCACAATTCGAGAGTTTTCATTCTATCCGTCGGTATTAAACGACAAAACCTTTTTGAAATATTATTCAAACTACCTATTATAATGGGTTAAAACGGTATTTCCCGAAGGAGAACAGAGATGAAATTCTTTATAGATTCCGCGAACTTAGAAGAAATCAAAAGTGCCGCGGCTTTCGGAATAGTGGACGGGGTAACCACGAACCCTTCACTTGTATCCAAAGAAGGAAGCCAGGAAAGCTTCGAGGACCTAGTAAAGGAGATATGCGATATAGTAAAGGGTCCAGTGAGCGCGGAAGTCCTAAGCGTCGAGTATTCCGAGATGATTTCGGAAGGCAGGAGGCTGGCGGGTATAGATGAAAATATAGTCGTCAAGCTCCCTATGACCGAAGATGGTGTAAAGGCCACAAAAATCCTTTCAGACGAGGGCGTAAATGTTAACGTCACCCTTGTTTTTTCTCCTTCTCAGGCGCTTCTGGCCGCAAAAGCTGGAGCCGCCTACGTAAGCCCTTTTGTTGGAAGGCTCGACGACGTGTCGTCTAGCGGAATGGACCTTGTGCTTGATATCTGCGAGATCTATGCGCACTATGCCTACGAGACCGAGATACTTGTCGCAAGCATAAGGCATCCGATGCACATAGTGGAAGCGGCCAAGATGGGAGCGGACGTAGCCACTTTCCCCTACAGGGTATTTACCCAGCTGTTCAAGCATCCTCTTACAGACATAGGGCTTGAGAGGTTTCTTAAGGACTGGGGGAAGAAGTAGACACGGCCCATGAGGCGCAAACCAAGAACTCTCTATTGCCTCCGGATCCTTTAATAGGAGATTCAATTAAACCTTTAACTTTGAATCCTAACTCACCAAGATAAAGTATTATTTTATCGTTAACTTCTTTGATCTTATCCTCGTTTCTTACTATCCCCTTCGTTCCAACGTCTTTTCTGCCTACTTCGAACTGGGGTTTTATGAGGGCAACTAGAGTTGCGTTATCAGCAAGCACGGAAACAGCGGGCTCTATTATCATCGTTAACGAAATAAAAGAGACGTCGACCGTGACTATGTCGACTCTTTCTCCGACGTCTTCTGCCCGCAGGTACCTGCAGTTTATCTTCTCCCTTACTATTACCCGTTCGTCATTTCTAAGCTTCCAGTCAATCTGCCCGTGGCCCACGTCAAACGCATAGACCCTGGACGCACCGAAGTGCAGAAGACAGTCCGTAAACCCACCGGTTGAAGCCCCTATATCAAGGGCAACTCTTCCCCTTATGTCTATATTGAACTCCGTTATTGCCTTCTCAAGCTTAAGCCCTCCCCTGCTTACGAATCTTCTAGGGTCATGCTCCACAGCAACTTCGGAATCTTTTTTTACCGCCGTTCCGGGTTTTTCTACTTTTTTCCCGTCCACGGAAACCCGACCCGACATTATAAGAGCTCGGGCCTGGTTTCCGCTTTGGGCCAGGTTTTTTTCGACAAGAAGGCTGTCAAGCCTCGTTTTACTCTTCTCTTTCACTTAACCAGATGGCTATTTCTCTTAGGGGATTGGGAGTTCTATGAAAACTCTCAAGCTCTTCTATAGCTTGGCTTGTAAGCTCGGAGACCTTGGCGTTTGATGCCTGGACTCCCATAACCGATATGTAGGTGTGTTTTTTCGCTCCGTTTTTGTCTTCTGATTCCTGTGTTGTGCCGTGGCTTCCTGTAGCATCGTGAATGTCGTCTTTTATCTGAAAGGCGATGCCTATTTTTTCCGAATAGGATTTAAGCTTCAGAAGCTCCTCCTCTCCCGCTCCCGCCAGCACTGCTCCGCTGAGAATGGACGCCTCGATCATTTTTGCCGTTTTCATCAGGTAAGTATTCGAAATTTCATTAACCGATAGATGTTCTCCCCCATCCATTTCAAGGTCAAATGCCTGCCCGAGAACCATGCCCTTTGATCCCGCGGCCTCGGAGATAATGGAAATAACCCGCAGTATAAGCTCTGACGATATACTTTCCTCGAGGAGTTTTTCCGTTATCAGACTGAAGGCGTCGGTTAAAAGAGCGTCTCCCGCCAGCGTGGCCACGGCTTCTCCGAAGACTCTGTGATTTGACGGTTTTCCTCTTCTGGTGTCGTCATCATCCATTGAGGGTAGATCATCATGAATGATGGAATAGGTGTGGATCATCTCAATCGCGCACGCCGCGGGCAAGACGTTTTTATGGCTTCCGCATATAAGCTCCGCGGCGGCGAGGCATAGAATCGGTCTTAGCCTTTTTCCGCCTGGATGGATGCTGTAGGCAATTGATTGATGGAGCCTCGTCTCGGTCTTATCGGGAGGCAGGTACTCGCGCAGGCTACGGTCAATGATCTCTTTTCTTCTGTCGAGGTAATCTTTTATGTCAAAACTCATTTACTATTTTCTTCATCGCCAAAATCTTCAAGATCAAAAGTACCGTCGTTTTTTTCCACTATAAGGCTTATTTTCTTTTTTACGCTCTCAAGATTTAGATAACATTCCTTTATAAGGCTTGCCCCGCGTTCAAATTTTTCAATGGATTCGTCGAGAGGCAGCTTCCCCGTTTCAAGCGTATCGACGATTTTTTTTATTTCATCCAGCAGGTTTTCAAAGGATTTCATCTCGGAACTCATCTTCTCCTCACCTTTACACTTCAATTAGCTCTTTTTCAATTTCCCTGAGAATATCGGGGCTCGAGAAGAGCGGATCCATATCCATAATGGATATCATATCTCCCACTTCAAGGTTAAAGCCTTCATGGTAAACAAAGACTTCATCAGTTCTTTCCCTCTCCACGATAAGTGGAATCAGGCGTTCGGGAAGCGATTTCTCAGAATCCATTTTATCGATTGTTTCTTTCTTGAGCCGGGACCTGAAAACAACATATTTCTGCTCAGTAATTTTCGAATATATGTTCATTACGTCGATTTTTTTTCCGAAAGCAAGGGGAACCCTGAATCTTTCCATATCTTCAATATCGGAAGGGCTTGCCATCCTGTTTAAAAGTGCGCATACGTTACTGACTTTGAAATCTATTCTCACTAGGCGACAGGCAAGAACATTCACATGATCGCTTGTTGTAAGGGATATGAGAGTATCCGGGGAAGAAATCTCCGTTTTCTCAAGTCCGTCCACGGTCAGACTGTTTCCTTCAATCGCCGTTAGTCCCTCTGACTTGGAGATTTCAACAAGCCTTCTGTTCGTGTCTATTAGGCGGACGTCCTTGCCGGTTTTCTCAAGCAGTCTTGCCAGAAGCCTTGAGAGATTGTTAGCCCCTACAATCACTACTTTGTTTCTGTTATCGTTAACCCCAAGCACCCTCGAGACGAAGCCTCCCGCACCCCCTTGGAGCAGAACCGAGATTGCTATTGTGAGAAAAACCAGTCCCTGGACGGTATTGCCCCCTTCAACTTCATGTTGCTGCAGCTCAAGAGCGATAATGGAAGCTATTGACGCGGCAATTATTCCTCTTGGAGAAACGAAGGAGAGAAACAGCTTTTCCCTGATCGAGAGACTGGAACGCACGCACAGAAGAAAGATCTCCACCGGACGTACAATAAAAAGCAGAGCGAACACGACCAAAAGACCGTAGATTCCCAGATCCTTTATGTAGTCAAGTTCCAGGCTTGCCGCAAGAAAAATGAAGAGCAGCGAGATGACAAGGATCGTAAGCTTGCCCTTGAATTTCTTCATTTCCTCTTCTTCCGGAATATTCAGGTTTCCGATTATAGCTCCGGAGACGATGGCTGCTACAAGTCCAGCTTCCGGAGCCAGCATCTCGGCAAATCCGTAGACGGCAAGCGCGGAGGCAAGCATGAAAAGATCTACAAAATCCTCCATGTAGATGTAGAATCTCTTAACGGCAAAGGTTGCCACATAACCTCCGAGGAAACCTAAAACCCCTCCCACTATAAATTTGTAAGCGACAAGAAGCACTACCTCACCTATTTCCATCATGTGGCCTCCGAACCCGAGGACAAGGCCGGACGCAGTATGGGCACTTTCGATGAGGACCACCTCAACTACAAAAATAGCTATCAATGCCCCGATAGGGTCAATCAGCACCCCTTCGTATTCGAGTATATGCTTCAGGTTGGGCTTGACCTTGAATCTTCTCAGCAGGGGCTGAACGACGGTCGGGCCGGTTACTATGACCAAAGAGCCGTAGACAAAGGCCATTTCCCAGGAAAGATTGGCCACATAGCGCGCGAAGGCCGCTCCGCCTATCATCGTAATTATCCCGCCCACGGTTATCAGCAGCAGTATTATGTTCCCGTGGCTAAGCGCTTCTTCCTTGTTCAGGTTAAGCCCCGCTTCGAAAAGAACGATGGCTACGCAGAGCTTTATTATTACTTCAAGACCTTCTCCAAATTCCGAAGGATGAACCAGAGATAAGAATTCAGGTCCTACAAGAACCCCAAAAATGAGGAAAAACACAATACTTGGAAACCCCGTCCTGATAGAGAGCATCTGACCGATTACTCCCAGCACCAAGGCGAGGGACACCATAACAAGCAAAGAGATACCCACCCTTTTTTTACGGAAGTAAGGTTTCTAAAAAGAACCCTTAAGGCCAAATTATAACCCGAGCAGGCTTAAAAATGAAACAGAAATTACCCATATAGCATCGTGAGTTGATGGATTAGAGCAATTCGGGAAGCGTGGCGGCGATTCCTTCACGCAACGATAGACCCACTAGGAAAACTTGTCGCAGAAGAGCTCACAGAAAAATTTGAGTTCCCCGTGTCCCTTAACTTCGACAGCTTGATGGCAAGCGATATAATGGGGAGAGCGCGGGCGTTTCAAAGCATGGTCGGCGGTGGGATGGATACCGATCGAGCAGCTGCGCTTTCCGGCCTTATGATGGCCGATGCAGAATAATGGCAGACGGAGATTTTAAAGGGGCGCAGGCACAAGGGCGCGGCATACGGATGACCGATCTTGTCTTTGGTGCGGACCCTAACGAGGAAAACCTTGACGTGGCCGCCCGTTCAGACACGCTGGCCCAGCTGTAATTACCATTCTCCGAACCCCCCCCCCAGCTTTAACGGACAACGAAAAACAAGCACTCAGGGAGCTGCTCGGACTTTAACAATGTACGACAACCCTTCCGGATCCGAAAAAACCGACAAGCGGCCACGGAAATTCAAAAAGGAACCGATCTCTCTTTCGGTTTGCAAAGAGCACTCCCGCCCGGTACCGGTGCACCGGTATTTTCGCACTCGCTTTGAAATCAAGATACGCCCCGAGCATTGCGCGATCTGCGCTCACGAAGAAAACCCCGGCTGGCTCCCGCCAGCGTGGTTTTAGTCCAGTAGTCCCGGAGTACAGAAATTAAAGTAGAGTAGAACAATAACCCCACCTAAGATAGAAGCCCAAAGATTTGTGTAAAATTGTTCGAATTTAGGGTTCTTGGAAAATTCTTTCTCAAGAGCTTTGGAAATTTTCGGAACGATAAGCACAGCGAAAAAAAAGACGCTAATGGCAAAGAAGACAAGAGAGATATATAGCAACATAGCTATTGCACCTGTGTCTCTGAGGCCTTTCAAGGCTTTAGCTGGATAGAAACACTAAGCTTCTTAGTCTCGGTGATTTCTGATAATGAGAGCCTGCAGCCACCATACCTTGAAACAATATTTTTAACAGCCGTTTTAATTAGGTTTAAATTCATCGCGTTTGAATCGTGGGACAGAGAGAGGGATTATTCCATCTTCCTTCCTCAAAAACCCTTTGTTTTCAAAGAGTTAGGAAACAGCAATGGTAGCGGGGGCGGGATTTGAACCCGCGACCTTCGGGTTATGAGCCCGACGAGCTACCAAGCTGCTCCACCCCGCGACAGAAGCTGTGGAATGAAAAATCTAATTAAGACATCGATTATGTCAAGCAAAACATCTTACCGAGTGCTGGTACACACTAGAAAAAAGACTTGAAACGACTAAACCTTAAACTCTATAAGGAATTTTGTCGCTAAGGTTCTACCCGTCTCATAAGGTCTTTAGCCATAAGAGATCCTTCCGCGAACGCTTTTTCCGCATCGCACTTCCAGGTGTTCCTGAAAATTGCCTTTTTCTCCATATCTATAAAAACAGAATCTGCAGATATTTTTCCAAGACACACTTGCGCGCAGCATCCAAGCGGAATTTGACAGTCTCCACCAAAAGTTTCTAGGAAAGAGCGTTCAAACGCTGCTACTGTTTCTGTATCCGGATGTGTGATTGCGGATATGAACTTTCTCGTTTCTGTATCATCTTCTCTGCATTCTATGGCAATTATTCCCTGACATGGAGCGGGAACCATATAATCCTGCGCGAGATGTTGGGTAATACGTTCAGAAAGCCCGAGCCGGTTGAGTCCCGCTGCGGCCAGGACGATTCCGTCAAGGTCTTCTGAGAGAATTTTCCTGAGTCTGGTATCAACATTCCCCCTTATAGGAACAACTTCCAGATTGGGGAACCTGAAAAGCAGTTGAGCTGTTCTTCTTATGCTTCCGGTCCCCACCCTGCCCTCTCCCTGGAGCTGTTCAAGGGTACGGCCGTCCGCTGAGACAAAAACGTCTCTCGGGTCTTCTCTTTTGAGCACAGAGCCTATGACAAGCCCGTCTGGAAGAACTGAAGGCATGTCCTTCATGCTGTGAACGGCAATATCTATTTCGCCAGAGAGAAGGCCCTGCTCTATTTCTTTTACGAAAACCCCCTTGCCACCAATCCGGGAGATATCCTCTTCTAAGTTTATATCTCCCGAGGTTTTTATTTCCGTTATTTCCGTTTCAAGTGAAGGGAAAACAGCGCGAAGTTCCGTTTCGACAAGGCGGGCCTGGCACAGAGCGAGCCTGCTACCCCTGGTCCCAATTCTCAGCTTCGTCATAAATATCTGTTGCGTCCCGCGAGGCATCCACTGGGTCGAGTTCAAAGAGTATTCTCGTTACCTCCGAGTAAAGAGCCGCTTCATAGCCAGACGTTCTTTTCTTCAGGTTAGTGACCGGGTCGTGGAATATTTTTCCAATTATGGAATTCGCCAAGCTCTCTAGTATCTCTTTCTGTTCCCCGGTACCGCCCTCGATTTTTCGAAGAGCCTTCTCAACCTCGGTCTTTTTTATTTCCTCGAATTTTTGCTTGATATCGATTATAACGGGAAAGACCTTAAGGCTTTCCATCCAGTCCGTAAAACCTTTTTCCGCGTTCAGAACTATTTCTTCGGCTTTTTTAAGATTTTCCTTCCTGGAATTTAAGTTCTCGCCCTGAACAACTCTCAAGTCGTCTATGTCGTAGAGGTAAACCCCGGGAATTCTGTTTATCTTCGGATCTATGTCGCGTGGGACAGCTATATCAATCATGAAGATCGGATCATTTTTCCTGAGCTTGAGAGACTGTTTTACGTGTTCACTTCTTATTATGTAATCAGAAGACCCGGTCGCGGTAACAAGAATATCGATCTCCTTCAGACGGTAAAGCATCTCTTCGAACCTGATGGGTTTGCCTTTTAGGGATTGTGAAAGTTTTTCTGCGTTATGGAAATTTCTGCTTGTCACGTAGAGTTCTTTTATGTTGTTTGAGACAAGGTGTTTTGCGAAGAGCTCTCCCATTTCCCCGGTTCCCACCAGCATGGCGGTGCGGTTTGCAAGGTTCTCGAATATTCTTTTTGCAAGCTCCACTCCGAGGTAGCTTATCGAGACCGCTTGAGAAGATATTCCCGTTTCGGCCCTGACTTTTTTCCCGGCGAAAAAAGCCCTGTTAAAAAGCCTGTTGAGTATAAGTCCAACCGTACCTTCTGAACGCGCCACGCTGTATGAGTTTTTGAGCTGGTTCAGAATCTGGGTTTCTCCGATTACCATGGAGTCAATACTGGCCGCTACCCTGAAAAGATGTCTAACCGCGTCAGACCCCACGCGGGTATGCATATAGGGGTGAAGGCTCTCGTCGGCAAGCTTATGAAAATCCAGAAGAAAGGACTTGATTTCCTCTTCGCATTTTCCACGGTTTTCGGTCACCGCATAGATCTCAACACGGTTACAGGTGGACACTATGAAGCATTCAAGCATGTTTTCCCTCAAACGAAGGGTTCCGAGCGCTTCTCTAATATCCGCATCAGAGAAAGAGAACCTCTCCCGCACTTCCACAGGGGCTGTCTTGTAGCTGATTCCGACTGAAACTATCTCTACCATCTGCTTTTTCCGAAACCGATCTCGCGCAATTATAAACTACCCGTGGATGGAACTATATCAATTTCGTCTATATTCGCTTCGAGGGGCTGGTTTATGACTGACAGGACCGTTTTCGCCGTAATTTCAGGAGACATCATCTTCGCCCTGTCCCATTCTCCGGCAAGAGAATCCCAGATGTCCGTTTTGGTCGGACCTGGCAAGACGGCGGAGACTTTTATTCCCCTGTCTCTTACCTCTTCTCTCAGCGAATTGGTGAAACCCAAGACAGCGAACTTAGAAGCGCAGTAGGCTGCCCATCCGGGAAAGCCTTTTTTCGAAGCGTTCGACCCGATGTTTACGATGTGACCTCCTCTTGGCATAAAAGGAAGAGCATGTTTTACCATGAGAAAGGGGCCCTTTGCGTTTACGGCCATCATTTCATCCCACTGTTCGATATCGGTTTTTTCTATCGGACCGGTGTGGACTACGCCCGCGTTATTGATCAGCACGTCAACCTTCCCCTTTTCTTCAGCGACACTTGAGATGAACCTCCTGACTTCTTCCTCAACCGATATATCAACGGAGGAAATCATGAAATTCCCGGCAAAAGACGATATTTCATCCTCAAGGGAAGCAGTGGTCTTGGGATTCCTTGAGCAAAGCGCCGTAAAAAATCCCGCTTCCAGCAACTCAATTGCAATCGCTTTTCCTATGCCCCTTGTCGCACCGGTCACAATCACGACTTTCTCAGCCATCTCGTTTTTCCTCGAAATACTCAAAATAGCTTTTCGGATTCTCCCAGATCTTTATACGATCAAGCCTGTCCGGGATGATTTCTGCGAATTTCTGCCACAGGTATTTCCCTATATTCTCAACAGTCGATATGTTCTCCTGGAAGAAATGAATATCCCTGTCTATCCACTTGTAGTTAAGTTCTTCGATTATGGGTGCTGCCCGTTTTTCAAAATCGATACGGTTTATGACCATACCCGTTTCATCGTCGATTTCTCCCTTTATTGCCACTTCCACCGTGTAGTCGTGTCCATGCCCCGCGGGATTTGCACATTTGTCAAATATGGCGAAGTTCTCTTCGTCAGACAATCCTTCCATAAAAAGCCTGTGGCTTGCGGAAAACCTGAATACTCTCGTAAGAATTACCTGCTCTTTTGTCCCTAGCATTTGCTGTAGTCGACGAAAAGATCGTCTGTTTCATACACCCTTATTTTGTAAAGACGACAATCATCTCTTTCAATGATTTCTTCCTCAATCACTTCCCAAAGAACCCTGGCTATGTTCTCCGTCGTCGGTATAAGATCCTGAAAACGGGGATTGTCCTCGTTTAAGTTCTTGTGGTCAAAATCGGCCAGAACCGATGAAACTATCTGCTTAAGATCAAAGAGATTGATTATCATGCCCGTCTCCGGGTCTATTTCTCCTTCCACGGTAACTTCAAGCACGAAATTGTGCCCGTGTCCGCCGGGCAGACTTGATTTACCGTAAAATTCGCGGTTTTCTTCCTCGCTCCAGTTTTTGTTCCAGTACCTGTGAGAAGCGGAAAACTCGACTTTCTTCGTTATGAGTTTTTTAAAAGACATTGATTTTAATCAAGCCGACAGCCAGTTTCGCCCCAAGAGAGACCATGATTCTAAGGCCGGTTTTTATGGATCTCCGGAACTCCGGCGTCCGCGCGGAAAGCTTTCTGCTGCGTTCCGTCTATCATTCTTGTTATCGTGGGTTCCATTTTTGAGAGAAAGGGTTGCGGGTAAATCCCCATAAGAAATATCATAACGGCAAGAGGAATCATAAGGGCTATCTCTCTGGGATTAAGATCCGCAAGCCCCGTGTTTATTCTTTTTACTATAGGTCCGAACATCACCCTTTGGTATGCCCAGAGCATGTAAATGGCTCCGAGTACGAGCCCCGTGGCTCCAAGTGCCGCGTACAAGTAACTCTCCGCGAACACTCCAAGCAGAATCAGGAATTCCCCTATAAAACCGTTTAAAAGAGGAAGTCCTATCGAAGAGAGCATGGCGATCATGAAAAACAGCGCGTAAATCGGCATTACCTTCGCGAGTCCGCCGAACTCCGAAATCATCTTGGTGTGACGCCTTTCGTATATCATTCCGACGAGAATAAACAGGGCACCGGTTGAAAGACCGTGACCTATCATCTGGTAGACCCCGCCCTGTACGCCGTGGAGATTGAAGACGAACACGCCCAGCATTATAAGCCCCATGTGACTTACGCTTGAGTAGGCGATCAGTTTCTTGAGATCTGTCTGCATGAAGGCCACCATCGCTCCGTAGATTATCCCGATGATCGAGAGGGCTATGAGAACCCCGGTGTATGCCTCTATCGCCTCCGGGAAAAACGGAATAAGGAATCTTATCACTGCGTAGGTTCCCATCTTAAGCAGAACTCCGGCAAGTATTACGCTCCCGGGCGTGGGGGCCTCGACATGTGCGTCAGGAAGCCATGTGTGAAATGGAAACATTGGAACCTTGATTGCGAAGGCCAGGAAGAACGCCAAAAACACAAGTCCCTGGGGACTCAGTATCCCGTCAAAAGCAAGACTGGTCCTTTGGAGGTCGAAAAGGTTCATTGACGCAAAGCCGAACTGGTCTATATGGGCGTAGTACATGTAGATGATCGCGACCAGCATAAGTCCGCTTCCAAGCGCCGTGTATATGAAGAACTTTATCGCCGCGTAGATTCTTCTTGAGGACCCCCAGATTCCTATGATGAAATACATGGGAATCAGCACCGCTTCCCAGAATATAAAGAAAAGAATCATGTCCAGCGCGACGAAGGTCCCGATAAGCGCCGATTCAAGAAAAAGAGTAAGGCTGAGAAATGCTCTCCATCCGCCTTTTATCGCGTTCCAGGAACAAAGGACCGTGATGGGAAAAAGAAAGGTTGTTAGGAGCACAAGCAAAAGGCTAAGGCCGTCGACCCCCAGATGATAAGATACCCCGAGATCCGTAAGCCAGGGGATCTTCTCTTCAAACTGCATTGTGGAAAGCGAACCGTTAAAGCGGAAAAAAAGTGGAAGGGATATTAGAAATTCTACCAGGGTTATTACAAACGCAACCGCTTTTAACTGATAATCGGAAACCTTCTGAAAGTACGGCAGAACCGCGAGCACCACGGCTCCCAGAAGGGGAAAAAATACGAGCAGGGACAAAATGTTATTATCGAGACTCACGTTCAGGCGGACCGAAGCAAAAAGAGTAAAATTGCCGTAATTATACTTTCATAAAATTTTGTTAACAACCGCGCACGTGAAAAAATTCAAATTTCTGCAGCAGGTCCTGAAAAAACGATTGATTACTGAAAGAAATACGGGTGACGGGAAAGCAAAAGAGCGGAAAATATTTAGTTATCTTCCACTCTTTTGATCCGTGGAAAACTTAAGAATACGCTTTAGCTGTTATTTCCATTACCTCTATATTACTCTGTTTTCCTACTGGCCCAGGAACCAATATTGCAAGATCGACCCCAGCTGCGAAATGCTCCTCAAGCTTTTTCTTGCAGTTATCCGGTGTACCGGCAAGCGCCACCGAATCTATCAGTTCATCTGTGAACACTTCGGCCGGATTCGCTCCGTCCTGCACTTGATCGATTATGTCTCCGAAACCTATGTTCCTTATTAGCCTCTGGTAGAAAGGAAACCTGGCGTATGGGCCGAGCCCTCTTTTGGCTGCGGCAACTGCCGCGGCTCCATCATCCGAGACAAAGGACGGAATGCCGTTTGTGATTGATATGGCCGAGGCATCCCTTTCCGCTTTCGCGGCGCCCGCGGCAACATGCTCTTTTAAGGTACCTATATAGGCGGGAGGGCATAGATACGGCATTATGCCGTCGGCAACCTCTCCGGCAAGCTCCGCTGCGGCTTTTGTAAGGCCGGCTATATGGATCGGAAGATCGGGCATTTTTCTCTTAAGAGAGAGCCGTGGGGAGGTTCCGTCGGCAAACGCCCTCACTTCCCCTACGTAGTTTCTCATCGACTCAATCGGGTCTCCCATATCTATATCGTATCTGTTGTTAACGGGCTTATGGCTCACTCCGAGTCCGAGAATCATCCTTCCGTCCGTTATTTCCTGTATCGTAAGCGCTGTCGCGGTAGCAACTACGGGTTGACGCATGTATATGTTCGCTATCCACGTCCCGACGTTTATCCTTTCCGTGCACTCGGCGAATACCTGAGCGTTTGTTATGGCGCTGTAAGGGGGTACTTCCGGAGAGAAAATACCGTCAAAACCCGCTTCTTCCGTTATTTTCGCAAGTCCTCTAAGATCGCTTACGCTGCATCCCCAAACCGGTGAAGTTGTTGCAATTTTTCCCATTTGAAACCTCCTTGAGTTTTTTTCAGTACTGGTTTACCACGTCTCTGTAATAATCCGGACGAAGAAAAGCCTCGTCTCTGGTTTCTAACACTTCCTTTATCTGTTCAAGAACTCTGTCTTTTTCCTCGGGGAATTTGGCCCTGACAGGAAGATAATTCGATATATGGTTCGAGTAGAAATAGCCGTCGGAAAGCTCCGTATTCTCAACTATGATCTTAAGTTCCTCTATCATCTGAAACTTATCCGGAAGCTCAAAACGGCCTTCCTGCCATTGCTCATAAATGGGCGCACCGGGACGAAGCTGAAGGGAAAGAGCCCCGACATATTCCGGGTCACATTCGGTAAGAAGCTTCCCGGTAGCCAATGCGTGTTCCCTGCTTCTGTCCTTCCCGCCGATGCCGAGAAGCACCATAACGGAGTTCATTATCCCTGAGGCTTTCAGTTTTCTTGAAGCTTCAACGGTTTCGGCAAAATCTGCCCCCTTCTCTATTCTCTCGAGAACCACATCGTCTCCGCTCTCAAAGCCTATGTAGACCATGCTGAGGCCGTTTTCCCTAAGACGTGTTAGATCTTCAATCGATTTTCTGAGTATGTCGCCTATGTTCGCGTACATGGTGATTCTCTCAAGACTTGGGGCTTTCTCGTGGAGATAATCCATTATTTCCATCAGCTTAGCAGTGGAGAGTACAAGCGCGTTGCCGTCCGCAATGAAAACTCTTCGTTCAAGCAATCCGCCCCGCTCTGCGGCATCAATAATTTCTTTTATCTCGCCCATAGGCCTTACCCTGAACTTCTGGGTTTCCTTTCTGTACATGGCGCAATAGGTGCACTTGTTATGGGAACAGCCGATGGTGGCCTGCAGAATGAAACTTTTGTGCTCGCTTGGAGGGCGGAAAAAAGGCGTTACGTATTCAATCATTACCGTAAGAATCTAACAAAGTTTCAGAATCTCTTCAATAAGACTTTGCAATCACAGAAAGCATAGGTTATTCTTGCGCCGTGATGTTTGATCTCGAACCGCACGAAAAAGAAGGGTTTCACTACATCCTTGGCGTACCGCTGCTTATAGGACTTATAATGGTCATCGCCTTTCTGACGCACATAGTCCTTGCTCCTTAGCCCGTACCCCAACGGATTATCCGCAGGATAAGTTCGCGGATTTCGATCTCCATTCCCGTACTGTCCCGGAAGAGATATTCCCCGTTTTTCTCCTCTTCCCAGACGACTCCCAGGAGTTTCAGATTCTTTTTTGGTTTTTGAGACTCGAGGTCGATTTTCCTTCCGATGAAGATAACAGTGTTGTCGCCCCCGCAGAGAACCATAACCAGCTTTGAAGTTCCGAAAAGGAGCAAAAACCCCTGGGTTTCTGCCTCCGCATCAAAGACCGCATGCATAAACCCCGGCGGCGTAGAAACCACACTGATTGCGTCTCGTCCGTATTCTTTGTTCAGGGATTCCACGGAGATCTCAAAGTTGTGGCAGAGAAAATCCGAGAGTTTCCTCATTTCTCCGCATACCTCATCCGAGTCGACGGAGATTCTCTGTTTTTCGTAAAATTCAGCGATCCATGGCTGTTTTTCCGTTTCCATGGCGTATTACCCTGCCCTTCAGTTTTCAGTAAAGTTTTACCGTTTCAAGTCTCCACCGGAAGTGGAGGAAGGAAAAAACCTTCGGCCTCTCTGCTGCGCCCCTTGCGGAAAAGCTTTTTGGGAATCCCCAAAACACCCGGTATTTTTTGCTGTTGAGACACTGAGAGTCTTGCCTTGGTTGTCGCGCTACGCCGAGTGTTGAGATGAGTTTGGTGATGAACAGATACACAAGTTGCGTGTTATGCTTCCTCTCCGCTATAACCTTGCTGTTTTTCTATGGTTGTGGTGGCGGTGATGATGAGGTCGAGTCCGCTGTAGGCGATGCCGAATTCAGCTACACTTTCGATAGTGACGAGGAAGGTTGGACGGTCGATTTCGCGGACCTTCCCGTCGAGTACGAGCAAACACTCTATGAGCTCGACTACGGTCATAGCCCGCTTCCCGACGCCTTGGAAGGCGGCGGGATCTACGTTCAGGGACACAACCGAAGCGACGATCTCTTCATGTTTCTCAAGCGGCGGGTCCAAGGGCTTACCCCAAAGGCGACATACGCCGTTTCCGTTTCCATAGACCTAGCAACCAACGTGCCGGCCGAATCTTTTGGAATCGGCGGCTCTCCCGGTTCAAGCGTCTACGTGAAGGCGGGAGCATCTACCATCGAGCCCGACACCTTCGAGAGCCGAGGGTATCTCAGGATGAACATCGACAAAGGCAACCAGTCCACGAGCGGCAAATCCATGGTAGTCCTGGGCGACCTCGCCCACCTGGAGGTGAACGAGGTCGATCCGAAATACCTGATCAAGACCGTGGACAACGCGGGCTCGCCCCTGAGCGTGGAAGCAGACGATGAGGGACGGATCTGGCTGGTCGTCGGAACCGATTCCGGATTCGAGGGTCTGACGGCCCTTTACTACGCCCGCATCTCGTATGAGCTGGTCATTGAGCAGCAATGACGTCCGCCACCAGCCAAAGCAGGTGTCTTTCTCCAAACGGCCCAGGCCTCGCTTCCAAGGGTGTGGTATTTCAAGGCTCAACGGACGCTTGGAAAACCGGCAGGCTTTTCCTCGTTTTTTGCTGAAAGTGCTTCAAATTTCAGGTTCGATGTAATAATATATGTTCCAAGGGGGACAAAAGATAGACAGAATCCATGGAAACACCTCAGGTCTCACCAGAAGCGACCTGAAGAATCTGCTCAGAATATACAAGAGGAAAATTCCTCAAGACCATCTGGTAACCCTTGAATTCACACGCACCCTCCTAGCCTTCTCGAGGGAACTCCAAAAAACCATAACGACATTTATCGACCGCAAAGGAAAGGTAAGATTCGTTTTCATCGGGGAACCTTGCGATTTTCCTTTTGAAAAACTGCTCGGGAGGCTGAGAAGAGCGAAATACAGGCTCAGGGGATTTCGCGCCGTAAGAACCGACCTCAAGGGGGCCGGTCTCACGAATTCTGATCTAACGACTCTGGCAAATGAAAGACTCGACCTGGTAGCTTCTGTGTCTCTAGGTCAAAACGGTTCAGCGGGACGTTTTGAATATGCGAACCTTGTTCCACCAAACGGAGAACACCACGCGAAGTGGGAGATTTCGAAGTTCTCCGACGTAGGTCGCATAAATATTAATCTCGAACAGGAAATAAATGGCATAGAACAGTCCCTAAGGAGCGCTTTTCTCAAGAACGGGGGTAAGGAAAACAGGGAGGGAGTGATACTTGTGGGATTCAGCACGAAGTTTCGCTACCTGGCCGAAAAATCCTTGGAGGAGCTTAATTCCCTGGCTCTCTCCGCGGAAAAGATAGTGCTAGACAAGATGGTTCAGATAAGAAAGAACGTTGATCCCCGTTACCTTGTAGGCAGAGGAAAACTCAGGGAGATCGTTCTTCACGCCAAGCACCTCGGGGCCGATACCATAATTTTCGACACAGAACTTACCCCCGCCCAGGCAAACGCTATCGGGGAGGAGTCCGGTCTTGATATAATGGACCGAAGCCAGCTGATAATACAGATATTCGCGAAACACGCTAAGACGAATGAAGGAAAAATCCAGGCGAGGCTTGCCGAATTCCAATACAACTTGCCCAGGCTTAAAGGCAAGGGAACGGCCTTTTCCCAGTTGGGGGGCGGAATAGGCACGAGAGGTCCCGGAGAGAAGAAGCTTGAGCAGGAAAGAAGAAACATAAGAAAACAGATCGAACAGCTAGAAAAGCAGATTGACAGCCTCTGCAGAAGAAGGGAACACACGAGAAAGAACAGGAGAACCTCAAAGATTCCGACCCTGTCTTTTATCGGGTACACGAATGTCGGCAAATCCACGCTTTTTAACCGCTTGACCAAATCCTCCATTGTTACCCAGGACAAGCTCTTCTCTACCCTTAACCCGACGACAAGAAGAGTCATGCTTCCTGGAGGAAAACATGTGCTTATGACTGACACTGTGGGCTTTATAAGCAAGCTTCCCAAGGAACTAATAAACGCGTTCAGGGCGACGCTTGAAGAAATAGGCGAAGCCGACCTGCTGCTTCACCTTGCAGATGCGAGTGATCCCGAGGTCAGGGAAAAAATAGATTCGGTAATTAAGATCGTAGAATCCATGGAGTTCGAAGACGTACCAAGCATTCTTGTCTTTAATAAGATTGATCAGGCCGATGCGAATACACAGGCTGCTCTTCGCGAGACATTCCCTGAAGCGCCGTTTGTATCAGCCAGGAACGGAAGAAATTTCAGAGAGTTACTTCTCTATATAGAGAAATTCGTTGAAGAAACCGATGCGGATGCCAAACTCCGGAATTCTAACTTGGGGGAAGAACTGAAAGGCAGTTTCCCGCCTCCCCTGCTGCATAGCTCGCTTTAGTTTCCCAAGGGCTTTAGCAGTCTTGTTCGTAAAAGCAATAAAAAAAAGGGAGTGACCGTTCGCACGAACACCCCCTTTTTGTTTTTTATTTCCGTGACCCTACCAAGGCTTAGACTTGTCGTCCACTCCATCTAGATTTTGGAGCCACTTTGTATGGTCATAAAACGCGGCGCCGAAAGTAAGAGCCAGAGTAGCGATTATAATACCAATATCGGTATTTTTGGTCTGCTCGGCTCTCCTTTTTATTCTGTCATGAATAGGATCTGGAATATTGAACGTTATTTCTGCCATTACCAAAACCTCCTTGTTTATTTTTGATAAGAACTAGTCGGCATCCCCAATGCCTTTTTCTTCCCTGTACTTCTGGATCTCCTCCCGCTTTACGGTCGGTTTGAGGGTAAAGCCCGAGGGGTCAGCGGATGCACCCGCGACCGAAGCCTGAACTTCCTCGGCACTGAGGGGCTCAGGTTTCTTATCTCCCGCAATATCTCCAAGCTGGGAATCTTCAAGCTTCCAGTCCGTAAGCCACTCGTCTCCGAGACCGAAACGTCTGGTGAGTTTGTTGATCTCCTCAAGTCTTCCGGGAAGAGGTCCTGCTGGCTGAAGCATGTTCAGATCCTCTAGAAGCTTTACTACCTCGGGATCTCTCGGGAAGCCGTTTCCGACCTGTTTCTCGAAGAACATGGTTTCAAACGGAGGCCGGCTTCTTGCTCCGCCGCCGTCTATGCTCTCCGCTGGATAACCGACGGTCATAAGCCAGCTGAACACGTAAGTGTCTGGAAGATTGAACTTTGCTTTCGTATTCCTTCTTGCTCCACCGCTGGCGCCGTTAAGGCAGGTCCCGAGACCTAGGGACGTCGCAACAAGACAGGCGTTCTGTATCGCGTTTCCAAGATCGATCGCGGCAAGCCGGTGCAGTACCGCATCAGGAAGCATTGCAGGAAGCGGGAACAGCCTGGATACCCTGTCATATTCCCAGCCGTGCGCCTTATCGAGTGCTCCGGTTCTTAGAAGGTCGTGGATAGACTGACCCATTGTGTCGTAGTTGCCCATGTCATAGCACCAGAAGATAAGCACGGGTGCCATCTGCGTTGTGATCTGACTCCAGTCGGATATAAACTCCCATATTTCGGGATCTTCATCCCTGTATACAACTATTGCTCTTTGCCCATTGAAGTTGCCTGCCGTAGGAGAAAGCCTGGCAGCTTCCAGCATGGCCTGAACCTTCCATTTCTCAACGGACTGGTGCGGCTCATACCATCTGATGGACCTTCTTAGTCCTATGGAACTGAAGGTGTCCATGATATTACCAACTTCGCTGGCACTTGGTACATCACTCATATTAATAACCTCCTATCTGGGTATTTTTTGTTCAGAATAAAGCTAGAACTGCATAACATCTTCGAACATCATACCACTAAATCGCAGAAATTTCATCATCAAAAATCAAAATTCCTTAAATTTTACAATACGGATAATTTGGTATACATTTATCGCCGAATTTATAGCGCAAGCAGGAGGAGTTATTAATGAGAGACGTATACATCATAGGAGTGGGAAACACCGCCTGCGGAAGATTTCCCGATAAACCGGCTCACATTCTCGCAAGAGAAGCCGCATGGGCCGCGGTACAGGACTCGGGAATTCACGCGCGAAAAATAGAAATCGCATTTTGCGGTCATGTCTACCAGGGCATGGGAGTCGGGCAGAGAGCGCTTAAGGATATAGGGCTCGTCGGGCAGCCGACCATAAACGTGGAGGGTGCCTGCGGAAGCGGGACACTTTCCCTCTGGGAAGCTTGGAGAACCATAGCCTACGGTCAGTACGACATAGCGCTTGCTCTGGGTGTTGAGAATCTGAGCAGAATTCTCTCCGGAGGCCCCCTACCCCTCGAGGAGGATGACCTTGAAGTATCAATCGGCATGGGAATGCCCGGGCTCTACGCCATAAGAGCTTCAAAGTACATGAGCGAATACGGGGTCACGATTGAACAACTGGCCGAAGTCGTCGTGAAAAGCCGTTACCATGCTTCGCTTAACCCCCTTGCCCAGTACAGAAAGACTACAACCGTGGAGGAAGTACTGAACGCACCGGTTATCGCCGACCCGCTTACGCGCAACATGTGCTGTCCCGTTGGAGACGCCGCCGCGGCCGCGGTGCTGTGTTCCGAGGAACATGTCGGAGAGCTCGCTAAAAAGATGCCGATAAAAATCCTGGGCTGCGTTGCACAGTCGGGCAAATACAGCAGCCCCACAGGTCTTACCTGCGATCCTTCCGAGAACGTCTGGAGAACCTCCCAGATGGCTTACGAAATGGCGGGACTGGGACCCGAGGACATGGACGTGGCCGAAATTCACGACGCTTTCTCAATAGCGGAAATGATGGTTGTTGAATCTCTCGGCTTCTGCGAGAAGGGAGAGGGAGCGACTCTCATAGACGAAAAAAGCACGTGGGTTGGAGGCAATAAAGTTGCGGTCAACCCGAGCGGTGGTCTGCTTTCACGGGGACATCCGGTCGGAGCAACCGGACTTCTTCAGACTGCCGAGATCGTAAGGCAACTAAGAGAGGAAGTCGAGCCGGAGCGCCAAGTAAAAGATGCGAAAGTCGGCATCATCGAAACCATGGGAGGCGCACAGCCCGCCATGGACGGAATTACCTGCGTCGTGAGCATCCTCGGCAAATAACACAGGCACGCTTTAATCGGCGTTCTCTACAATCTCCTTTTTTTCCGTGCAGCAAAGTTGTGTGTGCGGTGTTTTAACCGCACCCAGGTGTCGTTGCGCAATCTTTTTTTGTATCCCTACCCCACCGGTTTTCAATTTCGGACAATTCCTTGATTCCGCACAAAGAAGAATTATTTTGTGTCTGAGATGATTTCACCCGAAAAATTCACCTTGAAGGCTCAGGAAGCCATTCTGGAGGCACAAAACGCAGCCAGCGACGGCAGAAATCAGATAATTGACCTGCCGCATCTGTTCGCGGCCCTGGTAAGTCAGCCTGGGATGCCAAACAGGATTCTTGAGCGACTGGAATCCGATCCCCGGGCGCTTGCGCGGACGGCCGCCGAGCAGATGTCAAAGCTTCCCAAGGTAAAAGATGCATCCGACCAGATATACATGAGCAGGGAACTCGATTCTGCCATCCGGTCGGCCGACAAGGAAGCGCAATATCTTGGAGACGCGTACGTAAGCACTGAACACCTTCTGATCGGAGTGGTTTCTCACGCCGCCGGGGTTCTTAGGGACGGGTTTTCAGAATCGGGTGTAACCAAAAAAGGGATTTTAAAAGTACTGAAAGAACTGAGAGGTGACCAGACAGTGAACACGCAGAACCCTGAAGACACTATGGAGCCCCTTCGCCAGTACGGAAAGGACTTCACAGAACTTGCCCGAAGCGGGAAGCTAGACCCTGTTATAGGGAGAGACGACGAGATAAGAAGTGTGATCCGGGTACTACTTCGAAGAACGAAGAACAACCCTGTCCTCATAGGGGAACCTGGAGTGGGAAAAACCGCCATAGTCGAAGGGCTCGCCCAGCGTATAGTTGACTCCGACGTTCCTGAGGGACTTAAAGACAAAAAGCTAATTTCCCTCGATCTGGGATCCCTGCTTGCCGGGGCAAAGTACAGGGGACAGTTCGAGGAGAGACTCAAGGCCGTACTAAAGGAAGTCACGGAATCCCAAGGAGAGATAATTCTTTTCATAGACGAGATACACACCGTAGTTGGAGCCGGAGCGGCCGATGGGGCTATGGACGCGTCAAACATGCTAAAGCCGGCCCTTGCGCGGGGAGAACTTCATTGCATAGGTGCGACCACTCTTGATGAATACAGAAATCACATAGAAAAAGATGCAGCCCTTGAACGCAGGTTTCAGCAGGTCTACGTTGATGAACCTTCCGTGGAGGAAACCGTATCGATCCTAAGGGGTCTTAAGGAAAAATACGAAGTTCATCACGGGGTGAAAATCAAGGACGAAGCTCTCGTTGCCGCCTCCCAGCTTTCAAACAGGTATATCTCCGGGCGGTTTTTGCCCGATAAGGCCGTTGATCTCATGGATGAGGCCTCTGCGCGGCTCAAAATGGAGATTGACTCCGTGCCGATGGAGATAGACGAGATAAAGAGAAAAATAATGCGCCTTGAGATAGAAAGGGAGGGATTCAGAAAAGAGCAGGACTCTGAACTTCGGGGGAAACTTGAAGAGATTGAAAAAGATCTCTCGGAACTAAAAGAGGAAGCGGACATACTTGAAGCGCATTGGCAGAAGGAAAAAGACTGCATATCGAGGATAAGAAAGACCAAAGAGGAAATAGAAAACGGAAGAATGGATGCGGAGCGAGCACAGAGAGAAGGAGATCTCTCCCGCGCATCCGAGTTTCTTTACGGCAGAATCCCGGAGCTTGAAAAGAATATGGAAAGCCTCGGCGCGGAGCTCTCTGAAATACAGAGTCAAAGGAAAATGCTTCGCGAGGAAGTAAGTGCCGAGGATATAGCCGCGGTTGTATCAAAGTGGACGGGAATACCGGTATCAAGCCTAGTTGAGGAGGAGGTCGAGAAACTCGTTCACATGGAAGAAAGGCTCTCGAAGCGGGTGGTGGGACAACCAGAGCCGATAAAACTGGTTTCAAATGCGCTTCGGAGGTCAAGAGCCGGGCTCTCCGATCCGAAAAGGCCGATAAGTTCGTTTATATTCCTCGGACCTACAGGAGTCGGGAAGACCGAACTCGCCAGATCGCTTGCCGAGTTCATGTTTGACAATGAAGACGCGATCGTACGGATTGACATGAGCGAGTATATGGAGAAACACTCGGTATCGAGACTGATTGGAGCACCTCCCGGGTATGTCGGATACGAGGAAGGGGGACAGCTTTCAGAAACCGTGAGGAGACGACCCTATTCCGTGGTACTTTTTGACGAGATAGAAAAAGCGCATTCCGATGTGTTTAACCTGCTCCTTCAGATTCTTGACGACGGAAGGCTCACCGATGGACAGGGAAGAACTGTTGATTTCCGGAACACGGTGATAATAATGACCTCAAACCTCGGAAGCCAGTACATACAGGAATCGTCGGGGAGCAGTGAGGAAGTGGAAAATAAAATAGACGAAATGCTCAGGAATTATTTTCGTCCCGAGTTTCTAAACAGAATTGACGAAGTTGTCATATTCGGCAGTCTGGAAAGAGCGGACCTCATGAAAATAGCCGAGATACAGATCGGATATCTAAGAGAGAGGCTTGCGGAGAAAAATCTCGCCATAGAACTATCCGAGAAAGCCGTTACAAGGCTGGTTGATATTGGTTACGATCCTGTTTTCGGGGCAAGACCGCTTAAACGCGCCGTACAGAAATACATACAGGATCCACTCGCAAACGAGATACTGAAAGGAAGTTTCAAGGATTCGACCACGGTAAAAGTGGATCTGGGCAAAGAAGGAGCCTTTACCTTCAGAAAAAAATAACTACGTATTAAAGTTCAAACTTGGTAGTAAGAAACAGCGTTCGTCCCAGTATGGAGTCCAGATATAACACCTGATCTTCATCCCGATCAGGGCGGGATTGACCCTCGTTGCCGATGTTCAGCATTCCTCCTGTAAGCTCAAGCCAGCTAAAACCAAATGCGTTTTCCCAGTTAAACACGACATCATGTCCAACCCAATGCCGGTAGCGTTTACTCCTGTCATCATTCCAGTAACCTGAGACCGCTTGCAGATTCCACTGCACCGTCATATCGGCCCGACCCGCTCTGAGCGAAAGATGCAGACGGTTGCGGGGGATCTCTTCGGGTTGCACTTGTCCGGCTATTCGTCTTTCGTAGTTCGTTACTCTCAGCCAGTTAGCGTTGAGCATGAAATCCGCCCAGGCAATCTCCCAGTCGGTTTTAATTCCGATATCAACTCCATCAATGTCCGATTCTCCGCTGTTGGTAAAGAGGTTCTCAATTCCGCTTAATCGGCCGCCATTGCGTATGACTTTAACCTCCGGGTAGTCGTTAAGCCTTCCTCTTCTTTCCAGGCTTACGATAAACTGCGGGTCCAGCATGCTCGGTATATCGGAGGTCCGCAGGCGAAACCAGTCGGCGCTTGCATAAAATGGGCCCCCGCCCACCGAAACTCCAGCTGCAAAGCTCTCGGTTTTGTCTGGTTCCAAATTCGGGTTGGCATTTTGGCTGAGTTCCACCCGTTCCATAGAACAATTTGCATTTATCGTGTCCGCATCGCAGACAGAGGGGTAAGTGACGGATTCTTTTTCATACAACTCAAACAGTCCCGGAAATCGTGCTCCACGGCTCCAGGAGGTGCGAAGAGCCAGATTCGGCGTTACCCGATAGAGGCTTGCCATACGATGCAGAAATACTGCCGACAAATCCTCCCAGTTCTCATACCGGCCTGACAGCGAGAGATCCAACGCATTGCCAAGCGGTATCCATATGTCGCCGAAAAAGGCCAAAATCCGACGATCGACCGTTACGGAATTCGGAGTCTCTCCAAGCGCATCGCCAGAATCAATCAAATGGTCGTAGCGGTCAAAATATTCATAGGTATTGCTTTGTTTATTATACGAGAGCTGATATCCTGCGAACCAGCTGAGTTTGTTACCCAATATCTCAAACAGCGGGCCATCCAGCGCAAGTATTGATTCAATGTGATGAAACTGTTTTTTCACATGTCTCCGCAAACTGCTTTCAGCGATTGCTGTTCTATGCTTTGCAGCTTCTGAAAGAGGATCCTGGATATCGTAATTTCCGTTTTCAATGGCGGCTTTAATTGTCGGTATGTGAACGTGAGTGCCACCTGTATCGATATACTCGTAGCGATTGTAGTGAATATCCGCGTGGTAATCTATGTCGCCTTTGATTTCACCCTCCAAACCCACGGCGATATCGTAATCCCTCACATCCGTGTTCCATTGGAAGTTCCCATGCCCCAAAAAGCTATGCTCAACACCGATTTCCCGCGGGAAATTCCTCTCGTTAAGACTTTCAATGTTGTTGATTATGTCTTGCTTCAGTATCTCGGTCGGCGCGAATGAGAAACCAACTGATTCCGGTGCCTGTAGCAGCTTCATTCTTGATCTCGCGGCTCGGGCTTTAATGTGAAAGGCGGTCGTATCCCCGACCGGGTACTGGAAATCCATGAATGCGTTATCGTTTTCCCTGCGCCGTAAATGCCATGAGATGTCGGCATGGGCGAAACCGCAGACACCCCCAGGCATATCATCTCTGGAGGAAGTCGTTAATATTCCCGTGTATACGTTTTCGTCGCAGTCGCTAAGCGGTGCCGTTACTTCCTTGCCATCAGTTGTTGTAAGAAATAGGGTGTTGCCACCTATGGACACCCCTTGGGCATCCGCCAAGGAATCACCGGGGGCATATATCGCACGGCTGTAGTCACGGTCCGAATCACGAACTTCATTGCGTCTGAATATCTCCGCGCCGAAGGTTATATGGCCTTCTCCCAAACTGCTGCCCCAAATAGTGCTTAGATATTCCGAATCTCCACCCTCAGCGCGCGGACGTGCGATGCCCGAACGAACTTCAAGGCCTTCATAATCATTTCTGAAAACTATATTTATTAAGGCACTGGTAGATTTTCCAACATAAGGGGCGCTTGCGCTGTCCTTGAAAATCTCAATGCGTTCAATCGCCGAAACCGGGACTAGATCAAGGTCGATGTCAAAACTTGTGGCGTGCTTTCCATTTACCATGACCGCATAACGACCGGGTCCGAGGATAAAGGGTCTATGTGAACCGAAATCATTAAAATTCGATCTCTGTGACAGAAGATCGCTTAGTTTGGTTATACCGGAGAGTTCAATGTCACGCCGGGTGATCACCGCCATGGGGTGCAGTCTCTTTGACATGACTTCTGAATGCGGTCGGCCACCTACAAGAACTTTATTCTCTTCCTCTTCCTCCCCGGCCATTGCATGCTCAACTGTCAGGGTAAGAAGTGTCAGGACTAGGGTCAGGACCGCAGCCAGACTGCCCATTTTAAAAAGCTTGTAAGTCACATCTTTAACTCTTTCCTTGTTGATTATATGTCCGCGAAGCACAGAACTAACACCTGCCTTCTCTCCTGCACTCAGTTGAAGAGTCGGCACAGGAAAGTACTGGAAAAGATTTTAACAAGCGCCTTTACAGCTTTCCAACGACAGAAAATTTCTGCCCTGGGTCTTTGGTTATTTATTGTTGGCCAAAAGAGCGGCGATTTCTCCCGGAACTTTTTCTGCGGCAACGTTTGTTCTCTCGCCGGAGTTTCTGTTTTTTATTTCCACCTTGCCTTCCTTCAGGCTTCTTTGGCCAACGATAACCTGAATCGGGATTCCGAGCAGATCAGAGTCCTTGAATTTCACACCGGGGGTCTCCGCTCTGTCATCGATAAGAACATCCACTCCGTCGCGGAGAAGGGCTGAGTATATTTTCTCCGCCGCATCCTTTACGTCCTGTTGCTTCATGTTTATCGGAAGCACGGAAACTTCAAACGGAGCTAATGGAACGGGAAATTTTATTCCATACTCGTCGTTATTCTGTTCTATCGCCGCCGCTATCGTTCTTCCTATCCCTATCCCGTAACAGCCCATAACAAGTGGTTTTTCCACCCCGTTCTCATCCACGTAGGTAGCTCCCATGGCTTCGCTGTACTTGGTCCCCAGCTTGAAAACGTGTCCGACTTCAATGCCTCTTGACGCCCTCAGAACTCCGTTTTCGGAAACCGGGCACGGGTCCCCTTCCCTCGCTACCCTTATATCCGCATAGGAGCCGGCTTCAAAATCCCGTCCGGGGTTAACGCCGGTCACATGATAGTCGCCTTTGTTGGCCCCCGTTACGGCGTTTTTCATGTTGCGAACGGATTTGTCCGCAACCACCCTCACGTTCTCTCTCTTAAGTCCTACGGGTCCGCTGAATCCAAGCGGTCCTCCCGAAACCTCAAGAATTGTCTGAGGATCGGCAAGTTCCGCTATATCGCATCCGAGAAAATTCCTGAGCTTGGTCAGACTTAGCTCCGCATCTCCCCTTACAAGCGCGACGACCGGTTCCGCTTCGGTACTTACTATAAGGGTTTTTATCAGTTTTTCCGGCCCGACCTTTAAAAGCCGCGCTACATCCTCAACCGTCTTAAGGCCCGGTGTATGGACCTCGGAGATTTGCTCAAGCCCGGAGGTTGTTCTTGCTCCTTCCTTTTCGTCTTCTGAAATCCCGATTTTTGCAAGTTCAAGGTTGGCGGCGTAATCGGCTTCCGTGGAGCTCATTATTATGTCTTCCCCGGTGTCGGCGGTCACCATGAATTCATGTGAGAAGCTTCCGCCGATGTTTCCTGAATCGGCGGCAACCACGCTGAACGCGAGCCCGCATCTTTCAAATATACGCACATAAGCGTCGTACATCGCCTGATAGGAGCGATCCGCTCCCTCATCCGAAACGTCGAAGCTGTAGGCATCTTTCATTATGAACTCACGTGCCCTCATAACCCCAAAGCGGGGACGGATTTCATCCCTGAATTTCGTCTGTATCTGGTAAAAATTAACGGGAAGCTGCTTGTAGGAACGAATCTCCTTGCGGACTATGTCCGTTATTATTTCCTCGTGCGTGGGTCCCAGGCAGAAATCCCGTTCGGCGCGGTCCTTGAAGCGAAGCAGTTCCTTTCCGTAGTAATCCCATCTGGTGCTCTCAATCCAAGGCTCGGCCGGAAGCACCGCGGGCATGAGAAGTTCTATGGCTCCGGCCCTGTTCATCTCTTCCCGCACTATGTTCTCGACTTTTCTTATGGACCTGAGTCCCAATGGAAGGTAGTTGTAGATCCCGGCCGCAAGCTTTCTTATCATGCCGGCTCTTACCATAAGTTTGTGACTTATGATCTCGGCATCCGAAGGATCTTCTTTGATCGTGGGTATGAAATAGGAAGAAAACCTCATCCGTTTTTCTCCTTTAAAGTGGTTTCAGCTCAGGTGGAAAGCAATTTCGCGGGGTTTTCAGTTCAGTTGACGTAGTTTCTCTCTATTTCCTTGACAAGTTCCCCGACCAAATCGGCTTCTCTGAAAGATTTTATCAGTTTCCCGTCCCGATAAAGCATTCCCTTGCCCTTTCCCCCCGCTATTCCTATATCGGCTTCCGCGGCCTCACCCGGCCCGTTAACAACGCAGCCCAGTATGGCGACTTTAACCGGCCTTGGAAGGTTAAAACCGGAAACACCTTGTTCAACTTCAGAAACCAGTTTCTCAAGATCTATTTCAAGTCGACCGCACCCCGGACACGAGATAAGTTCAATTCCGTTGTTTCTTATTCCAAGAGACCTCAGTATGTTCATTCCGACGACTATCTCCTCTACCGGATCACCTGTTAAGGACACCCTTATCGTGTCCCCTATCCCTTCAGCAAGAAGCGCCCCGATTCCTATGGCGGATTTCACCGTTCCCATTCCCGGGGTCCCCGCCTCGGTAACTCCGAGATGGAGCGGGTATTCGGTCTTGTCCGCGAGCATTCTGTATGCGGTGATCATCTTCCTCACGTCGGTGGACTTCACTGAAATCTTTATGTCTAGAAAATCAAGGTCCTCGAGTATGTGCACATGCCTCATCGCGCTTTCAACCAGGGCCTCAGCCGTTGGATGTTTGTGCTTTTTGAGTATGTCTTTTTCAAGAGAGCCTGAATTCACGCCTATCCTTATAGGAATTCCTCTTTCCTTGCAGGCGTCAACCACGGCCTTTATTCTGTACCTAGCGCCGATGTTCCCGGGATTTATTCTCATCCCGTCGACTCCCTGTCTTATTGATTCAAGGGCAAGTTTGTAATCAAAGTGTATGTCCGAGACAAGGGGAATCCTTATCTCTTTTCTTATAGCCCCCAGAGCTTTTGCGGCATCCATGTCGGGAACGGCGACCCTGACGATGTCACAACCCGCCTTCTCAAGTCTTTTTATCTGGGAAACCGTTGACGCAGCGTCTCTCGTGTCGGTGATGGTCATTGACTGAACCGACACGGGAGCTCCCCCGCCTATTTTCACGTCACCGATTGATATCTGCCGGGATTGCCTCATAACTTGCGGAAAATGCTATTGAATAGTTATTATAGTGTCAAGGAAGCGTAAGGCCGAATGCATGTTCCAGAGACTTTTTTAACTCGGCTAATACACTAAGGTCTTTATTTCTTTTGAAGAGTTCGGCAAAGTATAAGAAACAACCTGAAATGGCATAAGAAAAAGCCGACTCAATAAGTTTCTTATAGTTATTAATAAAGAGAAAGTCAGGAGGCAAAATTATGGGGATGAAAAAGATAATCCAAATAGACAGGGGCGGTTCCTCCAAGGACAAAAGCTCCGTGTCTTTTACCAAGTTTGAAAAGAAGAAAAAACCTGAAGAGAGCCCCGAAATAACGGAAGAGACGGTCTACGGCGCCCTTAAGGATGTGTACGATCCCGAACTTCCCGTGAGCATAGTGGATCTCGGACTTATTTACGACACCAAAATTTCCGGGCGAAACGTCCAAATCAAGATGACGCTTACTACGCCAGGGTGCGCCATGGGAGCACATATAGCGGGCCAAGCCGAAATGGCCCTTAAGAACGCGGGAGCCGACAACGTTCTTATAGAGGTGATATGGGATCCCCCCTGGAACCCCGACATGATATCCGAGGAAGGAAAAAAGAAACTGGGTATCGCTTAGGGGGAACTTTCTGCGTGGAACTAACCAGAGAACGGATAATAAAAGTTCTTAAGAGTGTTAAATATCCGGGATTTAACCGGGACATAATATCCTTCGGCCTCGTGAAAGACATTGTTGTGGAAGGTTCGAAGGTAACCCTCTCCATAGTACTTCCCAAACCCGACCAGAAGCTTCAGTCTGCAATCGAGGAAGAAGTCAGAAAAGCCATCTTCGGCATACCTGGAGTCGAGGACCTCTCGATGAAGATCGGCTCACGGCCGCAGAAGCAGATAACTGCCGACGCGGGCAGTGAAAAAAGCAAACTTCCCGACATAAAGTACTACATAGCTGTCGCAAGCGGCAAAGGAGGAGTCGGCAAGTCGACAATAGCGACCAATCTCTCTTTGGCAATCTCGAAAAAAAGACAGAAAGTCGGGCTTATGGATGCTGATATCTGGGGTCCTAGCGCCCCTTTGATGATGGGGATAAGCGAGAAACCCCGCGCAACCGATGATGACAAGATCATTCCCATAGAAAAATTCGGCCTCAAGGTAATGTCCATCGGTTTTCTCGTGAACGAGGAGGACGCCGTGATATGGAGAGGCCCTATGGTACACGGAGCGATAAAGCAGTTTATTGAGGACGTTGAGTGGAGCGGAACGGATTACCTGGTAATCGACCTTCCTCCGGGCACCGGGGATGCCCAGCTTTCCCTGGCGCAGACGGCCCCGATAAGCGGAGGGGTTATAGTAACCACTCCGCAGGATGTGGCCCTGGTGGACGTAAGAAGGGGAATACTCATGTTTAACAAACTGAATATTCCCATTCTCGGCATAGTGGAGAACATGAGCTATCTGGACATGCCCGATGTAGACGGCAAGATAGACATATTCGGCAGGGGCGGAGGAAGACGTATGGCGGAGAGGTTTGAAGTTCCGTTTCTTGGGGAAATCCCAATCGACCCGCGGATAAGAATCGGGGGGGACAACGGAACCCCTATCGTGGAATCTGATCCGCAAAGCGCGGCCGCAAAGGCCTTTTTCGAGATTGCAGACAGAATACTCGAATCCATAGAGGACTGACTGACAAATCTAACCATCCTCTCTAGCTCTCAAGAAGGTACCAATTAGTTCCGACCAGGAATGCAGGCAGTTTTTCAATCAGGCCCATGAAGGCTGCTAAGGATATATGATTCTGGTTAGTTTGCTTCGGTCTCAAGTAGTATTATATTGAAAATGGAAGAACCGGAGTTTTTATTTTCATGAACGCGGAAAAAGATCTTTACGCAGTGCTCGGCGTACCGCGAAACGCGACGCAGGACCAGATAAAGAAAGCGTACAGAGACCTCGCGAGAAAACATCACCCTGACATGAATCAGGGGGACAAAAAATCCGAGGAGAAATTCAAGGAAATTCAGCACGCTTACGAAACCCTCTCCGACCCCGAGAAGAAAAAAACCTACGATATGTTCGGGACAAGCGGTTTTGGCGGACAGAGAACAGGTGGAGGAAGCTACAGGCAGTATTCACGGGGGTTTCCAGGCATAGACGAAATCTTCAAGGATATCTTTTCTCAGGGAGGCGGGGCTTACGGTATGGGTGGAGCGGGGGGAAGCTTCGGAGATATCTTTGATTTCGGTAACGTGAGACAGCAGCCGAGAAGACCGAAAAACATCCAGCATACCGTAACCCTTGATTTTGAAACCGCGGTAAAAGGTGGAGAGAAAGAACTTCTGCTTAAGTCTCCCGAGGGCGGAATCAAGAAATTAACGGTCAAGATTCCGGCCGGAGTGAAAACCGGGTCCAAGGTAAGGTTGCCGGGCAAAGGCGAACAAATGAATTCTATGGCCGGGGATCTCATTCTCGAGATAAAGGTCTTGTCCCATCCGGTTTTCAAAAGAGAAAACGACGATATATATATTGATCTTCCGCTGACGGTCTATGAGGCGGCTCTGGGAACGCTGATCGACGTGCCGACTATAGAGAGCCCCGTAAAACTTACTATCCCGCCCGGCGTGGGAAGCGGCACGAAGATGAGGCTCAGGGAAAAGGGAGTGAAAAATCCCAAGACCGGCAAGCGAGGAGATCAGTTCGTAATTGTTCAGATAGCAATGCCGAAGGAATCCAGTGGGGACATGAAAAAACTCATGGACGAGATTAAAGAGAAATATCCCTACGACCCTAGAAAAAAACTCCTCCAGTATCTATAATTGATCCAACGGCGTTAAGAACTTACCTGTAAGGAGAGTGGTTTATCGTGAGCGGTGAAAAAGAAGAATTAAAGATGGACTTTTCGGGCTTTATTCTCTCATTAAACGCTTCGGCCCTCATTCATCTGGGTGAAATTCCAGACCCCCACTCAAAAAAAAGAGAAGTTAATATTCCCGCCGCCAAGCACACCATAACCATACTCGAGATACTGGCGGAAAAAACCGAAGGGAATCTGAGTGAAGAGGAAAAGACGCTTCTTGACGACATGATTTACAATATCCGCATGAAATACGTAAAGTCCCTGAGCTGATTCTCCCTTCTACATGGTCGAGAGTCTAAGAAACTCTGCGTATCTTTGCTCTATCTCCTCTTTCTTTAGCGAGCCCAGACGTCTCACGCTGAAATCCTCAACCGTAAAGGAAGCCAACACGCTTCCGTAGGCAACCCCTTTTTTGAAACCGGCGAAGTCAAGGTCTTTATCCATAGACGCAACGTAGCCCATGAATCCTCCGGCAAAAGTGTCTCCTGCTCCCGTCGGGTCAAGCACTTGCTCAAGCATGTAACTGGGAGCGAAAAACAGATCTTCCCGAGAAAAAAGCAAAGCTCCGTACTCTCCTCTCTTCACAATCAGGAATTCCGGTCCCATGCCCATTATCTTTCTCGCCGCTCTGGCCATCAATGGTTCTTCGGATAGCTGTCTTGCTTCAGAGTCGTTTATTATGAGAATGTTGACTCTGCCTAGGAGTGTCTTCAGTTCCTCCAGTTTGTTATCTATCCAGAAGTTCATGGTGTCGCAGGCCACGACTCGGGGCGAGCTTACCTGCTCAAGGACCTTCATCTGGATTTCAGGGTCCGTGTTGGCCAAGAAAAGATAGTCGGCATCTCTGGATTTCTCGGGAACCACGGGGTCAAATGATCCCAGGACACCGAGGATGACGGAGACAGTTTCCGGATCCTTCATATCGTAGTCGTATCTGCCTTCCCATCTGAAGGTTTCTCCGGCACTGATCGCTATTCCCTCCGTATCAATGCCCCTTGAACGAAGCAGTTCGGAATAGTCCGGGGGGAAATCTTCTCCAACGGAGGAAACCATATGAACATCTGTAAAATTACGGGCCGCCAGAGAAAAATAACAGGCGGATCCGCCGAGAACGTTTTCTTCTCTTCCAAAAGGTGTTTCTATGGTGTCAATTCCTACTGACCCTACAACGACGATACTCATTCCGACCCCTGCATGTATTTTTTCACGATAAGTTCAAACCTGTTCCTTACCTCTTCAGCTACGCGGTCCGGGGACGTTATTATAGAGTGACCCAGGGCACCCTCGCAAGGACACTCCCTTTCTTCGGGGATGGTACCAGCTACGGAAGCCACTATTTTTTTTGCCGCCTCAACGTTTTTATTCATGATTTCGATTATGTCTGAAACCGTGACATCGTCATGGTCTTCGTTCCAGCAGTCATAATCAGTGCAAAGGGCTATTGTGGAATAGCAGATTTCAGCTTCCCTGGCAAGTTTCGCTTCCGGCATTGCGGTCATTCCTATTATGTCCGCTCCCCATTCTCTGTACAGATAGCTCTCCGCCCTGGTAGAGAACTGAGGGCCCTCGATACAGACGTAGGTTCCTCCCGAGTGGACAGTCTCACCGCAGCCAATCGATGCTTCCCGCAAACAATCCGATAGCACGGAACACACAGGGTCGGCCATTGAAACGTGGGCTACTATGCCACCTTCAAAAAACGTAGAAGGCCTCCGCTTGGTGTTATCAATGAACTGATCGG
Source organism: Thermodesulfobacteriota bacterium (assembly GCA_965207685.1). Classification (GTDB taxonomy): domain Bacteria; phylum Desulfobacterota_D; class UBA1144; order Nemesobacterales; family Nemesobacteraceae; genus Nemesobacter. Next base: position 426,023 of record OZ242294.1, on the reverse strand, counting down.
GTATCACTATGTGCCCCGGTTCTATTTCCTCTTTCAAGCTTCCCACGGCGCTTACAGATATAATCCGCTCGACTCCCATGGCCTTCATTGCGTACATGTTCGCCCGGAAATTTATCTCAGACGGGGACACTGTGTGTCCTGTCCCATGTCTTGGAAGAAAAACCATCCGTACGCTGCCGAGGGTTCCTGTGAGCAGAGTTGAGGAGGGTTTGCCCCATGGAGTCTCCACAGAAACGGTTTTAACGTCCGAAAGGCCTTCCATTTCATAAAGACCGCTTCCGCCTATTACTCCTATGGTTCTCAAACTTCCGTCTCCATCCGCCGGGATGTCGGCTTTGCGACAATAATCACCCTTTTCTCGCCCGAAAAAGGCAGTTCAAGTTCTTTTGTCAAAAGAAGTTCCATATCTTCCGGATACAGGTTCGCGTAATCTGCCCATTCCTTCTTTCCCCGGGGTCCCTTCATTATAACCATCTCCCCTCCTATATCCAGATAAGGAGCGCCGAGAGCCACGACAGTGCCGATGCTCCCAAGAGCCCGGAACGTCACCCGATCAAAGCACCTTCTCATCCTTCTGTCTACTTCCTCGGCTCTCCCGTGGTGGATATCGATGCCGCTGAGTCCGAGAGACCTTTTCGCGTCCTTTAAGAAAGCAACTTTCTTTCCAACCGACTCAAGAAGCGTAATGCTAAGGGACGGGTCGTAGATAGAAAGCGGAATTCCGGGAAACCCTGCCCCCGTGCCTATGTCAACCACCCTTGAGCCGGGAGGCATGAATTCAGCTACTGTAAGGGAATCAATCAGATGCTTGATTATGATTTCCCGGTCAGTGAGAACCGAACTTAGGTTTATGCGCCTGCCCCATTTGCGTAGCAGACCGACATAAGAAAGGAAAAGATCGGTCCTGATGTTCTTGATACCTATTTGTTCTGCGCCTTCTCTAAGAAGTAGTTCATTAGTCATTTTGATTCGCGAGCGTCAACATCGCTTATTCCCTTGAAGGCGAAGGTGAGGAATCCTGTGTGTGCCACGGTTCTGTTATCCGGGCGGGTTTTCCCCTTTTTTACCTGATAGTTCCTCATTATAAGCTCCACCGTTTCGATTCTCACAAAACCCGTCTCCTCAAGCGATTCCGCGGTTCTTTCCACCTGGTTGTACGTCGGGGAAATACTTGCGATTCTCCCTCCGGAGGCAAGAGCCTCGTAAGCCGCCGGAATTCCATACCATGGAGAAGGCAGATCAAGTATAGCGACGTCAGCATCTTTTTCCTTAAAACCTTCTCTGGCGTCGCCACAGTTAAATTCCACGTATTCAGAAAGCCCCGCCCTTCGTACGTTATCTTTGGCATTATTCATAAACTGCTCTCTTTTCTCGTACGTATAGACCTTCCCGGAAGGGGCTACCGAATTCGCGAGCGCAATGGTAAGAGCTCCCGAGCCGGTTGCGGCTTCAACAACCCTAGTTCCCGCTCTCACGTCCGTTTTAAAGAGAATCAAGGCTGCATCCTTTGGATAAACGATCTGGGTAGCTCTTCTCACCTTCATAATTTTTTGTTCCACGGTAGGGTTAAGAAGTACAAAGTTGTTTCCAAGGCTTGAAACTATTGTTTCTCCCCATTTTTTGCCCAAGGCGGACGAAAGGTCGAGTATTCCCATATGAGAACTGAAGGACTTGCCCTCTTCTACCACCACCATAAAGCTTTTGTTGTCAGGTGAAACGAGGAGGATGGTATCACCGGATTTTACTTTCATGAAAGACGGTTCGCCCTCCCTGCACTTATAAAATATTTATAGGTAAAGATAATGCACCCCGCAAACATGAATATTCCCGTTACCGAATACATGTTCGAAAAACCGTAATCGCGCGCTATGATTCCAAGAGCGAAAGCGAAAAAGTTTATCCCGATGCTAAATGACATGTTAAACGCCCCCATCGCCGTTCCCCTCTCATCATCAAGCGCCCTGTCGATAATCATCGCGCTTATGGTAGGGTAGAGAATCCCGTAACCCAGGCTGAAGACAAAAGAAACCAGAACAGCGCTCAGGGTGGAGTTTATGGAAAAAATCATGAGCAGGGACAATATCATGATAAGCATTGAAGGCAGCGCTATTTTTCTTCTCTCAATAATATCCGGGAGCTTTCCTCCCAAAACCCTGATTAATATGACGGTTACGGAATATGTAAGAAAAAAGCTCCATGCATGAATCCCGTTTTCCTCAAGAAAAACGGAGAAGAAATTAAGCATGCTTCCAAGCCCCACGGCAATTATAAGATTGGTCAGCAGAAGCACACGGAACCTCGCGGAGAAAACAACGTCGAAAAATCCACTGAAAATGGATTTTTGGGATACCCTGAAGCTTCCCTCACGCGAGAGGAAACAGAGAATAAAGGCAAGCAGACTGAAGAGGGAGGTATAGAGAAAGAAGATCGAGTAACCGAATCTTTCTATCATAAGTTCTCCGATGGTAGGGCCAACCGAGTAAGAAGCTATTGTGAAGGCACCGAAAATGCCGAGCCCGTAAGCCCTTATTTCACTGGGAACATAATCGGAAACCGCCGTGGCGGCTGAAGTGAAGAAAAAAGCGAAAGCTACTCCCTGCATGAGTCTCAGGAGGAATATTTTCACGTCAATGTCCGATATAAAAATATAGAGAAGGGAAATCAGAAACATCAGAGAAGACCCCGCAAGCATGAATCTTCTTCGCCCGTAGTGGTCTATCAGGAAGGCTACGAAGGGGATAACTCCTATTGATGTTACGCCAAAAGTCCCCATAACATATCCTATACGGGCCTCGTCACCCCCGATGTCCCTTATGAAAAGCGGAAGCAGGAAAAAAGAGGAGAAATTGCAGAAAAAGAAAAAGTTTCCCAAAGTGACCAGGGAAAAATCTCTGTACTTTTGTGCAAAAGGCATACTAAATGGTGACCTGAAAAAGAAAGTGAAAAAGGGAGTTTACATGATTTTATGCTTTCTATCAGGACAGCTATGCCTTTTTGACATGAAAGAGGCCCGTGATATAATACGGCATCTTCTGAGCCGTTAGCTCAGCTGGTAGAGCAACTGCCTTTTAAGCAGTGGGTCACAGGTTCGAATCCTGTACGGCTCATTTTTCCGCCGTCCCCGTCGTCTAGTCAGGCCTAGGACATCGGCCTTTCACGCCGGTAACAGGGGTTCAAATCCCCTCGGGGACGCCAGAAGAAATTCCCGATGACAATCCGAAAAACTACAATAAAACCAGCTAATTAAAACTTTTAACTGAAGTAGTTTCTATTTAGAATTTTTCCTGGAAATATCAGAACGCAGGATTCGGTTTTCCTGCCGTTGCCGCATAAGTCGGGATATGGGGAGAAAAGATATGCTTTTCTTTGTTTTAATCCACCCCGACTTCCTCGCCCAACAGTGCGGTTATGTAGTATTTGTAAGTAAAAATAACACACCCGACAACCAAAAACAGTGCGGTCGCCAAGTACATGCTGAAGAAACCGTAGTCGCGGACTATAAGTCCAAGAATGATGGCAGAAGAGTTTATTCCTGTTCCATAGGCCATATTAAATATGCCCACGGCGGTTCCCCTCTCCCCGGGATGTGCTCTGTCAATAACCATGGTATTCACTGTGGGATAAGCAAATCCGTAACCCAGACTGAATACAAGAGAAAACAGGAACAAATGTGTGTAGGTCTCCACAAAGAAAGCTAAGGGCATCGAGACAACCATCAAAAAGAGCGCTGGCAGAGCTATCTTCCTTCTCTCTATAGCATCGGTGTATTTTCCCCCTATGAGCCTGATTAATATTGCCACCACCGCGTAGATAACAAAGAAAATCCCCATTTGAAGGCCTCGTTCCTTGAGATGAACGTGGAAGAAATGGACCAGAGATCCAAGTCCCACTGCGATCATCAGGTTCATCATAAAAAGTACGCTGAACTTGTCGGAAAAGAGAATTTTGAGGAATCCCTGGAAAATCTGGCTTCTGAGCACGCCGCGAGTTACTTCCGATGAGAAGAAGCAAAGTATAAAAGCAAACAGTTGGAAGCCGGAAGCGTAAAGAAAAAACGTGTCATAACCGAATTTTTCAATGAGGATTTCTCCGAAAAAAGGCCCGATTGAGAAGCAGGCTATAGTGGTAAGGCCGAAAGTGGTAAGACAAGAATGCCTTATTTCTCTGGGAATGCTGTACGAAACAGCTGTAGCCGCAGAAGTAAAGAAAAGACCGAATGCAATGCCCTGTAGAAGTCTCAAACCGTACATCATTGCATCGATATTCTCTACAAACAGAAAAAAAAGGGAGAATAAAAACATCAGACCCGAACCCAAGAGCATGAAGATTCTCTGCCCGTAACGATCTATAAGAAAACCGGAAACCAGGGCGGTGCTGACTGAGGCTACACCGAAGATTCCCATCACGTAACCAATGGAGGCTGCATCACCTCCCAGGTCTTTTACGAAGAGGGGAAGCAGAAAAAACGAAGTGAAACCACATTGGAAAAAGAAATTTCCCAGAGTGATAAGAGAAAAATCTTTGTATTCCCTTATGAACTCCATATTTGGACCTGCTCTAATAAAGAAATTAAAAGTTGAACTTTACCCGATTTTATATTTTGTTTTGAGACCGTGTTAATAGCACGCCATCTGTCCGGAAGTATAGCACGCCGTCTGTCCGGTTTTGCTGAAGGGCGATTGTCTGGATTTATCTTCTCCAAAGGAGGAGGTATTCATGGACCAGACGAGGTTTCTGCAAAGAGTCAGGATGAACCAGTTCGAGAGGGTATACCGGAGGTGGAAGGAGAAGAAGGTTATACAGGCAGAAGCAGCAGAGCAGCTCGGGATAGGGGAGAGAACGTTTCGTCGTTACGCGGTCCGATACAGGGACGAAGGGATGCGTGGGCTTTTGGATAAGCGCCTGGGAGCGCTCTCCCACAACCGGGCCCCGCAGGAGGAGATCTCGGAGGTGGTGGAGTTGTACAAGACCCTCTACCCCGAACGCAACGTGGCTCACTTCTACGAGGCGTATAAAGAGCGCCACGGAGGCCGTCGCTGCTACAACTGGGTGAAGAGAACCCTTTACTCTGCGGGAGTGGCGAGGAGGCACCGGGGAGGGGGAGTGCACCGCCAGCGCAGGCAGCGGCGGGAGTGTGCCGGGGAGATGATACACCAGGACGCAAGCACTCACAGGTGGGTTCCCCGGGAGGTGTGGGACCTTGTGGTGACCATGGACGACGCCACCGGGGAGATATACAGCGCTTTCTTTGTTTCGGAGGAAGGGACCTGGAGCAGCATGAGAGGGGTAAGGGATGTATTGGAGAGTAAAGGGATATTCTTGAGTTTTTACAGTGACAGGGGGCCTCACTACTGGAGCACTCCGGTGGCCGGAGAGAAGGTGGACAAGGAGAATCCAACGCAGTTTGGGCGAGCGATGGGTGAGCTGGGCATTCTGATGATACCGGGATATTCCCCTGAGGCCAGGGGGCGCAGCGAGAGGATGTTCGGGACCTTGCAGGGAAGGTTGCCCGCGGAGTTGCGTGAGCGTGGTATAGTGGAGATGGAAGAGGCGAACAGGTTTTTGGAGGAGAGTTTCATAGAGGATTTCAACAGGCGTTTCATGGTGGCCGCGGCGGAGAAGGGGGAAGCGTTTGTACCGCTTTTTGATGCCAACCTTGACGATATACTGTGTTTGAAGCATCGGAGGGTAGTGGGCAACGACAACTGCGTGAGGTACAAGGGTATGAGTTTGCAGATCCCGCCGGTTAAGGATCGTTATCATTTTGTGAGGGCGAAGGTAGTTGTGCATGAGTATTCGGACGGGAGCATGTCTGTGTATCATGGGAAGCGCAGGCTGGGCGGATATGACAGTGAAGGCAGGTTAAAAAACAAAGGAGGCGAAAGCAGACCGAGAACCCGGATAAGGGGTTCCCGCAGTTTCACTTCACCCTCTTCGGGCTACGCCCTGGGAGGCTGAAGTGAAAAAAGCAAAAGCGGACAACTCGCGTGCTATAAAAGCGGACAGTTCCATTTGCTGTTAACAGACCGTCAATCAATTCTCCCAACGCGGAATGGCTTGCAAAACACAGCTTTTGCTCTGGTATCTACTTGTGAATCTTTGGTCGGGACGAAACAGGGTCTAGATAAACGACAACATTAAGGCTTTGTTGTGCCCAAGACACTGAATTAAACCTGAAGCGAAACAATGTGGGGAAACGGCCGTTAACCCTAAAGGTATTTTTCGTATTCCTTTTCGAAAAGGTCAGACAGCGTGCGGGCCTTGCTGTCATATTCTTCTGGATCATCCCATGAAAGCCTGGGCTGAAGAAGGGTAGCATCAACCCCCGGACATTCAACCGGAACAAACAAGTCAAGTATAGGGACTTTGACAAACTCTTTATCTTGAAGTGAACCGTTTACTGCGGCGGTAACAAGAGCCCTTGTAGACGGTAGAGGCATTCTTTTTCCTACCCCGAAAGGCCCACCAGAAATTCCGGTATTCAGAAGCCAGACGTTTACATCATGTTTTTCCATCCTTTCTTTCAGCATCCTACCGTAGAACTTCGGGGGCCTCGGAAGAAAGGGAGACCCGAAGCATGAACTGAAAGTCGCCTGGGGTTTGCTGACCCCTCTTTCCGTACCGGCAACTTTCGCCGTGTATCCCAGAAGGAAGTAACGCATGGCTTGGTCGGAATCAAGCCTCGATATCGGAGGCAGGACTCCGAAAGCATCATAGGTCAGCATGAAAATGCTTTTCGGAATACCCCCAACGCCCTCAGGAACGATATTTTCAAGCATATCAATCTGGTAAGCACCGCGGGTGTTCTCCGTATACTTGTCGCTATCAAAGTCTATTTTTCCTGTCTCCAAGTCAAGTTCAACATTTTCAAGAACCGAACCGAAATTAAGCGCTGCGTGATAAATCTCGGGTTCTGTGGCCGGGCTAAGCTTTATGGTTTTCGCGTAACAACCACCCTCGAAATTAAAAACCCCTTCATCAAACCAACCATGCTCGTCATCCCCGATAAGAGCTCTTTCGGGATCAGCGGAAAGCGTGGTCTTGCCAGTCCCCGACAGTCCGAAGAAAAGTGCCACCTCTCCGTCTTTTCCGATATTTGCCGAACAGTGCATAGGAAAAACGTTTTTTTCCGGTAAAAGGAAATTCATTGCGGCAAAAACAGATTTCTTCATTTCCCCCGCATAGCGTGTCCCCCCGATAAGAGCGATTCTTTTGCTCAGGTTAAGGAATATGAACGTCTCGCTGTTAAGACCGTAGTTCTCGGGATCATCCGCCTTGAAACCCGGGGCCGAGATAACGGTAAAACCAATTTCCTTGTGGGGAAGTTCGGAAGCGTCCGGCCTTATGAAAAGATTGTTTACGAAAAGGTTGTGCCAGGCAAACTCGTTTATCACCCTTACGTTTGTTCTGTAGTCGGGATGTGCACAAACCTGCAGGTCTCTTACAAAAACATCTTTTCCACTGAAATAATCCATCACTTTTTTATAGAAGTGATCGAATATCTCGGGTGATACGGGCTGATTTACTGGCCCCCAGTCTACGTAATCTTCCGTAGAAGGTTCCTTTACTACAAACCTGTCCTTAGGAGATCTTCCAGTATGGGGCGAGGTGAATCCTACGAAAGTCCCCTGCTCACCGATAAGTCCCTCATCTCTCTTAATTGCCTCTTCATAAAGCCTAGGAACAGAGAGGTTGTAATAAACTCCTGAAGGATTTTCAAGCTGGTGTTTTTCTGAAAGCTCTTTTTCGATTGAAAAATTCTCGGGCATGTTCTTCTCCTCCAAATTCCCTGTTTCCTAAGAACTTATGAACAATAAAGGTGTCGGGGGAAATCGACTGTTTTATTAAAAAAACTGTTAAGATATACAAAGTTTCTTTTTTTGCAAGAATAAAAACAACTTCCGCAGAACTTGCAGGCTATAATAGAGAAACTGAGTTTAAGGCTTTGCCACAACTCCCGATATCCATGTGCTTATGGCATCTATGGAATCTTTGGGATTCTCTACGCAGTCGTGTTTCGCTCCAAGTATATAGCGCAGCGTCACATCTTCGTTGCCGGTTTGGTTCATTATGTTCTTAAGTTCCTTGGGTTCCCATGTATCAACGATATCGTCTTCTGCTCCGTGGATAAATAAAACGGGAACCTTCACATCCTGTATAATCTCGCAGGTTTTCGCGTAGTAGGCATGGGGCCCTCTCATGAACCACCATGTTCTGTATGTAAACATCTCTCCATCAACTGGGTTGAAGGAGTCGCCCCATGCTCTGTAGACAATAAACACCTGATCGTTTTTCTTTTTCTCGGGGTTCGGGCCCAATACCTCTCTGGCTTTTAGATAAATAGCGTCATAAGAAGGAATACTTCTGTTTTTCTCGAGCCTTCTTTGCTGCGAATAGGGAAGAGAATAAGAACAGCCTTCCAGTATAAGCCCCTTTAACCCGAGGGAATCGGTCTGGGATGCGTAGTAGACAGCCATATTGGCTCCCAGACTGTAACCCAGCATGAAAATGTTGCGAAACCCTTCTTTTTGAAGAATATTCACTGACTCCTTCATTTCATGAATTGTGTCGGGGAAAATCCCCTCTCCCATTATCTGGCCCATAAAGGCCATACGGGTATTCACAGAAAGCGTGCTTATATTTTTTTCCTTGAGAAGAGGGGGAAGTCTAACGGGGGTCCCTCTGGTGAGGAAATGCCCTAATACCCCATAAAGATTTATGATTATGGGGGATTCGTAAAGATCTTCTTCCGACTCAAACTCCGGGGTGACAAGGAGAGAGTTCACTTCGAATCCATCTTCAGTCTTGTAAGTAAGGAGACTCTTCTGTTCGTTTACCATCGCAGAATCAGATGAATCTTCTGTCAAGCCATCTTATTATAATATCGCCCATCTCCTCTTCCTTTCCGTCGAGAGTATGGCCGGTGTTGAGATAATATGCGGAAACGTCGTCATTTCCGTTATCTATGGCTATTTGCGCAAGGTTGTGAGTTTCATCCGGTTTTACAAACGCATCATCCCAGCCCTGCATTAGAAGAATCGGCAGCTTTATGTTCTTTATCTGCTTATAGCTCTTTACGGCTTCTGCCTCTGGCCCGGCGAGAAACCACCAGGTCTTGTATGTATATATCTCGGTGTGCTCCGGCCGGTAGGAGTTTCCCCTGGCCCTGAAAATAAGAATCGTTCTATCCTGCTTTGAATCATGGGGATTATCGCCAAGTATCATCTTCGCTTCCTCGTATACCTCATCGTAGGAAGGCTGGCTTTCCCACTTGTTCCATCTTCTTCTTATCGAGTCCGGGATAGAATAAGGAGTAGCGAGGGCGATCACACCCTTTAGTAGTTCCGACTCAACGGAATCCTGTTGGCGGCTTTTTACGGAAAGATACCTAAGGATCACTCCTCCACCCAGGCTGTAACCGGAAATAATGATTTTCTCGTAACCGATTTCTCCCAGATACCTGACTACGCCGTCTATCTGCGAAATAGTGTCGTCCACTATTCCAAAGCCGAAGAAAAGCCCGAAATTGGCGAGCCTGGTATTTATCGCAATAGACGAGTAGCCTGCCTTGGCAAGGATCGGCGGTAAGAATCTCTGGCTTCCGTCAAGAAAGTTCCCCAAAAACCCGTGAACATGGATAATTATGGTCTTTCTTTTTTCGGAGTCGTTATTAAGCGCTCTATAGTAGAGGGCGTTAACTTTTCCTTTCCCGACTGGTACGGAAATCAGTTCCTGCTCTACGTATTTCATTATTAGACACGGTTTTTTAAGAGTTACTCATATTATAAAAATCCCGCGGGCAAGTCAATAGCGGTAGTAACGAACTCTGATGACTGATAAGAACCTTGGAACTCAGAGATATCCAGAATCGGTTGCCTAAAAGCGGCAAACTCAACAATCTGCCGTTTCTATTGTGACCGAGTCAGGATTCTGCATCAGAAAATCAGCTTTTTTCTTCGCCTCCATCCAGTCTGGGGCCTCACCAATTTTTATGAGCGTGTTTTCTGCGGTGGCTTTGAGAAAAAGATGCCCCGTTTTCTTGTCCCAGAAAATCTGCCAGTTATCCCCCCGGAACTCTCTTAGCCATCCGAAAGGAAAAAATCCAGAATAATCGGTGCCGGACTTCATCTGCTTTTTCCCCGCCCAGAGCGCTTTCTAAAAATCTCTTTAATACTAACAACTCTCACGATGCGTAAAGCTCCTCGAAATAAAGGCATACGTGAGATATCCCGCAGTTTGAACATATAGGCTTTCTCGCCTTGCAGACATTTCTCCCGTGATCACCCAGAGAATTTGAAAAAAATGTCCAGTCTTTTTCCGGAATGCACTTTCTAAGATCAAATTCAATCTTAACGGGGTCAGAATTCGAGGTAAGACCAATTCGGCGGCTTAACCTCATTATATGGGTGTCGACTATTATTCCGGGTTTTCTAAAATAATTGCCGATTACAACATTTGCCGTTTTCCTTCCGACTCCCGGAAGCTTGACTAGTTCTTCCATTTCGCAAGGAACTTTGCCATTGTGTTTTTCTATTATCTCCCTTGAACAGTTTATTATCGCCTTTGCCTTGTTTCTGTAAAAACCTGTTGATCTTACGTCGTTTTGGAGTTCTTCTTCTGATGCACAAGAAAACGCCCTTAGGTCAGGATACTTCTCGAAAAGTCCCGGGGTTATCATATTTACTCGTTTATCAGTGCACTGGGCTGAGAGAATAGACCCGATCAGAAGCTGTGATGCACTCTTAAAAACAAGATGACATTTTGCGTCGGGATAAGTTCTCTTCAGAAATTGAAGAACCTTTTGTGCCTTCTTTTTTACATCTTGGGTATTCATCTTAAACAGCAAAATATATACGTGAAACTTTTTAAGCTACAAGCTGATACAGTCTGAAATGTAAGGAAAACTCTTTTGAGCTTTTTCCACTCTGCAGTCTTATCCGCACAGAAGTGTCTTTTCGAAGACATAAAAAAAGGGGGAGATGAAGTTCTCAAGTCCCCCTTTCTTTCTCTTTTAAGTCCGTTCTTACTGAAGTTTAATCATTTCTGGCCGGTTCAAGGCCTTCTTTGCCCTCGAAGAAGTCTTTGTTTATGTCGATGAACTTCTGCCATTTGTTGGGCAATTCATCTTCATGAAATATGGCATCCACTGGACAGGGGTCTACGCACGCTCCGCAGTCTATACATTCATCGGGATGTATGATCAGCTGATCATCTCCCTCATATATGCAATCAACCGGGCACGCTTCAACACAAGCCTTGTCCTTAACTCCGATACATGGTTCGGCAATTATGTATGCCATCTTTGAAACCTCCGAATTGGCACGTTACCACTACATTAACTTATCATTTTTATATTAACCAAAGCGTTTTCAAATAAAAGGTTACCCCTCTATACTCATTTCCCTTCCTGAGAAGGCTCCAAGGGTTCCCCCAAAGGTTCTTCAACAGGCGGAGAGGTTTCTTCAAAAATCTCAATCGGTGATTTCTCCACCACCGAACCAGATATCGATTTTACGGAAGTGTAACCGAGAAAAAGCGAGGTAATTACAAATATGAGCCCAAAGAGCCTAGTCATCTTCACAAGAAAAGGCATTGCACCGCTTGAACCAAAAAGCGACTCCGAACTCCCGCCTCCAAACATTGAACCTATGTCCGCGGACTTACTCGGCTGAAGCAGTATGATCAGTACAAGAAGGATGCTGACAATAATATGAATAATTTTCACCGACGGTATTAAGAACTCCAATCTCTAACCCCCTACGGACTTTATTATTCTAAGAAAAGAGTCAGCTGAAAGACTTGCTCCTCCAACCAGAACCCCGTCAACTTCATCAACAGACATTATCTCCTCTATATTACCCGTTTTGACGCTTCCGCCATATAAAATTTTTACACTATTGCCTAAACGGGGAAACACCTCGGTTAAAAGCTCTCTTATGTATCCGTGAATCTCAGCTATTTCAGAAGAAGTGGCATTTTTCCCCGTCCCTATGGCCCATACCGGCTCGTACGCTATGACGATATCCGAGGTCCGTTCTTCGTCCAGATTGTGCAGCGCATTTTCTATCTGGGTCTTTATCGGCAAGAAAAGCAACTCTTTTCTCGCCGAAATGTCTTCACTTCCGCAGATTGCTTCTTCTCTCTGGGCTTCAGTCTCTCCCACGCAGAGAATTGGTTTCAACCCGCAGGAGATTGACAGCAGAAGTTTTTCACGGACCTGCTCATCAGTCTCCCCAAGTATGTGCCTTCTTTCCGAATGGCCAACAATAACCCAATTGCATCCGGCGTCCAGAAGCATCGGTGGGGAAATCTCGCCAGTAAACGCCCCGCTTATCCTGCCGAAAACGTTCTGGGCCCCAAGATCTATGTTTGAACCCGAGATGGCTTTCTTTACCACGTCAAGAACCGTATAGGGAGGCACTAGCACTACCCTGCATGCGTCGTAATCTTCTCCAAGGAGGCTGACTATTGCACCGGATAACTCCAGTGCTTCCTCCCGAAGCAGATTCATTTTCCAGTTTCCAACGACAAGCCTTTTATCCATTTAACATCCTGTGACGAAAATTCGTCTTATCCAGAAAAATCGAGAAATCTACTCCCCGATCGCAACTAATGCAAGCTTTCTTTTCCTCAAAGAATACTTAACCCAGAAATTCACCCAACCTTCTTATTCCCTCCCGTATGGAGTCAACCGACGTCGTATAGGAAAACCTTAGGTAATCCCTTCCCCTATCGCTGAAATCTATTCCGGGAGTTACACCCACGTGGCAGTTCTCAAGAATATCAAATGCGAGGCTCCAGGAGTCTCGGCTCCATCGAGAGGAATTCACAAAAACGTAAAACGCCCCCTTGGGTTCAACCGAAATATCGAATCCAACGGAGGAAAGCCCTTTTATCATCTCCTTCCTTCTTCTGTCAAACTCAGTCACCATTGCCTGGCTTCCGCCGCCTTTTTTCACTTCCTCAATGGCGGCGACTCCTGCTTTCTGAACAAAAGATCCGGCGGAAATAAAAAGATTCTGCTGAAGCTTCTGCACGTATCTTACAAGGTCTTCTGGAACTATCATGTAACCGAGACGCCAACCCGTCATGGAGTAGAATTTGGCGAAGCCGTTTATCGCTATGGCGTTATCGGTGAATTCCAGAATTGAGTTAACGCGCGCGCCATAGACAAGACCGTGGTAGATCTCATCTGAAATCACAAAAAGACCCATCTCGGACAGTTCCCGGAGAACTTCTCTGTCCATAACAGCCCCGGTGGGATTCGCGGGAGAATTCACCAGAATAGCCTTTGTTTTTTTGCCGATATTTTTTCTGATTTCCGCAGGGTCAACCTGATAACCGTCACTTTCGTAAACGGGGATTTTCTTTGCTACTCCTCTCGCAACACTTATTATCTGCGGATAACATGCGTAATGCGGGTCCGTTATCAATATCTCGTCGCCGGGGTTAAGAACGGTCAGCATTGCCAGCAGGAGTGCCGGGGAACTGCCTATGGTTATTATTACCCTTTCATATCCCACTTCTATTCCGTAAGTACGGCTGTAGTCCTCCGCGACGCTTTGTCGGAGCTCATCAATCCCAAGACTGCTTGTGTACTTCGTGTAACCTTTCTCTATCCACCTCGCAGCGGCGGAGCATATTTCATCGGGAGTATTGAAATCAGGTTCTCCAACCTCGAAATGTATGACGTCTCGACCTTCATCCTCAAGGCGCTTTGCCCTCTCGAGGATATCCATTACGTAGAAAGGTTCTATGTTTTTAACCAAATCTGAAATCATGTCGTGAAATCGTTTTTGGAATCAAGCAAAATAAAAAATTAATCCTGTGTGGAGCCGAACCGCTGGTTGATCTGTTTTATAAGAAGATCTCTTTTGAGTCGTCTTAGCCTGTCAAAAAATAATATACCATCAAGATGGTCAATTTCATGTTGAAGCACCCTTGAGAGCATTCCGTCCGCATCAATCGTGAAACGCTTTCCTTTTCTATTGAGGGCAGACACACGAACGCGGTTTTTTCTTCTTACGTCCGCAAAAAATCCAGGTACGCTGAGACAACCTTCCTCTCCCACTTGGAACCCTTGAGAGGAAACAATCTCAGGATTTATAAGCTCGTAGAACTCCCTTTCTTCACTCTCAGGTAAAGGTACATCAACTACCAGGGCCCGGATATTCCTGCCGACCTGTGGAGCCGCAAGTCCGACGCCATCCGCATCGTGGAGCGTCTCTGTCATATCATCCAAAAGACGTTCAAGGTCTTCGCCTAGCTCTTCCACGGGCAGGGATTTTCTCTTTAACTCAGGGGCGGGATAAACAAGGATCTCAAGCAAAGGCATCTGCGACGCTTATAAAAGAAGGGTTGTTAGCAGACCTACGCCGTGGTCTGTCATTCATCACTGTTTTTTTCCGTAAGTTTCGGGGCAAGCCAGCTACTTACCCTGAACAGTGGAAGGGTTTTTTCGCCGATGTATATTTTTTCGCCTGTTCTAGGATTTCTTCCTTCATAAGGCTCGTAGTTTTTTGTAAAGAAACTTCCGAAATGTCTTATCTCTATTCTTTCCCCATCACGAAGCATCTCGGTCATGGCGTTAATTATGGCGTCTAGAACCTTTCTGGATTCTACGGAATTGAGGTCAAATCTCCGTGAAAGCTCCTTTTCAATATCTGATTTTTTCATGACGTTTTGAAAATCAGTAAGGTTAGAACCTGATTTTTCACTCTAGATATTTTAAAGCCGTTTGTCAAGTAAGCCCTCGATTTTGCGAAGAAAATTCTCAGTACCCGAGATTCGGTCGGAGCCACTTTTCCGCCTCTTCAAGAGCAATTCTTTTTCTTTCCGCGTAATCCAGAACCTGGTCTTTCAGTATTTTCCCAAGAAAGAAGTATCTTGATTCGGGATGGGCCATGTAGAACCCTGAAACCGAACTTGGCGGAGTCATGGCAAAGCTCTCAGTAAGCGATACACCCGTGTGCTTTTCCGCCTCGAGGAGATCCCAGAGGATCTTTTTTTCCGTGTGGTCCGGACATGAAGGGTAGCCGGGAGCAGGTCTTATGCCCCTGTATTTTTCGTTTATCAGGTCTTCGGAGCTAAGCTTTTCGTCTTTTCCGTATCCCCAGAGATCCCTTACTTTTTTATGAATCATCTCTGCAAGAGCTTCGGCTATCCTGTCTCCCAGCACGCTTGTCATAATCGAATTGTAATCATCCCCTTTTCGCTTGAAATCCTCGGAGAACTGCTCAACCCCCTCCCCTGCAGTCACCACAAATCCTCCCATGTAATCTTCTCTGCGCGAGACACTCGGAGCTATAAAATCTGAAAGACAGTAATAGCGACCCTCTTTAGAACGCATCTCCTGTTGTCTTAGAAAATGGAACATTGCCAGAACCTGTTTTTCCTCTCCGTAGATTTCAACATCGTCTCCAGCACTGTTTGCGCGGAAGATTCCGACAACAGCGCGGGGGGTGAAAACCTTCTCCAAGATTATCCGCTTAAGGAGCGCCTGACCGTCCCGGTAAAGTTTTTTTGCCTGACTTCCTCTTTCGGGGTGCTCAAGTATTTTCGGGAAAACCCCTTTAAGCTCCCACGCCCAGAAAAAAGGAGACCAGTCGATGTAGCCGGCGACTTCTTCAAGAGAAATGCTGTCGAAGACAAAAACTCCAAGCCGCCCGGGGCGCTCTATCGCAACATTATCCCAGTCGGTCGGGAACGCCTTTTCCCTCGCCTCTTCTATGGAAGCATATTCCGTCTGGCTACGGGCTTTTTCAAAACGCCGCTTCTGCTCCAAGTTGCTTTCTTCCAGTTTCTCCATGTAAAGCTGGGCTTTTTCCGGGTCCAGCATCTCGTTGCAGGCGCCTACCACAAGCGAAGCATCAGCTACGTGATCAACTATGCCGCTGTATCCCGGAGCTATTTTTATCGCAGTATGAGCCCTGCTCGTGGTTGCCCCGCCAATAAGAAGGGGTATGGAAAACCCTTCCCGTTCCATCTCTTTCGCGTTATACACCATCTCGTCAAGAGAAGGTGTAATCAGCCCGCTTAATCCTATGAAATCCGCACGATGCTCTCTTGCGACGTTGAGTATCTTCTCGCACGGGACCATTACCCCGAGGTCTATCACTTCGTAGTTGTTACAGCCAAGAACCACAGACACTATGTTTTTTCCTATATCGTGGACGTCTCCCTTTACCGTTGCTATAACGAATTTCCCCTTGACTCCCCCGCTTCCTTTTTTTTCCTCTTCCATAAAAGGCTGAAGGTGCGCAACGGCTCTTTTCATCACTCTGGCGCTTTTCACCACTTGGGGAAGAAACATTTTGCCATCGCCAAAGAGATCTCCGACCACTTTCATGCCATCCATAAGAGGACCCTCAATGACCTCAAGTGGGGCCCCGTATTTAACCCTTGCCTCTTCCGTGTCATCCTCGATGAAGTCCGCTATGCCGTTTACAAGTGAGTGCTCAAGACGTTTTTCAACCCCAAGCTCTCTCCATTGCTTGGTCTCCTTTTCCGCGCTCCCGGACTTTACCCCTTCAAAATGCTTCGCGTATTCAACAAGACGCTCCGTGGCGTCGGGGCGACGGTCAAGAAGCACGTCTTCCACTTTTTCGAGAAGTTCAGGGTCAATGTCGTCGTAAACGGTTAGCATTCCGGCGTTTACGATTCCCATGTCGAGCCCGGCTTTTACGGAGTGGTAAAGAAACGCGCTGTGCATAGCTTCGCGTACTACGTTGTTTCCCCTGAAAGAGAAGGATATGTTGCTTACTCCTCCGCTTGTGAGCGCCTTGGGACAGGATTTCTTTATCTCCCTAACGGCCTCGATGAAATTCACGGCGTAGGAATTGTGTTCCTCGATCCCGGTTCCGACAGTAAGTATGTTCGGGTCAAAGATTATGTCGCAGGGGTCCATGCCCACTTTTTCAGTTAATATGCGGTAGGCCCTTTTGCAGACTTCCACCTTATCTTCTTTCGAGGCCGCCTGGCCTTTTTCGTCAAAAGCCATTACCACGACTGAAGCGCCGTAGCGCATTGCGGCTTTTGCCTGTTCACAGAACACTTCCTCGCCTTCCTTAAGACTTATGGAATTTACAATGCACTTGCCCTGAATACATTTAAGTCCCTGCTCAATAACAGACCACTTGGAGCTGTCTATCATCACTGGAACCTTAGTCACTTCGGGTTCCGACGCGACAAGATTGAGGAAACGCTTCATGCAGGCTTCAGAGTCAAGAAGCCCTTCATCGAAATTAACGTCTATTATGTTTGCTCCGTTCTCCACCTGTTGAAGAGCTATCGAAACAGCCCCTTCATAGTCTTCTTCCTTTACAAGTCTTGCGAACTTTGGAGAACCCGTAACGTTGGTCCTCTCCCCAACCATTATGAAAGGCCCCCCGGCATCGGAGGTTATGGTAAGGGGTTCAAGACCGCTTAGCCTGGTTGCGCCTTCGCGAACCGGGATTTCTCTTGGCGGAACATCCCCTAGTTTTTCAACCACCATTCCTATGTGCTCGGGAGTGGTGCCGCAGCATCCGCCCACTATGTTGACAAAACCGCTCTCTGCGAAATCCAGAAGAAGAGTAGAAGTGATCTCCGGCGTTTCGTCGTATCCCGTCTCGCTTAACGGGTTTGGAAGCCCGGCGTTCGGGTAGCAGCTTATGCGGCAATCAGCTATTCGCGAGAGCTCCTCTATGTAAGGACGCATGTCCTCTGCCCCCAGTGCGCAATTTATGCCGACGCTGAAGGGCTTTGCGTGGCGAACGGAGTTCCAGAAAGCCTCCACGGTCTGTCCCGAAAGGGTGCGCCCAGACCGATCCGTTATGGTAACGGAGATCATAACCGGAATTCTTTCCCCTCCGCGCGAATCGAAAAAACTCTCAATGGCGTATATGGCCGCTTTTAGGTTAAGAGTGTCAAAAGTGGTTTCGGGCAGAAGTATATCCACCCCGCCCTCGACAAGAGCTTCAGTCTGCTCGCGGTAAGCCTCAACCAGATCTTCAAAAGAAACCGCCCTGTACGACGGATCGTTTACGTCAGGGGACATTGATGCCGTCTTATTGGTCGGACCCAGCGCCCCGGCAACGAAGCAAACCCTCCCTGGATTTTTCTCCATAAAGTCAGAAGCCGCCTTTTTTGCGAGTTTCGCCGACTCGACATTAAGGGTTCTCACCCAGCTTTCAAGGCCGTAATCGGCCTGAGCTATTGAGGTGGAGCTAAAGGTATTGGTCTCAACTATATCGCAGCCGGCCTCAAAGTATTCTCTGTGGATTTCATATATAACGTCAGGCCTGGTAAGAGAGAGCAGGTCGTTATTGCCCTTTAGGTCCACAGGGTGGTCAGAGAACAGACCTCCCCTGAAGTCCTCTTCTTCGAGGCTTTGCCTTTGGATCATCGTGCCCATGGCGCCATCGAGAAAAACTATTCTCTTTTTCGAAAGAGCCTCGAGCTGCGCGGAGACTTTTGTGTCGTTATATCCCGTATTCATTACTCCCTAGCCTTGTTAAGAGAGGCCTTATATTCTTCTTTTTCCCCTGCCGGCAAACACCGCTTTGCGGGAACAGGGAAAAACACGGAGTCTACCATATGTTCCTGAGTTCTCTTAACTTTATGAAAACCGCCATCGGATCACTTTCCAAGGACGGATCCTTTTCCCTGAGCGAGTCCAGAATGTGCGGGTCACCGGTTCTCATAAAGGGATTGTAAGTTCTCTCCTCCCCCAGAGTTGAACGGGGGAACTTGTCCTCGGGGATCTCCCTGAGCTTTTTCTTCGCGTATTTGTTCTCCGGTGCAAGTTCAAGAGCGAATCTGAGGTTAGTTTCCGCGTAGTCGTGACCGCAGAACATCCTAAGGCTGTCGGGAAGACCGGAGAGCTTAAAGGCAAAGGTCTCGTATAGATCTTCGACTTTCCCTCTGAACTTTACGTTTCCACACCCTGAAACAAATACCGTATCGCCCAGGAAAATATTGTCTTCGATTATAAGGGAGACATGTTCCGGGCAGTGCCCAGGGGTATGAATCACCTGAAGCCTCTGCTTTCCGAAATCTATCTCGTCTCCTTCCTCTATGCCTTCGCTTCTTGGAGCGACATAGTCAAGGGCCGTTGGATGAATAAGTATCTTCGAGGAGAGAAAAACCTTTATTATGGGGTTGTTTCCGTGAATGTGGTCCGGGTGGGCATGGGTATTCAGGACGTATCTAACCCTGTAATCTCTCTTTCTTATGATTTCAAGAAGAGTGATCGGATCAAGAGGGTCTATTACCACGCATTGCCCGGTTTCCTCGCACGCCACCAGATAATTGTAGTTGCTGTCGCTCTCGCCGACTTTGAAGCCATGTATTGAGAATCCGTCCTCGCTAATTACGTCCATCGGGGTCTCCTTTTTGCGTGAAAGTGTACCTGAAAGCCTCATTGCGAATAAAAAAACCGGAGTCGCCTGCTAAGCGCGGTATGGGCAAAAACTTCTTTGAAACCTGCGGTACGAGTCGCAGAATTTCTTTGACATCAAAAGCCTTTAGGGTAGTTTTTACTCCCAATTGAGTTTTGGAGGCACCATGGGCTTCGTAGAATCTCTTAAATGCAAGGAATGCGGTGAACTTTATCCCAAGGAACCGAAATACGTCTGTGAGATGTGCTTCGGCCCTCTTGAGGCCGTATACAACTACGACGAGATAAAAAAGCATATCTCAAGAGAAAAAATAGCTTCCCGTCCGCAGAACATATGGAGATACAAGGAACTTCTTCCGATTGACTCAGAACCCGCTCTTGGAACCCAGGTGGGATACACTCCGCTTGTGCGGGCAAGGAACCTTGCAAAGGAGCTCGGAGTTTCGGAAATCTACGTGAAAAACGACGCGGTCTGCTACCCCACCCTCTCTTTTAAGGACAGGGTAGTATCCGTAGCGCTCTCAAAAGCAATAGAGTTCGGATTCGATACGACCGGCTGCGCCTCCACGGGAAACTTGGCAAACTCCGTATCAGCAATTTCCGCTTCCGGGAATCTGAAAAGCATCATACTGATTCCCCACGACCTTGAACAGTCGAAAATACTCAACACCATAGTCTATGGGGCGAATCTCATAGGTGTAGAAGGCGGTTACGACGAGGTAAACAAGCTCTGCAGCGAAATTGCCAGTAAATACAACTGGGCCTTTGTGAACATAAACATGAGACCTTACTACTCCGAAGGTTCCAAGTCATACGCATTTGAGGTGATGGAGCAACTCGGATGGAAAGCCCCAAAGCACATAGTGGTTCCTATGGCAAGCGGTTCTCTTCTTACCAAGGTCTGGAAAGCCATAAAGGAATTTGAGCTGCTCGGGATCGTTGAACCTCAGGGTTCAAAAGTATACGGCGCTCAGGCAACGGGATGTTCACCAATATCGACCGCATTTAAAAACGACTGGGAGATGTTCAAGCCCGTAAAACCGGATACCATAGCAAAATCCCTTGCTATTGGCACTCCGGCCGACGGTTACTATGCGATGAACATAATAAGGGAAAGCGGCGGAGTGGCTGAAGACGTAAGCGACGCAGAAATAGTGGACGCGATAAAACTTCTTGCCAGAACCGAAGGCATTTACACCGAAACCGCTGGTGGAGTAACGCTTGGAGTAACGAAAAAGCTCATAGAGCAAGAAAAGATCCCCCGCGACGAGCCCATCGTGGTGTCGATAACGGGAAACGGTCTTAAGACCCAGGATGCCGTCGAGGGAACTCTTGGAAAACCCGCGGTGATAAGACCTTCCCTCGAGGACTTCGAAGAGCTATACAACAGTAAAAAGCTCTAAGGTTACGTGTTGTGTTATAGTCATAGTATCCGGTTAGAGACAAATTCCGGATAGACCTAGAAAAAAACGGGAGAAAAACATGGTATCGGTAAGAATTCCAACCCCTCTTAGAAAGCTCTCGGGAGACAGAGACGAGCTTGACATAGAAGCATCCACGGTATCCGCACTCATAGAGGAACTTGAGAGCGAATGTCCGGGCATAAAGAACAGGCTCTGCGATGAGAGCGGAAACGTGAGAAGATTCATAAATCTCTACGTTAATAATGAAGATATAAGGTTTCTTGACGGAGTGGGAACGAAGCTTAACGACGGAGACGTTGTATCAATCATTCCGGCAATAGCCGGAGGATAAGTCGGATATATACGGCAAAAGTTCTAAAGATATCAGATAGTGCTTCAGTTTAGTGAATTAACCCTCTTATTTTATTGAAGTATTTCTCGATCAGAGGTTCTTTTTCTTTCTTGTAGCTTCCGGCAAATTCCATTAAAGTTTCCTTTTGCTTTTTGGTAAGTTTTTGAGGTATTACCACTTTTACCACGACATACTGATCACCAAGACTTCCGGATTCCACATCCACTAGCCCTTTTCCCCTAAGCCTGAAGGTCTGCCCCGGCTGGGTCCCGGCCGGGACTTTCATTTTGGTAGTGCCCTTTAGAATCGGGACCTCCACCTCGTCTCCAAGGGCCGCCTGGGTGAAACTTATCGGGAACTCACATACGATGTCATTTCCCTCCCGCGTGAAAATAGGGTGTTCCCGTACCATCACCTGTATGTAGAGATCCCCTGGAGGGCCTCCTCGTGCCCCGGGTTCCCCCTCCCCCCTTATCACAAGCCTCATTCCGCTGGAGATTCCGGCGGGTATGTTGACCTGCACCATCTTTTCGGTGTACGAAAGCCCGGACCCCCTGCAGCTCACGCATGGATTCGTTATAACCTTCCCGCTTCCCCCGCACGAAGGACATCCCTGACTTATTGAAAACGGGCCCTGGGAAAAAGCGACCGACCCCCTGCCTCCGCAACGGTCACAAATCGATTCCCCCCCAACTGCAGCTCCGGAACCGGAGCAGTCATCACAGAACTTTCTTTTTCTGACCTTTATTTCTTTCTGTATTCCAAACGCAGCTTCGTCAAAATCCACTTCAAGATCATACCGCAGATTCTCCCCTTGCCGGACTCTACCTCTCCTGCCCATACCTCCCGTGAAGACGTCATCAAAGAGATCACCGAAAAGGTCGCCGAATCCGGAGAAACCGCCCATTCCATCGCCCGACATATGGCCGAAACTGTCATAACGCGCCCTTTTGTCCCTATCGTTAAGTACTTGGTAAGCCTCGTTTATTTCCTTGAACTTCTCTTCGGCATCCTTGTCTCCGGGATTACGGTCAGGGTGGTACTTGAAGGCGAGATCCTTGTAGGAACTTTTTATGTCTTCAGGGGAAGCGTTTCTTTCAACGCCTAGTATTTCGTAGTAATCTTTAGCCATTTGGGAGTTGGGGAACGGGAGTTCTAGTCAGCTTTTTCCTCGGAATCTTTCTCAGGCTTTTTTTCCGGACCTTGAGACACTGATACCATCGAAGGTCGGAGCAATCTTCCATTTAGAAGGTATCCTTTCTGGACTTCCGAGATTATAGTCCCGCTTTCGTAAGTTTCCGAGTGCTCCTTGTAAACGGCTTCGTGGTAGCTGGGGTCGAAAACAGTTCCCTCGCCCGAATCTATTTCAGTAACGCCGAAGTTTTCAAGACCCGCAAGAAATTGCGCGTGAACAAGTTTTATTCCGTCAAGAAAAGCTACGAAGTCCGTTTTTTCGCCGTGCGATCCTTCAGAAAGTTCAATGGCTCTTTCAATATTATCGAGAACGAAAAGCAGTTCCTTTAACCTGTGCGCGTTTCCGAAATCAAGTATTTCCTGCTTTTCCTTCGCAAGCCTTTTTTTATAATTATCAAAATCCGCCGAAAGTCTCAGATATTTCTCCCTCAAGGCTTCGAGCTCGGCGGAAGCATCTTCTTCGGTTTCTTCTTCCTGTACCTCAGCACCGGAAAGTTCGGGCTCTTCTGAATTTTCCGCGCCGTTTTTCTTATTCTCTTCAATGTCTGCTACTGTGTTCTCACTCATTCCGTAAGTTCTCCGTTAACCCTCTTTGTGACCATTTTCGCCGTGTAGTCCACAAGCGGGATGATTTTTGAATAGTTCATTCGCGTGGGACCGAACACGCCCAAGCTCCCGTAGCTGTTTCCTTTGTAGTAAGGTGCCGCCACGAGGCTGAAACCGCGGGGCATTCCTTTTTCTGAACCTATAAAGACCTTTGAGCGGCCATCCTTTATAACTGATTTTAGAAAACTGGAAAGAAGTTCCTGGTCCTCGAGTATCTCTATTATGGTCTTATAGAGAGTTGAATCTCCGAAATTCAAAGATTCGATAACCGAAACTTTCCCCTCTATGAATATCCCCGCTTTTCTTTCCCTCTCGAAAAGCTCGCTGCTTATCCTGAGCACTTTTTCGAGGATCTCACTGTATTCGGTCGTGGTTCTCTTTATTTTCTCGAGCACCACTTCGCGCACCTGTTCAATCGTCAGACCCAGAATCAGGCGATTAAGGTAACCCCCTATTCTCTCGACCTGGGAATCCCTAATGGGTTTGGCAAGCCTGATGTAGGTTTTTTCCGTAAGCCCACCTTCAAACACCAGAAAGATGAGGCATTCCCTGTCCCGCATCTTAATGAGCTTCGTGGATTTAACTCTAAGAGTATTTCTCTGGGGAAGCATCGCGAGACCTGCAAGCTTAGTAAAGTCGGAAAGTATCGAACTTGTGGCGCTTATCACGTGATCAAGCGTGCCGTCAATACCTTCATACTTGTTCTCAAGGAACTGCAGACCGAAATCCGGTGGGTTCTCCTCACTGAGAATGTTCTCTACGTAATAATTTATTCCTTTCTCCGTGGGGAACCTGCCGGAAGAAGCATGACTCTGGGCGAGAAAACCCGCTTCCATAAGTGAATTGAGCTCTTGGCGGACGGTGGCCGGGGACCATTTTATATTGTATTTCGATATAAGAGTCGAAGAACCTATGGGACTTCCCGTCTCAATAAAGTGGTCCACTACAAAGCCCAGAAAAGCCTCATTTCTTGGAGAGATTGGCTGTGTCATATATTTTGGAAATATAATTTCCGTCTCCTATATTGTCAACGGAGTTAGAAGTAAATCTGTGCCTGCGAACCGCCCATGCATAATACTGGATTAACTAGCTCAGAATTGCCGGAATACAGCTCCGGCAATTTACGTAGATTGAGGAACAATGCCTTTATTTCAAATTGAAACAATCTTTGACGATACGTCGATTACAAATATAATTACCCCGAAATGGAAAAATTCGACCTCACAGTTATAGGATCCGGTCCCGGGGGATACATATCGGCAATAAGGGCTGCGCAGATGGGAATGAAAGTTGCCGTCATCGAGCGAGACAAACCGGGGGGCGTATGCCTTAACTGGGGATGCATCCCCTCAAAAGCAATCCTCAAGTGCGCCGAGATGTACTCGCACTTTCTTGACTCAGAGAGTTACGGAGTTACCCATAAGGGACTTTCTTTTGACTACTCGGAAGTGATAAAAAAAAGCAGAAAAGCTTCGACTTCTCTGAACAGAGGCGTAGAGGGGCTTTTCAAGAAAAACAAGATCACACTTATAAGCGGTACGGGAAGGCTCACCTCAAAACATGGAATCTCCGTTATCGGAAAGGAATCACAGGATATAGAGAGCGAACGGATACTTCTCGCCACGGGTTCTGTTCCCAGAACGCTTCCCGGGCTTAAGATTGACGGAAAAGTTGTGATGACAAGCGACGAAGCGATAATGCACCCAGAGGTTCCCCGCTCTGTCGTGATAATAGGCGGAGGATACATAGGAATGGAATTTGCCTATGTCTACAACTCTTTCGGCAGCAAGGTAACCATAGTGGAAATGGAAAAACAGATCCTGCCGGGAGCTGACGAGGAAGTAGCGAAAGAGGCAAAGAAGATATTCACGAAGCAGGGAATGACTATCCTAAACGAGACTGTGTACAAATCCCTTAAGAAAACCTCGGGGTCCGCGACCGTGACAGTGGAGAGCACGGTTTCGGGTGAACAGAGCACTCTTAAGGCCGACATGGTGCTTGTGTCAGTTGGAAGAAAAGCCATAGCGAATGCGGCGCCGACCTCTTTTGCCTTCTATGGCACGGGCGACAGCATGGGCCTTGAAGATGTGGGCGTAGAACTTGATGAAAGAGGATTTATAAAGACAGACGAGAACTACATGACCACCTGCGCCAATATCTACGCGATCGGGGACGTGATCGGAGGTCCCATGCTTGCGCATAAGGCTTCAGAGGAGGGAGTTGTTGCCGTTGAAAGAATGAACGGCCTTAACTCTAAAGTCCATTATGACTCAATTCCCGGATGCGTTTACTGTCAGCCAGAAGTTGCCATGATCGGCCTTACGGAAAAACAGGCAAGAGAGCAGGGATATGATGTGGATATAGGGAAATTTCCTTTCAGGGCTGTCGGAAAAGCAGTTGCGATGGGAGAAACGGACGGATTTGTAAAAATGATTTTCGACTCGAAGACAAAAGAACTCCTCGGAAGCCACATAATAGGTTACGGAGCAACTGAGATGATTGCGGAAATCGGAGTGGCAAAAACCTTAGAGACGACACCTTATGAAATAGCCACTACCCAGCACGCTCACCCCACACTCTCTGAAGCCGTAATGGAAGCAGCGCTTGACGCACTTGGAAGAGTAAGGAACTTCTGAGGCGCAAGACAGAATACTTGGTCACTGCTCCAATGAGCACCCTAGACATATACGAACTCGGGACTGTTCCCTACGAAAAGGCGCTTGAATATCAAGAAAATCTTCTCGCCAAAAGAATCGCCGAAGAAATACGGGATTCTCTTATTCTGCTTGAACACCCGCCGACGATCACCACTGGAAGAAAAGGGAACACCGGGAACCTGCTTGTAAGAGAAGAATATCTTAAAAAACACGGAATTTCCTTCATACACGCATCAAGGGGAGGAGACATAACCTTTCATGGTCCCGGACAGATCGTGGGCTATCCCATACTGAATCTCAAAAACCACGAGATGGACATTCGAAAGCACCTGAGAAATATTGAGGAAGTAATCATCAGGACGCTTGGCGACTTTGAAATTGAGGGCAGAAGAATAGACGGAGTCACCGGAGTCTGGGTAAAAAGAAGCAAGATAGCCTCCATAGGGATAGCCATCAGGAAATGGGTGACCTATCATGGGTTTGCCCTTAACGTCAGCACTAATCTTGACTACTTCGAGCTGATACTCTCCTGCGGAATAACGGACGTGAGAATAACGTCTATCGGAAGCTGGCTTGGAGATAAAGAGAATGTTAGAATGGATGACGTCACGCAGTCCGTAATAAAAAACTTCATGGGTGTCTTCGGTTTCGAAGACTTCATACTGAAAGACGAAAAAGAAATAAACTAGGGATTCTCAGAATCAGGATCAGTTGTTAGAAAATGTCAGAAGAAAGAATTGAGAGATTTAAGAAATTACTTGAGAAAAATCCCGCAACTCCCCTTGTATACTACAGTCTTGCAAATGAATATTTCAAGCTTAACCGCTACCAAGAAACCATAGAGACAATTAACGCCTACCTCAAACTTAAGGACGATGAAGGGGCCGCTTACAGAATACTTGGCCATTGTTACACCGAACTTGGGATGCCAGACCAGGCAAAGGACGCCTATGAAAAAGGCATCCAGGCGGCATCAAGACACGGACATCCGGACATGGCTGAAGAGTTCCGCGACTACATAGAATCCTTGGATATCTAGGCACCTCAGTCTGCCAGCAGATTCCACTCAATCAGGATAGAACCGATAACTATAAAAGCGATTCCCGTAATCCTCATGGGTCCTGGGGCTTCTCCCAGAAAAAGATAAGCGTAGATGGCCGTAAACATGGGAAAGGTGGCCACTATGGCGACAATTTTTGAGGTGTCGGCCATCTGAAGAGCGGTGAAATAGAGAAAAAGACCGATCAGTCCCCCGATCAGTCCCGAGAGAAGTATCCAGAAAAGCGTCCGGCCATCGACATCAATGACCTGCGCGAACCTACCTGTAGCCAACACTAAACACACCAGACACAATGAAGTGAAAACAAATCTTATGGTGATTACCGAAAGCGGGGAAGCATCCTTCAGACTCAGTTTTTCAAAAATCGGGTTAATCCCAAATATCATAGCCACAAGAAAAGCAATAAAGGTAGCCTTCATTTTATCCTCCTTAAATGCAACAGAACTCCCGTCAGGCCGCAAAACTTTTTTGGTTTTTTCACATATATTAGCAGTTTCCCAAATATTTTTCAGAACTTACACTCAAACCTAAAAAGAGCTAGACCTTTTTATGTCTCTTTAAAACTTGTGCGATTCCGCAGGAGCGGGAATCTTTGTTCCAAGCCAATGGAAACCTCACGGAAAACAATCTGCGTAGTCGCCGACGACATGTTTTTTTCGTCAAAGATTGAAAACGCGGCTAAAAACCTTGGTGTCGGCATAGTAAAGGCAAGAAACCGCAAAGAACTTCTAGACAAAATTGGAGGAAAGAGCGTCGATCTCGTGATTATTGACCTTGCCTCAAGAAAAATTGATGCCGAGGAGGTTTTCACCGAACTTAGAACCTCCCCAGAGCACAGAAAAGTCTTCTGCATAGGATATCTGCCGCATGTGGAACGGGAGCTTGCCAACAAGTTCAGGGGAAAGGGGGTGGACCTTGTTATTCCAAGGTCGAAGTTTTCACGGGAAATAGGCGCAATAATCAAAGAAAATCTAAAATAGCGGCAAAAGAGATGCCCGAGCAAAAATCCACGGAAATTCACATCACGTCTGCAACCATGCCCCAATCATTAACCTAGCTTGACAATGAAAAGGGGAATAATAATAATGTTTCCAAAGTTTTTTCCCCAATACCGTGGTAGCAACTTATGTCAGCCGATCAATCCAAAATATGGTTTAACGGAAAAACAGTGCCTTGGGATGAGGCAAACGTGCACGTACTCACCCACACTCTGCACTATGGCCTAGGCGTCTTTGAAGGCATAAGAGCTTATAAATGCTCTAACGGAAAGTCGGCAATCCTAAAACTCACCGAACATATGGAAAGGCTTTATACCTCGGCACATGTGGCCGGCATAGAAATTCCCCACGACATGCAGACCCTTTGCGGCGCGGTAACGGATCTTCTGCGTGAAAACGGACTTGATGAAGCTTACATCAGGCCAATAGCTTTTATCGGACCGGGGAAAAAGGGGATACTTCCCGGAGATAACGCCGTAAACGTGGCGATAGCCGTATGGCCATGGGGAACATATCTGGGAGATGACGCGATTGCGAACGGAATCAGGGTAAAGATATCCTCCTATACGAGAATGCACGTTAACTCTTTTATGACCAAGGCCAAGATATGCGGAAATTATGTAAATTCAGTAATGGCCCGCCAAGAAGCCGCCGACCTCGGTTTTGATGAGGCAATACTGCTTGACTCAGAAGGTTACGTGGCCGAAGGAAGCGGGGAAAACATCTTCATCGTGAGAAATGGGATTCTCAAAACTCCTCCTCTAACTTCTATACTGGAGGGGATAACCAGAAAA
Source organism: Thermodesulfobacteriota bacterium (assembly GCA_965207685.1). Classification (GTDB taxonomy): domain Bacteria; phylum Desulfobacterota_D; class UBA1144; order Nemesobacterales; family Nemesobacteraceae; genus Nemesobacter. Next base: position 397,581 of record OZ242294.1, on the reverse strand, counting down.
TGCGTTCTGGACCTCGCCGACGACGAAGGTCTTTCGGTAAAGGAGCAGCGTTTCACAAGAGACGAGCTTTACATCGCGGATGAAGCCTTTTTCACCGGCACCGCCGCCGAAGTAACGCCTATAAAGGAAGTTGACGGCAAGAAAATAGGTTCCGGAACACCTGGAGAAATAACAAAAAAACTTCAGAAAAGATATTTCGCCGTAATAAAAGGAGAAGATGAAAAATTTAGCCACTGGCTTGATTACATTCCCTGAACCGGTTCCCCAAACTGAAACTATTTTTTAACCCAGCAGTTCATCTCGGCGAATTTTCGAGCAACTTACCGCCTAAATCTGCGCTTCCTCAAAGGGCTTATTTGCCTCGCTCATGGCTATGAATCCAGAAACATTCTCAACGCGTTCAATCCAAGCTCGAATTGCGGGATATCCATCTAAAGCAAATCCACCTTCCTCAGCCACATGAGTGTATGCGTAGAGTGCAATATCAGCGATTGAGAAACTCTCGGCAACTAGAAAGGTATGAGAAGTCAGGTGCTCTTCCATAAGCGCCAGAGCGGCTTCGCCGGGTGCCTTTTTAGCTTCTAACATAACCAGCACGTCCTCTGTCAACTCACGATGCTGGCGCAGAAAACGTGAGGTAGCGATGTTCGGCTCATGGCTGTATTGCTCCCAGAATAACCATTGTAGAACCTGAGCTCGATTGAAGGGCTCAGACGGTAAATAGTCGGTTCCTTCAGCAAAGTGGAACAGGATCGCGTTTGATTCCGAGAGCACGCGACCATCCTCAAACACCAGGGTCGGGATCTTCCCATTCGGGTTGATCGCCAGAAATTCCGGGGTTCGGGTCTCACCATTTAGTATGTCTAGATTGACTACTCGAAAAGCCTTGCCAGTTAGCAGAAGGATCAACCGGACCTTGTAGCCATTGCCGGAAATCGGGTCATCGTAAAGGGTCAACATAGGTCTTCCTTGGTATATTCAGGTTTGGGGGAGATATGCTAGCACAACAAATGGCTGGGTACAAGAAGCAGACAATAAGAGGAGGCAAAATACTTGACTAAGCCCAGGAAACGGTAATCGGCGAAGAACCTATCTTTTCATAAGGTAGTTAACTAAGGTTCTCACGCCAAACCCAGTTGCCCCGTACTGATACCACTCCGAGGATTTCTCCACGTATGAGGGACCAGCTATATCTATATGGACCCAAGGAACGTCTGAAACGAAATTCTCAAGGAAAAGCGCCGCGGTTATCGCCCCACCCCACCTGCTTCCTACATTTTTAACGTCTGCAACGCGACTTCTTATTTCCTCTCTTAACTCCGCATCAAGAGGAAGTTCCCACATCTTCTCACCGACATCGCGTGCGGAGCCCAGAACCGATTTCACGAGATTCGCATTATTACCCATAACCCCGGCGTTATGAAGGCCGAGCCCAACTATACAGGCACCGGTAAGGGTTGCGAGGTCCACTATCTCGGAAACTCCAAGTCGGACCGCGTAACTCAGCGCATCAGAAAGAGCCACCCTGCCCTCCGCGTCGGTGTTTATAATTTCTATCGTCTTGCCGTTAAGAGCCGTTACCACATCATCCGGTTTGTAGGCAGAAGCGCCGGTCATATTTTCGGTGGCCGGAATAAGGCCGTGAACGTTAACGTTTGGAGTCAGTTCCCCGAGCGCTTTCATGGTGCCCAGTACGACCGCCGCACCCGCCATATCCATTTTCATCGTTCTCATACTGTCTGCAGGCTTAAGACACAGTCCTCCCGAATCAAAAGTTATGCCCTTCCCCACAATAGCGACTTTTTTACGGGATCTCGCGGGAGACGAGTAGGAGAGGTGGATGAATCTTGGGGGCTCACTGCTTCCAAAAGAAACCGCGGAGAGTCCTCCCATTCCCATTTCCCTTATCTCTTCTCTGCCAAGAACCTTGCAGCTGAGGTGTTCTGATTCTTCGGAAATCGAAAGCGCATGTTCCGCGAGAATCGAGGGAGTAAGGATATTCGGAGGATCGTTAACAAGATCTCTTGAAAAAGCCACGCTCTTTGAAATAGCACTGGCGTGTGCGGCTTCCGTACTAAAATAATCGGCCGAAACCCTCCTTGACGCCACACGCACTTTCTCTATCCGGTTTTTTCTTCTTCCCGAGGACTTAAACTTCCCGTATTCGTAGGCACCGCAAGCCAAGCCCTCGAGAAAAACCTTAAGAAAACCCCTATCCACATTGGAAAAATCAACGGAAACGGTGCGGGAATGCTGGCCGGTTCTTGCAACCGTAATGTTTGCGGCGCGAAAAGCCTCAAGTGACCCGAGATTTTCTTTTTTCCCAAGCCCAAGAAGAACCACTGTTTTCGTATTGAAATCGCCTGGGGTATCAACTAGAACCGTTTTTCCAAAAGCACCCTTAAAATCAGACGACTTTACTTTGTCCGAGAGAAAACCTCCGAGTTTGCTGTCGATTTTCCTAGCGGCAGCTGGAAGTCTTTGTTCTTCATAACAGAAAAAAACAACTGAATCCGACTCAACGTCGGCAACATTATCCTTTATCAGAAAAAACTCCATTTTTTCACCATTCACCCAGATTTAATAACACGGCCGAGATACCGATATTTTAATAGAGAAGTAATTCTACACTACCAAGACCCAGTAAAACAAAAAAAATTAATTGATATTAAGTGCTTCCATGGATTTTTCTTAAGAATACAAACTAACTAAAAACCTTCCCGCTTAGATTCAAACACCAGCTCCGGCACTACTACTTCCCATTCATCGCACCTCATTCTGTCCTGGTACTGGGAGTCCGAGATATCACGGCTCCAAGTCACGATGGCAAAAACCGTTGCGGAATCACATCGCATTCCATCTGGGGGTGTGAATTTGTTGGCAAGTTGCCCTACTACCGTCCCTGATCGGTCAAGCAATTCCCAGCGTCCATTTACAACCCGCGTTCTAAGCGGATCTCCGAGAGACAGAGCAGAAATGGAACGATGCAGAGAGTGGCGGGCATCTTTAGACCCCGCAAAGCCCAAATTTACATCACTAAGGCCTAGCCTGCTAAAGCGGTTCCTAAACTCCACGGATTTATCCGGCAGCCCGACCGGTTCGCGGAGTATTACCGAGGCATTGCCAAGCAACTTATCCTGCAGTTTATTGGGGTTCTCAAGGCATGCAAGCGCCAGAGTCTTTTTCGCGCGTGTCATGGCTACGTAATACAACCTGCGCTCCTCATCCACGTCATTGCTGCTTCCGGTGTGATTCCAATCGCCGTCAAGTACAACCACATGATCAAACTCAAGCCCTTTGGCGCGGTGCGCGCTTACCAGCAGTAACCCACGCTGGCGGCGGCGTATCTGGCGACCCCATTCGGCAAGCCATTCAATGAAGTGAACCACAGGCGTTTCCGCGCCATCGGTTTCAAGCGCATACTCCTCGACGGCCTCCCGCAGCAGATCGTTCCAGTAACCGGGCGTTTGCATATCGAGCCAGCCGTCAAGATCCACACCGTTAACAATGCCGCTTTTCCGTCCCCGCACCCATTCAACAAACACCCGGGTCTCCCGCAGGAGCCAGAAACTTGGGGGTTCTTCATTCCCCATCTGTACCGGGATGCCATGAATTTCACAAAAAGAACGCACGGGATCCAGATCTTCCCACTTACGTGCTATTACGGCGCACCCGGACCAGTTCCAGTCAGATGAAAGACTTTTAAGGCGTGCGAATTCCGCCATTACCGTCTGTGCCTGCGAGACCGTGTCACAGCCCGCGGGCAAAATCTGCACCCTGCCCCGTGCTACCGGATCCAGCTGCTCCCATTTACCGCCCCGCGGATCCCTTGAACGTGCACGGTTAACGCGGATGGGATTGTCAACCTTCATACGTTCCCGCGCCGATTCGATCACCGCATTTGCCGCCGAGATGATATGACTGGTAGAGCGGTAGTTCTCGATAAGAAAAGCGGGGCGGGACTTGTAATCCGCCTCGAACCGGCGGATAAATTTCACAGAAGCGCCTTTAAAAGCGTAGATATTCTGATCATCATCGCCTACAGCAAACAACGTGAGTTTGCCTTCCTCTTCATTTAGCGTCCGCCCGGCCAAAGCCGATATCAACTCATACTCATCCGGGCCGATATCCTGGTATTCGTCAACCAGTATCCAGCGAAAACCGTCAAGCAGCCGCTCCCGCTGTTCATCCGATTGTTCAGGCGGCACTCCTTCCCCGTGCAACAAAGCTACCGCATGGCGAAGCATTTCCCTGAAAAACCCGTCGTCCAGATTTTTGGCCGTTTCGGCAAAGCTGGCACCGACCAGACGCATGGCCAGAGCGTGGCACGTAAGCACCGTTACTCCAGAGGCATCGCTGCCGACGAGATCTCTCAGACGGCGGCGGATATCGACAGCCGCGTGACGGTTGTACGCTAAGGCCATGATGCTACGGGGATTTTCCCGCCTGACGCGTAGCAGGTAGGCGATGCGATGCACCAGCACCCGTGTCTTGCCGGAACCGGGACCGGCAAGAACCAGCACGTTTGTCTGCTCCCGATCATCGGCGACTATGCGCTGCTGAGCGGGGCTGTTTAAGCTCTCCACTATTGCCCGCCACGATGCGGGCGTGGTTTCCCGGGCAAGTTCCCTTTGACGGTCAGGCAGCCAGCGGCTAAGGAAATCATCCTGCTTGAGGCTAAAGTAGTCAGAGACCAGTCTCTGAGCCTCGGACATGGAGTTAAGCCCCCTGCGCGCGAACTCAGCCATTATATGTATCTGCTGAACCCGCCCCTTGTAGTACTCTGCGAGAGGTTTAAAATCAACATTGGCGAAACCCCGTTTTTCATCTTTCAAATGGATACTCATGGCCGTACGGAACACCGTAAGTCCCCTGTTAAGACGAATTACTTCCTGTTCGTGAAGCCAGAGCAGTGCGCGGTTCTGTAATCTGACTGGATCTCTGATTTGGCTCTTTAAAACCAGATCAGAGGTAATTGCTCTTAAAAGCTCTCCAAGGGTCGTATCAACCATAAGGTCCGTCCCGCGGGTTCCCCGCGGTACGCAAGCAAGCAGGTGTCCAAGCAGCAAGTCAGCCGCGGCGCGGCGAATTTCCGCGGTCTTCTCAAGCACGTCCCATTCCCGCCGGAGCGTTATCCACACCGTGTCTCCGTCGTGGTTTCGCACATCCAAGCTTCCTGTGTTGTTTCCTTCGCCCCGACCGTCATAAGCTATGCTGCGCAGGAGGCTCAGTAATCGTTGCGGCAAAGGGTTTACCAGTCCTTGTTCCCGAAATTTCTGTGCCGCCATCCGTAAAAGCAGCGTAAATTTTCCTCCCTTTTTAATATCCGGTTCCATTTCTCGCATATACCCGATAAGAGCGGTCTCAAGATCCTGCGTTTCCTCAAAGCGTTTAAGCGACGAATGTTCCACACCCGAATGCACAAAGGCGGTGAGTATGACGTCATTGCTGGCTATGCCCAGATGCTCAAGGTTATAAAGAGCGGCACTGACTCCCTCAGCGCTAAGACCCGATAGGTACATGAGCTGATCGGTGGAAATGCCTTCATCCATGTCCGCATCCATTATCGCCTCGACAATTGACATAAGCTGGCGACGATAGGAATCCTCAATAGGCTTTTTTTCAAGCCTGTTCAGAGCTTCTTTCAGCGAGTCGACCTGAAGGGAGGAGGGAAACACGTTAACCAGATTCTCTTCCCGGGAAAGCAGTACAGCTTCTTCAAGCCAGGAGATGGCGGTCCGCACCCGGGTATCGTCGGTAGCTGAGTCTCTTATAAACTCATTATCTTCATCCTCAATCAGTATTTCACCGGCGGTTGCTATAACTTCGCCACCCAGACGTTTCTTCCGGTCCAGTCTGCGCAAGGCTCTCAGGATGCCGTGAATTTCCCGGCGAGTGAGTCGCGAACGCGCAGACATTCCAAACTGTCTCTCCACATCCTCTTTGGCGTAGAGCATCACGCAACGCGCGGGTTTCTGATCCCTCCCTGCCCTGCCCGCCTCCTGTAAGTAGTTCTCAAGCGAACCCGGCATATCCGAATGTATCACAAGGCGCACATCGGGCTTGTCAATGCCCATGCCGAACGCATTTGTGGCTGCAATGACGCGCAGGTGGCCTTCAATGAAACTCTGCTGCACGTTTTTCTTGGTTTCCGGCGGCAACCCTGCATGAAAATGGTCCGCCGCAAGGCCCTTGTTCACAAGAAACTCGGCCACTTCTTCACTTTGTCTGCGCGTCGCGCAATACACGATTACACCTCCGGGGAAATCCGCAGGCATAGCATCTTCAATAACCTGATATATATGCGAGAACTTCTCCGGTTCACTCGTTGGCAAAATCTCAAACGTCAGGTTGGGACGATCGGCTCCTCCGTTAAAAACAGTGAGATCAACCCCCAACTCTTCCTGGAAATAAACCGTGATTTCCTCCATAACGTCGGGCTTGGCGGTCGCGGTAAGGCAAAGCACGGGCGGTATCGGCCCCTCTCTCGCCCTTTGGCGGATGAAACGTCCCACGTAGCGGTAATCGGGCCTGAAATCATGTCCCCACTTTGAGAGGCAATGTGCCTCGTCAAGCACCCACGCGCCGATCTCCCGCTGGTCAAGTACCCGCCGAAGGGAACGGCTGCGAAGCTGCTCAGGCGAAATGATGAGCATGCTTGCTTCCCCGAGTCTTACCCTGTCAAGAGCCTCTGCCCGCTCTGGCATGGACAGCAATCCGTTTATGGTAACGCACGAAATGATTCCCTTGGCCGCAAGGCCCGCTACCTGATCCGCCATGAGCGCGACCAGGGGGGAGATTACAACCGTCAAAGCGCCGGTCTTATAGTAGCGCGACAGCGCCGGGACCTGATAGCAAAGCGACTTGCCCGCGCCAGTGGGCATAATACCAAGAACATGGTCCCCCGCCATGACCGTCTCAACTATCGATTGCTGCATGGGACAACCGTCGGGAACGGACGGTTCCGGGCGGAAACCGGGGAAGCCGAACCAGCGGGCAAGTTCCCCGCGGGCATCGTGTCTTTCCCGGCACCAACTGCAGGCCGAATCGTTACAGACGGTATCGCGCAACCGGCGAACCAGACGCCCGGCTTCCGGAAACTGGTGACAAACCCAAGGTGGCATGACGGAATTGCCTCCGGATACAGAAAGCCATGCCAAAGCGTAGGCAAGCGCCCAGCCGTGGCGATGAATGTCTTTTATGATATCTCGGGCCTGAGTACGGCAGGCGTTGCCTTCTAGGCGCTTGCGTATAGCCGCACGGGCCTCTTTGTCCGAAGGACGCAGTGAGCATCTGAGGTCGGAGAAAACCATGTCAAAACCGAACATCTTCTCTTGTGCAGTGGTAAGCCAATGCCAAGCCGCAAGCAGGTTCTGAGGAGTTTTTCGCAGAGCTTCGTATTCATCATTGAAAAGTTCAAGCGTGATTCGGGCGTCAAGCTCAGGGTTATTTCTTTGCCCGCGTTTTAATCCCGCGTCCTTGTAATGCTTTACGAGACTGTGATAAGGATTGCTGGGAAAAGCCAGAGGGCTCAACCGGAGCGTATCTACCGCAGGCAGCTTTAAAAGCCGCAGGTCGGGTTTCGCGGCAGCTAGGTAAGGCAGATCAAAATTGATCAGGTTGTGGCCCAGAAGAAAGGACGCCCCGCCCGCAAGATCGTCAAGTTCCTTGAGTCCGGCCTGCAGGTCCCCGTCGCGGAAAAAAACAGTCTGTCCGGTATCCGAGCGCACGGCTGCGAAGGCGTGAATCCATTTGTTCTGCTTTCCGACTTCAAGGTCAAGCGAGAGACAGGAAGGCTTGAAGGTTCCGGCTTTGCTGCGTGGCTTCTGCGCACTGTCGCCGGTTTTGAGTTTTGATGAACCCCTTGCCCCACGGCCTGGAATCGGGTGTTTCGTCATCCAATTTTCCTTAAAGGAACTTCGGGGTATTTTACTTAATATTCCGTCCTAAATCTCTCACGGCATACGACTAATCTTTTAATATGGGGGTTTTTCAAATATCCTTTAACCGTCTAATCCAGCTAAGAAGAGAAACCTACCCATGATTCAAGAAGAAAGAATGACCCGTCATCTGATGGATATCATACAGATAGACAGTCCATCAAGAAAAGAAAAGGATGTCGCCCTAAGGCTCGAGGAGGAAATGAGGGATCTAGGGGCTGATTGCTTCTACGACGATGCGGGAGACAAGGTCAAGGGAAATATTGGCAACCTGATAGTCAAGCTTCCCGGAACGAAGAGAGATGTTCCGCCCTTTTTTCTCTGCTCTCACATGGACACCGTAAGTCCCGGAGAGGGAATAAAACCAAGAGTGGAAGACGGTGTAATGAGAAGCGACGGTACGACGATACTGGGAAGCGACGATAAAAGCGGCGTATCCATAATAGTCGAAGTACTTCGGACGCTCAAGGAAAACAATATTCCCCACCCGGATATAGAGGTCGCATTTACCATATGCGAGGAAATAGGTCTCCTCGGAGCAAAATTTCTTGACCCTTCAAGCTTTAAAAGCCCATACGGAATAGTTCTTGACAGCAGCACGCCGGAGAGACTCGTTCTCAGGTGTCCGTGCTCGGATATCATGGATGTAAAAATACACGGCGTTGAAGCACATTCGGGGCTTTGCCCCGAGAACGGGATAAGCGCCCTGGAAATATTAAGTGATGCGATCTCGAGAATGAAACTAGGAAGAATAGACCACGAAACAACAGCAAACATAGGAAAGGTAAAGGGAGGATCCGCGGTAAACATAGTTCCCGGCCTTGTTGAAGTGAAGGCCGAGGCTCGAAGCCACGATGAAGGGAAGCTTGACGCACAGATACGGCACATGCAAGAGTGCTTTCTGGAAGCGGCCCAAAGCAGGGAACTTTCTCTAGACGGGGAACGACTCGGCGCCCGTGCAGAGGTCGAGATAGAACGCGTGTATCCCGTAATGAATGTCTCTCCGCAGGCAACCGTGACTAATCTTGTACTTAAAGCCGCCGCGAACCTGGACCATGACATAAAACTTCACACAAGCGGCGGAGGATGCGACGCAAACTTCATAAACGAGAAGGGAATCGAGTGTGTAAACCTTGGAACGGGAATGTACGAGCTCCATACTGTAAACGAATATCTTCTGCTCGATGAATTCCGCAGGTCGGCAGAGATAGTCCTTGAAACCATAAAACTCCACTCGGAAAAGAACTGAGCGATGAAAGCTCTAATTCTGGTTGATCACGGAAGCACGGTAGAGGAAGCAAACGCTCTTCTCGAAGACGTAGCCGACAAGGCAAGAGCCTACCAAGACTCGCCATTTGACATTGTTGAGCACTGCCACATGGAACTTTGCGAACCGTCAATAAAAGATGCTTTTCACAAATGCGTTGCGGCCGGCGCGAGCGACATAACGGTCCACCCGTACTTTCTCGTACCGGGAAGACACTCAAAATCCGATATACCCAGGATGGTGGCGGAGGCAGCGCGAGATTTTCCACAAGTAAGCTACAGAGTAACAGAACCACTGGGACTTCACGACAAGATAATAGAAGTCATATTTGAAAGATCTCTTTGATAATCCTCGTATAAGATCTGATGAAAAAATATTCGGCGGTGCTTTTTGATCTTTTTGATACGCTTGTCATGTTCGAGCCGTCCCTTCTGCCGAAGGTAACGCTTAATGGAGAGACTTGGAACTCCACCGCGCAGCACGTTTTCACACGAATGCGAAGCAGTCTCGGTGAAATGGAATTTACGGATTTCTACGAACCTTTTGTTGAAAGCCACAGAGAACTTCTGGAACTCAGGAGAAAGGATTTAAGGGAGTATCCGAACAGAAAAAGGTTTGAGATATTCATGGAGAAAATGGGTTTAAAAGAAGACGACGGTTTGGTTGAAAAGTTCGTATTATCACACATGGAAAGCCTGTGCGGAGCTATGGTATACCCGGAGCATCATACGGAAGTTCTTTTGTATCTCAAGGAGAAAGGATACAGGCTTTCGGTCGTATCAAACTTCGATCATGCTCCTACGGCACGAGAACTGCTTAGAAAATTCGGAATTGCGGATTTCTTCGACCACATAGTGATATCAGAAGAAGTAGGCTGGAGAAAACCTCACAGGAAAATATTCAAATTTGCTCTGGCCAGTCTCGGCGAGGGTCCATCAGACGTCATTTTCATAGGAGACAACCCTGAAGCTGACATAATGGGATCTTCTGACTGCGGGATTGACTCTGTGTGGGTAAAAAGAAAAGAACAGTTCACCCAGGCAAAACCGAAATTCATCATAGAAGATCTGAAAGATATAAAGGAAATAATCTAGAAAGACATTGTTTTGATGAAAAGATTCACTCGCACGGAAAAAAGGCTCCCCTCCATAAGAACCAAAAACCAAATAGCCACAATACAGAGGATGCTTGAGAGAAAATCCTCTCTGTACGCAGACAAGATCGCGTATTCCATAAGAAGAAATGATCTATCCGTAAAGTCTTTCACCTTCAGCGAAGTTTTCACTCTTTTCACCCAGTTCTCATCTCATCTCATGTCTCTAGGCCTTAAGAGAAGGGAACATGTAGCGATAGTGGGGGAGAACAGCCCCCAGTGGGCGATCTCCTACTTTGCGGTAATCTGGGCGGGCGCCATAGCCGTCCCACTTGACGCAAGAGCAAGAACAGAGCACATAAAACAGGTCCTCGTGCTCTCAGATTCAAGGTTTCTCATCGCCTCGGCTGGGTTTACGGAAGCTTTGAGTAACACTGGGGCAGTTGAGCACATAATACCAATGGACGGGGCTACTGAGGTTCGGTCACACACCGAAAAAACCATACCCGCGGAAAAATTAGAGCCTGAAGATATAGCCGATATAGTTTTCACCTCGGGAACCACGGGTAATCCCAAAGGCGTAATGCTCTCCCACGTGAGCATAATGTCAAACTTGGAGACACTTTACAGCGCTTTTCCCATAACGGAGAAAGATACGGCTTTTTCCATACTGCCCATCCACCACGTATACGAAAGAATAGGTGGAATACTTCTGTCCTTTTATTGTGGGCAAAGAGTGTTTTTCTCAAGAAGCATAAAACCGAGGGAAATGCTCTCTGACCTTAAGGTCGCAAGACCGACCGTATGGCTTAACACCCCCTTGATACTCGAGAGACTGCTTCAGAGAATCGAACAGAACAAGGCAAAAAACTTCCTTAGAAGAGCCCTGCCCTCTGGACTTTTCGGGAAAATGGCGAAAAAACGTCTGGGTCTTGACCGCCTCAGAATTATAGTAAGTGGCGGGGCCGCCCTCTCGGAACCGGCCTCCAAGGGACTTGAAAAATACGAATTTCCCCTCTTACAGGGGTACGGAATGAGTGAGACGGCTGCGGTTATAGCCGCAAATCCTTTTTCGAAACCAAAGAACGCAAGCGGTGGTATGGTGCTTGAGAACTGCGAGGTCGAAATAAGAGATGTAGACCCCGAAGGAATCGGGGAAATATGCGTTAGGGGCTCTAGCATAATGGACGGCTACTACAAAAACCCCGGTGCGACAAGAGAGGTGCTCTCGGATGACGGCTGGCTCAGAACCGGTGACCTCGGTTATTTCGATCACGAAGGCTACCTCTACATAACGGGAAGAAAAAAATCGGTTATCGTAACTAAGGGAGGGAAGAACATTTCCCCCGAAGAGATCGAGGAAAAGCTCACCCCGCTTGAAACAATCGAAGAAGCGATTGTATTCAGTCCTGATGATGAAAGGATACAGGCCGTTATATTTCCAGAAGTGGAGGGAGTTTCCAAAAAACTCGGACAGTCCCCGCAAAACGGAGACGATGAGAGAATCTGGGACATTCTTAAAGGCGAAATAACCGAACTTAACCGTCGGCTCGAACCCCACAAAAGAATCAGTCACTTTGCGGTTGCCAGAGAAGAATTACCTAAAACTACTACAAGAAAAGTGAAAAGATACCTTTTCAGAGACGTGGACATACCCAAGACAACAAAGTTCATCCAGCCCCCGGAGGACAAATGAAGAACAAAAAATCTCTGCAGTTCGCCTTGGATCACGGCCTCACCGAAAGTGAATACGAAAAGATAATCGAGACTTTGGGCAGGGAACCGAACTCAACCGAAATCGGAATTCTCGGAGCCATGTGGTCTGAACACTGCTCCTATAAAAGTTCCAAGGTGCACCTTAGAAAATTTCCCACCTCTGGAGAACAGGTAATACAGGGCCCGGGGGAAAACGCCGGAGTGGTGGACATAGGAGATGGCGATTGCGTCGTCTTTAAAATGGAAAGCCACAACCATCCATCCTTCATAGAACCTTACCAAGGCGCTGCGACTGGAGTCGGGGGAATACTCCGGGACATATTCACCATGGGAGCAAGGCCCGTGGCCCTTTTAAACTCTCTTCGATTCGGAAATCCACACCTTCAGAAAACAAAATTTCTGGTTGAAGGGGTCGTATCGGGAATAGCCGGCTATGGGAACTGCATGGGTATTCCCACGATAGGAGGAGAGATATATTTTGACGATTGCTACAATGGAAATCCTCTGGTAAACGCTTTCGCCCTCGGAGTAACCAAAAAAGATAATGTTTTCCGTGGATACGCGTCGGGCGAGGGAAACCCTGTAATATACGTCGGATCAAAAACCGGAAGAGACGGAATACAGGGAGCCATAATGGCATCGGACACCTTTACTGAGGAAACCGAGGAGAAAAGGCCCGCGGTGCAGGTGGGAGACCCGTTTACGGAAAAACTTCTTCTTGAAGCCTGCCTGGAACTGTTTAAGACTGATTGTGTTGTCGGCATACAGGATATGGGAGCTGCGGGACTTACATCCTCTTCAACAGAGATGGCCGATCGTGCGGGAACCGGGCTTGAAATTGAAATTGACAGAGTTCCCAGACGAGAAGAAAGAATGACTCCTTACGAGGTAATGCTTTCTGAGTCGCAGGAGAGAATGCTTGTAGTCTTGGAAAAGGGCAAGGAAGATACGGCCCGGGATATTTTCAAGAAGTGGAACCTTGATTTTTCGATTATCGGCAAGGTTACCGATTCGGGAAAATTGACTGTTTTGGAAAAAGAAACCACAGTTGCGAATCTGCCCGTAAGTCTCATAACCTCGGACGCACCGACTTACAAAAGACCCGTAAAAAGACCCGGCTACCTGAAGAAAATAAAGAGACTGGATTCGGAGAATCTCCCTGAACCTGAAGATATTCAGAGAGTTTTCCTAGAAATCCTGTCTTCTCCAACTGTATCGAGCAAGAAATGGGTTTACGAGCAGTATGACCACATGGTAAGAACCGATACCGTTCTGGGACCAGGAGCGGATTCCGCGATAATAAGGCTCAAGGGAACACAGAAGGGGATCGCAATGACATCTAATGTGAATTCTAGATATTGTTATTTAAATCCCCGTGAAGGAAGTAAAATAGCTGTTGCAGAAAGTGTCAGAAATCTGGCCTGCTGCGGCGCTTCTCCCCTTGCAATCACCGATTGTCTTAATTTTGGAAATCCCGAGAATCCCGAGATAATGTGGCAGTTCTCAGAAAGCGTTGAAGGCATGTCGGAAGCTGCAAAGACGTTCAATACACCGGTTGTAAGCGGCAACGTCAGTCTTTACAACGAAACCGAGGGTATCGCCATATTCCCTACCCCGACTGTGGCGATGGTGGGTCTGATAAAAGATACAACCAAAATCGTTACTTCTTGGTTTCGAGATCCTGGAGATCTAGTGATATTGCTCGGAGGAGCGATAGAAGAAGATATAGGAGGAAGCGAGTATCTGAAAATCCAACACGGATTGATTGACGGGAAACCACCTTCAATTGACCTCGATAAAGAGAAAAAACTTGCCGAGATGTTGATTGCATGTGCTTCTCGAAGTATACTTAAGTCGGCGCATGATATTTCTGAGGGCGGCTTTGCTGTGGCGCTCGCGGAATGTTGCTTTAGTCCAGATGGCACAAGGGGGGTCGTGGTAAAAGCGCCCGACATAAATGAAAACTCTCTTAGAAGCGACCTGTTTCTTTTCTCCGAAACGCAATCCAGAGTAATAGCTAGTATAAGCGAAACCAATTGGGAAAACATAAAAGAGATGGCGAGCGATTATGGCGTTTCCGCGCTACGTGCCGGAGTAGTCATTGATAACGATAGGTTCTGCATTGAAGATTTAATCGACATGGAAATCTCAGCAGTTCACGATGCATGGTCTATGGGCTTTCAGAGAAGCCTTTCGGCCTTAGAGGGGTGAAAATGGCAAAGCTACGTGAAGAGTGCGGAGTCTTTGGAATATATGATCATCCCGAGGCTGCCAACTTTACTTATCTTGGCCTCTACTCCCTCCAACACAGAGGTCAGGAAAGCGCTGGCATAGTGTCAACCGACGGTGAGAAGCTTTACTCCCACAGGGAGATGGGGCTAGTAACCGAAGTTTTTGATGAAGAGTCCATATTGAAACTCAAAGGCACTACGGCAATCGGCCATGTAAGGTACTCCACAACAGGTTCAAGCAACAACAAGAACACCCAGCCTCTGATTATGAATTACGAAAAAGGAGAGCTGGCGGTCGGGCACAACGGCAATCTTACAAATGCCAGAGTGCTAAGACACAAGCTTGAGAAAGAAGGTTCAATATTCCAGTCAACAACGGATACGGAGGTGATCGTACACCTCATAGCAAGATCAAAGGAAAAGACCTTCCTCAAAAGAACCATAGAAGCCCTTACCGAATGCAAAGGAGCTTATTGCCTTTTATTTCTTACCCCCAAAGGGCTGGTAGCTGCGCGCGACCCCCATGGATTCAGGCCCCTTGTTCTCGGGAAGATTGATAATTCCTACGTCGTGGCCTCCGAGTCGTGCGCTTTTGAGTTAATAGGAGCCGACTATATAAGGGAAATAGAACCCGGGGAAATAGTGTTCATAAATGAGAACGGAATCAAGTCATTCAACCCTCTTCCGAAAAAACAGCACAAATACTGCGTATTCGAGAATATATATTTCTCGAGACCTGATTCGTTTGTCCAAGGAAAAAACATCTATCAGATGAGAAAAAACATGGGGAAACAACTCGCAATTGAATCTCCGGCCGATGCGGACATCGTCGTGGCCGTACCCGACTCGGGAACGCCGGCGGCCATGGGATACGCTGAGCAGTTGGGAATTCCCTTTGAAACCGGCTTCCTGCGAAGCCACTATATCGGAAGAACCTTTATTGAACCTCAACAATCAATAAGAAACTTCGGAGTGAAACTGAAACTCAGCGTGATAAAAGAGGTCATAAACGGGAAAAAAGTAGTGGTGGTTGATGATTCCATAGTGAGAGGGACAACCAGCAGAAAAATTGTCAAGATGATACGCGATGCCGGAGCCAAGGAAGTTCACATGAGAATAAGTTCACCTCCGATGAAGTTTTCATGCTACTACGGTATAGATACTCCTCTCAAAGAAGAACTCATAGCCCATTCTCTTGAAGTAGAGAAAATAAAGGACTACATAACTTCCGATACTCTGGGATATCTGAGCAGAGAGGGAGTAGCAAAAGCGGTCACCAACGGCGACAAGTCCTTTAATGGAAGGGCAAACTACTGTTTTGCGTGTTTTGACGGAAATTATCCGGTGGAAATAACAGACGAGAAAGTGTCGCATCAACAAATGGACCTTTTTTAGTCCCGTCGAACCGTACTGAAACCAAGAGTTCCGCTATACATCCGAAAGTTTCCCGAGGATCTCCTCGAGCTTTTTCTTGTGGCTTTGAAATTCATCCAGCTTTCCCCTTTCCTTTTCCACAACATCTTCGGGAGCACGTTTGATGAAATCCCTGTTTGCAAGTTTACCCTCGGTTTTTTTAAGTTCCTGTGAAACTTTTGCCAAGTCTTTGTTCAATCTGGAAATTTCCTTCTCGATATCAAGCAGGCCCTCGACCGGCATAATTATTTCTACTCCCGAAACAACTTCCGAGACCGCTTTACCCTGAATATCCTCGCCACAAACAACGCAACCCCCAAGAGAAGCCATACCTAGGATAATCTCAAGGTTTTCCCTTAAAACATTCTCCGCCTTGCTACTTTCAGAATTAAGATGAATTGATACCTTCTCCGAAGGATGGACCCCCACAATGGCACGCAGGTTCCTTATTCCAGTTACAACGCTTTTTACAAGCTCAACCTGCTCAGACTCTTCCCTGAATATTTCATTTTCGTTCGGCTTCGGATACTGGGCCTCAAGAATGCTCTTCGAATCAAGACCTTCTCCTTTAGGGAGGTTGATTCCCTTTTCCCTGAATATTCGGAATATTTCCTCCGTAACATAGGGAGCAAAAGGATGAAGCGCTCTTAGGGAACGAACCAGAACCCGAATGAGTACGTTAAGAGTGGTTTTTTTAGACTCGTTGTCATCTCCATAAAGCGAAAACTTGGATATTTCAAGATACCAATCGCAGTAATCGTCCCATATAAAGTGATAAAGCGCCTGAGAAGCCTTGTCGAATTCGTAGTTTTCCACAAATTCCTCAACTTCGCCGAGGGTAAAGTTGAGCCTGCTGAGAATCCATCGGTCAGGAATACTTAGACAGGAGTTGTCGAGGTCAGAGTCGTGAATTATCTCCGGTTCAAGGTTCATAAACACAAATCTGGTAGCATTCCATATCTTGTTCATGAAGTTTCTGTATCCTTCGATAACAGGAAAGGTAAGCTTTATATCCCTTCCCTGGGCGGCAAGCGCCGCGAGCGAGAAACGAAGCGCGTCGGCACCGTATTTTTCGATCACGTCAATAGGGTCAATTACGTTGCCCGTCGTCTTGCTCATCTTGCGGCCTTTTGCGTCCCTTATGAGGCCATGCACATAAACATCCCTGAAAGGCACATCTTTCATAAACTTGAGTCCCAGCATTATCATTCTTGCTACCCAGAAGAAAATAATGTCAAATCCGGTAACCAGACATGATGTCGGATAGTAATGCCTGAGTGCCTCGGTCTCCGCCGGCCATCCAAGGGTTGAAAAAGGCCAGAGTCCGGAAGAAAACCACGTATCCAGTACATCTGGGTCCCTAACGAGTTTGACCTCTTCACCGTAATGCTCCTTCGCGGAAGCGGTAGCTTCGTGCTCATCCATGGCAACGAAAACTTCCCCGTCAGGTCCATACCATGCAGGTATCCGGTGACCCCACCAAAGCTGTCTCGAGATACACCAAGGCTCTATATTCCTCATCCACTCAAAATAAGTGTTTTCCCAGAACTCTGGATAAAAACGTATTTCACCTCGTTCCACGTATGAAATGGCTTCAGCGGCAAGTTGTTCCGTGTTTACGTACCACTGGTCGGTCAACCAAGGTTCTACGACTACCCCAGAGCGGTCGCCGTAGGGAACCGTGTGGGCTGTCTGCTCGACCTTTACAAGAAAGCCCCCTTCCTCAAGATCCTGGATTACGGCTTTCCTAGCCTCAAATCTTTCAAGTCCCACGTATTTTTCGGGAACATCACCTCTTACATGTGCCTGCTCGTCAAGAATGTTCAATATATCAAGACCGTTACGCTTTCCGACTTCAAAATCGTTAAAATCATGTCCCGGAGTTATCTTTACGGCCCCCGTACCCTTCTCCGGATCGCTGTACTCATCAGCTATTACCGGAATCTTTCTTCCCACAAGAGGCAAAATAGCATTTCTGCCCACTAAATCGGTGTATCTCGAGTCTTCAGGATGAACTGCAACTGCAGTGTCTCCAAGCATAGTCTCAGGACGTGTTGTAGCTACCGTAACAAACAGGTCTTCGTCCCCCTCTATCGGATACCTTATATACCAGTAGTTCCCTTGAGTCTCTCTCTGCTCGACTTCCAGGTCCGATATGGCCGTACGGAGCTCGGGATCCCAGTTTACAAGTCTTTTGTCCTTGTAAATAAGCCCTTGAGAGTAAAGATCGACAAAAACTTTTCTCACCGCTTCTGAAAGACCTTCATCCAAGGTGAATCGCTCCATTTCCCAATCGGGAAGCGCTCCGAGTCTTTTTAGCTGTTCGGTTATTCGGCTGCCGGAGTTTTCCTTCCATTGCCAGATTCGTTCAAGAAATTTCTCTCTACCCAGATCGTTCTTCGTGAGTCCTTCGGAAGCGATATCTTTTTCAACCATCATCTGGGTAGCAATACCCGCGTGGTCAGTGCCCGGAACCCAGAGAACATCGAAATTATTCATTCTCTTGTACCTGACAAGGATGTCCTGAATGGTGTTGTTAAGGGCGTGGCCTATGTGCAACGATCCCGTTACATTTGGCGGGGGGATGACAATTGAGAAAACCTCAGCCGAGTCTTTTATTTCGGATTTGTGAAGTCCCGATGAGATCCAGAAATCATAAACTCTCTGTTCAACCTCGGCAGGGTTGTAGCTTTTTTCCATGGCTACTGATCAAAAGAAAGAAATAGACCGCAGGGGAAATATCAGCTTTCCAGCAATATGTCTTCGCTCTTCTCTTCGACTTCCGGTACGGGTACAGGTATTTCCGGTGCCTCGGTCTCTATGCTTATATCCCTGTACATTGGAAGACCGGTGCCAGCCGGAATCAACCTGCCCACGATAACGTTTTCCTTGAGCCCTCTGAGATCGTCTTCCCTGCCCTCGCAGGAGGCCTCGGTAAGAACCCTGGTGGTTTCCTGAAAAGACGCTGCGGAAAGCCAGCTGCGAGTGCTAAGCGAGGCGCGGGTTATACCCAGAAGAAGCGGCTCGGCCGCTGCCGGGCTTCCGCCTTCTTCGACGATCTTCTCGTTTTCCTCAAAGAAAACATTTTTCTCTATAGCCTCGCCGACAAGCATCGTAGTGTCCCCCGGATCTTTTATCTTCACCCTTTTCAGCATCTGCTTGACTATAACCTCGATATGCTTGTCGTTAATCTTTACACCCTGAAGTCTGTAGACTTCCTGAATTTCGTTAACCATATAGTTGGCGAGTTCTTTTTCTCCCATGATATTCAGAATATCGTGAGGATTAACCGCACCGTCGACAAGCTGGTCACCAGAAGAGACAAATTCCCCTTCCCTGACCAAGATATGTTTTCCCCTGGGAACCGTATATTCTTTAGGCTCTCCCATCTCCGGAGTTACCACAACCCTCTTCTTCCCCTTTACATCTTTTCCGTAAGATATCATTCCGTCGATTTCGCTTACAACCGCCGGATCCTTGGGCACTCTGGCTTCGAAAAGCTCGGCAACTCTGGGAAGCCCTCCGGTAATGTCTTTTGTCTTCGAGGTCGCTCTCGGAATCTTGGCAAGCACGTCCCCCGCCTCTATATTATCTTTGTCTCCGACTTCTATTATAGCGCCTACGGGAAGCGAGTAAGGCACTTTCTTATTTTTCGGCAAGGAGTCGATTTCAAGAGAGTCCAGATCCTCTGTTCTCACCTCGACATCCAGAGTGGGATGCATCTCCAGATCCTTGGTCTCAACCACCACCCTCATGAGAACGCCCGTGACTTCATCCACCTGTTCCTTGTACGTAACTCCGGCTTCGAGGTCCCTGAACTTTACAGCACCCGGGACTTCTGAAATTATCGGGGTCGTGTAAGGGTCCCATTCAGCGAGTATTTTCCCTTTCTTTACTTTGTCCCCTTCCTTCACGTTAAGCCTGGCCCCGAGCACAACAGGATATTTTTCCCTTTCATATCCCTTGCTGTCCTCAATCGAGAGTACGCCGCTTCGGCTGATAACAACCAACTTGTTACCACGTCCCTTGACTGCTTTTATGTTCTTAAACCTGACTACCCCCTCGTGCTGACTCTCAAGGGTGCTCTCGGCTGCTCTCTGGCTCGCGGCGCCACCTATATGAAACGTTCTCATGGTAAGCTGAGTTCCGGGTTCCCCGATTGACTGGGCTGCAACAATACCTATTGCTTCGCCCATGTTCACAAGCTTTCCAGTGGAAAGGTTCCTTCCATAGCAGAGCCTGCAGACACCGCTTCTGGTTTCACAGGTAAGAACGGAACGGATGCTCACCTCGCTTATGCCCGCTTCATCCATCTTAGCAACCGCGGTCTCATCAACTTCCTCGTTTGCGTGAACAATCACGTCTCCGGTCTGGGGATCCTCTATATCCTCAAGCACTACCCTTCCAAGCACCCTCTCTCCTACTTTTTCAATTATTTCCCCACCTTCCACCAGATCACTGACCTTAATTCCTTCTATGGTACCGCAGTCAAGCTCGGTAATCATTACGTCCTGAGCGGCATCAATCAGCCTTCGTGTCAGGTAACCGGCATTTGCCGTTTTCAGGGCCGTATCCGCAAGCCCCTTCCTCGCACCGTGGGTAGAAATAAAATACTGGAGTACCGACAGCCCCTCACGGAAATTGGATGTGATAGGAGTTTCTATTATTTCTCCCGAAGGCTTCGCCATAAGCCCTCTCATGCCCGCAAGCTGCCTTACCTGCGTCTGGCTCCCTCTCGCCCCAGAATCAATCATCATGTATATCGGGTTCGAACTTGGTCCCGCAACTGTACTGTTTTTACCCGTCTTGACTTCCTCTGAAGAAATCTTTCTCATCATTGCCTGAGCAACTTCATCGCTTGTTTTCGCCCAGATATCTATCACTTTGTTGTATCTCTCTCCGTCGGTTATAAGCCCTTGGGAATACTGACCCTGCACTTTCATAACTTCCTCTTGGGCATTTTCCAACAGATCCTTCTTTGATTCAGGAATAATCATGTCCGTGATCGAAATGGAAGCTCCGGACTTTGTCGAATACTTAAATCCGAGAGTCCTCAGGCTGTCAGCCAGCAGAACCGTGCTTTTACCGCCGGTTTTCCTGAAACACTCATCCACAAGGGCCTCTATAGCTCTTTTAGTCATGGGCTTGTTGATAAGTTCAAAGGAAACACCTTCGGGAACAACCTCGTACATCAGTACTCTTCCAACGGTCGTCAGATAGTTCTGTCCGCCAATCCTCACGGTTACGCTATCATGCAAACCAATCTTCCCCAGTTCATACGCAAAGACCACCTCGCGCACTGAAAAAACACGGCCCGGCTCAGAGCTCTTATCTGAAGCTGTATCCCTCGTGAGGTAATAAAGCCCCAGGACAATATCCTGAGTGGGAAGTATTATCGGCTTTCCGTGCGCGGGAGAAAGAATATTGTTCGTAGACATAACGAGCGAGCGGCATTCGGTCTGGGCCTCAATTGAAAGCGGAACGTGAACCGCCATCTGGTCGCCGTCAAAATCCGCGTTATAGGCAGGACATACAAGAGGATGAAGCTGAATAGCTTTATCTTCGATAAGCACCGGCTCGAAAGCCTGTATGCTCAGACGATGAAGAGTCGGAGCTCTGTTAAGAAGCACTGGATGCTCTTTTATCACTTCGTCAAGGGCGTCCCATACCACCGGAGCTTCGCTGTCAAGCAGCTTCTTAGCTATCTTTATCGTTGCCGCCTCACCCCATCTTTCAAGCTTCTGGTATATAAAAGGCCTGAAAAGTTCAAGCGCCATTTGCTTGGGGATTCCGCATTGGTGAAGACGCAGATCGGGACCCACTGTAATCACCGACCGACCTGAGTAATCAACCCTTTTTCCCAGAAGATTTTGCCTGAACCTGCCTTGTTTGCCTTTTATTATGTCGCTGAGACTCTTAAGCGGTCTGTGGTTGTGACCCAAAACAGGTCTTCCCCTTCTCCCATTCTCCAAAAGTGCGTCGACGGATTCCTGCAGCATCCTCTTTTCATTTCTGACTATTATGTCCGGAGCGCCAAGTTCAAGGAGTTTTCTCAGCCTGTTGTTTCTGTTAATCACTCTTCTGTAGAGATCGTTAAGATCGGAGGCGGCAAACCGTCCTCCATCAAGAGGAACAAGGGGTCTGAGATCAGGTGGCAGAACAGGAATAGTGGTCAGAATCATCCATTCCGGACGGTTTTTGGACTTGCGAAACGCTTCACATATTCTCAGTCTTTTTGCAATACGGGCTTTTTTAATCGGAGACTTGGTCTCTTTCATACTCGTCCTGAGTTCTTGAGAAAGCTCATTTAAATCTATGGTCTTGAGCATTTCCCGTACCGACTCGGCTCCCATACCGACGACAAACTCTGAACCGAAGCGCTCGCGCTCGGCTCTGTACTCATCTTCGGTTATTACTTGGGCGAACTTGAGGTCAGAAATTCCCGGGTCCATGACTATGTAAGCCTCGAAGTAAAGCACTCTTTCCAGGTCCTTCAAAGTCATGTCAAGGAGCATTCCTATTCTGCTGGGAATGCTGCGAAGAAGCCATATGTGCGCAACTGGAGAAGCGAGCTCTATATGACCCATTCTCTCCCTTCTCACTTTAGAGGAAATTACTTCCACGCCGCATTTCTCACACGTTACTCCCCTGTGCTTAAGTCTTTTGTATTTTCCGCAGGTGCATTCGTAATCTTTCACGGGGCCAAATATCTTGGCACAGAAAAGACCGTTTCTCTCGGGTTTGAAGGTCCTGTAATTTATGGTTTCAGGCTTTTTTATCTCTCCGTTTGACCATGACCTGATTTTTTCCGGAGAAGCTATGGAAATTTTTATGGTCGAGTAATCAGAAGGGTTTTTAGGCTTTTCAAAGAGCGTGTCTATATCCATGGTATGATTCCCTCCAAATTAATATTTCGGAAGCGGTTCAATTTCCGCTTCCTCCTCAATAAGATCCACATCAAGCCCCAACGCCTGCAGCTCCTTGCGCAACACTTTGAAAGATTCAGGAAGGCCTGGTTCAAAATTCATATCACCTCTTACGATCGAGTCGAATATTCTGGTCCGTCCCGCTACGTCGTCTGATTTTATGGTGACGAATTCCTGAAGGGTGTAAGCAGCCCCGTAGGCTTCAAGCGCCCAGACCTCCATCTCTCCAAGTCTCTGTCCACCGAAGTGGGCCTTTCCTCCAAGGGGTTGTTGTGTTACCAGGGAGTAAGGTCCGATTGCCCTAGCATGAATTTTCTCTTCAACAAGGTGATGGAGCTTTAACATGTACATTATTCCAACGCACACTTTCTGATCAAAAGGTTCACCGGTCTGACCATCAAAAAGAATAGTTTTTCCGTCTTCGTCGATGCCAGCAAGCTCTTGAATACGTGCGATTTCAGCCTCGTGGGCACCGTCAAAGACCGGGGACTTCACCGGCATTCCCTCTTTAAGCTCCCTTACCAACCCAACAAGACCCTCTCTGTCCAGCGACTCAATAAACTTCCCTGTCTTCGAAGAATCCGAATATACTTGCAGAAGCTTTTCTCTCAGGACTTTATCGTTAAATTCCCGTTCAACATACTCATTAAGCTGTCTTCCCAGTTCTCTGCCGCCCCATCCCAGGTGGGTTTCCAGTATCTGGCCGACATTCATCCTTGAAGGCACGCCGAGCGGGTTAAGCACCATATCAACGGGTCTCCCGTCGGAAAGATAGGGCATATCTTCCTGCGGAAGTATTTTCGATACGACACCCTTGTTGCCGTGCCGTCCTGCCATTTTGTCACCGACCTGGAGCTTCCTTTTAACCGCAATGCGGACCTTAACCACTCTCAAAACCCCGGGAGGCAACTCATCTGGCTTTTTCAGTTTTTCTATGCGCTGTTCATAGGCAGCGGTCACGTAATCAATGCGTTTGAGAACCCTGCCGATTATTCCAGTCAGTTCTTCACCCGCTTCGGGAAGACCCTTTATCCTGACATCAACAAGCTTCTCTAAGGGAACAGCATCAAGAATCTCCTCGGTAATTTTCTGCCCGCTTTTAAGAATCGTTTTTCTGTTAACCGTTATTTTGGAAAGCGAAGTTTTGCCGAGAACAATATGCTTCACTCTGTCAACCGCATCCCGCCTGAGAATACTTACCTCGTTTTCTCTCTCTTCCATCAATTTTGAGATTTCTTGGTTCTCAATATCCTTACTCCTCTCGTCCTTATCTACGGAGCGGGACACGAGAGTTTCAACATCTATCACGGTACCGTATACCCCAGAAGAAACCTTGAGGGAGGAGTCCTTGACGTCCCCGGCCTTATCTCCGAAAATCGCCCTTAAGAGCCTCTCTTCCGGAGAAAGCTGAGTTTCGGCTTTTGGAGAAATTTTTCCGACCAGTATGTCTCCGGGCTCGACCTCGGCACCTATCATTATTATTCCGCTTTCATCCAGATACCTAAGTGACTCTTCAGACACATTAGGTATGTCTCTGGTTATATCTTCTCTCCCGAGCTTCGTCTCCCTTGCAGTACATTCAAACTCCTCAATATGGATTGAAGTGAATGCGTCGTCCTTTACCACTCTCTCGGATATCAAGATTGCGTCTTCAAAGTTGTATCCTCCCCATGGCATGAAAGCGACAACCATATTCTGTCCGAGCGCAAGCTCGCCACGGTCCGTCGAACACCCGTCCGCTATTACCTGCCCTTTCTTCACCCGCTGCCCCTGGCGAACTATAGGAGTCTGATTCCAGCAGGAACTCTGGTTTGAGCGGTGGAACTTTATCAGGTTGTAGATATCCACTCCGCCTTCGCGACTTCTTTCCGTGGATTTAACCACAATCCTAACCGCATCTACGGACTCCACTACGCCGTCTCTGCGTGCAACAACTGTAACCCCGGAGTCCTTGGCCACCTTGCTCTCAAAACCCGTTCCCACAAGCGGCGAGGTGCTCTTTATCAGCGGTACGGCCTGGCGCTGCATATTAGAACCCATAAGGGCCCTGTTCGCGTCATCATGCTCAAGAAAGGGAATAAGAGAGGCCGAAACTGACACAAGCTGCGAAGGAGATACGTCCATATACTCGACCTTCTCCCTCTCAACCATCATGAATTCGCCTTTTCCCCTGGCAGAGACAAAAGGCAGTTTGAAAGACCCGTCCTCTTCAAGGGGGGCGTTTGCCTGGGCTACAATGTAATCCTCTTCCATAAGCGCATTCATATAAACTATTTCTTCTGTAACGCGCCCGTCCTTCACTTTCCTGTAAGGAGTCCGGATAAATCCGGATTCATCTATCTTCGCATAAGTGCTCAAGCTGGATATAAGTCCGATATTAGGACCTTCCGGAGTTTCTATGGGGCATATTCTTCCATAATGGGAAGAGTGGACATCCCTTACCTCAAACCCCGCTCTCTCCCTTGTAAGACCACCCGGACCGAGCGCGCTCAGCCTTCTTTTATGGGTTATTTCCGACAGAGGATTGGTCTGATCCATGAATTGGGAAAGCTGACCAGTAGTGAAAAATTCCTTGAGAACCGATGTAACTGTTTTCGGTACGAGTACTTCATTAGGCATGAGGTTCTCTATGGTCTGGTATCCCATTTTTTCCTTTACGAACCGGGCAAGTCTCTCAAGACCGTGATAAAAACGGTCCTCTATGAGTTCCCCAACGGTTCTTACCCTTCGGTTGCCGAGATGGTCTATATCGTCGGTAGACCCCCTGCCGCCTTTCAAATCAAGCAGGTATTTCACGGTCAGAAGGATATCCTCCCTGTCCAAAGTGAGATGATCATCTCTCACGCCTTTCCTCTTGAGCTTGTAGTTGATTTTGATCCGACCTACTTTCGAGAGTCTGTACGCATCCTGCGTGAAGAACATGTTTTCAAAGAAAGTCCGCGCAACTTCATCAGAAGGAGGATCTGTAGGCCTGAATTTCTTGTATATCTCCGTTATGGCTTCCTCACATGAATCCACCTTATCGGAAAGAAGTGTGGTCCGAAGAGAACTCACGAACAAGGTCTTGTCTATGTAGTAGACTCTTAGGGTCTTTTTACCGACTCGGCGCAGCTCGTTGAGTTTTTCTTCCGTTACTTCCTCGTTGAAATCCAGTATCACTTCACCTGTTTCGGGGTCGGAAACCACTTCGGCCGAGGGTTTTTCCATTATCTCTTCATCTGAAACGGGTATGGAGGTCATGCCAACTTCTTCGAATTTTGAAAGAAGATTTTTCAGCCTTCTACCCTTTCTACCTACAAGTTCACCCGTTTCCGGATGGTTTATGTCCACAGTCGCCTTCTGATAGGAGATTATTTCCGTGGTCGCTTCCTTTTTAAAACCCTCTGCCCCCACGTCGAAGACTTCCGCGGTTATTTCTTTTCGAACTTCTTGTGGCTCTATATGGAAAGTCTCCACGGGATAGAAAAAATCCATTATCTGCTGCTCTTCATAACCCATGGCCTTGAGAAGAACGGTGACGTGGAATTTCTTCTTTCTGTCTATGCGCACATGGAGCATGTCTTTCAGATCATATTCAAAATCAAGCCAGCGACCGTTTTGGGGAACGATTCTCGCTATAAAAGACCCTTCCTTTCCGGACAACTGGTTCTTGCTTTTGTCCCGATCAAAAAATACTCCGGGAGATCTGTGGAGCTGGTTTACTATTACCCTTTCGGTTCCGTTCACTATAAAAGAACCGCTGGGAGTCATAAGCTGTACTTCCCCAAAGTATATCTCTTGCTCCTTAATGTCGCGGAACTGTCGTTCGGTATCTTTCTGCCCTTTCTCACCCTCGGGAATGTCCCAAATTATAAGACGGAAAGTTACGTAAAGAGGAGCAGTGTAGGTGTAACCCTTAAGCCTGCATTCGGCGAAGTTATACTTGGGTTCATCCAGCCTGTAGCTGAGATATTCCAAAGAAGCCTTGCCGTTATAATCCTCAAGAGGGAAAACAGCACTGAAGGCTCCGTGGAGGCCGGTCTCCGAACGCTCATCCGGAGGAACATCGGCCTGCAGAAAATCTTGGTACGATTTTATCTGTACATCAAGCAGGTGGGGGATATCCAGAACCTGGGGGATCTTCGAAAAATCTTTCCTTAATTCCTGAGACTCTATATTCTCTATGCTCAACGCGCACCCCCTTGTTTTTTAATTTAAGTGAAAATAACCGAAGAAAATTATGGTCAGTTAACTTCAACGGTCGCCCCGGCGTCTTCAAGCTTTTTCTTGATATCTTCAGCCTCATCCTTGCTAACTCCCTCTTTTACAGGTTTAGGAGCTCCTTCAACAAGTTCCTTGGATTCCTTGAGTCCGAGACCCGCAATTTCCCTTACCGCCTTTATGACCTGTATTTTCTTGTCTCCGAAAGAACTGAGAATTACATTAAACTCGGTCTTTTCTTCGGCTGCAGGAGCGGCTTCGGCACCGGCAGCAGCGGCAACAGCGACTTGCGGCGCAGCGGCCTGGACACCAAACTTTTCCTTTATTTCCCCTATCAGTTCGGATATCTCAAGCATGCTGGCTTGTTCAAGATAGGTGATAACGTCTGTTCTACTAATATCGGGCATTTTTATTCCTCCTTGATAAAACAGTTCTACAGTTTTTTATTCAGTCTTCTTTTCTTTTAATCCTTCTAGGACACTGACAATATTTGAGCGTGCCTGCTCCAAGACTCCCACGAGGTTGCCCATCGGAGCACTAAGCAGACCCACAAACTCGGAGATAAGTTCCTGCCTTGACGGAAGCTTCGCTATCTGCTCTATTCTGGATACATCGACTACTTCCCCTTCGAATATCCCGCCCTTTATCTTGATTTCCGGGAAGTCCTCTCCGTAATCAATAAAAACCTTCGCTGCCGCGGAAGATTCCCCATCACAGATAGCGATCGCCGTGGGACCCGAAAAAAGATCTTTCATTTTTTCTATGTTCGTTCCTAGTGAAGCTTTTTCCAAAAGGGTGTTCTTTACAACCCTAAACTCCGTATTGGTCTGCCTGAGTTTTTTCCTCAGGATATCCATCTCCTTCACCTTGAGTCCTTGGTATTCAACAACGAACACAGAGGAAACGGAATGGAATCTGGATGCCAAGTCGTCAATTACTTTCTGCTTTTCGGTTTTACTAAGCATAGCCTCTCTCTTCTCGTATCTAGTTTCGCGTTACGTTCACGCTGCGATTCCCATACTTTTAAGTTCGTTTCTAATATCCGCCACACTCACTCCGATACCGGGACCCATGGTCGCCGACACCGAAACTCTTCTAAGGAAAACACCCTTAGAAGCGGCAGGTTTCTCTTTGATCAGAAAACTCATAAAGGCGAGGAAGTTTTCTTTCAGGTTCTGTTTTCCGAAAGAGACCTTTCCAACAGGAGCGTGTATAACCCCGCTTTTGTCATTCCTGATTTCAACACGACCGGCCTTTGATTCCTTGACCATGTTAGCAACGTCCGAAGTTACAGTGCCTACCTTCGGACTCGGCATCAGTCCTCTTGGCCCCAGAACTTTTCCCAGTCTCCCAACTTTCGACATCACTTCAGGAGTGGCTATGGCCACGTCAAAATCAAGCCAGTTTTCCTTGGAAATTTTTTCCACCATATCCTCAAGACCCACATAATCAGCTCCGGCGTCTTTTGCCTCGACCGCCTTGTCATCCGTTGCAAATACAAGGACCGTCATTTTCTTCCCGAGACCGTGAGGCAGCACGAGTGCGGAACGAATCTGCTGGTTCGCATGCCTAGGGTCTATGCCAAGATTTACGGCTATATCCACCGTTTCATCAAATTTCGCATAGCGGGCCTGCACCACAAGCTCCATGGCCTCATCAACCGTATACTCCTTGTGGGAATCTACTTTGGCGCTTACGTCAATATATTTTTTTCCTCTGGTGGTCATGAAGTCTCTCCAAATTTATCCTTCTATATCAATTCCCATGCTTCTAGCGGTACCACGGACAACCATCAATGCCGCATCAATTTCATCAGTATTGAGATCCTCAAGCTTTCTTTGCGCGATCTCCCTTGCCTGCTCTTCCGTGATCTTGCCGGCTTTGGTTCTCGGAGTGGACCCTGAACCTTTCTCCACGCCCGCAGCTTTTTTCAGCAGGTAAGAAGTAGGAGGAGTTTTTATCTGAAGATCAAAAGATCTGTCCGCGTAAACGGTTACCGTAACCGGAAGAAGCCCTTCGGAAGAAGATGTCTGGGCGTTAAAGGCCTTGCAGAATTCCATTATGTTCACGCCTCTTTGTCCGAGCGCGGGACCCACCGGAGGCGAAGGGGATGCTTTTCCCGCCTCAATCAGCAACTTTATGTAACCGCTTATTTTCTTCATCTAGATTTTCTCCACCTGATTAAAATCAAGCTCTATGGGTGTGGTTCTGCCAAAAATGCTGACCAGCACCTGCACCCTGGCTTTTTCGGGTTTTACATCTTCTATAATTCCAGAGAAATTGGCAAAAGGACCTTCTATAACCCTTATGGGTTCTCCTTTTTCAAAAGCGACACTCGGTTTGGGCTTGAGCGTGCCCTCTTTTGCCCTTGTCTTTATCTCATTAACTTTTTCTTCATCAACTTCGGGAATGGAATCAATATTTATCTTTCCATCAACCGGACGGCCTCCCACGAAACTTATGACCTTCGGTATCTCGCGTACGAAATCCAGAGTCTCCTTGTTAAGTTCCATTTTAAGCATTATATATCCGGGAAAGAACTTCCTGATAGATGTTCTCTTCCTTCCGCCTTTCTGAGTTTCAACTACTGTCTCAGTAGGAATAAAAACCTCGTCAATGGCAAGGTTTTCATTGTTCATGCTCTCTATCCCGTTTTCTATCTGGGTCTTAACCCTTTCCTCAAAACCGGTATTTACGTGCACTATATACCACTTGCTTGGCATCCGAAAACTGCTCCCGATTCGTTCTTTAACTCAGTATAAGACCAAACAGAAAAGAGAACACGTAATCGGCCAGCATAAAAAAGAGTGCAAAGAACGCGGTAATAATAACAACCACTAAGGTTGATTTAATCGTATCTTTACGCTCGGGCCAGGTTATTCTTTTCAGTTCTGTAGCAACACCGCTGAGATACTTGGTTGTATCAACTTTGATCCTGTCAAATTTTTCCATAACTTGGCTTTTCTGCAGGGCAGGAGGGTCTCGAACCCCCAACCTGCGGTTTTGGAGACCGCTGCTCTACCAATTGAGCTACTGCCCTGGAGAGTCCCCTATTACTCATCACTCAATGATTTTGGTTACTACACCTGCCCCCACAGTTCTTCCACCCTCTCTTATCGCAAAACGTAACTGCTCCTCCATCGCCACAGGTGCTATCAACTCAACATCCATGCTCACATTGTCCCCAGGCATCACCATCTCCACTCCCTCCGGCAATATCACAGACCCCGTTACATCAGTCGTCCTCAAGTAAAACTGCGGCCGGTACCCAGGGAAAAACGGCGTGTGCCTTCCCCCCTCCTCCTTCTTCAACACATACACCTCCGCCTTGAACTTCCTGTGAGGCTTTATGCTCCCTGGCGCACTCAACACCTGCCCCCTCTCAACCTCATCCTTCCCTATCCCCCTGAGCAACACCCCCACATTGTCCCCCGCCTGCGCATCGTCAAGTATCTTGCGGAACATCTCCAAACTCGTCGCCACTGTCTTCGTAGTGTCCTTGAACCCCACTATCTCTATCTCGTTCCCTGCAACTATCCTTCCCCTCTCCACTCTCCCAGTTACCACCGTGCCCCGCCCTGATATCGTGAACACATCCTCTATCGCCATCAAAAACGGCTTGTCCATGTCCCTCTCAGGCTCCGGTACATAACTGTCTATCTCATTCATTAACTCCACTACCTGCTCTGCCGCCCCAGCGTCCCCCTCTATTGCCTTAAGCGCGCTTACCTTCACTACAGGTATGTCGTCCCCCGGAAACCCGTACTCGCTTAGAAGCTCCCTTATCTCCAACTCCACCAACTCCAGCAACTCCTCGTCATCAAGCATGTCCACCTTGTTAAGCGCCACCACTATGTACGGCACCCCCACCTGCCTCGCAAGCAGTATGTGCTCCCTTGTCTGGGGCATCGGTCCGTCAGGCGCGCTTACCACCAACACCGCACCGTCCATCTGCGCGGCCCCCGTTATCATGTTCTTCACGTAGTCGGCATGCCCCGGACAGTCCACGTGCGCGTAGTGCCTGATGTCCGTCTCATACTCCACGTGCGCTATGTTTATCGTTATCCCCCTCTCCCTCTCTTCAGGCGCCTTGTCTATGTTGTCAAACTCCACGTACTCCGCCTGCCCCCTCTTTGACAATATGTTCGTTATCGCCGCAGTTAACGTAGTCTTCCCATGATCCACATGCCCTATCGTCCCTATGTTTAAATGCGGCTTCCCCCTCTCAAATCTCTCCTTAGACATCGCTTGTTGACCTCCGATCTTCTCTAATATTTTGCAAACTGCTAAGCATCAAGCCCACGAGCGGACTTGAACCGCCGACCTCGTCCTTACCAAGGACGTGCTCTACCGACTGAGCTACGTGGGCGTTCCGAAAAACGAGCGGGAGACGGGGCTCGAACCCGCGACCCTCAGCTTGGAAGGCTGATGCTCTAGCCAACTGAGCTACTCCCGCGCGAAATCTTTGGGGAGGGCAGGATTCGAACCTACGTAGGCTTTCGCCGGCAGATTTACAGTCTGCTGCTTTTGTCCACTCAGCCACCTCCCCTGTATATTCATCAAACAGAGAGCTGGCGAAGGGATTCGAACCCCCGACCGGCTGATTACAAATCAGCTGCTCTACCCCTGAGCTACGCCAGCTTTTTAATTTTATGAATTCTGGATTCACTTGTCTGACCAACTTGAAATTGGGTAAAACAACCCTTTTTACAGTAAACGCTTTATTGTATTGCTATAAACGGAAATGTCAACAATCAAAAAGTGAAAGATAATTAAAAAGCGACGGGAATCCAGAGCGAGAAAACCGACCGGAAATCATACTAGGTAAGCGGAAATTTCCGCCTCCGCCACTTTTTTTCCGTCCACGGAGGCTTCCGCGGAAAAAAATATTATTCTCGACCTTCTTCTAACGAGTTCCACCTCAAGAACTACCTTGTCACCCGGAACCACCGGCGCTCTGAACCGGCAACGGTCAAGGCTCATAAGATAGGCGTTCTCAAAACCTTCTTTTTTCAGTTCATCCCTAAAAGAATAGTTGAAAAGCACCCCTCCGGCCTGGGCCAGCGCTTCGGTAACTATCACCCCCGGAACTATGGGGTTGCCGGGGAAATGCCCCCTGAAAAAGAATTCTTCCGGAGAAAACAATTTCTCGGCGGCAATCTTTCTGCCCTTTTCAATTTCCAGAACAGAGTCAACGAACAGAAAAGGCTCCCTGTGAGGAATAAGCTCCTTTATTTCATCCAAGCCTAGCTTCATTTACCTGGAAGCGTCGTAAACCGATATGACTTTATTGGTTATATCCGTAGCTGAACTGCCGTACAGAATGCCCGCCTCGGTTTTCTCAACGATAAGGTCAAATTCTTCTTCCTTGCCTATTTTGTTAACTATAGCTTCTATATCCTTAAGGACATTCTGGGTTAACTCGAGGTCCTTCCTCTGAAGTTCAATCCTGATGTCCTCTCTTGTTCTGTCCAGATCCTTCTGTTTCTTTTCTATGGTTTCGGCAAGATTTCTTCTTTTGGTTTCGCTCATAACCGCTCCGTTTTGTATAACATCCTGCCTCATGTCCTCAAGGGCCTTTCTTTTCTGCTCTATCACGGCCCTTTTGGCTTCAACCTCTTTCTGGAACGAAGCATTGGCTGCCTTTCCGGCCTTTGAATCCCTGATAACCTGCTTAATGTCTATATAAGCTATTTTCTGCTGAGCGTAAGCAGAAAATGTGAATAACATGAAAAATCCGGTAGCAAGCAACAAACATCTTCTCATTTAATCCAATGCCTCCTTAAGAAATAAATTGCCTGATCAGAACAAATTGCCAATAGTAAACTGTACTTCATATTTTTCCTCATCTCGAAGCCTTTCGCCTATCGGGAACCCGATATCAAGCTTCATTGGACCCAGAGGAGATATCCACCTGAGACCGAAACCGGTATCCTTTCTGAGGTTCGAAGGATTAAGGCTGAACTCATTCTCGTCAAAAGCATTACCTATATCAAAGAAAGCTACGGCCTTAAGCCCGACAGTTTTGCTTAAAGGAACAACAAAGTCAAGAGATGCAAGAACCTGGTGAACACCACCAATTATTACATAACCTCCAGTGTCCGTAGGCCTTCTGGGCCCCACCCTCCTGTAGCGGAAACCTCTTAATGTGTTCGGACCGCCAAGGAAAAACCTCTCTTCCACAACAAGATCGTCGCCAGCGTCTATGAGATGCAAGAGCCCATAATTCGCCTTTGCGGCGAAATATGTGCCTTTCCAGACCGGAATCCAAGATTTGGCCGTGGCGTTATACTTTATAAAATCGGTGTTGCCCGCAAAAAGCCCGGCGTACTCAACTGACGTGCTCAGAAGAAAACCCTTCGTGGGATCGAGATAATTGTTTCTTTTATCCCAAGACAGCCCTACTCCGGTCGAAACTATAGTTCTCTCCGTTTCGGATAGGACGAGCAGCGCATCTCCCCGGACATTGTGCACGTCCTGTTGTGAGAATTCCTGGAAAACCCGGACCTGGAAATATCTCTTTATTCTTCTTCCCACGCCCAGAGAAATACCCCTGGCCGATCTCTCAAAATCCCTGTAATCCCTGTCGTGAATATACACACTGGTATCAAAGAGCCAGTTGGTACCAAAAAAATACGGATCCCGGTAGTTAAGACTCAATGCCTTGGTTACGCCTCCGACCTGGGCATCCAGAGAAAGTGTTTTGCCGTATCCGAAAAGGTTGGACTCCTGTATCTGGCCGGAGAAAAGAAAATTCTCGACGGAACTTACTCCCCCGCCGAAGCTGAAAAATCCGGTGGGGCGTTCCTCAACCTTTACGTCGACGTCCAGAAGATCATCCGTTCCCTCAACCCTATGGGTTAGGACCTCAATGTTCTCCTCAAAATAACCAAGGCGAGCGGCCTCGTAGCGGGCGGCCCTCAGTTTGGAAACGCTGTATAAACTTTGTTCCTGAAGTGAAAGCTCCCTTCTTACAACATGGTCTCTGGTTCTGGTGTTGTCCAGAATATTTATGTTTCTTATGTATACTTCCCTGCCTTTCTCAATCGAGTAATCGATGCTGACAAGATTCTCCTGCCTATCGAGCCGCACGTCAGGAGTCACGTTAGCAAAAGCATATCCCTTGTCCCCGTAGAAATCGGTTATTCTCCCGATGTCGGCCTGAAGAACGAAACTGCTGAAAATAGAGTCCGGCAAGAGTTCGAGTTTCGGGCGGATCTCATCCTGATCTCCAGCCAGTTCCCCGGAGAAAGTTATCCTGGATACCTTGTACTGAAGCCCTTCTTCTATTGAGAAACTCACCACATAACCGTCTTTTTCCTCGTCGTAACGAATTCCAGGTTCAGAAACCCTTACGTCAAGATATCCGTTATCAATGTAAGTAGCTTTTATCCTGTCGGAATCCCTCTCTATCTCTTCAATTTTGAAAAGCCCCCTCTTCGTTATAAAAGAGAGAAGGTATTTGGGCTTTGAATACATATTTTTTCTGATCTTCTCAGTTTCGATTTCGCTGTTTCCGACAAGCTCAACTTCTTTTATGTACTTTCTTTCTCCCTCGTCAATCCTGTAGACGACATCGACGACTCCATCTCCCCTGGGCTCGATCTCATATTCGACCTCAGTTCCAACCAAGCCTTTCTCGGAAGCAAGGGCAAGTATTATCTCCCTGCCTTCCGTTATCTTCCTCAGGCTTACGATGCGTCCTTCTCTAAATGCCAGAGCTTCCTTTATGTCATCTTCCTTTAGCTTGTCGTTTCCGGAAAGCTTAAGGTCCGCGAGTACCGGGTTCTCTTCAACGATAAACTCAACCCTGAGACCACCTTCAATCGGTTTAACGTCAACAAGAACCTGCTGGAAGAAATCGAGCTTGTATATTCTTTTCAGATCCTCTTTTACGATCTGCGAGGAATATTCGTCGCCCTGCTTGGTCTCTATATTAAGGCCTATAAGGGAGGTTTCGGTTCTCCGGTTGCCAGAAATTACCACCTCGACGACTGTACCCTTGGAGGACTGAGACCTCTCACGTTCTTCTCCGGCAGGGGGGTCCTGTGCCATAGAACCCGCGGTTGAGAACGTCGCCATGACAAGAAAAACAGCCAAATGAAATACAAGATTTTTAGTTCGCATCAGCAACCATCCCGTCCGATATTCTAACAGTTTTTTTCATTCTCTTCGCAAATTCGTCGTTGTGCGTAACCATGACAACCGTAACCCCGTAATCCTCGTTAAGCTTGCAGAATAGATCAAGAACGGAGAATCCCGTTTTTTTGTCAAGATTCCCGGTGGGCTCGTCGGCAAGTATTACCTTCGGTCCCCTGACAATTGATCTGGCGATCGCCACTCTCTGCTGCTCTCCCCCGGAAAGTTCTCCCGGAAGATGGTTAAGACGCTCAGAAAGTCCCACCCTTTCAAGCACATCGCAAGCCTTTTCTCTCGCCACAGCAAGACTCTGTCTTTCTATAAGACAGGGCATCATGACGTTTTCAAGTGCCGTGAATTCCATAAGAAGGTAATGAAATTGAAAAATAAATCCAATTTCCGAGTTTCTGAAAACCGAGAGTTCTTCTTCATCTTGGCTGAAAAGATCCTTCCCCCTGTAGAAGACAGAACCTTCTGTCGGCGGCTCAAGAGTACCGAGTATGTGAAGAAGGGTGCTTTTTCCAGAACCCGACACCCCAACGACTCCAAGGGTTTCTCCGACAAGAATATCCATATTCACTCCGCCAAGAGCACACACGCTGCTGCCCGACTTATCGAAAACCTTTCCAAGCCCCCTGACCTTGTATAGCAGCTCACTCATATCTCAATGACTCCACGGGGTTTTCTCTCGAAGCCCTGTAAGACGGGTAGAGAGTAGCAAGAAAGCATATAAGCAGGCTAGATACCGCTACGACGAGAAAATAAACCGGCTCTATCCTAACAGGGAATTCGGAAATAGGGTACACGTTATCATCAAACGGAATCGCTTCCTTTATAAAATTGCTGGTCTCAAGAAAGCGGCAGATCAGATATCCGAAGAGGGTGCCAAGAAGTGTTCCGACAGTTCCTATTATCATTCCGTCGTAGACAAATATCCTTCTGATCCCGCTTTTGCGAGCTCCCATGGATATGAGCACGGCTATGTCCCTTCTTTTCTCCATAACAAGCATTGTAAGCGTGCTGACTATATTCAAGGCGGCAACAAGAACTATAAATCCGAGGAATATTCCTATCGCCATTCTCTCGAGGCGAAGCGCTCTGAAAAGGCTTCTGTTCGAATCCTCCCAGTTCTTCGCGTAGAAAGGAAAGCCGAGAGTTTCGGCTATCTTATTCCCCGTTGCGCGCGCCTGGTATATGTCATCCACCCTGACTTCTATGCCCGTTATCTTGCTTCGGGTTTCGAAAAAATTCATGGCATCCTCAAGCGACACGAAGGCGGTAGAGGAATCATATTCAATCATGCCGTAATCAAAAACTCCTATCACGCCGAATTTCCTTATCTTGGCAGTCGGACCGAAAGGACCGATCTTTCCGTAAGGAGAAACAAGATTGACGGTATCTCCAGTTGTCGCCCCAATCAGACTCGAAAGTTCCCTGCCTATGATAATCGGAGGGTGCCCGGAAGCAGTTTTACCTAAAAGCCCCGAAACAGTCCGGGCGCCTTCATCAAAGAGGGCGTCACGGTTCTTACTTGTCTCCGGCAAGCTGCCTTTTCCCACCGCTTCGGCCACGGCAGCAACCGAGGCTGAATTGTTTGGGTCTATCCCCCTTATCACGGAACCTGAGACAGCATATTCCGTAACAAGCATGCCGTGATTGTAAACAAAGGGGCTTGTAGAGGTTACACCGGGAAGGTGTTCAAGTTTCTTCTCCACCTCCTCAAAGTCCCCGAAATTTCCTTCGTAGCTCATTACCACTACGTGGGAACTCGCGCCGATTATCTTGTCCCTGAGTTCATCCTCAAACCCCTTCATGACCGAAAGCACCACGTCAAGCGAAGCCACTCCCAGAAAAACACCCAGAATGGAGATAAGACCGATCAGGGAGAGAAAACCGCGCCCAGTTCCCGACTTGAGGTACCTAAGGGAGATTAACGATTCGTAACTCATGCTAAGGTCTGAGGTGAGGGAAGAAAATGACTTCTCTTATGGAAGAGGAGTTGGTAAGCAGCATCACAAGACGGTCGATCCCTATACCGGCTCCTGCCGTGGGAGGCATTCCGTACTCAAGGGCCGACACGTAGTCATTATCCATTTCGTGATATTCTTCCTCGCCCTTTTTCTTCATCTCGACCTGGTCCGTGAACCGTTTTTTCTGATCAATCGGGTCGTTAAGCTCAGAAAAAGCGTTGGCTATCTCCCTTCCGTAGATATAGAGCTCGAATCTGTCAACCACTTCAGGATCATCATCGTTTTTTCTGGCAAGCGGGGAAACATCAAGCGGGAAACCGTAAACAAAAGTCGGGTTGAGGAGGTTATCTTCGAAAAGCGTCTCGAAAATCTCCGTGAGAGCCTTTCCCTTAATTCCGTTATGATTTATTCCCATTGAATCCGCTCTCTCAAAAAGAAACTGGTCATCTTCCGTTATTTCGGAACCGAATTTCTCCCGCAGAGCCTCATAAATGTTAATCCTCTTCCAAGGTCTCTTGAAGTCTATCTTCTTGTCTTCGTACCCAACCAGCGTATCTCCGACCGTATTTTCCACCACGTAACAGACAAGCTCCTCTATCAGATTCATAAGATCCTCGTAAGTCGCGTAAGCCTGGTAGAACTCAATCATGGTGAATTCAGGGTTGTGCTTGGTCGACACTCCCTCATTTCTGAACGTTCTTCCAAGTTCATAAACCCTATCAAGTCCTCCGACAACAAGTCGTTTCAGGTAAAGCTCAGGCGCTATTCTCAGGTAAAGATCCATATCAAGGGCGTTGTGATGAGTAATAAAGGGTTTTGCGGTCGCGCCTCCGGCAATCGGATGAAGCACCGGGGTCTCAACTTCAAGAAAATCCCTTTCGTCAAGAAACCTCCTGATGAGATTTATCACCTTTGACCTTGTCTGAAAAACCTCCTTGGTTCTCTGGTTAGCAATCAGATCCAGGTAGCGCTGGCGGTATCTTGTCTCCACATCCTGAAGACCATGCCATTTTTCAGGAAGCGGCCTCAGGGCCTTTGTGAGGAAAAAAAGTTCCCGGACCCTCAATGTAAGCTCCCCGGTTCTGGTTTTAAAAAGCTCTCCGCGGACGCCGGCAAAATCTCCTACGTCAAGTAGCTTGCGAAACAGCGTAAAGGTTTTCTCGTCAATGGAGTTTTTCTGTATGAACCCCTGAATCCGCCCCGTGCGGTCCGAGAGATGAAAAAAAGCGCTTTTGCCGAAATCCCTCTTTGAGACGATTCTTCCGGCCAAACTGAAGAGACCTTCCATCTGTTCAAGTTCTTCAGGAGACTTCGAAGCGTGCAGAGAGAGCAGATCTCCGGCGGTATGCTCCGGTGTAAAACCGTTTGCATAAGGGTCAATGCCCATTGCCCTTAGCTCTTCTAGCTTTGATTTTCTTAATTCAAACTGTTTGTCTTCCATTGCGTTGGAATCTCTTTTCTGTTGGCCGTCGCAAAAGATAAAACCTAGCTGCGACTGAAAACAACCTTTCCCGAAACTATCGTATTGCTCACCACCCCTTTTAGTTCCCAACCGGAAAACGGAGTGTTCCTACTCTTTGATAAAAATTCCTCAGGGTTTATCGTACGGCTCATACCGGAATCGAACACCACGAGATCGGCGATTGAACCTGGGGCAAGGATCCCTCTTTCTATGCCCACTATGTCTGAAGGAGTAACAGTAAGCTTTTTTATCATCTCATTAAGTGTGATGATCCCTTTTTCCACCAGTTCAAGTGAAAGCGAAAGGGCTGTTTCAAGACCAACTATGCCGAAGGGGGCCAAGTCGAATTCAACGTTTTTCTCATCCTGGCTGTGAGGGGCATGATCCGTGGCTATCACGTCTATGGTCCCATCGGCAATGCCTTCCAGTATGGCATCCACGTCCTCCTGGGTCCTAAGTGGCGGATTCATCTTGGCATCGGTGTTGTAACCATATACCAGCTTGTCTGTAAGAGTGAAATGGTGAGGAGTTGCCTCCGCCGTGACTTTCGCGCCTCTTTTTTTCGCTTCCCGCACAAGTCTTACAGAACCCTTGGTGGAAACATGGCAGATGTGAAGAGGAGTGCCAGTGAGTTCGCAGAGAATTATGTCCCTGACCACCCCAACCTCCTCAGAAGCGGCGGGAATTCCTCGAAGGCCAAGTTCGGTTGAGGTGAAACCCTCGTTCATAACGCCGCCCGCGGAAAGCCCGGTATCTTCTGCGTGCGTGATAACCGGAATTCCGAAAGGTCTTACGTATTCCATGGCCTTTCGCATAAGTCCCGAGTCCGTAACCGGCATTCCGTCATCGGAGATCGCCACGCATCCGGCTTCACACATCTCGCCTATATCGGCAAGCTCCTTTCCCTTCTCTCCCTTGGTTATCGCTCCTATGGGAAACACATTGACTATGCCTTCAGTTCTGGCTTTTAAGAGTATGTACTCTGTCACCGAGGCATTGTCGTTTATTGGATTTGTGTTGGGCATACACACTATGGAGGTAAAGCCACCCGCGGCGGCGGCAAGACAACCCGTCTTTATCGTCTCCTTGTGTTCATAGCCCGGTTCTCTTAGATGTACGTGAATATCCACGAATCCGGGGGCCACGATCTGCCCGCTGGCATCTATTACCGTGTCTGACTTGCGCGGAGTGTCTATACGCTCTGATATTTCCCTTACCCTGTCTCCCTGGATATATATGTCCGAGACCATGTCGAGAGACTGTGAAGGATCAATAACGCGACCGTTTTTAATGAGCACTCCCATCTATAAGCTCTCTCCCAAGGCAACAAGATATATCATGGCCATTCTCACGGCAATTCCGTTTGCCACCTGCTCAAGTATAACGGCCCCCGGGTCATCAGCTATCTCCGAAGTAAGCTCAACCCCCCGGTTAATCGGACCCGGATGCATCACTATCACGTCTTCTTCCGCAAGCCTGAGTTTCTCTCTGGTAAGTCCATAAAGCCCCGAGTATTCCCTAAGCGAGGGGAAGTATTCAAGGGTCTTCCGCTCACTCTGAACCCTTAGCATTATTACCACGTCCACATTCTCAAGGGCATGTTCAAGCGAATAGAAGATCTCCGCCCCCATATCCCTGAAATATTCGGGAACGATAGTTGCCGGCCCGACTATCCTCACCCTCGCTCCGAGTTTGCGGAGGCCGAATATATTGGATCTGGCTACCCTGCTGTTGAGAATATCCCCAACGATAAGTACATCAAGGCCTTCGATTCTTCCTTTCTTCTCTCTTATGGTGAAAATATCAATAAGAGCCTGGCTGGGATGTTCGTGGGAACCGTCTCCGGCGTTTATTACCGAGGCGTTTATCTCGCGGGCCAGGACAAAAGGCGCACCGGACATTCCATGCCTTATAACCATTATGCTCGCGCCCATGGCCTCGAAATTTCTGGCGGTGTCTAAAAGGCTCTCCCCTTTTACAATGCTGCTTTGCGAAGCGGAAAAATTCAGAACATCGGCACTGAGTCTTTTCTCCGCAATTTCAAATGACGATCGGGTTCTGGTACTGGGTTCGAAAAAAAGATTCACTACGGTCCTTCCCTTAAGAGTTGGGACCTTCTTCACGTCCCTGGTGGAAATCTCCTTCATCGACTCCGAGGTGTCGAGAATGATCTTAATTTCCTCGGCCGAGAGTTCTCCAAGACCCAGTATGTGCTTTTTGTTAAACGCCATTTTTTCTGATTATCTCGATTTCCTCCCTGCCGTCCACTTCATCCAGACAAACGTTGACCATTTCGTCGTCCAGCGTCTCGATGCTGATTCCCGCATAGTCGGGCTGCACGGGAAGTTCCCTTCCTCCCCTGTCCACTAACACGGCCAGCTTGACCGAGGCCGGCCTTCCGTAGTCCATGATTGAATTTATTGCGGCCCGCACAGTACGCCCCGTGTAGAGGACATCGTCAACAAGTATTATGTTTTTCCCCTGTACGTCGTCAGGGATACTGGTTCCGCGAAGCTGCGGCCAGTTCTTCCTGTTTTCGAAATCATCCCTGTAGAGAGTAATATCGATCGTTCCAAAGGTAACATCCTTTCCAGTCCGCTCGCTTATACGCTCAACAAGCCTCTTGCCCAAATATTCCCCTCTTGTCTTTATTCCTATGACAATAAGGCTGCTGAGTCTCTCGGGCGGTATGTCGTCTATGATCCCGGAGAAAAATTTTTCGGCGCTATCCTCAAGCGGTTGTATTTTCTTCTTGGTCGCCATAATTCAGGGGAATTATACAGGAAAGTTTACAAAATTATAGACATGCGTCATGAGACACAAAGATAATCCTGCTCTTGCTTCCGAGCCCCGATCAGACAGCGGGAAGACTTCGTCGCAGGAAAAAGCAGTCTCGGCAAGCGCAAGGTGGATACACAGTCATATCCGTGTGGAGCAGAGTCGGACTGGAAAGCAGACACTATATCGAGTGGCAAAGGGCTCGGAGCGATTGTTTCCCTTTTTGATTGAACCCCTCCGCAGCAAACTAGCGGCAGATGCGTTTTCTCAAGAAAACCACCGAGAACAAGATGGACGCTCCAGAGAGCAGGTTAAGCATAAGCAAAGTGCTTTGATGCGTACTGCCGGTTGCAGCGATGGAACACCCGTTATCATCGCCTTCCGCCGAGGCGTTCCAGTAACGGGCGCGTTTAAGGAAAACTTCAGGATCCTCCACCCACTCCGCAAAGCCGATGCGCCGGTTGTCGGTCAGGTAGTTGATTCGGGCATCAACACAGTCGGCGAGGGCTCGGTCATCCTTGTCAAAGGCGAAGCCGCCGTACTCCACCTCCGGGTCGAGGGCCGTCACGACGAAACGGAAATTGGAGTTTCGGGAGGCCTCGTGGTTCCCCAGCCCACCACGGGCCACGGCATCCACCCGCCCATTGTCCAAGGCATCAAGCTGTTTCTGATCCGTTGACATGATGAGCACTTCCCTGACGGTTCCCTGAGTTCCCTCGATGCGCGTACGGCCTGATAGGTTCCCGGTTGAGGCGGCAGCGGTAATCCTGTAGTCAGTGCTGCCGTCGGCAGTGAGTCTCGTGCCGTCGCCCAAATGGATCACCGTGCCGGCGGCTAGATTGCCTTCGGCATCTACCACCCCGGTTAACTGCAGTAAACGATGTTCGCCGGTCGAGCCGCCCAACACGGCGACCCGCGCATCATCTAGATCGTCATGCGAGCTATAGCGCTGGGCGTCCTCCGCGCGCACTAAGAGTGACTGACGGAAGGTGATGTGGCCGGAAGTGAACGCGACCCTAGTCGTCCCCGTTGCGTCGCGGGTGCGCGACTCAAGTATGGTGATGCCACCGCCTACCAAGTCATAACGAGGGGTAGAGGGCAACAACCAAATGCCCGGCCATTCCTTGATGGCGCTACGGTTGAATATAAGCCCCGCGCTCTCCATCGTCTCCAGTGCGGTCAAGAGGTCGGCTTCGTAGCCGAAGTGACTGTTGAACCCAGGACTGTCCGGGTCCAGGTTCTCGCTGTAGCTCACGGGCCTGAAGTCGGCGAAAAACCCGTACTCTAGGCGTTGACCGTCCTCGACACAGGCTTCACGCAAGTTCCGGGGAGGAACCTCCGTTCTCGCAATTGCGGTGCCCGCCGCCCAGACGCACAAGACAATACAAAGGCAGAAGCCACCCCGAACCCCGGATTTTATTCCCGTAGCAATTGTGCGTATGGTGTTCTGAAATGAGATGATTCGTGCAACCTCCAAGCGGAAAACCACGCAATGAGGAAACTATCTAGCCATCGAGAAACTCATTCTATTCCCGAAAAAATTCTATTCCACCTCACCTTATCCGCAAAACCCGGGTTAGAAAGATTCCACGACCAGTGAATCATAAACGCCTTGCCGTAAACATTTTCCACCGGCACAAACCCCCAGAACCTGCTGTCGTAACTGTTGTCCCTGTTATCACCCATAACGAAAACCCTGCCTTTGGGAACAACAAGGGGAAAGCTCATTTTCCCGCTCGTCGTGGAACTGCTCCCCTTTTTATATATAACGCTGAAATTTTTCCCGGAGAGCGACTGCTCGTATCTGTCGGCAACAGAAAAGAATTTCTGGTCAGGATACTCGTAATTCCCGGTGTAGACCTGATCCACAGCCCTGCCGTTTATAAGGACGTCCCTGCCCCTTATGTCTATTTCATCCCCGGCAATACCCACGGCTCTTTTTACGTAGAAAGCCCCTTTGCCGGGCATGGGAAAACCCGTTGCGTTATCTTCGCTGAGTTTGAAGACTACGATATCGCCACGATCAATCATGGAGAAGGGGAAAAATATCTCGTTGGTAAAAGGAATTCTTGTTCCGTAGACGAACTTGTTTATCAGGATATGATCGCCCACAAGGAGCGTCGGAAGCATTGAACCCGAAGGGATCTTGAAGGGCTGAAACACGAAGGCTCTTATGGCCAGAGCGAGAGCTACCGCTATCACTATGGCTTCCAGGTTCTGCCGCAGAGCGGATTTGCCGTAGGACCTTAGATTGTCTTCAA
The DNA here is from genome assembly GCA_965207685.1 of Thermodesulfobacteriota bacterium. Classification (GTDB taxonomy): domain Bacteria; phylum Desulfobacterota_D; class UBA1144; order Nemesobacterales; family Nemesobacteraceae; genus Nemesobacter. Next base: position 354,185 of record OZ242294.1, on the reverse strand, counting down.
AAAAAATCCGAAGGGCTTTCCTTGACGCTCTTATTTCGTGCAGGGAACCCCGTTCTATCGCCTCTTCACAGGCAAGTATCCTTACTTCGGCATGATCGGCTTCCCTGGGAGCCATGAACCTCCCTTTTTTCCGGATGATGCCTCTTACGGTGCGCACAAGCTTCTTTGAACTTCTTATGGCAAGCTCTTTTCTGATCCAGGTTACAATCATGGCAAAAATGTCCGAACGCACGTGAATGCCGTTTTAGTTCAGGTCATTCGGCTGCGGGTGTGAGGTTTCCGTTAATCTCTCGACCGAGATCACTCCCCCAAGATTCTTAAGTGATTCAATGAGTTTTTCAAGTTGCTTGATGTTTTCAACTGCTACCTCGAACCTCACATCTCCTTGTCCAACATCATCTTCGCTTGCATCGGCACTGACAATGTCGACATTGAGGCCCGAAACCGTGCTTGCCAGTTCAGAGAGTATGCCTTTTCTGTTCTCACACCTGACCGAAAGACCGATAGGTATCCGCCCCGAATACTCGTCGTTCCAGGCAACCTCTATTCTCCTTTCAGGATCTACCTCAAGCAACTTGGGGCAATTGTAAACGTGCACGGTTATCCCCTTGCCTCTGGTTATGAAACCTATGATCTGTTCCCCGGGAACCGGGTTGCAACATTTGCCGAACTTTATGAGTATGTTGTCATATCTCCTGACGAGCACGGCGTCCCTGTACTCGTCTTTGGAGATCCTGTTCATTATGCTTTTTATTCTTTCGCTCTTCTCGGCACCTTCAGCGAATTTCCTGGGATGCATCGCTTTTAGCAGATCGTTTACCGCGGCATTGCCGAATCCGACCGCTCTGTAAAAGTCCTTTACTTCCGAGAATTGAAGCTTCGCCAGAGATTCCTCAAACCTTTTCTTCTCTCGCAAGTGGCGCAGGTTAAATCCTTTCGCCGCAAGTTTCCTGTGAGTTATTGCTTCTCCAATCTGCTCGGCCTTGCGGTTCTCCTCCTGTCTCAGCCAGCTCCTTATTCTGTTTTTAGCCTTGGAGGTAACGACAAAATCAAGCCACTGCCTGTTAGGAGCCCTGTTCTTGGAAGTCACAACTTCCACCATGTCTCCAGTTTTAAGCTTGTAGTTAAGAGGAACAAGTTTGTGGTTAACAAAAGCCTGGGAACAGTGATTGCCTATGTCTGTGTGAATTGAATATGCAAAGTCAACCGGAGTTGCACCCACGGGAAACTCAAGGAGATCCGCGTTGGGAGTGTAGACGTACACGACATCCAGTATTAGCTCTCCTTTTATGGCTTCTATATACTCCGTTGAGTCTTTTATGTCCTTTAGCTCGACGAGATGACGGAGGTTTGAGTAGATCTTGTCGTTCCCGTTCTCAATAGAATTTCTCTCCTTGTACCTCCAGTGAGCTGCAACACCGTATTCCGCAATTCGGTGCATCCGCTCAGTTCGTATCTGGATCTCCATCTGTTCTCCGAAGGGCCCTATCACGGCAGTATGAATGGACTGGTAGTTGTTGGCCTTTGGAAGGGCTATGTAGTCTTTTATTCTCCCCGGAATCGGTTTCCACAAGGAATGCACCGCTCCCAGAACCTGATAGCATTCGTTTTCACTCGCGGTAACGATCCGGAAACCCAGTATGTCATAAATATTGCGCAGGCTTATATTGCCCTTCTTCATCTTGCTGTAGATACCGTATAAATGCTTGAATCTCCACGAGACATCTCCGCGAATTTCAAATTCCTCCATCTTGGCGTTGATGAGCGAGACGATTTCAGTGGTGTACTTTTCCCAATCTTTTTTCTTCGCGGACACGGTTCTGCTAATACGTTCGTATTCTCCCGGCTCGGAGAACTTAAACGCCAGGTCCTCTAGCTCAACCGATATCCAGTTCATCCCGAGACGATGAGCAAGCGGTGCATAAATTTCCATAGTCTCAACGGCGATCCTTTTCTGTTTGTCTTCAGGCAGATACTGAAGCGTTCTCATGTTGTGCAGCCTATCGGCGAGTTTTATCAGTACAACCCTTATGTCCTCAGCCGTGGCAAGTATCAGTTTGCGGAAGCTTTCGGCCTGTTTTTCCACATCGGAAACATGGGGAAGACGGCTTATTTTCGTGGTGGCGTCGACGAGAAAAGCTACCTCGTTTCCGAAATTCCGTTCGATTTCCTCGCGAGTCGCAAGGGTGTCCTCTATTGTGTCGTGAAGAAGTCCGGTGACTATGGAAGGAACGTCAAGTTTTAAGTTCGCGAGTATGGAAGAAACTTCCAGGGGATGACTCAGGTACGGTTCCCCGGAAACCCTTTTCTGGCCCGAGTGAACCTTAGCCGAATACACGTAGGCTTTTTTTATGAAGTCAAGATCTTTGTTCTCGATATCCGAGTAGGAGGCAACCTTGTCAATTATGTCGTTTAGCCTGATCACAGCAGCGCAAACACCTCACTTAAGACCGAATTTCCTGAGAAAAACGGGGCCGTACACATTTTCCGTCTTCGCGTCCCGAGTAGCAGCGAGCATCCGCTCGCGGGAGTCTTCACTATCCCCCTGTCTTTGCGAGAGGATAACAGCCTCGATTCTCCTAGCCGCAATATCCGCCTCATCATTAATTATAATATAATCATAGCACTTCGAGCAGGCCACCTCCTCCTTGGCAATCCCGAGGCGAATGGAGATGTCCCCCTCTTCTTCCGATTTTCTGTCTCTTAGCCTTTGCTCGAGAATCTCAAGAGACGGCGGGACAACAAATATGAAGATCGCATCGTCAAACACGCCTCTCAACCTTCTTGCTCCCTGAACATCTATGTCCAGAATAACGTCAACACCCGTTTCGATCCATCTTTCTATTTCAGCCCTCGGCGTGCCGTAAAAGTTTCCGTGCACCTCCGCCCACTCGGCAAAGAAACCCCGCTTGATCATGCCCCGGAATTCTTCTCTGGAAACAAACTCGTAGTGCTCCCCGCGGACCTCCCCTGCGCGCATTGATCTTGTTGTGTAGGAAATGGAGAAACGGAGGTTCTCTACGTTTGACAGAACACGGGTGACAATCGTTGTTTTTCCGCTTCCCGACGGACCGGAGATCACAAACAACTTCCCGCTCATAGTATCAGATTATAAACGCAAAAACCTCGATATTAAAACAGCACCTGTTGCCCTGCCGCTTGTGATTCTTTGCTGATCCGGAATCAGGAAATATCAAACCGATCAAGGTTCATAACCTTGGTCCAGACAGCAACAAAATCCCGAACAAAAGCTTCCTCCGAATCATCACATGCATGAACTTCTGCAAGCGCCCGTAACTGCGAGTTGGACCCGAATATGAGATCAACTTCGGTAGCAGTCCATCTGATCTCGCCAGTAGCTCTGTCACGGCCTTCATAGACCCCCTCAGAATCAGCGGAACGCTCCCATTCAATCGACATATCAAGCAGGTTAACGAAGAAATCATTGCTAAGCGTTCCGACCCTGTCTGTAAACACTCCATGTCGCAGCCCTCCGGCGTTTGCGCCGAGTGCCCGCATGCCGCCGAGCAGCACGGTCATCTCAGGCGCGGTAAGCGTCAGCAGGTGCGCCTTGTCGATCAGGAGTTCAGCCGGCGACTGTTGCTGGCCGGCTGCGATATAATTGCGAAAGCCGTCCGCTTTCGGTTCAAGCACATCAAAGGCGGCCGCATCTGTCTGCTCTTCAGTGGCGTCCGTGCGACCGGGCGTAAAGGGAAGATTCACCGAATACCCAGTAACCTCCGCAGCCTTTTCAACCGCAGCGCAGCCACCGAGAACTATGAGGTCCGCGAGAGAAATACATTTTCCGTTTCTCTGCGTTTTGTTAAAACGCTCCCTGACGGCCATCAGTGAAGACAACACCTTGGCGAGTTCTTCGGGGTCGTTGGCATCCCACTCCTTCTGCGGAGAAAGCCTGACGCGCGCGCCATTGGCGCCCCCCCTGCGGTCGGTTCCCCTGAAAGTGGAAGCTGAAGCCCATGCCACCCGAACCAGTTCCTGAATCGAAAGCCCTTGGTCAAGCATCTCTTTTTTCAGAAGCGTAATGTCCTCTGCCTCGATAAGTTCATGATCAACAGCCGGCACCGGATCCTGCCAGATCTGAGGCTCGTCCGGAACCAGCGATCCTAGGCAGCAGCAGTAAGGACCCATGTCACGATGGGTAAGCTTGTACCAGGCCTTTGCAAACGCCTCGGCAAATTCATCCGGGTTTTCGTGAAAGCGGCGCGAGATCGGTTCGTAAACAGGATCCATACGCAGCGAAAGATCAGTGGTCGCCATTATCGTTGGAACCCGTTCCCCGGACCCGTCCGATTCGGGGGCAAAATCTTTGTCATCCACATCCTTCGCCGTCCATTGCCAAGCGCCCGCGGGGCTCTTGGTAAGCTCCCACTCGTAACCGAAAAGCATGTCAAAAAATCCGTTGTCCCATACCGTCGGATTGGGCGTCCATGCGCCCTCAAGACCGCTTGTTATGGCATCAGCGCCGCGCCCGCTCCCATGCTCGCTCGTCCATCCGAGACCCTGTTCCTCAATTCCGGCAGCCTCCGGCTCGGGACCAACGCAGGCCGCGTCTGCGGCACCATGACACTTGCCGAATGTGTGTCCGCCCGCAATCAGGGCGACAGTTTCTTCATCGTCCATAGCCATGCGCCCGAAGGTCTCGCGGATATCGTGAGCCGCGGCAAGCGGGTCGGGCTTGGCGTTGGGTCCTTCGGGATTGACGTAGATAAGTCCCATCTGCACGGCGCCGAAAGGATTGTGAAGCTCGCGATCTCCGCTGTAACGTTCATCTCCAAGCCACTCGGTCTCAGGACCCCAGTAGATATCCTCTTCCGGCTCCCACGCGTCCTCACGCCCGCCGGCAAAACCGAAGGTCTTAAACCCCATGGACTCAAGAGCGCAGTTGCCAGCGAGAATCATAAGGTCCGCCCAGGAGATTTTGCGGCCGTATTTCTTCTTTATCGGCCATAAAAGTCTGCGAGCCTTGTCGAGGTTCGCATTGTCGGGCCAGCTATTAAGAGGCGCAAAACGCTGCGTGCCGGATCGTGCTCCGCCGCGCCCGTCGTGGATTCGGTAGGTTCCAGCACTGTGCCACGCCATGCGGATAAAAAGCGGCCCGTAATGACCGTAGTCAGCAGGCCACCAATCCTGGCTGTCCGCCATAAGCGCGTAGAGATCCTGCCTCACCGCTTCGAGATCAAGGGTCTTGAACTCCGTCGCGTAATCAAACTTCTCGCCCAGAGGGTCCACAAGAGAAGAGTTCTGGTGAAGGATTTTCAGATTGAGCTGGTTCGGCCACCAGTTCTGGTTAGCTATGCTGCCGGTTAGCTTTGAACTGCTTATGCCGTGGGTTACCGGGCATTTTACGGTGTCTTGGGTTTTATCCATATTTTCTCTCCAAAATTAAAATGTCGGGATATATACAAACGCATGGAAACGCAGTGAACTTGATATCGGGTGCTGCCCCACGCACTCGGGCAGAAAATATACCACTACCGCCATACAGGCTCAAGTTAGTGTATCGATACTAAAACAGTCTCCTGTTTAGAACATATTGAACGTTTCGGGGAAATCATCGATGATCTCAGAAAAGCCTTCCGTAACCCGGTCGGCAAGCGCAAGTTCGTCGCTGGAACATGAGTTGGTAATCCCGATGCATCTCATCCCGGCCCTTTTGGCCGCCAGAACACCGTGGGGAGAATCCTCAAACACAACACACTGGGCAGCCGTTATTGTGCTGTCGTAATCTCCTCTGAGCCTCTCAAGGCATTTAAGGTAAACCTCGGGGGATGGCTTCGGGTTCTCCGTATCATCGGCTCCTATTACAAAACCGAAAAACTTGGAAAGCCCCTTGCGCCTCAGTATAAGATTAATCTCTTCGGTTAATGCGCCGGAACCTATCGCCACATAAAATTTGCCCCGGATGGCCTCAAGAAACTCAACAACTCCGGGGAAAATTCTTATGTCCTCCCCTATCATTTCTTCAAAACAGATCCCTTTTTCTCTCACAAGACGGGCAATCTCCCCTTCAGTCCACTGCTTTCCGTTATCCTCAAGGAACCTCCTGAAAAAGCTTTTGTCATCGCAGGCAAGGTATCGTAAGTAATAGTCGGTGGTCGAGAGCCTCAGCCCCAAGGTTTCCACGGTTCTCTGAAAGGCTCTGAGGTGCAAAGGCTCGCTGTCGGCTATTACGCCGTCAAAATCGAATATGACCGCTTTTATCATTCCGTTTCCCCGATTTCTGGGATATGGTATTTTACTGCCGGGAGAGGCCTATATAAAGAGTCTGAGAGTAACACATAGACGGGAGAGAAAGAAAGATGGATTACTATGACCCCGAGGATCTCAAGAGATTTCCCGAGATCGGGGAGTTCAGAGAAGATCTTATGGACAAGTTTTTCGAGTACTACAACTCCGCAACAGCCGAGGAAGGGGCGCTTACGAAAAGGGAAAAAGCGCTTATAGCCCTGGCCGTGGCTCATACCGAAAAATGTCCTTACTGCATAGACGCATACACTACGCAGTGCCTTGAGACTGGAGCGGATCCGGAGCAGATGACCGAAGCCGTACATGTCGCCGCCTCAATGTCGGCCGGCATAAAGCTCATCCACGCGATCCAGATGCACAACACGCTGAAAAAGAACCGTGCCCTCTAGAAACACAAACGGGAAGAAAAACTACTGCGGAACAAGTTAACGGAAGCTCCCGAAGGATACGTCATGATCCAAGAAAAAACCAAGACAAGCAATCATAATTTTTCCCGCAAACTGATCGACCAAGGTCTCGATATCGACCCTATTACGGTTGAAACCCTGCAGGTGAACATAACAAAGCTTTGCAACCAGGCCTGCACTCACTGCCACGTGGACGCCTCGCCCTGGAGGAGTGAGCAGATGAGCCTTGAGTGCGTAGAGAGATGTCTTGAGATACTGAGCGAAAACGACTGCATCAAAAATCTTGACCTGACCGGAGGAGCCCCGGAGTTAAACCCCCATTTTGACTACTTCGTTATAGAGGCCAGAAGTCTTGGCAAACACGTGATGGTAAGACACAACCTGACCGTTACCCTCGACGGGAACCCCGGACGGGAGAGGAGAAAACGTACATACCGGGGTTTTTCGCCGAAAACCGCGTCGAGGTCATATCCTCGCTTCCATATTACAGCAGCTACTTCACGGACAAGCAGAGAGGGAAAGGAGTTTTCGAAAAAAGCATAGAATCCCTAAGGATGCTTAACAGCGAGGGCTACGGTGGCGGGGAACTGAAACTCAATCTGGTATACAACCCCGTCGGGACTTTTCTTCCCCCGGACCAAAGGAGCCTTGAAGCGGACTTTAAGGCGAAACTCAAAAAGAACTACGGGATAAGGTTCGATAACCTGTATACACTGACCAATATGCCGATTAACAGATTTGAGAAGGAACTGAAAAAACAGAATGCCTACGAGGAATACATCGAAAAGCTCATAAACGCCTTCAATCCCCAAACTGTAGACGGCATAATGTGCCGGAACCTGATCAGCGTAAGCCATGACGGAAAAATCTATGACTGCGACTTTAACCAGATGCTTGATATGCAGTGCCGAAACGGGAACGGGGGCCTGACCATATTCAATTTTGACCTTAACCAAGTGATCAAGAGAAAGATAAAATTCGGTGTTCACTGTTTCGGATGCACCGCCGGGGCCGGAAGCAGTTGCGGCGGGCAGACAGCATCCTGATTCCGAGGCTTTGCGGAATGTCGCAAAAAGACGATAACGCCCTGATTGTTTTTCTTAAGTACCCGGAAACGAAAAAAGTAAAGACACGTCTGGGAAAAGACATAGGGGAACACAGAGCCATGGAACTCTACCGTGAAACGGCAAGCTTCGTGGCGGACTCCTTCTCGGGTTCAAAGAACTGGACGACTTTTTTCTTCTACACTCCCCAGAAAAGAAAAAAAGAGATTCTTGAGTGGCTGGGAGACAAAGAGGCCCTTTTTTTCACGCAGGAGAGGGGTTCTCTCGGACAGAGAATGTCCCGCGCATTTGAAAAATGTTTTTCCCTGGGATTCAGAAACGTAGTCATAATAGGCACAGACTGCGTGATGATAACCGAAGAAGATGTGGAAACCGCGTTTTCGCTGCTCTCGGGAAGGGAATTTGAAGCGGTTCTGGGCCCTGCAACCGACGGGGGATACTATCTCCTCGGGCTATGCAGGAAAACGGACGCGGTCTTCCAGGACATGCAATGGAGCACTTCCCACGTGTTTAAGGAAACCGAAAACCGCATGAAAAAAAGCAGTCTGCGCCACACGGTCATGAGAGAGCTTGCGGATATTGATAAGGAAAAAGACATAAATATAGAGGATATAATGACAAGGGATGTGGAACTTGCGCACAAACTGGAACAAATCCTTTTGAAAGACCAAGAAATCCGTACCGAGAAAAACCAAGAGAGGAAACCGGCATGAATTCCGAAATTCTGGATGTGGGAATAGTTGCTTCTTTTTTCGCCGGAGTGATCGCTTTTCTTTCTCCTTGCATTCTTCCGCTTATGCCGGGCTACCTTTCAGTGGTAACGCATCTTTCATACGAGGATCTTTCAGACACTCGGAACCTGCCCAAATTCTCAAGGGTTGTCGTACCAAGTCTCATCTTCATACTGGGATTCTCAACCGTCTTTATCTCCTTGGGCGCCTTCTCCTCCCAGCTTGGGGGAATAATCTCGGGCAACAAGATTTTTCTGCTCAGAATAGCCGGAATATTCATAATCCTTTTCGGAATATTCGTAATGGAGATCGTGAAGGTCCCATTTCTTGAGAAAGAACATAAAATTTCCCTTCCGCGGGAAAGAGGAAATCTTCTCGGAACTTATATCCTCGGCCTGGCGTTCGGCTTTGGCTGGACGCCGTGCGTAGGGCCTATTCTCGGGTCCATACTCCTTTACGCAAGCACAGTGGAAGGAACGCTAAACGCGGTTGGACTGCTCGCGGTTTACTCACTCGGAATCGGTATACCGTTCATGCTGATCGGTCTTGCGTTTAACAGCGCCATGGGATCTTTCAGAAGCGTCAGAAGGTATTATCCGTATTATAAGTACGCGATAGGCTCGGGACTTGTAATCATAGGAATAATGATGTTTTCAAACGAGATTCACTACTTAAATATCTACGGTCAGAAAATATTTGACGCAGTGGGAATAGATTTCTGGAAGAGCTTTTAAGAAACTTACGGCAACACACAGAAACAGAACACTTCCGTACGCGCATTATCTTAGAGCAGTATATTTCTGACCCGCGCCGCGCAGAGAGTGGAAACAGCCAAAACCTAGATTGTATACACCTCGGATTACGCGTCTCCATAACTCAGGACTCCGTAGCTGTACACGCCGGCAAAAGCGGCAACGGAGTCTACGGCTTCAGGGGCGACCCGTTTTCCGACTTCCAGCAGTTCCTTCGATTCCTCTACCTTCATGCCGTGGCGCTTTTCAAAAACGCTTAGGTCATCAAACCCGGTTACCCAAGTCACGTTGAAAGTCTCTTGAAACATATTGGTTGCCCTAATAACCTCAGGGTTTTCGTAAGTCCTGTTAATGACGCTCAATGGATAGTAGTCAAAAGCGATTTTGAACGAAGGAATTCTGGCACACAGACTGTCAAAGAAACTGTGGATCAGCTCAATGGGAAGATACATGCTGTTTCCTTCCCAAAGAAAAAGTATAGGAGAGTTGATGTCAAAGCCCGCCTTGATGAGTTCTTCCGGCAGGTCAACTTCAAGATAGTTGCATGGTATGCTCGCGCATGGAGTGACGCCGTGGCTTTCAAGAACCTTGTGCTTGAATTCCAGAAGGGCCGGCTGATCAATGTCGCAGAAACGCACCCCCTCGGTCTGAAAGACTAGGGAACGCATGTCAAAGCCGCAGCCGAGTATGACAACCTGTTTCATGCCGGCTCGAATCTCGCGTCTTGTGATTTCATCCAGTATGCAGAAGCGGTAACGGAGAATTTCAACCGACTCCGGAAGAATTTTTGTTACCCTGTCGACCTTTTGCCTTATTTCATCTGTAACAAACCAGTGGGCGTACGGGTCGTTGAACACGCGGTGTTCACGGGTTCTTTCCATTTCCCTGTAACAGGCTACGGCAAACGCGGTTGTTCCAACTTCATTTATGTCCGACATGGCAGATCCATATAAAATTATGCGGGAAGCGCATTCAGCAGAAACGGCATGCGGGATGCGACGACGTTCCTGCTATTAAAATATGTCCTATTGCAGAGTTGGCAAGAAAAGATCTTTTCTTAAGCTTTGCGGCAAAATACCCGAAGCAAGCATGAGGCAAAACCAGGCGATACAAAAATCCTGCAGTCAGTTTCTGATGTGGACATTTTTACACTGGGCACCCTGCCTGGAGAAACCTACGAACGGTTGCAGCCTTATAATAGAAAAAAACAATACAGGGGAACTCAGAAAAAGTTTTTAAAAAATAAAATTGTTATATAAATTTATTGCTTGATGGGAATTAGGAAATCCCTTATTTTTTATATCTGTTACGATTGATTGGAGGTAGAAATGCCCTTATACGAATATGAATGCTACGACTGCGGAGAGGAATTCGAAGTCCTGGTGCTTGACTCTGGTGAAATCGTAAAGTGTGGGAGTTGCGACTCGGAGAACATCGGAAAGCAGTTCTCGACTTTCGGGCTCGGAGGCAGTAGCGGGAGTCCCGAAATCTCCGAGAGCGGGGATTCAGGGAGCTGCTCACAATCGTCCTGCGGTTGCTGCTGATTTCCCAGTGTGATTGCACAAAATTTATCTCTGTATATAATTAACCTTTCATTTTAAAACACCCGATGGAGGATCGGTTCAGAAATGTGCGAAGGCGATAAAAACATGAAGGAAGCCGCCCTTGAATATCATAGAAGCGGCAGAAAAGGAAAACTTGAAGTCCTACCAACAAAGCCCTGTGACACGGCTTGGGAACTCTCCCTTGCGTACTCCCCCGGAGTCGCTGAGCCCTGCAGGGAAATAGACAAGGACAAAGATCTCTCTTATGAATACACCAACAGAGGAAATCTGGTCGCGGTAGCTTCAAACGGCACCGCAATACTGGGACTCGGAAACTTGGGAGCCCTAGCGGGAAAACCCGTAATGGAAGGGAAAGGGGTTCTTTTCAAGAAGTTCGCGGACGTTGACGCCTACGACATTGAAATAGATACCGATGACCCCGACGAATTCATAAAGACCGTAAAATACCTCGAGCCCACTTTCGGCGGTATTAACCTCGAAGATATAAAAGCCCCCGAATGCTTCTACATAGAAGATAAGCTGAAAGAAGAGATGGACATACCCGTCTTTCACGACGATCAGCACGGGACCGCTATAATATCGGGCGCCGGACTTCTTAACGCCTGCGAGATTACCGGGAAAAAGATGAGCGAGCTCAAAATGGCGTTTAACGGCGCCGGAGCGTCCGCAATCGCGTGCGCAGAGTTCTTCATATCCCTCGGGGCAAAAAGGGAAAACATAATAATGTGCGACAGCCGGGGCGTAATTTACGAGGGAAGAAACGCGGGGCTTAACCCCCAGAAAGAAAGATTTCTTGTCGATACAGACAAAAGAACCATAGGGGATGCGCTGGTCGGGGCCGACGTGTTTGTCGGACTCTCAAACGGCGGAGCCATCAATCAGCAAGACGTAAAGAACATGGCGAAAAATCCCATAATATTCGCCATGGCAAATCCCGACCCCGAAATACTTCCCGCGGAAGCGAAGGAGGCCAGAAGCGACGTAATAACCGCCACGGGACGTTCCGACTTCGCAAACCAGGTGAATAACGTTTTGGGATTTCCCTTCATTTTCAGAGGAGCGCTTGACGTAAGGGCGACAAAAATAAACGACGAAATGAAAGTTGCTGCGGCATATTCCCTCGCTGCACTCGCAAAGGAACCCGTACCGGATAAAGTGGCCAAGGCCTACGGAGACCAGAAATTTGAGTTCGGCCCGGACTATATAGTCCCAAAACCATTTGATCCCAGGGTTCTGGTATGGGAGTCAGCCGCGGTCGCGCAAGCCGCAATGGAAACCGGCGTTTCCAGAATCAAGATCGATCTTGACGCTTATAAAAAGTCTCTTGAAAACAAGATAAAAGATCTGGTCTAAGAAGAAAAACCAACGTTTGCGAGATTACCTAAATCTTCAGGCTAACTGCCTTCCGCTCTGCGGAAGGCAGTTAGCCAACCTATATCCGGTCCATTGATAAAAGCAGTCATATTTGATATGGATGGAGTCATAATAGACAGCGAACCTCTCTGGGAGAAAAGCGAGTCTACTATGCTCAAGCAGAAGGGGTTTGCGGGCAACGAGAATTACAGAAGGGAATACAGAAAGAAGATAATGGGTCTTAACCAGAAAGACTCCGTAAAACTTCTCAAAGAAACTTTCGGCCTTGATGAATCCCCGGAGGAAATTCTCCGCACCCGTCTTAAGATCCTTCTCGAACTTTATGAAAAAGAGCTAAAACTCGTCGACGGGATTCCCGAGATTCTTCAAATCCTAAGTGCGGAGAAACACATAAAAATGGCTCTCGCTTCGGGTTCCCCGATGAAAGTAATAGAGTTCGTTCTCAAGAAATTCTCTCTTTCGGACACTTTCAGAATAAAAGTTTCAGGAGACTGCGTAGAAAGAGGAAAACCTCACCCCGACATATACATTGAAACCGCAAGACGTCTCGGCGTCAGTCCCGAAGAATGCGTTGCCATTGAAGATTCTATAAACGGTATAGTGTCAGCCAAAGAGGCCGGCATGCGTTGTATCGCAGTGCCCGACCCGAGAATAGCCCCAGAAGATTACCCTCATGCCGACATCTTCAGAAAAAGTGTTTCGGAAATCCACCTTGAAGATATAAAGAGCTTTGCCTAAAAAGGTCTTGGACCCGGAGCCATGAATTCTGGACCTATGGGATTCGGGACGAAAGTATCAAGTATGGCGTCTATCTCATCCATAGAGTCATCGTCTATAGTCCACCCTATGGTGCCCGGAAGATCGTCGAGCTGCCCGGGACGTCTCGCTCCCCAGAGAGTAATATCGTTTTTGCATTTATCGAGAACCCACCTTACCGAAAGCTCAAGCACATTCTTTCCGAAACGCTCGGAGGCGAACTCACCCAGTTTTTCAACCGCGCCAAGATAATTATCATAGACGGGCCTTCGAAATTTGGGATCAAAATTTCTTATGTCGTCTCCCGGGAACTCCGAGTCAGTGGTTAGCTTCCCACCCAGAAGCCCCCTGCACAAAGCCCCGTAGTGAAGCATTGTAACCCCTTGCTCTTCACACCAAGGAAGCACATCTTCCTCAATCCCTCTCTCGAAAAGATTGTAAGGAGGCTGACTCGAGTTAAGCGGGCACACGGAACGGAAAATCTCCATCTGCTCAACCGAATAGTTGCTTACTCCGACGGCCCTTATCTTTCCGCTTTCAATGAGTTCCGCCATGGCTTGCGCGGTTTCCTCAAAAGGAGTTAGGGGATCGGGCCAGTGAATCTGGTAAAGATCTATGCGGTCGGTGCGCAGTCTTCTGAGGGAATCGTCTATTTCCTTGTGTATCCTCTCCGGGAGAGAGTTTCTGAATATCCCTCCCCTCTCCCACTCAAGCCCTACTTTGGTCGCAATTATCAGTTCATCTCTCATCCCGCTCTGAGAAACCGCTTCTCCCACGATTTCTTCTGAAAGACCAAAGCCGTAGATGGGAGCGGTATCGATCAGATTCACCCCGTTATCAAACGCCTTGTATATCGTTCTCACGCATTCTTTCCTGTCGCTTCCTCCCCAGAGCCACCCTCCCATCGCCCAAGTACCAAGACCTATTCTCGACGAATTTACTTCCGTACCGGCAATTTCCACAAACTCCATTACTTCCTTCTCCCTTTCTTCATGGTTTTGGAAGGTAAATCCTGTATCTCACGGGTTGCCTCCACCAGTGAAAATAGAAGGTTTCTCGCCTCGGTGGTCGACCGAACCCTGTACTTGGCTTTTGACGGTCCGAAACCAACCTTTATAGAATAGGCATCTTCGGGAAGCTGCTCAAAAATGTCCTCATCCGTCCAGTCGTCTCCTATCGATATGATAAGGTCCCATTTTTTCGCTTTTAGCCACTGAGTAGCCGCCTTACCTTTGTTTATGAAGGAACCTTTGATCTCCACCACCTTATTTCCTTCCAACACGCCGACCTCTAGATTCGCGGTTATGTGCGACAGCATGTCCTTAAGCTCCCCTACCCTCACTATTGAGAGTGCCGGATCAACCTTCCTGTAATGCCAAGCCAAGGAAAAATTCTTCTCCTCTATAAGCGACCCCGGAGTCCTGTCGACAAACACTTCCAGTATGGGTCTTATTTCTTCCTTCCATCCTTCCGGAGCAATATCGGACATCTTCCACTTTCCGCGTCTTATCCAAAGACCGTGTTCGGCCGCAAGACCGTTTGTCACATCCCCGAGCCACTTGGTAAGAGTGTTTCTGTCTCTGCCACTTATGATGACAAGCTCATTTTTCTCCCTCAAGGAAAGTTCCCTAAGAGCGGAATAGATTTCCGGGTCAGGTTTCGCATCCTGCGGATTATTCTTGAAGGAAACGAGAGAACCGTCGTAATCAAGCAGGAAAAGACACTTTTTGCTCGCCCTGTATTTTTCAATCAGTTCGCCTGTCATTTCCCGACTGAATCTTCGGGCAAACATCTTAAGCTGCCTTTCCTTTGTTTCATCAAGTCTCTCCATGAAGTCCGCCGTCCATGTCCTGATATCGTATCTGCTGAGACGGTTCTGCATCGCCTTCATCCGTCTTTTCTGCTCCGTTTTGGTCATGCCGAGGGCGGTTTCCAGAGCTCGTGAAGTAGATTCTAGGTCATTGGGGTTTATGATTATGGCTTCGCTCAGTTCCTGTGCAGTTCCGGCCATTTCACCCAGTATGAGCACGCCTGCCTTGTTCTGTCTCGCGGCCACATACTCCTTGGCAATCAGGTTCATGCCGTCGCGAAGCGGGGTAATGAAAAGGATGTCCGCCGCCAAGTAAAGGGAGATCAGGTCCTCGAAACCAAAAGATCTGTACATGTAGTGAATGGGATTCCAACCGATCGTTCCGTAGCGACCGTTTATCGCGCCGACCATGTTGTCAACTTCGTTTTTCAGTATCTTGTAGTGAACCACCTCGGTTCTCGAAGGCACCGCGACAAGCAAAAGAACCACCTTCTCCCTGAACTCGGGATTTTTCTCGAGGAAAAGATCAAAGGCCCTCAGTCTCTCTGGAATTCCCTTTGAGTAATCAAGACGGTCTATTGAGAGAATGATCTTCTGATCAGTACCCAGAAGATCTATGAACTCGTCTTTTCTTCTCTGAATGCTTCGTTTCTTCGGTGCGGAGGAGAACTTCTCGTAATCGATCCCCATAGGAAAAGTATCGGTTCTTATCTCTCTTTCCCCGATTATAAAACGTCCCAGAGAATGCTCGTGTCCAAGTATCCTTCTCACGCTTTCGGCAAAATGCCTTACGTAGTCAAAGGTGTGAAAACCTATAAGATCAGCCCCGGTAAGCCCCTGTATTATTTCCCTGCACCACGGATAAGTCTGAAGATCTCAGAAGACGGAAAAGGTATGTGCAGAAAAAAACCGATGCTTGATTTGGGCAGCTGCTTTTTTACAAGGTCGGGGACAAGCATCAGATGGTAATCATGAACCCAGATGTAGTCCCCTTCGCGGGCCACGTCGAGAATGGCAGCGGCGAACTTGGTGTTCACGCTGATGTATGATTCCCAGAACTCTTTTTTATAGGTTCCGTACTGAACGAAATAATGGAAGATAGGCCATATTACTTCGTTGCAAAACCCTTGGTAATAGTCTTTTACCTCTTCGGCGCTTAGACCCACGGGATAGAAGTTTTCCTCTCCAAGGCGCTGCTCCATTTCCGAAACCTGCTCCTCAGACAGACTCCCGTAATCTATCCCCGGCCATCCTATCCAGCATTTTTCGTAATCGGTATCAAGAGAACTGAGCCCCGTAGCCACACCCCCCATGCTCGGATCAAAAAAAAGCTTTCCGTTCTCCTGCCGAACGGTCGTCGGCAATCTGTTGGACACAATTACAAGTTTTTTCATGAAAACTTATTATAATAAACGGGGCAGTTGCAGGAATAATAACCAAAAGAAAACTTAAGGCTAGAAAGAACAGGTTCTCTGTATGAAAATATCAAATGCGATACCGAAGATTATTACAGTCCTTATCATAGCTCTGCTTGCCTACACGCTTTGGAACGGACTTTCGGAGAAGGGAGATATTCAGACTTCCTCGCAGCTTGTAGGAAAACCCGCACCTGAGTTCGTGCTTAAATCGTTTAACGGGGAGAAGGTAAGGCTTTCTGATTTTCGGGGAAAGACACTGCTTGTGAATTTCTGGGCATCCTGGTGTCATCCCTGTAGAGAGGAGGCCCCTGCGCTTGAGAGGACTTACATGTCTCTTTCAGGCAGTCAGGTTGAGTTCATAGGAATAAACATAATGGACGACAGGAAAAGCGCTGAGGAATACATAAAATCGTTCGGGGGAAGCTTCGTCAACATTTACGACCCGGAAAACAGGATACATCTGGATTACGGAGTGGGTGGGGTTCCGGAGACCTTTTTCGTAAACCCCGAGGGAATTATAACCGGCAAGCACAGGGGACCGCTTACTGAGAAAATGATCATGAGTTATATAGAGAACGCGACTATTTACAACAGGCAGAGCCGGAGAACTGAAAACCCGTGAACCGTTTTTTTCACAAGATCCTGAGTGGGGGGCTTGTTTTGTCCCTAGCCCTTTTTGTCGCCTTCCAAGTGAATGCGGACACACTTGAAGACCAAATAGCCGAGATATCGGGAGAACTCATGTGTCCAGTGTGCGAGGGGCAGAGCGTCGCGGAATCAAACGCCCAGCTTGCTAGGGACATGAGGGCCGTCATAAAAACAAAGCTGCTCGAAGGCAAGTCAAAGGAAGAGATAATAGACTACTTCGTCTCTAGCTATGGAGAAACTATTCTCGCATCTCCTCCGCCCAAAGGATTCAGCGTCATATTATGGCTCCTGCCCGTGCTTTCCGTACTTATCGGCGGGGCGATAATTCTGAGAACCGTTTACTCATACAGGGTTGAGGAAAAAAAATAGCCGCGGAGACAATCAGCGGAAAAACTCTCTACATGCCTCAAGTATAGGGCCATTCCCTCTTTCGGAATCAAACCACTTTATGTCTTCATCCGCGCGAAGCCAGGTGGACTGTCTCTTGGAAAACCTTTTCGTATCTGTCTTTATCTTTTCAACCGCCGTCTTGAAATCAAGCCGACCGTCCAGAAATTCGTTTATCCGTTTGTAACCTATAGCCTTCATAGGCTTTAAGTCGGGTCCGTATCCCTTGGCCCTTATAGCTTTTACTTCTTCAACCCAGCCGCGGTCGATCATTTCGTCAACCCTTTCGTCTATAGCGCGGCGCAGCCGCTCCCGCTCTCCGAGGAGACCTATTTTAAGCGCGTTAAACCTCTGTTCCGCAAAACCGTGGCGCTGATGGTGATCCGACATGCGCTCTCCCGTAGTGTGATGCACCTCAAGCGCCCGCTCAATCCTCACGTAATCGTTCGGATTTATCCGTTCTGCGGATACCGGGTCTAGAGCCTCAAGTTTTTTGTGAAGCCACGCCACTCCTTTTTCATCTCTCTCCCGAGCGAGGCGCCTTCTGAACTCCCGATCAACCTCAACACCTTCGAGAAGCCCGTAAAGAAGAGCCTTTACGTAAAGAAAAGTTCCCCCTACGACAACTATTTTCCTGCCGTCCTCGACAAGGCTCCTGATCTGGTCAAGGGCAAGTCTCATGTACGTGCCGGCGTTAAAATCCTCATCGGGATCCACAACATCTATCAAGAAATGGGGAGTTCCCCGTCTTTGCTCCTCGGTGGGTTTGGCGCTTCCTATATCGAAATACCTGTAGACCTGAACGGAATCGGCGCTTAGTATGCAAGCGCCGGTTCTGCCAGCTATTTCAAGCGCCATTTCGGTCTTGCCCGAAGCCGTCGGCCCCAAAACAACGACCAGCTTCGGTTTTTCCCGGGAAAGACTCAACTGTGCGAATTAGTCGGAAACTCTGTAGTCTTCTATGTTCTGGTC
The DNA here is from genome assembly GCA_965207685.1 of Thermodesulfobacteriota bacterium. Classification (GTDB taxonomy): domain Bacteria; phylum Desulfobacterota_D; class UBA1144; order Nemesobacterales; family Nemesobacteraceae; genus Nemesobacter. The sequence goes on along the minus strand of OZ242294.1, from coordinate 336,034 downwards.
AAGCACGGCCTTTCTGCTGAGCCTCACCCTGCCGTCACGCTCAACCGCGAGGCATTTTACAAGAACCTCGTCCTTTTCGTTCAGGATATCGGTTACTTTTTCGACCCTGCGGTTTTCAAGTTCCGAGATGTGCAGAAGTCCGTCTTTTCCAGGACCAAGTTCGACTATCGCTCCGAAATCGAGAATGCGCTTAACCACGCCGATATAAAGCTTGCCGGCAACAACATCCTCAACGATTCTCTTTATATAATTCTCGGCTTTCTTGCAGGCTTCATAGTCGGGGGAGAATATCTTCACCAGACCGTCATCCTGTATATCTATCTGCGCTCCGGTGTCCTCGACTATCTGCTTTATAGTCTTGCCGCCGGAGCCTATAACAACCTTGACCTTGTCGGGCTTTACCTGGATCGTAAGGATTCTCGGAGCATATTCGGAAAGCTCTTCTTTGGGTCCGCTGATTACCTCATCCATTTTCCCGAGAATATGCATCCTGCCATCCCTTGCCTGGGCAAGCGCAGTTGTGAGAACATCTTCGTTTATGCCGGTTATCTTGATATCCATCTGCAAGGCGGTGATACCAGTCTGGGTGCCGGCCACCTTGAAATCCATGTCCCCAAGGTGATCCTCATCGCCGAGAATGTCGGAGAGAACAACGAAATTGTCCCCCTCCTTTATAAGTCCCATGGCTATGCCGGCCACGGGGGCACTTATAGGCACGCCCGCGTCCATAAGAGACATCGAGGAACCGCACACGGTAGCCATTGAAGAAGAACCGTTTGATTCAAGTATTTCGGAAACGATCCTGATGGTGTAGGGAAAAGCCTCTTTATCCGGCAAAACGGGTTTTATCGCCCTCGCGGCAAGCGCGCCGTGCCCTATTTCTCTTCTGCCGGGACCCAGCCGGAAGCTCGTTTCTCCGACGGAGTATGGAGGGAAATTGTAGTGCAGCATGAAACTTCTTGTCTGGTCGCCTTCAAGCGCGTCTATTCTCTGCTCGTCGTATGAACTTCCCAAGGTCGTGACGACTATGGCCTGGGTTTCCCCGCGGGTAAAGAGCGCTGAACCGTGGGTTCTCTCAAGAAGACCCACTTCACCCCATATGGGCCTCACCGTCGTGTAGTCCCTTCCGTCGGGTCTTGTACCCTCCACTATCTTGCTTCTCACTGAGTCTTTGATCAACTCCTCAAACGCCTTGTCAATCTGGGATTTATCTTCCGGGCGGCTATCAATCAGTTTTTTCACCGTTTCTTCATAAGCCTGGTTTATAAGTTTCTTTCTGCCGTCCTTTGAATCAGCCACTATCCCCTGCTCAAGAGAGGGGAGCACAGATGAACGAACCTCGCCCTCAAGCGCATCATCCGTTTCTATAGCGGGAACCTCTCTTTTTTCCTTCCCGATTCCCTCGACAAAACGACTCTGGAAAGAAACGATTTCCTTAATCCCGTCATGGGCGAACATAAGGGCTTCGACCACCTCGGCCTCGCTTATTTCCTTCGCGCCGCCCTCTACCATCACAATAGCATCTTCTGTACCCGCGACGGTTATCTCCATAGTGCTGGTCTCAAGCTGCTCGGGAGAGGGGTTTATAACAAGCTCGCCGTCTACTTTTCCGACCGTGAGAGCCGCTATGGGTCCGGCAAAGGGAACGTCTGAAACCATAATCGCCGCTGAAGACGCTATTACCGACAGAACATCCGTAGCGTTTTTACCGTCAGCGGAAATAACCGTAACTATAACCTGGGTGGAGTAAGAAAAGCCCTTGGGTATAAGCGGCCTTACCGGCCTGTCAATAAGCCTTGACGTAAGGATTTCCTTTTCACTGGGACGCCCTTCCCTCTTAAAGTAACCTCCGGGAATTTTCCCGGCCGCGAATGATTTTTCCTGATAGTTAACCGTAAGCGGCAAAAAATCATCTTCTATTTTTTCTTCCGAGGCAACGACCGTGGCAAGCACGGTAGTTCCTCCGCAGGAAGCGAGCACCGCCCCGTTTGCCTGCTTGGCAAGTCTTCCTGTCTCAAGGCGCAGCTTGGTTCCAAACAGCTCCGCTTCCATTTCTCTTATTTGTTCAGTCAATTCATTTCCTCCAACAACATTACTTCCTTATCTTCTCAGCCCAAGGGTCTCAATCAGCTTTCCGTACTCCTGCGGCCTTACCCTCTTTACGTAATTGAGCAGCTTTCTTCTCTTGGCAACCATTGAAACCAGTCCTTTTCTCGAATGGTTATCCTTGGGCGCTCTTTTCACATGCTCGGACAGTTCCTGTATCTTTCCGTTCAGAATCCCTATCTGAACCTCGGCCGAACCAACGTCGTTCTCATGTGTTTGAAACTCTTTTATGATTCGCGCCTTTTCTTCTTTCTGCAAAGACATAAATTACTTCCTCCTAGACCCTTGCCTGATCAGTTAAATACTCTTAAATGCCGGAACACTATATCCTTATCTCCAATATACTCAAATTCATTCGAACCAGCTTTCGCCTCGCAGATGGAAAGAATCTTTCTCCGGCAAAATATGGTGATTATATCCCCATTTTTGAATTCGGGCAATTCCACGCCCGAAAGAACTTCCCGGCAAAGAGGAATTCCGTTGCGCACGCTCTCGCACAGATCCCCTTCCAAATGAACTCTCGGATAGCCGCCGAGAACATCTTCCAGGGGAAGAATGCTGTAATTTCCGGATTCCACATCCTCAATACTGCTGGCCCCGCTCAGCGTGAATGGACCGCTTCTGAGTCTTCTCAGTTCGGAAAGATGAGCTCCGCAGCCCAATTTCCTCCCGGCATCCGAGGCAATCACCCTTACGTAGGTTCCGCGAGAACATTTCACGTAAAAAGTCGCTTTAGGATAAGAAAAATGAAGAAGTCTTATTTCCTCTATGGTGACTCTTTTCGGTTTTCTTTCAATTTCCTTACCGGCTCTTGCAAGGGCGTAGAGCTTCGTACCTGAAACCTTGGCGGCGGAATACATCGGGGGGGTCTGCATTATCTCCCCCGCAAATTCTTCAATGACCTCTTCAATATCATCCCTGCCCAGATACTCCGCATCCGCCCGGCCGGTGACAGCGCCGGTCTCGTCCATGGTATCGGTTGATACGCCCAGGGTCATCTCGGCCTCGTATTCCTTTATATCATCTCCAAGGTATGGGATGGCCTTTGTCGCCTGATTAAAGCACACGGGCAACACCCCCGTCGCGAACGGATCCAGGGTGCCCGTATGACCCGCCTTTTTTGCCCCCAAGGCTTTTTTCACCCTGTTAAGCACCTGAGCGGAGGTATAACCCTTGGGCTTATCGAGAATCATGACTCCGTCCATCACATCGCTTCCTGAATCGAACTGAGAAGTCTGCGCTTGACAGTAGCGAGCGGCGCGGGAATCACACATCCGGCCGCCTTGCGGTGCCCTCCCCCACCGTACCGTCTGGCAATCTGCGCCACGTCCACGTACTCCTTGGACCTGAGGCTCACTTTCCAGCCGATGGCGGATTCCTGTCTCAGAAAAACCGCGACCTCAATCCCTTCAATTGACCTCGCCATGCTTACAAGACCTTCGGTATGCTCTTTCTCGGTGCCGGTCTGCTGGAACATTTCGCTCGACACGTGAAGAAAAGCGATTTTCCCGGTTACCTCAAGGGTGTTCATCGCCAAGGTTCTAAGCATAACCTTTCTAAGAGGTTCGTTATCATAGATGAATCTTGAAATCTTTTCGGGATCGGCTCCGCACTCGACCAGATCAGCAGCGATCGTGAACGTCTCAGAACAGGTGTTTGAATACCGGAACGAACCCGTATCCCCGACTATGGTAGAAAAAAGACACTCCGCAACGTCCGGGCTTATGGGAATCCCGAGCCGTTTTATCATCCTGTAGAGAATAACTCCAGTAGAAGATGCGTTCTCATCCACAAGGCAGTACTCAGAACCCGTGCTGTTAGTCGCGTGGTGGTCTATAAACGCAAAGGTGAAACCCTCTCCCAAGATAAAGTTCTCAAACTCTTTTCCGGGTCGCGAAACGTCGGCACAGTCAAGTAGCATAACCACGTCCACTTCTTTGGTAACACCATCAAGAGAATCGGCGATGCCGGAGCATTCGGGAAGAAATCGCAGGTACTCAGGAACCCCGTCTGCGTTGTACATGATCACATCCTTTCCAAGCTCGCGAAGAACCAGCGCCATGGCTATGGTTGAACCCAGAGCGTCGCAATCCGGATTCTCGTGGGAAACGACAAGAAAACTCTGGTTTGCCCTTATGAGGTTAAGGATGTTATCGAGCTTATCCATCCGATAGGTCCTTTATCAGTTCGTCAATTCTCGCCCGCTTTTCCACCAAGCTGTCGTACTCGAATTCTATATTGGGAATTTTCTTTATTCTCAATCTCTTTGAGAGGGTGCTTCTTATGTAGCCGGTAGCGTTTCTTAATCCCTCAAGCATCTCCTGAGTGTCGGATCGTTCATCAAAAGAGGTAAAAAAGACCTTCGCGTAGCCCATGTCGTCTGTAACCCTCACAGCAGTTATGCTTACCGACGACACCCTGGGGTCCTTGATCTTGCCACGTACCAGCATCTCGGATATCTCCTTTATGAGAAGATCGGATATCCTCGCGGATCTTTTGTAACTGTGAGACATTTTCGGTCACTTAGAAATGGATAATCTCCATCTCTTTTTCACCCATGCGGAAATTCCCCGTACTCTCTATATAGGAAATCACCTTGTCCAGAACGGAATTTACCAGGGAAGCATCGTTGGAAACATAACCAAGCCCTATGGTGGCCTTGTCCTTTAGGTCCAGGGAATCAACTTCAGTCAGTGAGAGGCTCGGGAATTTCGACCTTGCCCTTTCCACAAGGCTTTTTACCAGGCGTCTTTTATCTTTCAAAGACCTGTTGCCCGACATGTAGAGTTCAAATCTGGCTATACCCACTACCATTTAAAATCCAGATATCAAAGCTCTTGCTTTATCTCCTCAAGCTTGTAGAGCTCGAAGACATCTCCCTGCTTCACGTCATTGAAATTCTCTATTGTTATACCGCATTCGTAGCCCGAGGGAACCTCCTTCACGTCCTCTTTAAAGCGCCTGAGAGAACTTACCTTGCCGTCAAAGACAACCGTGCCGTCTCGAACCACTCTGATGCTGTTGTCCCTGCTTACCTTGCCGTCAGAAACCATGCATCCCGCGATAGTCCCCACTCTCGACACGTGGAAAAGCTCCTTTACGTCCATGTGGGCCACCACCACTTCCTTGCGAATGGGCTCGAGAAGTCCCTCCATAGCGCTTTTTACCCGGTTTACCACATCGTAAATTATCGAATGAAGTTCAAGAGAGACCCCTTCCTTCTCAGAAATCCTAAGCGCGTTCGCATCCGGGCGGACGTTAAACCCTATCACCACCGCGTTTGAGGCACTGGCAAGGACCACATCCGTCTCGTTTATGCCTCCGGCTCCTGAGTGAACAATCTTTACCCTGCACTTCTCGGTAGAGAGTTTTTCCAAGGACTCCCTGAGAGCCTCAACCGATCCTTGGGTATCTGCCTTTATAATGAGCGAAAGTTCCTTGGCTTCCTCGTTTTCAATAGAGCTGAAAAGGTCCTCGAGCGAAAGTTTCGGAGTGGTGACTACCTTGCGGGACCTGATCTTGTCCAGACGGTGAGAAGTTATCTCCTTGGCTGTCTTCTCATCCTTCACCACATGGAATTTTTCCCCGGCTTCGGCAACTCCCGAGAGACCCATTATCTTAACGGGCATTGAAGGACCGACGCTTTTCACCGCCTTGCCCTTGTCATCGGTAAGGGCCCTTATTTTTCCGCTGTGAACCCCCGACACGACGCAATCCCCGACCCGAAGAGTCCCCTCCTTGACTATGACAGTGGAGACCGCTCCCCTGCCCTTGTCAAGCTCCGCTTCTACCACCACGCCGTTTGCTTTTTTATCGGGCGACGCCCTGAGTTCAAGTATATCGGCCTGGAGCAGGACAAGTTCGAGGAGTTCACTTATACCTTTTTTCTTTTTCGCCGAAACTTCGGCAAAAAGAGTATCTCCTCCCCACTGTTCCGATATGAGATCTATCTCGGAGAGTTCCCTCCTGATTTTTTCGACATCGGCGCCTTCCTTGTCGACTTTGTTTATAGCTACTATAATCGGAACTCCGGCCGCTTTCGCATGGTTAACCGCTTCGACCGTCTGGGGCATCACTCCGTCATCCGCCGCCACTACCAGAATCACTATATCCGTTATACTCGCGCCGCGGGCCCTCATTGAAGTAAACGCCTCGTGCCCGGGGGTATCCACGAAAACTATGGTCGAGTCCTTTATCTTCACCGCATAGGCGCCTATGTGCTGCGTTATTCCACCAGCCTCTCCCGCGACAACATTGGTCTCCCTTATAGAGTCAAGGAGTGTGGTCTTGCCGTGATCAACATGTCCCATGACCGTAACGACCGGCGGACATGGCTTTTTCTCCGCATCTTGCGATTCATCCTGGTCAAAAAGCAGATCCTCTTCGACAAATCTCTCAACGGTTACATTAAAACCGAATTCATCGGCGACAAGCTCGGCGGTATCGCTGTCAATTGACTGGTTGATTGTTGCGCCCGTGCCCATGGTCATGAGTTTCTTAACCACTTCCGTCGCTTTTACGCTCATCATCTTCGCAAGGTCGGAAACCACTATCGTTTCTGCGACCTTGATGTTTCTTTTCGATGTGTGGGCTGGGGAAACCGGAATAACCCTCCCGTCCTGGCCATCTCCGGGGTAGGCTCCCCTGTTTCTCCCGGGTCCGTCAAAATTCTGCCTCAGTTTGGGCTTTTTGTTCTGTATTACATATTCCTTTCTGCTGGGAACCTTGGTCCGAAAGGCTCTTTTGAGCTGCTCCAAGGTTTCTTCATCATGTATTTCCTCTTTCAGGGGCTTGCTCTTTTTAGCTTTTTTCTTCTGCTTCGGCTTTTCCTTATCATCCTCTTCCTCAATAACCTTTTCAGGTTCCGGGGGTGTGTCGGGCTTGAATTCAACCTCGGTTTCCTGAGGAACCTCGATTTCGGGCAATTGCTCGACTTCAAGTGCCTCCTCGGGTCTCGCTTCGCTCTCGGCGCTTGGAGCCTGGGGGGATTCAGCTTCCACGGGTTCGGGTGGAACAGGAATCTCGGGTTCCGTTTTTGCTTCCGCAGGTTCTCCGGCAGCCGGAACGGCTTCTGCTTCCACAGGCTCGGGTTCCGGCTTTACGACCTTCTTTCTTCTTCTTACAACCCTGGAGCCCTTTCTTCTTTCGACGAAATCGCCCGTTTCAGATTTGAAAACCTTTACGGTTTCCTTCTGTTCTTCCGCCGGTTCTAAAGAACTCTCCTCAGGGACGTTAATAAACGCCTTTCTTATTCTCTCGGCATCCGCTTTCGAGACTACGTTCTGGTGACTTGTAACCTTCATCCCAAGCTTTACGCTCTGTTCTACTACCTCTTTGCTGCTTACTCCCAGCTGTTTGGCTATCTGATGTATTCTGACTTTAGGCATATTCCCGAAAAATCCGCTCCCCTGAGAGAAGCGGGCCGGTGGTTTTTGCTACTTGTCTTTTTGCGAATCCTGTACCTCTGTCCCGGTCGGCGATGAAATCTTAACCTCTTCTGCATCTGAAACCTCTTCGGTTTCGCTTTCAACAGGCATTTCCTCAAGTTTCTCCATAAGCGCCACGCGGGCTGCTTTCTGGAGCGTGGAAACCTCGTCTTCGTCGAGACTTCCAACCTTCATGAGCACATCCGGTTCGCAAAAAGCTATGTGTTCAAGAGAGTAAAATCCGTCATTATAAAGGAGACTTGCCGTAACCTCGCTTACAGACGGCAAGCTGGTAAGAAGGGAAAGCACTTCCTGCTGTTCCTGCTTGACTCTGGACTCAGTTTTTATATCTATCTTCCACTCGGTAAGCTGCGATGCCAGCCTTACGTTCTGTCCTTTCCTCCCGATAGCAAGAGAGAGCTGGTCATCATCGACTATAACTTCCATAGAGCGGCTGTTCTCGTCAATCACAACCTTGTTGACAACCGCCGGAGAGAGAGCGTTGCAGACATAGCGGGCGGGGTCTTCTGACCAGGGAACTATATCCACCTTCTCGCCCCTGAGTTCCTGGATGATGCTCTGAACCCTCGAGCCCCTCATTCCCACGCAGGCACCAACCGCGTCCACATCCGAATCTTTTGACGCCACGGCTATTTTCGTTCTTCCGCCGGGGTCTCTTGAGATAGCTTTTATCTCCACTATATTCTCGGCGATCTCAGGAACTTCTGATTCAAAAAGCCTCGTTACGAAACTCACGTGAGCTCTTGAAAGGATAAGCCTCGGTTCCCCCCTGGGCGACTCCTTTATATCGAGAAGCACAGCCCGTATCCTTTCCTTCATCTTGTAGTACTCTCTTGGCACTTGCTGTTCCGGGGGCAGGACGGCCTCAACCCTTCCGAGGTCAACAATTATGTGCCTTCTGTCAACCCTTCTCACTATGCCGCCGATTATGGTTCCTTTCCTGCCGATAAATTCCTCGTATATAACCTTGCCTTCGGCCTCCTTGAGCTTCTGAAGAACCTTCTGCTTGGCGTTGTGAATGGCAATTCTAGTGTATTCGGGGCTTATCTTGACGCCTATCATGTCGCCGAGTTCAGTTTCGGGATCAAGTTCGGACGCTTCCGCGAGGGAGATCTCAATTTCCGGGTCGGTTACGGTTTCCACGACTTCCTTGTACTCGAAAAGTTCCACCTCTCCCTCTTCGGGGTTATAGTAAACATCGAGTTCCTTGTCCTGATTCTTTGACTTGAGAAGCTTCTCGGCGGCGGACAGAACCGCTTCCTCAACCGCGCTTATTATGCGTTCCCTGTCAATGCCCTTGTCTTTCCCTACGGAATCTATAACTCTCGTCAGTTCCGTAATCATTTTCTCGCTCCTTTCCCAAAATCAATTTCCAAATTCGCCCTGCTGACGGAGCCGAAAGGCACGCTGTAGGAACGGCCATCAACTTCCACCAGAATCATTTCCCCTTCCATTCCGAGAAGCGTTCCGGAAAAAACCTTTCTGTCCTCGACCGGATCCATGGTCTTTATCTTCACTTTTCTTCCCTTGAACCTCTCATAGTCGCTTTGCCTGTTAAGGGGCCTCCTGAGACCGGGAGAAGACACCTCAAGCGTGTAAGAATGCTGCGGCATTATATCGTAGGCATCCAGAACCACGCCGAGTTCCCTGCTCACGTTAGCGCAGTCATCAACGGTGAGTCCGCCCTCCTTGTCAAGGTATATTCTCAAGACCCTGCCGCCTCTCTCCCTCAGGTACTTTATATCCACAAGCTCACAGGAATTCTCCTCGACAATCGGGTGGAGAACCTCCAGAACCGCTTTTTCAAGCTTGCCATTAGCCTTTTCCACAAAAATTCTCCGTATCTTTCATGCCCTTCAACAAAAAAGAGCGGGTAAAGACCCACTCTTTCCAAAGCGGTTTAAATTCTACATAAAACAAAAAAATCGGCAAGAAAATACCCGATTGTCACGCGACCCCTTCGGCGTATTTGATTTCAAGTTCCTGCAGTTTTTTTATCCTGTTTCTGAATTCGGCGGCCTTTTCGAATTCAAGCTTCTTCGCGGCGGACTTCTTCTCCCTTAAGAGCTTGGCATAACCTCGAGTTAAAGCCTTAACCATGGACAGTGGGGCATTTAAAATCACAAAGTTCTCGAAAACGCATAACAATTCAAGAAAACCAAACTAATACCGCTTGATCCAGCATCTATCAATTGGTGAATCGAATACCATCTTACGGACGACGCCCAAGGTCTTATGGTTTTCTGCCACCCTGTGCGAATTCCCTTGACTCTTTAAAATAAACTCTTTACTCAAGCGGGTGGATTCTTATCTTGTTTCCGATTATCAATACTGGTAAAGTTAGGATTGCTGGACAACTAATATGCAGTCGCAATATCCAATGTTTGGCATTCTGAACAGTTGACTATCCTCAAACGAAATATCTATTGAGAATCTAGCAAATGAATTCGACTGAGAACCTTAGAACACCTCCGACTTACTGTCATTATGCCGAAGGTCCGTGTGATCAAGATTTTTCTGATACGCCTGACTCTGAAGCAGTTTTTCTCTACCCCGCTAATCCAGAATTGATGGCGTATACAATAGAAAAAGCCGCAAAAATTCTGAATCAATCCAATGGCAATAAGTGTTGGCGCACTTGGCGTGAATTCCAGAGCACGGGACAAATAGTGTTTTGCACAATCTGCAAAAACATGCGGTTTAGTAGTGCCATAATAGCAGATGTCACAACTCTGAATTTTAATCTGATGTTTGAGATTGGTTTCGCTTTAGGTTTAGAAACACCCCTTCTCCTTATTCGAGACACAACCTTTATGCTTGATCGTCGAGAGTTTAGGGAACTTGGTATTCTTGAAGGCATTGGCTATCTTGATTTCCAAAATGCCGAGGGCCTTGCCGGAGAAATTCGGTCAGCTATGCCCATTAAACCAATTCCTGCTCAATCAGCAACTCTTAACAGAAACACGCCTCTCTATCTGGTTAAATCGCATCTTAGCACTGAAGGTCAAGTAAAATTGACTTCAATCATTGAAGAGTCGCCTCTCAAGTTCAGAAGCTACGACCCAATTGAAAACCCACCACTATCACTCCACGACGTGCGAAAGCAAGTATCTACATCTTTCGGTGTCATCGGCCACCTACTTACACCCAAACGTGATGGTGCCATTGTCCACAACGCACGTTGTGCTCTCATTGCCGGAATGGCAGCGGCTGCAGGCAAGGTTGTTGTGCTGTTCCAAGAGGAGAAGATTCAACAGCCGATAGATTACCGTGATTTGGTCTTTCCGTACACTAACCCTCAACAACTTGACTCAGCGCTCCAAGTCCCGATTAGGCTAATACTAGATCGACTTCAGGACTCAGGGGTTGTAGCTCCTCGCCCACCACGAAACTCTTAGAGAAACTTGATCTCGGGGATATAGCCGCTGAGAACGAAATACAGCAGTTGAGAGACTATTTTGTTCAAACCGGTCAATACAACGAAGCAAGACGTGGGCATGCCCGCCTAGTAATTGGGCGGAAGGGTTCGGGGAAGACAGCAATTTTTTATGCGGTTAGAGACTCAATCTCAAAGGCTCGAAGCCATCTAGTACTCGACATGAAACCTGAGGGACATCAGTTTACAAAACTTCGAGAAGAGGTATTGACCAGTTTGTCAAAAGGCCTTCAAGAACATACATTAACCGCTTTCTGGACCTACCTTCTCCTCTGTGAATTGTGCCGAGATGCAATCAATCGTGACTTTTCATGGGCACAGAGAGATCCTGAACGGTATCAGGCATTTAATGAACTCCGAAACCTATTTGAAAACCTTGTACCCAATGATTCTGGCGATTTCTCGGAACGGTTGCTAAATCAGGTCAACCGCCTTTCTGAATGCTTTAGTTCTCTAGAAGAATTAACATCCGCCTATATTACCGAGGTGTTGTTCAAGACCGAAATCCCAAAACTCGAAAAAGCAGTTACCAAGTATCTTACCCACAAATCTGAAGTTTGGATGCTAATCGATAATCTCGATAAAGGGTGGCCTACCCGTGGTGCTTCCCCTGAAGACATTTTGATTATCCGTGGGCTACTCAATGCAACAAGAAAAATCCAGCGAAAGTTAGAGAAGCAAGGTGTAACAATGTACAGCCTCGTATTCCTTAGAAATGACATCTACGATCTACTGATCCAACAAACGTCAGATCGTGACAAGGACACTGCAATCACTGTTGACTGGGACGACCCTGAAGCATTTAAAGAACTTGTGCTTCAAAGAATTAAAGTGGCCACAAAACTACCCGGTTCATTTGATGAGGTTTGGTCGACAGCATTCGAAAGGAACGTTGGGACTCGGGACTCCTTTGGATATGTCGTGGAGCGAACACTGATGCGTCCACGAGATATTATTCGCTTCTTAAGGAAGGCAGTAGAAGTCGCCGTGAACAGAGGACACCAGCGTGTGAAAGCAGACGATTTTACAGCAGCAGAGAATGCTTACTCGGAAGAATTGTTGCTGTCCATTAACTATGAACTTGGTGACGTTTCACCGAAGTATGCGGATCTTGTCTACCAGTTTATTGGTTGTAAAGTTGCTATGTCTGTTTCTGAAGCTAATCGCTTTATCTCTAGGGCCGTGGGTGACACCGATCGTGAAACAGCACTACAACTGTTGATTTGGTTTGGGTTTCTCGGAGTATTGAACGGTAATAATGGCAAACCACAGTTCGCCTATGATATTGGTTACAACTTAGCAAAGATTAGTGCTATGTTGAAGATGGAAAGGGCTCAACTCGTAGTGCATCCCGCATTCCGAACATCACTCGGCTGTCAATCGTAGCATAGTAAGTTGCCACAATAGTGGCGTTGGACACAGTAGACATCCACCACCGAAGCAATTATAGAACCCTGATATCATCAGACCCACGCCCCTAAACCTAAACCTCTTGGCATTTCACCATTCTCGTACCACCTCAATTATCTCTCCAATTCAGCCGATCTTTTTTGACCACTCGCGTACGTTTCTGCACACACTCTTCCTATTCTATACCTCTCCTAAGGTAGACAAGTTGTACGGGGATGATGTGCTTACGCAACCCCTTCTGCGTATTTGAGTTCCAGTTCCTGAAGTTTCTTTATCCTGTTTCTGAATTCGGCGGCCTTTTCGAATTCAAGCTTCTTCGCGGCGGTCTTCATCTCCCTTGAAAGCTTGGCTATAGTTCCCGGGATCTTGTTCGGGGGGATATCGAGGAAATCTTCCTCCTCAGTACCGGAAATCTTGAGGTAGTCAGACTCGTATATGGAACCCAGCACGTCTGTTATGTTTTTTTCGATGCTCCTCGGGACTATGTTGTGCTTTGTGTTGTACTCCGTCTGGATATCTCTTCTTCTGCGGGTTTCCGCCATGGCGGCACGCATAGACCCCGTCATGATGTCCGCGTAGAGGATCACCCTGCCAGAAACATTTCTCGCCGCCCGACCGAAAACCTGAACAAGCGATGTTTCCGAGCGAAGATATCCTTCTTTGTCGGCATCAAGCACCGCAACAAGAGAGACCTCGGGGATATCGAGTCCCTCCCGAAGAAGATTTATCCCGATCAGTACGTCAAACCGCGCGGCCCTCAGGTCCCTTACGATCTTTATTCTCTCGAGGGTGTCAATCTCAGAATGCAGGTACTCAACCCGCAGACCGAGCTCCCTGTAATAGTCCGTAAGGTCTTCAGCCATCTTCTTTGTAAGCGTCGTAACGAGGGCCCTCTGCCCCGATGCGGCAACTTCTCTGAGTTCATCAAACAGATCGTCCACCTGGTTCTGGGCGGTGCGGGTCTCAATCAAGGGGTCGGCAAGCCCCGTCGGCCGTATGATCTGCTCGACGACATTGCCGCGGGCTCGTTCGAGTTCATAAGAACCCGGGGTAGCTGAAACGTATACCACCTGCCCGACTTTGGCCTCGAACTCCTCGAAACTAAGGGGGCGGTTATCAAATGCGGAAGGAAGCCGGAACCCGTTTTCAACCAAAGAAAGCTTCCTGCTTCTGTCACCCAGATACATGCCCCGAAGCTGCGGAATCATCTGGTGACTCTCGTCGATAACACAGAGAAAATCCTCGGGGAAATAATCAAGAAGCGTGTAAGGAGGTTCTCCGGGACGCCGTCCCGAGATATATCTTGAGTAGTTCTCGATACCGGGACAAAAACCCATCGTATCTAGCAGCTCAAGATCAAACCTAGTTCTTTCCTCAAGCCGGTCAGCCTCAAGTTCCATGCCCCGGTCTCTTAGTTCAGCAAGCCTGGCTTCAAGCTCCCGATCTATATTCTCCACCGCATCCTCTAAAACGCTTTTTGGGGCCACGTAATGTGAGCCCGGAAAAATGGAAACCTCCCGCACCTCTCCGACAGTCTGTCCACTAAGGGGATCTATAGCGCGTATCGTCTCAATAGAATCTCCGAAGAACTCGACTCTGAGCGCAGTTGATTCCTCATGCGAGGGAAACACGTCCACCACGTCCCCCCTGACCCTGTAATTGCCCCTGTCAAGCTCGTCAATCTTTCTTTCGTAACGCACTTCCTCAAGCCTGAGGGCGAAATCATTTCTTGAAAGTTCCATTCCCACTTCGATCTCGGTAAGCATGCCGTAATAAACCTTGGGCGCCCCGATTCCGTAGATAGCCGAAACGCTCGAGACGATTATCACATCCCTTCGCCTGAAAAGGGCCTTAGTGGCCGCGTGGCGCATGCGGTCTATGTATTCATTTATCGATGCGTCTTTCTCTATGTACGTGTCGGTCTCGGGGATATAGGCTTCGGGCTGATAGTAATCGTAGTAACTCACAAAATAGTGAACTTCGTTGTCGGGAAAAAAATCGCGCAGCTCCGCATATATCTGCGCAGCTAAAGTCTTGTTGTGAACAAGTATCAGTGCGGGACGTCCGGCGTCACGTACAACGTGTGCCATGGTAAAGGTCTTGCCGCTTCCGGTAACTCCAAGGAGAACCTGATCCTTGCACCCTAGCTTTAACCCTTTGCTCAAGGCGGAAATGGCCCGGGGCTGATCCCCCCTGGGTTCAAAAGGGCTTTTTAGATTAAACAGAGGTTTCCCGGAATCCATGTTAGAAACTATTTTAACTACTTGCTTGGACATCTAGAATTTCTCACAAAATACACAAAAAAAGCTATTATTATCAAGGAAAGTTGACGGAACTGTACAGCTTTTTCCCCTTTAAGCCTGGTAATTTGAGTACATTGACCTTTTTGCCGACTAGGGCAACTTTGTTGTATTATTGTAGCCTCGCAAATAATTGATCACTTAATCAGAGACCCTATAGAATGAATCTGCAAGAGTATATAGCAAGTATTAATGATCGCTATAAGCAAGGAATTTCCAGCGAGCACTCCTACAGGGGAGATTTAGAAGCGCTGGTTCGCGAATTGCAACCTAATGTCAGAGTGACTAACGAACCTGCCAATGTCACTGAATGTGGAAATCCAGATTTTGTAATTACCAAAGATCAAATTCCCATAGGCTTCATTGAAGCCAAAGATATAGGTAAAGACCTAAATCACAAACAATATAAAGAACAATTTGACCGCTACCGCAAAGCTCTTGATAACTTGATTATCACAGACTATCTGTGGTTTCAGTTTTTTCAAAATGGAGAAATGGTACATGAAATTCGTATCGCCGAAATTGATCGAGACAAAATAAAACCACTAACCGGTAACTTTTCTGAATTTACCAACCTAATACAAAATTCCTGCAGTTTTGTCAGCCAAACCATCAAATTACCTCAAAAGTTAGCTGAAATGATGGCTGCCAAAGCCAGTCTTCTGAGAAATATTTTAGAAAAGGCAATTACATCAGATGAAGATAATGCTGAAGACACTGAGCTAAAAGAACAATACAAAACTTTTAAAGAGGTATTAATACACGACCTCAGTCCACAGGATTTTGCCGATATCTACGCGCAAACCCTGGCATATGGAATGTTTGCAGCACGTCTGAATGATCCAACCCTTGATACTTTCAGTCGTCAGGAAGCCGCCGAACTGATCCCAAAAAGCAACCCATTCTTACGTAAACTGTTCGATAATGTAGCTGGAATTAATATTGACAGCCGTATTAAAACTACAGTAGACAACCTTGCAGATGTATTCCGTGCCACCGACATAAAAGAACTCTTGGCAAATTTTGGTCAACGTACACAGACCCATGACCCAATCATTCATTTTTATGAAACCTTTCTTGCTGAATATGACCCTGCCAAGAGAAAAGCACGCGGTGTCTGGTACACTCCCGCACCAGTGGTCAATTTCATTGTGCGCAATGTCGATCAACTATTAAGAACCGAGTTTGGCATCAGGGATGGGTTGTCCGACACCAGAAAAACCAAAATAAAAGTGGCAGTAGAAGGTACGGCAATCACCAAAGGTAAGAATAAGGGTAAGCCTGTAATCAAAACCAAGGAAGTACATAAAGTTCAGGTTTTAGACCCAGCTACTGGTACCGGCACTTTTCTAGCAGAGGTAATTAGACTGATACATGGGAAAATTTCCAGCACCATGAAAGGTTTCTGGAGCAGCTATGTAGAAGAGGATTTAATTCCTCGCCTGAACGGTTTTGAATTATTAATGGCTTCCTACGCAATGGCACATTTGCAGATTGACATGTTGTTAAAGGAAACGGGCTATAAGCCAACTCAAGGGAAACGGCTGAAAATCTTTCTTACCGATTCCCTACAAGAACATCATCCAGATACCGGAACTTTGTTTGCATCTTGGTTAAGCAATGAATCCAGAGAAGCCAACCACATCAAACGTGATTCACCAGTAATGGTGGTATTAGGTAATCCACCTTATAGGGGCGAAAGCACTAACAAAAGCCATTGGATCATGGGACTGATGGATGACTATAAAAAAGAGCCCGACAGTGAGGAAAAATTGAAGGAACGCAACCCGAAATGGATCAACGATGATTACGTAAAATTTCTTCGCTGTGGTCAACACTTTATAGAAAAAAACGGCAGCGGTATACTGGCCTTTATCAATTCCCACAGCTTTTTAGATAATCCTACCTTCAGGGGAATGCGTTGGAATCTGCTAAAAACCTACGACAAAATCTACATATTGGACCTACATGGTAACACCAAGAAAAAAGAAGTGGCCCCTGACGGTTCAAGAGATGTCAATGTATTTGATATCCAGCAAGGTGTATCCATAAATTTTTTCATTAAAACCGGTAAAAAGAAAAAGTCTGGGTGGTTAGCAGAAGTACATCATTACGATTTATACGGTGAGCGAGAATTTAAATATCGGTATCTATTGGACAGCTCTATTGACACTATACCTTTCACCCACCTGAAAAATGTGGAAAGTCCGATGTATTTTATGGTTAAAAGGGATTTCGAGGCGGAAAAGCAATATAAAAAAGGTTTTAGTGTACGAGAGTTATTTCCTCTTAATAGTATTGGAGTTGTTACGGCAAGAGATAAATTTACGATTCATTATAACAGCACAGATTTAAAAGACACTGTTTCTAAATTTCTTTCTCTAAGCGATGAAGATGCCAGAGTCGAATTTAACTTGGGCAAAGATGTTAGAGATTGGAAAGTCTCTTATGCCAGAGCAGATTTAGAGAAGTCAAGTATTGATGATGACAGGATTACATCAATAAGTTATAGGCCCTTTGATTCTCGCTACACTTACTACACGGGGAATTCTAAAGGTTTTCATTGTTATCCTCGTAAAGAAGTAATGCAGCATTTTCTCAACCGTGAAAATGTTGGGCTTACATTATGCAGACAATTCAAAAGCGGCAACCAATATGTTCATGCATTTATTACAAATGAGATAATTGAAAGCACTTATATTTCTAATCGCACTAGTGAAATAGCCTATAGTTTTCCGTTATATGTATACCCGGATGTTAAGAGCCTACTTGATAAAGCAGGGCGGAAAGAGCCCAATTTAAACCTCGAAATTATTGAAGGGATTGCAGAATGCTTAAATCTTAATTTCTCGACGGAGAAAGAAGAAACCCTGACAGGGTCAACACCTGCTAGCACCTTTACCCCGATAGATATACTGGATTATATATACGCCGTCTTACATTCACCCACTTACCGCGAAAAATATAAAACATTTCTGAAAACTGATTTCCCTTGTATTCCATATCCAACCGATGGAAATATGTTCTGGCAAATGGTCAAACTTGGCAGGGAACTGCGCCAGACTCATTTACTACAATCTGAAGCAGTAGAAATCACATTGGTTGACTATCCACAAGATGGTGATAACCGAATTACTCGAGCAATAGGGGCAAGTGATTGGGAATTATCTGATGAGAAACAACAACTCGGCCGAGTATGGATAAATGACGAACAATATTTTGATAAAATTCCCCTTGTTGCTTGGGATTTTTATATCGGAGCTTATAGACCTGCACAAAAATGGCTAAAAGACCGCCGTTACAGAACCCTGACTTTTAACGATATTCAACACTATCAAAAAATTGTTGTTGCTCTGATTGAGACCAACAACATCATGAAAGAGATTGACAGGATAAAATTCGGATAAATCATCTATTAGGAGTTTCTTTTTGACTTCGACATGATTACTTATGGAGTAGTGTGCATAATAGGATATGCCTACATTTCTCACAGATCGTGACAAATAGTACAGATTCAACAGGAATTTCACCAATAGACAATACACTGCTAGATTTCGACGATATTGACACTTGGAAACCCCAACTCACCTATGCACTCGGGGGGCAGATTTCAGAATCAGTCGTGAATCAACTTATTGCGGCAAAACCCGAACTTATTGAAGACGCACTTGACCATCTCTTTACCTTAACGAATAAGAAGATGATCGTTGATAGAACGCTCACGTGGATTCAGTCAATAAAGATTACGGGTTATCATGGAACCCGGCTGACTGATACTGAGGTCAAATCAATCCAAGCCAAAGGATTGCTGCCATTAGAAACTCGTTCTCGTCGTTCACGGCTTCTCAGAGCGCTTTCCCATCATCCACGCTGGAACGAGGTGGCCGATCAACTCGATGTAACCATTGAAAGATTTGGAGAAGACGCCAACCTCGGGGTTCGATTGAACCAAGTTCATTTAACTCTCTCGAGGTCTGGATTGATCAACAACTTCAATCACTATTTGACCTATGGATCTGAATTTGATCAGAAAATAGCACAAGAACTCCTCGGAACTGAAGGAAAGAAATTTCTCGGAAAAGATGGTGAACCTAGAGTAATCAAGGTTGCTGTTCCAGGGAAAATTGCGTTGGAAGCATCCCAGCCGGCTTTCAGTATTGAGGATGTTCTAGAAGAAGGTGGAATGCCCAATCTAATCAGAGAACTTCTTAATGCTTGGAGTGACAGATTAGCACGCCCAGATATTCAGGTTAACCCCTATGGAGTCGATTGCGGTATGATTTTCCGTTCAACTATACCTAAAAGCTGGATCATCAATATTGAAACCATATCAACTTGTTGAACGATCACTAAAGATCGGTTTACAATTAATACAAGTCGTGCAATAAAGCCCAGCACCTGCCACAACCCCACAAATTCGGGGCCATACCTCGTGAAAATTATTCTCAATACGGATTGATCTAGAGAGTTCTATAGTCTAAAATCGAAGCCGCACAATCATCGTTTCGCAATCTTAAAATATCTTAATATTGTTTCTCTTGCAGCAATATCGACCGTTTAATTGACGCATTATAAAAAGAGAACTCTTGGACTTGCTCAGAAATCAGGGGTGTTGTACTTTGAGGCAGAATAGGCGAATTTAAACTTATCCCAAATACCAATAAGAAAAACATGCGCAAGAGTTACAATAAACCTCAAAACCCAGAAGATTTCGAAATTCTCTGTCTAAAACTGCTACGAGATCATTGGAGATGCTCAGGGTTAGAGTTGTATGGAACCAAGGGGCAGTCTCAGGACGGGGTGGATATCCTTGACTCAAGTGGGCAAGACTTACTACGCGCGGCGCAGTGCAAGCTACGAGAAAAAGAAAAAAGGATTACTCCGACCGAAGTGAAAGCCGAAATCGGGAAAGCGAAGAAATTCAAACCTCCCCTTGACCTATACGTAATCATGACGACGAGCAAAGTGGGTACGGAAGTGCAGAGCTTGCTCGTGGAGATAAATCAAGAACACAGGAAAAAAAATCTGTTTGAAGTCCAAGTTTTTGGCTGGGACCGCATCGAGGAGCTTCTGGACGAGCACACGGATGTCCGTGATTGGTACGAAGGTGGGGCGTCGGTCCCTGCCGTTAAAAGGCTTGAGTCTAAACTTGACGAGTTTTTCAAGATACAGCGGGTCCCCGTACAAGACCTCGACAGCAACAACCAAGGCGGATTTGATGCCGAGATTGACGAGGCGCGGGATTTTCTGAAAAAACACGACTATCAGGTAGCAAAACTTCTGCTCCGGCGAATCAGGGAACGCAACTGGGACAGGCTCTCAGCGCGGCAGAAGTTCAGGTTGCTTACATCACTCGCGGATGTCGAAGAATCGACCGACAACCTCCAGGAGTCGGCCGATCTTTACCTAGAAGCAAAAAAACACCAGCCGGATGACGAAACAGCCCGGATCAATGAAGCACTTGGCTATTTGATGCTTGAGCAGCGCGAACGGGCTTACAGACTGGCATGCAAGCTTAAGGAAGAGTTCCCACGCTCAGAACGCGTACTGTTGATCTTTATTCAAAGCGCGCCGGATTCGCAAACTCTGGAGCATATCAAAACCTCCATACCCGAAGATCTGCTTGAAAAAGATGAGGTGGCGGTTCCTTTGACTTGTAGGGCGCTTAATTCAGGAAACCTTCGGAGAGCTGAGCAATTCATCAGGACCGCCGCGAACGCTGGGAGCCAAGCATCAGAAACCTGGCTGTACTTGGGACAAATTGTTCTTCAGAGAGAGATTTCAAGGAACATTGAACAGTATGGAGTCGAAAATCTTTCCTGTAACGAAGAAAAACTCATGGAAGCTGAAGACGCTCTTGGCAAAGCGATTGCGTTTGCTAAAGAAAATCATTTCGTTTCTGGAGAAATCGAAGCTCTGCTTACTAGACAAAGAGTGAGAACAGCTCTTGGAAAGAATGCGGAAGCACTTGAGGATTTGGAAGAGGCAAGGAGAATTGCCCCTCAGAATACTTTAGTCATTGAAGCCCGCGGCGTGTCGCTCCGTATTGAGGGAAAACCTGACGAGGCTATTGACTTGATGCGTCGCGTACCGACAGATGCGTTGTCATACCAAGGTCAAATGATCCTTGGCATGATGCTTATGGAACGCGGAGGCCCCGGTGATTATTCTGACGCAGGAGAGCTGTTCTCACAGCTGGCAAAAAGCAAAACAAAACTGTGGGAAGATCTTCGGGAAAGGGCAATTGAATGCGGACTACGAGCGTTTGCGTTTGTAAAGGAAAAACAGTTCAATGCCTGCCACAAGCTTCTGAATGAAATTCCTGCCGGAATGGTATCAGAGATCAATCTCAAGACGCTTACCGCAAAGCTCTATTTGCTGGAAGGACAAATTGACAAAGCTTCAGATTACGCGGATGACGCTCTTGCGCTCATAAATGATGCAATGACGGTATTTGAAATTCGGCGGCTTGCGTTACTGCTTTTCCAGCTAGAGCGTTTTGCAGACGCTCTCCCGCTCTGGCAGCGGATTGCCGATCCAACTGCGTATGGTTCCGATACAAAATATCTTTTGGAATGCGCAAATCGCTTGGAAAGACATAACATTATGCTCAGCATTTTCGAAGAACTGCGCCGGGCAGGAGTAGTAAACAAGACTCTGTTCGACGCAGAGTTCTCTTTCCTTATGCAATACAACATTGAGAAAGCAATAAAAATTCTTGACGAGGAAGTCGGGCGGTACCCAGAAGACAAGGAACTCAGTCTCAGGCGCTCCTTGATGGGACTGGAACTTGACCGACCTGAACTGGTGGATCATGATCCTTCAAGCATACCAAAAGCCGATCAGATGGATCCGAAGACAGGTCATGCTGCCGTAAGCGTACTGAAAGCGATCGGACAAGGACAGCTTGCAATCCAGTACGCCTACGATGTCCTGCGCCGCAATCCCCGTAACCCAGATGCCCATAGAGCATTAATGCTGTCTTTCCATGATGTTCCTGAAAACGAACCAATGTTACAGAGTCCAGACCATGTCGAGCTTGGAGTAGCCGTATGTTACGTTGAGCAGGGAGACTCATCGCTTCACTGGATTATAGTCGAAGATTCTCCAGATGATCGTTCACAGTTTCCGGAACCCGAACTCTCGCCTGAAGACCCCCTATGTAACGCAATGAGGGAGAAAAAAGTGGGAGACTCTTTTGTCCTCGCCAAAGGCATAAAAGATCGCATTGCAGAAATCAGGGAAATCCGTAACAAATATGTGTATCGCTATCAGGACTGCTTGGAACAGTGGCAGGTGAGATTTCAGGGGTTGACGGACGTACAGGTTATAAAAGGGGTACCCAAGGAGACCGGATCAGACGAATCGGAGCCGGACATTAGCATAATCTTGGATCTTGTAGACAAGCGCCATCAAGAAGTGCTCAGGTTTGAACAGATATATAAAGAGCGCCTGCTCCCACTCCATGTTCTCGGCGAACATTTTGGTGGCAATGCGTTCGAAGCGGTTCTGAATCTGGCTACATCTCCGAGTGGTCTCGTGAAGTGCTGTGAAAGTTCTAGGGAAGAGTATAATAGCGCAACAGAAACACTCGGGTCTTGCAGTACAATCGTTTTAGACATGAGTGCAATTTCATCGTTGTTTCTGCTGGACGAACTCGACATACTGAAAAACTGGTCAATTGACTTTGTGGTTTCTACAAACACCGTGAACGAACTCCGTCGCATGATAGCAAACAAAGCACCACTTGGGAGCTGGGAATCAGCAACGCTACTAAAAACAGATGCTGGACACGCACTTTTGGAAAGCAGTAGTGAGGAAAAAAAGTTCTTTATTGAGAAACTACGTAATCTTGTTGATATCCTAGAAAGCGCCTGCAAGGTCGAACCTTGCATGTCTCTTGCTGAACTAGAACCAGAAGAAAGAGATAAACTGCTTCAGGTATTTGGCCGCTATGGGGCGGAAGCGGTCTTGTTGGCCCGTATGCCGGGAGCGGTGCTTTGGACTGACGACCTCGTGCAAGCAAAGCTAGCTAGAACTGAGTACGGTCTATCACATGTATGGACACAGCTTGTTATTGAAAAATGTGCTGGATCGA
This sequence comes from Thermodesulfobacteriota bacterium, assembly GCA_965207685.1. Lineage (GTDB taxonomy): Bacteria > Desulfobacterota_D > UBA1144 > Nemesobacterales > Nemesobacteraceae > Nemesobacter. Next base: position 313,237 of record OZ242294.1, on the reverse strand, counting down.
CCATAGTTGAACCAGAGGTGTTTCTTGATGCGAGCGCAAAGCTTTTCGGGTATGGATATTATTTCACCAGCCTGAACCCGAATACTATCAGACAAGCTGGAATTATTGCAGAGTGGAAGATAGACAAATGGCCGTTTTCGCAAGCACTTTCTTTCCTCGCCGAAGAGTCTGCCGACCTAATGCAGGTGATTATGCTGGCGGCGCAGTTTTTAAAGCTACTGTACCAGGAACCGCTTCTACCTGAAAGCAGGAAAATTATCACGGAGAAGATTCTCGAAAATATAGCAAGGAAAGAGGGAGGGAGCCAAGGAATTCTTTACCTTCGCAACAATCTTCTCCCAATAATTTTTAGTTTAAATGTTGTTGGTCTTGCGCAAGTAACCAAAACCATCGATGCATGGCTGGCCTGAACTCACAACCTTTGAGTTAAGAAGTGGAATCAAATCTTTCTCTAGCAAGCAGTCTCTCGGTGATGTTAATAGCACGCCATCTGTCCGGAAGTATAGCACGCCGTCTGTCCGGTTTTGCTGAAGGGCGATTGTCTGGATTTATCTTCTCCAAAGGAGGAGGTATTCATGGACCAGACGAGGTTTCTGCAAAGAGTCAGGATGAACCAGTTCGAGAGGGTATACCGGAGGTGGAAGGAGAAGAAGGTTATACAGGCAGAAGCAGCAGAGCAGCTCGGGATAGGGGAGAGAACGTTTCGTCGTTACGCGGTCCGATACAGGGACGAAGGGATGCGTGGGCTTTTGGATAAGCGCCTGGGAGCACTCTCCCACAACCGGGCCCCGCAGGAGGAGATCTCGGAGGTGGTGGAGTTGTACAAGACCCTCTACCCCGAACGCAACGTGGCTCACTTCTACGAGGCGTATAAAGAGCGCCACGGAGGCCGTCGCTGCTACAACTGGGTGAAGAGAACCCTTTACTCTGCGGGAGTGGCGAGGAGGCCCCGGGGAGGGGGAGTGCACCGCCAGCGCAGGCAGCGGCGGGAGTGTGCCGGGGAGATGATACACCAGGACGCAAGCACTCACAGGTGGGTTCCCCGGGAGGTGTGGGACCTTGTGGTGACCATGGACGACGCCACCGGGGAGATATACAGCGCTTTCTTTGTTTCGGAGGAAGGGACCTGGAGCAGCATGAGAGGGGTAAGGATGTATTGGAGAGTAAAGGGATATTCTTGAGTTTTTACAGTGACCGGGGGCCTCACTACTGGAGCACTCCGGTGGCCGGAGAGAAGGTGGACAAGGAGAATCCAACGCAGTTTGGGCGAGCGATGGGTGAGCTGGGCATTCTGATGATACCGGGATATTCCCCTGAGGCCAGGGGGCGCAGCGAGAGGATGTTCGGGACCTTGCAGGGAAGGTTGCCCGCGGAGTTGCGTGAGCGTGGTATAGTGGAGATGGAAGAGGCGAACAGGTTTTTGGAGGAGAGTTTCATAGAGGATTTCAACAGGCGTTTCATGGTGGCCGCGGCGGAGAAGGGGGAAGCGTTTGTACCGCTTTTTGATGCCAACCTTGACGATATACTGTGTTTGAAGCATCGGAGGGTAGTGGGCAACGACAACTGCGTGAGGTACAAGGGTATGAGTTTGCAGATCCCGCCGGTTAAGGATCGTTATCATTTTGTGAGGGCGAAGGTAGTTGTGCATGAGTATTCGGACGGGAGCATGTCTGTGTATCATGGGAAGCGCAGGCTGGGCGGATATAACAGTGAAGGCAGGTTAAAAAACAAAGGAGGCGAAAGCAGACCGAGAACCCGGATAAGGGGTTCCCGCAGTTTCACTTCACCCTCTTCGGGCTACGCCCTGGGAGGCTGAAGTGAAAAAAGCAAAAGCGGACAACTCGCGTGCTATAAAAGCGGACAGTTCCATTTGCTGTTAACAGGTGATTTTACAGGAGCCAACCCATGAGAAATAATATAATTTTGGAGCAAAGGACAGGCGAAAAGCGGCGTTCAACACCGTTTCTCGCTTCAGGCGTAATGTACAAAGAAACGGACAGGTGAATTTCTCCGGGGTCTCTCCCCAGCAATCCACGATTCCATGAGCGAAAAAAAAGGCAGGGTTTATCTGATCGGTGCGGGACCCGGCGACCCAGGGCTTCTTACCTTAAAGGGAAAGAAACTGCTCGGGGAAGCACAGGTGGTAATCTATGACTCTCTTGTGAACCCGCAGACACTCAAACTCTGCCAGCCTGACGCAGAGCTAGTCTTCGCCGGCAAGACAGCAGGACAAGCGCACATATCCCAGGAAGAGATAAACGAACTTCTCGTAAGAAAGGCAAAGGAAGGAAAGACGGTTGCGAGGCTTAAAGGGGGAGATCCTTTTGTTTTCGGAAGGGGCGGAGAAGAAGCCGAGGTTATCGTTAAAAACGGCATCGATATCGAGATTGTCCCGGGAGTAAGCTCCGTTACCGCGGTGCCGGCATACGGCGGAATTCCCATTACCCACAGGAGTTACAACTCATCTTTCGCAGTCTTTACCGGGCACCTCCAAGGGGAGGATTCTGACTACGATCCGGCCGAAATCGAAACGATGGTATTTCTTATGGGACTAAGCAACCTCGAGAGCATAATGAAGAAACTGCTTGAGCTCGGGAAAGAGCCATCCACCCCTGTTGCGGTCATATCATGCGGCACGCTGCCTGAACAGAGATCCGTCGTGGGGACTATTTCCGACATAGCGGAAAAAACGAGAGTCCTCGACGTGCAGACCCCTGCCACCATAGTGGTTGGAGAGGTAGCCACGTTCGCAGAAGCTATAGGGTGGTACGAGAAAAAGCCTCTTTTCGGAAAAACCATAATGGTAACAAGAGAAAAAGAGGCTTCATCCGAGTTCTCAGAACTTCTTGGTTCCTGCGGGGCAAAGACCGTCGAATTTCCCGCTATTGAAATAAAACCCGTAAGAGATACCAAGGCACAGCAGCTTTCTGTAAAGAACTTGGAAGACTACGATTTTCTGGTCTTCACAAGCGTAAACGGGGTCAGCAACTATTTTGAGGTGCTCGCCTCCCATGGAAAGGACTCGCGCGACCTAAAAGGCAAAAAGATAATAACCATAGGAGAAAAAACATCGGAAGAACTGCTAAAGTACAACCTCGCGCCGGATTATATGCCCACAGTCTATACGGCCGAAGGAATAATCTCACTTGCAGAGAAACTAGATCTTGCCGGCAAAAAAGTACTTATTCCGAGAGCGCTCGTGGCAAGAGAAATTCTTCCTGAAACATTGCGGGCAATGGGAGCTACGGTGGAGGTACTCTGTGTTTATGAAACTCTTGTTCCAGACTATACAAAGGAAGAACTTGATCTGATGAAAACGAAACTCTCCGCGGCGGAGATAGACCTAGTGACGTTCACAAGTTCCTCGACAGTAACGAATTTCTTTTCGCTTCTGGGAAAAGACCCGGAACTTTTCAGTAAAACCGGGTTTGCATGCATAGGACCCGTAACGGCCGCAACGCTGCTTGGCTACGGTTTTACCCCTGCGGTAACCGCCGACATCCATACGGCCCAGGATCTCAAAGAAAAAATCCTAGATCTATACGTCTCATAAAAAGGCAGGCGGCTTGAAATGCCCAGATTTCCGATCAGAAAAGAGCCCTCCACAGAAGATGACGGGACCCTTCGCGGAACAATATCCGAGAGCGACTACACGCATATAACGAAAGTGCTGAGACTCGGGGCCGGGGACCGCATAACCGTTTTTGACACTGAATCCACTGAGTACGTGGGCACAATAACGGATATCTCCTCTGCAAACATCGCTCTGCGGGTTCACGACACCCGCCTGCTGCGAACAGAACCTGAACTGGAACTGAATCTCTTCCAGGCGATTCTCAAGGGAAACAGGATGGACGGGATAATCAGTCAGGCAACCCAGCTCGGCGTATCCGGGATTTTTCCGGTAATTTCCGAAAGAACCCAAGTAAGGTCAACCGCCAAGGTAGACAGGTGGAACAAGATAGCACGAGAATCAACAAAACAGTGCGGAAGAACCGTGCCGCCTGCGGTTTCAGAACCGGTTGATCTTCAAAGGTCTCTTGAAATAAGAAACGAAAGCGAAATCAAGATAATACTTTACGAAAACCAAAGCGAATTGCTTAGAGATTACATGAGTTCCCACGAGAAATTCGTAAGAACAATAAATCTCTTCATAGGCCCCGAGGGAGGTTTTTCGAAACAGGAAATCACCCTGGCAAAGGAAAAAGGCTATACGGTGCTCGGGCTCGGAGAAAGAATACTAAGGGCGGAGACGGCTTCAGTGGTAAGCTTGGCGCTACTGCAGTCTCGCTACGGGGATATTTAACTGTTATCACGCAACAAACATTGGGTAAATGTGGCCGGTTAAACAGTCTTGGTCCACTCACCCCAAGGGAGAAACGTAGAGTGATATGCTAAGCCTGTTGCATACTCGATAATGTCATCTCGCCTCTCTTCGGCGTCTAATGCTACCGGGATTACGATATCCGCATGATAAGGATTGTCATCTGAGGACGACGGCTTTACGCTACAGCCAACTTCCTCTATATCTTCGGCGGTTAAAATATACCAACCCCAAAACAACTTCCCGGACAAACTTGCATTCCGCATACCCAATTCCGCCATTTTGGCTACGGGAACCAAACCCATTCGGTTAACTGAAATTTCATTGCTACTTTTAGGCGGCTTAAATTTTGAGACAGGTACCCTTGCTTTACCTTCTCTTTTCAGTCTGCGGAAAGAGCGCTTGGCATCGCTTTGCGATCTCTCTTCCCTTCCGAGTCTGTCGTCTTTCGCTATGGAATCCGGTATTTCCTCACCCAACTGTCTGTTCACTACCGAATGCCCACCCTCTCGAGTTCCAGAAAACCACCTTCCTGGAGCAAGTCTGCTGCATCATCAACCCGAAGCCGACCCTTAGAGTTTTTAGTACGGTGGAAAAGCGCTCCAGAACCATCCTGTTCGACCAAGAACAAAACCCCACTCCTGCTTTCAGGATTCCGAAAATCAATTGCTATGCTACCCTCGTCCATCGGATATATGTCCGGCCGGTTCGTTATGCGAGTAGAAACTGTCTCCAACAACTTCCTAGCCTTCGTCAATCCAAGTTCTGAAGGCTCCTCTAAGCCCTCGTCAACTGCGCAGGCGGAACACTCCTCCAACTCATTTAACGATTCTTCCAGCCACATCGCGGTGGTAACCACCGAAGCAGCTAATCCAAGGCCGGCAAGAGAAATGGTCGCCTCGGTAAGACGACCTGTTAGTGCGCGAGAAGACAAAATGTGCGAACCATACTGTATCTCGACTAGTTTGGGATCGAATTGATTGTCGTACATTTGTGGTCGCAAAACCCCACTTTTGCCGTATCCAACGCTGTATCGGACAGTTTTTGTTGTCCGCAAAGATGCAGAAGGACGATTGCTTTCTAGGTACTGAGTCGAGTTGAAGTCTTCAGAGGAACCGCGCTGTGGATTGATCTGTAACTGGCGAGGATCTTCGGTCACCATATGTTGTACTGAGGATGACATTAACGGAAAGTTTGGAGAAGCATTAAGCATTGGACTTTGTTACTCCACTTCCAAACCCAGTTTGTCGATAACAGGCCTTGATACGATGGAAAGATGCTCAGCTTGTTTGTCCAAGGTGTCAAAACGAGAACCTGCTGCGTACTCACCAAAAATCTCTAAGAATAAATGCGTATCCGGCATTGCCGACTTGTCCACAGTGACCCTGACGGTCCACAGGTCTTCTGCATTGAAACAGTTGAACCTGACTTGTGAACTTACCTCGGTTGAACCTATTTCAAACGGGTCGTGAGATTCAGGAAGCCAAGTAAGGCGTCTAATAAGGTCTCCGGCCGCATCCACACCTCCATCGACCGTCAGCCAAGAGGGAGTGATGAGCCTCCAATGTGCTGGTATTCCATCAGCCAAGAACCCGCGTACAGCGGATTCAAAGAGCTTAGCGTATCGCTTGGCCTGATCAATAGCTTCCGGTGATCGAAGGTCAAGAAAGTGGACTTTGTATCCGTCTAGCCTCGCTTCAAACGAACCAAACCCGGAAAACAAGGTTAGAGTGACGCCGGCAGTGGCTATAGTGTTTCCGGTTTCTAACTTTATCGCGTCTGGAGGAATCGGTAATTCTGAACTGAATGCGTCGTAAATTGGCTCTACAATCTGTGAAAACGATGCAATACGGCTGAAGGCCGGACGATGAAAGGCCACTTCGTAGTGCGCATCAAATCTGGCTGTGCGAGCTTTCATTTTACTAATATCTAAACTATATAGGTGTAATTATTATCCCTATCATTGGCAAATCAAGCAACAAAATAGCAAGTAATGTGAAGCAAGCAAGTTAAATCGAACGGTTCTTGAATTTTTCGTCCTGTTTTTCTGACAATTTCATTTCTTTTGTATTTCATCGAGGTTAAGGAAGAAGAATCAACCAACCAGAGTATAAATAGCGGTAGCCTTCGCCACGCAGATACCGGAATTCCAGACCTCGCTCTCAACGGGCATTATTCTCCCCTGCCTGAGCACCTTGGCACGGCAGATAGTAACACCTTCCCTGATGGGCTCGATGTAATTTATATTCATTCCGGACGTAAGGAACTTTTTTCCCTCTCTTGCGACGCTGGCAACTGCAACTCCGCAGGCCGCATCCGCCAAGGTGAAGATGGCCCCGCCGTGAAGCATTCCGTAGTGTTGCGTATACTCCTCAATAAACGGCATGGAAAGCTCCGATTCCCCGTTTTCCATGCGGAGAATCTCTATTTTCATCGTGTCAAAAATTTTCGGGTGACCGGAGGGAAGTCTGATGGGGTTCTTGCTCATACTTTATGCTCCTTTAACACAGAACTCCTGGCGAAGAATAAAAAACCCAGAAATACCATAAGCGCTATTGAAACAAACATCGTCCTGAATCCGAAAAGCTCGGCCACCACTCCGAAAACAAAAGACCCCAACATTCCGCCGCCCGTGAATGAAACGCTGCTTATGGCAAAAGCCTTTGCCCTCGCCTCCTTCGGATTCGATTCTATTATGATTGAATATATTGAAGGATACACAAATCCGTGGGCGCAGCCGAATATGATTCCACAAAGAACAAGAAGTTTAACCTCGTGCACGAAACTCAGCATGAATACACTCAACCCCAGAAAGAAAACGAACGGGGAAGCGACTCTCCACTTCCCGTACTTGTCGGGAACCCAGCCGAGAAATACCCTGATCGCAAGCACCGAAACGGTGTAGGAAAGAAAATAAACGTGAAAGTTCTCTATGTTTATTGAAAGCGAGAAGATGGAGATGAAGTTAAGCGTGGTTATAAATGCCGCTCCGCATATAAAAAGCGTAGCGGAGGACACAGACGTAGCCTTGTTCCGAAGACAATCCAAATATCCTGGCCCCGTGTCTTCCGGCATAGCCGCTTTCTTTCTTCCCTCTCCAATCATGAAGGAGACTCCGAAGCCAACAAGCGCCGTAACAGTAAGGAAGAAAATAAAGAAATCGAAACCGAAATTCTTTATCAGAATGGAACCGACGTAAGGGGCGATTGCATAGTTTATTATTGTGAAAACGCCGTATATGCCGAGCGCTTGCGCTCTTCTTTGCTCGCTTGAAACATCAACAGTAAGCGCCCCCGCGGCGACAAAGAAAAGGGAAAAGGAACAGCCGTGAACTATCCTGATAATGTAGTAGAGGTAATCGACCCTGTCTAAGAAGGCCAGTGGAAACGTCGAGGCGGCAAGCAGCGCGAATCCCAGCAGCACAAACAGTCTCTTTCCGTACCTGTCGGTTATGTGGCCGGCGTAAGGAGTAAGAAAAAGGGTGCTCAGTCCCGCAATGCCCATTACGAATCCTACGATCTTCTCGGTTCCTCCCAGTTCAAAAATTCTAATGGGCAGAAGGAGAAACGAATGAAAGTTAAAGAAGTAAAGGCACCCGAGAAAAGTTACAAGCACAAAGCTTCTGTTAAGCAAGGGTGGTGAATTTTTCTGCGTGTCGCTCATTTTTCAGGAGAAAAAAGGGGGCCTCCAGACCGAAAACGGTTTTTACTTTTTCGAGCCCATGTTTGAAAACCGGTTTTTCCCGTAGAGAAAATACATGATTCCTGTAGCGGCAAAGACAAAAAAGAGGATCACGGGCAGATATTTGCTAAGGTCGCTTCTAAAAAAGGAGGGATTGGAGACAGCTACTGTAATGGTGCCTGGGTTCAAATCTGACAACTCGTATTTCAAAAACGCTTCGTCGTGGATCATTATATCTTCTGCAACCGCCCTAGGCTGTTCAACCCGGATTCCAAGTCCCGTTTTTCTTACAAACACGCCAAGATCAGCAACTTCATAGTCAAAACCTATCTGAAATTTCCCCCGAATTTGCGAAAGAGGGAGAGAGTAACCAAGAGCAACCCTTTTCATCCCCGGAAGAAAAGGAAGTTTGTTGTACAGCTTCTCTCCCTTCCTCTCCACCGCCTCCGGATTGACTCCGTCTGAAAAAGTAACATCCACTGCCTCTTCGGGAATCGAGAAAACAAGGGTAGTAGCATCCGAGCCTGTATGCTCCCCGGTAAAAACGGTCTCGCCCGAGTTCTCAAAAACATAAAGGGAGGTTACATTCACATTGGCACCGCCGTTATCCGGGTAGACAATCAAGTTCAGCGACCGCAAAGAGACGTTTTCATCAGAGCTCGTGGTGTCGTAGACCGGAAGATCAAGGGTGATTCTGTCCTCTCCTGGAAGAAAAACCATTTTCCCGGAAACATACTGAACTCCTTGGTGAAAAAGCACGATCTCATAGCTTCTGTCCCACCGAAGAGAAGAAAAAGAGAAGTTGCCCAGAGAGTCCGACTTGGCAAAGTGCCGATCCTCCTTCCTGTCTCCCATGTATGAGATCAGAACGACATCCTGCCCCGCTTCGAGTTTCCCAGTAGTGATATTCCTTACGCGACCTTTTATCGCCCCGCTTTCAGCAGGATCGGATGGAAACGTGTAACCCAGGAGGTAATCGGCAACCTTCTGTGCGTCGCTTTCCGAGAGATTCATTGGGGGCATCGGCGGATAGCCGTCATTTACCGGTTTTTTCTTTTTCTCCGCATAGATGCTCTCCGGGTTCCGGGCCCACCTGATCAGATCATCCCTTGAATATCTATCCCCCACGCCCAGAAGATCAGGACCTACGAACCTTCCCCTTCCAAGCGTATGGCATCTTACGCATTTCCCCTCGATAAAAACTGATTCTCCTGAAAGCTGTGCCATTGCTGAAGGAACCACTGCCGAGAAAAAAAAGCAAAAGGACATTAAAAGAAGATGCAAGGTTGTTTTTCTCATGACTCGTGCAGTTTATGAAACCGGGGACTTGAAAGGAGACGTTCTTTTTTCTTCACCGGTTTTTTCATTCTCAGCAGCCGATTGGAGCTCCGATATAAGCTTTGTAACGGTCGCCGCTTTTTCCTTGTACCTTGAAATAAGTTCTGTGTAGTCCTGATCGCTCAGCTTCCCCATATCCCGGTCAAGCTCTATATCCTTTATGGAGGAGTAATAAAGATCCCTTTTCTCGTAAAGCTGCTCGAGCCGATTATCTCGACTATCCACACCCCGACTCCCTCTCCTGTGACCGACAAAAAGAGGATAAACGGTAAAGACCGAGACCAGCACCACAAGCAGAAGAGAGATTATGTATTCACTCACGCGCTGAACTCCTTTTTTCTTTGCCTCTCAGGCCACATGGTGACAATCGCTCCAAGAACGATAACAATGCCTCCAGCCCATATCCAGTTCACCATTGGGTTAAGAAGGGCCCTTATGTTCGCCTTTCCGCTTCCATCGACCTCGGAGAGTATGAGATAAAGATCATCTCTGAAAGTGGAGCGAAGAGCGACCTCGGTTTCCTGGTTTATCTCCCTGTTCCCCTCATACTTGTAAATATTTTTTTCGGGATACATGGTCGCGACGCTCTTTCCTTCGTTCTCGATCGAAAGCTCAGCTGAAAATCCATCCTTAGCGTCGTTTGAGATAAAGCGCACTCCATGGAAAACCACATCGTACCTTCCCAAGGAAAAGGAATCCCCCTTGGCGAGAACAACTTCCTTCTGGGTAACGAAAAGAGAAGAAGCCGTGATTCCCGCTACCAGCAGCACCACCCCCAGATGAACTATGTATCCGCCGTAGCGCCTGCGGTTCCTTGAGATGAGATTAAAAAGAGCTGAAACCGGGTTCTCTCCCCTGCCGCTACGCACCTTTATACCTCTGAAATACTCCAAAAACACCGTCCCCGCGACAAATCCGCAAAGCGCAAAACTCAAAAGCGCTACCGGCTCCCTCATGCCGAAGACAAAAAGCACCAAGAGAACCACCAGAAAAACCACCGCGGGAAAAACAAAATTTCTCTTAAGGTTTGCCGTTGAAGCCTTTTTCCACGATATAAGCGGACCTATTCCCATAAGCAGGATAAGCACAAGTCCTATGGGCACACCCACGGCATTGAAATAAGGGGGACCGACCAGAATCTTTTTCCCGGTGAAAGCTTCTGACAGTACGGGGAAAATGGTTCCTAGGAATACGGAAAACGCGGCCGCAAGAAAAAGAAGATTGTTAAACAGAAAGGCGCTTTCTCTTGAGAGTGGGGAATCAAACTTCTCCTCGCTTGCGAGTTCCTTTGACCTGTAGGCGAGAAGAGAGAAGGAGAAAAGCAGGATGAGGACCATAAAGCCGACAAAAAGCGGACCTATATCCGAGCGGGCAAACGAGTGAACCGAGGACACTATGCCGCTTCTGGTTATAAAAGTGCCGAATATGGAAAGGAAAAAGGTGATTATAAGCAGAATCATGTTCCACTTCTTAAGCATCGCCTTTCTCTCCTGAATCATAACGGAGTGAAGAAAAGCGGTTCCCGCAAGCCATGGCATAAACGCGGCGTTCTCAACCGGGTCCCAGGCCCAGTACCCTCCCCAGCCGAGTTCAAGATATGCCCACCTGGCCCCGAGAAGAAGCCCCGCGGAGAGAAACATCCAGGAAAAAAGGGCGTATTTTCTGCAGTTCCTTATCCATTCGTCCCCCAGGCGTCCGCTGAGCAAGGCGGCTATGCCGAAAGCAAAAGGCACCGTAATCCCCACGTATCCCACATACAGAGTGATCGGGTGAATGGCCATGTATCCGTTCTGAAGAATCGGATTAAGCCCCCTTCCTTCCCCAACCGCAACGCCCAGTTTCTCAAATGGGTCTTCCACGTAGGCTATGAGGAAAAGAAAGAAAAGCGAAACGGCGCATAAAACGGCGTTTACGTAAGGGTCCCCGCTCTTTCCCCTGCTTCTAAGGACCACGAAAGCCGCATACAGGGAGAGAACTAAGCTCCAGAGAAGCAGGGAACCCGCCTGGCCGGCCCAAAGGGCCGTCACCCTGTATATCACCGGAAGGTCGGTGCTTGTGTTAAGCGCTACGTATCTAAGCGAGAAATCAAGGGTTACAAGTTCGTAGACAAGGCAGCATACCGCCACCAGAAGAAGAAAGGCAACCGAGACAATGCCGTTTCCGCCGCTTAGCGCAAACGCGCGGTTTCCTGTTCGCGCGGCAAAAGCACAAGCGACAAGACTGTAAATGGTAATAAAGAAGGAAAGAAGTATTGCTATACTTCCTATATCAGACATCTCTAACCTTTCTTTTTTTGGTAGGGAGCTTCTTCAGACTCATACTTGGTGGGACATTTCGCAAGCAGAAGATCCGCCTCGAAAACGTTATTTCTTGAGAATTTGCCTTCCACTACCGCCTCAACCCCGTCTGTGAATATGTCGGGAATTATGCCGTCATACTCAACGTCAAGCCTGCCCTCACCCGCCTCGATGGTGAACCGAAGAGAGTCGTCGAGTTCGTTTTGGATTGAACCGTCAACCACGGTCCCCGAGACCCTCACCTTCTGCCCGTAAATGTCCGGGACATCCTCTAACAGTTCGTCAACCGTTATGTAGTAGACCATGGAATCCTTGACCCCCGCAAAGACAAGCCAGGAAATCAGAGACACTATAACGACAAGAGGCACAATAAATTTCAGTCTCGCTTTCAAACCTTACCTCCGTTCTCGGGACCATCTCCACCCGACAGCAGCTTTCTCCTTAAGGATGCCGACTTTGCCCGCAGGTAAAGTACGTAAGCAATTAGGGAACCCCAGACCGCTACGCTTGACCACAAAAAATATTCCATCTCAGATTACCCGCCTTGCCTGCTCCGGGCGTAAAGCGCATTTTCCATGTTCATTATCCTTATTCTTTCGCCGAGAAGTAAAACGAAAAGAAGCGTAAATCCCAACAGGGTGACCAAAAGAGTATGCATCATGGCGGGGTCTATCCCTCCTCCCCCGGGTCCGAAAACCACCGGGGAGATCCCCCTTTTTATACGGGCCGAGACATAAACCACGGGGAGATCTACATAGGCTATTATGGCGAATATGGCCGAATATCTGGCCTTTTTCCCTCTCCCGCCGGCACCTGAGCGCAAGACCAGATAAACAGCATAGAGGACCCAGAGAATAAAAGTGGTCGTCAATTGCGGATCCCATGTCCACCAGGTTCCCCAGACCGGTTTTGCCCATATGCTGCCGGTGATAATCGTTAGAGTAAGAAGCAGCATGCCTATCTCGGCCGAGCAGTAGGCAAGAGTATCCCATTTTGCCGTTTCCTTTACCAAGTAGTAGATGCTCGCCACGAAAACCACCGTAAACGCCACCGTGGCGGCCCAGACAGTGCCCATGTGGAAATAGAAAATTCTCTGCACATGGCCCATAACTACCTCAGTAGGCGCATAAAAAAGCGTCATCCAGGTAGCAAGAACCATCAGCGCAAACGTCAGGAAAAACAGTATTTTTCGCATTTTTAAAAAAGAAAGCGGGTCAGTCCCCGCTATCCTCAATAAGATACTCAAACAGAAGAGAGCATAAAAGGATGAAGATTATATCGAAGGAAACCAGCACCTGCAAAGAAAAAGCGTAGTAGCTCGGAGGCCTTCCTTCCAGTATCGAAGAGCATATTCCGACCGAGGTTATCACGACAGGTATGATGAGGGGGAAAACCAGCAGGGGAAGCATCATGTCGCGAAGCTTCGTATTAAGGGCCATCGAAGAAAAGAAAGTGCCGAGAGACACAAACCCTATCGTTCCAAGAACCATAACCCCGAGAAAAGGGAGTATGGTATCGGTAAGTGAAAGCGAAACCGCGTTTGGGGCAGAAAGAAAAAACAGAAGAAAAAGCGGAAGTATGAAAAGCTCGGAGACAAGAACCATAACCACGTTTGAAAGCAGTTTTCCGAGATAGATGTAGCTTCTGCTTACAGGAGTCAGAAGAAGAAACGCGAAGGCGTTATTTTCCTTTTCAAGCGAAAAAGATCTTCCGAGGGCCAGGAGCCCAGAAAAAATAAAAGTTATCCATATAACGGCCGAAACTGCCCGGGAATCAACATCCGAGCGGAATTCAAAAGCGACATTAAAAACCAGAAGAAGCAGAAGCGAAAATACGAACATCGTTGGAAATATCTGCTTTGAACGCCACTCCACCAGAAAATCCTTTCTGAATATAAGGAATATATTTCTCATTGCCCGTCCCCACTTCTGACGCAAGACATGTAGATATCCTGGAACTCCTCGCGGGCGGGTTTCTGTGCGGATGCATAAACCACCTCTCCTTGATCGAGGATTGCGACCTTGTCACACAGCGAAAGCCCCTCGTAGACATTATGGGTCGTCATAACTACGGTTTTATCCGCTTTCATTGAATCTAGGATCGAGGTAAGGATGGCAGCTCCGCCGTAATCAAGGCCGCTGTACGGCTCATCCAGAAAAAGTATCTGCGGGTCGTGAAGAAGCGTTCTGGCGATAGCAAGGCGCTGGCGCGTTCCGAAAGAAAGAGTGCTTACGAGCGCGTCTTTCTTAACGTAGAGCTCAACCCTCTCAAGAATATCAGAGCACCTGTTCTTAAGATCCGGAACGTCGTAGAACGCACCTATAAACTCGAGGTTTTCCCAAGCGGTAAGGTTTTCATAAAGCATCGTGTTATGGGAAATGAACCCTATAAGTTTTCTTATCTGCTGTTTTTCTCTGGAGACCTCAAAACCGGATACAAAGGCCTCTCCCCCGCCGGGTTTTATGAATGTCGAAAGAATGGAAAGCAAGGTGGACTTGCCGGCGCCATTGGGACCGAAAATCGTGAGGAATTCACCCCGGTTGACGGTAAGATCAATTCCCATAAGCACTGGGAAAAACCCGAACTGCTTTTCAAGTCCCCTAGTTTCTATCGCAAATACGCCGGGTTGCATATCATTTCCCTTTCCCAAGGATTTTCTCATAACCGCCGATCTCTGAAGTCCACTCCGCAAGCCCTTTCATTCCCGTCTCGTAACCGCACACCGGTTCATACCCCAGGTCCCTTCTTGCTTTCTCTATGCTGTAGGTTCTGCTTTTGGAAAGAGCGGAAACCCCAAAACGGGTAAGCACAGGAGGGGTCTGCGACCCCCTGAATTCGAAGATCTTCTCAAGAACAAACGCGACTGCATACCCGAGGGTATAAGGTACGGTGATTCCCTGTTTCCACTCAATTCCTATTGACGCAAGCTGATCGGAGACAAAACTGCGGTTATCGATACGCGCCCCGTCGTTTATAAAGTATATGTTGCCCGCCCCGGCAGGAGAGAGGGCCGAGAGCACCACGGCGTGAACAAGATTAAGCACATGGCATGGGGAAACGATTTTTTTGTTAAAACCCATGTTAACCAGAAGCCCCTTGAGGCAGGCGTCGGCTATTCTCGGAAGTATGACCGTGTCGCCGGCTCCCCAGACGTTTGAAGGTCTTAATATGACCGTTTCCAAGCCTCCACGTCCGTTATATTCTTTCACAAGTTTCTCGGATAACGCCTTGGTTTCATTATAGAAATTATGGTGGTTCTTCGGATAGGGATAGGTTTCATCTATCTCCTCGAGGTTGACCGTTCCCAAGAAAGAGGCGTTCCAGACCACGGTAGAGGAGCTCATGTAGACGAACCTTTTCACCTCCGCCTCACGCGAAGAGTCAAGAAGCGTTTTCGTCGCCTCCACGTTCTGGCTGAAAAAATCATCCCTAGGTCCCCAGTCAGAGACCTTGGAAGCAAGATGGAAAACGTAGTCGCACCCTTCCGGAAAGGTCTGAAGCGACTTTGAGTCGCAAAGATCCCCGTGGACAAGCTCTGCGCCCAAGGAGCGCAACTTCTCGGTATCGCTTGTTTCTCTTACCAAGCATTTTATCGAAAAACCCTCGTCTATAAGTTTTTCAGCGAGCTTGCTGCCGATAAAACCCGTCGCCCCGGTTATCCCCGCCTTTAAGTTCTCTGAGGTTCCCATAAGCTTATTTTTTGATTTCCTTTTCCCAGTCCGCTTTCCTGAATCTTTTCTTCGTATCGACGTCTTTTTTCGAGGGTATAACCTTTCCGGGCCTCGTAGAAACAGGCTTTCTGGTTTTAGGCTTTTTTACTTTCTTTTCGGTCATCTCACGCCTCTTCGGCCTCTTTACCGCTTACAGAATCACACAGTATAATAATTGATGAACAAAATCGGACAAACGACCGGGTCAGACACATGAAATATCTTCACACAATGATAAGGGTCGGCGACCTTGAGAAGTCAATCGCATTCTACACCGATGTTATCGGTCTTAAGTTTCACAGGAAAAAAGATTACCCGGAGGGCCGCTTCACGCTTGCTTTTCTGGGTTACGGCGGCGACACGGAACCTTTCCTTGAACTCACGCACAATTGGGATACCTCGCAATACGACCATGGAGAGGGCTACGGACACATGGCGTTTGGTGTAGAAGACATATACGCAACGTGCGAGAAGATAGAGCAGGCCGGCGGGCGGGTAACCAGGGCCCCTGGGCCCATGAAACACGGAACCACAGTAATAGCCTTCGTCGAAGATCCCGATTCGTACAAAATCGAACTCATACAGAGAAAAAGCTGATTTCCCCGATCACTTTTTTCTCTTCTTCCACCTGGCATCCAGATACTTTTTGAGATTCGCCTCTCTCCCCTTCTCGGTGGGTTCGTAGTAAATGCTGTCTTTTATCTCCTCGGGGAGAAAATCACCTTCGACAAAATGATCCTCGTAGTCGTGAGCGTACTTGTAGCCCTCTTTGTAACCAAGATCCTTCATGAGTTTCGTGGGGGCGTTTCTCAGGTGAAGAGGGATCTGGAGGCCTGGATTTTTTCTCACATCTGCTTCGGCTTTTTTTATCGCCCTGTAGGCAGCATTACTCTTGGGACAACTGGCAAGATAGGTCGTAACCTGAGAGAGAATTATTCTGCTCTCGGGCATGCCCACGTAATTAACCGCCGTGAAGCAGTCGGTCGCGAGGGTGAGCGCGTAGGGTTCGGCGTTTCCAATATCCTCTGAAGCAAGTATCACAAGACGTCTTGCGATGAACTTCGGATCTTCTCCAGCCTCAAGCATTCTCGCCAAGTAGTAAACCGCCGCGTCGGGATCACTTCCCCTCACGCTTTTTATAAAAGCGGAAATCGTATTGTAGTGTTCTTCCCCCGCCCTGTCATAGAGAAGGCCCGTTTTCTGGAAAATCTCTTTTACAAGATCGGTATCGATCTCAGAAAGTTTTTTTGAACGGAGAAGGGAAGAAGCGATTTCAAGCGCGTTTAGCATTACTCTGGCGTCTCCGCCGCAAAGGGCGATGAGTTCGCCACGAGCCTCAGCCGATATATCGGCATCCTCCAGGAGTTTTTCCTCGGAGAAAGCTTTTTCAAGTATTCGGTCAAGGTCCTGCGCCGAAAGCGGGTCAAGAACATAAACCTGACAGCGGGAAAGAAGGGGACTTATAACTTCAAACGAAGGGTTCTCAGTGGTAGCGCCTATGAGCACCAGGACCCCCTCCTCGACGCTTTTCAGAAGTGCGGCCTGCTGTGCCTTGTTGAATCTGTGTATCTCGTCAATGAAAAGCACGGTCTTCCGTCCGGAGTAAAGAGCGTCCCTCGCGTCTGCTACAATATCCCTAAGTTCCCTGACTCCGGAGGAAATCGCATTTATCTGTATGAACCTAGCACCCGCCCTGCCCGCGATAAGCCTTGAGAGAGTCGTTTTGCCCGTTCCAGGGGGACCCCAGAATATCATGGAATGCACTCCCCCGGCCTCGAGCGTTTTCGTCACAAGACCCTGTGGCCCTATCAGATGCTCCTGGCCTACCATCTCTTGTATGCTCTCGGGTCTCATCCTCTCGGGAAGAGGAAGAGATTCTTTTTTGGGTCTGAAGAGACCCGGATCGTCAGGGTTCAAGTCCGTCTCCTGTATTCAGTTCGCGCTTTGGTATAAAGATTAAGGTTTGAAACTTATAAATCAATCCGGAAAGCCCGTGCTTGTTTTCGCGGTTTTGGAAAAGAAGGCCGTTTGGTTATAATCAGCCCGTTATGGATATAAAACTCTTAAAGAAGCTCTGCGACACTCCGGGAATGCCCGGGGATGAAGGCTTGATTAAGGCGATTTTGCTTGAGGAAATAAAAAAATTCTCAGAAGACATCACCGAAGATGTTCTTGGAAACATAATCGCCCGTATCCCGGGAGACGGGCCCACTTTTGTTCTTGACGCTCACATGGACGAAGTGGGATTCATGGTACACCATATAGATAGCAGGGGGTTTTTGAGGGTAACACCGCTTGGGGGAATGGACGCCAGGGTTTTCTACGGGCAGCGCCTCGTGGTATGGGGGAAAGAGCCCCTAAAAGGGGTGGTGGCAGCAGTTCCGCCCCACGTGACTAGAGCCAGCGGAGGAGCCAAGGAGGTTCCAGAGATCGAGGACTGCGCGGTCGATCTTGGGCTCAGCACTGAAAAAGTAGCCGACATGGTGAAAATAGGGGACATGGTGTCATTCGACACTTCCCTTGATGAAACCGATGATTCCGTGATCTCCAAGGCCCTTGATGACAGGATGGGTCTTTTCGTGATAATCGAGGCTCTCAGGAAAACTCCGAATCCGGGCTGCAATCTCATAGTCACCTTTACCGTGCAGGAAGAAGTCGGCCTTCGCGGGGCGAGGATTATAACACCCGTTTACGAACCTGACTTCGCCGTCGCTCTTGAAGGCACCGTGGCAATGGACATACCGGGGGTTTCTGAGAGCAAATCCTTCGCCAATATCGGCAAGGGACCCGAGATCAGACTTTCAGACAGGTTCCTGGTTGCGCACAGGCCGTTTAGTTTTTTTATAAGGGAACTTGCGGAGAAAAACGAAATCCCTTATCAAATAACGGTAAAAAAAGCGGGCAGCACAAACGCAACCGCCATGCAGGTCACTGGAAAGGGAACCAGAGCGGCCGTCTTGTCGGTTCCGACGAGGTATCTTCACAGCCCGAGTTCAATTGCCTATAAAAGCGATATCAGCCACACGATAGATCTGGTCTCATGCCTGCTCAGGGACATAAAAAAATTCAGCCCCGAAAATCAGCATCGGGGTACTCATCAACAATGATTGAAGAACTGCTCCGCGTATTCGAGGAAATTGCCAGGGAAAATTTCCCCGAACTCGATCTTGAGAAATTCTCTCTAGCGCTTCGTGAGGAGATAAAAAAGAAAAAATACGATCTTCAGGACGAAGCCCTGCTCGAGACGGCCCTTCGGGACGACAGAAAAACCTTCAAAGACTCCTTCTTGGATATGCTTGAGGAAAGGGCAGCGAGGGAAGACAGCGGGAAAGCATTTATTCTGTCGGAGAGAGGCCGAAACGAAGCCGTCTCAATCCTTATAGCCAACACCGAGCACACAATCGACTACTATTACAACACGATAATAGGAAAACACTTCTCGGCAAGCTAAGGGTAAGCGTCTCTCCACCCTCTTCCCCGTTTTTTCCTCAACCGTGATTTACGCTGGCAGGGTTACTTCTTGCGCCTTCTGCTCATCGCCACGTATTTTCTATTATCTTCCCCCATATAAACCTGCCTAGGCCTCGCGATTCTGGTTTCGGGGTCGTTCATCAGTTCAAGCCACTGGGCAAGCCACCCGGCCATTCTCGCTATCGCGAAAAGAACGGTAAACATGCTCGTGGGAAGACCTATGCTCTGGTATATGAGTCCAGAGTAGAAATCAACGTTCGGATAAAGCCTTCTTCTTACGAAATAGTCGTCTTCAAGGGCTATTCTCTCAAGCTCAAGCGCTATGTCGAGCAGAGGATTTTTCCCGGTGACCTCAAATACGTCGTGGGCTATATCCTTTATTATCGCCGCTCTCGGGTCGTAAGCCTTGTACACCCTGTGTCCGAAGCCCATGAGCCTGAATTCTCCTTTCTTGGCCCTTTCTATGTACTGCGGAATTTTGTCAATCGAACCTATGTCGGCAAGCATTTCAAGCACCGCCTCGTTCGCTCCACCGTGAAGAGGACCGTACAGGGCGGCAATCGCCGCGGCGGCTGCGGAGTAAGGATCCGGATGGGAACTTCCGACGTTTCTCATCGCGCTTGCACTGCAGTTCTGCTCGTGGTCGGCATGGAGAATGAAAAGAACATCTATAGCCTTCTCTATCGCCGGATTCGGCTTGTACTTGGTTTCGGTCATCTTGAACATCATTGAAAGGAAATTCCCTGCGTAGCTGAGTTCGTTGTCGGGATATACATATGGAAGGCCCATTATATGCCTGTAGGAAAATCCGGCTATGGTCGGCGTCTTTGCTATAAGCCTTCTTATCTCAAGTTTCTGCACGTCGGTATCAAATATGTCCTTTGCCCCAGGGTAGAAGGTCGAAAGGGCTCCAACGGTTGCGAGAAGCATGCCCATCGGGTGTGCGTCGTAGCGAAATCCGTCCATGAGCTTTCCTATGTTTTCATGCACGTAGGTGTGATGCGTTATGTCGTGAACCCAGCTGTCGTATTGTGATTTGTTAGGCAGCTCACCGTGAATAAGGAGATAGGCAACTTCGAGGAAGTTACTTTTTTTCGCCAACTCTTCTATCGGGTATCCCCTGTACCTCAGAATTCCCTTTTCTCCGTCAATGAAAGTAACCTTGCTTTTGCACGAAGCCGTATTCCCGAAAGCTGGGTCATAACTCATCATGCCAAAGTCTTCGTCCTTAACTCTTATCTGGCGAAGGTCAGTGGCCTTTATGGTGTCGTTGTCTATAGCAAGTTCGTATGTTTTACCTGTCCTGTTATCCGTTACAGACAAAGTGTTCTTCGACATTTGTGAATCTCCTCGCAGTAGTGAAGTTGTTTAAATAAAGTTGCCGGTTGAATCGGATTCCCGTACGTGAACCACCCTCTTTTTCACTCCAACACCCTCAGAGTCAATCCAACCGATCAAGGTGATTGTAACAGATTTTTTAACTAAACGCAAAACGACCTAACCGAACTCCACAATACTGATGGGGACAGGACTAAAACAGGAAATAAAAATAAGCAGAGAGAGAAGAGCAAGCGCTTTTCTTCCGGCGCCGATCTCGGTATCGCTTGATACAGTCGGCGGATGGGATGTGCCGATCATCAAAAGCAGTATCGCCCAGAAAAGCCAGCCGACCCAACCTTCAAACATAAGCCACTCAGGAAGAACAGCTAGCACCCACAAGCCCAGATAATCCGCAAAGTCCGCCAGAGGCGCTGTTCCCACTCCAATTATTACAAGAAAAATAACCGTAGCGGCCGATATAGCTTTATGCCACTCCGCCGGGAAAACACAGTATACAATATGCCCTCCGTCAAGCTGTCCCGCGGGCATGAGATTCAAGACAGTTACGAAAAGACCTATCCATCCCGCAAACGCAACGGGGTGCAGCAAAATTTCGTGCCCCTGAGCGACTTCCCCGATGGCCATTTTTGAGAAAAGGGCAAATACGAGAGAATTACCGAGAGACATGGCCGTCTGCATCTCAGAGATTTTCTCGGAATCCAAAGCGACCACTTCTGAGAAAAGCAGCCCGACGAACAGGACCGGAAGAGCTACCACCACTCCGGCTATGGGACCGGCGACCCCTATATCGAAAAGTTCCCTTCGGCCACGTATCCGGGACTTTATCCTAATGAACGCCCCGAACGTTCCTATCGGGGAGAGGAAGGGAGGAGCGGGAATAAACCAGGGAAGAGTTATGGAAACGCCGTATTTTCTGCCATAAAAGTAATGACCCATTTCGTGGGCTCCAAGGATAGCAACCAGAGAAACCGAGAAAAGAACCCCTCCCGTATAGGTTCCGCTTATCATGTAGCCGGAAAGAAAAGTCGTGGCCGCCGTGAGAATAAAAAGCACCAGCGGAGTAAGGGTAGATCTTTTGATCATGGCTACTCTACTTCGAGCAACATCGGGTTTATGGAATTAAGGACATCCTTTAAGTATCTCTCTATGTCAGAGTCCTTTGAGAGCAGCAATACGTCGGACCTGATTTCCTCAAGCATCCGCTCAGAAAGCCTGTCCGAAAGAAATTTCACGTAAGGAAACCGAAGCGGGGAGACGCTCAGATGACGGTAACCAAGAGCCAGTATCAGGAGTGTGCCGGAAGGGACTCCCGCTATTTCTCCGCATATTGAAAGCTCCTTTCCATTTAAGAGGACCTGCTCTCTCGTAAAATCCAGCATTCTCACCACGGAAGGATGAAAAGCCGAGTAAAGATGCCCGACCGCATTTGAATTTCTATCCACCGCGAGCAGATACTGTATAAGGTCGTTTGTTCCAATGGAAACAAAATCTATTAGGTCCGCGTAATCACCGAACTGATATGCAAGTGCCGGAACCTCCATCATTATTCCGAGCTTAGGTATGTCAAGCCGGTGAAGACTGACTTCGGCAGACAGTTCCTCAATTATCTGCGCAGCGGTCTCAACCTCCCAGACATTTGATACCATAGGCAGAAGAATCCTGAAATTCCCCCCTTTCTTTGCCGCAAGCAAGATGGATTTCACCTGATCCCTGAAAAGATCAAGATACTCCATTGAAAAACGGATTGAGCGAAGGCCAAGAAGGGGATTTTCTTCCTTGGGCATGTTGAGGTAGGAAAGTATCTTGTCAGAACCCACGTCCAAGGTCCTAATGGTCACTCCATCCTCAAAATTAGCTGATATCTCCTTGTATATCTTTAGCTGGGACCTCACACTAGGCCATTTCTTAAACCTTGCAAAGGCAAACTCCGTCCTGAAAAGTCCCGCACTCTTGATGCCGTAACGCTTGGCCACCTCGGCATCGGCCGGAATTCCGACATTCGCCGTTATTTCAACGTCAAGACCGGTACCGGTGCTTTTTTCGGCTTCAGTCTCTATGAAATTACGAAGCTCAACGGCCTTTTGATGCATGGATATATACTCATCCTTAAGCACCTGATCAGGATTCGTGAAAATGAAACCGCTTCTTCCGTCAACTATCATGTCCTCTCCGGGATGTACCAGATTCACGATGTTGTCTATGCCGACAACCACCGGAATCCCAAGCGATTTCGCTATTATGACCGCGTGCGAAGTCTCTCCGCCTTTTTCAAGCACTATCCCCCCTACTTCCCCCTCAACAGCCGTGACAAAAGAAACGCCTATCTCTCTTGCAACAAGTATCAAGGGTTTTCCGTCGGCGGAAGCGGAAATATTCTCATTCTTTGAACGGGTAAGATCCCGGAGCATCCTCTCGCCTATATCCCTGAAATCGTAGGCTCTCTCCCTCATATAGGAATCCGGAAGGGACTCAAAACGCAATGCTTGGGATTCGAGATACTCAACCACCGCGGCCTCGGCCGAAACCCTCTTTTCATCTATGAGCTCGCCAGTTCCTTTCTCCATGTCGCGGCTATCCACTATCATCAGATGTGAACGGAAAATATCCACTTCGTTTTTCGAGAGCTTCCCTTCAGAATCCATTTTTTTGATAGTGTTTTTAAGGTCTTGTGATATATTCTTTATAGAACTTCTAACTCTTCTTTTCTCGATTCCTGGAGTGCGGGCCGTCATCTCCATCGTGGACATCCGGCGGAAAAGCCCGCGGAATGTAACCGCCTTGCCCACAGCCACTCCTTCGGAAACTCCTTTTCCCTGATAGCTTCTCGTCTCATGTTTTACCATTGACGGAGGTTTCAGCCGGTCCAGGGTGTTTGCGACTTCAAGAACCCCCGCAAGTCGCAACGCTATTATCTGAAAGAGGGTCTGTTCGGCCGGTGTTATCTGCATCGGAGTCTTGTTCTGGCCCACAAGCACCCCGACACATACGTCGTGAAGCATTATGGGGACACCTATGTAGCTTTCGTATTCCTCTTCGCCTATTTCGGGGAAATACTTGTAATTCGGGTGCTCTGAAGCCGGCATCGCAATCAGAGGAATCTTTGTTTTATGGACCACTCCGGTAAGACCTTCATCCGAACGCAGGAATATATCGCTCTTCGGTTTAACCTGAAGGCCCCTGTTAGCCGCGAGCCTGAGAACTTCCCTTGAATCATCCCAGACGTATATGGAAACGACATCGTAGTGAAGGGAGGAAGAAATCTTTCTTACTACCCTGCCCAAGACGGTATTAAGACCCACGGACTTGTTGATCAAGTCGCTTATCTCGTGAACCACCTTGAGATGAAAATGCTCCGGTTCCGTACGCTCTTTAACAATCATAAGGTCTCTCCACCACACACGAAGGAACTAGTATTATACCACCATCAGGTCCCATCAGCGGAAAAAAGGGAAATGAAAAAATATCCTCTAGAGACTGAAAGAAAAAAGCCCTCGTGTGAATAGATTTATACAATATTGTGTATATACTTCCCACCGCATGAGTCTTGAAAAAATAAAAATTGCTATCGTAGGATCGGGACCCGCTGCTTTCTACGGAGCCGAACACCTGCAGAAAAAACTCGGCGACCGCGTGTTCATAGACATGTTCGAGAAACTTCCAACCCCCCACGGTCTCGTGAGAAGCGGGGTAGCTCCGGATCACCAGAAGATAAAGAGCGTAGCCAGGGTTTATGATAAAATCGCATCCAATCCTCAATTCAGGTTTTTTGGACTTGTAGAGTTCGGAAAACACTTAACGCTTGAGGACCTGCGCAGCCGTTACCACCAGATAATTTTCGCAACAGGAGCCCAGACCGACAGAAAAATGGGAATACCGGGAGAGAGCATAATCGGAAGCCACACGGCAACGGAGTTTGTAGGCTGGTACAACTCCCACCCGGATCACATGGGCCTTGGTTTTGACTTCTCGGGAAAAAGAGTCGTCATAGTGGGAGTCGGGAACGTCGCGGTGGATGTTGCGAGAATTCTCTCCCTCACAAGAAGTGAAATGGAAAAAACGGATATCGCGGACTACGCGCTTGAGCAACTGGCCGAAAGTGGAATAAGGGAAATATACATGCTTGGAAGAAGAGGCCCCGCACAGGCGGCCTTCACTAACCCGGAGCTTCGGGAACTTGAGAACCTTGAGGATGCGGATCTACTTACCCTGGCGGACGAAGCGGAACCCGATCCCCTTACGCTTGAGGAGCTTGAGCGTAAACCGAACAGGACAGCCCAGACGAAAATAGAGCTTATAAAAAAAGCTTCTGAAAGGGTTCCATCCAAATCAAAGAAAATAGTCATAAGATTCCTGGTTTCTCCGATAGAAATAATTGCCGGAGAAAACAACAGGGTAAAAAGCGTGAAAGTCGTGAGAAACAGGCTTTACAGGTCCGATGACGGTTCCCTTCGGCCCAAACCCACGGACGAGACCGAAGAAATTCCCGCCGATCTGGTTTTTCGCTCCGTCGGGTACCGGGGAATACCTCTTCGGGATGTGCCGTTTGATGACAGTTCGGGGGTAATCCCCAACGAAAAAGGAAGAGTGCTTGACAAAACGGGCGGCGACCCGATTCCGGGACTCTACACCACAGGGTGGATAAAACGCGGACCGACCGGAGTTATCGGCACGAACAAGTCCGATTCCGGCGAAACTATAAGCTGCATGATCGAGGACATCGAGAGGGAAAACACGCTGCGTCCCGAATTCACTTCGGATGAGAGCATAAAAGAACTGCTCGAAGAAAAACATATTTCCTACAATGAATGGCTACGGGTTGACTGGTTTGAAAAGAAAGAAGGCGAAAAACGGGGAAAGCCGAGAGTGAAGGTCGCGGGGCTTGAAGAAATTCTCGAAATTCTTGAGAAAAAGCACTGAAAAGGGCTTCTTTCTCACTCCGACAGCATATGCTTGTTTGAACTTGGGTTCCGGCACACTGAAAGCTACGTAGGACTCACACGTATCCTTCTTCTGAGAGGATCGGCCCCCAGACTGAGAGGGAAAGCTCACTTCCTATGTCAAAAACCCTGCCGCCTGAGTTAGAAAGCGCAAGTTCGATCAGAAACTCCGGGATATAAACGTTAAACCCGTTATATCCTCTGGAACTCACGTAGCCTGTCGCCCCTTTTATATCCTTTCCCAGAATATAGCGTATAAGCCAGTACCTGTGTCTGCCCCTCTGCGCGTTTTTTATTTCCCTGGTGGCGAGGCTAACCCGCGTGTTCATGTCTTCAAGCTCGCTTTCCGAGTAGCAGATCTTCCGTTCCTCAAGCCAGGATATAAGCTGACGCTGCATTAGAAGATCCGTGTACCTTCTTATCGGAGAAGTCATCTGAACATAACAGTTGACTCCCAGAGACTTGTGGATTTCGGGAGCAAGGGCAATAAAAGAGGGTTTTAAGTGCTTTGCCACCTTTACCGGGAAAAGGACGTCTTCGGGGTCAAGTTCTCTGGCTTCAGGTTCAATCTCTTGGGTCTGAGAACGAAAGAGCGCTGGAATTACGTTTTCATGGAAGAAATTTCCTGAAAGCCGGTTCATAAGTATCATGCATTCGGAAACGACATTGTGGGCGGGAGAATCCATGTAATCCTTGCTGACTGAAATTCCATCTTGGTCTCCGACCCTGATCTTGAGTTCCGGAAGCTGAACTATAAAGGCTCCCTTGTTAACTCTCTCTCCTCTGAGTGAATCAGTAAGAGACACAAGGAATTCTCCCCACTGCGTGTTACGCAACATTTCGGTTGCTTCTGTGTAGGTAAGATTTTTCGAAACCCTTACGACCGTCGCTTCAAAGCGATAATCGATCAAGGCGAAGTCTTCTTTATTAAAAGTGGCGAAAAGAGAAAGCGCAGGTTTGAGGTCTCCGGCAGTCAAGCTGAGTTTCTTGCTCACAAGCTCCCGGGGAAACATATCCACGCGTTCCTCAGGGAAATAAACCGTCTCGGCGCGCCCAAGGGCCCCCTGATCAAGAAAACTTCCCCGGCTTACAACATGAGCGACATTCGAGATGTGGACTCCCAAAGTGATCTGGTCCCCGTGCATTTCAAACGAGATAGCGTCATCAATGTCCTGCGTTGTCTCGCTGTCAACTGAAAAAGTTTCAAGCTCCGTTCTGTCGGTAAGATCCGCAAAGTTTTCCCCAGCACTTAAAATAGCTTCCACCTCTTCAAGCGCTCTTTGGGAGTGTCTGAAATGAAAAGCGATTTTCTTTGATTCCGGATCATCGTCCTTTTTCCAGAAACCCGTTTTTATAAGGAATTCAGCCGCCGATTCCACCTCCTTAAGCCCCGCTTCATAAAGAAAGCCCTTGGCTTCCTTAGCCCGCTCGTAACCGTCAAGATCAATGACGTATCGTTCGATCAGCTCAAGGAACTCACTGTGGTTCTCATCAACCGCCGCAGGAATTTCTCCACTTAGAACGGAACGCACCCAGCTTACGGCGGCCTGTGTTCTCTGTTCCCTTTCTCGTCTGAGTTCGAGGGTACGAAGTGTCTTGGAAACATCCTCCCGCGAGCGGACGAGATAGCCGTTTTCGCCTCTTGCAAGATAAACCGTGTTTTTATCCACGGCCCAGAAAAGCAAGAACCTCCGCTCCAAAGAAACCTGCTCCGCACCTGAATACAGGTCCAGCATCTCCTCAAAGCTCACGATTTCCTGCTCCCCAACAACACACTGCCACAGCGTTTCCACATCAACGGAGTCTTTTTTCTCTTCAAGCTCCCTTCTCCACTTTCTCATTTCAAGTTTTTTCTCGGATTCGGTTAGGGTCTCGGGAACGGTTATTCCGGTTAACAGCACAACTTTTTTCGGTTCAACCGAGTAACGCTTCCCGTCTTCTGAGAGAATGGAAAGTTTGTCGGGATGGGCGTAGAGGACCACTCCCAGGGTAGCTTCCCGTCTTTTTCTGTAGGCAATAAGTTCGTTTATGCTGGGGAAATTCATCGAATGAACAATTCGATCAGCTAAGAGAATCCTTGTACCGAAGCGCCCCTCTTATAAAATCCCTGAAAAGCGGGTGGGCACTGAGGGGCTTTGACTTGAATTCGGGGTGGAACTGACAACCGACAAACCAGGGATGGTCTTTAAGTTCCATGATTTCAACTAGATTTCCATCCGGCGAGAGTCCGCAAAGGACCATTCCATTTGACTCAAGAACTTCCCTGTAGCCGTTGTTCACTTCAAACCGGTGGCGGTGTCTTTCGGAGATCTCTGAGGTCCCGTAAATGTTGCTGGCCAAGGTCTCGGGCTTTATGACGCAGGGATAAGCCCCGAGCCTCATTGTCCCGCCCTTCTCACTTATGTTCTTTTGCGATTCCATTATGTCTATAACCGGGTTCTGCGTATCACCGTTGTTCTCGGTCGTATCCGCGTCATCCATGCCGCAAACGTTCCTTGAAAACTCAATAACGGCAAGCTGCATGCCGTAACAGATCCCGAAAAAGGGAATCTGATTCTCCCTTGCGTATTTGGTGGCGTCGACTTTACCGTCAATTCCTCTCTCCCCGAATCCTCCGGGAACAAGTATGCCGTGAACATCGGAGAAATAGTTGTCCGGAGACATACCATCCATTTCTTCTGAATTCACGTACTTTATTTCAACGGTTGAGTCGTTGGCTAAGCCGCCGTGGTAAAGGGCTTCGTGGAGACTCTTGTAAGCATCTCCGTGTGAAACGTATTTCCCGACAACTGCTATACGCACGATTTTTTCCATGTTCTTTACTCTTCGAACGAGTTCTTCCCACTCCCCCATGTTGGGTTTCTTGGTCCACATGCCAAGATATTCAATAATTATCTCGGCCAACCCTTCTTTTTTGTACATAAGGGGGACTTCATATATGTGCTCAACGTCCTTGGCTGTAATTACCGCCTTTTGCTCGACGTTGCAGAAAAGGGCTATTTTTCTCTTAACGTCTTCCGGAAGAAACTTGTCCTCGGTGCGACACAGGAGTATGTCTGGCTGAATTCCTATCTGGAGAAGTTCCTTCACGCTGTGCTGCGTGGGCTTTGTTTTCAGTTCTCCGGCGGCTGCGACATAGGGAACATAGGTAAGATGTATGAAAAGCGTGTTCTGCTTGCCGAGATCCGACCTCAGCTGCCTTACCGCCTCAAGAAAAGGAAGACTCTCAATATCTCCCACGGTACCGCCAATTTCGACTATGATGACGTCGTTGTCGTCCTCAAGGGCAAGCACACGGGATTTTATCTCATCCGTTATGTGAGGAATTACCTGGACCGTTTTGCCTAGGAACTTGCCTTCCCTTTCCTTGGAAATAACGGAATCGTAGACCTTGCCGCTTGTAAGATTGTTTTTCTTGCCAAGCTGAGCTTTGGTAAACCTCTCGTAATGACCAAGATCGAGATCCGTTTCCGCCCCGTCATCGGTAACGAAAACCTCCCCGTGCTCAAAAGGGTTCATCGTGCCCGGATCGACGTTTATGTAGGGATCAAGCTTCTGAAGGGTGACTTGAAGACCACAGCATTCAAGAAGGAAACCTATTGAGGAAGCGGAGATGCCCTTTCCCAGAGAAGACATAACTCCGCCGGTAACAAAAATAAACTTTGCGCTTTTCACGCAGAAAACCCCTTTATCAAGTTAAAGCAGCCGCAATAAACAAAGGTCGGAATCTAAATATATTCGATTAGGAGGCAGCTTACAATTAAAAACGAAAATTTCACATAACTTGGCAAGACAAAATCGGGGAAATTCTTATATCAAATAAACCACTTAGGTCTTCATAAAGTAAAGACAGATACGAAAAAAAAAAGGCAGCTTGTTAGAGCACCTATTTTAAGTTCGAAAAATATGACAGAAGCTTTTCTGAGGCAATAGCCCTGTGACTTATCCTGTTTTTTATGTCGGGGCCGAGTTCAGCCATGGTTTTTCCGTATTGAGAAACATAGAAAACCGGGTCATAACCAAAACCACTTTGCCCCCTTTTCTCCTGAATAATCTGTCCACTGCACTCGCCCTCAAAAAATTCCTGTGTTCCGTTCGCGAGCACTAGAGCGATACAGCAGACAAATCTAGCATTCCTGTTTTTCTTTTCTTTGAGCTCAGAAAGTAGTTTTTCGTTATTATCATTATCCGAGGCCCCTTCTCCGGCATACCTTGCCGAATAAATCCCGGGAGCTCCTCCAAGAGCGTCCACAACCAAGCCTGAGTCATCCCCAATAGAATCCATCCTGAGAAAATCAGAGGTTGTTTTTGCCTTGATAAAAGCGTTTTCCTTGAAAGAAAGGCCCGTTTCCTCTATATCAGGAATATAGTCAAAATCCTCGAGGGAAAGGATCTCATCGTAGGCGTCAGCGAGAATTGATCCGAATTCTCTCAGTTTTCCCTTGTTTCTCGTGGCAATTACGATAGTTTTACGCTTCATTATATCCCCAGCTTTAACACTCAGCTGGACAAAAATAGCCCTATAGGGAGCTTATAATTTTTCGTTTATAGTACAGACAGAACAGAAATCAGTTATCCAGACAATCTATTCTCCAACAATTTTAAAAGACACTCTGCCATTATTGTAAACTCATCGTGGCCTTTTTTTAGGGTTGGTGCGTGTAATTTAAGGAAGTTTATATATACACGCATTCCTTCTTCATTCTTGTCATATCCTGATTTGTTATATTCATCTATGAACCTATTGTTATTCTTGTATCCCTCTAAAAGGGTCTGGAACAACGTATACACCTTTACTATCTTGGCTCGTAGTTCTGGTGGTTGATCGATTTGACCGATAAGATGGGCATTTGAGCGATAGATGGCGAAAAAATCTGGAGAAAATGCTATACGACCATTAAAAAAATCTTCCTCCCCTTCTTCATATTCCCTCCAGTATTTTTCCGTCTCTTTATCAACTATTTTCCAGAGTACACTGAATTCTTCGTAAAGCGCTTGTAAGACGCCTAGAATTATCTCTTCTTGGCGTTCCTTATTATGTTTTTCCTGTTCTTTAAGCGTTTCGCGCACGCTCTCACGAGAAGCTTCAGCCGTCATTTGGGCACCTTTTTTAGCAGCTTTCAAGGCACCATTTGCAACTATTAACGCAGCAATTATAGAACCAATTATTGATATTGCGGGTATCAAAATGTATTCCATAAAGCTTTCCTCCTTGTTTATCCTAAAGCATGCGAAAGTATTTCAAAGAATGGTAGGCGGTGGTATGGACATCGAAAAGGCTACGGCTTTGTCAGGCTTGATGACTGAAGAGCAGGGATTTATGTACTCTCTTCGGCAGAATCTGAAGTGCCAGTTGGAGACCTTTCTTTGTTTATCATAACCAAAGTCTCTTCAGCAAATTCTTTAAAGAGATCATTCCATACTTCTAGTGTCGGCGCGACCGCTTGAAGATAACGCTCAAGTCCACCGACTAATCCTTTCTCCCCCTTGCTTTCTGCTTCTGAAAACTTATTAAGAAGCTTGTTGTTTATTGCATAAGTATCCACAAGAACCCGTAAAACCATATAAGTCTCTACTATTTTACGCCGCAGGTTCGAGTTCTTGATCTGACCGATGAGATTTACGTTCGAATTGTAGGTGGTCGAATAATCTCGGGAAATCGGGACAATTCTTGCGAAAAATTTTGATTTCTTTTTTTTATATTCCTCCCAAGAACTTTCTACGTGCGGTGAAATAAGGTGCATATGGAGTATGTTGAGTTCTTCGTAAATCACCTGTAAAGCACCTTCAACTCTCTGCTTTTGACTTTTACGAGCCAATATCCACTGTCCCATAAACGTCAAAATAGCACCCGCAATAACGCCTATAAGGGTACTCAGAGTGTGGGTACTAATTATTTCACCTATTGAGGACACAATCTCTTTCTTTAGTTTTATCTAAGGTGGTATTGAAAGTGATACCGGAATTTGCTATATACTAAAAAATTCAAGTATTTGAAGAAATTATAACACTACTATGGTGGAGGCGCCGGGAATCGAACCCGGGTCCGGAAAAAGTTTCACCAGGCTTCTACATGCTTATCCTGTCTTTTGAATCAGACGGCAAAATCACCGGCAGGCAGGTTTTTTACCGCAGTCCCGAGTAAAATCTCGCTGGCAAGAGCCCCGAGAATCACTTGCCAGCCATCCCGCTTGAATTACGCCTCAGAAAGCCCAGCGGGCATGACGTTCTGAGACGTCGCAGTTCTTTTAGGCTGCGAGTGCGTTAATTGGTTCGGCACTTATCGTGCTTGATCAGTTTTACGAGTTAACCAAGCTCGGCATGCGGCACAAGCTTCCCTGTTTTCCGTCGAAGCCGATCGCCCCCGTGTCTAAGTTATGAACGTTTCAAAGATCGTCTAACGGCTTTCTGCATATCCCTTTGGGCCTCGCGACGCTTGATATCCTCTCTTTTATCTCTCGTCTTCTTGCCTTTGGCAAGGGCCAGTTCGAGTTTCGCGATACCGTTTTTAAAATAAATCTTTAGAGGAATTAGAGTGTACCCTCTAATGCTGGTTTTTCCAATCAGCTTTCTTATCTCATGGGAGTTCAGCAGAAGCTTTCTCTCCCTCGTCGGCTCGTGGTTAAGCCCGCTGGCAGCATCGTAAGGAGCTATGTAGCAGTTAACGAGCCTAGCTTCGCCCTCCCTTATTAGGGCAAAGCTTTCCTTTACGCTGGCGTTTCCGCTTCTAAGGGATTTAACCTCGGAGCCTTTAAGAACCAGGCCCGCTTCGTATTTCTCCTCGAATATATAATCCCTGTGAGCGGTGGGATGGCTGCATACGGTTCGGAAATTATATACTTGTTTACCCATAGGATAATCTCGTATCAATTTCACGGTTCATCGGGACTGTGCTAATACCAGAACCCTCCCCGTGCAGTCGCGCCATTCCCAGACGCCGTATGTTCATTGCCGCGTTTGTGTCTGCGTTGGACGCAAAGCCGCAACTCACACATTGGAACCGTGCTTGGGTTTTACGGTTCGCCTTATCCACATGCCCGCATTCAGAACATGTCTGACTTGTGTACGCGGGGTTTACTTCTACGAGCCTCCTGCACTTGTACTCAAGATTTCTTCTTATTTCCCCGAACGCCGTATCGAGCATCGCCCTGTTAAGTCCCGCCTTCTGCTTCACGTTCTTTCCCGGATTCTCCACAGCCCCCTTTGCAGAAGCGGTCATGTTCTTAATCTTTAAGTCTTCTACAACTATAGTTCCGCATCTCCCGGCAATCTCCTTTGTGGTCTGATGAATCCAGTTCTTGCGGATATTGGCTATCTTTCTGCTCACCTTCGCAAGTTTCTTTCTGGTGTCCTTACTTCTGTTAGACCCCTTGACCTGCCTAGCCATCCTTCGCTGATAGCGTTTCCGCCTTGCTTCTTTCTTCCTTAAATCCGGTAGGAAGTAGAAATGTCCGTCCGAAGTGGCAATCTGACGGGCGTTCATGTCTACGCCTAACACTTCCCCATTATCAGGATTCTGCTCTACCTCTACCTCGTAGGAGACAAAGGCACGCCACCTGTGCCCGTCATGGCGAAGCACAACCTGCTTGGGTACGCCGCCCTCCCAAGGATTGCCACCCCTGCGGGTGAGTCTCACCCAACCTACTAAGGGAATGCGAAGCAAAGAGTATTTTCTATCAATATTCTTTATTCTGAAGTTCTCCCTACTGGGAAGTGTGAAACTGGGGGCGACTTTTTTTCTGCTTTTCGGCTTCGGGAAACCCTTTTCGCCAGCCATCGCCTCTTTCAGTGCGTCTGCAAAATACTTCAGGGTGTGCTTGACGGGATTGGCTGGAAGTTCTCGCATCCACTCCGTCTCATGCCTAAGCTTTGTGAACTCTACGCCAAGACTAAAATAACTGGTCTGCGGTCGCTCCCCTTTGCCGTTTTTGAATGCCTGATAGTCAGCAAGGTTCCTCTTCCTGAAATGATTCCAGACGTATCGACAGGTTCCCGCTATCCGGAACATTTTCCTTGCCTTAGCCCTCGTAGTAGGCAAAACAACAAATTCGACAGTGCGTATTTCTTTAGTCATTGCAGTATATTATGCCCAATTATCAAGTGGTTGGGCAAATAAGTATATAAGTCTCTACGGTCTTTATCTGCTTTAATAATCCACCGCGATGAAATAACCAGTATGAACTCAGAAATCCTTGGAACTGTCAATAAGAAGTGTAACAGGCCCGTTGTTCACTATATGAACATCCATTGTTGCCCCGAAAACGCCGGTTTTAACAGGAATTCCGCGTTCCGTGATCTCAGCGATTAAAAGTTCGTAGAACCGCCTCGCGAAATCCCCGCCAGCGGCCCGCGTGTAAGAAGGTCTTCTGCCCTTTCTGCAGTCACCGTAGAGGGTAAACTGGGAGATAGCCAAAATTTCTCCTCCCGTATCCTTGATACTGAGATTCATTCTGCCGGAGGAATCCTCAAATATCCTCAGACCCGCTATTTTCTCCGCAATATAGGCAACGTCTTTTTCCGAGTCATCTTTCTCAACTCCAATAAGAACCACCATTCCCGGGCCGATGCTGCCGACTACATTTCCGTCAACGCTGACTGACGCTTCGGTAACCCTCTGTATAACGGTTCTCATTGCAGATTTTTTTCAGACTAACTAATAAAAACAGATCATACGTAACGCCTCGGAACCCTGGGCGAAATCCGTGATAAGAGTTCGTAAGGTATGGTTTGGGCCCAGGAGGAGACATCCTCAACACTCACAAGCCCGTCTCCGAAAAGCACTGCCTCGTCTCCAGCACAGACGCCCGGAATGTCCGTTACATCGACCATGATGAAATCCATGCAGACGGACCCTATAAGCGGAGCGAGTCTCCCGCCGAGAGAGACTTTCGCCCTGTTTGAAAGGGCCCTTGGGTAGCCATCCGCATACCCAATCGGAAGGGTTGCGACCAGTGTTTCCCTCCTGGTAACGAAAGTTCCCCTGTAGCCAACCGAAGTGCCCGGGGGAACTTCTCTGAGCTGTACTATCGTTGTTTTGAGTTTCATGACGGGCCTTAGGTTAACCTCCCCCATGTCGCCTGAACCGTAAAGCATTATCCCGGGTCTCACGATACCCATGTGAGAATCCGGAAACCTCTGTATGGAGGCGCTGTTTGCGGAATGTGTGTAGCGGTATTTAACCCCTAGTTCGTCAAGAAAAAAAAGACCCTCGCGGAAAACGCCGAGCTGATAATCCGTATAGTCGCTTTGGTGAATCTCGGAGGAGGCAAGATGCGTGAAAACGCCCTCAAGCACTACTCCGGGAAGTTCGGCTGCCGAGGCGAAAAAAGATTCTATGTCTCCTACCCCCACTCCAAGCCTGGTCATGCCCGTATCGATTTTCAGGTGATAACCGACTGT
This sequence comes from Thermodesulfobacteriota bacterium, assembly GCA_965207685.1. GTDB lineage: Bacteria > Desulfobacterota_D > UBA1144 > Nemesobacterales > Nemesobacteraceae > Nemesobacter. Next base: position 278,739 of record OZ242294.1, on the reverse strand, counting down.
TTTTCCGCACTCAACAGCGGCTCCAGAAAGAGCCTCAAGCACATCGAAGGAGTAACACGCCGGAGTAAGCGTATTCTCCACTACTACACCGGCTTCCCGGGGATCAATCCCTCCCAGAAGAAATATTCCGTTTTTTATTCCGGCTTCCCTGAGCTCCATCGCCTCCGGTACAGTTGCCACCCCAAACATATCCGCTCCATGACTAAGGGCAACCTCGCTTAATCTTACCGCACCGTGTCCGTAAGCATCGGCTTTGACAACTGCCATAATGCGGACATTTTCCCCTACAAGCCTTCTTACCTCGCCAAGATTTGACTTGAAAGAATCAAGACTGATTTCAGCCCAAGTAGGTCTCATCGCCTGGAAGTTTCTCCAAAAGCTGAGGAAGGAAGTTCATACGAACTGCCTGTTTGCCGGTTCCGTATTTCCCCGTGTCAGCTAGAATGAGAATTATACCACTCCCTAAAGCAAGTTTCAGGCCGACACCACAAATGCCTCTCTCTAACAAATTCTTCTAAGTTCCGGGGGTTTTTATCATCTTTAGAGGGTTCTACCATTGTCAAACGTGATAAATACCCTATCTTTCATTGGACCGGTTTTTTAATTTTCTCGCTAAAAACAAAACCGGAACGGAAAATCCCGGGAAAACGCCATGAAACTGAACAGGTATGAACTTCGTTCCGTTCTCGTAATAGGAACAATAATTGCGCTCAGGCTTTTAGGGATATTCCTGATAGTTCCCGTTTTCAGCATATACGCCGTAAACTACGAGGGAGCAACTCTCTCATCCGCCGGAGTCGCATTTGGAATATACGCCCTTACCCAGAGCCTGCTGCAGATACCTTTCGGCATGGCAAGTGACAGATTCGGAAGAAAGCCGGTAATAGTGCTCGGGCTTCTGATCTTCTGCGTTGGGAGCGTTCTCTGCGCTTTTGCAGACAACATCTGGGAGCTAATAATAACCAGAGCGCTTCAGGGAAGCGGTGCGATAGGGGCAGTTGCCATAGCAATTCTCGGGGACTGCACAAGAAACGAGGTAAGGGCCCAGTCTTTTATGCTGACTGGAATAATAATCGGAACGGCATTTATAACTTCGCTCATATTTGGTCCGGTACTCGCGGGGAAATTCGGTTTTGAAAGCCTTTTCTTCATCCTAGCAGCCCTGGGATTAGTGGCGGTGTTCGTTACTCTTTTCATGTTCCCGGAACTTCCAGAGAAAAAAACAAGGGACAAAAAAGAAATTCTTCTCAAGCTCAGGGAACCGGAAGTGGGGAAAATTCTTTCCTCAACCTTCATAACATCCCTCTGCCTTAACCTTATTTTGTTCATCTATCCTCTGGACTGGAAAAATGTCGGTACCGGACCCCAAGATCTTTGGTTCGTCTATCTGGTAATACTCGCCCCTAGCGCACTCCTAGCTAACGCTTACATCAGGGTCTCAGAAACGAGAAGAAAATTGAAACAGGCAACTAGATTCGGTCTTCTTTTTCTCGTAGCCGCTTTTTGTATCTATCTGTTCCGAGCATCTGACAGTATCACTCTCTACCTCGCGGGGGCGGTGTTTTTTCTCGGATACTCCATATTTCAGTCCATACTACCTGCGTTTGTTACGCAGAGAGTCTCCTCGGAGAACAGGGGCGTGCTCTCCGGGTTTTTCAACCTGGCAAATTTCATGGGGGCCTGCGTGGGCGGAATGTCCGCCGGTATTCTCTATGAGACACACCAATCTTTACCTCTTATATTCGGACTTTTGTTCTTGGTACTGTGGAGGTTTGTCGGGCTCCCCGGACCGCCGCTTGAGCAAGCAGAAAAAAAATGAAGATATATACGCTCAAGAGAACAGAGCTCCTGGCGGTTTCCGTCAAAACAGCCTGGGATTTCTTCTCCAACCCGAACAATCTTCCCAAGATAACTCCCCCGGAACTTAACCTGCGGATAACATCTGAGACAGAAGAAAAAATATATCCCGGCATGATAATCACTTACACCGTAACTCCAATACCCTTTATAAAAACCAACTGGGCAACGGAAATAACCCAGGTTGACCCGCTACACTACTTTGTTGACGAGCAGCGATTCGGACCCTATAAATTCTGGCACCACAAGCATTTTTTTACGGAGGTCGGGGAAAAAACGCAGGTCCGGGACCTTGTTCACTACTCCCTACCGTTTGGACCAATCGGAAGGCTGGCAAATCCGCTTTTAGTAAGCAGAAAACTGGATTTAATATTCGATTACAGAAGCGCTCGCATTAGAGAAGTGTTTGGAAATTCAGGCAAAAATGCGGATTTGCCCTGACTCGGCACGGCTTGAAGCACAATATAACGCAGGGTATATTCTGGAGATAAGGTTTGCACGTAAAGAGGTTCAGAAACCGCTTGAGGAAGGCCATACCTTAGCACTCAAACCTTGCTGTACGGTAAGTATCGGCGTGTGCTGCCAGCATTGCAAGAGGTAAGGAGACAGTAGATGTCCACGCATCACCCTTCAGACTCCGCAGAACCAACCAATAAAAGCCAAAGAATAAGTGTTACCGCGGTCAGGCAGATGATCATTTCCACAGCCATAATGGCACTTGTGCTGGTGTCATTGACCCAAGCATTCGTTATGATGAGAAATTCTCAGCAAATGGCTGAAGCAAAGGAAAACAGATACAACTCATATCTTCTGGGCGATCAACTGCGCCAAAGCTCCGACGATCTCACACGCATGATGCGTACTTACTCCCAGACTGCTGACAAGCGCTACGTCCAATACTTTCGAGAAATTCTCGATATCCGAAACGGAATTTCTCCTCGTCCCGAAAAATATCACAGCATATACTGGGATTTTGTAGTATCAAAAGGAACACCCCCACGTCCAAGCGGTACCCCTGTAGCTCTTAAGACGCTTATGAAAGAATCAGGATTCACTGATACCGAACTTGAACTTCTGCAAACAGCCGAGAGTGAATCAAATGCCATTGTCAACTTAGAAATTCAGGCAATGAACGCAATGGCCGGCCTCTATAAAGACGCCTCAGGTAATTACACAGTCAGAGGGAGACCGGACCCTGTACTTGCGCGGCGACTGCTGCATAGCAACGAATATCACCAAGCGAAAGAACGCATTGGGCATCCTCTTCAGAAGTTCTTTGACACGGTAGACGAAAGAACAGTAAAAGAAATCGGACACTTTGAAAAACGAGAAGGAATACTGGTTTTCTCGCTAATAGGAACAACTAGCCTTGCGGGCCTGCTTTCTATAATTTCGATTATAATGATGGCTGGTTCTGCAAGAAGGCTATGAACACTCACTCTTAACAGATCAGGAAGAGTGAATGCATTCTTGATTAGAGCAGTTTCGGACTTTGGAAACCCGTTGGAAATTGAAAGAGAGACCGCGCTAAACTCTTGCTCTCGAGGAACAACCATGAATTTTTCTGAATACAAGAACAAAAAAAAAGATGCTCCTTTTATATCCTTCGAGGTCTTTCCCCCGAAAGACGATCCTGAATTCGAAAAACTCAAAGATACTCTTGCGAAACTCGCCGAACTCTCTCCCGGCATAATAACGGTAACACACGGTGCCATGGGAAAGGGGCGCAAGAGAACCGTTGAAGTCGCCTCCTACATAAAAAACGTTATCGGGATGGAAAGCGCCTGCCACTTGACCTGCATAGGATCTTCTGAGAAGCAAATAGACCTGATGCTCGAGCAGATTGAACAGGAGAAAATACGGAACATAGTGGCCCTCAGGGGGGATATTCCGAAGGAAGATGGCGAAAAGCTGCTGTCCGAGGGAGCTTTTCAGCACGCAAACCAACTCGTGGAACACATAAAAAAATACGAAAAAGAAAAGCCGCAGAAGTTTTCCATAGCAGTCGCTGGCTATCCTGAAAAACATATCGAATCCCCAAGTTTTGAGGAGGACGTAGCCAATCTCAAAAAGAAGGTTGACGCTGGAGCCGATATTATAATTACCCAGCTCTTTTTTGATAACCGTTACTATTTTGATTATGTCGACAGAGTAAGGGCAGCAGGAATAAACCTTCCCATAATCCCGGGCCTTATGCCCGTGCTCTCATCGAGGCAGGTGATAAGAATATCGTCTCTTTGCGGAACGGAGATACCCGAAGTCCTGAGAAAGAAACTGGAAGACGCAGGAGACGATAACCGCAAGGCGGTGGAAGTGGGAATCGCGCAGTGCAGAGACCAGGTAAGGGAACTTATCGCCGAAGGAGTACCTGGAATTCATTTCTATGTTCTCAACAGAACCTCACACATAGAAAGGATTCTGGAATCCGTCTGATGCCTGAAACAAAGAAAATTTTCGATGAAGTGGCAAGTCACTACGACTGGCTAAATACTCTGTTCAGCCTTGGAATTCACAAACTCTGGAGAAAAAAACTAGCAGAGCAACTGCGCGACGCCGAGTACAATCTGGACATAGCAACCGGGACGGCGGAAGTTGCGATTGAAATCGCAAAAAAACACCCTGCGACTAAAACGGTCGGGATTGATCCCAGCATGAACATGCTTCGGATAGCGAAAAAGAAAATTAAAGACCTTGATTTAAGGGGTAAAATAGCCCTTGTATCGGCCACAGCTGAAAATCTCCCCTTTGCAGAGAAACAGTTTAACTCCGTCACCATAGCATTCGGTATAAGAAACACAGTCGATTACGAACTTTCCCTGAGAGAGATGAGAAGGGTCCTGAGGGAAAACGGAAAACTTCTCATACTTGAGTTTGCGATTCCGGAAAATCCCGTTTTCAAACCCATATACATGTTTTACTTCAGAGTCTTGATGCCTCTTGTTGGAAGCATTTACGGCAGGGGCAAAGAATACAGATATCTCGCTGAATCCGCCGCCGCGTTTCCTCAGAGAAAGAGTTTCATAAGCGATCTTGAAAACGCAGGGTTTCGGGATTGCCAATACTCAGAACTCACCATGGGAGTAGTAGCGCTCTATCGCGCAACCAGGTAATCAGGGGCTTACCGATTCTTCTTTCCGCAGACTATGGGTAAAGCCTGTCTATACTCCAGCCACCATCCGGGGAAAGAATATATCTGAAACGATCGTGAAGCCTGTTCTTTCTCCCCTGCCAGAACTCAAAGCGCACTGGATTCACCGCATATCCTTTCCAGAAATCGGGACGCGGTATACTTTTCCCTTTCCATTCAGACCGGAACTGGTCGTATTGCTCCTCAAGCAGTTGCCTGCTTGCAAGAACTTCACTCTGCCTCGAAACACACGCTCCTATGCGGCTTTGGCGGGGTCTAGACGTAAAGTATTCATCGGCTTCCCGTTCAGGCAGAAGTGAGACTTCGCCATCTATTTTCACCTGCCTTTCAAATTCAGGCCACCAGAAGCAAAGTGAAGCAACCGGATTCTCGGCTATATCTCGGCCCTTACGACTAAGAGAATTTGAATAAAAGGAAAACCCCCTTTCGTCATAACCCTTGAGAAGCACCACCCTTGAGGACGGAACTCCTCCAACTCCTACTGTTGAGAGAATAAAAGCGTTTGGAAAATCTATTTCAGCTTCGAGAACCTCAGCGTACCATATATCGAACTGAACGAACGGATCATCGTCAAGATCTTTTCTTTCAAGCGTCCGTTTCAGGTACTGGCGTGAATGAAATTTGTTTTTCTTCGACATTTTATCTCAAAACAATTTCTTCAAGTGCGGGAACTAGGTCTTCATGCAAGAACTCATACCCGGAGGAAAGAAGCTTCTCAGGGAAAACCATGCTGCCGGCAAGCATTGTGGAGCGGCCCATCTCTCCGAAGAAAAGTCTTACGGCAAATGCGGGAGTTGAAAACCATGCGGGTCTTCGTAGAACTGACGCAAGCGCGACGGTAAACTGCCTGTTAGTAACCGGATTTGGGGATACTACGTTAACGGGCCCGTTTACTTCTTCATGCTCCAGCAGATAAATAATTATCCGAGAAAGGTCTTCTATCGATATCCAGCTTAAGTACTGATCGCCACTTCCAATAATTCCCCCAAGACCCATTTTAAAAAGAGGCAGCAAAGAACTCAGTATGCCTCCTTTGGGACTTAGTACGACACCTAAGCGCAGGTTTATGACCCTTGCGCCAAGATCCGAGGCCCCATTGGCCTCATTCTCCCACTCGCGGCAAACATCGGGAAGAAACCCGGAGCCGGCCGCGGAGCGCTCAGTAAGTCTTTCTTCCCCCCTGTCCCCGTAGTAACCGATTGCCGAAGCACAGATAAGGGTTTTGGGAGGATCTTGAAGTCCAGAGAAAAGACTCACCAAATAGCGGGTACTGTCCACCCTGCTGCGCCGTATCGAATTCTTTTTCTTTTCGGTCCATCTGCAGACTATATTCTCCCCCGAGAGATGAACAGCGGCATCAAAACCCTCAAGCAAAGATGGATCGTCAACATGGCCCCCCTCCGGGTCCCAGAAAATCAGATTCTCTCCTTCCGCCCGCGATCTCACAAGACGCCATATCTCATAGGAATCCGACGAGATGGAATTAAGAAGATGGGTTCCCACGGTCCCGGTCGACCCTGAAACAAGTACTTTCATTCTCCTAGCTCAGAAACCTGGGCCTCACGAGGCAAAGGCCTCGATCAGTCGCTCCTGGTATTCCCTTACCTCCCTGAAATCAAGAAAATAATGAGGGGCGCTGAGCACAGGAAGATCAACATATTTCCTGTACTCCTCCACTCTCTCCCTACAATGTTCCGCATCCCCCACAACGGCGAACGAATCAACCATTTCATCACTGACACCTTTTATCATCGCGCGGATATCTTTTTTGCGAAAAGCATCCCTTATCCCTTTGACTTTATCCGTAAAACCGTGAAGTTTGAAAGGAGGATCGTAGGCCTTTACCGTAGCGTAAAAGGCTATGGTCGCCCGAGCGGCCTCTCTCGCCCTTTCCCAGTCATGCGATACAGCACAGGTAATAATCGAGCACTTCGTGAAATCTCCGTTCTTTCCACTTTTCTCAAGTCTTTCTTCAAGCGAAGGTGAAACCACCTTTTTTATGTATTCAAGCGAACAGACTACATGTCCCATGTAACCGTCCGCGATTTCGGCAGCAGCACCAACCATTTTGCTTCCTATGCCAGCCACGAATATAGGTATATTTTTTCTGACGGGTTCAAAAGCCCTCTTGTAACCCCTTGTGTTTACGCGGTAAAACTGTCCTTCGAAAACAATCTCATTGCCCGTATGGGCCCCGGACAGAATCTCCCTTATTAACCCAACGCATTCCCTTATCCTAGCAACCGGCCTGTCTCCATAGAAAACACCGTGGAAATCCTCGTTTGTTCTCTTTGCCCCGGTACCAAGACCAAGTATCAACCTCCCCGAACTTATTTCGTCGAGATCAAGGGAAGTAATGGAAGTAACCAGCGGGCTTCTCACAAACGCAAGAGCAACTGCGGTGCCGAGCTTTATTTTAGAAGTAACAGGAGCAACGGCTGAGAGCTGTTGAAACGGGGTCCTGTAAAGTTCTGTAGCCCAGACGGAGTGAAAATTCGCTTTTTCAGCAGCAACAGCAAGATCCTTGAGTTCTTCGATTGATCTCGCATCAAGTATAAACCCGACTTTTTTCATCAGGTCTATTATAAATAATAGGGAACACGGAAAAAACCCACTCGGAGCACACAGGGGGGAAGAGGATGAATTTAGTCCTCAGTTTTTTCGGAAGAATCAGCTTGCTCTTTGGGTTCCGGGGACTCGGCTTCGGTCATTTCTGCTTCGCCCTGTTTGTCCGCTCGGATCTCGGCAGTTTCCTCTTGCTCTACCGGATCAGGCTCTTTCTTAGATTTTTTCTTTGAGCTTTTCCTTGAAGACTTGGCCTCGGTCACCCCGGCTTCGCCCTGTTCGTCCACTTGGCTTCCGGCAGTTTCCTCTTGCTCGACCAGACCAAGTTCTTCTGCGGATTTTTTCTTCGAACTTTTCTTCGATGCAGTCTTAGCCTCTGTTTTGGGCTTTGCCTTCCGCCTTTTTCTTTTGGCCTTGTATTCCTCGGTCACGAGTTCAACAAGAGAAATAGGGGCATTATCACCCCTTCTGTAACCAAGTTTCACTATCCTCGTGTAGCCACCGGGACGCTCCATATACCTCTGGGCAAGTTCGGAAAAAAGTTTTTCCACAACTGCACGGTCCCTTATATATCCCAGTGCCTTTCTTCTCGCGTGAAGACTCCCGTTTTTACCCAACGTTACGAGCTTCTCCACAACCCTTCTTATTTCCTTGGCCCTTGTATCGGTCGTGTTTATCCTGCCGTTACGCAAAAGGTCTGTAGCCATGTTGCGGAACATGGCTTTTCTGTGTTTTGTAGTAACCCCCAGCTTTCTTCCTGATTTTCTGTGTCGCATCTTTTTACCGTATACGGACCCGGATCCTGATTACTCCCCGGAACTCTCAGAATTCCGCCTCTCCTTTTCGCTTTCAAAGACCTCGGTGTCTATAGCCATCCCAAGGCTCAGACCCATTTCCTTGAGCCTGGCGTTCACCTCTTCAAGGGAAGTTTTTCCGAAATTCTCAAGATCAAGAAGCTGCTGTTCCGTCTTCTGGACCACTTCTCCGATGTATTTTATTTCCGCCTTTTTAAGACAGTTTATAGATCTCACCGAAAGTTCCACGTCCTCTATGGGAACAAAAAGCTTGTCGTCGGTTCCACTTATGCCCATGGACTCTTCCTCTTCCACCTTGTCCGCGAGTTCCTCATCAAAATCAATGAAGACGTTTAGTTGCTGCTTAATAATTTTTGCGCTGTAAGCAAGGGCTTCTTCAGGAAGAATCGTACCGTTTGTCCATATTTCAATGGTCAGTTTCTGATAATCGGTCCTCTGCCCTACCCTGGCATTGGTAACCGTGTAATTAACTTTTTTGACGGGCGAGAAAAACGCGTCAACATGTATCAGGCCTATTGACTTCTCCGTCTCTCTTCTCGATACCGGCTCGTAACCGCTTCCCATCCTCACTGTTAGTTGCATTTCAAGCTTCGCATCATCCCCCAAGGTCGCTATGTGCTGCTCGCCGTTAACCACTTCCACCATGTGGGTCGTCTCTATGTCGGACGCTTTAACTTCTCCAGGACCCTGCGCATTCAGAGTCACTGTCTGCGGTTCATAGGTATGCATTTTGAGATCTACGTTTTTAAGGTTCAGTATGATCTCAGTAACATCTTCCATGACTCCCGGTATGGTAGAAAATTCGTGCCGTACCCCGTCTATTAGGGCAGCGGTAACAGCAGGACCCTGTATTGAGGATAGGAGAACCCTTCTAAGCGCGTTACCAAGAGTAATGCCGTAACCCGGTTCGAGAGGTTCACAGATAAATTTGCCGTAGAAAGGAGTTGATACCTGCTCGTCTTTTTCAAGCGCTTTGGGGTATTGTAAATCTCTCCAGTTTTTCTGAAAATTCTCCAAGTTTCACACCTCCGTCTGTGCCAAGCCTCTCTAGACTCTTGAGTAAAACTCAACGATTAACTGTTCATCTATGGGAACCGTAACGTCCTCTCTCTCGGGAAGCTTGGTTACAACCCCGCTGTAATTCTCCCTGTCAAGCTCGAGCCACTGGGGAAAGCCCCTTCTCTCAAGACCTTCAAGAGACTGGTTAACATGCGGGTTACTTCTGGTTTTTGCCTTGATCTCTATTTTGTTTCCCTGCTCAACGCTGAAAGAGGGAATATTGACCCTTCTGCCGTCCACAAGAACATGTCCAAGCCAGACCAAGTGTCTGGCCTCGTTGCGAGAACTCGCAAACCCGAGCCGATAGACCACATTGTCAAGCCTTCTCTCAAGAAGGAGTATGAGCATAGCGCCTGTCACTCCGCTTCTTCGCGCCGCCTCAGCAAAATAACGGCTGAACTGCTTTTCGGTCAACCCGTAAATACGCTTAACCTTTTGTTTCTCCCTCAATCTTATTCCGTAGTCGGAGAACTTGGAACGGCCAATCGCAGCCCCGTGAACTCCCGGTCCGCGGTTAGGCCTTTTCTGTATGGCACACTTTGACGTATAACACCTGGCGCCCTTAAGAAAAAGCTGTTCGCCCTCTCTCCTGCAAAGCTTACAAGATGGTCCTCTATATCTAGCCAATTATCTTCTTCCTCCTCGCAAACAACGTGAACATAAGCTCTCCCATAATGCTTACACCCTTCTTCTTCCAGGTGGTCTGCAACCATTATGGGGAATCGGGGTGACATCCTTTATCATCATCACTTTCACCCCAGCAGCCTGAACGGCTCTTATCGCCGGCTCCCTTCCGGGACCGGGACCACTCACGTAAACATTAGCTGACTTCAGCCCGAAGGCCTTTGCCTTTTTCGATGCGTCATCCGCTGCCACCTGGGCCGCAAACGGCGTCCCCTTCCTAGTGCCCTTAAACCCCCTGTTGCCGCCGCTTGACCAAGCTATGACGTTTCCATTCATATCGCTGACCGTGACTATAGTGTTGTTAAAAGTAGCCTGTATGTTGACCACTCCATGTTCAACGAATTTCTTTGTTTTCTTCTTTGTGAATTTTCTGCTCATCTGGAAAAATCCTTATTTGCCGGCTTTTTTCTTCTTCGCTATCGCTGTACCCCTGCGACCCTTTCTCGTTCTTGCGTTCGACTTGGTTTTCTGCCCTCTTACCGGAAGTCCCGTCCTGTGCCTAATCCCTCTGTAGCAACCTATCTCTATCAGGCGCCTTATGTTGAGCTGAACCTCTTTTCTCAGATCCCCCTCAACGGTGTACTCACCTTCAATTATCGTTCGCAGTTTTGTTACTTCCTGATCGTCAAGATCCCCTGATTTTTTGTTTACATCTATACCGGCCTTAGCGAGTATAACGTTTGAAGTTGCCCTACCTATACCGTATATATACGTAAGACCTACCTCTACTCTTTTATTAAGCGGTATATCAACACCTGCTATTCTAGGCATTAAGGCATATCCTCCTCGGCGCTATCCTTGTCTCTGCTTGCATCTTTTGTTAACGCAGATCACTCGCACGACTCCCTTGCGTCTGATTATCTTGCACTTGTCGCATATTTTTCTTACCGATGCCCTAACTTTCACCTTGCTTCAGTCCCCCTGTCTACTTTTTGAGCCTGTAGGTAATCCTTCCCTTCGTAAGATCGTAGGGAGATATCTCAAGCTTTACCCTGTCTCCGGGAAGTATCCTTATGAATCTGGTTCTCATTTTACCGGACACATAAGCCAGCACCTCGTGATTGTTCTCTATCTCGACCATGAACATCGCATTGGGCAGAGCTTTGGTTATAGTTCCTTCAAACTCTATTTTTTCTTCCTTCTCCATCACCCGTTCCTAGTGAATCCTTTCGGTAAGAATTTCAGGGCCGTTATCCGTAAGGGCCACAGTATGCTCAAAATGAGCGGAAAGTTTACCATCATAAGTAACCGCCGTCCACCCGTCTTCGAGTATCTTCGTTTTCTCCGACCCCTCATTCACCATAGGTTCTATGGCCATGACCATTCCAGAACGAAGCCTTATTCCTCCTCCCTTACCATTCGGAGGAATAAAATTCGGCACTTGCGGTTCCTCATGGAGTTCCCTGCCTATTCCGTGACCGACAAAATCTCTGACTATAGAAAAACCCTCACTTTCAACATAGGTCTGTATCTCTTTTGATATATCCAGAACTCTGTTTGAACTTCTCACCATGTCTATGCCCCTATAGAGGGAATCCCTAGTAACCCGAAGCAGCTTCTCGGCAACAGGCCGGATTTTACCAACCGCAACTGTTATTGCCGAGTCGGCATAATAACCGTTTAGCAGCACTCCGAAATCTATTCCTACTATGTCTCCGTCCTTAAGCACCTTTTTCTTTGAGGGAATACCGTGCACTATCTCCTCGTTAAGGGCAAAGCACACCGACGCTGGATAGTTCGCATAACCCTTAAAAGCGGGTTTAAAGCCTCCTGTTGCACACATTCTTTCCGCAATCTCGTTAAGCTCCCAGGTGGTCACTCCTTCCTTTGCCTCTTCCTCAAGCCTCATAAGCACTTCGGAAACCACCATGCCAGCAGCTCTCATGCGTTTGAGCTCTTCTCTGTTCTTCAAGCGAATCATTACTGCAACTGCTTCAGCACACCGTCTATTCTCCCGGCGATATCCGATACCTGTCCTACTCCCTCAACTGCGCGCAGAACGCCGGTTTTTTCGTAAAAATCCTTAAGAGGAGATGTCTGATCCTTGTAAACTCTAAGCCTGTTCCTTATCACATCCTCCGTGTCGTCCCGCCTGCCCTCTATTTTCTGACGTTTGGTTATTCGTTGCACAACCTCCTCGTCGGGAACCTCGAGGGAAATAACTGCGTCGATGCCGATTCCGGCATCAGCAAGAATACCGTCAAGAGATCTTGCCTGGTCCAGGGTTCTAGGGAAACCGTCAAGCATAAAACCTCCCTCGCCAATCGCAGAGATTTTCTGTCTTATTATTTCCGTCACGACTTCATCAGGCACGAGCTCTCCCTTGTCCATAAACGACTTAGCGTAAAGCCCGACCTCGGTCTCGTTTTTCATGGCTTCACGCAGCACATCCCCAGTCGATATATGCTCAACCTCGTATTTCTCCCTTATGAAATCAGCCTGCGTTCCCTTTCCGGCCCCGGGCGGTCCAAACAGTATCAATCTCATAGTCTCTGGTATTCTCCCTTGCGTCAGAATCTGTATCTCTGCGGTTCCTTCATTCCCCTCTTCTTCATAAACCCTTCATAACTGTGAGTTATCAGAAAAGATTCGATCTGCTGCATAAAATCAAGCGTCACTCCTATTACTATAAGAAGCGACACGCCTCCGAAGTAAAACGGCAGATTAAAAGGTTCTCTCTCAAGAAACGCCGGCAACACGCAGACCGCCGCCACGTATATAGCCCCTATAAAAGTAATTTTTCCGAGCACATTGCCTATGTATTCCGATGTCTTTCTGCCCGGCCTTATTCCCGGTATGTTTCCGCCATTTTTCCTCAGGTTATCCGAGAGATCGTCCGGGTCGTATATTATCGAAGTATAGAAGAAAGCGAAGAATATTATGAGTATGGCAAAGATCATGTTGTATACGAACACGTTTTGAAACACAAGGTCAGAGAAGGTGCGAATAGCCGGAACATCGGCAAACGTAACAATCGTAGCGGGGAAAATAAGGAGCGAAGAAGCGAAGATCGGAGGAATAACCCCCGAAGGATTGGTCTTAAGAGGCAGATGGGAACTCTGCCCTCCCATTACCTTTCTCCCTACGACCCTTCTGGGATACTGAACCGGTATTTTCCGGTAGGACCGCTCAAAGTAAACTATAAGGCCCATAAGAAACCCTAGGAAAATAAAAATAAGTAGAACCCCTAAAACGGTAATCTCCCCCGTGCCGACGAGCCTTGAGAGGTTCCAGAACGCCCCGGGAATACTGGCGATTATAGATGCGGCTATAAGAAGAGATACCCCGTTTCCGATTCCGTTCTCTGTTATCTGTTCCCCGAGCCACATAACAAAAAGTCCGCCTGCGGTGAGTGTGAGAACCGCTGTAATCTTGAACATCAGACCGGGATCCGTAACGGCGCTTGCGACAGTAGCCGCTCCTACTCCGCCGCGCTCAAGGGTAACCGCAAGCATAAAACCCTGAATGAGACATATAAGGACGGTGCCGTACCTTGTGTACTGATTTATTCTTCTCTTTCCGGCTTCGCCCTCTTTCTGCATTGCTTCAAGTGAGGGGAAGGCCTTTACCAGAAGCGACATGATGATTGAGGCAGTAATGTAGGGCATGACTCCCAGGGCAAAAATCGAAGCCTGCTCAAGTGCTCCCCCAGAAAACATGTTAAGTATGTCGAATATCGTGCCACGGGTCTGCTCGAACATCTTGGCAATCTGGTCCGGATCGATCCCTGGAATCGGAACGAAAACTCCTGCTCTGTATACAACGAGCATTGCGGCTGTAAAAAGAAGCTTCCTGTTAAGCTCCGGAATCCTGGGAAGTGACGAGACATTACTGCTCATACTATTTCCACTTTTCCTCCCGCGTCGTTTATCTTGCGCGCAGCCGCCTCACTGCAGGCATTAACCGTTATGGAGAGCGCTGACGCAATTTCACCGTTAGCCAGAAGTTTTACGGGTTTTTTGCCACTTACCATTCCCGCCTCGGCAAGCGTCTGGATCGTAACCGACCCCGCATCCGCAAAACGCTCAAGGTCCTTCAAGTTAACTATGTCGTACTGTTTTTTGAATATGTTTGTAAAGCCTCTTTTCGGGCTCCTCATTTTGAGTGGAGTCTGGCCCCCTTCAAACCACCTGGATACCCCTTTCCCCGAACGAGATCCCTGGCCCTTGTGCCCTCTCCCGCTGGTTTTCCCTTGGGAACCCGCACCTCTTCCTACCCTCTTTCTCTTTGTCTTAGACCCCTTAACCGGTGAAAATTCGTTTAACATTTCCTTTTGCACTCCACTGCTGAACACGCGTACTACTGCGCCGCATCATAGTAATTAGGGAGATCGAGATCCTTTATCTCCTTGTTCCTCGTCTTCGCAATTTCTTCGGGAACCTGCAGTTCCGAGAGCCCCTTTATAACCGCCATAACAACATTAAGCGGGTTCCTTGATCCGACAACTTTGGAGAGAACATCGTGTATGCCTGCAAGTTTGACCACCGCGCGCACCGCACCACCCGCTATAACGCCCGTACCCGGGGCAGCTGGCAGGAGCATAACCTTGCTTGATACGTATTCCGTGTGAATTCCGTGCGGTATGGTGGCACCGTTGCGTGGAACTCTGATAAGAGTTTTCTTTGCTTTTTCAACCGCTTTTCTTACGGCATCGGGAACCTCATTCGATTTTCCCAGACCGGCTCCCACAACTCCATCGGAGTTTCCGACCACAGCGAGAACAGTAAAATGGAATCTTTTCCCGCCCTTGGTCACCTTAGCAACCCTCCTTATGTGAACCACTTTTTCTTGTAATTCAAGTTCCGCCGGATTTATTCTCTCCTCTGCCAAAACCAAAGCCTCCTTTAATTTTTCTTCTAAAACTCCACTCCCGCCTCGCGGATCCCATCGGCAAGCGACTTTATCCTTCCGTGGTAAGCGTAACCACCTCTGTCGAAACGCACCCTGGTTATACCCTTCTGAACGGCCATCTCCCCGAGATGCTTTCCAACCTCTTTGGCAACCTCGGTTTTCTTCATGTTCTCAGCAGACAGCCTTTTTTTCGTCTCAGAAAACATCGTTGACGCCTGAAGAAGGGTGACTTCTGCGGTATCATCTATCAGTTGGGCGTATATATGCCTTGCAGAACGGAAGACGGAAACCCTGGGAATCTCCGCAGTGCCGTTTATCTTCTTCCTCACAGCAAGGTGTCTTCTTTTACGCGCCAGATTTCTGCTTTTCTTTTTTATCATTACTTAGCCGCTGCTCCAGCTTTTCCGGGTTTAAGCCTCAATTTCTCACCTTCGTAACGAACACCCTTACCCTTATAGGAATCGGGTGGCCTTACCTTTCTTATGCGTGCCGCGGTCTCTCCCACGAGCTGCTTATCAATTCCATGAAGCGAGAGCAGAGTGCCCCGTTCCTCCACAGTTGCCTCCACGCCCTGGGGAAGTGGAAAATCAACCGGATGGGAGTAACCAAGCGAAAGCCTGAGTCCCGTTTTCCCCAAGAGATCCGCCTTGTAACCCGTACCGGTTATGCGAAGCACCTTGGTAAATCCTTCGCTCACCCCTATTACTGAATTGTTAATAAGGCTTCGCGTAAGACCGTGAAAAGACTTTATCCTTTTCTCTTCGCTTTGCCTGGAGACAACCACGGTTCCGTTCTCAAGTACGGCTTTTATCCCTTCGGGTACGGTAACCTCAAGGCTTCCCTTCGGCCCCTTGATTTCGACAGTCCCCCGTTTGGGCGTCGCCGTTACCCCGTCGGGAATAACCACTGGCTTTGTTCCTATTCTTGACATTCGTCCGTCCTCAGATCACCGTGCAGAGAATCTCCCCGCCTATACTCTTGCTCCTTGCAGCAACCCCCGTCATTATTCCGCTTGAAGTAGAAAGTATTGAAATTCCCATTCCACCCCTGACCCTTGGAATATCATCTTTGCCAACGTAAACCCTTCTTGATGGCTTGCTTATTCTCTTTATCTCCCCTATGGCCGCCTTACCGTCAGGACCGTATTTCAGCTTGATAGTTATGTTTTTCTTTACCCCTTCTTCAGTAATTTTATAACTCTCCACGTAGCCTTCCTCGGTAAGAACCCTGGCAATCTCGCCTTTTATAATCGAACCGGGAATCTCGACATGGTCGTGACCCACCATAAAGGCGTTCCTTATTCTGGTTAACATATCTGCAATCGGATCCGTCATTTTTTCTCCAAAGTGCTTCTTAAAAACTTGCTTTTCTCACGCCCGGAAGATGTCCCTTGCTGGCAAGATCCCTGAAACAGACCCTGCAGAGGCCGAATTTTCTCATGAAACCTCTTGGCCTTCCGCAAAGTACGCAACGGTTAACCGCACGCACGCGAAACTTCGGCTTTCTCTTCGATTTCTCAAGTAATGCTTTTCTGGTCATAGTTCCTCTCTTTTAATTATTCGCAAACGGCACTCCGAGACCGGCAAGAAGCTCCATGGCCTCAGCATCGGTTTTTGAAGTGGTAATCAGACTAATATTCATTCCCTTGTTGTACTGAACCTTGCTGTAATCTATTTCAGGGAAAACCAGATGTTCCCTTATTCCCAGAGTATAGTTGCCGGAACCGTCAAAAGCCCGCGGCGACAGACCCTTGAAATCTCTGACTCTTGGAAGGGCGAGATTCACTAAACGGTCGAAAAACTCATACATTCTCTCCCCCCGGAGCGTAACCATGCAGCCTATCGGCTGGCCTTCCCTGAGTTTGAAACCCGCAACCGACTTCCGCGCCTTGGTAATCACCGGCCTTTGTCCTGTTATGCCCGCAAGTTCCGAGACGGCTTCATCTATTACCTTCGTCTGCCTTCCGGCTTCACTAAGCCTCCCAAGCCCCATGTTCACTACGATTTTCTCAAGCTTCGGAACCTGCATGGTGTTCCCGTAGGAAAACTTTTCAATCAGTGCAGGTACGACCTCGCTCATATACAGAGTCTTTATTCTCGGAACCATTTTTTCAGATTTCCTTTCCAGTCCTTCTGTTGTACCTCACCTTCTTACCGTCCTCGCCGGTTCTATACCCAACTTTTACCGGCCGACTGCTCTCAGAATCGTACAGCATCAAATTCGAGACATGGATTCCAGCCTCTTTCTCTATGATGCCCCCAGCGGGGTTTTTCTGAGTCGGACGGCTATGCCTCTTTATGATGTTGAGCTTTTCCACAAAGGCTTTTTCGACATTTCTGTCAATTCTCAGCACCTTGCCGGTCTTTCCTTTCTCCTTGCCCGCAACCACGTAGACCGTATCCCCGGCCCTTATGTGAAACTTTCTCTTTCCAGCGGACATGTTTAAACAACCTCCGGAGCAAGCGAGATGATTTTCATAAAACCCTTGAGCCTCAGTTCACGCGCGATCGGTCCGAAAACCCTCGTACCTATCGGTTCGTTTTCCTTGTCTATTATAACGGCGGCATTGTTATCAAAGCGCACATATGTGCCATCTGGCCTTCTCTGTTCCTTCCTCACCCTGACTATCACGGCTTTGTATATCGAACCTTTCTCCACCTTGGACTTCGGAATGGCCTGCTTGACCGAAACCACAACCACATCTCCCAGCCGCGCGTATTTTCTTCCGGAACCTCCCAGGACCTTTATGCAGAAAAGCCTTTTGGCCCCCGTGTTATCCGCTGAGTCCAGATATGTGCTTGACTGAATCATTTCTTTCTCCCGTAGCCCAAAGAATCAAAAACCACACCCTACGCGCTTGCGACCTGGCTGACCACCTTGTTCAGTCTCCACCTTTTGGTTTTGCTGTGGGGCCTTGACTCTATTATTACTACCTTGTCTCCTATGTTGCACTCGTTGCGCTCATCATGGACCTTAAATCGTTTGCTGATTCTTATCTGTTTTTTATACCGACCGTGACTTTTGATCCGCTGTACTTCCACGACCGCGGTCTTGTCCATCTTGTTACCTACCACAATCCCCGTTCTGGTCTTTAACTTTCCTCTTTCCATGGAATTAACTCCCCGAGGCCATATCCCGTTGTTTTTTTATGGTAAGTATCCTCGCAATCTCCCTTCTGAGCTGCTTTACCCTCGCATTGTTGGGGTTCTGTCCAGTGGCAACCTGTATTCTGACATTGAAAAGCTCTTCGTTCGCGTCACGATGGCGCTTGTTCAGTTCCTCGGGCGTGAGATTTCTTAGTTCTTCCGCGTTCGTCGCCATCAGATAAACTCCTCCTCGCTTCTGGACACTATCCTGGTTCTAAGAGGAAGCTTGTAGGAAGCAAGCCTTAAGGCCGAGCGTGCAAGTTCTTCGCTTACTCCTGATATCTCGTAAAGGAACTGTCCTCTTTTTACTGGCGCCACGTACTTGTCCACATCCCCCTTGCCCTTTCCCATCCTAGTCTCTGCGGGCTTCTTGGTAACGGGTTTATAGGGGAATATCCTTATCCAGAGATTTGCTCCCCTTCTCACGTGTCTTGTGATCGCAATACGGGCGGCCTCTATCTGCCTTGAGGTGATCGTCCCGTTTTCCAATGTCTGAAGCGCAAGGTCGCCGAAGGCGAACGTCGTTCCCCGGGTCGCCGCTCCTCTGTTTCTTCCCTTAAACTGCTTTCTGTACTTTGTCTTCTTAGGCTGAAGCATCGATATCTACACTCTCAGGAACCTCGCCTGCTCTCCCTTTAGGCTTTTTCTGTATTATCTCGCCTTTGAATATCCAGACCTTTACGCCTATCACTCCGTAGGTAGTTGACGCTTCGGCAACCCCGTAGTCAAGATCCGCACGGAGCGTACCGAGAGGCACTCTTCCCTCCCTGTACCACTCCCTTCTCGCTATTTCGGCCCCGCCGAGACGCCCGGAAACCATGACTTTTATTCCCAGAACACCGGCTCGGATGGAGGATGAAAGCACCCTTTTCATGGCCCTTCTGTATGCAACTCTTCTTTCGAGCTGAAGAGCAAGGTTCTCGGCAACAAGCTGCGCATCGGTTTCGGGTCTCTTTACTTCCCTTATGTCAAGAAATATGCCTTTTCCGGTCATCTGCTGGAGTTTTTTCTTCAGTTGCTCTATCTCCTGACCCTTTCTTCCTATGATGATCCCCGGCCTTGCCGCATACACTAGAATCCTGACCTTGTCCGCTGCGGCCCTTTCAATCTCAATGTTCGATATGGCCGCCTGGTAAAAGGTCTTCTTTATGTAGTTACGGATGTCTATATCCTCTTTGAGCAGGGACCTGTACATCTGTTTCTCGGCAAACCACTTGGAATCCCATGACTTGGTTATTCCAATACGAAGTCCTATAGGATTAATTTTCTGTCCCAATTCAGAATCCCCTCTGTTCAAGTACTATCGTTATATGACTCATCCTGGTTTTCCGGGCAAAAGCCCTTCCCATCGCCCTGGCCCTAAAACGCTTAAGTGTCGGACCCTGCGTTGCGTAGACTTCCTTTACGTAAAGGGAGTCAATGTCGCTGTATCCTTTCTCAGAGGCATTGGCCACAGCCGATTTAAGCAGTTTAGAGAGCAGCGGTGAGACCCTCCTGCGGGCGGAAAGCAGAATTGAGGAAGCCTCTTCCACGCTTTTTCCCCTTATGAGGTCAAGAACCACCCTGGCCTTCTTCGGCGACACCCTAGCATACTTATGTACTGCTTTAGAAACCATTTGTTATCTCTCTATAATTGCTATCTTTTCCTAGCCTTCCTGTCGCCCGCATGACCATGGTAGGTCCTAGTGGGAGAAAACTCACCCAGTTTATGTCCAACCATCTGTTCGGACACGAACACGGGAATAAATCTCGTTCCATTGTGAACCGCGAAAGTCATTCCTATCATCTCAGGTATTATCATTGAAGCCCTTGACCAGGTCCTGATGATTCTCTGACTCCCGGAACTCTGTGCCTGCTCAACTTTCTTCATAAGCTTTTCGTGCACGTACAGTCCCTTTTTACTTGATCTTGCCATCTGAAGCTCCCGCGATTAATCCATTCCGTAGCCAACCCTTCTCGGCTTAACTATATATTTGTCCATTCTCTTGTTGTTTCTCGTCTTTTTCCCTATTGTAATCCATCCCCACGGAGAAACAGGATGAGGGTTTCCCTTGGTCGCCTTGCCTTCTCCTCCGCCATGGGGATGATCAACCGGATTCATCGCCACCCCGCGAACCGTGGGTCTTTTGCCCTTGTGCCGGGATCTCCCCGCCTTCCCCCAAACTATAAGCTCGTTCTCGGCGTTTCCGATCCTTCCCACGGTAGCCATGCACCGAAGATGGATCAGCCTTATCTCGCCGGAAGCGAGTTTTATTTGGGCGTAGTTACCGTCTTTTGCGACAATCTGCGCTGCCGAACCTGCGGAACGAACCAGTTTCCCCCCGCCTCCAGGCCTCATTTCTATGTTGTGAACAACCGTACCCACGGGAATATTCTCTATGGGAAGAGCATTTCCACTTGAAACTTCCACCCCGGGTCCGGAATTTAGTTCGTCACCCACTTTAAGGCCGGCAGGGGCTATAATATATCTTTTTTCACCGTCAGCATAGGACAGAAGAGCGATTCTGGCCGAGCGATACGGATCATATTCAAGTGAGATAACTCTGGCGGGTATGCCGTGCTTGTCCCTTTTGAAATCTATTATTCTGTAGAGTTTTTTGTGACCACCGCCTTTTCTGAAGCTGGTAATCCTTCCATTCGAGTTGCGTCCTGAGTTCTTTTTAAGAGAAACTGTAAGGGACTTGTGGGGTTTTTTTGAGGTTATTTCCTCAAAGTCAAACCCGGACATGAACCTTCTTCCCGGAGATGTGGGGTTATATTTTTTTACTCCCATGATCAAACTCCCTCGAACAGGTTGATTTCTCCCTCTCTGAGCTTAACGTAAGCCTTTTTAACCGCTGACCTCTTTCCTACGACCCTGCCGAATCTCTTCACTCTTTTTCCAGGAAGCACAAGAGTTCTCACCTTCTCCACCTTGACCCCGAAAACCTTCTCGATGGAATCCTGTATCTCTTTTTTGTTGCATCTTCTGTCTACGGAAAAAACATACCAGCCGTCTTCCCTGGCCTCTGTGCTTTTCTCGGTAATCACAGGAAGTTTTATGATCGAACGGGGATCTTTCATGATAGTCTCTCCTGGATTTTTTCAACCGAATCCCGCACCATGACTATGTTCTTGTGCCTGAGAAGGTCGTATACGTTAAGCCCATCATCCTTGAGCACCTTTACGTCAGGTATGTTCCTTGCCGATTTGCTGAGATTCTCATTATCCGAACTGACAATCACAAGAGCCTGGGAAAATTCAAAATCCTTCATGAATTTCGCCACCTGCCTAGTCTTTATCTCCGGAAGCTCAAAACTGTCGAGCACAACTATGGCCCCTTCGCCGAAACGGCTTGAGAGAGCGGAAACAAGTGCCCCTTTTCTCACCTTCTTCGGAATCGAGTAAGACCAGTCTTTCGGTTTCGGTCCAAAAACCACTCCACCCTTGCGCCAGATCGGGGAACGTCTGGACCCCGCCCTTGCACGGCCTGTGTGTTTCTGTTTCCATGGCTTTGCCCCGCCGCCTCGGACTTCAGCTCTTGTCTTGGTGGAAGAGGTTCCGGCCCTTCTTTTGGCAAGCTGCCAGTTGACTACTTCATGGAGCAAATGCTTTTTCACTGGAGCTTCAAATATTTCGGAGCGAAGTTCCATTGTCCCTACCTTTTTCCTGGCGATGTCATATACGTCAACTTGAAGCATCTTTCGCCCCCTTTGACGTGTGCCGGAGAAAAACCGTCCCTCCCACCGGGCCCGGAACCGACCCCTTTACGAAAAGAAGATTTTTCTCAACATCTATATCAACCACCTTGACTCCCTGAATCGTTACATTCTTTCCACCCATTCGCCCAGGCATTTTCAACCCTTTCCACACCTTGGCCGGAGATGACGCCTGCCCTATGGAACCGGGCCTTCTGTGGGCCATGCCGCCGTGGGACATTGGTTGCCTTGAGAAATTGTAACGTTTTATGGTCCCGGCAAATCCTTTTCCTTTGCTTTTAGCCGTGACGTCTAGGACATCTCCAACCTTGAAGATGTCAACTTTTACCACATCCCCCACCTCGTAATCATCAATCGTGGCGGAAAATTCTTTAAGCTTCGCAGTAGGATTCACTCCGGCTTTTGTGAAATGTCCCTTCATGGGGCGAGTGAGCCGCTGGGGTTTTACATCCCCAAAACCGAGCTGAACGGCGTTGTAGCCGTCTGAGCCTTTGGTTTTCTTCGAAACCACGAAGCACGGGCCCGCTTCAACTACGGTAGTGACGACCTTCACCATGTCCTCGTTGAAAAATTCGGTCATCCCTCTTTTTCTGCCTATAAGTCCCTGAATCATTTTTTACGAACCCGTTAGTTTTATTTCCACTTCCACACCCGAAGCAAGATTCAGTTTCATAAGTTCATCTATTGTCTGCTGGGTAGGTTCAAGTATGTCTACAAGCCTTTTGTGCGTTCTTATTTCGAAATGCTCTCTTGAATTCTTGTTCACGTGAGGACCGCGCAGCACGCAGTACCTGTTTATACTGGTAGGAAGCGGAACCGGACCCGCTATTCTCGCACCGGTTCTCTTGGCAGTATCAACAATCTCCTCTGTTGAATTATCAAGAAGCCTGTAATCAAAAGACTTGAGCTTTATTCTTATTTTCGAAGCCTTACTCATCACTCAATGATTTTGGTTACTACGCCTGCCCCCACAGTTCTTCCACCCTCTCTTATCGCAAAACGTAACTGCTCCTCCATCGCCACAGGTGCTATCAACTCAACATCCATGCTCACATTGTCCCCAGGCATCACCATCTCCACTCCCTCCGGCAATATCACAGACCCCGTTACATCAGTCGTCCTCAAGTAAAACTGCGGCCGGTACCCAGGGAAAAACGGCGTGTGCCTTCCCCCCTCCTCCTTCTTCAACACATACACCTCCGCCTTGAACTTCCTGTGAGGCTTTATGCTCCCTGGCGCACTCAACACCTGCCCCCTCTCAACCTCATCCTTCCCTATCCCCCTGAGCAACACCCCCACATTGTCCCCCGCCTGCGCATCGTCAAGTATCTTGCGGAACATCTCCAAACTCGTCGCCACTGTCTTCGTAGTGTCCTTGAACCCCACTATCTCTATCTCGTTCCCTGCAACTATCCTTCCCCTCTCCACTCTCCCAGTTACCACCGTGCCCCGCCCTGATATCGTGAACACATCCTCTATCGCCATCAAAAACGGCTTGTCCATGTCCCTCTCAGGCTCCGGTACATAACTGTCTATCTCATTCATTAACTCCACTACCTGCTCTGCCGCCCCAGCGTCCCCCTCTATTGCCTTAAGCGCGCTTACCTTCACTACAGGTATGTCGTCCCCCGGAAACCCGTACTCGCTTAGAAGCTCCCTTATCTCCAACTCCACCAACTCCAGCAACTCCTCGTCATCAAGCATGTCCACCTTGTTAAGCGCCACCACTATGTACGGCACCCCCACCTGCCTCGCAAGCAGTATGTGCTCCCTTGTCTGGGGCATCGGTCCGTCAGGCGCGCTTACCACCAACACCGCACCGTCCATCTGCGCGGCCCCCGTTATCATGTTCTTCACGTAGTCGGCATGCCCCGGACAGTCCACGTGCGCGTAGTGCCTGATGTCCGTCTCATACTCCACGTGCGCTATGTTTATCGTTATCCCCCTCTCCCTCTCTTCAGGCGCCTTGTCTATGTTGTCAAACTCCACGTACTCCGCCTGCCCCCTCTTTGACAATATGTTCGTTATCGCCGCAGTTAACGTAGTCTTCCCATGATCCACATGCCCTATTGTCCCTATGTTTAAATGCGGCTTCCCCCTCTCAAACTTCGCCTTAGACATTTCTTGTTAACCTCCTTGTTAAAAAGAACATAAAATATCAGCTGACATTGGCTGCCTGTTTTAACTCTTCGGCTATGTTGGCGGGCAGGGCGAAATAATGGGAGAACTCCATAGTGAACAACCCCCTACCTTCGGTCATTGACCTTAAGTGGGTCGCATAACCGAACATTTCTCCAAGCGGAACTTCCGCTTTCACCGCCTGCATAGCACCTCTCATTTCCGTACTGCTTACTCTTCCCCGCCTTGAACTCAGATCACCTATGACGGTTCCCATGTGAGCTTCGGGAACAACCACCTCAAGCTTCATCACGGGCTCAAGCACAACCGGAGAAGATTTATGAATCGCCTCCTTAAACGCCATTGAACCGGCGATCTTAAAGGCGATCTCCGAGGAGTCAACATCGTGAAAAGAACCGTCGTAAAGAGTGACCGCCACGTCGACGACCGGATACCCGGAGACAACCCCGGTATCCATGGCCTCGACTATCCCCTTCTCCACCGCGGGAATAAACTCCTTGGGAATCACCCCTCCCTTTATCTGGTCGTGGAACTGAAATCCTTCGCCTCTCTCAAGAGGTTCCACCCTTATCTTCACATGGCCGTACTGACCGCGTCCGCCGGTCTGTCTTATGTATTTCCCTTCGGTTTGAGAGGTGGCGGTTATCGTCTCTCTGTAAGCAACCTGAGGCTTCCCTACATTCGCATCGACTTTGAATTCTCTTCTAAGCCTGTCGACGATTATCTCAAGGTGAAGCTCGCCCATACCGGAAATCACAGTCTGACGGGTCTCCTCATCGGTTTTCACCTTGAAGGAAGGATCTTCCATGGCAAGCTTGCTGAGCGAAATACCGAGTCTCTCCTGGTCGGCGTTTGACTTGGGCTCTATTGCAATCGAGATGACCGGATCCGAGATATGAAGGCTCTCAAGTATCACGGGCTTTGAATCCGAACACAGGGTATCGCCCGTAAGGGTGTTCTTAAGCCCAACCGCGGCCGCTATACCACCTGCCTCAACCTCTTTTATGTCTTCGCGTTTTTCCGCGTGCATGCGAAGAAGTCTTCCGATTTTTTCATTCTTAAGATTGGATGAATTGTAAACGGTAGTGCCCGATTTCAGTTTCCCGGAATAAACACGAAGGTAGGTAAGCTGGCCGACGAACGGGTCCGACATGATCTTAAAAGCAAGTGCGGAGAACGGTTCTTCTTTGTCGGGTTTTCTCTCGACATCCTCATCGGTTTTGGGATGAATGCCTTTTACCGGGGGCAAATCCACGGGAGCGGGCATGTATTCCACAACGGCATCAAGCAGGAGCTGCACTCCCTTATTCTTAAAAGCCGATCCCAGCATCACCGGAACTATTGTCGCATCGATTGTCTGTTGTCTTATGGATTTGCGGATCATCTCTTCGGGAACATCCTCTCCGTCGAGATAAAGCTCCATTATCTCCTCGTCGTTATCCGAGAGAGCTTCTATAAGCTTCTCCCTGTATTCGGCCGCCTGCTCCTTCGTGTCCTCGGGAATATCTATGAATTCAAACTTGGCCCCGAGGCTCTCCCCGTCCCAGACCGCCATTTTCATCCTTATCAGATCAACTATTCCGGTGAAGTCGTCGCCGTCAAACCAAGGAATCTGAAGACACACGGGATTGGCGTTAAGTCTCTCAACTATCTGGTCGACGACCTTGTAGAAATCCGCTCCGACCCTGTCCATCTTGTTCACAAAACACATTCTTGGAACGGAGTAACGGTCGGCCTGTCCCCAAACCGTCTCGGTCTGAGGCTCCACCCCTCCGACGCAGTCAAACACAACAACCGCTCCGTCAAGCACCTTGAGCGATCTTTCAACCTCTATGGTGAAATCAACATGGCCGGGAGTGTCTATGATGTTTATCCTGCAGTCCTTCCAGAAACACGTAGTGGTAGCGGAAGTAATGGTGATACCCCTTTCGCGCTCCTGCTCCATCCAGTCCATGGTAGCTGCGCCTTCGTGCACCTCGCCGATCTTGTAGGTTATGCCAGTATAGAAAAGGATTCTTTCAGTAGTGGTGGTCTTGCCAGCATCTATGTGAGCAACAATTCCGATGTTTCTCACCCTGTCTATGGGGAATATCTGTTCTGACACCTTGATCCTCCGGGGAATTACCACCTGTAGTGGGCAAAGGCCCTGTTGGCCTCGGCCATTCTGTGAATATCCTCTTTCTTCTTCACGGCGTTGCCCCTGTTGTTATGGGCATCAATTATTTCCGAAGAAAGCTTGTCTACCATTGATTTTTCTGATCTTGAGCGGGAGGAATTTATGAGCCATCTGATCCCAAGGGACTGTCTTCTGAAAGAGCTCACTTCCATGGGAACCTGGTAGTTGGCTCCGCCGACGCGCCTTGACCTTACCTCGACCGAGGGCTTCACCTTGTCAAGAGCATCGTGAAAGACTTCAAGAGGGTCTTTTCCGGTTTTCTCTTTTACTCTGTCAAGAGAATCGTAGAAGATTTTTTCCGCCTTGCTCTTCTTCCCGTCGTACATCAGGCTGTTTATAAACTTGGCGACTATCGGGTCTCCGGTTCTCGAATCCGGAGCCAGTTTTCTTCTTGCTACCCTACCTTTTCTCGGCATCTGCTGCTTCCCGCCCGTTACTTAGGCTTTTTGGCTCCGTATTTGGATCTCCCGTTTCTTCTGTTCTCGACTCCAGTTGAGTCAAGAGTTCCCCTGACTATGTGGTACCTGACTCCCGGAAGATCTTTCACCCTGCCCCCCCTTACGAGCACAACGGAGTGCTCCTGCAGCGTGTGTCCTTCTCCAGGTATGTACCCTGTGACCTCTATGCCGTTTGTAAGCCTTATCCTGGCGACCTTCCTAAGCGCGGAGTTAGGCTTCTTTGGAGTGGTGGTGTAAACCCTCACGCAAACCCCTCTCCGCTGGGGACATCTCTGAAGAGCTCTGGCCTTGCTTTTCTTCTTGGCCGTCTCTCTTCCCTTGTTAAGCAACTGGCTTATTGTAGGCATAAAATCATCCTCTCCCAAAATTTGGGTAATCCGATCATTATAAGCTTAATAACGGACGGATGTCAAATAGGAAAACGCAAAAAAAACGCTAAATCCCAAATTGAGGGAAGCACTATATTACAGAAAGAAAACAGGTTTTCAATAAAAAATTCTGGGGCTGCATAAACTTTATTAAACGCTGCCTAGAATATGGCTGCAGCCTCTCTCAAAGGACCCGAAAAACCATTAACTTTCATGAATCCGGGATTTCTAAAGCGGATATATTTAAGGCGCATCAGCGGCCGATCCGCAAAAGCGCCTTCTTTCCTATATCCGTTCTGTAGATCAGATTTTCATCGGAAATGGAATCGACGGTCTTATATGCACTCCGTATAGATTCCTCTATGGTATCTCCAAGGGAGGTAACTCCCAAGACCCTGCCGCCGTTTGTAACAAGTTTGCCTTCGGAAAGAGCGGTTCCCGCGTGAAAAATTACGGTCTCGCGGGTATCGGGGAAGTCCATGAGTTTTTTAAGCTCAACCCCCTTGTCGTAGCTTCCCGGGTAACCCCTAGAAGCCATGACGACGCAGACGCAGAAGCCGTCTTTCCATTCTACAGGATCCGCTTTAATCTCGCCCCGGGCTATTGAATAAAGAATAGGAACGATGTCCGATTCCATTTTCATAAGAAGCGGCTGAGCTTCGGGATCGCCAAACCGGCAGTTAAATTCAAGCACCTTGAGGTCACCGTCTTTTATCATCAATCCGGCGTAGAGAATTCCCCTGTAAGTCCTCCCTTCGGATTTCATCGCTTGGACGGTTGGAACCATGACTTCGTCAATTATTCTCTGCCTAAGCTGGTCGGTAACCACCGGGGCGGGAGTGTAAGCCCCCATGCCTCCTGTGTTCGGCCCCCTGTCTCCGTCAAAAATTGGCTTATGGTCTTGGGAAGGCTCCAGGGAAAGCAGGGTTTCCCCGTCGGTAAGGGCAAAAAAGGAAGCCTCCTCGCCCGTAAGAAATTCCTCTATCACGACCTTTGTTCCTGCCTCGCCGAACGTTCCGCGCTCCATCATTGAGCGAAGCGCCTCCTCGCCCTCTGCTTGAGAAGCGCATATGATAACGCCCTTGCCGGCGGCGAGACCGTCGGCCTTCACTACGAAAGGAGGCTCGGTTTCCCTTACCTTCGCAATCGCCTGCCCGATATCGGTGAACACGAAATACTCTCCGGTCGGAATTCCGTATTTCTTCATCAGGTTTTTTGAGAAAATCTTGCTTCCTTCAAGCTCCGCCGCAGCTTTAGAGGGACCAAAAATCAAAAGACCCTCTTTTTCAAAAAAATCGGCTATTCCATCGCAAAGAGGCTGCTCGGGACCGACAACCGTAAGGTCCACCGACTCTTTCCTGACAAACTGCACAAGCGAATCAAAATCTCCAACGCTGATTGCCACACACTCGGCATGGCGGCTTATCCCGGCGTTTCCTGGAGCGCAGTAGGTTTTCTCCACGAGAGGACTTTGGCTTATTTTCCAGCAGAGTGCATGCTCCCTTCCGCCGCCTCCGACGACAAGTACTTTCATTTGAAACCTCTTATAAAATTAGATGCAAGAATATCATTGTGCCCTGCAAAGGCATGATATCATTCAACCGTGACAACCTTGGCCAGATTCCTCGGCTGATCGACATCTGTCCCCAGAATATTGGCTATGTGATAAGCCATAAACTGAACAGGGATAACCGATACCATCGGGCTTACAAGGTAAGAGCTTTTCGGAATCACTACCTTCCTGTCTCTTTCATCGGGAAGCTGAAGTTCTCTATCCGACGTTATGAAAATTATTCGCCCTCCCCTGGCCTTTATCTCCTGAAAATTCCCCAGGAGCTTTTTGTAATATACATCCTCCTCGGGAGCTATAAACACAACGGGCATGTTCCTGTCTATAAGAGCTATGGGACCGTGCTTCATCTCCCCAGCGGCATACCCTTCGGCGTGGATGTACGAAACTTCTTTTAGCTTTAGCGCTCCCTCGAGAGCCACGGGGTAGTTAATCCCCCGGCCAAGATATATAAAATTCCTGTAACCGTAAAAATCTCTTGAAAGCTCCTTGAGAAGTTCATCGAGTCCAAGAACTTCCTGCTGGAGTTTTGAAACCGATATTGCATCGGCTATCAGCTGCCTCGCCCTCTTTGAATCAACCGCCTTCCTTGAGATCGCGAGATATACTGAAAGAAGATAGAACGCCATTATCTGTGTCGTGAAGGACTTCGTGGAAGCAACCCCGATCTCAGGGCCCGCTTTTGTGGCTATGACGCAGTCAGACTCTCTTGAGATTTTGCTCAGCACAACGTTCGTTATGCCGATTGAGTTCATACCGAGCTCCTTGGCCTTTAGAAGTGCTTCCGAAGTATCCGCTGTCTCACCCGACTGAGAAACCGCGATAAAAAGGGTGTCGGGTCCAACGACAGGATTTCTGTATCGGAACTCCGATGCAAGTTCCACCTGAGTGCTCAATCCGGCCATTTCCTCTATCATGTACTTCCCTATAAGAGAAGCGTGGTAGGAAGTGCCGCAAGCCGCGATAATGATTCTTTGCGTGTTTCGCAAAAGCGAGGGGTCCAAGTCCTCAAAAACCACTTTCCTCATGTCCGCCGTGAATTTCCCCCGAAGCGTATCGAAGATGGCCCCGGGCTGTTCGAAAATTTCCTTCAGCATGTAATGGCGATAGCCTGACTTCTCGGTTACCGAAGGGTCCCAGTCCACAACCGTCGGGTCTCTCTTAACGTCCCTGCCGGCGGCGTCGGTTACGGAAACGCCGTTTTCGTCCAGAACCACGAAATCGTTATCCTCAAGGAAAATAAATTCCCTCGTGTAGGGCAGAATCGCGGGGATGTCTGAAGCCAGAAAAGATTCGCTTCCGTTGCGCGCTATTATAAGAGGAGAGAAACGCCTGGTGGCGATTATCTTCCCGGGTTCCGCATCCGACATGACCGCCACCGCGTAAGAGCCCTCGATTTTCTCAAAGGCTTTTCTCGTTGACTCAAGAAGGGAGTTTCCTTTTTCCGTAAAATCGCGGATCAGATGAGAGATGACTTCGGTATCGGTATCGGAGCAGAATTCATAACCCGCAGCAATAAGTTCCTCCTTAAGCTCGGGGTAGTTCTCCACTATTCCGTTATGCACTACGCTTATCGGGCCGGATACCTGAGGGTGGGCGTTTCGCTCCGAGGGATCGCCGTGGGTAGCCCATCTGGTGTGAGCGATACCGAGTGAAGAGGTAACCTCGCAGTCTTTTAGCTTGGTGAAAAGATTTTCAAGTTTTCCCTCGCTTCGTATGACGCGGGAGCGGCCGTTTTCGACAAAGCATATCCCGGAAGAATCGTAACCCCTGTACTCCAATCTCCCCAAGCTTTCGCAGAGAACGCTTTTGGTCCTATCCGAACTTCCAACGTATCCCACTATTCCGCACATCTCAGGATTTCCCCTTCTTCACCCTTTTTCTCTCCGCCCAGCCGGTTATTTCCTTCTGCCCGGCACGTTCTATGGCCAGAGCACCCGGAGAAACATCTTTCGTTATCGTTGAACCCGCGGCCGTGGTGGCCTCTTTTCCAACCCTGATCGGCGCGACAAGCATGGTGTCGCTTCCTATGAAAGCGCCATCCTCGACCACTGTTCTGTGCTTGTTCACTCCGTCGTAGTTGCAGGTGATGGTTCCGGCACCGATATTAACCCCGTCGCCGATATCGGCATCTCCCACGTAGGAAAGATGCGGAACCTTGGAACCAACCCCTATTTCCGATTTCTTTATCTCAACGAAGTTGCCGACCTTGGCCCCGTCTTTTATCCTAGCCTCGGGCCGCAGATGACAGAAAGGACCCATAACGACGCCGTTTTCGACTTCACACCCCGTAAGATACGAAGAAAACCTTATCTCGACATTGCTCCCTATACGTGAATCCTCAATGTAAACAGACGGCCCTATGCGGCAGCCGTCACCGATGCTGGTTTCGCCATAGATATAGGTATTCGGACACACGGTCGTATCCCTTCCTATGCTAACAGAATCTGATATGTAGGTGGTTTCAGGATCCTCTATTGTAACCCCGTTTTCCATGTGGCGGCGGTTTATCGCCTGCCTAATGGTTTTTTCCGCCTCGCTGAGCTGCTCTCTGCTGTTCACTCCGGACACCTCCTTTGGATCCGCCAAGGTAAAAGCCTGAAGCCCGCGTCTGCGGGAAACGCAGAGATCCACGATTCCGGGCAGGTAATATTCCCCTTGGCTGTTTTCACTACTAAGTCCGCCCAAGCTTTCCCAGAGAAAAGATGATTTAACGCAGTAGATTCCGGCATTTATCTCGTTCTCCTTCTTCTCGTCAGCCGTGGCGTCTTTGTCCTCAACCACGCGAAGCACTTCCCCGCCCGCATTCCTCAATACTCTCCCGTATCCGCCGGGTTCCTCCACCAGAGTGGACATTAATGAGAGGTCCACTCCGTTTTTCACGTGAGAATCCGTAAACTCGCACAGAGAAAAAAAACTTATTGCGGGAACATCTCCGCTTAGTATGAGGATGTCCCCAGAAAAATCCCGAAATGAATCCTCGCAGCACAAAACCGCGTGCCCGGTTCCAAGCTGCGGTTCCTGGATGATCGTCTCCACCG
Organism: Thermodesulfobacteriota bacterium; assembly: GCA_965207685.1. Lineage (GTDB taxonomy): Bacteria > Desulfobacterota_D > UBA1144 > Nemesobacterales > Nemesobacteraceae > Nemesobacter. The sequence goes on along the minus strand of OZ242294.1, from coordinate 247,164 downwards.
GGTAATCCGAGACCTCTTCCTTCACAAGCTCCGAATCATGTCCCAGGACAAGCACTATTTTCTCAGGCTCCATCTTCTGCGCCGTCGCAAGGACATAGTGCAACATGGGTTTTTTCAGGATGGGGTGCAGCACCTTGGGGAGCTGCGAATTCATGCGGACTCCCTTGCCCGCCGCCAGAATTATAACGGCAAGAGACATAGTCTTGGAGTGTCGGTAAAAACCGAAAAATCAGAACGGAACGTCATCTTCCGTCATTCCGCCGCCCTCTTCGTAGGCAAAATCATCCGCGGGCGGAGGCGCCTCGGAGCGGCCCTGCCTTCCGCCTTCCCCTCTGGGAGAGAGAAACTGCACGGTTCTTCCCACGATCTCGGTCGTATACCTCTTGTTTCCCTCCCTGTCGTCCCATGAACGGGTTCTAATAGAACCCTCCACATAAACCGATCTCCCTTTGGCAAGATACTCTCCGCAGACTTCCGCAAGCCTTCCAAACACCACTATCCTGTGCCACTCCGTGTGTTCCTGAGAGTTTCCGTCCCTGTCTTTCCGTGTTTCCGTGGTAGCAACCGAGAAAGTGGTAACCGCATTTCCGTCCGTCGTGTACCTCACTTCCGGGTCTCTTCCCAAGTTGCCGAGTATTATAGCTTTGTTAACCGCAGCCATGAGTTTTAATCACCGCCGTTTTTGGATTCTGCGAAATTTTACATGAAAGTCCGGCGAATTTAAACACGGCCACAGTAAAAGAGATGTTGTCCGGCAACAATTTACCCGTGACACCGATGAAAAGTTGATGCCCTGATAAGCAGGCATTTAGTTGACAGGTTGTGCCGACGGGAAGCGATTTTTTCTCTACTGTCTGTTATCAATGCATTATTTTAGTTGATGGGTAGTTGATGAATTCGTTTGATTTTCTCGAACAGACCGTCTCTGCCCCAAGGTATCATCCTGCGTCCCGTCCCGCTTACGGGACAGAAATACCGCAGTTCCGGCCTTCCACAGCCCCCTGTTGTTGATAACGGGTCCGGCAGTTGCTTATTCCAGTTTATTCGGACAGTGATTCCGACTGAATTCAGACACCTGGAATCTCTTTTTTCTTCCTCAAAACAGGTTTAACACGTATATAATTTCTTTGTCAAACAATGAGTAAAAAGCCTGTTTTCTTCTCCACGAAGAGGCGTTTGCGCTGTTGAAATGTTTCTATGGGATAAAGGTTTTGTGAAGGGGTAAAAAATTTTTTACCCCATAATTTCCGTAAAAACCCCTGGAAACCGCCCGATTTACTCTAAAAACCGTAAAGCTCACCCCAAGGCTGAACCACGGGGAATCTCTGCTTAAAAATTCACGGGGGAGACAAGTAACCTGCTGATATCACTTGTTTTTAATGTCGCCATGGGTTAGAATTAAAGTGTGGCGACACAAAATCCATTCTCCTGGAGGAGCAAACCCATGGCGACACAAACTAACCTACCTTTTTCCTGGGACAAAGTCGACAGCCTCTCCGATCTCAACCGTCTCCGGCTGGTGCTCGACGCCCTGCCCGACGCACAGATCATCGAAGCTCTTTGCGCGATGCGCAAAAACGGCCGCAACGACTACCCCGTTGGGGCTATGTGGAGAGCTCTTATCGCCGGCATAGTCTTCGGGCACCCCTCCATCGAGTCGCTCATACGTGAGCTCAATCGCAACTCATCGCTGCTGGGGATGTGCGGATTCAGCCCCCTGCCCATGCAAGGCCGCGGCAGGTACGCAATAGAAGGAAAAAGCGGAGAAGTAACTGTTATGAACCCTCCTTTGCGAAGTCCCGCTCCCACAAGTTCCGGCTTCTCCCGCTTCCTCTCAAATGTGGTGAAGCTTGAGAAACGCCATGGTCTTGTCTCAAGGATGATTGACGCAATGAGAGGAGAACTTATGGAACTGCTCGGTGACTTCGGGGAGAACCTGGGGTATGACGGCAAGGCCGCAGGGAGCAATTCCACGGGACGGAGCAGCCGTAAAACCGGTATGACATCCGACCCTGAGGCTGACTGGGGAAGACATCGAATCTCGGGAGTTGATTCCGCTACGGGGAAGACGTGGAGGAAGATAAAGTCATGGTTCGGTTACCGCCTGCATATTATCGCCGATACGAAGTACGAGATACCGGTTTGTCTGAGCGTAACGAGGGCTTCTGTTTCTGAGGCGGGGGAACTTGACCGCATGGCAGAGGGGCTGTTTGCCGGGGACACCGAGTTGGCGAAGAGATGCAGATACTTCACCGCCGACAGGGGGCTTGACGGCGGAGCTTTGAAGAAGAAGCTTTGGGACGGTTATCGAATCAGTCCCGTTATTGACATCAGGGAACTTTGGAAGGAAGAGAAACAGAATCGCAACTATGTTCCGGGGCAGCGGGTGATGAGACCTCTTGGCAGTGTTCATGACAACATCTTTTACACGGAGAAGGGAGAGGTTCTGTGTCGGTGTCCGGTAAGCGGGACGGAACGCAGGATGGCATTCTGGGGCAGTGAAGGTAAGCGGGGAGTTTTGAAGTATCGCTGTCCTGCGGCCGCGTACGGTCTTGAGTGCAGGGGGTGGGCGAAGTGTCACGGGGAGGCGGGCTGTGTAACTGACAGCTATGGCAGGGTGGTTCGCGTTCCGCTTGAGAGGGACCGTCGTATTTTTACTCCGCTTCCATGGGGTTCTCCTTCATGGAAGCGGGCATACAGGCGAAGGAGTGCCACAGAGCGCATAAACTCGAGAATCGACAACAGCTTTGGATTTGAAAAACACTTTATCAGGGGGAAAGACAAGATGAGCGCCAGGGCGGGGCTTGCGGTTGTGGTAATGATGGCGCTTGCGGTGGGTCACATAAAGGCGGGGAGACCCGAGTGTATGAGGTCTCTTGTGTCGGGGTGCTGGACCAGGGCGGGATAGGACCGATTTAAGCGAAACAATTTGAACGATAAGCAACCCCGAAGGGATTGGTGCGTCCACTGCCTGTTTGGTATTGGTGATTCTGCGGGAATCGGTGCCGCATTGCGTGTGAATCAGGAAACCTGGCCGCCAGACTGCTTGAATGCGGGTTGATGTCGTGCCAACCCCACTCTCATTACGGAAACCGGAACCCCAAAATCGTTACAGCGCAAAGACCTCTATTAGAGGCGTTTGCGCTGTTGAAATGTTTCTATGGGATAAAGGTTTTGTGAAGGGGTAAAAAATTTTTTACCCCATAATTTCCGTAAAAACCCCTGGAAACCGCCCGATTTACTCTAAAAACCGTAAAGCTCACCCCAAGGCTGAACCACGGGGAATCTCTGCTTAAAAATTCACGGGGGAGACAAGTAACCTGCTGATATCACTTGTTTTTAATGTCGCCATGGGTTAGAATTAAAGTGTGGCGACACAAAATCCATTCTCCTGGAGGAGCAAACCCATGGCGACACAAACTAACCTACCTTTTTCCTGGGACAAAGTCGACAGCCTCTCCGATCTCAACCGTCTCCGGCTGGTGCTCGACGCCCTGCCCGACGCACAGATCATCGAAGCTCTTTGCGCGATGCGCAAAAACGGCCGCAACGACTACCCCGTTGGGGCTATGTGGAGAGCTCTTATCGCCGGCATAGTCTTCGGGCACCCCTCCATCGAGTCGCTCATACGTGAGCTCAATCGCAACTCATCGCTGCTGGGGATGTGCGGATTCAGCCCCCTGCCCATGCAAGGCCGCGGCAGGTACGCAATAGAAGGAAAAAGCGGAGAAGTAACTGTTATGAACCCTCCTTTGCGAAGTCCCGCTCCCACAAGTTCCGGCTTCTCCCGCTTCCTCTCAAATGTGGTGAAGCTTGAGAAACGCCATGGTCTTGTCTCAAGGATGATTGACGCAATGAGAGGAGAACTTATGGAACTGCTCGGTGACTTCGGGGAGAACCTGGGGTATGACGGCAAGGCCGCAGGGAGCAATTCCACGGGACGGAGCAGCCGTAAAACCGGTATGACATCCGACCCTGAGGCTGACTGGGGAAGACATCGAATCTCGGGAGTTGATTCCGCTACGGGGAAGACGTGGAGGAAGATAAAGTCATGGTTCGGTTACCGCCTGCATATTATCGCCGATACGAAGTACGAGATACCGGTTTGTCTGAGCGTAACGAGGGCTTCTGTTTCTGAGGCGGGGGAACTTGACCGCATGGCAGAGGGGCTGTTTGCCGGGGACACCGAGTTGGCGAAGAGATGCAGATACTTCACCGCCGACAGGGGGCTTGACGGCGGAGCTTTGAAGAAGAAGCTTTGGGACGGTTATCGAATCAGTCCCGTTATTGACATCAGGGAACTTTGGAAGGAAGAGAAACAGAATCGCAACTATGTTCCGGGGCAGCGGGTGATGAGACCTCTTGGCAGTGTTCATGACAACATCTTTTACACGGAGAAGGGAGAGGTTCTGTGTCGGTGTCCGGTAAGCGGGACGGAACGCAGGATGGCATTCTGGGGCAGTGAAGGTAAGCGGGGAGTTTTGAAGTATCGCTGTCCTGCGGCCGCGTACGGTCTTGAGTGCAGGGGGTGGGCGAAGTGTCACGGGGAGGCGGGCTGTGTAACTGACAGCTATGGCAGGGTGGTTCGCGTTCCGCTTGAGAGGGACCGTCGTATTTTTACTCCGCTTCCATGGGGTTCTCCTTCATGGAAGCGGGCATACAGGCGAAGGAGTGCCACAGAGCGCATAAACTCGAGAATCGACAACAGCTTTGGATTTGAAAAACACTTTATCAGGGGGAAAGACAAGATGAGCGCCAGGGCGGGGCTTGCGGTTGTGGTAATGATGGCGCTTGCGGTGGGTCACATAAAGGCGGGGAGACCCGAGTGTATGAGGTCTCTTGTGTCGGGGTGCTGGACCAGGGCGGGATAGGACCGATTTAAGCGAAACAATTTGAACGATAAGCAACCCCGAAGGGATTGGTGCGTCCACTGCCTGTTTGGTATTGGTGATTCTGCGGGAATCGGTGCCGCATTGCGTGTGAATCAGGAAACCTGGCCGCCAGACTGCTTGAATGCGGGTTGATGTCGTGCCAACCCCACTCTCATTACGGAAACCGGAACCCCAAAATCGTTACAGCGCAAAGACCTCACGAAAACCCCTAACTAACATAGATTGCATTTTATGTTAGTTAGATCGAAATAACTAACGCGAATGGAATTTACAAGAAGATAGCTAATATAAATGGAGTTCTATGTTAGCTAGGCCCGAACAGCTGACACAAATGAAGATTAGAGGGAGCAACCAGGATGCACAAAAAGCTCTTGGCATCACCTTACCTCGTGAAACATCCCGAAGTTTTCTTGAAGAGTTCGTCGAGTATTCTCCCCGTAAGTCCCCATATTATATGATTGCGGTAAGCAAACATATAATCATCTATTATTATCCCGTCCCGTTCTCTTTTCCTAATGTCGCGGTTTTTCGGGTCAACCAAGTGGGAAACAGGGACGCAGAAAAACTCCGACACCTCGTAATTGGGGGCAAATCCCACTCCACTATCTATTATGGACACAAAAGGCTTTACCGCATACTGCCTGACGGAAGGGGTGTAGGGACGTACGAAATCCATTTCCCCGAGAATCTTTACTTCTTTTGCAGCGTCAAAACCAAGTTCCTCTCCAGCCTCCCTCAAAGCCGTATCAACAAGGGTCGCGTCGCTTTGTTTCTTCTTCCCGCCTGGAAAAGCCACATGACCTGAGAAAGCGTCATTCCTGTATTCGGTCCTTTTTATAAACCATATCCCATAATCTTTTTCTCTCTCGCAGAGCATAACAAGCACCGCGGAGAGCAGAAGGTCTTTATCTGGATCGGGGGAGGTTCCCGGAGGATCCAAGATTTTTCCTATTTCTTCCCGTATGTTCATCGAGTCCATCAAAAAAACTCTCACGGATTGACGTTCACTATAACGCTCCCGTAATCATCCACCTGGCAAGCCGTATCAGGAGGAATAAAAGCAGTCGCGGTTCTCTCGTAAAGAATGCAGGGCCCTTCAAACCGAAAACCCGGTTGGAGCTTTTCCCTTTCGCAGCACTCGGCCCTTATTTTTCTGCCCTCAAAAATTACCTCCTTAGCGGAAAACCGCGGTTCCGTCCCCCCAGAGGGCAGAGGAAGGGTTTTTATCTTGCGGCCGGGAATATAAGCCCTGAGTCTCAGGGTTACGATTTCAACAAGAGAAGTTTCCTTCATGTATCCGTACACCCTTTCGTGCTCGCGGTGAAAATCCGAAGCCATGGAATCACTGTAGGAAATAGTGAGTTCATGGGACTGTCTTTGGTATCTTGCGTCAACATTTTTCTCGAATCTGAGATCTTCTCTTGCAAGGTCCTCGCGCGCGAGTTTTTCGAGACTCGCAAACTTTCGGTCCATCTCTTCAAGATCATCAACCGCGGAACAAAAAAACGTGACTCCGTAATCCTTGAAAGAATCGGCAAGAAGCATCCCGTAGGCGGAAAGCGCCCCAGGATTCCTGGGAAAAACGACTTCCCGGATTCCGAGGGAACGGGCAAGTTCGCAGGCGTGAAGACCTCCCGCACCACCAAACGAAACGAGTGAAAATTCCCTAGGGTCGTAGCCCTTCCCGACCGATATCACGCGAAGAGCCTTCTCCATGTTCGAATTTGAAATCCTGATTACGGACTCGGCAACTTCCTCCACCGCATGATCCGGAGCGAGCAGGCTAAGAGCTTCGAAGGACCTTTCTGGGTATATTTCCATCTCGCCACCCAGAAACCATCCGGCGTCCATTCTCCCGAGAACTATATTGGCGTCCGTTACGGTCGGCAGCATCCCTTTTCCGTAACACGCGGGACCGGGGTCGGCTCCGGCGCTTCGCGGACCAACTTTCAGTATGCCCCCCTCGGCGATGTAGGCCACCGAACCGCCCCCGGCCCCTATGGTCGAGATGTTTATCATCGGTACCTTGAAGGCAACGCCGCCCAGGGTGTTTTCGGTCGTAAAGCTTACCCCGCCGTCGCAAAGCGATATGTCGGTCGAGGTTCCTCCCATGTCATAGGTAATGATTTTCTTTCTCCCGGAAACCGCGCATATCTCAAACGCCCCGACCACTCCTCCCGCAGGACCGGAAAGAACTATTTTCGCGGGGCTCTCGGCCGCCTGCTCGGCGGATATAACCCCGCCGTTTGACTGCATTATGGAAAGAGTTTTTCCCTCGAGGCGACGGGAAAGCGAACGCATGTACTTGTTCACTTTAGGAATCAGGTAGGAATTCAGAACCGTCGTCGAAGTCCTCTCATACTCCCTGAATTCTGCAACGAGTTCCGAGGAGAGAGTAATGGGAATGCCGAGCTTGGCAAGTTCCGCCCCGACCCCGCGTTCGTTTTCGGGATTCGCGTACGAATGCAAAAAACAAACCGCTATAGCCTCAATCCCAAGAGAAGATATTTTCTCCTTTATCTCCGCTACTTCAGCTTCGTCTGGACAAACAAGTACAGAACCGCGGTAATCCGTTCTCTCGGAAACGCCGAACCTCAGTTCCGAGGGGACAAGGGGGACAGTCGGGCTCCATAGCAGATCGTACAGCTTCTCCCTGTTCTGCCGTCTGATTTCAATTACGTCTTCAAAACCTTTTGTTGTGACTAGACAGGTCTTCGCTCCCTCCCGTTCCAAAAGAGCGTTTGTGGCCACAGTGGTTCCATGGATGATTTCCGATATACGGGAGAACTCGACGGGATGGCTTTCAAGCCCGTTTAGTACTGCTATCGATGGGTCACGGGGTGTGGAAGGAACCTTGTTTACCGATATTCCCTTTCCGTCGAAAAAAACGAAATCAGTAAAAGTTCCTCCCGCGTCTATGCCTACCGAGAGCATGAAAGAATCTTTACCTCGCTGCGCGCGGGTCAAAACCGCACGGGGCTACGTGCGCAATCAGTAATTGTCCCTGTCTTTGGGATATATGACGTTTACTTTTCCTTCGGCTATCTCTCTTAACGCAGAAACGACATGCTTGTTGTCGTCGTTTTCAGATGCGACGACGGTAGCTCCATTGGATATCTGGCTCGCTCTTTTCATAGCCGCTATGGAAAGGGCAAATCTGTTCTCAACTTTTTCTAAGCAGTCTTCGATTGTAATTCTAGCCATAGGTTTTCACCTTCCTGATAGTATCAGACTCAAGCTCCGAGTTCATTAAAAACGGTTTTAAGACGCAATGCACAGTATCATCCGACTTTTTACAAGTCTGTCAATAAATCCGCCCTGCGCAGTGCCTTAAAATGCCTCCAGGTACAAAAAAATTCGCTTTATTTTTTTGACCTGTCTTTCCCGTCTTTCCACCAAAAGACAAAACAGAGGGAAAACATTATTAAGAACAGGTTGAAAACAGCGCTCCAAGGCTTGCTGTCCGCCCCCGCAATGGCACATCCATCATCATCTTCGGCCGGAGGATAAATGCCGGAACCAAAAATCCAAACACCAAATCTCGGATCAATTTGCGCTCCCTCAACATAGCTGACCTTAGGCGAAGTGCCGGGAGACATCCCAGGTTCATTAACTTCGTCTCCTTCTACCAGCGGATCATCCCATTTATACCTGACAATACCTCCTTTCCCATCTTCTCCAGCCGCTTCAATAATTATCCCCCCGACATCAACCCCATCTTCGTCAAGAATATTCTCAAAAGGAAGACCGGTAAGCTCCGGATTGTTCCCGTTAAGAAACACTAAAGGCGGGGTGGCGCCAGCGCCTGTAGTCATAATAAACAGATATATGGAACCATGCTTCCAAGGCCCTTCTCTGCCGAGGCACGCAACTCTGCTAAGACCCCCTTGTAATCCAGAAGCTCCTTCTCCCAGAGTATCTTTAATCTGCTTAATTGCCCCCTTTACAAAATCCCTGAGTTTTTCTTCACTTTGACTCTCACTCACTTGCTGGGCAGTTACAGCAGGTTGATTATCAGGACAGTCAGGAGGTCTTATATTCGTATCCTGCTCGTCGTGGTCAAAACCGCCGATTAAAACATTTGTCCCGCCGAGTGCATTGGTATATACAACGGCACAACTCCACCTCATGGACCCACCCATATCATACTCCTCACAAACCGGGCCTCCCTGAGCACCTGGTTGTAGTACACGCACGAGAAGAGTTTTTACAGTGGGGAGATCAGCCAGCGAAGCCCCGTACAAGGATTTGGTATACTTGCCATGGTTTACCACTGTACTGCTGGTACGATCACGACTAAGACGCAAGGCAATCAGGTAGACGGAATCTTGCCTCCAAACCCCTTCCGCCCTCATGTCCCTGTAGAGAGTCGAAAGTGCGCTTCGGCTTTCTGCAAGAACAGCATCTATATGCTGTTTCGCGTGCAGCACGAAACTCTCCATTGTAGCTTGATCATTAGCAGAATCTGCCTCGCTAGCCGTTGTCTGGGGATCGTTATGCGATCCATCGGCAAAAGCGGAAATGCCCGGGAAAAAAGCCATGATAGTCAGCACTACTCCTAAAGTGATTACAAAACCTCGAAAGCCCTTCATAATATTCCTCCTGAATTACAACTCTGAAGTAGATTACGCATCTATAAAAAGCAGCTTTAGTAGAAACTGCTCGGTTTCAAATTATACCACCATTACGGAATCGGGTTCAAGTCAAGACTTCTGGCGGTGGGAAACTGCATGATTTTCCCTTCTGGAGAAAAAATTAATCGTCAACGGAAACTAACCTGCGTTTACCTGCTCCGGGAAGCACCTTGAGCGTCTTCGAAGCGGAGGTTTTTTCACTGAATTCCGGCCGCTTAACTGTATCCACGTATATCCACCGCGCCTGCGCTCCTTTCGGAGTAAAGCTTACGATCATATAGCCGCGGTCCTTTGCGTTAGAGTACACAAGATCTTCAACCAGCACTTCCAAATCCCGGGCAAACTCTTCAGCCTGTTCTGGTTTAAGTTTCAAGTAAGTCTCAAGCCCCCCGGAAGACACAGAAGCCGTGGCAAACTCAACACCTGCCTGGTTTCCGTTTATATCCTTAAGGTTGCTTGCCCATCCGTTATGGGTATCCCCGGCGAGTACCACGAGGTTTTTATCCGCCCCGTAAGCTGTGCCCAGCAAAGCTTCCCGTTCCGCAGGGTAGCCGTCCCACGCGTCAAGATTATAAGGAAGCATCGTATTTATACGGTCCCGCTCATCCTGGGTCACCGAAGGATCATCCTGCTGTACCCGCTCCTTGATCTCGGTCAGTTTATCTACAAGATCCGCAACCTGCGGTGTGCGATCGCCCAGATGGGGGATTATTTCAGCGGGAATGTTCATTCTGCCCATAAGCACCTGCTGACCCAGAACCTGCCAAGTGGCGGTTGAACCGGCGAGTTTACCCCGAAGCCAGTCAAGCTGATCCCGGCCGAGAAGCGTTCGGTCAGGAGAACTGATATCTTCACGGAAACTCCTGGCGTCAAAACCGGTCTCCGAATCGAAGTAATCCTTGTAACTAAGCTGTTTTTCCCGTCCGGCAAGGCGGGTATCGAGCATGAGAAGTTCAACCAGATTTCCGAAAGAAAAACTGCGGTAGCCCCGTTCGAAATCATTCTCTTTTACGGAGCGAACAGGCATCCACTCGTAATAGGCCCGAAGCGCAGCTTCTTTGCGCGCATCGAAACTGCCTTCACCTTCGTTATGGTTCTGCGCGCCTCCCACATAAGCGTCGTTTGCAACCTCATGGTCATCCCAGACAGCGATGAACGGATGCGCAGCATGAAGAGCCTTAAGCTGTGGGTCGGTTCTGTACAGGGCATAACGCCTTCGGTAGTCTTCAAGCGTAAGGATTTCCTTGTCGCTGTATTCCGGAAATTCCCTGGTGGATTCTTGGGAATTATCGTTCCCGGAATCCGGTGCCTTACCGTATTCGTAGATATAATCGCCGAGATGTATTACGGCATCTACATCAGCCGTTTTTGCCGCGTGGCCGTAAACGTTAAAGTAACCGCCGTGAGAAATTGGATAGTTTGCGCATGAAAACACCGCCAGCTTAACCGAGTCCACATCGCCCCGGGGCAAGGTCCTAGTACGGCCTGTAACGGATTCAGTCTCGCCCGAGCGGAAACGGTAGTAGTAAACCGTTCCGGCCGAAAGCCCCTCGATATCAAATTTCACGGTATAATTGCTCTCTGCCGTGGCGCTCTTAACGGAGTTGTGAACAATGCTTCCGAACTTCTCATCTGAAGCGACTTCGACTCTTACCCTGACTTTTCTCTGAGATTCCTGCGGAGTAACTCTCGTCCAGAGAATAACCCTGTCGTCCAGGGGGTCGCCGCTTGCGACACCGTGATCAAAGCTCACGCTTCCTGGACCGCCATAAATGGCAAAACCTATAGCCACAAGCAAAACGGCAAGGAACAAAACCGCCAGAACATGGAAAAGGTGTTTTCTCAAAAACAAAGATGCAATTCCTCCCCCCGCACAGAGTCTTACAGTTATATACCCAGTACCCTTCATAAAAGCTTAGAACAAGCGAAAAAAAATTAAAAATCGAGTTTACTTAAATTCACGGGTTGCTTGACCGAGAGCTGCCTAATTATACCCTGCGCCATAGAGCGCCTTTTTTGGACACGCGCCTCGGTCAAGCGCCGTGATAAATGCCCAGCAGGAAGTTTGCGCCTCTGAGCGCCAGTACTGGTTCTGACAAGCATCACGGCAAACCCGAATCTTATATGGAGGTATTAGTTTACATGAAAAATCTCAAATCTTTATTCTTTGCAGGTGTCGACTGGGGCAAGAACTCCCACCAGGTCTGCGTCATTGACAATGAAGGTTCTGTTGTCGGAGAAAAAAGCTTCAGACATACGGGAACCGGTCTTTTTGAGATGACCCGGTGGATACACGAGGTCTCAGGCTCTGATTCCTGTGATATATCCGCGGCCATTGAAGTGAACCACGGCCCCGTGGTGGAAAGTCTTTGCGAACAGGGATTTATGGTTTATTCCATAAATCCCAAGCAGCTTGACCGCTTCAGGGACCGCTTCAGTGTCTCAGGGGCCAAGGATGACAGAAAAGACGCCCTGGTTTTGGCCTCGGCGCTCCGCACGGACCGCAGACACTTCCGCCACGTTGAACCGCAGAATCCAGACGTCATAGTTCTGCGCGAACTCACCAGGACGAGAGAAGAACTCGTGAGAGAGCGCACGCGTCTTGTAAACCGTCTCCGCGTACTGTTGTGGAGGTATTACCCCCAGTTCGAGGAACTTCTCGGCAGTACGGTAAGGCCATGGCACCTTGAACTGTGGGAGCTTATGCCCTGTCCTCGCGCGGCAAAGGGGAAAAGAGCCTCAACGGTACAGAAGATTCTCAAGCGCAACAGGGTGAGGCGTATTGACGCCGAGGGAGCGCTCAAAATACTGCGGGCCGGGGAAATAAACGTGAGCGACGCAACCGTGCGCAGTTGCGTCTTCCATATAAAATCGGTTGTCGAACGACTGAAGGTGGCGGACCGTCAGCTCGGGGAAATCAAAGACTCTATAGACAAGATTATAGTGACCATTAACGAAAAACTTAAGGCACAAGGGGGCGGACCGACCGATATTGAGATACTCCGCTCCATCCCGGGAGTGGGAACCGTGGTGCTCGCTACGCTTATTGCCGAGGCATGGAGTCTTGTGCGCCGTCGGGACTTCGAGGCGATCCGATGTCTCGGAGGCACAGCTCCGGTGACGAGACAGTCGGGCAGGACAAAGCTGGTCGTCAAACGAAGGGCTGTGTGCAAAAGTCTCTCAGCCGCGTTTCATGTTCTGGGCGGGATAGCCGTAATCAATGATCCGGCAAGCAGGGCAAAGTACGAAGAGCTTCGGGGAAGGGGTCATGGTTACTGCAGATCCGTTCGTACTGTGTGCGACCGTCTTTTGTTCGTCGCCTGCGTCATCCTGGAAAAAGGAGAACTGTTTGACAAGGAGTTCAGAAAACCTCTTCCGGACGCCGCGTAGAGGGAAATGTTAAAGAGAAAAAACCAGGGAGAAATCTTAAAAAAAAGAAATTCGCTATATACATAAAATTTAAGCTTGAAAAAAACAGGAAGTCCAAAATCAACGGAAATTCAGAGAAAAGCCATCGGACGGAAAAAACAGCCGAACCGAATCCTCGACGTGCCGGTTTCTTTGCCTCCCGGCTCTTTGACAACGGAAGCTTGGCAATTATTATCTTGACGTACTTTCAGTGGAACGAAAACCCAATGGATATGGAACTGGAAAAACTCAAGTTCAACGACGAAGGCCTTTTGCCCGTCATAGTGCAGGACAGCTCAAGCGGGCGGGTGCTCATGCTCGCATATGCGAACAAAGAGGCTCTTGAGATGACCGTCAAGACTGGAAGGACCCACTTCTGGAGCAGGTCAAGAAAGAAGATCTGGAACAAGGGAGAAGAATCCGGCCATTTTCAGGACGTAAGGGAAATCTTCGTCGACTGCGACTGCGATACGGTACTGATAACCGTGGAGCAGACCGGAGTGGCCTGCCACACCGGAGAGCCGACATGTTTTTACAGATCCGGGGATATGGAAGAAAAAGCGGCCCCCGTATTCGAGAAAGCATCCCTCAGGAAGGTGTTTTCCGTAATAGAGGACAGGAAACAAAACCCCAAGGAAGGATCCTACGTAAGCGGCCTGATGAAGGGAGGTCTAGATAGGATACTCAAGAAAATCGGAGAGGAAGCCGGCGAAGTCGTAATAGCTGCGAAAAACAGGGACAAAGACGAGCTCGTATACGAGCTTACGGACCTGTGGTTCCACTCCATGGTGCTTCTCTGCGAAGCGGGTCTCGATCCCCAGAACATATCGGATGAACTTGAAAGAAGGTTCGGCAAACGCAAAGAAGAGTATTCTGAGAAAAAGTAAGCACAGACAGGCGCGGATCCCCGCTCGGAGCCATAAACCGTCTGCCGGAGTCTATGTTCTTTTCTTCGGAGGCCTGTTCTTCTTAGGCCTGTCTTTTTCCTCTATGTACTCTCCGATGTAGGTTCTGTTTCTCACAGAAGGCGGCAGATTCGAGAGATCGGGCTTGGGCATATCGGTTGAAAGGTCTTTCGTGAAAGAAAAAGTCGAGATCACTTTCTCCACCCTCTTTTTCTCCCCACAATAGCACTTTACCTTTTCCTCGTCCTCTTCTTCGTATATGAGCTCAGAGAACCTGTAGTTCCGCATGTTAAAAAGCGCAAGAAGAATCCCGTCCTTAAGGTAGAAGTCACTGAATACGGAATCCTTTCCCCTCCTTCCGTGCTTTGCCACTATCTCTTCGCGCTCAAGGTCAATAACCTCTATGGCATAAATATTTTCATATTTCTCAACGAGGCTCTTTAAGGTCTTCTTGTCTTGTTTTCTCTCTAGAGTCCTGAGTGATTTTTCAACGTTGCCTCTGCACTTGGTGCATTCAAATTCATAGAGGGGCATTTGCGTCTCCTATCTGTTGAAGTACTGGTTCAGGTGATCTTGGCCTACCCAGTCGCTTGCTATTTCTTCATCTTTCTGCTGCTTGTATTCAAGATGCCATCTGAGTTCGTCGCCGGGGCCGGGAGCCCTCTTGTTCTTGTCGTCGAATATGGCCTTGAAGGTGGAAAAAACCCTCCTCACCTCCTCGGAACCATCGCAGAGAGGACATTTTATTTCATCCTGATCATCATCTCCGTACACAAGGTGATTAAAACGGAAATCCTTAAGCTCAAGATAAAGCACCTTGCCGTTATCAAGCTTGTAACGAAACCTTCTCGCACCCCTTACGCCCCTCTCCCCCAGTTCGAAAAACAGCTTTCCACTCTTGTCGCTCGTAACCTCTACGTAACAGAAATTGCGGTTCTGCTTGAAAATTTTCCTAGCGTTCGTCTTTGTAAGCTTGGCGACCAAATTGTCTATGTCCGTGTTGTAATTCTCCATGCAACTGTCGCATTCATATTCGTACAACGGCACTTTATGCCTCCAGAAAAACTTTTTATCCAGAGAATTATAAACAATATAATCTGAGTTTAAAGCCCGGAAACGGTAAAGCATCCGAAACAATGCTGAAAAAAAGCGGCTTTCGATTCATAATAAAGAGGATGGAAAAAGCAGGAAAACCGGAAACCTCCCACACACAAAGCGGGAAAAAGAATGCTTCTGTCGACGAAGACCTGAATTTTGTCGCGGTTGACGTGGAAACGGCGAATTCGAATGTCTCAAGCATCTGCCAAGTGGGCATCGCCGTAGTAAGATCCGCAAAAATCACCGACGTATGGACGCAGCTTATCGATCCCCATGATTTTTTCGACCCGTATAATACCGCCGTACATGGGATAGATTACAGCATGGTAAGGAACTGCCCCCGGTTCGAAGAGATATGCGATAAGATTTCGGGATACCTTGGGGAAATCGTGGTGAGCCACACATTTTTTGACCGCAGGGCAATCTCAAAAGCGCTTGAAGAATGCGGGAAGTCCCTGCACTACAAAATCTGGATTGATAGCGCACAGGTAGCTCGACGCGCCTGGCCGGATAGATACTCCATGGGCGGTTACAATCTCGGGAATGTTGCGAGAGATCTCGGGATTCGCTTTCGCCATCACGATGCCGGAGAGGACGCAAGAGCCGCGGCGGAAATCGTTTTGAGGGCATACTCGGATACCGCGCTCGGAATAAACAAACTGTTGGACCTGGGCACTGCGCCAGAACCCGGATAGCTCCGGACAGAAGCTCGTCAATCCTGCTCCAGACTCTACAAAAAGACCTTGACTACACACGTCTTTTCTAATATTTTTAGGATATAAGGTCCTAACTGCGATCTAAAAAAATCGACACCTTGTACAACTGCTCTTCGCCAAGCGGAGCTATTATGAAAATCTACTCGTTAAAGTGGTTTCTTCTGTCCGCCCTAGTATTAGCATGTGTTTTCTCCGATACCCAATTGGCCCCGGCACATGGAAAACATGCCGGTGGCAGCAAAGAAACGGCAACCGCCGGGACGGCGGACAGCAGGGATGCCCTGCGGGAATTCGTACTGCACGCAAAAGCGCACTGGGAAGTCCCGGTTCCGGATGAGCAAATCCTCGACCAGTGGCGCAATATACTTTATGAACTAACGCACAGAGGAGATTGGATGTACGGTTCCAATTACCTCATCCTAGTAGACAAACAAGGCAGGGCAGTGGCTCACGGATACTACGAATCGGCTCACGGCAAAGACCTAACCGTTCTGCGGGACGCGAGGGGAACTGATGTAGTGCAGAAATTAATCGAAGCGGCCCAAGCAAACAAACAGGGAGGTTTTGTTGATTACTACTGGGACGACCCTAAAGATACGTCAGACCACAAGGACTCGCCAAAACCAGCCTATGCCGTTAATTACACAGTTAATGCGCTTGGGATTGAACTTGTCCTGATCGGTGGCTTTCATCATAAAGAGTTGGTCTGGTCCATGGGCGAAGTTATGGAAAAATACGTGCCGGAAATAAGGGCCAGTTCCGTAAAAGACAAGGAAACGCTAAAGAGCTTCGTGGAAAAAGCAGCCGAACTTGTCGATCGTGCTTATAAGACCACTCGGGGTAATATGGACATAGCGGAACTGCTGAGAGTCGGCAGTGACAAGGGAGCTTGGAAATACAACGAAATCTACCTCTTTGCTATTACAAACCAGGGTCTCGTAGTGTTTAACGGCAACAATCCAAACATGAAGGAAACGTTCACTATGAATGCCGTAGACCGAAACGGAGTTGACGTCGGGAAAAAAGTTATAGAGGTGGCTGGGAAGGGAGGAGGCTTTGTCTATTACCTGTGGGACAATCCGTTGGTTGATGGGGACGAAGTCAAGGAATTCGGCAAAGCGAGCGGAACTTCGCCCAAGATAAGCTACGTGAAACAAGTAAATCTCGGCGATGACACCTATATTCTCGGGTCGGGCATTTACCCTACGGATGAATCCCAGTACGTAACCGACATGAAAACCGAGAGCAAGGTTCTTCGAGCAATCATTATCGGATGCCTCGCCGTATTGGTCCTGATCTGGGTAGTCCGGTTGATAACGGGCTCAGGCAAAAGAAAAGGGTAGCATTTCAGATAGAAAAATCTCTCCGCAACCGCACAAAAAACAGGAAAGCGTCTGTCCCTATCCTGAAAACCATATCGCCTGAGCTGACTTAACACCCCGCCATATACGCGTGTTTGCCGTGTTATACTTGGTAGCACGATGAGGGCAATGGTCCTAAGAGACACGCACGACCTATTCAAAAACCAAGCTCCCCTTGAGCTTCTGGAAATCCCCACTCCGAAACCCTCCGAAGGAGAAGTGCTGATACGCGTTTTGACCTGTGGGGTCTGTCACACCGACCTCGACGAAGTGGAAGGAAGGGTGACTCCCCCGTCTTTTCCGATTGTTCCGGGACATCAAGTAATCGGGGTGGTTAAGGAATCCGGCCCCGGGGCAAAAAACCTCAACCCAGGCGACATGGTGGGAGTTGCATGGATAGCGGGAACCTGCGGAGAGTGCGGTTACTGCACGAGTGGACAGGAGAACCTATGCCCCGACTTCATTGCCACCGGCAGGGACAGAGACGGAGGTTTCGCCGAATTTATGGTCGCGGACGCAGACTTCGTTTGCCGTATACCAGAGGAAACGGACCCGGTGAAAACTGCCCCTCTTTTATGTGCCGGAGCGATAGGTTATCGATGCGTTAGACTCTCCGGAATAAAAAATGGGGATGCCGTGGGGCTCATGGGGTTCGGTGCTTCGGCACATCTCGTGATAAAGTTCCTTAGCCACTCCTACCCGTTAAGCGAAGTGTTCGTATTCGCAAGAGGGGAAAAAGAAAGGCGATTCGCCATGGATCTTGGAGCATCCTGGTCGGGCGGGGTTGAAGAGAGGTCTCCCAAGCAGCTCTCAGCAATCATTGACACCACTCCGGTATGGAAACCGGTCCTGCACTCGCTTGAGAACCTTGCTCCCGGGGGGAAACTGATCATAAACGCCATAAGCAAGGAGAATTCCGATATTGACTCGCTCTTGACTCTTGACTATCAATCGCACCTCTGGCTCGAGAAAGAGATAAAAAGCGCGGCAAACGTATCAAGGGAAGATGTCGCTGGCTTTATTTCGGCCGCATCCACCTTGGGTATAGAGGCTGAAGTCACGGAGTACAAACTTGAAGAGGCAAACAAGGCACTTCTGGAAATCAGGAGAGGGGGAGGAAGAGGGGCCAAGGTCCTAAAAATAGCCGACCGGTAAATCTTTTCATGACCCGGACCAAGAAAGAAAATTGGGATCAGTCCGCATCTTTAAGCCATCTTGCCAGCGCTTTGTCCGGGTCGGTTATCTCTTCCACGGAACCATACAAGTAAGCCTCCCAGCCTTTTTCAGGCATGCCGGCAAACAGCATCAGGTTGAGCGGATAGACGTCGCTGTCGGTGCATCTGCGGAAGTCATCCCGGAACAGAAATACGGGTTTTCCCCAGGCAATCGCCATCCCCAGTTCCACCATAACTCCTTCATCCGGCGGACATCCATTGACAACAGCGAACAATCCATCGGCCTCACGTACATCCCTGAGGTCAGACTGTCCAACCCGATAGGCCCAACCGGCAACCGCCCTATCCACCTGATTATTCCGGGAAAACGGCTCCCATACCTCGGCTCCCATTGATTCCAGGACCTCAACAAGAGCCACTAAAGGCCCTTCGCGCTGCTGTACGGAAAAGCCGTAGGGATTAGCCAGATACAGGGTTTTTCGTTTCGTCATAGTACTTTCGCCTGAGAGTCAGAACGTTCAGGTCTCATGCCGTGGTCGAACAGAAACGCTCCAAACACAAGCCGCTATTCTCCGTCCGTTCCAGATCCAAAACCATCTATCTTTTCAAGTCTCTCACGAAGTTCCATGCTGTCAAGCGAGTCGAACGGAAGGGCCAGAAACGCAGCAATACGCTCTTTGAGTAACTCGTAGGCTCTCTCAAAAGCTTTTAGTTGCTCAGTTTCAGACCCCTCAACGGCCGCGGGATCCTCAAGGCCCCAGTGAGCCGTCACCGGTCTCCCCGGCCACACGGGACAAGGTTCATTCGCCGCGTTGTCACACACCGTAAAGACAAAATCCATCGAGGGAGTATCTTCTACCTCAAACTCATCCCAGGATTTGGAACGCAGGTTCTCAATGTCGTGTCCCTTGCTGAGCAAAAGATCAAGAGCATGGGGGTGAACTTCTCCCCGAGGATCACTTCCTGCGCTGTAGCCGACAAACCTTCCGCCGCTGTTGTGATTTAAAAGAGATTCAGCAATGATCGAACGGGCCGAATTGCCCGTGCAGAGAAACAGCACTTTGTAAGTTCGTTTGTTTGATGGCTTTTTTTCTTTCACACACCCTTCCTCTTTGGCAAATTATACCCGGACAACTGAGACTGTGAGAGTATTGAGGGAGAGATGGTTTAAAAGTAAATCTACTGTCAGCAATGCATGTGTTTTCTGATGGAAGAGGTTAAAAATCCTCGGAATTCGGTTCGACACCCCCGATCTGGTGTCATAATGTCAAATCAGCAAGCTTTCTCTCATCGTTTCAGGCCATTTGAGGGCCACAAACCCTCCTCACGGCGCAATACTCCCTCAGTCTTTGCGCCCCCAGCACGTTAAGCGCCCGGGTAAAGTTATAGGCCATCGTCATCAAGCTGAACTCCCCCCGGCATTTCTCAAGACCTCTCATCAAAAACTGGTGAATCCCACATCTGCTCTTCAACGTCCCAAACGGGTGTTCTACGATCTTCCCACGCCTCTTAATCCTCTCCGCCTCCGCCTCCATCCTCTCCCTGTGCCTGTCAAGCACCTCCTGATGTTCCCAGCGCTGTATCAGCCTGCTCCGTGCACTGTCACCAATACAACGCTTGCGCATCGCACACCCCTTGCAGTCAACATTCCTGGCGCTATACAGAATGTAACGCTTCCCGCTTTTATGTAATGGCTCCCCGCGGGGAGCCAACCGCTTTCCCTGGGGACAGTAATAACAGTCCTCCGCTGAGTCGTAACTGAATTCATCCAGAGTGTAACGCCCCCTCCCCCTTATCCCCGCGCTTGTGTCGGGAACCGGCACATAAACAGTGATACCTTCATCCTCGCACCGCTTAAGTTCCATGCTCTCGTAATAACCCCCGTCGGCCAACCCCACAAACTGTTCCCTGCAGAGCCTTTTCCCGGTCTCCATAAGCATTCCCGACAACTGACGGTGATCCCTGCCATCCTGAATCACCCCCTCGGCAACCACCAGCTTGTGCTTAGAATCCACCGCTATCTGGGCGTTGTACCCCGCCACGCTCTGCCCCCGCTTCCTGAGCAGCCTCGCATCTTCATCCACCACAGATACCTGCGTTTGCCCCCTTCTCTCCATGCGGGACTTAAGCTTTCTCTTTTCCTCCTGCCGTCGCCTGAGCTTCTCTATCTTCTCCCCCAACACCTCGTCGTTGCCCGTATCCTGCCTCCCCGCACTGTCGTCCGCCGCATCCTGCTCCTCAAGAACTGCCTGATACTCCTCTATCTTCTTCTTTATGTTCTCCAACTCCCTGTCTATGTAACCCTCCGTCTGTATACTCCCCCTGCTCGCGTTCGCAGAGAAAAAAGAACCGTCAACCGCCACCTCATCCCCGCCGAACAAATCCAACTCCCTGCACAGCAAAACAAAATCCCGGTTAACCTCCCGCAACTGCGCCACATGATCCTTGCGGAAATCCGCAATGCTCTTGTATGACGGCCGCACTCCCTTCACCAGCCATATCACTTCAAGGTTCCTTCGGGCCTCAGCCTCCAGCTTGCGGCTGCTGCGTATCCCGTGCTGATATCCGTACAGGTAAAGCTTGAGCATAGACCACGGGTTGTAAGGAGGCTGCCCAGCCACGGTACCGGCCTCGGTGTGCTTGAAGCCCAGAGCACCGAGGTCCAGGGTATCAACATAAGCGTCAAGGGCTCGAACCTGGTGGTTCTCTCCCACGTAATCTTCCACCCTCTCGGGCAGAAGCAATGCTTGCGTGCGGTCAAGGGTGGGCTTGTATCGGCGTTGGTTCATTGTGTGTTCCACCTTGATATGAATTGTTGATGTAATTATACCTTTGGGGAGGCGTGATATCAACACCTAACTGCCTGAAATACAAAGATAATTATGCCGTTTTAGATGTTATGACCGAGGCAGAGGCAAATCAGCCCTTACTCTCCCGCAACGCCATCTCGATTCTCAGTGTTCCGCAGAATAACCAAAACCCCAGAATATCTTCACAGTCTCAACTGCTCTGTAATTACACCTGATAGTTTAAAACAGGTTCTCCTGACTCTTGCCCTGTGACTAGGTGCTGTTTAGACAGCAAATTTCCGTAATATATAATTTCTGTATGGCCGAAAACAAAGAAATTCTCGTAAAGACCGAAGGTTCAATCTGCACTCTTACTATCAATCGTCCTGAGAAAAGAAACTCCCTTACCCCAGAAATTCTAAGACTTTTAACCGAGGAATTTCTAAGACTAGGAAAAAACACTGAAATCAGATGTGTTGTTATAAGAGGAAGTGGCGATAGAGCCTTTTGCTCAGGATACGATATAACCGCAATATCCGAGGAAGAAATTGCCATAGAAAACGGCCACCCACTGACCGAAGCCATGCAGGCGGTCAAGTCCTACCCTCTTCCCGTAATAGCAATGATAAACGGTCATGCCTTCGGGGCGGGACTCGAGCTCGCAGCGACTTGCGACCTAAGAGTGTGCGCCGACGACGCGAAACTCGCAATCCCGCCCGTAAAGCTGGGAGTCACTTATCATTACAGCGGAATAAAGCAATTCCTTAACCTAGTGGGTCCCGGCTTTACAAGAGAACTCTTTCTCATCGGAAACCCTGTTGACGCCAAAAGAGCCCTGGAAAAAGGGCTTGTCGACCACGTTGTAAAAAGAGACAAGCTCGAAGAGTTCACGTATGGGCTTGCCGAAGGAATAAGCGAAAACGCCCCGCTTTCCATGATATCAATGAAGAAGATGATAAACATCTGGGAGCAAGGGGGGCCGCTATCGGAAGAAAATGAAGAACTCATAAGGTCCCTTTTCGCCAAGGTGAGAAAAAGCAGCGACTCTGAGGAAGGAAAAAAAGCTTTTCTTGAAAAGAGAAAGCCGATTTTCAAGGGAGAATAAAGACTTCTACGGTTCAGTTTCCATAACCGAATTCCTTTATCAGGAAATCGCTCTGGGTCCAGTTCTCCTTAACCTTGACCCAAAGCTCAAGAAATAGCTTAACTCCTAGTATCCTTTCAATCTCGACCCTAGCCTCAGAACCAATCCGCTTTAGCATTCCCCCGCCCTTTCCTATGAGAATTCCCTTGTGGCTTTTTCTCTCAACATAGATTTCCGCACTTATCCTGATCAGGTTCCGTTCCGTATCCTCGCTGAATCCCGAGACCACTACCGCCACCTTATAGGGAATTTCTTTTCGCGTGAGATTGAAAATCTTCTCCCTTATGAGTTCGCTTACGTAAAAAATCTCAGGCTGGTCCGTGAAAATATCATCGGGGAAATATTTCGGTCCTTCGGGCAGGTGTTTTTTTAGAAGCTGCGTGAGTTCCTCCACCCCGTCGTTGTTAAGGGCCGAGATGGGAACTATTTCGAGAAACTTCTCAGAGAACCTCTCGGCAGTTGAAAGTATCGACAGGAGTTTTGATTTCTTTATCTTGTCGATCTTGTTTACGACGAACAGAGAGGGTTTCCTGAGCATCTTCAGTATGGACTCATCAGCCGCCCCGAAAGGCTTTTCCACATCCGTAACAAACGCCACCAGATCAGCATCCGAAAGAGCACCGCTTACAGCTCTGGCCATCGATTTTCCGAGCCTGCTTTTTTCCCTGTATACACCTGGGGTATCGAGAAAAACCAGCTGGGAATCATCAAAAGTCCTTACGCCCAGGATTCTGTTCCTGGTAGTGCTCGGCTTATCCGAAACGGCAGAAACTTTCTCTCCGACAATGGAATTCACAAGCGTGGATTTTCCGACATTAGGTCGTCCTATCACGGAAATGAACCCGGACCTGAAACCCTCTTTTGAAGCTGTTTGGACCATGGAAATGAATCTCTAGTTAGATTTTAACAAAAAGTTGCCGAATTTCTTTCAGAGAAATATTTTCCTACCAGTATAATTTACCGTCATCTTCGAGGCAAAAACCGGTTTCCCAGTAAAAATGAGTCAAGCAAAAGAGACGGCAAATCCAATCATCCACTGGTTCAGAAACGACCTCAGACTTCTGGATAATCCGGCACTAGCGGAGGCGGCCAAATCTGCTCGGCCCGTAGTGCCGGTCTATATACTTGAAGACGCAGATTCAGATCCTTGGGCGCCCGGCGGCGCAAGCAGATGGTGGTTACATCACAGTCTTTTGGCGCTAAATAGATCCTTGGAAACCCGCGGAAACAGCCTGATTCTGCGTCGCGGCCAGCCGAAGGAGGTACTGCAGAATCTTGTGACTGAAACAGACGCCACGGCAGTCCATGTCACCCGGCTTACGGAACCGCACGCAATCAAGGTCGACTCTGAAGTGAAAACCACTTTGAACAGTTTTGGAATTAAGCTAAAGGTATTTGACGGCAACCTGCTCTTTCCGCTGGGGTCCGTAATGACAAGGAAGGGGAACCCGTTCAAGATTTTTACGCCTTTTTACAAAACCTGCATGCAGAGATTTCCGCTTCAAAAACCCCTACCCGTTCCTGCGCAACTCCCAAGCCTAAGAAAACACGTCAAGAGCGATTCACTTGATGAGTGGAAGCTCCTGCCTAGAAAACCCGACTGGAGTGTCGGATGGCTTAATATGTGGACACCGGGTGAGCAAGGAGCCCTCTCACGCCTAGACTCTTTTCTGGAACGGTCGGCAGCAGCATACAGAACGCGACGCGACCGGCCCGATATCTTCGGAACTTCCAGGCTTTCGCCTCATCTTCATTTAGGTGAAATATCACCAAGGACATGCTGGCATCGCTCGCTTGCAAGCGTAAAACCTGAATCGCAAGATGACCTGAAATCCTTTTTTCGCCAGATCATATGGCGGGAATTCTCGCACCATCTGCTTTACCACTGGCCCAATTTTCCCGAAGAACCGTTCCGGCCGGAATTCAGACGCTTTTCGTGGGCAAGAGACGATGAAGCACTTCGTAGGTGGCAACTCGGGCTCACGGGCTACCCGATAGTAGACGCGGGGATGCGTGAACTCTGGACTACGGGCTGGATGCACAACCGGGTACGGATGATCGCCGCCTCTTTTCTCGTAAAAGACCTGCTTGTCCCGTGGCAGGACGGTGCCGCCTGGTTCTGGGATACTTTAGTTGACGCCGATCTCGCAAACAATTCAGTAAGCTGGCAATGGGTCGCGGGCTGTGGAGTTGATGCGGCCCCGTTTTTTCGAATTTTCAACCCCGTGCTTCAGGGTCGAAAATTCGATCCCGAAGGTACTTACGTGCGACGCTGGGTTCCGGAACTTACGAATTTGCCGGATAAATACATTCATCAGCCCTGGGCTACGCCGAAAGATATACTTAAAGACTCGGGGATTTCTCTAGGAAGCATCTATCCGTTTCCGATAGTAGACCATATTGAAGCCCGAAATCATGCTTTGAAAATGTTCAAGCATATGAGAAACTGAAACAATTTTATCGTCGTTCACTTTTCTAAAACAACAAGAATACTTGCGTTCAATATATCGAACGCATCTGAAGAAAGGTTTTATTCCCAAACCGCTAATCTCCGAAAAGCAGTAAAGATAAAAAAAAGGCCCCGATGCGAGGCCTTGGTTCTCCTTGGAGGTTGCCTACGAAACATTTGCTTCTTGTTATGAATAGCAAATTCGTGGCGCATTCAGTCAGTTATAAACTTTTTATGTTATACTAAACGGTCCTAGCTAAAAAAGCAAGCAAAATTCAAATTCGAAGGTCAAACCATGAATACAAAAGAATCTAAATTATCAGAATATGCGATAGGGCTGGACGTAGGAACAAATTCAATTGGCTGGAGCATTATAAAAGAAGAAGGCGGAGAACCCGTGGAGTTTATTGACTGCGGAAGCCGCATATTTATCCGTTCTGTCGAAGACAAGTCACCTACCCCGAAAAACAGAAAACGAAGGGAGTCACGACTTCAAAGGAGGCAAGTACAGCGCCGTAGTAGACGCAAAAGCCGTCTCAGAAATTACCTGATTTTAAGAGGCTTTCTCCCCGAAGTACTGAAAAACAATCCCTCACCCGAAGAGGAACTGAACAGACTTGGAGATCCTTACATTATAAGAGCCAAAGCATTGGACCAAGAACTGACTGCTTACGAATTCGGTCGTGCTATTCTTCATCTTGGGACGCGAAGGGGGTTTTTGAGCAATCGTAAAACCTCATTCGGCGACCTAGATGATGATACGAACGCTCGCAAAATACTTGAGAAAGAGGATGAAAGAGCGGAAGCCAAAAACAAAGAAGAGGGGAAGCTTAAAGAAGAAATTAAAAAACTTAGAGAAAACATAGACAAAAGCAGTGCACGCACATTGGGAGAATACTTTGCCGGGCTTTCCCGCAAGCGAAACAGGGGAGATCTTCATGACCGTCACACCGATCGTGAGATGTACAGGGATGAATTCTCTGAAATATGGAAAAAGCAGTCAAGTTACAACCCTAGACTCTACAACGAGAAGACAAAGAATGAACTCGAAAAGATCATATTCTCTCAAAGGCCTCTTAAATTAAAGCTGGACCGAGTTGGGCGTTGCTCCCTTGAACCTAATTTGCCGCGGACAAGACAGGGACGTCTTGAATTCCAACGTTTTCGCTACTGGCAGGATATAAACAACCTGTTATACCAAGATCCCGAAACCGGTGAAACAGAAATACCCTTATTAGAAGAACAGAAAAAGAAACTCGCTGAAGCTTTGGACATAAAAAGAGAACTCCCGTGGGCAAGAATCAAGACCCTGTTGGAACTAAAAAAGAAAACGAGTTTCAACCTCCAGAAAGTTGAAGGCAAGAAGAAAGGTCTTAAGGGAAACCGTACGGTTCACGATATAACCGAAATTATTGGCGACAGATGGAATTCCCTTGATGAGTCGGAACAGGAGACACTGGTTGAGGATATAATCTCCTATACATCCAGTACCCTTCATAAAAGCTTAGAACAAGCGAAAAAAAATTAAAAATCGAGTTTACTTAAATTCACGGGTTGCTTGACCGAGAGCTGCCTAATTATACCCTGCGCCATAGAGCGCCTTTTTTGGACACGCGCCTCGGTCAAGCGCCGTGATAAATGCCCAGCAGGAAGTTTGCGCCTCTGAGCGCCAGTACTGGTTCTGACAAGCATCACGGCAAACCCGAATCTTATATGGAGGTATTAGTTTACATGAAAAATCTCAAATCTTTATTCTTTGCAGGTGTCGACTGGGGCAAGAACTCCCACCAGGTCTGCGTCATTGACAATGAAGGTTCTGTTGTCGGAGAAAAAAGCTTCAGACATACGGGAACCGGTCTTTTTGAGATGACCCGGTGGATACACGAGGTCTCAGGCTCTGATTCCTGTGATATATCCGCGGCCATTGAAGTGAACCACGGCCCCGTGGTGGAAAGTCTTTGCGAACAGGGATTTATGGTTTATTCCATAAATCCCAAGCAGCTTGACCGCTTCAGGGACCGCTTCAGTGTCTCAGGGGCCAAGGATGACAGAAAAGACGCCCTGGTTTTGGCCTCGGCGCTCCGCACGGACCGCAGACACTTCCGCCACGTTGAACCGCAGAATCCAGACGTCATAGTTCTGCGCGAACTCACCAGGACGAGAGAAGAACTCGTGAGAGAGCGCACGCGTCTTGTAAACCGTCTCCGCGTACTGTTGTGGAGGTATTACCCCCAGTTCGAGGAACTTCTCGGCAGTACGGTAAGGCCATGGCACCTTGAACTGTGGGAGCTTATGCCCTGTCCTCGCGCGGCAAAGGGGAAAAGAGCCTCAACGGTACAGAAGATTCTCAAGCGCAACAGGGTGAGGCGTATTGACGCCGAGGGAGCGCTCAAGATACTGCGGGCCGGGGAAATAAACGTGAGCGACGCAACCGTGCGCAGTTGCGTCTTCCATATAAAATCGGTTGTCGAACGACTGAAGGTGGCGGACCGTCAGCTCGGGGAAATCAAAGACTCTATAGACAAGATTATAGTGACCATTAACGAAAAACTTAAGGCACAAGGGGGCGGACCGACCGATATTGAGATACTCCGCTCCATCCCGGGAGTGGGAACCGTGGTGCTCGCTACGCTTATTGCCGAGGCATGGAGTCTTGTGCGCCGTCGGGACTTCGAGGCGATCCGATGTCTCGGAGGCACAGCTCCGGTGACGAGACAGTCGGGCAGGACAAAGCTGGTCGTCAAACGAAGGGCTGTGTGCAAAAGTCTCTCAGCCGCGTTTCATGTTCTGGGCGGGATAGCCGTAATCAATGATCCGGCAAGCAGGGCAAAGTACGAAGAGCTTCGGGGAAGGGGTCATGGTTACTGCAGATCCGTTCGTACTGTGTGCGACCGTCTTTTGTTCGTCGCCTGCGTCATCCTGGAAAAAGGAGAACTGTTTGACAAGGAGTTCAGAAAACCTCTTCCGGACGCCGCGTAGAGGGAAATGTTAAAGAGAAAAAACCAGGGAGAAATCTTAAAAAAAAGAAATTCGCTATATACATAAAATTTAAGCTTGAAAAAAACAGGAAGTCCAAAAAAGGATTGAAAAAACGCCTAGCTGATCACTGGGATCTCTCTGAAGAGGAAGCGACAAGGCTCGCTGTGGTAGAGTTAGAAGAAGACCATGCCAACCTTTCGTTAAAGGCAATCAAGAAGATTCTTCCTCATCTGAAAGAAGGACGAATATATAGTGAAGCGATACAAGTCGCCGGGTACGAGATTGCTCAACCAAAAAGCGACGATCTCAACGCCTTACCGTCTCCACCTTGGATTCCTAATCCAATAGTTCAAAAAGCTCTACATGAAATCCGCCGTGTTGTTAACGCAATTATCAGAAATTATGGAAAACCTTCGGCGATAAGAATAGAGATGGCTCGCGACCTGGAGATGAACACAAAGAGATATAAGCAATTTCTAGCGAGGCAGAACGAAAATACGAAAGCGAATGAAAGGGCAGAAGAACACTACGGTATAATCCGTGACAAAAATCCGCACTTGAAACTTCGAAGGAATATAAGCTACCAAGACAGGCTTAAATACAGGCTTTGGGAAGAAAGCGGAAAAAGGTGTGCGTACAGCGGAAAAAGCATAGGAATGACCGAACTCTTTACTCATGCAGTAGAGATTGATCATATACTTCCCTACAAGAGGACTCTCGATAATTCATACATGAACAAGGTTGTCTGTCTTTCCCAAGAAAACAGGGAAAAAAGAAACAAGACTCCTTGGGAAGCATTTGGTGGTACGCACAAGTGGGATCAAATCCTCATGATCTCAAAAGATTTCCCCTCACCAAAAAGAAGGAGAATTTTAACCAAAGAACTTGATTCCATTGATGACTTCATAAGTAATCAACTAAACGACACACGTTATATATCAAGAGAAGCAGGTAAGTACCTCAAAAGCTTGGGTTGCGATATATCTTTTACCAAGGGAGGGGCAACGAGCTGGTTACGCCATCAGTGGGGACTTAACAGTATCCTAGGAGAAAGCGAAGAAAAAAAACAGAGGCGACCATCGACATCACGCTATCGACGCAACGGTAATTGCTCTTACGAACCGTAGTCTTTATCAAAGAATAGTTCATCTAATCCCAGAATCTGAAGACAATTCCATATCACCAGAACATGGAATAGAAGTACCTCCACAAATCCCAGAACTTCGCAACAACTTATCCGAACGCTTGGACAGTTTGGTAGTATCGCATTCTACCAACAGAAAGCTGTCCGGAGCGTTCCACGAGGAAACAGCTTACGGAATAAAAAAAGGAACTAACGGAAAACCCGGTGTTGTAGTACGAAAAATGCTTGCAGATATGACTGATAGAGACAAAGAAAACATTGTCTGTCCGATAATCAAAAAAGCAGTTGAACTATATGTATGGGAACGAGGCGGAAAAACAAAAGAAGCGATGAAGCATTTACAGGAAACCCCCTTATTGCATCCGAAAACGGGAGATAAAATTCGCCGAACACGAGTATGGGTGTCAGAAACGCTGAACAGAGATTCCTATTGGGAGCATTTAGCTCCTTGGGATAAGGATAAAACCTTGCGTATCCTGCCTTATGGAAACAACCACCATGTAGAAATAATCAGAAATCGTAAAAACGGAAAATATGAACCCAGATTTGTGACTACTATGGAAGCTGCGAAAAGAGCAAGAAGGTTAAAGCAGCCAATCATACAGATAGACCACGGTGAGGACTGGGAATACATAACCTGCCTCTGCATTAACGATACAGTAAGCATAGCGGAAGATGGCAAAAGAAACTTCTATAGAATTCAAAAACTTGATCCAAGCAACAAAAGAATAGTTTTAAGGTTCCATAATGCCGCAACTTTGAAAAACAAAAGCGAGGAAAGAATGAAATCCATTTCTGTATTGATGAGAGACTTAAAAATGAGAAAAGAATCAGTAAATGTACTCGGATATTTATCCGCCTTTAACAAAGATTGAATGAATGATCAAGCGCATTATTGACGTTAGCAATCCATCTTACCTTCATATGAGGGACTACCAAATGATCGTTGAACAAAAGAAAAACGAAGTAGAGAGGGTTCCCATTGAAGATATGGGAGTTTTGATACTGTCAAATCCCGCAATAACAATATCCTCAAGTCTTATATCATCCTGTCAGCAAAACAATTGCATTATTGTCTTTTGTGATAGTAGACATCTTCCAGTATCCGTTCTCCTGCCACTATCCGGCAACTCCATACACAGCAAAATTTTAAATATCCAGACGAGCGTAAAAAAGCCAATCAAGAAACGCTTGTGGCAAAAGATAGTAGTTGCAAAGATAGAGTCTCAAGCAAAAGCATTACTCTCTTGCGGTAAAAATTCTTCCGCAATCGAATCAATGAAATCACGTGTAAAAAGCGGTGACCCAGACAATGTTGAATCTCAAGCTTCAAGGGTCTATTGGCCTCTTATGTTTGGAAAAGATTTCAGACGAGATCAGAAAGCCGAAGGCACTAACTCCTTGCTAAATTATGGCTACGCCGTGTTGAGGGCATCAGTTGCTCGTGCTATCTGCGGAACAGGATTACATCCAGCTTTAGGAATCCATCACCATAATCAGTATAACCCGATGTGCTTAGCAGATGACCTCATGGAGCCATTCAGACCTGTTGTTGACAGAAGAGTCCATAGACTTTGGGAAAAAGAAATATCTGGTATTAACAAAAGGACGAAATCATTCTTGTTGTCTTTTTTGTCCGAATCTTTGGTATTCAAAGAAAAAAAACTTCCGTTCATGGTAGCTCTACAACATACTGCCGCAAGTTTGAAAAAAGCTCTGACCGAAGGGCCAGAATCTTTGCAAATACCAAGTCTTGTGGTCAAAGAACAACAGGAGATGTTTTTGATATAAAAATGATCTTTGGGGGATATAAGACCTTGTGGTTAATAGTGATGTTTGATCTGCCCACGGATACTAAAGCAGACAGACGCTCTTATGCATTATTTCGCAAGTCCCTTATTCAGGATGGATTTTCTATGCTTCAGTTCTCCGTTTATATAAGACACTGTGGCAGCGATGAGAACGCCTATGTGCATTCTGGGAGAGTTCGTAATGCCCTGCCACCCAAAGGAGAGATAAGAATTATTAATGTCACAGATAAACAATTTGAAAGAATGCAGGTTTTTTATGGGAAAAAACGAAAAAAAACAGAGAAGGCTCCCAAGCAAATATCTCTTTTTTAACATGCTTGGGAGCCTAAATCCCCCGCCAATAAAGCAGTTTAGCGCGTCGCAATTTAACTGACTGAAAAGCGCCCGCTATTCACAACTCACGCAACTGGCGGATCCCGCCGACCTTAATTTAACTGACTGAAAAGCGCCCGCTATTCACAACAGTGCGACGTAGATCTAACAGGGTATCGCTAATTTAACTGACTGAAAAGCGCCCGCTATTCACAACACAGATCCTTTAGGGGCCTGCTTGATGGTTAATTTAACTGACTGAAAAGCGCCCGCTATTCACAACTCCTCCTTCGCGCGGGAGCCGCAGGCTCGTAATTTAACTGACTGAAAAGCGCCCGCTATTCACAACAGCCCATAAGCGTAACGCAGCAGTCAACAATTTTTACAGAGTTAAAGACACCTGCTATCTTCTCATCATCCAATGCTCAGAAAATTCCGCCTATGGATCTCTCAAGACCTGCCTTAAGATGCGGTTTTGCCTCCTCAAAGTCAAGATTAGCTTTGTTGGCAACGCTGACAATTCTGGTTCTGTAAATTTTCCACTTTATGTCGTCGACATGAGAAGTCTGCGAAGTCCGCGTCGCGGTGCCTTGAGGCGCATCTGTGTCCTGAGTCTCGTAAACAAGCTCTCCTTGTCGAGCACGCTCCCTGATCTGAACATCGGTGACCATCGTGAAAAGATCGTCTGTTACAAGTGCGTCAAAAATAAAACCCGCAACTCCGCCCACAACAGCACCCGCAACTGTACCCTTGTTAATTTCATCAACATCGCCACCTATCGCTCCACCTATAACTCCGCCTATGACCGCTCCTTCGATCACGCCTTCGTAACCGGTTCCTAGCATGGCATTCGTTTCCTCAAGATCAGATCTACCGACCTTGAGAATGTTAGCCTGAAGAATGAAAGTCGCCTCAGCCGGGTCTTCCGTGATCCTGTAACCGTTAGAAGCTATCCTGGCTTTGATTCCATACTCTATTGAGGGCAGATCCTTGTCGGTAGTGTTCTTTATGTCGACGTAAACAACCCTCTGCTCGGGCGACACCGGCTCAAGAAAAATCGTCTCCGACATTTTAGTCTCAACCCTGAGCTGCCTTTTCTCGATAAGGGTCCTGGTCGCCGCGCAACCGTTTACAAGAAAAATAAGGCAAGCAGCTACAGCAAAAAACAGATTTCTTTTACACACAAGTTCCTTTCTCATTAATCAGGCCTCCTTTGATTTTAGTGTAGGAGGAAAAATTTCCACCTTCCAAGCTAAAATCGTATGTGAAAAAAAGAAAAAAACAATATAGAAGAAAGAATGTGAAAAACATACGCCGTCAAAGCCTTTTTCCCCAGAAATACGGAAGAAAAA
Organism: Thermodesulfobacteriota bacterium; assembly: GCA_965207685.1. Lineage (GTDB taxonomy): Bacteria > Desulfobacterota_D > UBA1144 > Nemesobacterales > Nemesobacteraceae > Nemesobacter. Next base: position 214,995 of record OZ242294.1, on the reverse strand, counting down.
AGTACTGCTTGCCCTTTCTTTCAAAAGGCCCTGTGACCTTGCCAATGCAAATCAATCTAGTATGATTAGCCAATCCTTCTTTGCCGGGAGAACCGCGTTTTCATGCTTGAACTTATGGGAGAGTGGAAAAGATCAAATTTCTGCGGAGAGCTTGGAAAAAAGCATATAGCCGAAACGGTAACTCTAATGGGCTGGGTACAGTCGCGAAGAGACCACGGCGGGGTGATTTTCGTTGACCTGCGCGACAAGGAGGGGCTTTGCCAGATCGTCTTTAACCCGGAGCGCGACTCGAGAATCCACCGGACCGTCGAACAGCTGCGGGATGAGTGGGTAATCGCCGTAAAAGGAACCGTCACCCCCAGGACCGAAGAAACCGTAAACCCGAACCTTAAAACCGGCGAGATCGAGGTGATAGCCGAACAGGTAAGGGTTCTTAACACATCAAAGGTGATACCGTTTCTCATAGAAAACGAAGTGAACGCAGATGAGCTCCTCAGGCTTAAATATCGTTATCTTGACCTCAGAAGACCCCCAATGCGGGACAACATAATCTTTCGTCACAGAGTCGCCGCCGCGGTGCGAAGCCACCTTAACGAAAACGGATTTCTCGAGATCGAAACCCCCTATTTCACGAAATCGACGCCTGAGGGGGCAAGAGACTTTCTCGTTCCGAGCAGACTTAACGAGGGTCAGTTCTACGCGCTTCCCCAGTCGCCCCAGATATTGAAACAGACCCTCATGATCTCGGGTTTTGACAGATACTACCAGATAGTCAAATGCTTCAGGGACGAGGACCTAAGGGCCGACCGCCAGCCCGAGTTCACCCAGATAGACATAGAGATGTCGTTTGTCTCAGAAGACGACGTGATCTCAATTGTCGAAGGCATGATAAAAACAGTTCTTCGGGAAACAAAAGGGATTGACGTAAGCATTCCTTTTTCGAGAATGCCTTACGAAGAAGCCATGGAGAGGTACGGAACCGACTGCCCCGATACCAGGTTCGGCCTTGAATTAAAGGATATTTCCTCCATATTCGAGAATTCGCAGTTCAAAGTTTTTCGCGGAGCCCTTGAGAAAGGCGGAGCGATAAAGGCGCTTAACCTCAAGGGAGGAGTCGAAAAGCTTACAAGAAAGGAAATAGACGATCTTACCGAATACGCAATCTCGCTCGGGGCAAAGGGGCTTGCGTGGATAAGGGTCGGCGAGGACGGGTGGAACTCTCCCATAGTCAAGTTTCTAAGCGAAGAGGAACGCGAACTTCTGGCCGAGGCCCTCTCGATGGAAAAAGGAGACATAGTGTTTTTCGGCGCCGACTCGATTGATATGGTAAACCAGGTGATGTCAAACGTAAGGCTCAGTCTCGGTCAAACTCTTTCTCTCATTGACGAAGAAAAACTTGAATTTCTCTGGGTAGTGGATTTCCCGCTTCTTAAGTACAGCCCCAAAGATAGAAGATACGTCGCCGTCCACCACCCTTTTACCGCCCCCAAGGATGAGGACGTGGAGAAAATCGAAGATTCCCCAGGCGACGCGGCTTCAAAATCTTACGATATAGTCTTAAATGGAGTGGAGATAGGCGGGGGAAGCATAAGAATTCACAGAAAAGATATACAGCAAAAAGTATTTGACGTTATAGGAATCGGAGAGGATGAGGCACAGGAAAAATTCGGTTTTCTTCTCGAAGCTCTTGAATTCGGAGCCCCTCCGCACGGAGGGATAGCGCTCGGTCTTGACAGGCTTTTGATGCTCCTCTCGGGCGGAGAATCAATAAGAGACGTAATAGCTTTTCCAAAAACGCAGAAGGGATCCTGTCCCCTGACAGAAGCTCCCTCGGAGGTCTCCCCGGAACAGCTCCTTGAAGTTGGAATAAGCTCCATCGCAAAAAAATCAGAAGACTGACCTTCCCCAAGCCTCTGCCTAACACCCAGAAACTTCGCAATCTGCGCTTTCGGCCTTGTCAATCATAATCCAGCCACACCGACACTCATGCGCAGAATGTCAAACACTCCCAAAATTTTTGAGAGACGGCCTAACGAATCATCAAGGCGTGACTTGAAACTGGAAAAGCTCCTTGAAGACGAAACAGAGTAATTTTGACGAAGCCAAAAAATCTTTGTTTGCTTTATATTTTTTTATGCTATGATTCTATGCGGTTACCGTTCAGAGCAGGCGGAGTTGTGAATAGCGGAGATTAGGCTTTCAGTCAGTTGAAATCCTCCTATTGCGTAATTCCGAGGAAGGTGCATGGACATCTGGAAAAACTTTCACGGGCTCAATTCAGGTTACGTAATGGATCTTTACGAACGTTACGTAAGAGACTCTTCTTCAGTCGATCCCGCCACAAAAACCATCTTTAAGGGATGGAAACCTGATAGTAAATACTCGTCTCTCAGGGTCGAGATAGAACCCGAGATCGAGAAAAACGGTTTCAAGCAGTCATCTGTAAGAGATGTAAACAAGGCCGTTGCGATCGCTAACATGGCCCAGGCGATCAGGAGGCACGGTCACCTGGCAAGCAAAATAGACCCCCTCGGGGGTCCCGTTCACGGAGATCTCACCCTGCACGCCGAAACCTTCGGACTTGACGAGGAGGAGCTAAGAGACTTCCCCTCAACTCTTGTAGGATGGCCTCTTTCGCAGAACTCGCTTGACGCGCTTGACGGAATAAGAAAGCTGAGGAAAATCTACTCGTCTACCACGGGATATAATTACGACCACATCTACGAAGCCGAAGAGAGAAGGTGGATGAGGGGCGCCATAGAGTCGGGAGTTTACCGCCCTCCCCTAAACCCCGTGAACGAAGTGGAACTTCTGGATACTCTAACTAGGGTAGAGGTATTCGAAAACTTCCTCCACAGGATCTTTCCCGGAAAATTCAGGTTCTCAATAGAAGGCGTCGACATGCTGGTGCCGATGCTGAATGAACTAATACACCTCGCCATCAAAGCCGACATACACCAGATAATTCTCGGCATGGCCCATCGTGGAAGGCTGAACGTTATGCACCACGTGATGGAGAAAAACTACAAGTACACCCTGCTTAAGTTCAAGGATCCTGTTCTGGTAAGAGATTTCGCCGACGATATGGGATGGACCGGGGACGTAAAGTACCACGAGGCCGTAAAACGCGATATCCCGACGGGAGACATGCTCGACCGCAACATGAGGATCACCATGGTTCCCAATCCCAGCCACTTGGAATCGGTAAACCCTGTAGTGCAGGGAATGTCGAGGGCATGCGGGATAAGCGACGATGCACCTGGTTCTCCGCAATTCGACCCGTCAACGGTAATCCCGGTACAGATTCATGGAGATTCGGCATTCATGGGACAGGGGATAAACGCGGAAACGCTTAATCTCTCCGCCCTTCCGGGCTATCGTGCCGGCGGAACCATACACATAATTACCAACAACCAGCTCGGCTATACCACGCTTCCATCCGACAGCAGAAGCACTCTTTATGCAAGCGATCTTGCAAAGGGATTCGAAATACCGATTGTCCACGTAAATGCGGATGACCCGGTTGCCTGCATAGAGTCAATACGCCTGGCCTTCGGCTACACATCGAGATTCGAAAAACATTTCCTGATAGACCTCGTCGGCTACAGAAGGTATGGGCATAACGAGGCAGACGAACCGGGATTCACCCAGCCCATGATATACAAAAAGATAGACAGCCATCCCCGGGTGATGGGCATCTGGGCGAAAAAACTGATAGAAAAAGGCACCGTCTCGGAAAAACAGGTAGAGCAGCTACAGGAAGAACATATCAAGAAAATTGCCGAGGAATTCGAATCGATTTCCCCTGACGACTCCCCCGAAGAATCAACGGCACCTTCCCCGGAAAGAGGTATAGCCCAAAGAACGGTTACCAAGTTTCCCGACGAGACCCTGCGCGAACTAAACGACTCCCTGCTTTCAGTCCCCGAGGGGTTCACCGTAAATTCGAAAATCGCCAGGATACGTGACAGAAGAAAAAACGTTCTCGACGACCCGAAAGAAAAGACAATTGACTGGGCCATGGCCGAAGAACTCGCCTACGCCTCCATAGTCGCGCAAGGCATTCCCATCAGGATAACCGGACAGGATTGCGAGAGGGGGACTTTCAGCCACCGCCACGCGGCGCTCCACGACTCTGAGAACGGCGCAATCCATATTCCCCTGCAGAAAATCCCGCAGGCGAAAGCGGCGTTCGAGATAAAGAACAGCCCGCTCAGCGAAAACGCCTGCCTGGGTTTTGAGTACGGCTACTGCGTCGAGAGAACAAACTGCCTTGTGATATGGGAAGCTCAGTACGGAGATTTCATAAACGGGGCTCAGACCATAGTGGATGAATATCTTGTATCGGCAAGGGCGAAATGGGGGCAAACTCCATCCCTAATTCTTCTGCTCCCTCACGCTTATGAAGGACAGGGACCTGATCACTCAAGCGGGAGGCTTGAAAGGTTCCTAATGTCGGCCGCCGAATATAACATAAGGATAGTAAACTGCACCACTTCAGCGCAGTTTTTCCACGTGCTTCGCCGCCAAGCCCTGCTGCTTGAAAAAGATCCTCTTCCCCTTATCATCATGACTCCCAAGGGACTTCTCCGAAACCCGATGGTAAACTCCTCCCTTAAGGATCTATCCGAGGGGAAATGGTTGCCTGTAATTGACGACCCGATGAGCGCCAGACAGGCGAAAAAAGTAAGGAGGCTCATATTCTGCAGCGGCAAGGTATACACTGATCTCATCTCAAGCGAACTCAGAGCCAAATCGCCCGATGTTGCGATAGCCAGAATCGAGCAGCTTTACCCAAGGCCCAAGGACGAGGTAACCGCCGTTTTGGAGAGGTATGGTAAACTTCAAGAGGTGGTCTGGGTGCAGGAAGAGCCCCAGAACGCGGGAGCCTGGAAATACATGCTGCCTTTTTTCAGAAGAAAAATTATCAAGAAACGGTTTCCACTCAGTTATATAGGAAGAAAGCGCTACTCAAGCCCTTCCGAAGGACTTTCCTCCATGCACAAATACAATCAGGACCTGCTTGTGAAACAGGCATTCAGCATAGACGAAGTAGTGGAAGGGAATGAGGAAAGCGGCATAACCTGGCACAGGGATATCTGAAACAAACGCGCAAGCGAGGGAGAAAATGGCCAAGAACATCGTCGTTCCCCACTTGGGGGATTCCGTAATAGAAGCAACAATAATCAAGTGGACCAAGCAACAGGGAGACACGGTAAGACTCGGGGAGACCGTTGTTGAGCTTGAGACCGAGAAAGCTAACTTCGAAGTCGCTGCAGAAGCAACGGGAATTCTTGTGTCAATAGCGAAAAAAGCCGATGAGGATGTCGAAGTAGGAGACATCCTGGGAGCCATCGAGGTATCCACTAGCAAAGAGGATACAAAAAGCGATGCAGGAGCCCCTGAGAAAACTGAAGCCTCACCCCAACCGCCAACTGAAGAAATTCCGCAGGAAAAACAGCCTGAAGAAGAACCCGAGACCCGGGTGACTCCCGTCGCGAGAAATATCGCCGAGCAAAACGAAGTCGACCTCTCCCAGGTCGTCCCCGAGGGAAACAGAATCACAAAAGATGATGTGGAAAAGCACCTTGAGTCACAGAAGGCCAGAGAAGAAATCCCCCAAGAAGCTCCCCCGGAGGAGGAAATTTCCGAAACCCCGGTTTCGCCAGACATCTTCCCCTCCCTCTCACAGCTTACCGCTAACAAGGAAAGAAGGATGAAAATGTCGAGACGTCGCAGGACTATCGCAAGACGTCTCGTGGAAGCTCAGCAGACAGCCGCCATACTTTCCACTTTTAATGAAATCGACATGTCTAACGTAATGGAGCTTCGATCGAGAAAAAAAGAGGCTTTCCGGGAAAAATACGGAGTGAACCTAGGTTTTTCCTCCTTTTTCATAAAAGCCTCTATCGGAGCACTCAGACTGTTTCCTGAGGTAAATGCCGAGATCCAAGAGGATGAAATAGTCTACAAGGACTACTACGACATCGGAATAGCCGTAGGGGCCGAGGGAGGACTTGTCGTTCCCGTAATAAGGGAGGCTGATAGAAAAACCTTCGCACAGATAGAAAAAGAAGTCAGGGAGCTTGCCGAAAAAGCAAACGCAAACACGCTTTCGCTCGATGAAATTTTCGGTGGCACTTTCACCATAACAAACGGAGGAGTGTACGGTTCCCTTATGAGCACCCCTATACTGAATCCTCCCCAAGTCGCGATACTTGGACTTCACAAGATAGAGGAGAGACCCGTGGCGGTTAACGGAGACATAGTGATAAAACCGATGATGTACACGGCACTTAGCTACGACCACAGGATAGTTGACGGAAGGGAAGCGGTTCAGTTCCTCGTAAAAATAAAGGAACTTATCGAAGACCCCGAGACTCTTCTTATCGAAGGTTAAACCCCGAGATCCGAACCGAAGCAACGACTGCTCGATATTATGAACTAGTATCTAGTTCAAGCATTTCGCCCCATTTCTCCGTTACATGCGCAAAGAGTTTTTCGTATTCCGCGTAATTATCCACCCTGTCCATTAATTCACGGGCGGAGTCTCTTGATTCGTTAAGCAACGCGGAATCTCTTATAAGGTTGGCAAAACTGAAACCGGGAACTCCAGACTGTTTGGTGCCCATGAATTCCCCAGGACCCCTGTTGGCAAGATCGAACTCAGAGATTCTGAACCCATCTGAGGTCTCGCCCATTATTTTAAGCCTCTCTCCCGATTCCTCTCCCGATATGAACGAATATACTATATAGCAGGTTGATTCATGTTCTCCCCTCCCCACTCTTCCCCTCATCTGGTGAAGCTGGGAGAGCCCGAAACGCTCCGCGTTTTCTATAACCATGACCGTGGCGTTGGGAACGTCGACCCCTACTTCTATCACCGTCGTGGAAACAAGAATATCGCACCGCTTCGCGAGAAAATCATCCATCACCGCATCTCTCTCGTCGCTTCTCATCCTGCCGTGGAGAAGAGAAACGCGAAACTCGGGAAACTCCCTGCGCAGTTCCTCGACCATTCTGGTTACATGTCTTACGCGTTTGAAATCCTGATTCTCGGATTCCTCGATAAAGGGATAGACAAAATAGGCCTGGCGCCCTTCTTCAAGTTTCTTTCTTATCTGATCGTAAAACCATGTTCGGTTTCTCTGGGTATCCCTGAGAACAAACGTCTCCACCTTCTTTCTTGAGGGAGGAAGCTCATCGATCACCGAAACCTCAAGATCTCCGTACACGGTGATGGCCAAGGTTCTCGGAATCGGAGTAGCCGTCATAACAAGAACGTCGGGCACCATCGCTTTCCGTACAAGCTTAGCCCTTTGAACAACTCCGAACCTGTGCTGCTCATCTATTACCACGAACCCAAGAGCCTTAAAATCCACCGCTTCTGAGATCAGGGCATGGGTTCCAACCACTATATCGGTCTGCCCGGTCTTTATCTCTTCGTGGACGCGGGATCTGTCCGCCTTCGAAAGCGCACTTTTAAGAAGAGCTACACTTATTACCGTGTTCTCGGTCATCCGGCTAATATTTCGAAAATGCTGCTCGGCCAGTATCTCCGTCGGAACCATAAGTGCGGCCTGATAGTTAGACTCAACCGCCCGGAGCATGGAGACAAGGGCAACAAGAGTCTTTCCGCTTCCCACGTCACCCTGAAGAAGCCTGTTCATCGGTTGGGAGGAAACCATATCCGCTCCTATCTCCGAGATAGCTCTTTCCTGAGCATGTGTAAGGCTGAAAGAAAGTGAGCGAAGAAGTTTTTCCGAAAGAGAACCGCCGGAACTAAAAGATATGCCCTGACTTTCGTCCACCTTTCGTTTTTTGGAGAAAAGGCCAAGCTGGAGGATGAAAAACTCGAAGAATATAACGGTCCTGTGAGGCCGTGAACTCGCGACCGAACCAAGGTCGTCAAAATCAACTGGAAGGATATCACCGGGAGGGAAATGCACCTGCTCAAGGGCATCGGGCAAGTCCATCAGGTCGTGCTTTTCCTGAATATCTTTCGGGATCAGTCCCTTGAAGTCACGCGCGTAACCGTCGAGGGCCCCTCTTACCGCCTCTCTCAGTCTTTTCTGAGTAAGACCTTCTGTAAGCGGGTAGACGGGAACGATTCTTCCGAACTGAAGAGGGTTTCCGACATCTTCTTCATCTTCTATTATCTCTATATCCTGGGCAAGCGGATGAATTATCTGAAGAGCTCTGCCGCCGGGGGCAACCGACACCTTGCCGTGAATTATGAAACTCAACCCCTTCTTGAAAATCCCCCTCAGGTAGGAAGGATTGTAATTAAACCAAGTGAGTCTAAGCCTGCCGGTCCCGTCGTAAATCACCACCTGAAAAAAGCTTCTCTTCCTGTTTCTTATGTCCGCCACGGAGAGAACCTCGCCCCGAACAGTGCAGGAATCCCCGGGAACGACCTCCGATATGTCCGCTATCTTTCTGCGGTCATCGTATTTTCTCGGAGAGTAAAAAAGAAGATCAGAAACAGTATGTATGGATTTTTTCGCAAGAAATCCCGCAATCCTCGATCCGATTCTCTCAAGACTCGTGACGCTAACAGAAGATGGGCTCCCACCCTGGGGAAGCTTTTTCCTAGAAACAGTTGCTTTCCTAGGGGTATTCTTGCGTTCGCTTTTTGTAACAAGCTTTATCGTTTTACGGACGGTTGATAGCGCAGAAGATATTCTTTTAGTTTTTTCTGGACGCGCCAGGCTTTTGAAGTCAGAGAAAGAATTCCTAAGTGACTCTATAGGAGTTTTTACTTCCTCGGGAAACTTCCCCGTAAGAAGTTTCGTCGAGATTTTCCTTATGTCCTCTCCAAGTTCGGGAATCTTGTCAAGGTTTGAAAAATCATTCCTTGAGGCAAAAAGGAGTGGAGTCTCCAGAGAACGCAGGATTTTTTCCAGCTCGCCCCGCATAATGAATCAGACTTTTTCCGCTTTAGTGGCTTTCCTAACTATATTGCCGTCTTTATCGAGGTTAAGGGTGCTTTTGCACTTTGGATAACCGCTGCAGCCGAGAAAACGCCCGCGGCGGCTGCGGCGAACAACCATAGGTTTACCGCATTTCTCACATTTTATATCTTCACGGACCTCGGGAGCTTCTTTCTGCTTTATGACGATCCTGCCGTCCTGCCTCGTGAACTCCTTGGGGTTTTTACAATCGGGATACCTTGAACAGGAAAGGAACTGTCCGTAGCGCCCCTCCTTTATCACCATGGGCGCCCCGCACTTGTCGCATTCTATATCATCGCAGATCTCGGGGTCGGTTTTCTTGCCCACGATGATCTCTCCATCCTCCGCCCTTGTAAAGTCCTTCGCGTTCTTGCATTCAGGATATCCAGAGCAGGAAAGAAACTGCCCGTAGCGCCCTTCCCTTATAACCATTGAAGCTCCGCACTTGTCGCATTCTATATCGGTTGGAATTTCCAACTTGCGCCCCTCGATTTCTTCCTCGGCTCTGGTCACGCTCTTTGAAAACCCGTCGTAAAAGCCCCGCAGTAGTTCAACCCAGTGAACTTCGCCTTCTTCCACCCTGTCAAGATCACTTTCCATTCGGGCCGTAAACTCCTCGTTCATTATTCCCGGGAAACCTTCCACCAGAAAATCGTTCACGGAGAAACCCAAGGGAGTCGGAACAAACCTTCCCTTCTGCCGTTCGGCGTACCCCCTGTCCTGTATTGTCGAAAGGATGGAAGCATAGGTCGAGGGTCGTCCGATACCTTTTTCCTCAAGCTCTTTCACGAGCGAACTTTCTGAATATCTGGGCGGCGGCTGAGTGAAATGCTGCTTGGGGTCAAGCTTTAAAAGAGAAAGAATATTTCCTCCCGAAAGTTCTGGAAGCCGCTTGTCCTCATCTTTTTTCAAGTCCTCATCCAATTTGTTGGTTTCCTCTCTTTCCTTGGCTTCCTCGTAGGCGGCTGTAAAACCCGGGAACTTCATCACGTTGCCAGTGGCCCTGAAAACGGCTTCGCCCGCCGTGATGTCAACACGAGTCTGGTCGTATACGGCCGGAGACATCTGCGAAGCAATGAACCTTTTCCATATAAGGGAATAAAGCTTGTACTGGTCTTCGGTGAGAAACTTCTTGAGATCTTCGGGACGCCTTGAAGGAAAAGTGGGCCTTATGCATTCATGGGCGTCCTGTGCGGATTTTTTTAGCTTAAAGGTATTCGGGCGCCTCGGCACGTAATCCCCTCCGTAATTCTCGGATATGAACCCCCTTGCTTCAGCCACGGCGTTATCAGAGGCTCTCACCGAATCGGTTCTCATATAGGTTATAAGTCCTACGGGCCCTTCGCTTCCAAGTTCAACTCCCTCGTAGAGTCCCTGGGCAACCAGCATAGTCTTTTTCACGGAGAAGCGGTTTTTTTTCGAGGAGTCCTGCTGAAGAGTGCTTGTTATAAAAGGAGGAAGCGGCTTTCTTCTCCGCTCTTTCTTTTCGATAGTCCCTACGACAAAATCCTTTCCAGAGAGTGCGGAAACTATTTCCTCTGACTGTTGCGCGTTTTCGATCTTGGCCTTTTTGCCCCGAAACATGTGGAGCGAAGCCGTGAAGGCATCCACGTCGGGATCCGCAGTTCTCTTAACAAGCGCATCAAGGGTCCAGTATTCCCGCGGCTTGAAATTCTGAATCTCCCTTTCCCTGTCAACGACGAATCTGAGAGCAACACTCTGCACCCTGCCGGCGCTCAACCCCTTTCTAACTTTCTTCCAGAGAACAGGACTCACCTTGTAACCAACTATCCTGTCAAGAATTCTTCTTGCCTGCTGAGATTCGAAGCGGTCTGTGTTGATAGCAAGGGGTCTGCTCATTGATTCCCTGACGCCCGCTTCCGTTATTTCGTGTATAAGAACCCTTTGGACCTTGTCCCAGAGATTAAGACGGTTTGTGATGTGCCACGCAATCGCCTCCCCTTCTCTGTCCGGGTCGGAGGCAAGATACACTTTCTCCGCATCCCGCGACGCTTTTTTCAGATTCTCAAGATACTTGGTTTTACCCTTTATGACGGTATATCTGGGCTTGAAATCGTTTTGGATATCCACTCCGAGACTGCTGCTCGGAAGATCTACAAGATGCCCCGAAGAGGCTTCTACGCGGAAATCCCGGCCGAGATACTTTTTTATTGTTCTCGCCTTTGAAGGAGATTCGACTATGACAAGAGATTTAGCCATGAAAATAGTTGTTCCACAAAATCTGTCTAAATCTTATAAAAAGCTAACGGAGTCTGTCAATACCGATGTAAACCATTTCCCAAGGCCGCTACAGCGTATCAAACTTCTATACTCCGTACAAGGGCCTCGTTGGCATTATACCACCTAAGCGAGTTTTCTATACCGGTCTCAATATCAAAGCAAGGCTCCCAGTCCAAAATCTTTTTCGCCTTGTCTATACTTGCCAAGGTAACCTTGATATCGGAAGGATGCGGGGCGCTACAAACGACTTTAGCTTTTTTGCCGGTCCCGCGTTCTATTACGTCTATGATTTCATTTAGAGAAATAGAGGCCGCGCTTCCGAGGTTTATTATCTCAAAGCCCAAATTCTTTATCGCCAAGACAGTACCCGCTGCGATATCGTCAACGTAAGTAAAGTCCCTTTTCTGTTCTCCATCGCCGAGTATTACTATCTCCTCTCCCTCATTTATCCACTTTATGAACCGGAAAACGCTCATGTCTGGCCTTCCTGCGGGACCGTAAACCGTAAAGTAGCGAAGCACCGAGATATCTATTCCGTAAAGAGAGTTGTAAACCGAGCAAAGGCCTTCGGCCGATTTCTTCGAGGATGCGTATTGAGAAAGCTGATAATCGGTCTTCATGTCCTCCCTGAATGGGATTTCGTTTTCCCCGTAAACGCTCGAAGTCGAAGCGAGCACGAACTTGCCTATTCCTTCTGAGCGGCAGAACTCAAGGAGATTAAGGGTCCCAGTCACGTTGGTAGAGTAATATATCCAGGGATTCTCAATGCTCTGGCGAACTCCGGCACGGGCCGCGAGGTTAATAACACAGCCAATTCGGCCGCCCCCGCAAAAAGCCTTTATTTCCTCGCACACCGAAAGAAGTCTGGGATTGTCCGATATGTCACATTCGAAAAAACTGAATCTCTCAAACTTTCTGAGAGTCTCAAGCCTGTGATGCTTGAGTCTCACGTCATAAGCATCGGACATGTTGTCGAGCCCGAAAACCAAATCTCCACGCTCAAGAAGAAGCTCGCACACTTTGGCACCTATAAATCCTGCGCAACCCGAAACAATTATATTCATGACGGTAAAGACCGCTCCCAGTCTATTCTCATTACCTGCCGATTCCGAAATACTTGATACCCATGGCCTCAAGTTTCATGTAATCATAGATATTTCTTCCATCAAATATCACAGGGGTCTTCATCAGCTCCTTTATCATCTCGAAATTCGGCTGTCTGTACTGACTCCACTCGGTGTGAATCACAAGGGCGTCCGCCCCCCTGCAGGCATCGTAGTAGGATTCGAAATAATCCACGCTGTCTCCTAATACGGTTCTCGCGTTTTCCATGGCGGCGGGGTCGTGGACGGCAACAGAACATCCTGCATCAAGAAGCCTCTCTATCACGTAAAGTGATGGGGCTTCTCTTATATCATCCGTGTTGGGCTTAAACGAAATTCCCCACACGGCAACTCTTTTTCCTCCAAGATCAGAGAAAAACCCGGCTATTTTATTGAAAAATTTCTCCCTCTGGGCGGCATTCACGCGGTCAACCGCGGCTACAACCCTAGGTTCATAGCCTACACCGTGCGCCATTTTCTCAAGAGCTTTTACGTCCTTTGGGAAACACGACCCCCCGTACCCGACTCCCGGATAGAGATAATATCTGCCTATCCTCGCATCGGAACCCACCACCGAGCGCACCTCGGATACGTTCGCACCCAGAAGTTCGCACAGATTGGCTATATCGTTCATAAACGATATCCTGGTGGCAAGCATTGCGTTTGAGGCGTATTTTGACATTTCGGAAGACCGGATGGAAACCACTATCGTCCTGTCGGCAGACCTCATAAAGGGAGAGTAAAGCTCCCTTAGAACCGAGCCTACTGATTCATTCTCAACTCCTATTACCACCCTGTCGGGCTTAAGGAAGTCCTCAATCGCTGCTCCTTCCTTGAGAAATTCAGGGTTCGACGCCACACCGAATTCCTGATCCGTGAGGGACTTTATAGTGTCGCGCACTTTCTCGGTAGTGCCAACGGGAACCGTACTTTTGGTTACCACTATTTTGTATCCGTTAAGATTGCTCCCTATCGACCGCGCAACTTCAAGAACAGAGGAGATATCCGCCTCGCCGTCCTGCGCCTGGGGAGTTCCGACCGCAATAAATACAAGAAAGGATTCCCTGACGGCCGAAGCTATATCGGTTGTAAATGAGAGTCTTCTCTCATCTATATTGGTGCGCACCATCTCATCAAGACCCGGCTCGAAAAAGGGAACTTCAGCACGCCGAAGGCTCTCGATTTTACTTTCATCTATGTCGACGCACACAACGCTGTTCCCGCTTCCCGCTAAACACGCTCCCGTGACAAGCCCCACGTAACCCGTTCCTATAACGGCTATTTTCATCTGACAAGTTTCCTCGGATAAATGTGCAAGCAACCCTTGAGCAGGAATTTTCAACCAATTAAAAGACAAGATAGGGTACAACAAATCCTCAAAAAATAAACAGAACCGAGGAAAACCCGCGATGGACAAAGTATAGTTACAGGGAAAAAACTAAGGAGGCGCATCTTGAAATCTCATACCGAGTATCTGTGGTTTAACACGGACAAAAAAAGGGAGTTCCTTCATATAACTCCAACGGTAAGACAGATCGTGCAGCAAAGCGGCATAACCGAGGGATTTGTCCTCGTGTCCGCGATGCACATAACGGCTTCTGTCTTCGTAAACGACCTTGAGCAAGGGCTTTTCGAGGACATATGGGAGTGGCTTGAAGGCATTTCCCCCTTCAGGGAAGATTACAAGCATCACCGCACGGGGGAAGATAACGGCGACGCTCACCTGAAAAATCTCCTCATGCACCACCAAGTGGTGGTTCCCGTTACAGAAGGAGACCTTGATCTCGGCCCCTGGCAGGAAATCTTCTACGGGGAGTTTGACGGAAGGAGAAGAAAAAGGGTGGTCGTGAAGGCTATCGGAATATGAAAAACAGACGAGAGAACAAACAACCCAGAATATTCATAGACAGCCGTGGCAGGTGGTTTCACGATGGGGTCAGAATAACCCACAGGTGGACATACCTTGAGAACAACAAGAACCTCGACATAGACGCGGACGGAAAGCTTTTTGTTGAAGAGCAAGGAACCAGGGTTTACGTCGAGTGCGAGGATACCCCTTTTGTCGTTACTATGGTCACCAAGACGGAGGACGGTTTTTCCATAAGGTTAAACGACGAATCCGGGGAGAAACTGGATTTGACGACTCTCACCATAGCTGAGCAGAACATACCCTACGTAAGAGTAAAGAACGGGAAATTCGAGGCTAGACTGCTAAGCGCGGCCTACTACGAACTAATGAAACACGCGGGAAAAGACGAGAAAGGCTTTTACCTGGAATCCGGACGGGGCAGGTCCTATCTGCACCACAACTCAAGAACCGCAAAAAACTACAAGTAAGTCTATTGCGGAAACATTTTTTATAAACTTACAAGCTTCAAGGACTCTTTTTTGAACCACATTAAGAAACTCCAAACCAGGCTTGAAGAGGTCTCTGATGAGAAGACGAGAAAATGGTTTGAGAATTATCTGAAGAATGTCATCTCTTACAGAGGAGTAAAGACTCCTACAGTTGCCAAGATTGTCAGTCACTGGAGAGTTGATGAGGCCATTGACAAGCTGCCCCTAGAAAAACAGATGGAGATAGCATGCGACCTGATCAGAGAGAAAAAAGCCGAAGATAAGCTTGCCGGAATCGTATATATACAGAAATATCTCTCGGGCAGGGTCGAGGCCGATATTCTGCTTCAGAACTTCAACGACCTGTACAACCAGGGAGCATTCTGTAATTGGTCAACTACCGACTGGTTTTGCGTTCGAGTTCTTGACCCTCTCATAATGAGATCAGAGGATGCGGTCGCACGGGAAATAGGTTCCTGGTACAAGAGCAGGAACCTCTGGCAAAGAAGGTCATCAATAGTTCCTTTCAGAGGCTCGGCCAAGGAAAACAAGCACCTGGCAATCATAAAAAGAAATATAGCTTCTCTGGTAAAAGAGAATGAAAGATTCATTCAGACAGCTATCGGCTGGCTGATCTCGGACTTATCCCGCCATTACCCCGGCGAAGCAGATGATATCGTATCAAAGCATTTCTCAGACCTTTCATACGAAGTGATTAATCGGCATACCAAATATTTACCAGACCATAAAAAATTAAAGGAGAGAAAAAGAAAGTCGTTACGGTAGCTGAAAATTCCGTCTAGAACAGGAGAAAAAAAAGAGATAACACCAGATTTAAGAACCGTCCAATTAGATTTATTTGAAACCCGCTGGGGCATGGGTTACGCTGTCTTTGCAAATTATCGGCTCCATCTGCTCAGAAAACAGATTTTGCAGTGCAGCCATAAAACCGTGTATTGAAATCGCCTTCAGCCTTGACAATGCGATTGGAGAAAAAATGCCGCAAACTGAAATTATGGTGATATCCGCACTCACGAAAACCCATACGGGAATGCGTCATGGGGGACTGTGTTGACTTGCTGGGGTTATACCGGGGCCGAGGGTCCCGATAACTGGGGCTCGCTCTCGCCGGATTACGCAACCTGCGCTATCGGACGCATGCAGTCACCGATTGACATCACCGATGCCTTTCCCGTCGAGGGACCGGCACTGAAATTTGATTACAAGCCCTCTTCTCTTAAGATTCTAAACACCGGACACACCCTCCAGGTAAATTACGCACCCGGCAGCACGCTGACTGCAGCAGGTGAAATTTACGAACTGTTGCAGTTTCACTTTCACGTTCCGAGCGAACACGCCTTTGATGGTTCGCACACGGCGATGGAGGCACATTTCGTACACAAAAACCCAGCAGGCGTACTGGCAGTGGTTGGTGTTATGATGGAAGTAGGCACACAAAACCATGCTCTGGCCGCAGTGTTTGACAACGTACCGACCGAGGCAGGAATAGAAGTTGATATTGCGGGCACGACAGTGGATGCATCCGCGATACTGCCGACAGCAACCACCGGCTACTTCTATTACAAGGGGTCACTCACCACCCCTCCCTGCAGTGAGGGAGTACACTGGTTCATTTTTCCGGACGTAATTGAAGTGAGCGCAGAACAGGTCGCAAACTTTGAGCGGGTGTTCGGACACAATGCACGTCCGTTACAAAAGCGCAACGACCGTCTGCTAATTGTATCTTCGTAGTTTCCTAGAAATCGTTTGGGACTTACCAAAAACCCTGATTTGTGCTGCAGCGATTTCTGCCTACCGCTATGTTATGTATTGCAGAGCCTTTCCAGGAGTGACCATAACACTATTGTTGACGGAATAAAGAATGCGAAGAGGGGAGAAAATCTTACTTTTCGAGTAGGGGACAGAAAAGGGGTAATAGAATTTACCGGAAAAGAGGGAAAACTGGTCGTCAAGTATCTGAAATGATGTTCTGAATTTTGCTGAGTGGTTATTTCCGGTCAGTTATTCCTGTTCAGAATAAACTTCTGTAGATATCAGGACTCCTGGCAAAACCACTATGCCGTAATGCTGACCGCTCCACGCTGGCCCGGATTTACCGGATTCGGCGCTAATCAGAGGATCCGCTTACGACTCTATCTGTGCGACGAAAAACTCATATCCATAGGATTCGCCGTATCTTTTACGCAGATTGATTTCGCTTTCAGTCATCTGGATCAACTCAAGCGCCTCCTGATCGCCTCTGTATTTTTCACGAAGCAACGGAACTTTTGCCATCAAGGGCGTGTAGTAATCGTCCCACCATGCCTGATCGGGGATAGTGAAATGGCCAACGATCTGATAGCTCTCCCGTTCAAAAATCGCGAGGTTGCCCGCAATGTCAGTCATTGCCGGGTACTCTCGGTCGAAAAACGCGACGGCCTCGCGCGGCGGATAGTCCGCTAGCCAGAGCAGTTCGGACAAGACCAGATAGCCGTGAGGCTTCAAGAACGCTTTCCACGCCTGCAACGCATTGGTCACGCCCATGATGTAGGCTGAGCCTTCAGCCCAGATCAGATCGAAACGCTCCGCCTCGAACGCCAATTCGGTCATATCTGCGAGCATCGGGGTGATCTGCTCGCCCAAGCCCGCCTCTGCGCTTCGGGTGGCTAGCTCGTCCAGATATTCTTGATGGATATCGACGGCTACGACGCTTGCGTCTAGCGCATCCGCCAAGACTAGGCTTTGCCGGCCCGGCCCGCACCCGATATCGAGCACGTTCGGTTGTTCGGGCAGGTCCTTGCAATAGGTGAGCGCACGGCGCGTCGCATCGTCATTTCCCGGGCCTTGACGTGGCAAACCCCGTTGTATGTCCATGAAAACTTCCATTATCCGCGCGTCATCTCTCACTTTGCCCTTACGCGCAGCAAGGCGTGTATTCGACGGCGCATTCGCGCTCGCCAACGCACGAGACCCCGTTCTTCACCGTTGTCAGCTGACCCAAGTAGGTCGTATCTGCCAAATAGAACGTGCTGAATCTGTCTTCGAAGTCGTCCGACACCTGACCGTTCAGGAACGCCTCAAGGAACCACCCGGGTTTGCTGCTGAGGTCAATATATTCAATATCGTAGGCCGTGCCCTTGCACTCAAACAGTGTGGTGACGCATTGCACGAAGGGGCAAATTTTGAAGCTGACGGTTTCCATGGAGCATCCCGCTGATTAAATTGGCACTTGACTATATGATCAATAATACAACTAACTTTTCAAGACATATGTCAGCAGAGAACGAACAAAATCACACCGTTGCAAAATCAGTGAAAAACTCCGCACACCCTTGCAACCAACTCATCGGTGAATACCCTTCCCTTGGCGGTGAGTCTGAGACGGTCGCCGTCGGTGAGAATAAAACCGTCAGATTCAAGGTATTCGAGGCCAGAGGCGTCAGGTTCGCAGCCGAAGCGCTTCTTTAGGCCTTCAATTCCTACCCCGTCGCTTAGCCGAAGTCCCATAAGAAGCTTATCTTCAAGGGCCGTAGTCCGCGAGAGATCATAAGAGGCACAGACGGCATTTCCGTCGCCTGCAACCCGCTTCATGTAAAGCTCGGGATTCCTTACGTTTGACCATCTTATTCCCCAGCCCTCTTCCCCGCCGCAGCTAATGTGGGAATGGGCTCCGGCACCCACGCCTAGGTAATCATGACAGTTCCAGTAAATGAGGTTATGCCTGCACTCGTAGCCGTGACGGGCAAAATTCGATACTTCGTAATTTCCGTACCCCTCTGCCTCGAGAATCCCCCGCGCGCTCCGCATGAACCCAACCAGAACCGAGTCATTGGGAACAGAGAGTTTCCCTTTGCGCCAAAGCGTCGCAAACTCGGTGCCGGGCTCAATTGTAAGGCAGTAGGCGGATATATGGGTCGGAGAGAATCTCAGGGCGGTGCGGATATCCTCTTCAAACTCTTCCCGGGTCTCCTGAGAGCTTCCGTATATAAGATCAAGGTTGTAGTTATGAAAACCGGCGTCCCGGACGTCAACAAGCGCACGGACGCAGTCGTCTGGAGTGGTAAATCTCCCGTAGAAATCAAGCTTTCTCTGCGAAAAAGACTGCACGCCGACGCTTATTCTGTTTACCCCAAAGCGCATGAGTGAAACAAGTTTTTCCCTGTCGGCGGTTCTCGGGTTTACCTCAAGGCTCACCTCTAGCGTGGGAGAAAAGATGGCAATCGAGGCGAGTTTCTCCATTATCATCCCTACGCTTTCGGGCCTTAAAAGCGACGGAGTCCCTCCCCCGAAAAACACCGTGCTTATCTCTCTGCCTTCAACAATGCCCCGGAAGTTTTCAATTTCCCGCTCCAGAGCACGGACGTAATCATCCTCCGGAAAGTTGCCATTAGTCCCATAAGAGTTAAAATCACAATAAGGACATTTGGTAAGACAATACGGAATATGGACATATACGCCTAGGGGCGTTTCGTATTTATCGATATTCTCTTTCATCCGCACTCGAGCGACACACCACGGTTGCCACATCATGAGTATACCGAAAAAATTCCTCCTTCTTCTCGGTTCACTACTACTGCTTTCCCAGACCGCGTGGGCACAGGAAGTAATCCCGGTTGAACGGGCCGTCGAGATAGCACTGCTTAACAGCCCGGAACTCCGGATTTCCCGTTCCGAGGTCGACATCTCGAAATCAATACTCAGGCAGACAAAGGCCCCTCTTTATCCCCAGCTCAGCGGAAAGCTCGTAGTGCCGTTTGTGGGAAGGGAATCCGGTTTTTATATTGACCAGATGATATGGGACTTCGGAAAGACAAAAGCCAAGATAAGGGCAAGAGAACATCATCTGGAATCCGCAAGATACTTGCTTACGGGCTCAGAAACGATGCTCGTGCGCGACACGCGCATCGCCTACTATCAGGCGCTCTCCGAGAAAAACCGGCTTGAGGGAGCGGCCACAGAAACCAAGCGCATGGAATGGCTCCTTGAGAAAACAGAAGAGCTTTTCGCCGTCGGG
This sequence comes from Thermodesulfobacteriota bacterium, assembly GCA_965207685.1. Lineage (GTDB taxonomy): Bacteria > Desulfobacterota_D > UBA1144 > Nemesobacterales > Nemesobacteraceae > Nemesobacter. The sequence continues at coordinate 195,346 of OZ242294.1, read as the reverse complement.
AAAAAGTCCGCCCAGCAGTTAAGCCAGGCGGAAATCGACCTGCAACAGGCAAAACTAGAACTGGTTTCAAGAGAAAACTCCTACGAACTCGCCATGCTTAACCTAAGACACCTGATGAACGACCCCTCGCTCGGGCAATTCGACATCCGTGAGGATCTTGCCTACGAGAAGGTATACGAAACCAGAGAAGACCTTGTCAGCTTCGCCCTTTCCGAAAACACAGAGATAAAGAGTCTTCTGGCGGACCACGATGGAATAAGGGCCTCGATTGCAGAGACCAAAGGGAAATTTCTCCCGTCGATATTCGGCAGGGCAGCGTACAGATTTGAAGGAGAAGGTGCCGAGACGCCGGCTTTTATCGCCGGGCTCGGCGTTAAGATTCCCATCTTCGAGGGATTCTCAAGGTTCGGCCAGATGTCGCAGTCAAAGGCTGAACTCACCAGAAACGAGGCGCAAACCGAACTGCTCAAAAACAGAATAATCCTCTCGGTTGGGGAACTCTATCTCGGACTCAAACATCTTGAGAAAAAAATAAAAATACTTAAGGATTCAGAATCGATATCGGAGAAGAACCTGCTCCTGGCCAAGGAAAGATACGAGTCGCGAAGCGCTTCGAAAATAGAATTTGCCCAAGCACAGGCGCTTTACGAGGAGGCGGTAGCGGACTATAAAAACTCCATATATGACTATAAAATAGTAAGGTTGAGGCTGTTAAGCCTCTGCGGAAAAGAGATACAATGAAAAATTTCCCCCGTTCAAAGCTTCTCTACGCCGTCGCCGCCGTAGTAGTTATCGCCGCATACTTCATTTTTTTCGGACAGAAAAAAGGCCGTATAGAATACGTGACGCAGAAAATCGAGAGAGGAGACATAACTTCTCTGGTAAGAGCTTCTGGAACCTTAAAACCCACGAAGGAAGCGAGGATATATTCAGAGATAAACGGAACAATAAAGGAAATCCGCTCGGATGTGAACGACGAGGTCACAAAGGGCCAGGTGCTGGCCCTCATGGAGGAGCCGGAGGGCCTTTCGGGAGATGTCGAATACTTCAAGGAGATCCTTAAGAAGACCACAACCGACCTTGAGATTTCAATCAACTCACACGAGGCAAACAAGAGGCTTTATGAAAAAGAGCTTATTTCCCGCGAGGAATTCAACTTGTCTCTCTCAGAGTACAGCGCGGCAGCTGCCGCCCGGGAGAAAGCCGAGGCCGATCTAGATACTGCGCAGAGAAAACTCGACGCAACGCGAATCACTTCCATGCTTGACGGCATGGTGCTTGAAAAAAACATCATAATCGGCGAACAGATACACCCGAACAAATCTGAACCCCTGTACGTACTGGCCGAGAATCCCAGGACTCTTCATTTGGTTTCAAATGTAAGCGAAGCAGACATAGGAAAGATAAAGGAGGGGCAGGATGTCCTCTTCAGAGTTGACGCATTTCCGGGCAAGCATTTCAGCGCAAGGGTAAAGCAAGTGGCAAACTCCCCCAGCATAAAAAACGATGTCGTCACCTACGACGTAACGTGCCTTGTCGAAAACCCGGAACTTGAGCTGAAACCCGGCATGACCGCCGAAGTGAAGAAAGTCATATCAACAAAAAAAGACGTGCTTAAAGTTCCCACCGCCGCACTTCGCTTCATTCCCCCGAAATCTTCAGCCGTCACTACTGAGGCAGGCGAAAACGTCTGGGTCCTCAAGCAGGGAAAACTCTCGCCGGTAGTAATAGAGACCGGAATAAGCGACGACTTTCATACAGAAGTTCTAAGCGGTCCACTTTCCGAAGGAGACTCGATAGTGGTTGAGTACACGATTTCCGGCGGAAACAACAAAGGACCCGGCTTTGCGCTTCCCCAGCCGAAAAGATTCTGATGACACCGCTCGTAATCAAGCTTAAGAACATCGGCAAAACCTACTCGAACGGAAAAGTCGAGGTCGAGGCGCTTCGATCCGTAAACCTTGAGATAGCACAAGGAGAATTCGTCGCCATTATGGGATCTTCGGGGTCCGGCAAAAGCACCCTTATGAACATTCTCGGCTGCCTCGACACGCAGAGTAGCGGAAACTATATGCTTGACGGCACCGACATAATGGGACTCGAAAGCGATGAGAAGGCGGAAATACGGAGTACGAAGATTGGCTTTGTCTTCCAGAGCTTTAACCTGCTGCCGCGAACCACAGCGCTTGAAAACGTGGAACTGCCGCTGGTCTACTCAGGCATGTCGGGGGCCGAGAGAAAAAAACTTGCCTCGGCCGCACTTTCCCTCGTGGGACTCGCAGACAGAGCGGATCATCTTCCCAACCAGCTCTCCGGAGGACAGCAGCAGAGGGTGGCAATAGCCAGGGCGGTCGTAAACAACCCGAGGATGATACTCGCGGACGAACCGACCGGGAACCTGGATACGGCAACGAGTTACGAGATAATGAAGATATTCAGGGGCCTTAACGAACAGGGAAAAACTATAGTAATGATAACGCACGAAGAAGATATAGCCTCTCACTCGAAAAGAATAATAAACCTTAAGGACGGGGAGATCATCGAAGACAGACCGAACGGCCCGATTTGACTCTGTCGACCCTCGCAAGCCACGAAGCCGCAACTCACAGTATTCCGATTGAGAACGCAGCCGGGTAGCAGCCGCCCGCCTCTGGCTGCCCGCAGTCCGGGCCGGAGGATCGCCCTGATGCTCTAAAATCAGTCCTCTTCCGGCATCACCACGAATTCTGGATAGGCTTCGATGCCCAGTTCGCCCACGTCTTGGCCGATGGCCTCGACAACCTCCGAGACCCGTAATCCCAAGGTGCGGTCGATGAGAAACCACAACAGCATCGATGACCCAAACACAAACACACCGATGGCCAAAATGCCGATGATCTGAGCAGAGAGACTTCCACCGGCGGCGATGCAGACCGCCAATGTCCCCCAGATGCCAGTGCAAAGATGAACGGGGACAGCACCCACGACGTCGTCGATCTTTACCATTTCCAAAGACTTCATGGACAACAGGCAAACCATGCCCCCGATCGCTCCGATCACTATTGCCCAGTAATGCTGGACGATATCCGGCGCCGCTGTGATCGCGACGAGACCAGCAAGAGCGCCATTAAGTCCGGCAAACAGATCGACACGGCCCAGCACGGGTCGGGAGAGACTCAGAGCTGCCAGAACCCCAGCCCCCGCGGCTAGGTTGGTGTTGGAGAAGATGTTGCTCACCGCCACGGCGTCGAATGCGCCGCTTAGGGCCAGTTGCGAACCGCCATTGAAGCCGAACCAGCCCAGCCAAAGGATAAAGACGCCGAGAGTGACGACCGGAACATTGGATGGAGGAGTCGCCTTGACACTGCCATCAGCCCGGAACTTGCCCGAGCGCGGCCCAAGCATGATGGCCCCCGCGAGTGCTGCCCAGCCTCCTGTGGAGTGGACCACGGTGGAACCGGCGAAGTCCTTGAATCCCAATTCAGCCAACCAGCCCCCAGCCCAAGTCCAAGCGCCAACGACCGGGTAGATGACCGCGGTTAACACAGCGATGAAAACAAAGAAAGGCCAGAGCTTCACGCGCTCGGCCAGAGTGCCTGAGACAATCGAAGCCGTGGTCGCCACGAACACCATTTGGAAGAACCAGTAGGACATCGCCGAGTAGCCGCTTTCAACAACGGCCGCTGTGGCTGCTTCCTCGCCGCCCAGCAGCGCTACTTCATCGGCGGTCGTGCCGTACAGAAATTCAAGCGAACCGAACCAGCCGCCCGGTTCGACGCCGACATACATGATGTTGAAGCCGACTAGATAGTACGCCAGTCCGGCAATGGAGTAGAGACCAATGTTCTTCAAGCAAATGACCGAAGCGTTCTTCGTCCGTACCGAACCCGCCTCGAGCATTGTAAAGCCTGCTGCCATCCACATCACGAGGGCACCCCACACAAGGAACCCAAACGTGTTGAAGACGAATTGTGCCTCTCCCTCGACGGCGGCCTGTGCGGACACGGGCAACAAGACGCAGAGCAGTAGAATCGCGACAATGCCGAATCTAGTCACAACCCAAGCAGCAGCATTCCGACAGCCCTTAAATAACCGAAAGTCATGGATGATCATAGCTGGTTTCTACCTCCTTCTACGATGGACAGCGGCCGCACAACGAGCGACAAGACCAAGATGGACCTTAGTATAGAGCATAGCGCTTTCCGGTGTTCGCGCTGAGACCAAGCCCAAAATAATGGCGGATTGCCCGACCGCCGAAAAAATATTTCTCTATCTTCTATTAGAACACGCTTTGAGCAACGGCTCAATAAAAAACAGCGGAACTGTCAAATCATGAAGACTTGAAACCATGTAGGGGTTCCAAACTGATTCTACACCGCAGTGAACAAGCGATTCTGCCGGTTTTATTATGAAATCCAGATGCCTGTAGTTTCCAGACGTGACAGGAAGTCCTTGTTCCGTGTTGGAGATTATCTCTTTTGCGCCGCTGATTTTACGAGATGTTTGAAAAATACCTCCAATTCCGTACAATCAAACCCAAATCAGAGTGGTCCGCTTCATAGTTGAACAAACGACTCAAGAGGAAATCAAATGTCAAAGATAAACAAAATAAAAGCAAGAGAGATACTGGATTCAAGGGGAAATCCAACAATAGAGGTGGAGGTACACTGCTCAGACGGAGCCTTCGGTCGGGCGATGGTTCCCTCGGGGGCGTCGACCGGAGAGCACGAAGCGCTTGAGCTTCGGGACGGGGAGAAGCGCAGGTACATGGGAAAAGGAGTCCTAGGGGCGGTAAAGAACGTCCACGACATAATAGCTCCACGCCTTGAGGGCCTTGAGGTGCGCAACCAAGCCCTGATAGACCGCACAATGATAGAGCTTGACGGAACGGAAACAAAGTCCCGTCTCGGAGCGAACTCCATTCTGGGAGTGTCGCTTGCCTCGGCCAGGGCGGCCGCGATCTCCGAGGGAAAGTCTCTTTTCAGCTACCTCGGAGGCGAAAACGCCGATACCCTTCCCGTACCGCTTATGAACATAATCAACGGCGGCGCTCATGCGGACAACAACCTTGATTTTCAGGAATTCATGATAGTTCCCCATGGTTTCTCCACTTTCCGGGAAGCCCTTCGGGCGGGAGTGGAAACCTTTCACGCGCTTAAATCCATACTCAGCGCCAAGAACCTCTCGACAGCCGTCGGAGACGAAGGAGGCTTCGCACCTTCCCTGGAATCAAATGAAGAGGCACTCGAATACATAATAGAGGCCATATGGAAAGCTGGATACAACCCGGCAGAGCAGATATCAATAGCGCTTGACGTAGCCTCAAGCGAGTTCTTCCACGAGGGACGCTATCATGTGGAGCGAAAAACCGTGCCGGTCGCCGGTTTAATGGGAATATACGAGGAGTGGATAAAAAAATATCCTATCGTTTCGATAGAAGACGCTCTGGATGAAAACGACTGGGAAGGCTGGAAGACGCTCACGAAAAAAATAGGTTCCGCCGTCCAGCTCGTCGGAGACGATCTTTTTGTAACGAACACGAAGAGACTCTCAGACGGGATAGACTCGGGCGTGGCAAACTCCATACTCATAAAGGTAAACCAGATAGGAACGCTTACCGAAACCCTCGAGGCTATTGAGATGGCCAAGCAGGCGGGTTATAGTTACATAATATCCCATCGTTCGGGAGAAACAGAGGACTCGACGATAGCGGATATCGCAGTTGCCACAAACGCCGGTCAGATAAAAACCGGGTCGGCGTCCCGAAGCGACAGAATAGCAAAGTATAACCAGCTTCTGCGCATAGAGGAGGAGCTTGGGGAAAAAGCGCGGTTCGGGAATGAAAAGACGGCACTTTGGAGCAGTTAACGATGGCGGGAAAAACTCTTTTTGACAAAATCTGGGAATCGCACCTAGTGCACGAAGAAGAAGGCAAGCCTTCCCTTCTCTACATAGATCTTCACCTTGTTCACGAAGTTACTTCTCCCCAGGCGTTTGAAGGGCTGAGAATTACGGGACGAGAAGTAAGAAGGCCCGACCTTACTTTCGCCACGATGGATCATAACGTGCCGACCACCGACCGCAGCGGACCCATTTCGGATCCCATATCCGCAAAACAGATAGAGGCCCTGCGGCAAAACTGCAAGGATTTCGGAATAACACTCTTCGGAATAAGAATAAACAACCACTCTCAGGGCATAGTGCACGTTATCGGTCCCGAACTAGGCCTCACAAAACCCGGAATGACCATAGTGTGCGGAGACAGTCACACTTCCACCCACGGAGCGTTCGGAGCACTCGCCTTCGGTATAGGAACAAGCGAAGTGGAGCACGTTCTGGCGACGCAGTGCTTAAGACAGAACCGTCCGAAGGTGTTTGAAATAAGGGTCGAGGGCGAACGCCAGTACGGGGTTACAGCAAAGGACATAATCCTGGGCATAATCGGACATATAGGAACCGCGGGGGCTACCGGAACCGTGGTCGAATACCGAGGAGAAGCGATAGAGGCGCTTTCCATGGAAGAGAGAATGACGGTGTGCAACATGTCGATAGAGGGGGGAGCAAGGGCCGGAATGATAGCGCCCGATCAAAAAACCTTCGAGTACGTGAAGGGCCGCCGGTACGCACCGAAAGACGGCAATTATAAAAAAGCCCTCGAACACTGGCAGACTCTGCGCACAGACCCCGACGCCGTTTTCGACAAATCAGTCACCCTTGACGCCCGCAAGATAGCTCCGCAGGTAAGCTGGGGAACCAACCCGGGAATGGTAACGGACGTAACTTCAAAGGTTCCCGACCCCAGGGAGTGCGAAGACTCAAGCAAGAGAAAATCAATGGAACAGGCCCTTGAATACATGGACCTCAAGGCAAACACCCCGATAACGGACATACATGTTGATAGGGTGTTTATAGGTTCCTGCACGAATTCCAGAATGGAAGATCTTCTGGCGGTTGCGAAGCTCGTAAAAGGCAGGAAAGTAGCCGACGGAGTAAACGCAATGGTGGTTCCGGGTTCCCAGCTTGTAAAGAAAAAGGCAGAGGAAATGGATCTTCACAAGATATTTACCGAGGCCGGATTTGAGTGGCGTGAGTCGGGATGCAGCATGTGTCTTGGAATGAACCCGGACATACTGGCCCCCGGGGAAAGATGCGCCAGCACGTCCAACAGGAATTTCGAGGGTCGCCAGGGGAAAGGGGGAAGAACCCATTTGGTAAGCCCTATAATGGCAGCCGCGGCGGCAATCACGGGACATTTTGTGGACGTGCGCGGCTGGGAAATAGAAAGGGGGATCTGAAACATGGAGAAACTTCAAAAGGTATCGGGAAAAGTAGCGGCTCTTGACAGAATGAACGTCGACACCGACCAGATAATCCCCAAGCAGTTCCTAAAACGCATTGAGAGAACGGGGTTCGGGGAATTTCTGTTTTTCGACTGGAAATATAACGACGACGGAACCTTAAACGAGGATTTCGAGCTCAACCAGACGAGATACACTGACGCGTGCATACTTCTGACACGGGAGAATTTCGGAAGCGGAAGCTCCAGGGAACATGCCCCCTGGGCGATAAGGGAAGCGGGGTTCAGGGTAATCCTGGCTCCCTCATTCGCGGATATTTTCTACAACAACTGTTTTAAGAACTCGATACTTCCCATAGTCCTCTCCAAGGACAGAACGGATGAGTTATTCCACCTTGTAGGGGAAAATGAAGGCTATTCCCTTGAGGTTGACCTGGTTGAAAAATCCGTAACGGGGGAAGGGGTAAGCTTTTCGTTCGAGATAGACGATTTCAAAAGAAAAGTGCTTCTTGAAGGGCTTGATGACATATCGCAGACCCTTGAGTTAGAAAACAGCATAGAAAAGTATGAAAAACTTTTCATAAACGAAAGAGAGTGGGTTCTTCCTGACGAACGGAAAAGCCTTTAGTCCCCGTCCAACCTCCCGTTTTTATTTTCTGAAGAAAAGATTGCCCAGAAGCGTGAGCAGAATGCTCAGCACTATGCAGGTTGCGATCGGAAAATAAAAACTGAAGTTTTCTCTTTTGATTTTTATATCTCCGGGAAGTTTCCCGAAGAAATCAAGTTTCGCCACATAAGGCAGTATGACTCCGAGCGCTATTAGCATCGCGCCGAGAATGATTATGAGTCTTGCGGCTTCGCTTACGTTCACGCAAAAAAGATAACCGCACAAAAAAAATTGAGGAAATTCTCCATGGTTTCAAAGTTTTTCTGAACATTAGCAATTGATGGGTCCCGACAACAATTGCACTCCAAATGGTTCTTGGTAATAATAGGAAATTCTGAAACTTAGCAGCACTAATAACTTCTCAGGAGAAATTCAAATGAAATACAAAAAAACATTTTTAGTCTTGGCCATGATAGTCGCGGGATTCTTCACAATTTCCTGTGGGGACGATGATGATGAAGCCCTGACCATACTTTACTGGCAGGCCCCTACTATAGCCAATCCCTATCTTGCCGGCGGAACTAAGGATGTTGATGCCAGTGCTCTGATCCTGGAGCCCTTGGCGAACTACGATGAGGAAGGAAGGCTGGCACCTCGCCTAACCGAGGAAATTCCGACCGTGGAAAATGGCGGCTTATCCGAAGATATGACCACGATTACCTGGAAGCTTAAAGAAGAAATCCTCTGGTCCGATGGAACTCCTCTAACGGTTGAAGATGTTATATTTACCCATAGATACTTATGCTCTCTGCCGGGAACAGAGGATGTGTGTGAGCTTGTACCCATAGGAAATGTGGACCCTGTAGAGGATTCACCCCTTAGTATCAAAATTACTTTCACTGAACCCGTTATCTATCCATATACCCTCTTTGTGGGGGCCTCTTCCCCTGTTCTGCAAAAAGCGCAGTTTGCAAACTGCGTCGGTGAGACAGCTCAGGAATGTGTCACGGAGAATCTATATCCAATTGGGACGGGGGCCTATAAAATCACCGATTTCTCAGTCAGTGAATCAGATACAGAAACTACCTCAACTCTTACTTATGAAATTAACGAACATTTCCGCGCAACCGAACGACTATTCCCCAAAGTGGTAATAAAAGGCGGTGGAGACGCCGTCACTGCTGCACGGGCTGTTCTGGAGAGGGGTGAAGCTGACTATGGATGGAACCTGCAAATAGACCCCCAAACTCTCGGATCTTTGGAGGAAGTCGGCAAGGGGACAGTTCGGCCGGCCTTTGCCTCCCTTGTTGAGCATCTGGCAATCAACTTCACTGATGCCGATCCAGATCTGGGAGACCGGCGCTCCGAGTGGTCAGACGGCAATAACCCTCATCCATTCCTGACCGACCCGGCAGTGCGAAGGGCCTTATCTTTAGCCATTGACCGCGGGCATATCGTCGAGCGGCTATACGGCGCCGCGGGAAGAGCAACCTGTAATATTGTTCCAGCACCTCCCCGGTACGCCTCAACAAATAACGATGACTGCCTGACTCAGGATATCGAGGAAGCAAAAACCCTGCTTGATGAGGCCGGATGGATACCCGACGCCGACGGCATCCGGGAAAAAGACGGAGTCCGTCTGCAAATTCTTTGCCAGACCTCTACCAACTTGGTTCGCCAAGAAACCCAAGAACTGATTAAGCAATGGTGGAGGGATATAGGGGTGGAAACCGAGTTGAAGAACATTAACGCTGGTGTCTACTTTGACAGCAACCCGGAAAATCCCGACAATGTCTGGAGATTTTATGCCGATGTCGAAATGTATGCCAACGGAACATCATCTATTGATCCGCAGGACTACCTGGCAAGCTGGCTAACTACGGAAATTCCCGGTCCCGAAAACGACTGGTTGGGCGGTAACGTATCCCGCTGGTCTAACCAGGAGTACGATGACCTCCATGAGGAACTGAAGCGGACCCCTATCGGCCCAGACCGCGAAAATCTGGTCATTCGAATGAATGACATGTTGGTTCAGAACCATGTAGTGATTCCCTTGGTTGACCGCGCTTTCGTCTCGGCATCCAGCAACAGCCTAAAGGGGGTACGGGTAAACGGATGGGACTCCGAACTGTGGAATATCCACGAATGGTACCGGGAGTAACATGACCCGCCCACCCAGCGGACTCGGGATTCGGGTTCTACATACAAATCGGTAACTGCGGCTAAATGTTCTCTGCTGTCAATGCCCTTCTGTGTCTTACGCCCGGCGGCAGCCTTCTCCAAACAATCACCCCCGATATGACTCTTCCGGTTGATGCTATACATGCTTAAGATTAAATAACGGATCAAATGGTGTTATAATTTAAATGGGTTGGTTTTACAGGGTTGGGGAAGCAAGAAAAGGAGAAAAATCATTTAAATGAGCGGATTCGGTCTTTCGCAGACCCCTAATGTAGCACAGAAGCAAAAGCTCATACTCACCCAGCATCTCAGGCTTTTTCTAAGCCTAGTACAAATGAACACGGTTGAACTCAGGGAATACCTTGAGGAGCAGCTCATAGAAAACCCCGCCTTGGAAGAAGACCCTAACTCCTCTTCCGAAATGGAGAAAGAAGATCCGGGAGAGTCCCTTCTAAACGAGCTCGGCCCGACGGAAACCGACTATCCGGCACCCGAAGAGTTCTCGGCGGAAATAAACGAGGAGACCACTTGGGAAAACCAGATTCCTAATCAGGATTCTCTGTTCGAGCACCTTCACTGGCAACTGTCAATGACCGATTTCAGCGAACTGCAAAAGCAGATAGCCTCGCTTATCATCGGAAACATAAACGAGGACGGATATCTTGAGATCGAGCCTGAGGAGATAGCAAGACTGCTTGACGTAGAAGACCCACCTGAGGCAGGCGGTGATCGTATGGAGGAGGTAATACGGGTAGCCGAGAAGATACGCACCACGTTTGATCCCATCGGGATCGGTTCCCGCTCCCTCTCCGAGTGTCTTGCCGCACAGGCCTTGGATCTCGGTTACGAAAGGGAAAGCGCCCTTGCGCGGGTGGTGGAGAGCCATATCGACGATCTCGGCAGAAAAAACTACGACAAGATCTGCGCTGAACTTGACATAAGCATGGAAGAGATACTGGAAATTGAAGCCGTAATAACTTCCCTTGAGCCAAAACCCGGACGACCTTATTACACTAAGGACACGACTAGAAACATCGTTCCCGACTTCTATGTGTACAAAGTGGGAGATGACCTGCAGATGCAGTCAAACAGAAGTTTCCCGAAACTCAGGATAAGTTCCTACTGCAGAAAGATTCTCGCCGACCGCGCGAACCTGACTGGAGAAACCACGGACTATCTGCGGGAAAAAATCGAGGTGGCCCAGAGAATCGTCCGCTGCATCGAAGAGCGGGAGACTACAATACGCAAAGTTATGGAGAAAATCGTCGATGAGCAAAGGGAATTTTTCGATCACGGCAGCGCTCACATAAAACCCCTGAAGCTAAAGGATGTGGCTGACACAGTGGGTATTCACGAATCAACCGTAAGCCGCATAACAAGCAGAAAATACATACAATGCCCCCAAGGAATCGTAGAACTTAAAAAGCTTTTCTCAAGAGGAGTCCGCTCATCTAACGGACAAAAGGTTTCGCTTGAGAAGATAAAATCAATGATCAGGGAAATAGTTGATGAAGAACCGGCCCAGTGCGCTTTCTCGGACGAAGATATATCCAGAATACTTTCCATGAAAAACATAAAAGTAGCGAGAAGAACGGTTGCAAAATACAGAAAAATACTTGGCATACCCAGTTCATCAAAAAGACTCTCAAAGGAGGTTTGAACCATGAAAACCGATATCATCACGAAAAACATTCCCGACAAAAGAAGGTCGGAACATTTCAAGCGTTACGCGATGAAGAAAATGCCAAAGCTCCAGAGGTACATAGACCCAGAGAGAAATCCCTCGGAGGCAAAGATAATTCTTTCGGCGGAAAAACTCAGAAACAATGCCGAGATAACGATCAGCTCGGGCCCCCTAAAAGCGGCCGCTTCGGTAGAAACAGATGAAATGCACTCAGCCATAGACAAACTTTTCGACACCATCATAAAACAACTGCGCAGAAGGACAGACAAACAGCTGACCCTGAGAAGAAGAAACGTCTCGAAAACCCCTTCCGCCGCACGTGTGCAGAGGACCGAAACGGAAAACAACCTGAGAGTGGATCACCAGTATCTGAGCCCCAAGCCCATGAGCGTTGCTGAGGCGCTGCTGCAGCTTGATGCGTCCGAAGAGAATTTCGTGGCTTTCAGAAACAGCGAGACGCTTGAGATGAACGTCGTTTACAAAAGAACCGATTCGAAAAAGGTAGGACTTCTTACACCCTGAACACGGAAAAAAAAGTGAAAATCTCTGAATACCTGGAGAAAAATTCCGTATTTCCCGAACTCGTTTCGACGACAAAACCGGACGCGCTGCAAGAGCTATCGGAAAAAATCGCAGAAGCCGTGCCTAGGCTTAACGTGCAGAGGCTCAATGAAACCCTGGTTGAACGGGAGGGGCTATGCAGCACGGCAATTGATTCCGGGGTGGCGATTCCACACGTAAAACTTCTCGACATTCCAGATATAACCATAGCTTTTGCCAAGAGCGAAAAGGGGATTGACTTCGACTCGCTAGACGGAGAAAAAACCTACCTTTTTGCCGTTTTGATAACCCCTGAGAACTGTCCCACGGAAACCCGGATAACCCTGCTTGCGCGGATATCCAGGATGCTCGGACAAGACGATATAAGGTCAAAACTTATTGCCTCAAAGGAGGCTTCCGATATTTATAACCTGCTGATTGAAGAAGATGAAAAACTCTGAGAACAGCTACTCCCTCTCGGTCGGGGACTTTTACGGAAAGTTCGGAGAAAAGCTCTGTCTTGAACCTGTTTCCGGGGAAAACGGGCTTGAAAGGCGCATTATTTCGCCGAGTGCCAAGAAGCCGGGATTAAGGATGATAGAAGAGAAAATAGAGCTCGAGAGCGGAAACATACAAGTGCTCGGCAGAACGGAAATCTCCTACATAAACGGGTTTCCCGGCGGAACCCAAAAAAAGATAATATCAAACCTTCTATCAAACGATATCCCCTGCTTCATACTCTCAAAGGGGGCTCGGCCTAGAAAATCCCTTACCGAGCATTTTAAAAAAGAAGGGGTGCCGCTTTTTACAACAACTCTGGGCACGGGGAAATTCATAACCATTCTAAATGAACTGCTTGCTGAGGAATTCGCAACCCGTATAACAGTTCACGGAGTGCTTCTCGACGTGCATCATACAGGAGTCCTGATTCTCGGGAAAAGCGGAATCGGAAAAAGCGAATGCGCGATCGACCTCATAATACAAGGCTCCAAGCTTATAGCGGACGATGTGGTCGAGATAAGGAAAATAGGCTCCCAGACACTCGTAGGAGTGGGTCCCGAGAACATAAGGTACCTCGTGGAGGTGAGAGGAATAGGAATAGTGAACATAAAGGACCTCTTCGGAACCACCTGCGTTATGGAAAAAAGAGAAATCGACATGGTTATAGAGCTTCACCAGTGGAACTCCGAAACGGAATACGACCGCTTGGGTCTGGACACGAAAACGTATTCCATACTCGACATAGAACTTCCGTACATCGTGCTGCCCGTGAGTCCGGGAAGAAACATGGCGTCTGTAATAGACGTGGCGGTGCGAAATCAGATACTTAAGGAGACCGGCAAGAAAATCGATATTCCGTCCGGCACTCGAGAATAATGGAACAGATAATAATACTGAGCGGACTTTCCGGTTCGGGAAAAAGCACGGCGGCAGAAGCGCTTGAAGATCTGGGTTTTTTCTGCGTTGACAACCTGCCTCCCGAGCTTCTTTTCTCCTTTATCGACCTCTGCGGAAAATCTCTTACCCAGATAAAAAAAGCGGTAGCGGTCATTGATATACGGATACCGGAAAAAGATGCACTTTATGATTTTGAGAAAGTGCTGGAAAAAATAAGAGAATCGGCTGAAAAAGTCGATCTTGTGTTCCTTGAATGCTCTGATGAGGCAATCGTTAAAAGATACAAGGAGACAAGGAGGGTTCACCCGCTTGGAAGCGAGAAGACTCTTCCCGAAGGGATATCAGAGGAAAGGCGGATTCTGGCAGACATACGAAAGCTCTCGGACAAGCGCATAGACACAAGCGCCCTCAGCGTTCACGATCTAAAAGCGATCATAACAAAGATTGCCGGGGTAACCGACAGGAAAACCCCTCTTATTACCCTTCTTTCCTTCGGCTACAGGTACGGGATTCCTGAAGACGCGGACCTGGTTTTCGACGTTCGGTTTCTGAAAAACCCACATTTTATAGAATCCCTGAGGGATCTTGACGGAACCAGCAGCGAAGTCGTGGACTTCGTCATGTCGGATAAAGCTTCGCGGGAGTTTCTGGAGAAGCTGTGCTCTTTTCTGCGTTTTTTGATCCCGAAATATTCAGAGGAAGGAAAATCATACCTTACTCTGGGAATAGGCTGCACCGGAGGAAAACACCGCTCGGTAGTCATGGCCGACGCTCTCGGCAAAAGTCTTTCCGAATATTCCGCGATTATTAGACACAGGGATATAAATAAGCTATAAAAGTGCTATGTTTTCCATAGTAGTGGTCGCGCACGGAGAGCTCGCGAAGGAGCTAGTATCGGCAGTGAACTTCATTCTGCCCCGAGAACCCAGGGTCAAGATGACCGCAGTATCAATAGACGCCTCAAAAGACTCCAAGGACTTCGAAAAGAAGGTGAGAACCGCGGTCGACACAGTTGACGAGGGAGATGGAATACTGCTCGTAACGGACATGTTCGGAGGAACCCCCTCCAACATAAGCCTCATGTTTCTTGAAAGCGGCGAAATGGAAGTGATTTCAGGAGTGAACCTTCCAATGCTTTTAAAACTCGGCACCATTGAGGAAAAAACCACCCTTAAAGAAGCGGTACAGCTCGCGGCCAAGGCGGGAAGAGACAACATAATAGTGGCAAGTGAACTTCTTAGTAAAAACGGTTAGAATACGCCGGAGAGGACACTTAAATGGACGTACACACACTTGACGCCGTAATCGAGATGTACACGAATCACCTCCTTCAGGGCGACCTTGAGGGGTTCCAGATCGAGATAGCCCCCGAGATAAAGGATGAAATCGCAGCAATAGCCCTTTACCTTGATTCAAAGACCGTCAGGGCCTCCGGAGAAATAGAAGAGTTCTACGAAGGGTACAAAAGGGCAGCATTTGACATACTTTCTTTCATGGGAGTTGAGTTTTTCGAAGACAGGGAAAACAAACTGATCAGGATAATGAAGTCAGACTACGACTCCCAGCTTCAGGAAGAACTTAAAAAGAGTATCTGGGGATAGAACAGCCCCCCCTCGTAAGATTCCCGGCCCCTGTTATGGATTTTCAAAATTCGTTTGATCATTTCGTCTTTGACCTAGACGGGGTTATATATTCCGGTGAAAAGGCCATCGGCAACTCCCCCGAGGTGTTAGAAGCGTTAAGAAAGAATAAAAAGGAGATGCGCTTCATAACCAACAACCCTTCGCGGTCTCCTTCTGACTACGCCGAGAAACTCAGAGGACTCGGAATCCGCTCACGTGATACCGAGTTTGTAACCTCCCCCATGGCAACCGCTTCTATGATAAGGGAGAACCTTTCCTCGGAGAAATGGAAAACGGTCTTCATAGCCGGAAGCGATTACCTAAAGAACGAGGTAAGGAAAACGGGACTGGTTGAGGTTTCAGGGAGTGACTCCCTCGGCGCGGATCTCGTGGTGATAGGAAGCCACCCGGGATTTAATCTTGAGGAGATAAAGACCGCTTCCATAGCGATCGGAAACGGTGCAGACTTCATCGGCACAAACGGAGACTCATTCTACCCCTGCGAACACGGCCGGGCCCCTGCGACAGGAGCCCTCCTCGCATCGGTGGAAGCCGCATCGGGAAAGAAGGCGGTCACGGCCGGGAAACCCGAAAAATACATGTTCGATATTCTGGAGAAAAGCGGAGTGGCACCGACGAAAAAAACCCTTCTGGTCGGAGACAGTCTCCGAACCGACATTGCCGGAGGGGAAAAAGCGGGGTACAGCACGGCACTCGTAATGACCGGAGTTACCAGAAAAATCGATCTTGAGGGCAATGCGATAAAGCCCGATTTTATCCTTGAGAACCTCTCTTTTCTTTTAAAACCGCTTTGATGGAAAGGTCATGAATAAAAGTAATTGTGTCACTTAACCGAAACTTAACCGCGGGATGTTGACTTTTGATAACCGGGGTGTAGCTTTTGGTTGAAAATTTTTTCCCGCCGGAGGCAATCATGCTCAAATTTATCAAAAAAGATGATGAAGATTTCCACTACCCGTTAAACATCTCCGACATGTTTGACGAAGATGATGGGCTTGAGGATGAATTTGCGGATGAGTTCGACGAACTCTTCGAAGAAGTGAACTACCTTTATTACGACGACGATTCCGAGGATATTACAGGGGAAGAGAAAAGAAAAAGAGTCCTTCACTGAGTGAAACCCGAACCGGCAACATAAACCTGACCTGCCTTGGCAGAAAAAATGCCCGGACCGGGTTCCTAAAACCCGATTCACCAAGAACTAAGCTTTGCTTACATTTAAGATTCCGTGTACCATCTCGCGATTACGGCATTAAATGCCGCAATCGCAAGGTACAAGTCTCATTTTTAACAAGGAAGATTAGTCTTAAGACACCTTCCCCATTATTTCATCAGAAGCGCATGCGCGTAACCACACCGAAAGTACGGGGCTGACCCACTCTGTAAGCAAGACGGGCCCGTCCTCCCCGCTCGCGGTCAAACGAAAGCTTAACGTTTTCATCCGTAATATTCTTTACGTAAGCTGTGAACTCGATATTGTCATATACCAAACCCGCGGAAAGGTTAAACAGGTGGTATGAATCAAGCAGCAGATCAACTTCCGTTGCCTCATCGGCAGAGGCACCCCTGTAGGGCAACCCATGTCCAAAAACTCCCCTGCCGGGAACCTGATCGCCTGACTGCGTGATGCTGTCGCCTACAAACTGCCATGAAGCCGAGAGAAAGCTTTCCCCGGCACTCAGAATACCCGGCAAAGTGTAAGTGGCGGATCCTGAGATCTGCCAGTCTGGAACGGAAGGTATGCGGTTACCCTTCTCTATTCCCTCAACCACATCCCCATCTGCCGTCCTGATAGTGGAATCAAACTCTGCTTCCAGGTAGCTTCCGGCAAAAGCGAGCAGCAAAGATCTTGTCGGTTGAATGGACAGTTCAAGCTCCGCTCCAGTAGTGTGAGATTCAGGTACGCTGATCGTAACCCTAGAAGAGCAGGGCCCCGCATCAACATTTACACCCAGATTCTCAATGTCGGTATAGAAAACCGAACCGTTGAACGTAACATTCTCAAAGGAGGACTTAAATCCGACCTCGTAGTTCCAGAGAGTCTCATCCTCAAACTCCTGATACCCCCGGAAAGTATCATAGGCATCTCCGCAAAGCAGTTGGTTAAGCGGATCATTTACTCCACCGAGACGAAATCCACGTGAAACCTGAGCATTAAGCGTAATGTTATCGTTAGCATCGTAGCTCACCATGAACCTAGGAGTAAATCCGTCGGAGGAAACCGTAATGTCCTGGTTCTGCGCATCAGCATTTGAGAAACCTCCACCGGACTTGAAAGTCTTATCCTCTTCCCAGTCATACCAGCGCAGACCCGCCGTCAAGCCAAGCCGGTCAAGCAGCTTATAGGTCGCCTCGCCGAAAAGCGCAATCTGCCTTAAATCATATGTCAAATCTGAACTATAAGGCGAATCCACCGCATCGGGGAAGTTAGTGTCAGCCGAAGGTATAAATAACGCATCATACCCTGGAGTCGGCAAACGTTGAGAATAGTCACGCTCCACGTTCGAGTAAAAGACACCCGCAAGCCACTCAAACGCGCCGTCATCGTTTGAACTCAAGCGAAGTTCATGGGTCATCTGTTCAAGGTCGGTAGTGTCTCGCAGATTGGATGGGTTTGCCACCTGATCCTCTGCAAATCCAAGGTCCACGCTCACGCTGCCAGTAAGAGCACTCGCATCGCGACTTACAAGAAGATCGCGGTTTATATAGCTTGCCGAATATGTAACATCAAAGAAATCTTCGATGCTCCAATTTACCACTGTGTCAAAAATCAGAGTTTCATCTTCAAAAGCCTCGTCAAGCAGCAAATACTGCTCTCTATCACCAAGTGGAGTCGGGGGATCGGTATAGGGGTTTGCAAAGAGGTTAAATACCTCGTCGCGGTTAAAACCTCCAAGATCGATGTTCTGATATACAACTCGCGGGGTGATGGACAGGTTTTCGGTCGGCTCCCATAAAAGGGAAATACGCCCGCCGTGACGGGTGCCGTCGTTTACGTCTTCATCCACAGCGCCCCCTTCTTTGTGCGCATCGATGAAACCGCCGTACCTAGTACCGTAAGCAACCAAACGAACGGCCGCATCTTCTCCTAAGGGAACATTGAGGGCCGTTTTCAGATGACCTCCAAAAGAACCTTCGTCAAGATAATTTCCATCAATCTCGACTTTAACCTCGTTTACACCTAAAAGCGGCTGGTTGGTTATATAGCGAACGGTACCGCCGATCGAACCTGATCCAAAGAGCGTGCCCTGCGGTCCTCTGAGGGTCTCCACACGGTTAAGGTCGAAAAGATCGATGTCAGGAGTAAAAAGCGACAATGATATAGGGGTTTCGTCGAGATAGACGCCAACCTGCTCCTTTACGCCGGGCTGGTCCCGCACTATCTGTCCGGAAGAAATGCCGCGGATGGTAACCACGCTTTGGCCCGGTCCGAGATTCTGTATGGAGAGTCCGGCAACGTTACGGGAAAGATCTTCCAAGTCAGTGGTGTTAAGACGCTTGATATCCTCTTCTGACTGAACATTCAAGGAAAAAGGCACATCTTGGGCAAGCTGAGCGCGCTTGGTGGCGGTCACGATCATTCTCTGAAGCGTGTAACTGGCTTCCTCTACCGCACTGGGACTTTCTTTTTGTTCATCTTGTCCTTCCTGCGCAACTGCGGTTAGGGAAAAAATCAATGAGAACAGGGAAAGAAATGCAAAAAATCTTACGGCTACGCCAAGCCGAATCTTAAAGTTCATCTTCAAAACCTCCTTAAATCACTCACTTTATTACGATTCAGACCACATACTTAGCAACATTTCGGATTTTAACACATTTGCTCCGGAATTTGCTAGAAAAAAGTGCCCAGGGCCGGACTCGAACCGGCACGGGAGATACTCCCGAGGGATTTTAAGTCCCTTGCGTCTACCAATTCCGCCACCCGGGCATTGTGCTGAACAGAGTTCAGAACTGGAGGCGGCGCCCGGAATCGAACCGGGGTATGACGGTTTTGCAGACCGTTGCCTTACCTCTTGGCTACGCCGCCCCTGTAGCATGGGATTTTAAATTCTACCGAAAAAAAAAGTTTTGTGAATCTTGGCAAGCGGAAGATCCGGATTCCCTTACGACTCTGTATTGATTTCGAAGCTTCCCGAAACAATCGCCTTTCCCGACAGAAAGACTCTTTTCCCAAGAAGTCTTGTATTAACAAGGCCTCCTCTTTCCGACGCCTGGTAGCCCGTGAGTTCTTTTTTCCCGAGCTTGCGGCTCCAGAAAGGACAAAGGCAGCAGTGAGAAGATCCCGTAACCGGATCTTCCCCTATCCCGGCGTTAGGAGCGAAAAAACGCGATACGAAATCGTAGCGCTGAGAACTTGAGACGCTCGTTATTATAAGTCCCCTGGAATCAAGTCTCCTGATATAGCCGAGTTCCGGGATGGCGCTTCTTATCGTCTCTTCGCTCTCGTAAAGAGCGATATAATCAAAGCGGTTTCTGCCCGCGTAAAGAGGCACAGAGGAAATCGCCATAAGCAGGTCCTCCGGCACCTCAACTTCCCAAGGATTCTCCGAGGGAAAATCCATTTCTATGAGATCGCTTTTTTTTCTCGCGGTAAGAATCCCGCTTTTTGTGGAAAACACGGCGTCTTCCGTATCGGGAATGATGCCGAGGGTGAAAAGAACATGGGCGCTTGCAAGGGTGGCGTGTCCGCAAAGGTCAATTTCCATCTTGGGAGTAAACCACCTGAGTTCGAAAACGCTTTCCCTCTTGAGCAGAAAAGCCGTCTCCGAGAGATCCACCCGGGAAGCGATCTCCTGTTTTGTCCGATCCGGTATTTCTTTTTCAAGAATGCACACGGCGGCCGGATTCCCGGAGTTCGGCCCGTCGGTAAAAGCATCAACGGTGTATACCTTCATCACACAGGGAGTCCCGACGCACCGTGGTGGCCTGGGCGCCGCTTGAGAGTCAGAATAGCGTCCTTTATGCCCGAGAGCGTAAGGGGAAACATGTTGCCTTCGTAAAAATCGTTCAGCATGCCTATGCTTTCAGTCCACCTCCATTCATCCTGCGGCACGGGGTTAAGCCACACTGTAAAAGGATATTTCGCCTTTATCCTGTTAAGCCACAGGAGGCCCGGCTCATCATTATTGTGTTCAACGCTTCCGTTGGGATACACAAGTTCCCACGGGGACATGGAAGCGTCGCCGACTATAATGCACTTGTAATCGCCGTTGTATTTGTTGAGCACCGAGAAGGTGGGAATCCTCTCGCTGAAGCGTCTTGCGTTGTCTTTCCATACGGCCTCGTATATGCAGTTGTGAAAATAGTAGAATTCAAGGTGCTTAAACTCATGTCTGGCGGCAGAGAAAAGCCTTGAGCAAAGCTCCACATGATCTTCCATCGAACCTCCGACGTCAAAGAACATAAGAACCTTGACGTTGTTTTTGCGCGAGGGAACAAACTCAAGGTCAAGCAGCCCCGCGTTTTTTGAAGTCCTGTCGATTGTTTTCTCAATGTCGAGCTCCTCCCCCACCCCCTCTCTCGTGAGAACCCTTAGCTTCCTAAGGGCCATCTTCATGTTCCTCACGTTTAATTCCACCGAATCGTCAAGATCGCGAAACTCTCTTTTGTCCCACACCTTGACGGCCCGCCTCTGCCTGCCTCCGTCCTGCCCTATTCGAACGCCGGCGGGATTGTATCCGTATGCTCCGTAGGGAGAAGTGCCGCCCGTGCCTATCCATCTGTTCCCGCCCTGGTGGCGTTTTTTCTGCTTCTCGAAAATCTCCTTCAACCTCTCCATCAGTTCTTCAAGCCCGCCCATGGAGCGGATCATCTGCTTATCCTCTTCGGAGAGGACGTTCTCGAAGTTTTTGCGCAGCCACTCAAGCGGAATCTGCATGAACTGCTCGGTATCGGCAAGCTGAGCCCCACTGAAATAAGCGGAAAAAAGCCTGTCGAACCTGTCAAGATGCCGCTCGTCCTTCACCATTACGCAGCGGCTTAGATAGTAAAAATCGGTCGGATCGTAACCGATCACGTCGCGGTCGAGGGCTTCGAGAAAAGTAAGATACTCTTTTAGGGTGACGGGAAATCCGTCGTTTTTAAGCAGCAGGAAGAAATCAAGGAACATGAACTTATCCCCTACCTTCTGAATCTTCGCCTAATCGCCTCGAGCATCTCGTAGTCCGCCTCGTTCTTGATAAGCGCGCCCGAATAAGGAGGAAGGCTCTCTTCAATATCCACTCCCGGGAGTTCCCCAGCGACCACGCGGTCGGCCGCAAGCAGTTTTATCCAGTCTATAAGTTCGCTCGTGGAGGGTTTTTTCTTGAGACCGTCAATCTCCCTTACGGAATAAAAGAGAGTAAGCGCGTTATCCATGAGCTTTCGCTCGAGATCGGGGTAATGCACCTTAACTATTTTCTCAAGAGTCTTGCGGTCGGGAAAAGCTATGTAGTGAAAAAAGCATCTTCTCAAAAAGGCATCCGGAAGTTCCTTTTCGTTATTCGAGGTAATTATCACTATGACTCTCTTAACCGCCCTCACGGTTTTTTTGAGCTCGTAGCAATAAAACTCCATCCTGTCGAGTTCCAAAAGAAGATCGTTTGGAAACTCTATGTCCGCCTTGTCTATCTCGTCAATCAGAAGCACTACCTGCTCGGGGCTCTCAAAAGCCTCCCAGAGCTTTCCCTTCTTTATGTAGTTTGAAATATCGTTTACCCTCTCGTCTCCGAGCTGGGAGTCGCGAAGCCTGGCAACGGCGTCGTATTCGTAAAGACCCTGCTGGGCGGTTGTGGTGGACTTTATGTGCCAGGTTATAAGCGACTTTCCAAGAGCTTTTGCGACCTCAAACGCAAGCATGGTCTTACCCGTTCCCGGTTCGCCCTTAACAAGTAGCGGACGCTCAAGCGTAATGGACGCGTTAACGGCCACGGCTAAGTCGTTTGTGGCTATGTAATCGCTTGTGCCTTTGAACTTCATTTTTCACCCACCCGTAGGGAATCGCAGAAACTCCCCCTACTTATTGAATACGATTGTCCTGTTTTTGTAAATCAAAATTTCCCGGTTTATATGGGACCAGATCGCGTTTGAGAGAACCAATTTCTCAAGATCCTGCCCCTTTCTTTTGAGGTCGTCTATCGAATCATCATAGTTAACCTTTATGACATCCTGCTCTATTATGGGTCCCGAATCGAGTTCCTCGGTTACGTAATGACAGGTTGCTCCGACCACCTTAACCCCTCTTTCATACGCGGAGTGATAAGGGCGCGCACCAGGAAAGGCGGGAAGAAACGAATGATGGATATTCATTATTCTGTTGGGATAATGCGATACGAAATTCTCGGTAAAAATCTGCATATACCTTGCAAGCACTATGAAATCCACATCGTAGCTGCGAAGAAGCTCAAGCTGCTCTGCCTCCACTTCTTCCTTGTTGTTCTTTACGTCTTCGAACACGTAGAAATCCGCTCCATGAAGACCCGCCACATCCCTGAGATCCGGATGATTGCTTATCACAAGAGGCATCTCAACGTCCCACTCCCTGGCGCGGAGTCTGTAAATTATGTCCGAGAGGCAGTGGGGAAGCTTGGAAACGAAAACCGCCATGCGCGGGATGTCTCCCGTGAAGAAAACCTCGAATTTCATGTCGAGTTTCTTCGCCACTTTCTCGCGGAAAATCCCCTCCGTCTCCTCGCGGGAGAGAGTAAAGCCGTCCATCCCCCACTTGGCCCGGATAAAGGTCACCATGTCGTTGGTGTCAACACAATGCTGGAGCGCGTGGATATTACCTCCGTATTTGAATATAAAGTTGGTGACCGCGTGAACAAGACCGGGACGGTCCGGGGAATGCACCAGCAGAATTGCTTCTTCCTGTTTTTCCGACATTTTCAGTTAAGATCCCTTTCCTGGTTTTTGATGGCTTTCGCCTACAGGGCTAGGACCAAGGCTCCTTGTAGTAGTAGGTAAAGTTAGCGACCTTCGGGCGCTCCGTCCACCCTTTTTTTCTGTAAAAGCCCCGCAGATACGATGGCTTGTCCTTGCCGTTGGTCACCATCAGACGGTAAACATCCCTTTTTTTACCCTCTTCCATAACTGCATCGATAAGGCGGCTCCCCGCCCCCATTCCGCTTGCCGAAGGACTTACGAAAAGGTCCGAGACGTAGCCCTCGTAGCTTCCGAGCATAACGAACGGTACCCAGTGAACGGTAGTGAACCCGAGGACCCTTCCCCCGGAATCACATGCGACGTACATGGTGTGCCCTTCCGGGTCTCCGCCAGCTTGAAGTATGAGATCCCGGATCGGAGACGACACTTCCTCAAGTGAAAGGGAGTTCCTTCTCTCAGACCAGCCGATCTCTCTCAGTATAAGCGCCATCGCCTCCGCATCATCGCTCGTGGCTTTTCTTACGGTGAGTTCTTTCAAGGTTTTTCCTGCAACATTATCATTTTTTCTTTTTCCCCAGAGTTTCAACCAGAGCCCCGAGGCTATCCAGAACCCCCGGGCTGCACAGAATTTTCGGAAGTTCCCTGTCAACCTCTGTACAAGCTCCTTCTATATTCGCCACGACTTCGCGGCGAAGAGCCCTTTTAGAGAAGGCGTAACCGGGAATAAGCGACGGACCGTACTGCCCCGCGAACTCAACGCAGTGAGAAAGAAGCTTGTCCGCTTCGCGGCTTTCATCGAAAAAACCGAGTCTGACGGCGTCGCGGGGTTCGTAAAGAAAGCCTGTTGTCATGACCTGCTGCGCGATTGCCGTACCCAGCACGTAAAGCACGATCTGGGCTATCGCCGAAGGAATGGGAAAACCTATGGTGATTTCATTAAGACCGAATCTTGCCCCTGAATCAACGCATACCCTGTAATCGCAGCAGAGCGCCAGTATAAGTCCACCCGCTATCGCGTGACCGTTTACCGCCGCGACAACTGGTCTTTCATAAGTAAAAACCCGAAGCAGGGCCCCGCGAAAACGCTCGTACCACTGCCAGATTTCCTCTTCGTTCCCGGTGGTAAAAAGCGAAAGATGATACTTAAGATCAAGGCCCGCGGAAAAAGCTCTCTGAGAAGAAGTAAGCACCACGGGGCTTTCCGTGTGATCATTCTCAAGCGTCGTAAAAGCCTCGTCAAGATCACTGAAGAAACCCTCTCCCATGACATTCATCAGGTTTGAGTTCATGCGGACGACCGCAACATCACCAATTCTTTCAATTTCCCAGCTCATGATGTTTCTCAATCCGCGCGAGTGCCGAAGTTAAGTCCTTTTGCCCCCTGAGAAGCGGCTCCATGAATCCCTAAGGGAAACCGTTCTGTTAAAAACGGGCGCACCGGGCGCCGAATCCACGGAATCAAGTATAAAATACCCCTTTCTTTCAAACTGGTAGTTAGTCCCCTCCGAACAGTCCCCAAGAGCCGGTTCGGCCGCACAGTTCTCGAGCGTCTTAAGGGAATCGGGATTTAGAAATTCGGTGAATTCCCTCTGCTTGTCGGCCATTGGGTTTGGAACGGTGAAAAGTCTGTCGTAGAGCCTTGCGGTCACCCTCGAGGCGTTCTTCGCGCAAACCCAGTGTATGGTGCCCCTTACCTTCCTCCCGTCGGGAGTACTCCCGCCCCTTGTGTCGGGGTCGTATTCACAGTGAACCTCGGTTACCTCCCCCGTCGTCGGGTCGCGCTCAAAGCCCACGCACCTCACTATGTAGGCGTAGCGCAGGCGAACTTCGGAACCCGGGGAAAGCCTGTAGAACTTTTTAGGAGGATCCTCCATGAAATCATCCCTTTCAATGAAAAGCTCCTTTGAAAACGGTACTTTTCTTTTTCCCATGGAGGGATCTTCCGGATTGTTTACCGCCTCGAGTTCCTCCTCTTTATCTTCGGGATAATTAATTATCACCACTTTCAGCGGGTCAAGCACCGCCATAACCCTCTGGGCCCTTTTGTTGAGATCTTCCCTTACGCTGTGCTCGAGAAGCTCCATGTCTATCACGCTGTCCTGTTTCGTTATACCTATTTTCCGGCAGAAATCCCTTACCGACTCGGGCGTGTACCCTCTTCTGCGCAATCCCGAGATCGTGGGCATCCTGGGATCGTCCCAACCGCTTACATATCCCTCGGAAACCAGCTTCATGAGATTTCTCTTGCTGAGAACCGTGTAGCTGAGGTTGAGCCTCGCGAACTCGATCTGCTGGGAATGATATATGCCGAGCTCGGCGATAAACCAGTCGTAAAGAGGCCGGTGATCCTCGAATTCAAGAGTGCAGAGCGAATGTGTGATCCCCTCAATGGAATCGCTCTGTCCGTGGGCCCAGTCATACATCGGATAAATGGACCAGCGATCCCCGGTACGGGCGTGAGACTTCTTCATTATACGGTACATGACCGGGTCGCGCATGTTCATATTGCCCGAAGCCATGTCTATTTTTGCCCGAAGCACGTACTGTCCATCGTCGAAATCCCCGTCTCTCATCGCCCGGAAAAGCTTCAGGTTCTCCTCAACGGATCTCCCCCTTGAAGGGCTCTCCCTGCCGGATTCCGAAAGGGTTCCCCGGTATTCTCTTATTTCCTCGGCGCTGAGGTCGTCCACGTAGGCTTTCCCCTCGCTCACGAGCCTAAGGGCGTATTCATAGAGCTGCTCGAAATAATCAGAGGCGTAATAAATCCTGTCTTCCCAGTCAAACCCGAGCCACCTGACGTCTTCCTTGATGGCCTCTTCATACCTTACGTCTTCCTTCGAGGGGTTGGTATCGTCAAAGCGCAGGTTGCATGTTCCGCCGAATTCCTCGGCTATGCCGAAGTTAAGACATATGGATTTCGCATGGCCTATATGGAGATAGCCGTTTGGCTCGGGCGGAAAACGGGTAACGGGTTTTGCGATGTCGGACTGAAGATCGCTTCTTATCCTGGACCTTATGAAATCCTCGGACTCCGGGGGTCCGTCTTTATCCGTCTTCGATTTCATGGTTGCGCGCGATAATATCCACAGAGCAAGAGGATGAAGTTCCGGGTTGCGGACGCGGGGCGGTTCTCTTTTTCGGTTCCACGCGGCGGGGAAAACCGCACTACTTCCATTTTATGTTGCACCCGATGCTCGGAATCTGCTCCCATTCAATTGCCTGGCCCGCTATAATGGAGTCGAGTGCCATACGCATATCCTTTCCGGTAA
The DNA here is from genome assembly GCA_965207685.1 of Thermodesulfobacteriota bacterium. Lineage (GTDB taxonomy): Bacteria > Desulfobacterota_D > UBA1144 > Nemesobacterales > Nemesobacteraceae > Nemesobacter. The sequence continues at coordinate 168,885 of OZ242294.1, read as the reverse complement.
CCGGTTTTCCGTTTCCGGGTCTTGAGTCGTCAAACTGCCCCCTGTATATGCATTTCAGGTTCCGGTCATAGACGAAAAAATCGGGGGTGCAGGCGGCGTCATAGGCCTTGGCGATTTCCTGCGTCTCATCGAACAGGTAGGGAAACGAGTATCCCTTTTCCTGCGCTACTTCCTTCATTCTCTCGGGAGAATCATCAGGATAGTTCTCAATGTCGTTTGAATTTATCGCTACGAAGGAAACTCCCCTGGGAATGTACTCATCGGCAACTTCCACCAGCCCATCCTGCAGGTGCTTTACGTAAGGACAGTGATTGCATATGAACATAAGCACCGTAGCAACATCCGACCTGAGATCGCCAAGCGACAGTTCGCTGCCGCTTACGACATCCGGCAACCGGAAGTCAGGAGCCTCGCTCCCCAAGGGAATCATCGTCGACAGAGTCTTAACCATTTTTTTATCTTCTCCTGGTTCTTAGGTTATTTGTCAGTGAAACCGATCCGCTTGTGCGAACCGTCGCAAAACGGCTTGTTCTCAGAAGCCCCGCAGCGGCAGAGATAGTAAGGATCGTCCCCCGAGAGCCCTGAATCATCCTCAACGCAAAGTTCAATGTCTCCGCAAACCTCGTAGGGGCCGTTTTTAAGCGACTTTATAACCGCGTCCCCTTCCTTGGCAGAAACAGGGGACTCGCCAGACAGAAGGCTGCTGCTAAATCCCACTCTCCTGTGCGACCCGTCGCAAAACGGCTTGTTTCCGGAAGCCCCGCAACGGCAAAGAGCGGTTTTCTTTTTTATCGCAAGTCCGTTCCCTTCCCCGTCTTCAAGCGACGTGAGGTCGCTTACAATCAGGGGGCCGTCATCCATGATCTCTATTTTGGTTTTTTCGCTCATATCGGGCTATTGGTTAAGGTAATCCGCCCATTCGGACAGCCGCCATTTACGTCTCAGTTTACATTTTTTCGACAATCATTGCTATACCCATGCCGCCTCCCATGCACAGAGAAACCATTCCGTACCCGCCGGGGCGGACATTCTCAAATTCATGAAGAAGTTTTACGAGCAGCACCGCTCCCGTGGCCCCCACGGGGTGCCCGAGCGCTATGGCTCCGCCGTTTATGTTCAGTTTCTCCTCCGCAATGGGAAAATCGCTCAGCACAGCGAGGGACTGCGCCGCGAAGGCTTCGTTGAGTTCAACCAGGTCGATATCGTCGATTCCGAGCCCAGCTTTGTCAAGAGCCATGCGCATTGCGGGAACCGGACCGATCCCCATGATCGCAGGGTCAACACCGGAAATTGCGTAGGACTTAATCGAGGCAAGCGGATTCAGGCCCAGTTTTTCCGCTCTGCTCTCGGACGTGACGATCAAGGCAGCGGCTCCGTCGTTAATGCCCGATGAGTTTGCCGCGGTTACAGTGCCGTCTTTTTTGAAAACCGGTCTTAACTTCGAGATATTCTCAAGCGTAACGTCCGGCCTCGGGTGCTCGTCAGTGTCAAACTCAACGGAACTGCCCCTTCGCCCGGGAACAGAAACCGGAACTATCTGGGAAGCGAATTTCCCGCCCTCCATCGCGGCTTTGGCCTTCATCTGGCTTGAGTAAGCGAACTCGTCCTGGCGCTCCCTTGATATTTCATATTTCTCCGCAAGGTTCTCAGCCGTAACACCCATGTGGTAATCGTTAAACACATCCATGAGACCGTCACACAGAATTCCGTCCACAAGCTCATCGGAAGGCGTCGACATCTTGTATCCCCACCTGGCTTTCCGAAGATAGAAGGGAGCCGCGCTCATGCTTTCCATCCCTCCCGCCACGACGCATTCGCAGTCGCCGGACTTTATGGCCTGTGCGGCATTTACGACGGACTGAAGGCCGGAACCACAGACCCTGTTAATGGTAATCGCGGGGGTTTCAACTTTTAACCCGGAATTAATCGATACCTGCCTCGCCGGATTCTGCCCCTGTCCCGCTCCCAGTATGTTGCCCATTATGCAGTCGTCCACCTGTTCGGGCGGCAGAGAGGCCCTGTTTACAATCTCCTTGACGACCGCCGTCCCGAGATCGACCGCGGAAACATCCTTAAGCGTTCCTCCGAACGTCCCTATCGCGGTTCTAAGGGGCTCTGAAAGCACGACTTTTTCCATTGCTACTCTCCTTTGAACTCAGCCGGTCTCTTCTCAACAAACGCACTCATTCCCTCAACCCTGTCATAGGAATCAAAACACTGAAATCCAGTTTCCATCTCGTACGCAAGTCCTTCGGAAAGTCCCGTCTCGGATCCCTGGTTTATCGCTTTTTTGGCGTAACTGACGGCAAGCGGACTGTTGCGCGCGATCTGCTGGGCTATTTTCATAACCTCATCCATAAGCTCTTTCCGCTCTACCACCTTGTCCACAAGCCCGAGGGCAAGCGCTTCGGCGGCGGTGACCATCTCCCCGGTAAAAATCAGTTTCTTGGTCTTTCCGGGCCCTATAAGCTTGGTTGATCTCTGGGTTCCTCCCCAGCAGGGAAAGAGTCCGAGCTTGGTTTCGGGAAAACCCACTCGGGCATTCTCGGAGGCGACTCTTATATCGCATGCAAGCGCAAATTCAAGCCCCCCTCCCAAGGCGTATCCGTTTATCGCGGCTATAACCGGAAAAGACGCCTGCTCCAGATAGTCAAAAGCCCCTCTTCCCAAGGCACAGTAATCCTTGAAGTCGTCCGTTGTCATCTGGCTCATCTGCCTTACGTCCGCCCCCGCGACAAAGGCCTTTCCTCCGGCTCCGGTAACAACCAGCACCTTAAGATTCTCAGCGGGCAGCTTTTCGGTCACAAAGTCCTTGAGCTGTCGTATGGTGTCGCCGTTAAGGACATTCATGGACCTCTCCTTGTTAATCGTCAACACTCCCACGCCGTCATCAGTGCTTTCAAACAAAAGATCCTTGTACATTTATGCCTCCTTTACTTCCTTCCATATTCAAAAAAGCCTTTTCCCGTCTTTCTGCCCAGATTTCCCGCCCTCACCATTTCCTTAAGCAGGGGAGCGGGTCTGAACTTCTGGTCTCCGTATTCTGTGTAGAGAACGTCAAGTACGCTCAGGGTGACGTCAAGCCCTATAAGGTCCGCAAGCGCGAGCGGCCCTATGGGATGATTTGCTCCGAGTTTCATGGCGTTATCAATCTCCGCCGCCGCGGCGATGCCTTCATCAAGGGTGAAAATCGCTTCGTTAATCATCGGCAGCAGTATCCTGTTTACAACGAATCCGGCTCTGTCTTTTGCCATAATCGGATATTTATCAAGACTGCGCGTGAATTCCATCGTCTGCTCAAGGGTCTCAGGGGATGTTTTCGCGGTATTGATCACTTCAACCAGTTTCATTACCGGTGCGGGATTAAAAAAGTGCATTCCAACAACTTTTTCGGGTCTGGATGTGTTCATGGCAAGCTCGGTAACCGAAAGGGTAGACGTGTTAGTTGCGATAATTGTGTCTTCTGCGGTGTTCTCCTCGATCTTGGCGAAAACCGCCTTTTTAAGATCCATATCCTCGCTTGCGGCTTCAATCACCATATCCGCGTCGAGGAAATCACCGTAGTTTTCGGTCGGGTGAATCCCTGAGACAATCAGGGTGACCTGCTCCTTCTCGATTTTGCCTCTTCGCGCCAGCCTGCCGAGACTCTTTTCTATTTTTGCGACCGCATCCTCCGCAATATTTTTTTCAATATCCAAAAGAACGACGTTTTTCCCCGATGAGGCGACAAGCTCGGCTATACCTGAACCCATAGTGCCAGCCCCCACGATACCTACAGTGTTTATGTTTGACTCGGACATGCTTTTCTCCCGGCTGATAACTGATTATGAACCCTGAATTATACCACCCTAGAGCGACTCGGAAAGAATCTGTCTGGCGATAACGATTCTCTGTATCTCGGAGGTTCCTTCATATATCTCCGTTATCTTGGCGTCGCGGAAATGCCGTTCCACCGGATAATCGGTCGTATATCCGTTTCCTCCGTGCACCTGAATGCCCTTGGTCGCCACCCACATCGCGGTCTCCGAAGCGTAGAGCTTGGCCATGGAGGAATGCTTGGCGTATTTTTCTCCGCGATCCTTCATCAAGGCCGCCTTGCAGGTAAGCAGCCTCGAGGCCTCGATCCTAGTCGCCATGTCGGCGAGCATGAACTGTATCCCCTGAAAATCTGAGATCTTTCTGCCGAAAGCCTCCCTTTCCTGAGAATACCGCGTCGAGGAATCAAGGACCGCCTGGGCTATCCCCACGGCCTGGGCCGCAACCCCTATTCTTCCCGCATCAAGGGTTTTCATGGCGACCTTAAAGCCCTGTCCCTCTTTGCCGAGGACCCGGTTCTCCGGCACCTCGCAGTTCTCAAAAATAATCTGTGAGGTGCTTGTTCCCCTTATTCCGAGCTTGCTTTCCGATTTTCCAAGAGAAATTCCTGGAGCGTCAAGATCAATGATAAATGCCGTTATCCCCCCGCTTTGTTTCGTCTTGTCGGTCTTAGCGAAAACCACGGCGACTTTCGCCTCGTGACCGTTTGTAACCCAGCTTTTAGTTCCGTTAAGGATGTAAACCCGGCCTTTTTTCACGGCGCCCGTCTTTATGCCAGCCGCATCCGAACCCGAATCGGGTTCGCTAAGAGCAAAGCACCCTATAGCGTCCCGGCACATCCGCGGCAGATACTCTTCCTTCTGCTCCTCGGTGCCGAAATCAATGATCGGAGCGCACGCAAGGGAATTATGGGCCATAACTATCGTCCCGGTTGAAGCGCAGGCCCGGGATATTTCCTCAACCGCTATCGCGTATGAGAGGCAGTCAAGGCCGCTTCCGCCGTAGCATTCCTCAATGAAATGGCCCATAAAGCCCAGGTCGAACAGTTTTTCCACGATTTCCGAGGGGAAAGCGCTGGTTTTGTCAATTTCAGAGGCAGCCGGTCTGATTTCTTTTTCGGCAAACTCCGAGACCAGATTTTTAATTAAACGCTGCTCTTGCGTAAGGGCCGAGGCGAGCATGGTGTGCGATTCCTTTTTTAGTATTTGGGTATGCAGAAATTCTAATTCACCCCTCTTTAAAAGGCAAAAGGACCTGATTCGGAACCAGGTGAAAGCATCTGCCCGAACAATGCTTCCATATCCCTCAGGGTAACCGGTGGGCGGGGTTTTGGTTAACTATTCTTCTCGCCCTAGTGACCGTTTCTCAGAGAAGGCAGGGTGCCGTCAGCATTCGCGTCTAACTTCATCAGAAGCGGCGGCAGGAGGAGAAAATCGGCCACTAGGGCTAAAGTGATTACAAGCGCCGTGAGCTTTCCCATCGCTGAATTGAGCTCGAAATTGGAAAAACTCACCACGACAAAGCCTGCCACAAGCACAAGCGAGGTCGTGAACAGTGCCTGACCCACGGTTCGGAAGGCGGCCAGTACCGCTTCAGGGGATGTGCAACCGAGTTCACGCCGGGCTCGTTGATACCTGCTGAGAAAGTGGACAGTGTCGTCGACCACGATACCCAACGTCATGGCCGTCACCATCGAAAGCGATACTCCCACTTGTCCGACTGTCAGACCCCATATGCCGAAGCCCAATGCCCCGGGAATCAGGTTTGGAACCATGCTCGTGATTCCGAGTCGCCATGATCGCAGCGCGAAGATGAGAATGAAGGAAATTCCAACGAGGGCGAGTGTGGTTCCAGCAAGCATGGAAATAATGTTTCGGCGGCCGAGATTGGCAAACATCAACGTGGTGCCGGCACTCACCTGACCGGAGATATTCGGCGCGTGGCCTGCGAGCCACTGCCGCGCGCGCTGATCAAGCGCGATCACTTCGTTTGACGAGAGCGTCTGCGTTCTCACTACCATCCGGGTGGCTGACTTGCCGACGTCAATCTGGTTGTTGAGATCAAGACCATATGGTAGAGAGATCTCGTAGAGAAGCAGGTACTGCGCAGCAAGCTCCCGGTCTGCGGGTAGCCGGTAATAGGCGGGATTGTCTCCGTTCATGCTCTTGTTTAGCCGTCGGAAGGTATCGGTGATGACGTTTACGTGTATCGTTTCAGGCTGCTCCCTGTACCACTCGGCAAACGCTTCGACGTCGGAGAGATACGCCGGGTCGCTGATCCCACCCGGGGAGCGTGATGGAAGCGAGTACTCCATGGCATACAAACCGGTGAGGTTGTTAACGATGAATTCAGAGTCTTTTCGGAATTCGATGCTCTCGTCAAAGTAGTGGAGGAAGACATCATTTAGCTCGTTCTGGGAAATCGATGCCACAAGCACTACCACGATCAGCACGGAACCCAAGAGCAGCTGGCGGCTTCGGCGTATCACGAACTTGCCGAACATGACTATCAGGGAATTCTCTCGGGGCAGGGATGCGCGTACCCGAACCGGCAGCAGCGAGAGCAGCGCTGGCAGAAAAGTTACGGAGAGCACAAACGCTGCACCTACCCCAAATGCAACGAAGGTACCCAGATGGCGGAAGGGAGGCGAATCGGAGAAATTCAAGCTCAAAAAGCCGAGCGTGGTTGTCAGGCTCGACAGGAAGACCGGCTGAAGGTTCACCCGAATCGACTCGACAATCGCATCCCGCCTAGTCTTGGTGCCGCGATTCTCAGACGTGCCGGACGCCGCATCATGCATGTAGTTGACAACGGCGGAATAGATGTGGACGCAGTTGGCAATAGCCACTGTCAGTACGACGATCGGGGAGACCGCCGAAGGTGATGTCATTGGAAGTCCTACCCAGCCTCCGATGCCCACAGCGGTCATTACCGACATTGTCACGACGAGCATTATTGCGAACGTTCCTGAAAATCCCCGCGTCAGCAGCAGCAGCATGAACGCCATTGCCAAGAAACTCACCGGGATAAGCGTCCTAAGATCGTCCAGCGACACCTCCATAAAGGCCTGGTTAAAAATCACCATTCCAGCCAACCGTACATCAATGCCGGGGAAACGCTCCCGAAACTCATTCGCAAGTTTCCGCGAGTGCTCAGCAACCTCCGCACCTTCGCGCATCTGGTCTTCGCCAGGCAACTGCAATGTGACGTTTACTCCCGAAACACCGCCGTCGCGTGCCAGCAGGCGCCCCGCGAGAGCCGGTTCCGCCAAGGCGATTTCGCGAATCCGTGACCGCTCTTCGGCATCGCTGAAAGCACTCTCGTCCACAAGTTCACGCACCAATATCTCGTCGCCGGCGGCTTCGGTATGATGAAAGTTGGTAATGGAATCGACACGGCTCGCGAATGGGGTCTGCCAAGTCCGTTCGGTGAGCCACTCCGTAGCTTCAAGTGCGAGAGCCGACGTGGCGTCCCGGTCCTCCGGCACGATGGCGAAAAAGATGTTGTCGCTCTTGCCGTACATGTCCTCCATCTCCTGGTACTCGAGGAGCTGAGGGTTATTTTTGGAAAAGTAGACGCGGTGGTCAGTTGAAAATTCAAGCAACAACGTGCCGCTTGTTGCAATCCCGGTCAAGACAATGGCGGCGACTATGATCGGCCACCGGTGCATGATGGCCCAGTTACCCAGCCGCGACTCTATCTCTCTCAGCAATTTCATTATTGCCAAAACAGGGGATTTGACTTGCGCCCGGAACTAAGGGTCACGTCCCCACTTTCTGGGTAACGGGTTGTAGGAATGGTCGAAGACATAGGTGTTCCGCCGTTTTTATGGGCCTGTTGAATCCAACTTACGGAAACTCTCCGTTCGTTGCGTAGTGTGCTCACCCAATTTCAGATGCAGCCACTCCGGCGGGCGGCAAACCGGACTGGGCAGTCAAGAAATTCTCTCTACCGTATCCGCTTTAGCGCTGTTTTGGTAAAGTCCTTGGCGTCGAGATCGGTCCCGAACTCGTAGTCTGACCATAGCAGCACGGTACTCTTGCCCGTCAGAAGGTTTGTCATCGTTATAGTGCTGCTGCGCCAAAATCGATCAAGGTATTTTGCATAGCCCTCCACGATCATCGTCTTGAGGTGCTCGTTCCTGCGGTCGAAGTAGTGGACCTGAATTGTTCGAAGTTCCTCGCGGTCGAGCCAGACCAGTTGGCGTGAATACCCGGAATCCTGGCTTTTCGGGATACGCTCCAGAACCAGGCACTTGAGATCACCGCAAGGTTCTTCGCGGAGGAACCGGTGAGTAAATTTCCCGACCTCAACCGCTCCCATGTCTTCGTAGGAGAATTCGCTGCCCATGAAAGAGCCGGATTGTTTCGAAGCGCTGATGCCTTTCACCCGCTTAAGGGCGGGAAGATAGAGCCACTGTTTGTCTGGGCCGGTCTTGTGGGCGTGGACGAGAAAGGCGGTTCCTTTGACATCCCGTGGGTGGTCAAATACAAACAAGGTCCGATCGCCGTCCTCCTGGGCTTCCATGACCTTGAGGCGGAGTGAGCGCTGGGTTTCTTTCCCCTGTTTGTTACGTAGCGTCATGGTCAGGCTTGCGGTAAAATTGCCGAAACCCTTCTGGCGCTCACGAGATTCGGTCGCAACTCTGAGACCCGCTTCCTCAGCGGTACCGCTAAGGAGATCTGAATACGACTCAGCTGGCCAGAAACAAATTGCAAGAAAGCTTCCAAGTACCGTAAGTATTACGCGTGGAATTGAAGACCGAACCATTGGTTCCTCCTGCTAATGGATATAAACAAAACCGGAGATATAGTCAAATCTGGTGCATGGGGGCATGGCCAGGCGATGCACTGGCTCCTGATTTCACCTCGATTCCATTTTTGAATCTCACTCCGGATTATTACTTAATCAGATTCGCTTAGTTTTCTCCAGTTATTTTTCGCGCACATCCCCAGCTTAAGTATCACGTGCGGCAACCCTGAGAACTCAGGCACTATTCGCTTTTCCCGATCCCGAGCCCCATCGTCCCGAAGGCAGACTCAATCGGATTCGTTGTCCCTGCGCTTCTTCAATGTTTGGCGGGGAAGTCATAGAATGCCTTCAGTCCACTCCTGTCTTTCTCAAGACACTGTGCTGCGTTCGGACCCTGGTCCGACTCAGAAACTGTAGGCCAAATTGATCTTTACGTAGCTGTCGCGCCGCACATAGTATATGAAGTCCTCTTCGTCGATATCCAGAAAAGCTGAGGTCTCAATATGCAGCAACCAGTTGTCCGAAGAAAGGCGGCGCTTGAACTCGCCTGCGACGACGCGACTGCTTTTGTTGAGGGAGCCCAAAACGCTGACGACAAATTCGGTGCTCTGCGGATCGTTCAATCCGAGACGCGCGGCAATGAACAGGTCGTTCTCGAATGCATTGGTTGCCCAGCGGCCACGCCCGTCGTAAGCCCACTCGGCAAACAGGATCAGGTCAGAGTTCGAACCCAATATGGAGTAGAGTGTGTACTCGCTACCCAAAATAAAAGCCGCGTAGTCCTCTTCCTCTAAAGTGTTGAGGTGTTGAATGTACCTGCTGTTCCTCGCGCCGGCGCGGTAGATGGCTTCCAGCTTGAGCAGCAGGGAGCCCCTTGTAAGCTGGGCATCCACGCCGAATTGGCGAATCTTCTCGTAATGTGGAGCCAGGACCAATCCGGAGTCGAGAAATATCGGCAAAAGTGTGGGCTCTCGGTTCGTACCGTTGAACAGGCTTAGACCAATCTCGAGCGGTCCGAATGAGCCAGTGTACCGGCTGGCGAGATCAATATGCCACTTTTTCGCGCCGGATTCGTATGAAATCATATCCTGGTCCACAATAAACTCATACCGCTGGCGACCCCGCGGGCCCGGATAGATGCGCGCACGGTGCCACGTCGTCGCGAACAATTCCAGTGCTCCCCAGTCGCCCGACCAGGTGAAATGAGCCATTGGCTGACCCATCTTTATCTTTTCGTTCGGGTGTTCAATAACGTCGGTCTGGTTGATGATATCCACCAGGGAACGCAATTCCACGACGCCCCAAAATACCCGATCGATGCCCAGACGCAATTCCCATTCGCCGTCGCCAATATCGCCGTACATCAGGAGATAAGCCTCACGGAAATCACCGTATGTGCGGTCCGGGTCCCCGGCATCGTACCGCAAAAAGGGAGTCACTGTTATGCTTGTGCCTTCGTCGTTCTCAACATAGAACGTTGTCTCCAGAGAAAGCCCGCCAGCATACGAACGCTGGTCGGGATACGCGGCGCTCTGGGGGTACAGCCAAGCCTCAGTCGAGAGGCGTCCGGAGATATCAATCTCGTCGCCGAACCCGGCCGGGTATGCCACGGTCGGAAGCACCGAGACAAGCACCCCCAGCACCACCGCCAAAATCACTGGGATGGGTGAAGCCGGAATGCTCTTGGCGCCCTCGGGGGGCGCGGTGAACGGATTTTTGAGAATCCGGCGCTGGGTCTTTTCAAACAACATGACGATAGTGCGCAAGCCTCATTTTATTTAGGAATATAGTAACCTAAATTTTCGTGTTCCAAGTCTTGAACCAGAATTATATTCAAATCTGGCTTTATCGAGGTTCTTAAAAAAGCGGGCTGGGTGATCCAAAGAATGTTTTTGACCCCCTTACAAAGATTGGATAAGATCGTTTCCCAAAATTCAGAAAAAAAGTCAGAAGGTGATAAGGAATCCTTCATATAGAAGATTCCACAGAGGGAAACACAAATGGCGGACGACCTCCATAACCCAGTTTCAAATGCAGCTCAGCCGGATGATATTTTGGAAAGGCTGTCGAAGTACCGCAGAAGCCAGGGGCTGAGCAAGGAAGAGTACGCCAGCACGGTAACGGCGTTTTATAACCTCATTACCGACTTTTGCGAACGTGGATGGGGACAGTCGATTCACTTCGCACTGATGGAGCCGGGGGTGTCTTTCGAGGAATCCATTGCCAACCATGAGTATTTTCTGGGCGAAGCCATTGGATTGAGACCGGGTATGAAGGTGCTGGATGTCGGGTGCGGCGTGGGCGGGCCCCAACGTGCCCTCGCAAGAAAGTTCGGCGCTTCGATCGTGGGCCTCAACATCAATAAATATCAGCTCGGGAAGTGCTCTGCGTATAACAGCGAGGCTGGCCTAGACCATCTCTGCAGCGTCCTGCACGGCGATTTCCTGAATATACCGGCGGAAGACGGAAGCTTCGACGCGGCTTACCATATCGAGGCCTTGTGTCATGCGCCGGATAAAGTCGCGGCCTATGCCGAGATATTCCGTGTATTGCGTCCCGGCGCAACCTTCGTCGGCTACGACGTGTGCACGACCCCGCTTTACGACGGCGGAAATCCTAAGCACCGGGAACTCAAGGAAATAAACGAATACGTCTCCGCTCTTCCGGAAATCGCTTCATTCACGGAGGTAGACGACAGCCTGCGGGCAGTCGGTTTCGAACTTGTCGAGGCGCGTGACCGCGCTCTTGACGCCGACCCCAAGACGCCGTGGTATCAACCGCTGGAAGGGGGCAGCCTGAATCTGAGGAGCTTTTCGAGAACGGCCCTTGCCCGCAAAATCGCCTCGGCGGTTCTGCCCGTTCTGGAAGGCGTACGCGCCGTACCCAAGGGGTCGTCCGAGGCACGGAAAATTATCAATGTCGTGGCCGACAGCCTCGTGGCCGCAGGACGTCTGGGAATTGTTACGCCCATGTACTACCACAAGGCTCGCAAACCGGGTTGACCCGTAAAGTAATTTGGATTTCAACGCAACCACGATACGGGCAGGCGGCGACCGTGATCACCCCCGAATGAACTCCGAAGAGAACTCCATCAATAAATGCCGGGAAGAATCCGATATTTTACCCGTGCCTGATATTCCGCCCACTTTTCGGCACCGTATTTCTCGGCACAGTACGCATCGTCAAAACGTTGACGGAAGGTAAAAAACGTTACGACGAAGACAAAGTAGGTCCACGCCCAGGGATTAGTGAAGTAGCCGAATGCCAGGGCAATTGAAAGACCAAGAAAACCTTCGCCCAGGTAGTTGAAGTGGCGAGCGGCACCCCAGAAGCCACTGCACAGGATCTTGCGGTCTCCGGCCTGGATGTACTCAGGCTCGAAGATCCCGAGAAATTTGCGGTCGGGCCATCGCTTAAATGTGTATTTCTGCATGTTGGCGCCGCGCGAGATGCCCCACCCGAACAGGAACAGCGCAGTCGTCCCGATTAGCCAGAAATATGTCCATCCCGACGAGAATCCGGGAGACGGGTAAGCGGCCATGCCCCACAACGGGAGGACAAACAGCCACCCGTAGATCACGAGGCCTCCCCAGAACATTTTGAAGCCGATGCCCTCATGGATCAGATCGTAGGTATACAGCTGGACGCGCTCAAAGATAAAGTAATCCAGTATGTAGTATGTGTAGAATGCCGCATACAGGAAAACGCCCGGATTATAGTTCTCGCCAAAGATTTCGTAGTTGTACGCAGCCCCGGACAAGGCGTTGAGGGCCAGCATCGTCCCACCAACGACATAGAAATACATCTTTATATCGAAGCGCTCGTTAAAGAACGACATCTCCTGCGCCCTCCCGTCCCAAAGCGCCAGAAGCGGGTTCTTTATCTTGCCTTCCGGCTGGCTGAAGACCGCTATGATCGCAAAGATTGTGGTGAAGACTGTTCCGCCGACCACGGCATAGATCGAGGACCGGTAGAACCACTCACGCGGCATCCCGGTAAGCTCGAAAGCCCACACGATCAGCGCGACTGCAAACACCACGATACCGTTTAGCCGGTAGTTGCGGGGTTTACCGGTCTGCGGATTAATAACGTAGCCGGGAACCCGCTTTCCGGGCAGGATAAGCTGCGCCAGGAAAAACACGGCGAAAATCACAAGCGGGGTGAAAAAACCCGCAATCGCTTCCGTACGGGAAAGCTCGAAAAGGTGGCTAATACCAAGCCATTCAATCATAACCAAATCCTCCTTCCTTCAGTAACGTGGTCACTTATGGATACGGACACAGAGAAGATCAGTAACGCACAACACTGGAATTTAAATAATATTTGTAGCATATAGATTATATATCATGCTATATAGATGAGTAGTGTTTGGAATTTTTCGCAAATTCAAGTCTTCGGCATTTTTTCAGTCTAATTCAAAAACTCATGAGTCTAAACCCGGGCCTTGTTCAACATACGCCGGATTTGACTATATCCCGGTCGGACTATACAGTTTTTAATGTCACGAACTATGATTGTAGGCTTTACAACTTCCTGTAATCATTACCGCGCCGCAGATTGAAGGAGGCGCCGGCTGATGAATGATCCTATTGAGAGCCAGCCACTGAGCCTGCTCGACGAGTTCATACTGATGCTCCTCGATGAGGAGAGTGGCTACTTTTACCAAATAGCCGCCCACAAAATGAACTGCGCTATTATCGGTGCGGCACTTGCGGAACTCTCTCTGCTTTCCCGTATCGACACGGACGTCGAGTCTCTTCTCCTCCTGGATCCAACAGAAACGGGCAACCCGAGCTTGGACCTAATTCTTAAGGAAATCGTCGATGAGCCGGTTCAGCACAACGCCCAATTCTGGATTGAGAAGCTCATCCACCATGCGGAAACAATCACTGATTTGACATTAGAGAGCCTGGTTGACCTGGGAATTCTGGAACATCACCAGGGTGATTTCTGGACAGTGGCAGCTGGCAAACTATACGCGGATGCAAACGGCGACGATGAAGATGCAAGTTTAAGTCAGTTCATCAGAACCAGAATCGGCAAAGACATCTTTTCAGACGACATTCCACATCCGCGAGATATTATCATCATCTGCCTGATCGAAACATGCGATATTTTTCCCCTCATGTTTAAACTCGACAAAAAGGCGGAAGAAAGGATCGAGCTTATCTGCAGGATGGACCTCATCGGCCGTTCAATGGCGGACGCGGTCGCAGAAAACATCAATAATCCGCTGCTTACAACTTCTCATCACGGCAAAAAAATCCCGCGCATCTCACTTCATCGGATACTGCTCAACCCACATACTCGCATTGGAAACCTTCCAGCACTTTTTGCAGATTTGACAAAGCAGTATGGTCCAGTCTTTGAGGTCTCCCTTCCTTTCTCAAAGCCGAATATTTTTATTTCCGGACCGGAAGTAAACCACTGGGTACGTCGACACGGACGGAAGTACCTGACATCCAAGAACCTCTTCGGCGAGTTTGAGAAAGTGTATGGGGCGGTAGGCATATTACCTGCCTTGGATGGCGCAGACCATTTCCGGTATCGGAAAACCATGACTCCAGCCTACTCCCGCGGGAGACTGGAAGGGCAGCTGGATATGGCCTACAGCAAGGCTCGCGAATACATGGCAAATTGGAAAGTGGGTGAAAGCTATCCTGCAAGGGATCTGTGCCGAAAAATGATTAACGCTCAGACGTCACCTTTAATGATGAACATTGATACGCAGGATATCATGGATGATATAATTGCCTACAAGGAGCGGGCGCTCAGCACCCATCTCTTAAATATTCTGCCAAAATTCATGTTGAAAACACCGGGAATGAAACGCAAGGCCAAGGCAATAGGCACTTTGATGGAGCGGGTGCAAAGTGTCCATACGGCAGCCCAGCGGGCCGGTTGTCCGCGAAACTTTGTGGATGATCTGCTAAGCCTCAATGCGAACTACCCGCTATTGATGCCCGAGTCGAATCTGAGTTTCGCTCTATCGGCAGTGGTGCTTGCCAGCATGTACCTGGGTGACGGCTTTAACTTCGCCCTTTATGCCATGGCGTCACAACCTGAGCTTTACGAAAAAATTCGAAGTGAGGCCGACGCACTGTTTTCAAATGGTGATCCAACTGGCAAAGACTTAACTCCTGCCAATATGGAAATCACCGATCGCTTCATCAATGAATGCCTTCGTGTGTACCCGATTGTTCCAATGTCTATGCGTGGCGTTGTGAATACGTTCACGATCGAGGGCTACGAAATACCGCAGGGGGCCAGAATAAACATTGCACAAACCGCCCCGCATTATATGGAAGACTGCTTCCCGGATCCCTTTTCATTTGATATCGACCGCTACCTGCCGCCCCGCAATGAGCATAGAAACCCCGGATACGCCCCATACGGACTGGGCCCGCACACGTGCCTCGGCGCCCGATGGATGACACTTCATATGGCTGTTAACCTGCTGATCATATCGCATTACTTTACTCTTCGCGTACACCCCGAAAACTATAAACTCGGGATCACCGCGTTTCCATCAATGAAGCCGGACAACAAGCTTAAATTTTATATCGCCGAGCAGAAACACGAACTGCCCATCTGATGTGCCATGATCCCTGAATAGGTTGACGCAGCGGGGGTCGAATTTCAGCTTTCCAGGGCTTCCTCCTAATGTCTGTTCACCCTTTTTTACACCTGGCTGACCGGGTGCTATAATGGGCAAGCACATTTAAGAGGCCATGGTATCGGCTATGAACGAAACGGAGGACACTGGAAAAATGAGAAAGGTTGCTATTATCGGTGGTGGGGTATCCGGGCTGGGGGTGGCCTGGGCTCTTGACCGACACCCCGATCTGTTCGAATTTCGAATCTTTGAAGCCCAGCCTCAGCTTGGCGGCAATGCCATAACAGCTGACATGCCTCAAGAAGACGGGACCTTGATTCCGTTCGATATTTCCGTCACCGCGTGCATTCCATCGGCATATCACCATATGGTGCTGTTCACGCGGCAACACGGCATTGATCTGTTAGACACCAAATTCAACTACAGCGTCAAGTACCGTGGCGAAATCTATGCACACGATTTCGACTCAGACATCAGGAGCCAGCTGCAACCGGAAATTGCCAAGTTCCAGAAACTCCTGGGGCGTCTCAAATGGTTCGGCCGACTTAACCACTCCAGATCCCGATTGCTCAATGCTCTCAATCCGTTTAACTACATCAGCATGGGTGCGGTTCTCAACTGGGGCAGGTTCTCCGGAGACTTCAGGTACAAGGTTCTGAAGCCGATGTTCGTCAATTTCCTGATGGCAACAAACGTGTTCGACATGCCCGCGTCCCTGTTTGCCCGGTATCTGGAGTTCTTTGATATAGAAACCGCAACACCAATGCAAACATGGGAGATGGGTACACGGCGTATATACGAGGAAATGTCAGCCGGATTTCGGGACAAGATATACCTAAACAGGCCCGTAAAGAAAGTGTATCGGCACGCATCCGGTGTGGTCATTGAAGATGAAAACGGAACCACGGAGACATTTGACGATGTGGTCTTTGCGTGCAACGCGAACCAGACACTGATGATTCTGGACAATCCGACCTTACTGGAGAGCTTTCTTCTTTCTTCGATTCGTTACGAGAGCGAATTGCACAACCATACGATTGTCCATTCGGATGCCTCGGTTCTCCCGGACAACGCTGTCAAGCCCCTGGAAACCCGGAGCAACCACATTGAACAGTACGGTGCGAGACCCGACAACTATGAAATCACCTACATCATGCACAACCAACAACCCTGGGCAAAGAAATCGGACAAGCCATGCCTGGTGACTTACAACCCGATCAGTCGTATCAACGAAGAAAAAATCGTAAAAAAATGGTGGTTTCAGCATATCGTACACGATGTGTTTCACGTAGCTTTTCTGGTTAATCTGTTTGGTTTCATTCAGGGCAGGAAAAGAACCTGGCACTGTGGTGCTCATACTCTGATCAACAGTCAAGAGACATGCTTTGTTTCCGGCCTCGTTACGGCAAGACAACTTGGAGCAGACTACCCCTTTCAGGATTCCGAAGCGAGGAAGTGGTTTAACTTCTACGGACGTATGATGTACGGATGGCGGCTCAGAAAGGCGTAAAACGACCTCGGCAAGTCGTCAGTAGTCGTCATCGTCATCGTCGGATTCATTGAAGCTGTTGAGAGCCTCGACCGCTTCTGTGTGCAGTATCCGTTCGTAAGCGTCCTTGGCCGGCAACCCGATGGAGCGCATCAGCAGACCCCGCGCCTTCTCCCGGTATTGGTAATCATCGAGTGCAATTAAGCCGAGTGCGTATTGCAGCGGTACAGCTTTCGCGTTGGGAGCCAAGGCAAGAGCCCTTTCGAAAGAGGCAATGGCATCTTTTTTCCGCGCATCGTAGACGGTGCGGGCCATGAACGAACCCATCGCGCCAACCAATTCCGAATGCCACCGCCCCAGGCTGATATGTGCCGCTACCAATTCGGGATTAATTCGAAGCGCATTTTCCGTGGATTCGCGTACTTTTTCCGCCTCGCCCGCTGCTTCAAATATCCCGACAGTCTCCGCGCGCCGTCCGATAGCACGCGCCAGCTGCAGATGGGCATCCGCATTATTGGGATCGGAGGTAACCGCCTTTCTTGCCAGCGCTACGGCGCGCTCAAGCAACTCTTTCTTCTCGCCTTTTTTGGCGATGTAGTTGGCGTGAACTGACAGCGACTTCGCGGAGAGCGCGAACCCTTGTGAAGTCCCGAGGCTTTCACCGATCCGGGCCGCCTCGGCAAATCGTCCCTGCGCATAGGCCGCCTTCGCCTCGTCAATAGTTTTTGCGTGTGCAACACCGATCAGCGCCAAGGAGTACACAAAAACCAAGCAGCAGGAAAAAAACAGGCAGACCGCATTAACTGGATAGTGTTTATTCCGACTGTTCATCTAACGGTTCCAGAGTATATCGGTGTCTGCAAGAGAACCGAACGTTTGTACACTAGTTCGGACACGCCATGTAGCGTACCAACCGCAAGAGTTATATTCAAATCTGGCATGTGGAAGTTCTGAAAAAAAGCAACGTATCCGATTCATTCAGATTCGCCAAGAAAACAACAGCAGAATATGCCGCTATGGGCAAAAAATATAAAGATTTTGAACTGGAACAGCTTGATGAAGGAAATGCCTTTACGGAAGTTCTTCCTAGTGTGGTTGCCGTAAAATAACCGTGTTTTCCGTGGATTTGTTAGTGTCGGACACAGATGTTTTGCCGAGTCAAGCATATGATTCCCTATACATAACTTCGTGTAATCAGGTATATAATTACCAATTTAATAGCCCTAAATGGCAAGGTAGGTTCTAAATGGACGACAGCAAAATCCGAATTTTGGTTGTCGATGATGAAATAGATTTAGAACAGCTTATGCTGCAGAGAATGCGGCGTGAAGTTCGTCGCGGTCGTTACGAATTCGAATTTGCGCACAACGGTGTGGAAGCTCTCGAACGTCTACGCAACGACGACGGGTTCGATATTGTGCTGTCTGATATCAACATGCCCGTTATGGACGGGTTGACATTATTAGCACAGATACCGGACGTGGACCCCGATATTCGTGCCGTAATGGTCTCCGCATACGGCGATATGGAGAACATACGGACTGCCATGAACCGCGGGGCGTTCGACTTCGTCACCAAGCCGATAGATTTCACGGACCTCAAGACTACAATTGAACGTACGATTGAGAACCTTGCTATGTGGCGTAAAGCACTGAGCGCGCGAGACAAGCTTGTAGCTCTCCAGAACGAGCTTGATGTGGCAAGGACGATGCAGCAGGACATTCTTCCGAAATCCTTTCCGACTTCTGAAACATTTGATCTGTACGCAAGCATGGTTCCGGCTCTTTCCGTAGGCGGCGACTTTTACGATATTTATGAATTTAGTGATGGCCGGGTCGGGGTCGCAATAGCCGATGTGTCGGGCAAAGGAGTGCCCGCGGCAATGTTCATGATGGCCAGTCGTACGCTGCTCAAGGCTTGCGCGGCAATTTCCACCTCTCCGGCCGCCGTGCTGGAACAGGTAAACACGATGTTGGCGGAGGACAACGATGCCATGACATTCGTAACCCTGCTATATGGCATTTACGATCCCGGAACGAAAGAATTCGTATATGCAAACGGCGGACATAATCCGCCAGTCATTGTCAAACCGAATCTGACAACCGAACTGTTGGAGCCAACGGGCGGAGTCGCTCTGGGCGTGATGCCGAATTTCAAATATGAGGAAAATACAATCTCCATTGAGCCGGGTTCCATGATCGTGTTTTACACTGACGGAGTGGTGGAGGCTGAAAAAGCAGATAAGGAATTATTCGAAATGGACAGGCTTTGCGAAATTTTCCAAAGCGGCACTTTCAAGGACTCCGAGGAAGTTACGAATGAGGTGTTCGAGACCGTAAAAGAGTTCGCTGGCGAAAATCCGCAATCTGACGATATAACCTGTCTTGTTCTGCGAACGATATCATAATGGGCAAAGACGGTAGGATGCAAGTTTCACGTACGTTGATCGTTCCCAATCGGATGGAAGAAATCCAAACGATTGCAGCAGCGCTGGAGGAATTCTGGGAACAGCAAGATTTTCCCCCTGAAGCATTGTTTCACGCTCAGCTCTCCTTAGAGGAGATCTTCACCAACGTGGTCAGCTATGCGCATGATGATGATCAGGAGCATGAAGTAGAGATTATATTTTCTAGAGAAGATAAAACCATAACTATTGAGATACTGGATGATGGATATCCCTTTAATCCGCTAGAAGAGGCGCCGGAGCTTGATGTAGAAAGTTCGCTTGAAGACCGCGGTATTGGCGGAGCAGGAATAATGCTGGCTAAGCAGTTGATGACAGAGTTGCGCTATCAACGCAACAGTGATCGTAATCATCTGACTATGATCAAGAAAATTTAGCAAAAATGCGGGTATTAAGCAGACTATCTCTCAAAAAAGTGGTTGCCGCTTTAATAGTCACAATACTGGCAAGCGCGGCACCAGGGCAAGCCCAGGAAAAATTACGCACTGTGCCAGGCGTGTACAGTGACCGCATTGTATTCGGGCAGTCCGCTGCCTTGAGTGGCCCGGCCGGCGAACTCGGTAAAGGCATGCAAGCTGGCATTCTTTCCGCGTTTAAAGAGGTTAATGACCGGGGTGGGATTAACGGACGTCGCCTGGAACTACGATCAATGGATGACTCATACGAACCGGAAGCGGCAATTCTAAATACGCAGCGGCTGATTGGTGAGGAGGTTTTCGCACTCATCGGCGCGGTTGGTACTCCTACCTCCAAAGCTGCGGTGCCTGTCGCCGAGGAGCACGATGTACCTTACATAGGACCTATGACCGGTGCAGAATTCCTGCGTAACAGTGCACGCCGGACAGTAATCAATCTCCGGGCTTCGTACTATCAAGAAACCGAGGAGATGGTAGAACGATTGACGACTGATCTCGGAATTAATCGCATCGCCATCCTCCATCAGGATGATTCATTCGGTAATGCCGGTTTGCAAGGAGTCCTTCTTGCTCTTGAGCGTCGCAAACTCTCTGCCATCGGAACGGGGATATTTCCTCGCAATACTGTCGCGATAAAGACGGCGCTTCTTGATTTGCGTGCCGCCGGACCGGAAGCTGTGATTATTGTCGGTCCCTACAAGCCGACTGCGACATTTATTAAGTGGGCACGCCACATCGGCATGAATTCCATTTTTATGACACTTTCCTTCGTAGGCAGTAATGCCTTGGCAAGCGAGCTGGGTGATCAAGGGGCCGGAGTTCTAGTTACGCAGGTGGTTCCTTTTCCAACCGGGAACACGATACCTGCTTCTGCTTCCTATCGTGCTGCACTCAAGGCGTACGACCCGGCGGCAAAACCCGGATTTATATCGTATGAAGGATATTTAACAGGGCGCTTGGCTATCTATGTCGTAGACCGTTGTGGAAAGCAGGTTGACCGCAGTTGTATTGATACGGTGCTACGAACTGGCAACAACATTAACTTGGATGGCTTCACCTTGCGATATAACAAGAATGATAATCAAGGTTCAGACAGGGTGTTCTTAACGATTATTGGTCCCGACGGCCAGTATATGCCTCTGACGTCTCTAAACTCTACGACGATACTGACCGACGGTTTGCATATGCAAAAGACATTGAATTGAGATAAGCGGAATGCTTTCAAAGCTTTGGAACCGAATTTCTACGCAGATTTCTACGCAACTCTATATAAGTTACGGAGGTGCCGTAGTACTCATCATCATTATCAGTTTGATTGCCCTTTTCTTCCTTAACCACATCGGCAAAGTTCAGCAAAACGTTAACGAAAAGAACATACCCGAAATGACATCGGCGTTTGCAATTGCCCAGCAGACAGCCATGCTCGTCGCCGCCGCTCCCCGACTCACTTCGAGTACGCCCGAGCAGTTCAGAACCGTAGCCGGGAGGATCGACCTGCAGATGGATGCATTCAAAACACGGCTCTCAGTAATGATGGAAAATCAAGGAGAAAGCGAACAAGCGCGGCAGATTCAATCTGACGGGATCGCCATAATCAAGAACATTGAGCGAATCAAGTCGCTTGTCAGGGAACGTTTTGACCTTCAAGAGAGCAGTCTCAACCTTAGAGACGAGCTTCAGGGGATTCAAAGTGAAATAACGCCGATTATGATTAACGAAATCGACGATCAGATATTTTATGTAATGACCGGTCATCGGTCTCTTGATGGAGTACAATCACCCAGCTCGATCCATTTTTCCAAATCGGAATTCCAGATCTATCGTCGCTTGTTTGAACTCCGCGAAGCGGCCGCAGTTGCTGCGCAGCTGCTTGGAACCACATTTGTAGTGACCGATCCGGCCATGCTGCAGCCATTGCGAGAACGGTTCGAAGCCACGGCCGGTAGTATCAGCCGAGCGCTTGATGCGCTTGAAAAACAGGAACAGGAGGAGAACCGCTCACTTAACGGACTTGAGAAAAAACCCCTTCACGATCGACTGTCTTGGATTTTCGAAGACCTGGTCTCATTCGGCAGAAGAGAAAACAACGGGTTCGACCTGCGCAGCCGGGAACTTGCGGTTGATAATGAATTATCCGCCCTGCTTCTCGAGAATCAGACCTTAGGAATTGACATCGTAGCGCGAGTAGAAAGTGTTGTAAATGATTCAAGCTTGGCTGCGGGGGAGATGACGAGCAAAGCGGCCGCAGTAACCGCTACCAGCACGAGGCTGCTAGTGGCTTTCAATATTGTTAGTATAAGCGGCGCAGTCTTGCTCGGATGGCTGCTTGTACAACGTCGCCTAATTCGGCGCCTTGAGAAGATATCGGGCCAAATGCAAGAAATGGCTGATGGCAACTTGGAACTGGCCGTCGACACCAGAGGCAATGACGAAATCGCGCAATTAGCCAAGGCGCTTGAGGTGTTCCGAAATAACGCACTGGAAGTACAGCGCCTTAATCTTGTAGAAACGCTTGCCAACCAGTTGCAAGAAAAAAATGAGGAGCTGGCACATACTAACGAAGAGTTGAAACGGGCGCAGGACCAAATCGTGATGCGGGAGAAACTTGCTGCGCTTGGCCAGTTGACAGCTGGGGTAGCGCACGAAATCAAAAATCCGATGAACTTTATCATGAACTTCTCGGAGGTCTCACAGGAACTGCTGGAAGAGCTGCTGGAGGAAGTAGCCAAGCTTGAAGCTAATGGGGCCGCGGAAGAGGAATACGATGCGGAGATAATCGAGGAAGTAGCCGAGGACTTGACGGGGAATTTGAAGCGCATTCACGAGCACGGAACTCGTGCGAACCGAATTATAACAGACATGCTCAAGATGGGTCGTGGTGGCGGGGAATGGCAACCAACTGACCTCAACATATTGCTAAACGAGCATGCGTTGCTTGCGTTCCACAGTGCTCGCGCCGCCGACAGCGAATTCCAGCTAGAAATTCAGGAAGACTATTCGCCAGATATAGGAGAGATCACGGTACAACCGCAAGACATCGGCCGGGTCTTCCTAAATCTGGTAACTAATGCCTGCTACGCGGCGGACGAAAAACGAAAAATGCTGGCTGCCGACAACGATCCCTCGAAAAAGGATTATCAACCGACGCTTAACTTAAGCACGCGGCTGGTTGATGACCATATTGAGGTACATGTTCGCGACAATGGAACCGGGATTCCCGAATCTGCACTGGAGCGTATCTTTAACCCGTTCTATACAACTAAGCCCACGGATCAAGGGACAGGTCTGGGATTATCGCTGTCCAATGACATTATACGACAGCACGGCGGTGAGTTTCGCGTAGAAACGGAGGAAGGCGAGTATACAGATATGATTGTTGTCTTGCCGCTTGACCCCGAAGCTAATCAAGTAATTGATACTTCAGAAGAAACGGCAGAAGGCGAGGATTCGCCAACTGCTTCCGCCTAACGCGTTTAACCGGTTATTGAAGCTATAGCATCAGAACGAGATTCGAGCACGCTAATGATTTTGTCAAAACCCGCGATCTCGAAGATTTCTTTTATGGGACCGGGCAGGGAACACAGCACGAATCTCATTTTTTTAACCTGAAGTGTTTTTGCAATAAGCAGAATTGAGCGCAATCCTGCACTACTGATGTAGGACAGATTTTCAAGATCGAGAACTACGGGATTCTCGGAACTGCCGATTTCCTTCTCCAGATTTTGGTGGAATTCCTGCGCGTTCATACCGTCAATTCGGCCAGCTACGCTTATTATCAGGACCCCTTCCGTCTGATCGGCCTGCAACTCAAGTTGGTTATTTTGAGTACTCATTCTTCACCAGTAACAATTAGCAATCTATCTGACTATAGCACGACAATCAAGATAGAATTTTATGTCCTGACTAGGGAGACAATACCGGAATATTTCAGGAGACGCAACCTTAGGAATCCAAAATTGTGCAGGTACCGGGAACTTTCTATCCCCTATCGAGCAAAGATTTTATATATGGAGGGTGCCCCCATAAAAGCCAAAGAAATAAAAACAAAACACCATCCAAAGCCAAACCTAGATTTCGCACTGTTTGGCCCATAAGTTTATGTCTTTCATATAACTCCCAGCCTTCAAAAACTTCGACAACTTCAAAAGATATATCAGGTATAATGGGTCGTACATCAGATACTAAAGAGTTATCTGAAATTCTTCAGTGACAGTTGCGTTTACTATATGAGATTGCACAACAGTCTCTAGGTTTGGAATGTGGATTATTGCAATATCGTTTTTTTTAGCTGTCATGCTTACTGTGATAAACAGTACAGTGGTCTTTGACCTTATCCCAAATTTGATTCCGGAATATGCCTATTATACAAAAATGCTCTATGCAGGATTGTCTACTTTGGGGTGTACGATAGCGCTATTTTTTACTATCGAAAGTATTTTTTACAGGTGAAATGAGCGATAATACAAGCCACAATCAAGATGCGTATTTCATACCCCAAATGCACTTGAGTCATTCATCTCAACCGTGTACTTAAACAGTATCTGCTCCTTCGCCATTGTTCGCAACGAGGAGTTTTTCTCCTTCGCGTAGCTAAGCGCGCGTATCCGGGAACTCATGCCCCTGAACCTTGCCAGTATTCACCGCCACACAAGCGGCAAGCACGGTGCCAGTCGGGCCTAGTGGGGTTTGCGAGCTAGGAAACAGTACAGCGGCGTGAAAATACCGGTTTTACCACCCGCGACATAGGCGTCAGCGGTCCGGTCCAAGGATCGGAAGACTTCCGTGGAGCCCTTCGGAAACAGCCCAACCATCTCGGCCAGTCTTGATCCTGCGACGAACAGTTTGCGGCCCTGCGGAAGCATCAACAAGACGTTACCCAACATCCCGTGTCGGCTCTCCATGGGTTGATACCATGGTGTGGATGCCTCCCCTTCCGAGACGCCCAGGTCCGTCCCCTCGATGATGTGGAACCCTGCCGCTTCAAGCGCTTGATTCACTTCCCCGAACGTGGCGATATCCTTAAGCGCAATGCCGCGCTTTAGGTCGCGCTTCAGGTCCCAGTGCCGGCTGTCATTCGGATCGAACTTGTCCGTCAGACACATCTCATGCCCCCAGAACAGAGCTCCGGGTTTCAATACGCGGAATATCTCCTCGAACGCGCGTTGCTTGTCCGGCGCATGGCACGTTGACTCGATGGCATAACCCCGGTCGAACGTGTTATCTTCGATGACGCTCATATCCATGAAGCTGCACGCCAAGTGATCGACCATGTGGTCAAGCCCCGCCTCGGCGTTCAACCTTTTCGCCTTTTCGAGCTGGATTCTGTTGATGTTGATCCCGACAACCCGGACACCGGCCTCACGAACGACACGACGCATCGGGCCGCCGATTCCACAACCAACATCAACCACCGTCATGCCCTGTTGCAGATCCAGCTTGTCGATCATCAACCGCTGATAGCGGATTTTGGAGTCCTCCAGGGTCTCATTCGGCGCGAGGGGTGCGAAGTGCAGGGATTCGCCCCAACTCCATACCATGAGCTCACTGTAAAGATCGTAGTAGTCTTTGACCGTTTGGGCGTGGTCGTACCTGTCCGAGTCACCACCTTCGGGAGTCGCTCGCTCTATCCAACCCTCTACGTCTTGCACCCGACGGGCGACGTCCGACCCCTGGTACGCATCCTTGAGTTTTTTCGGTAGCTTGCCTATATCCATGGCGTGGTTTATCCCTTTCCCTCCGTTTTTTAGAGAGGGAAAGTAGAGAACCCCGCTTCGTGAGGATTCCCTCTGAGATTATTCTCTTCCGTTTTCATTCCTCTTTGGGGAAGTTTCAAAATTGAGTTCAAAATGCGTTGCCTCGCTTTACCGGCAACCTTAGGAACAGCCTGATAACGGGCCAGCTAGCAGGAGCTTGTCGTTTCTATCTACAACCTAATATTATTGGATTTCCCGAGCATCATACCACAAAGCAGGTCAAAATCGCAAGGGAGTTCCGTAAGCAGTCAATTAAAATGACCGGCTTCTGAGTCAATTGGTTATCCAGTTATTTTTTACCAAAGCTTGAATCGAGAAAGAGGTCGTAAAAAAACGGACTGACCATAGAGTTCTCAGGCGGTCTGACGCAGATAAAGTAAGTTCCGACGGCGGGGTGGCTTTGTCTCCCAAAGCGGAGCGCCGTATCATGTCATAAGCATCGGAAACCAGCATGGCAACAGTGAGAAGGCCAATTCCCTGGGTTGCGTCCCCCGAAATATTCCGGTATTGTCTCTTTTGCTACGACATGAAAGTCCTATTTGATTGTCGTAACCGTTTCATCGTGGCAGAGTGAAGAGGAAACGCCAGATTTGGAACCTACACATACTGCATAATTCGGCATGATCGTATGAACCTGGAATCCTGCATCTCGATGGTAGTCACCCGTCGCTGGCTGACTATTTTGCTCTCTTTGCTTGTTATGCTGGCCCTTGCCGCAGGGGCCACACGCCTGATTGTGGTGGATGTAGACTTTCGCAATCACTTTGGCGAATCCGACCCACACCTTCTCGCGCTGGAACAGCTTGAAGAGACATATGCACTGTCCGATGTTGCATTGGTTGCCGTGGCTCCACGTGAGGGCACCATTTTCACACGGGAAACGCTTGTTGCCATTGAAGAGCTGACTGAGCAGCTTTGGCGCACCCCTTACGCTACCCGCGTCGACTCTATTTCAAACTATACGCATAGCGAGGGATTCGAAGACGAGCTGGTTGTTGAGCCGCTTATCGACGAAGCCAGTGCCCTGAGCGATACAGATATAGAACGAATCAGGGATATCGCGTTCGGCACTGAGGAAATTGCCGGGCGATTTTTTTCCCGTGACGGACGAGTTGCCGGTTTGGTTGTAAGTATTGTGCTTCCTGACGACAACCGGGAACTGACCAAGCGAGAGGTTACCGACTATTTGTATGAAACTATTGCCGACGCTGGGGAAAAATATACATCCATCGACTACCACCTTTTAGGTGGACTTATTCTCAATCGTGTCATAGGTGACGCGCTTGACGAGGAAACGGCCATTCTTGGGCCCATTGCCCTTGGAACCATGCTGCTTGTCGCCTTGGTTCTGATACGTTCGATATGGGGAACACTTGCCATTGTGCTGATGATTGCTACCGTCATCCCATCCGCGCTGGGCTTTGCCGGGTGGACCGGCCTAAAACTGTTTGGTGAAAGCGGTGCCGCACTGTTTGTACTGATGGCCGTGACCGTAGCTCACTCCGTGCACATTATTGAAGCGATGGCCGTGGGCTTACGCCAGGGCATGGCGAAAACAGAAGCGGCAATCTATGCCGTGCGAGTGGACGTGTGGCCTATTTTCCTTACCTCGTTCACGACCGCAATCGGATTTCTGAGCCTGAATTTCGTAGATATGCCGCCGTTTAAGGTCATGGGTAACATCGTGGCGTTCGGTTCCATGTGCGCCTTCGTTTTTTCGGTGACTCTGTTGCCCGCATTCCTGTCAATATTACCTATTCGTCCCCGGAAGATACGCGAAAACAAATGGGATCCTTTCGATCGTCTCAGCCGTTTTGTCATCTCCCATCGTACGATCCTTCTGTGCCTCTCTGGCATTCTGGCTGTCTTTCTGGCCGCCGGCATCTCCAAGATCGAACTCAGGGAAAACTGGCTTGAGGTTCTTGATGAGAGTTACGAGTTCCGGCGATCCGCGGATTTTCTGAGCGAGAATTTCCCTGGAGTGGAAACCTATGAGTACTCTCTTGACTCCGGCCGTGAAGGCGGCGTCACAGACATAGAATACCTAAAACAGGTCGATGCGTTTGCGGATTGGTACCGGGAGCAACCGGAATTTGTCCATATCTTCTCAATTGCCGACATCATGAAGCGTCTGAACAAGAACCTGCATGGCGATGACCCGGATTACTACGTGCTTCCCGACGATCCTGAACTTGCCGCACAGTATCTTTTGCTTTACGAATTTTCTCTTCCGGTAGGCCGCGACCTTAACAACCTGATCGACCATGACCGGAGGGCAACACGCACAACGGTCTCAGTGAAAAGCATGTCCAGCAAGGAAAAGATCGATCTTGACGATCGTTCACGTGCGTGGCTGCAGCAAAATGCCCCCAGCATGGAAACCGGCGCTACAGGAATTTCGATTGTGGGGTCTCATTCGATTCAGAGGAACATTGAAAATATGTTGCAGGGCACTTTTGTGGCGATGGCCATCGTCTCCCTGCTGCTGTTCGCCATATTCAGAAGTATACGCCTGGGGCTGGTCAGTTTGATCCCCAATTTCCTTCCGGCCGCTATGGCCATGGGACTGTGGGGGTATCTGGTGGGAGAGGTAGGAGTTCCAGCGGCGGTCGTCACCGCTATAGCATTCGGCATCATCGTGGACGACACGATCCACTTCATGACAAAATACACGGATAGCAGAAAAGCTGGGAAACTGCCCTCGGAGTCCGTTCAGATTGCCTTTCGCTTGGTAGGCAGGGCACTGTTTACAACTACCGTAGTGTTTGGTCTGGGCTTTATGGTGTTCGGAGCATCCGGGGTGGTGGGAAACCAGGTGCTTGGTCTTTTGGTAGGAATAACGGTAATTATTGCCCTGCTGGCAGATTTCTTCTTTCTTCCACCACTTCTCATGCTGCTTGACGAGACCAAGGAAACCTCCGAGGAGATTAGGGAGCGATTGAGAGGCTCAACCGCATAGATCGCGAAGATTCCACTGTGCGGTATGGAAAGCCTGAATGTTATGCCGATTTCGGCGTAAACGTCTCTACATACCTCTACGGATTATAATACTGACCATCCGGATAGAACTGCCTGCAGTAGCGCCGATACTTCCCGATATCGCCGTCAACACTGCAAAGCCTCGGAAGTGACCGATGTTTTAGATTTCTCCAGATGACGACATCCTGCATGACGTCATGCTCCTGGGAGGAAATGAGGACCTTGTTCATGAGGCGGGTCCTGAGTCCCAGGGGAAGGAGCCGCAGCCCGTGGCCCACTCCCTTCGGATTACGAAGTTGTCGCACTTGGCTCACCAACGTCATTTCAATAAATTTGCCATCAATCGGTGTTGAAAGCACCCACAGGCGGGTGTCCATGTTGATCGAATGTTCGTGAACCTCGACAAGTGAATAGCCAAGCCCGTGTATACTGGCGACCGCAGAAACGTCGTACTCGAAAAGCTTGATGCCGGCAACCGTAAGGTTACGTTTGAAGTTAAAGGAGTTCCTGAGCAGGGTGCCGTCAATCGATACCGAACCGACAATGTTCACACTGTTGTAGTGGTGCACATAGTTAAGGTGTGCGACATCCACGGAGTTCTCGGTAGTTTCCTGGGGATGTCCCGGGAAACGGAGGTGGCAGAATTCCATCCCGCTCCAGTCGGTATCCGTGGCGGGAAGTTCAGGCAGGTGCCATTGAGGTTCTCGACCACCGCTTCCCCACCAGCCAAAGATGAGACCCTCAATTTCCTGTGTCTCGAACACCTTAAGCTTGGCGGTTTTTGGCGGAGGAGCAAAGGGTGTCGCCACGCATTGACCGCTCACATCAAACTCGAAACCGTGAAAAGGACATACCAGGGAACCGTTGCGCACCTTCCCCCCTGCCTCAGGACCAAGATCGGCTCCAAGATGCGGACAGACCGCCTCAGCAACGCAAACATCCCCTTCCCCGTTGCACCAGACAACAATCTGTTCTCCAAGCCAGGTTCTCTTCAAGAGTCCCTTTTTTTGAATCGTCTTGCGGCTGGCGACAAAATACCAGCCTTCCGGAAATGGGTAAAGCAAGGATTCATCCTTGCGAACATTTGAGTTTGGATTCATTTGCTGTTACTCCGCTTACCCAGCGTTAAGTATCAGAAATGCACTTGCATCAGTTTCAGGGAATTATATATCTAAACAGAAAGAGTGTAAACACTGCTTGTTAACAGCAAAAGGAACTGTCCGCTTTTATAGCACGCGAGTTGTCCGCTTTTGCTTTTTTCACTTCAGCCTCCCAGGGCGTAGCCCGAAGAGGGTGAAGTGAAACTGCGGGAACCCCTTATCCGGGTTCTCGGTCTGCTTTCGCCTCCTTTGTTTTTTAACCTGCCTTCACTGTCATATCCGCCCAGCCTGCGCTTCCCATGATACACAGACATGCTCCCGTCCGAATACTCATGCACAACTACCTTAGCCCTCACAAAATGATAACGATCCTTAACCGGCGGGATCTGCAAACTCATACCCTTGTACCTCACGCAGTTGTCGTTGCCCACTACCCTCCGATGCTTCAAACACAGTATATCGTCAAGGTTGGCATCAAAAAGCGGTACAAACGCTTCCCCCTTCTCCGCCGCGGCCACCATGAAACGCCTGTTGAAATCCTCTATGAAACTCTCCTCCAAAAACCTGTTCGCCTCTTCCATCTCCACTATACCACGCTCACGCAACTCCGCGGGCAACCTTCCCTGCAAGGTCCCGAACATCCTCTCGCTGCGCCCCCTGGCCTCAGGGGAATATCCCGGTATCATCAGAATGCCCAGCTCACCCATCGCTCGCCCAAACTGCGTTGGATTCTCCTTGTCCACCTTCTCTCCGGCCACCGGAGTGCTCCAGTAGTGAGGCCCCCTGTCACTGTAAAAACTCAAGAATATCCCTTTACTCTCCAATACATCCCTTACCCCTCTCATGCTGCTCCAGGTCCCTTCCTCCGAAACAAAGAAAGCGCTGTATATCTCCCCGGTGGCGTCGTCCATGGTCACCACAAGGTCCCACACCTCCCGGGGAACCCACCTGTGAGTGCTTGCGTCCTGGTGTATCATCTCCCCGGCACACTCCCGCCGCTGCCTGCGCTGGCGGTGCACTCCCCCTCCCCGGGGCCTCCTCGCCACTCCCGCAGAGTAAAGGGTTCTCTTCACCCAGTTGTAGCAGCGACGGCCTCCGTGGTGCTCTTTATACGCCTCGTAGAAGTGAGCCACGTTGCGTTCGGGGTAGAGGGTCTTGTACAACTCCACCACCTCCGAGATCTCCTCCTGCGGGGCCCGGTTGTGGGAGAGCGCTCCCAGGCGCTTATCCAAAAGCCCACGCATCCCTTCGTCCCTGTATCGGACCGCGTAACGACGAAACGTTCTCTCCCCTATCCCGAGCTGCTCTGCTGCTTCTGCCTGTATAACCTTCTTCTCCTTCCACCTCCGGTATACCCTCTCGAACTGGTTCATCCTGACTCTTTGCAGAAACCTCGTCTGGTCCATGAATACCTCCTCCTTTGGAGAAGATAAATCCAGACAATCGCCCTTCAGCAAAACCGGACAGACGGCGTGCTATACTTCCGGACAGATGGCGTGCTATTAACAACTGCTCCTTCCCATCTGGATAGGGAGAATGATAATAAGCCTTTTGCTTGCCTTTTGTTTCTAGGTCAATGCACAGCCAGTCTGTTCTCTTAACACGAGCCCATAACTTGTCATTACGAAATATTTTGGTTGCAGACAAAATAGAACCCGTCCAGCCAGGTCGACCTTGAAGTTGCATCTTTCATTAAATACTATACTAGTGCTGGTGGTGAAGAGGGGAAAAGAGAGAGGCAGACGCCTTTGCTTCCGTGAACTATGGAAAATCTTAGATACATAATCAGTTACCTATTGGGTTTTGTGGCTATTGCTCTTGTGGCGGTCTTGTTAATAGTCGGCGGTGTTACTCTGGTTCGCTGGCTCTTTGGGTAATTAAAGGGTTAAGTCCATAGCTACTTATTGCGGAAAATAATCCCCTTATAGGGAAAACCTGCCATGCAACTCCGCAAATTACTGAACAGACTGAAGGCCGCGTACAGGGGGTCGAGGATATACCTTAGGGAATTAATAAGCTGCGCGCCTTGCAATTTCTTTAAGCATTTGCCTGAAAATAATCCAGTGGGTGGGGTAAAGACCATACCAGTAGATCAGGCCACCTAGGCCCAGGGGTCGGAAAACTGCTGTCTGCGTTATTCGACTGCCCCCCTCAGCGGGCTCGACTTCAAACTGAAGCCACGCCTGACCGGGCAACCTCATTTCCGCTCTCAGGCTCAGCAGCCGATTCTCTTCATACGTCTCAACACGCCAGAAATCCAGAGGATCACCCGGGCGCAAGTCGGTCGGATGCCGCCTGCCCCTCCGCATACCCACTCCGCCCACCAGCAGATCAACCAGGCCGCGCAGATACCAGATCAAAGTGGCAAAATACCAGCCCTGCTCTCCACCAATGCGCCGTATGGGGGCAAAGGCCCGCGCGGGGTCCACGTTGACGACGGTCCGCTGGCAGTCGATAAGCCTCGAACCGAAACGGCCTCCTCCCCAAGACGGCCGGTTACCGCCTGAAGACACGGCGTCGCTCCAGCGGGTCTGGGCAATCTCCATATCCTCCCGCTTAAGGGCCCGGTCTATCGCTTGACGCACTCCCAGGGGATGTACCGGGAAACACTCGAGGGCCGCCTTATCGCGGACAATGGTCTCGTTGCGCAAGCCGTCAACGAGTTTCCTTCCCACCCGGGCATAAAGAGGAGTCACAAGCCCCAGCCAGAGACTCGAGAGATTGGGACTCAGTACAGGCACCGGAATCATAAGGCGCCGCACGCCGATCTGGCGGGCATATTCATTCATCAGTTCACCGTAAGTAACCTGGTCGGGACCGGCGATTTCGAAAACCGCACTGTCTTGCAGTTCCAGATCCAGGCCGCAAACGAGATAGGCTATTACGTCTTCGATGGCGATGGGCTGGGTTAATGTTCTCACCCAGCTCGGGGTAACCATCAACGGCAGCCTGTCAACCAGACTTCGCAGCAACTCAAAAGAAAGCGATCCCGAGCCGATTATGATCGAAGCGCGAAATTCCAAGGTGAGGGGACCTTCTGAGGCCAGAATATCCCCTACTTCCCTGCGGCTCGCCAAGTGAGAGGAAAGTTCGCCGTCTCCGAACAATCCTCCCAGATAAATGATTCGACGCACTCCATGTCGGCGTGCAACCCGGGCAAAATTACGGGCCCCGATACGGTCCTGCTCCTCGAAGTTGTCCCCGGAACCCATGGAATGGACCATGTAGTAAGCCGTGTCCACTCCCTCAAGCGCGGTCTCAAGAGAATCGGTGTCAAGCACATCGCCAGCGACAATCCGGGTATCGGGAGAGAAACGACCGGCGAGATATCCAGGGTTGCGGGCAAGACAGCGCACCCGCTCGCCCCTTTCCTCCAAAGCCGGAACCAGCCGCCCGCCAACATAACCGCTT
Organism: Thermodesulfobacteriota bacterium; assembly: GCA_965207685.1. Taxonomy (GTDB): domain Bacteria; phylum Desulfobacterota_D; class UBA1144; order Nemesobacterales; family Nemesobacteraceae; genus Nemesobacter. The sequence goes on along the minus strand of OZ242294.1, from coordinate 136,089 downwards.
GCCCCCGTCACCAGTACGATCCGGTCTTTTTTCTTATCCTCAGACATAAGAAAACTACGAAAGCAGTTTCCGGATTCTCTTTATCTTCTCTTCTTCGGTTTCCTCTTCCTCCGGGCTCGGAGGAATCCCGTTTCCTTTTATCACGGCGGGTCTTTCGCCAACTTCGGCATGCCACCTGGTAAGATTCGGAAAAGCCCCGAGATCCAGTTCCGCCCAGTCGTAAGTGTTTATCCAGGGCCACGTGGCTATGTCGGCGATCGAATACTCTCCGGCAAGATACTCCACCCCGGAGAGTCTTTCGTCGAGTATCGAGTAGAGCCTTTTAGTCTCCTCGGTGTATCTCTTTATCGCATAGGGTATTTTTTCCGGGGCGTACTTTAAAAAGACGTTCAGCTGTCCCTGCATGGGCCCTACCGCCGACATCTGGAACATGAGCCACTGGATACACGTTGTTCTGTCGCTGTCCCCGACCGGCGGAAGGAAGCTTCCGAACTTGTCGGCAAGATATATGAGTATGGCTCCAGATTCAAAAACCGCCGTGCCGTCGTCATTGTCAACTATTGCGGGTATTTTCCCGTTCGGATTTATTTCGAGAAACCACGGCTCCTTGTGTTCAAGCTCAGAGAGATTAAGCGCGTGAACCTCGTAGGCGGCTCCCAGTTCTTCAAGCATTATTGAAACTTTCTTGCCGTTCGGCGTGGCCGCCGTGTAAAGATCAATCATTCCTTACCTCGGTTTATAAATAGTTTTCGGGCATTTAGTCAGCTGGCAATTCGAACCAAGACACAAGTTCCATGCAAAAATTCTAGGTTCCTCACCCTCTTTGTTCCCTGAACCGGGTTCCCCTTTTTTAGAAAGCCTCATGAAATATATCTGCCAGGAATCTCTGGAACTTCAGGGGTTATTTGAGATAGAATAATACCACCAAAATCGAACAGTAACGACAACGGCGAAACAAGCAAGGAGGTTAAGAACGAAATGGTAAAGGAAACTTTCTGGTCATCCGTACATGCCGCGCCACGGTGTTTTAATAAGTCGAGGGCCCGGTTGCGGCAGCTTGCCGCGGCTTTAATCCTGGCAACCTTTTGCCTCGCGTTGCAACCCCAGGTCGCAAACGCCGAGGGCATGGGCGGTTTTTACATCGGAGCGGCGCTCGGAGGAGAATACGCCGACGTGGACTACAAGAAAACGGTAATTCACAATTTTCCCGGCATGGAACCCATGTCGACCTACGAAAACGATAACGGCAAGGGCGGAATCGGTTCCCTCAAGGCCATCCTGGGACATCGATGGAACCTCCCCGGTCAAACCTATTTTTCAGGCGAGCTCGACTTCACTTTTAACCTGAACAAAAAGGTAGACGGCAGGCTTAAAGGGGTTGATGACACTTCTTCTCGGGACGCTCCCGACGTGTTTCCCGGAGACTGGGACCTTGAGAAGAACTACAGTGTGGGATTTAATGCGAAGCTGGGGTTATCGCCCCAGGGAGACATTCTGGGAAGCGGCGGTTCGATTTACCTGGTCGGAGGGGTTAAGTGGGCGGATTTCACGTTTGATGGCGCTTATGACGGCACAGTCGTTCTTCCCGACGGCACTACCGAGCGGATTGCGGGCGTGGACCGCAAGGAACTTAGCGCGTGGCCCTGGCTTGTGGGAGCCGGAGTAGAATTCGGAAGCGAACGAAATCGTCTTGATCTGAGGATCACCTACTCCAGGTACAAATCCGATTCCAGCTCGGGAGACGGATTGACCACCTCGACGGCAAAGGTTGATCACGATTTTGAAATCAGCGAATGGGGAGCCTACGTCGGCTACACCTTCGCTACCGGGTTCGGTCTGGGCATCTGAGTTCCCGAATAACTCTCGACGGACGCAGGATCCGGCGAAAAAGCGAAGTGCCGAATGTGCTTGACCGATCTTGTAAACTGGTACGCTAAGTGTTCGTATCAAGCTCCGGCATTCTTCCGTTTTCCCGGCGCGTACCGGAGAAATTCCAGTATCCGTCCCGACCCCGAAGCGCGGGGTCCATCAGGCCTGAATTTCGTCCGATTTCTCAAGATGTTTCGCGTATTCGAGAATTTCCGGGAAAAACCGGTTGAAATGCTCGTTCATCTCGTCGTAGTGGGCAACTAGTTCCTGCTCGGACCCGGAAAGGGGATTTTTTCTCCTTACCCTTATCGACATCCCCCGGAATACGATGCTGAGCCCCGAAATGCTCCGGTACTTCTCTATCCAACCGTCCCTGATAATGGTGTTTATCCTGACCGCTGAGTGCTCGGGGAAGATATCCGCCGCCCCGAGGATTATACCGTACGCCCTGTCAAGAAAGTCCCTGAGGCTCTCATCCGAATACCTCTCCCAGTTAACGGCAAGCAGGTGGTCATAGAAGATGTCAAGAATAACCCTGCTCCAGCGCCTGCGCTCGGGACTTACAAGCCGGGCGCACTCCCTCGTTATTTCATGAGAATCCGTCCAGGCGTCAATCCTGCGGTGCATCACTATCCCGCGTCTTATGCCCGGGGTATAGCGGTCCTCGGTGAGGCGGCCCTTCACGAAATCCCCCAGGAAATTTCCTATCAGGCATTCAGGGTCATCCCCTGCGAGGCGAATATGGGCAAGGTAGTTCATCTGCGGACATCATCCGGAACTCAGCCGCTCAAGCAGCTTGTTTATTCTCCCGACCATGCTTCCGGGATTCTCCATGTACCCGGCGGCCAGAAGCGCGTTATCAAAGAGCTGCTCAACTATGATCGCGGCGAATTCCGTGTCTTTTTCTCTCATAGAAGCAAGGTTTTTTATAAGCGCATGGTCGCCGTTTATCTCAAGGCGGACAACAGAACGCGTGTCGGCGCCCGCGCTTATGTTCCTCATGATCCTTTTCATCCCCTGGGTCATCGTGGAATCGGAGTTAAACGCAGCGGCGGGACTCTCAACCAGCCTCCGGCTCATGCGCACGTCCCCGACCCTCTCTCCAAGCACTTCCTTCATCCAGCCGCAAAGCGATTTTTCCTCCTCGGAAGAACTCTCCGCATCCTTACCCGCAACCCCTATGTCAACGCTGTCGGCGGAAACAATCTTTTTTTCCTCGTACTCTCCCAGGGTCGACATCACGAATTCGTCAATCGGTTCGTATATGAAAAGAACCTCGATATCCTCTGAGCGGAAAAACTCCATGTGGGGCCCGTTCTCAAGTGAGTCTCTTGCGGAACCGAACAGGTAGTAGATCTCTTCCTGGCCCTCGCGCATTCCCGCAAGATAATCCTCAAAGGAAACCAATTCCCCTTCCCCCTTGCGCGAGGACTCAAAGCGAAGCAGCCCCCGAAGCTGCTCTTTGTGCTCAAAGTCAGAAGCCGTGCCCTCTTTTATGAAAAAACCGAACTTACCGTAGAAATCGCCGTAACCCTTGGGGTCGTCAGCCGAACTCTGCTCGAGGAATCTTATGAACCTTTTCGTAATGGCGGAATTAAGCTTCCTCATAAGGGAGCTGTCCTGCATGGTCTCCCTTGAGATGTTAAGAGGGATGTCGGCGCTGTCCACCACACCCTTCAGGAACCTCGCCCACTCGGGAAGAAGATTATCGGGGGAGGCGTCTATAAGGACCCTCCTTGAGTAAAGACTCACTCCGGAGTCCATTCTCCCGAATCCAAGGCGCTCCATGTTGTCCTCCGGCACGAACAGAAGCACGTTCATGTCAATCGGGGCTTCCGAGGAGAAATGAAGCCTGTATCTGGGTTCGTCAAAGGAGTTAGTCTGGAACCTGTAGAAGCCTCCGTACTCCTGATCCGTAATCTCGCTCCTGTTGCGAAGCCAGACGGCTTCGGTGGTATTTATCTGCTCGCCGTTTAGCTTAAGCGGGAAGGGAACAAACGCGGAGTATTTTCTCAGGATGTCCCTTATCACGTCCGGGTCGGAGTACTCCCTGGCATCCTCCTTGAGGGACACTACGACCTTCGTGCCCCTTCTGTGCCCCTTTCCCTTCGTTATCTCGAACACCCCGTCCCCGCTGCTTCGCCAGATGAGATGCTCTGAATTCCTCCTGTAGCCGCGGGTCACCACCTCAACCGAATCGGCAACCATAAAGGAGCTGTAAAAGCCAACTCCGAACTGCCCGATCAGGTCTCCCCCTTCGGTCCCGCTTTTCTCCACGGCCTCAAGAAAGCTCCTCGAGCCCGAGCGTGCTATCGTTCCCAGGTTCTCAACGAGATCCTTTCTGCTCATTCCGATTCCGTAGTCGGTAAAGGCAATCGTATTGTCCTCGCTTGAGGTGGATATTTCGATTTCAAGCGGGAGAGCCTCGTCGTATATCTCCTTCTCGGTGAGCTGTATGTACCTCAGTTTCTCTAGCGCATCAGAAGCGTTTGAAACCAGCTCCCTTATGAATATCTCCTTGTCCGTGTAGAGGGAATTGATCACGATATCCATAAGCCTTCGCACTTCGGCCTGAAACTCGTGCTTTTCAGTTTTCTCCCTGGTCATCTGAAACCTCCATTAAGCGGCAAATTCCACTTGGAAAAACCGCTCTCACTTAGTAAAAATAAGACTGATTGCTCCATTGACAAGTACACGCGACCCGAGAACCGTTTTTTTATACGGTAAATGTCCCAAGACGGCAAGCTTACCGCGGAGAGTTCGGAAGAAAGATATGGGGTCAGGTCTTGATAAAACCCTGAAGGCTATCCTATTTGCGCCCTATCGCCTCCCCCCAGGCAAAAGCCGCAAGTGCTCCGGGGGTGTCCCTCCACTGATCAAGCATCCCCTGCCAGTCATCGAACTGCTCACTGGTGGCAATCCCGTATTTCGTGGCCGCTTCAACAGTCCCGGGAGAGAAAAACCAGCCAGTTATAAAACCGTGAAGAAAATCAATATCTTCGTCCGTCGAGAAAGGTTCGAACGAAACGCCCGCGCTTATGTCCGAAAATCCGGCCTCAAGAAAAACCCGCTTGAGCTCCCTGCCAATCTGAGGGTGACCCCCATTAGCCTCAATAAGCTTCGCAAACGTTTCCCATCCGTCTCTCATCGAAGGCTCCAGAAACGAGGAGTCAACAAACATCTCCCGGCTCGAGATGATGCCGCCGGGCTTTAGAACCCGACGCACCTCCGCCAGAACGATCTCCGTATCCGGGGCGTGCATGAGCACGGCGTGGCAGTGCGCGACGTCAAACGAGTCATCCTCAAAGGGCAGATCTGTCACGTCGGCGGTCTGGAACACCGCGTTTCGGTGTCCTCCGGCCTCCGCGGCGGCCCGTGCGATCTCGATCTGCGAAGCCTCCATATCGACACCGAAAAGCTCTCCGGGTTCAACCGCTTCTGCCAGCCCCACTGAAATCGTTCCGGGGCCGCACCCGAAATCCAGAACGCGCATGCCCGGCTCAAGGTGCGGGAGCAGGTGTGCGGCGCTGGTTCCCGCGTTTCGGCGCCTGAGCAGTTTCTGGAAATCATCGCTGTATCCCATGGTGTAGGTGGAAGTGGAAGCATCTTGGGTCTTGTCGCTGTTCATGGATTCCTCCTCGTATTCTTGGCAAATCATTATAGACCCCGGGCGACACATTTAAAAGTCCCGGGAAGTCGGAAGCTGGAAAAAAACTTGAGCAGGGCCGTCCGCGTCCTCCGGGCGCCAGCCGGGAATATTCACCTTTTGTTGACTATTCTCCTGTGGCTTTTATTATTTTCCGGGGGTTTCGCACCGGGCAGAAGCGCCTTTCCCCCATGCTTATAAAACCAGGATCGCAAAAGCCATGAGCACCAGAAGAAAATCTAAAATAAAGACGCCGGAGAGAGACATCCCGTCTCTTGACCTGTCGGCAAGACCGAGAAGGAACCGCAAATCCCCTTCCGTAAGAAACCTCGTGCGGGAAACTTCGCTTCTGCCGGGAGACCTCGTGTACCCGCTTTTTATCCACGATAAAAACGGCGATGAGGAAATAGAATCGATGCCCGGATGCAAAAGGTGGAGCATCCCGGGTCTTGTGGAGGAAGTTAGGCAGTCCCACAGTCTGGGGGTCGGAGCGGTAATGATTTTCCCGGCAATCGAAGATGGACTTAAATCTCCTTTCGCCGAAGAGTGCTATAACCCGAGAGGACTTGTGCCAAGAGCCATAGCCGCCATTAAAAAAGAGGTTCCGGAAGTCGCCGTCATAACGGATATCGCCCTTGATCCGTACTCAAGCGACGGGCACGACGGCGTGGTGTCCCCGTCCGGGGAAATACTTAACGACGTAACGGTCGAGGTGCTCTGCAAGCAGGCCCTGTGCCATGGCGCCGCGGGAGTCGACATAGTAGCCCCGAGCGACATGATGGACGGGAGGGTCGGGGCAATAAGGGAGATTCTCGACGAAGAGGGCCATACGAACGTTTCGATAATGTCGTACACGGCGAAGTACGCCTCCTCTTTTTACGGACCGTTTCGCGGAGCGCTTGACTCAGCGCCGAGAGGCGGGGACAAGATGACTTACCAGATGGACCCCGCTAACTCAAGAGAGGCCTTGCGGGAGCTCATTTTGGACGAAGAAGAAGGTGCGGACATGGTGATGGTGAAACCCGCGGGGTACTATCTGGATCTGGTATCCCAGTTTCGGGAGAACACTGACCTTCCGGTGGCGGCCTATCAGGTGAGCGGCGAGTATCTCATGATAAAGGCGGCCGCGCAATCGGGGTGGCTTGAGGAGGAAAAAATAATTCTTGAAAGCCTTCTTAGCATAAAAAGGGCCGGGGCCGACATCGTAATCACCTATTTTGCGAAAAAGGCGGCCGAAATTCTTAGCAGAACCGAGGGGTGAGAAAAAACCCGATCCGCCGCCCCACGCTTTACAAAATTTTATAGTCGTATAGAATTCCCTTTCTCAAAAAAACACTGGATAGAGAAAATGAAAAAAGATATTCACCCAGATTATAACTATGTGGTTTTTAAGGATTCGTTCACCGGGCATATGTTCCTTACGCGTTCGACCAGAACATCGGAGGAAACCACCAAATGGGAAGACGGAAACGAATACCCCCTCATAAGCGTGGAAATCTCAAGCGACTCTCACCCTTTCTACACCGGAAGGGAAAAGCACTATAAAAAAGAAGGCAGGGTCGAGAAGTTCCGCCGCAAGTACCAGAGAAAATCCGCCAAGGAAGAGACCGCGGAAACCGAATCGCAGTAAAAAAGTTTTAGAAATCTGCCATTTTCTCCGTAACCGAGCGAGGCAAGATGTAGCTGCAAAAACTGTGGTTGCAAAAATGGCTTGATCAAGTGACAAAGATGGTTTGATCACTTTTTCTTCATGCTAAGAACAGTCACGACGATCAACTCACTCATTTTAACTAAAAATATACTTCTCGTTTTGCGTTTCTATAGTTTTTTCTATTATGTCTCTGGGTTAAATTCATGTAAATTAGTAGGACAACTAAAGTGTTTATAAGCCCGTTTTATAAGTTCCCACTCAAAATAGACTTTGATCAGATAAGCAAAAAAATTTCATGGCTAAACAGCAACACATAGAATGGCTTTGCGAAAGTGTTGATTCTTGGAATGCTAAACGCTCGGAAGCAAGAGGTACTCTTGACCCTGCTTTTTTCCGGCCTGATTTCACTAAAGCAGATCTTTCTCATGAACTTCTGAGATCAGTTCACAAGAGAAAACGAGGGCTTTGGGTTGAAGGTTTTTTCCTTGACGGTATTGATCTAAGCTACGGACTTTTTCAAGATGCTGAACTACCGCACTTTAGTTTCAGGGAAGCTAACTTGAGATATTCCAATTTTGAAAGAGCTTCGCTCTTCGATAGTGACCTTCGCAAGGCAAAACTTGACGGTGCTAATCTTAACGGTGCGAACCTTTCCCATGCGGATATTCGAGGTGCTGAACTTGCCCGTGCTGACTTTACTCGCGCCAACCTTGGAAGAGCAAAGCTTAGTGACGCTAACCTTAGAGATGCAATTCTAATTGGTGCGGATATTGCTTATGCGAAACCTTGGACGTCCATTCTCTTTCCAGACCCAAAAAACTTAGTAATAAAGCCCCGTAAATTCCCCAATAGAGTTAAAAAAGTTGGAGATTTGATTAGAATCCGTAAATTTTTCGAGAAGCATTACGAAAATAGCTTGGAGGGAACTTCTTTCAATGACAGCTACATACTTTATTTCCGTGGAGAAGGCGACAATTCTTGGGAACTTCGTCCCTCTGTAATGCGAAATTCGTCAGAAGGAACAACCATTTTACGCGACAAGGAAGGTGAGATGTTGCTTGATCTGATGTCGCAAAGACCAGAAGATTTCATTAGAGCAACCTCGGCTCTTTCACAGTGGGTTATAGCGCAGCATCATGGATTCAAAACTCGACTCCTCGACATTACGCGAAACCCTCTTGTAGCCCTGTTCCATGCTTGTCAACGTCCTGAAGGTTCAAATAATGGCATATTACATGTTTTCGTGGTACCGAAAGATATTGTAAAGACATTTGACAGCGATGCGATCAGCATTGTTGCGAACTTGGCAAAACTTCCGCGTTCTGAACAAGACATACTCATGGGTATTGATCCGTATGAAGATGACATGGGGGAACCTCTTTATAGAGGAGATGAATATTCCCCTATTATGGACCGCCTTTATAATCATATTTGGCAGGAAAAACCACACTTCAGAGAACGAATTGACATAAGAGATTTTTTCCGTGTTTTCGTTGTGGAAGCCCAACAATCTTTTGAACGAATCAGAGCACAATCTGGTGCTTTCCTAATTTCCGCGTTCCACGAGCGGTTTGAAGAAAAGAAAATCCTAGAATTAAGCAAAAATGCACCAGTGTACCATCACTACAAACTAACTGTGCCTATTAATAGCAAAAATGAGATTTTAGATGAGTTAAAATTTCTGAACGTAACACGTGAAGTCCTTTTCCCAGGTCTTGATGAGTCCGCCGAGGCGATTGTGAAGCGTTATGAGGAGCGCAATTCTTGAAAAGCGGGGAATTGGTAAGGGGACTGTTTGTGGACTTCCTGTTTTTTTCAAGCTTAAATTTTATGTATATAGCGAATTTCTTTTTTTTAAGATTTCTCCCTGGTTTTTTCTCTTTAACATTTCCCTCTACGTGGCGTCCGGAAGAGGTTTTCTGAACTCCTTGTCAAACAGTTCTCCTTTTTCCAGGATGACGCAGGCGACGAACAAAAGACGGTCGCACACAGTACGAACGGATCTGCAGTAACCATGACCCCTTCCCCGAAGCTCTTCGTACTTTGCCCTGCTTGCCGGATCATTGATTACGGCTATCCCGCCCAGAACATGAAACGCGGCTGAGAGACTTTTGCACACAGCCCTTCGTTTGACGACCAGCTTTGTCCTGCCCGACTGTCTCGTCACCGGAGCTGTGCCTCCGAGACATCGGATCGCCTCGAAGTCCCGACGGCGCACAAGACTCCATGCCTCGGCAATAAGCGTAGCGAGCACCACGGTTCCCACTCCCGGGATGGAGCGGAGAATCTCAATATCGGTTGGCCCGTTCCCTTCTGCCTTAAGTTTTTCGTTAATGGTCACTATAATCTTGTCTATAGAGTCTTTGATTTCCCCGAGCTGACGGTCCGCCACCTTCAACCGTTCGACAACCGATTTTATATGGAAGACGCAACTGCGCACGGTTGCGTCGCTCACGTTTATTTCCCCGGCCCGCAGTATTTTGAGCGCTCCCTCGGCGTCAATACGCCTCACCCTGTTGCGCTTGAGAATCTTCTGTACCGTTGAGGCTCTTTTCCCCTTTGCCGCGCGAGGACAGGGCATAAGCTCCCAAAGTTCAAGATGCCATGGCCTTACCGTACTGCCGAGAAGCTCTTCGAACTGGGGGTAATACCTCCAAAGCAGCGCGCGGAAACGGTTTACAAGACGCGTGCGTTCTCTCAGCAGTTCTTCTCTCGTCCTGGTGAGTTCGCGCAGAACTATGACGTCTGGATTCTGCGGTTCAACGTGGCGGAAGTGTCTGCGGTCCGTGCGGAGCGCCGAGGCCAAAACCAGGGCGTCTTTTCTGTCATCCTTGGCCCCTGAGACACTGAAGCGGTCCCTGAAGCGGTCAAGCTGCTTGGGATTTATGGAATAAACCATAAATCCCTGTTCGCAAAGACTTTCCACCACGGGGCCGTGGTTCACTTCAATGGCCGCGGATATATCACAGGAATCAGAGCCTGAGACCTCGTGTATCCACCGGGTCATCTCAAAAAGACCGGTTCCCGTATGTCTGAAGCTTTTTTCTCCGACAACAGAACCTTCATTGTCAATGACGCAGACCTGGTGGGAGTTCTTGCCCCAGTCGACACCTGCAAAGAATAAAGATTTGAGATTTTTCATGTAAACTAATACCTCCATATAAGATTCGGGTTTGCCGTGATGCTTGTCAGAACCAGTACTGGCGCTCAGAGGCGCAAACTTCCTGCTGGGCATTTATCACGGCGCTTGACCGAGGCGCGTGTCCAAAAAAGGCGCTCTATGGCGCAGGGTATAATTAGGCAGCTCTCGGTCAAGCAACCCGTGAATTTAAGTAAACTCGATTTTTAATTTTTTTTTCGCTTGTTCTAAGCTTTTATGAAGGGTACTGGTATAATTCGGATTCCATAGTTCAGATAAGGAGACAGAAAATGAGTAAAGATAGAAAAGAAGATAAAAGTCTAGATCGACTTGATACTGGCCGAGCTGCGGGACCAACTAAAACGAAATTCCGTGTAGAAGATACGGCAGGAAAAGAAGATAAAAGTCTAGATCGACTTCAATTTCTGAAAGCTGCAGGACCAACTGAAAAGAAAATCCGTGTGAAAGATACAACCAAGAAAAAGGGGAAATCAGATTCTAAATAAATTCAATATTACGAAACCTACAATGAAAATAAGAGCAAATATAAATAATGCTCCTACAATTCGGTTAATCCATTTACGACAAATATCCCAATTTTCCCGCTTATTAAATACAGAGTAGTCCCTCTCTTCCCAGCATTGTCCAGCACGGTTTAAATCGATAGCTAAAGCACGACCAGCTATCCAAAAATTCACTATGTATAATATGATTGCTGCTGATATGGAAATCCAACTAGCAATCAAAACTTTAGTATAACAAATGCCTGTATTATTTGCCGTAATATAGCCAATTGCTAAAAGTGAGAATCCAAAGATAAAAGTTGATAATGTTACAAATGATCGGTCATAGTTTTCACTATTCGATAGTTCACGCTTATCGTGGTCTTCTTTACGCTTATCATAATCTTTTTCTGTAGGCATATTTCAATTCCTTATTAAATACTGCCTATTAAATCTATACCCCGACAGCTAAAAGTCAAAGATTTTTCAATGTTTTTGGTGGGTTACGTTCGTATTTTTTAGATATAATATAGCATGGGAAGTTTTTTTATTTATGTACGTATGTTAACAGCAAATGGAACTGTCCGCTTTTATAGCACGCGAGTTGTCCGCTTTTGCTTTTTTCACTTCAGCCTCCCAGGGCGTAGCCCGAAGAGGGTGAAGTGAAACTGCGGGAACCCCTTATCCGGGTTCTCGGTCTGCTTTCGCCTCCTTTGTTTTTTAACCTGCCTTCACTGTCATATCCGCCCAGCCTGCGCTTCCCATGATACACAGACATGCTCCCGTCCGAATACTCATGCACAACTACCTTAGCCCTCACAAAATGATAACGATCCTTAACCGGCGGGATCTGCAAACTCATACCCTTGTACCTCACGCAGTTGTCGTTGCCCACTACCCTCCGATGCTTCAAACACAGTATATCGTCAAGGTTGGCATCAAAAAGCGGTACAAACGCTTCCCCCTTCTCCGCCGCGGCCACCATGAAACGCCTGTTGAAATCCTCTATGAAACTCTCCTCCAAAAACCTGTTCGCCTCTTCCATCTCCACTATACCACGCTCACGCAACTCCGCGGGCAACCTTCCCTGCAAGGTCCCGAACATCCTCTCGCTGCGCCCCCTGGCCTCAGGGGAATATCCCGGTATCATCAGAATGCCCAGCTCACCCATCGCTCGCCCAAACTGCGTTGGATTCTCCTTGTCCACCTTCTCTCCGGCCACCGGAGTGCTCCAGTAATGGGGCCCCCGGTCACTGTAAAAACTCAAGAATATCCCTTTACTCTCCAATACATCCCTTACCCCTCTCATGCTGCTCCAGGTCCCTTCCTCCGAAACAAAGAAAGCGCTGTATATCTCCCCGGTGGCGTCGTCCATGGTCACCACAAGGTCCCACACCTCCCGGGGAACCCACCTGTGAGTGCTTGCGTCCTGGTGTATCATCTCCCCGGCACACTCCCGCCGCTGCCTGCGCTGGCGGTGCACTCCCCCTCCCCGGGGCCTCCTCGCCACTCCCGCAGAGTAAAGGGTTCTCTTCACCCAGTTGTAGCAGCGACGGCCTCCGTGGCGCTCTTTATACGCCTCGTAGAAGTGAGCCACGTTGCGTTCGGGGTAGAGGGTCTTGTACAACTCCACCACCTCCGAGATCTCCTCCTGCGGGGCCCGGTTGTGGGAGAGCGCTCCCAGGCGCTTATCCAAAAGCCCACGCATCCCTTCGTCCCTGTATCGGACCGCGTAACGACGAAACGTTCTCTCCCCTATCCCGAGCTGCTCTGCTGCTTCTGCCTGTATAACCTTCTTCTCCTTCCACCTCCGGTATACCCTCTCGAACTGGTTCATCCTGACTCTTTGCAGAAACCTCGTCTGGTCCATGAATACCTCCTCCTTTGGAGAAGATAAATCCAGACAATCGCCCTTCAGCAAAACCGGACAGACGGCGTGCTATACTTCCGGACAGATGGCGTGCTATTAACAACGTAATTCCCAAAAAGAAACTATAATGTTAAATATGGAGGATTGCCCCTTATTGATTCTGAGATCTTTCCAACTGTTAATAACTTGACGCTTTGTACGCCAAAACTGAGGTGATAAATCGAACACCATGGTTATGCGCTGCCCGACGTACTAGTAGGTACTGCGCTATAAGAATAACCAAGTAGATGCCTAAGACCTTAACGCTCCTCATCTGCCATAGCGCCAGTGACCCAAAGAAGAAAATCAGCAGGAACGAAATGCCTGCGTAATCACGTGTAAACAGATACTCTTGGTGCACCTGCTTGACGCCGGGTTCATCTTGGAATTCTCGATACCACTTGAACCACAGTGCGTTTTGTTTGTCAGGTTCGGTTGGTAGTGGACCTTCGTATTTTTGCAGGGTGTCCATGTTAATTCGCGGGTCCGTACTCGCATATTCGGTGAATGCACGACACCCCGGTAACGGATGTGACCATTTCCAGAATACTAGCCGCGCCTTGTTATTATGATCGATTTGCGCGTTGATGACACCGGTCAAAATCGACATCATCAGAAGAATAGGGGTTTGTTCCTTGATGCTAGTGAGCGTCTCAACCCAACTTTTAATCACAAACCCTTCGTTGAGCACCGTTAAATAGAGCGCAATGTTCGCCAGAATAACCAGAACAAGCCAAGGCCTATTTTTTTCTTTCAGAGAAGTTTGAGTTATTTACTATGTTCCTTGCTATCTTAAATTATGAGATCTCAAGACAAATTGAAACCTCATCAGAATACACTTTTTCACCGATTAAATTCTAAACTCCACCCGCCGTAGTTTTTGAGATGCACTTTCATATGCCCCTGTTGATCAGTTCTGAACAGCTTGTTTCCTCGTTTCGATCCCTGTGAATATTTCTTATAAAGCCTAATAGCTTCTGCATCCGGATGGCCGTGTGGGTTCTCTCCTACCGACACAACCGTTATGTCTGGGTTCATCGCCTTGATGTGACTCACGTAGTAGTATTTATTATCTTTCGGATCTTTGAAAAACGTGATGGAGCCATGGTGGCTCGCGACAAGGATGTTACACGAGATGTCATTATCATCGTAGTCCTTTTGGATTCCGTACCGCCAAGTCTCTGCGTCGCTGTCACCCGTCAGCATCACACTTTCTTTAGGAAAGGAATCGTCGTCACTGTGGTGCTCTACTTTAAGCACGATTCCTTGCGCATTGGCATTCTTTGCAAGTCGGTCGTCTTTTGCACTTAAATACCGAAACCGAGTTCGTCCAAAGTCCCGCCGCTTCAGCTTCTCTTTGATATCCCAACCAACCTGTCTTCTGAGACGCATGTACTGTTTATACTCATCTGTATCAGTTGAAGTTCCGGGGTACCCGCTGTCCCATATTTCCTGAATTGGGAAATATTTATGTAGTTTGGTAACGCCGCGCATATGATCAGCATCTCGGTGCGAGCAAATGAACGCAGTGAGTTCAGTATGCCAGCCGATCTGTTTGGCCACATACTTAAGAACATCCTTCTCATTGTTGTCAGTAATGTTGCAGTCAAAGACAAAGTTTTCTCCATTCGATGTTTCAATTAGGGACATATTTCCTTGTCCAACATTGATGAAGTGTACGGTCGTATCCATGAATTTATTTTAACTGGCTGAGAAATACCTGAAGAGTACAACGTTAAAATGACAAATAATATCAGGAAATTAGCTCGGATTGGTAGCTTCAAAAACAAAGATAAAGGCGTCACGTTAAATGTCACATTAAAAGGAGTTGTCAAAAAACGAGCTGTCGTGTTCACTTTATACAATTCTTTATCTTTATTACATTTTTCTGGGACATCACCCCTGGTTTCGTGATGAAATTATGTCTTCCACAGATCACAAATCGCTCATTAGATTAATGTGACATTTGTGAGGACTGCTTAAGCGAATATTTACTGATTATAGAAAGTTATGAGTGAAAAAAACGTGATGGAACCATTTTTGTCATTTGATAAAAGGAGATCTCAAACTATAAAAGATCCAAGTCCGCCTCGCCCTCAGACTAGCGCAATGATGAACAGGCGAGGGAAGGGATACAGCGTACGGTTCCCCGAAACCCTAGGATAAGCATCTCGAAGCCGCTCCTTGTATACCTTTAAAAACCGGTTTCGTTCTGTATCGGACAGACCATTTAGAATCGGGCGCAGACCGCTGCCCATAACCCATTCAAAAACAGGATCATCGCCTTCCAAAACATGAAGATAGTGCGTTTCCCAGATATCAAGACGTCGCGCACAGGGAGAAAGAATATCGTAATAGAACTCTGAATCCTCAACCCACTTGTTTGACAATGCAGCAAGGAGTGAGGCCTCGCCGACGGGCTTCCCGCCGGGACCGCCATCTGCCAGCGTATCCCGCATCAGGCGGTGAGACGGAAGATCCCAGCTAAGCGGCATCTGGACCGCAAGGCAACCTCCCGGGTTAAGGCAGCTCACCAAACGCGTAAACAGCTCAGAGTGACCGTTAACCCAGTGCAAAGACGCATTGGAGTAAATAAGGTCCGGGGTTTCCTCAGGCACCCAGTTGTGGATATCGGCATCCGCCCAGTGTATGGTCGACGGCTCCGCGGCCGCCTCGGCCAGCATCTGCGGTGAGTTATCGATACCGTATACCTTGGATGAGGGCCAGCGCTTCGCCAAAAAACGGGTTATGTGGCCCGAACCGCAACCCAGATCATAGATCACGTCCGGCGCCTCAAGGGGTATACGATCCAGCAACTCAAGGGCCGGTCGCAGGCGCTCCTGGGAGAACTTCAGGTACTGACCGGGGGTCCAGCGCGTTCCGGCAACTTCACCCTGGTGCGCTCTTTGCGACATGCGATTTCCTTGCTCCACCCCTCGGATATGTCCGCACAGTTTTTGCGCGAAGTGGTCCGCGACGCCGCCTGTTTAACTTCAGAAACTGCGATTAGTCGCCGCTCAGGTAACTTACCACGTCATCCTGAATGGACTCGTCCACGAGTTCCCTCCACTCATCATTGCCGCTTGCTATCGACTCGCGTATCTTGGTAGCCGATATGAATCCTATGTTCTCAGGCGGAAAAAACTCGTTCATCTCGTAACCGACTCCCCTGCCCCAGTTCACCGATTCAATATCCGGAATCACCATCACGACCACGTCATCCCCCTTGCTCTCGTGATATTTTCTTATCATTCCGACGGTCTGTTCTGTGGTGAAGGGATTTTTCGAGTCGGGAGGAATATCCCTTACCATTATCAGGCACGGAACTCCATTGTCGAGCTTCTGCCTGACAAGGCTTATGTGTCCGGCGTGGTATGGCTGATACCTGCCGATAAATATTGCTCTTCTGGAAGGAGAAGGCTTTATGTCTGGATGACCGTGATTTTTACATTCCCAGTTGCTCATTATTTACCTCGTCGAGTGGATTAAAAGAAGATTCTTAGTAACTGAAAGACGCACGGATTATACACACGCCCGGGGTTTTTTCAACAGCGATCAATAGGGAAGCTACCGAACGGACCACATAACCTGAATTTTTTAGGTTTAAATGGACGCGGAGAAAAGACCGTTAAAATAGGTGATTATATACTTTGTTAACCAAAAAGTCTGACCCAGCGAAATCCGAAACAGTCCCTAATTCCCTAAAATTCTTTAAAAGGGAGTTAAGAACTATTTGGGATTTCCACGTGTCATTTTATCGATAATATTCTTTGCTCTTCTTATACGGATGTCTTCTCTCCATTTCTCCTTCTTACCCATAAGGCCATCGCCCATCAGGGTACGGAACAGTTCACCTTCTTTTAGGGTTTCTCCGAAGGTTGCCTCAATCCAGTTCCAGAAACTATCACTTTTGATGAGGAATTGAAAAGTGGTCGAAACTCCCAACAACACTAAGAAGACAACAATTATGGTATTGGGTTCCATTTCAGCTTTTGAGTAAATGAAGCAAATTGTAGTAAGTGCAGCAGCTGTGGAAATAACCTGAAACAGAACTGAAAAGAACTTTCTCATGGTTCTTAATCATATCACACCTCCAGTCAGGCTTTTTGGTTAACAAAATATACAACCCCTCTTAAAATGCTCTTGACAGCATATGCGGTTTAAAGCATATTTATGTCATGAAATGGGAAGTTGGTCTTGATCCTGCCTTTGATGCTGAATTCGATGACCTGCCCATCGCAGTGCAGGACGAGTTGCTCGCACAGGCAAAACTTCTTGAGGTGTTCGGACCCGAACTAGGACGCCCACGGGTAGACACTCTTAAGGGATCTCGTCATGCCAATATGAAAGAACTTCGCTTCGAGGCCGAAAACGGTGTATGGCGGGTCGCTTTTGCCTTTGATCCCAAGCGCATGGCGATTCTGCTCGTGGCTGGCAACAAATCAGGCGTCGGTGAAAAACGTTTTTATAGACAGCTGATCAAGAAGGCAGATAAAAGGTTTGATGCTCATCTTGACCGGTTGAAGCAGTTATAAGGAGGTATATCGTAATGTCAACCCTAGAAGAAAAGATGAAAAGACTCCCCGCGACGCGTCGTAAGAAAGTAGAGGAACGGGCAAAAAAGCTTATTGCCGAAGAGATGTCCCTTCAGGACTTGCGCAAGGCACGCAAATGGACCCAAGTGCGCGTGGCGGAAAAACTCGGGATAAAGCAAGAAAACGTATCCCGGATAGAGAAGCGGAGCGACCTTCTGATATCCACGCTAAGCGATTACGTAGAGGCAATGGGAGGAAAGCTGAACTTAGTGGCCGAGTTCCCCGACCGACCCCCCGTAACTCTTACAGGCATTGCAGACCTAGATAACGACAACCTTTCAGAAAAGTCATCCAAGAGAGATTGAACTCTGGCCTGAATGTAAAGTGACTGTCTCAGGTCCGTGCCAGAATAGCAACAAACCGCTGACAGGCGGTATCAGACAGAAGGCATATGCGCCTTTTTCTCCGAGGAGCCTCCGAGCAGGTCGATAAAACCGCCGAAAGTCCGCCTGCTGAGATCTGAAAGGGCATCTATGTATTTGGGAGTCTCCGATCTTATAAGATCGGGATCTATCTTGCCGCCGAGTTCTTCGATTTCCTTTTTGTTCACCGGAGCAACAAGCCAGCGCTCTATCATTGGCGCATCTACCTCGAGGTGGAACTGGAACCCGTATACCTTGTCTCCGTATCGAAACGCCTGGTTCGTGCACGCGGGGGAAGTGGCTAGGTGTACGGCGCCCGGTGGAATCTCAAAAGTATCCCCATGCCACTGAAAGACCTTCTCAACCGCACCGAATGCGCCCATAAGACGATCCTCTTCCCCCTCTTCGGTAGGGGAAACGTCGTACCAGCCGATCTCTTTTTCCGGATTCTTGTTAACCCGGGCTCCAAGGGCCTTGGCAATCAGCTGCGAACCGAGACATACGCCGAGCACCGGAGCGTCCATTTCGATAAATTCCCTTATGGATTCGGTCTCCGGTACGAGGTAAGGATACTTCTCGGTCTCATCCACGTTCATAGGCCCCCCCAGAACAACAAGACCGTCGTAATTGCGGAGTCTGGGGATTTTGTAGTTTGAACGGCCGAAGTTCACGTAACGTATCCTGAAACCGGCATCCCTTAGCATCGGGTCAAGAGTTCCCAGTATCTCGTGAGGGACATGCTGGAAGACAAGCAATTTCGGCATGAGGCAGGATTTTAACCATTTTTCCTGCCCCTGTCATTTCGCCGGGACGGGAAAAGTTCAGATCTCCCACCTGCCGCGCAGGGTCTTTTTCCCAAGAGAGGATTCAAGCGCGAGCAGAAACTCATTTCTTGAGATTTCTCTTCCTCCGAGAGTCCTCATATGATCCGTCGGAACCTGGGAATCTATGAAGTCAAATCCGGATTCCCAGCATTTCCGCGCCAGATGGAAAAGGGCCACCTTGGAAGCGTCGGTTTCAAGATGAAACATCGATTCCCCGAAAAACGCCCCGCCGAGAGACACTCCGTAAAGACCGCCGACAAGCTCTCCCTCCCGGTAGGTCTCAAAAGAATGGGCGTAACCCAACTCATGCAGTTTCCCGTAAGCCACCTTCATTCTCTCGGTTATCCACGTCCCGCTCTGTCCCTTCCTTTGGACCTGCGCGCAGTTCTCAACGACCGCTGTGAAATCCGTATCGGCCCTCACCAAGAACTTCCCCGAAGACACCGTCTTTAAAAGGGTTTTTGAAAACCTGAAGTCCCCCGGGAGAAAAACCATTCTCGGGTCGGGAGAGAACCATAAAATGGGGTCTTCCTCGGAATACCAGGGGAAAATGCCGTTTTCATAGGCCAGAAGAAGTCTCTCGGGAGAAAGATCCCCTCCGACCGCCAGAAGCCCTCCCGGCTCCGCTTCGGACGGATCGGGAAACATTATTCGGGAGTTGAGAAAGTAAACGGTCATCGGTTCCGGATAAAATCCCTTTAGCGTGACGGCCGCTCACTCAGGGAAATCCCTCGGGTTTGCCAGTTCACTGAAGATCCTGCTTTCCCCAGGTCCTTTCGATGAAGCCAGCCCTCCCCGAACCTATTTTGTAATTGCCGTAGTGAATCGGGTTTTTCTTGTAGTAATCCTGGTGGTATTCCTCCGCCCTGTAGAAAGAGACGAACTTCTCTACCGAGGTGACTATCGGCTTTTTGAATTTGCCCGACTCCTCGAGTTTCTTTTTCGAGAGAAGGGCTTTTTCCTTCTGCGAATCGTTATGGTAGAAGATAGCGGTTCTGTAGTGCCTTCCCCTGTCGGCAAACTGCCCGTCCACCTGGGTCGGATCAATGTTTATCCAGAAAGTCTCAAGAAGGGTTTCGTAGTCTATCTTCGCGGGGTCGTAAACCACCCTTATAGCTTCTGCGTGGCCCGTTCTACCCTGCCAGACCTGCTCGTATGTGGGATTTTCCTCCTTTCCCCCCGAGTAGCCTACCACCGTCTCGACAACCCCGTCGAGACTGTCAAAAGGAGGCTCCATGCACCAGAAGCATCCTCCGGCGAAAGTCGCTTCCATGTAACCGCTGTTTTTCCTGCTTTCCATGTCTTTAACCTCCCCTACACTTTCGTTGTACACGGGAAAAGCCACGCCCGCAAGCACAACAAGCGCCAAGACAAAAACCCTGGACCAGAAATCACGTCTCATTTTTCCTCACACCAAGCAAAAACCGGGAAATTTCGGCTCCGAGAACCCGTAGAGCCGTCCCCGGACGGGAATCAGTTGTAAACCCTTATTTCGTTATAAAGCGCGTCCCTCTCAACGGGAACGTACCCAGAATCCCGGATCATCTTTATCATGAAATCCCTGCTGTGACCCACTTCAGAAGGGGCGCCCGCGTCGTGGATGATCTTCTCCCTCATTATCGTTCCGTCCGCGTCGCTCGCGCCGTAATGAAGTGCCACCTGGGCCGCTTTTTCCCCGAGGGTGATCCAGTAGGACTTTATGTGAGGGAAGTTGTCAAGATAGAGCCTCGCAAGCGCGTGAACCTTCATGTCGTATGAGGCGGGAAAAGGCTTTATGTGCTTAAGGCCCGTGTTCTCCGGCTGGAAAAGAACGGGGATGAACGCGAAGAACCCAGGGGACTCGTCCTCTATTCTTCTAAGCCTCTCCATGTGGTCAACCACGTGGAAGGGCTTTTCAAGATGGCCGTAAAGGATGGTGGCGTTTGTCGGGATGCCGAGCGTGTGAGCCAGGCGGTGGATTTCCTCCCACCTCGTCGCGACCGTCTTCGGGGCGCAAATCTTCTTTCTCACCTCTTCGTGCAGTATCTCCGCTCCGCCGCCCGTAAGGGCGTCAACGCCCGCGTCCTGAAGGGCGAGAAGCACGTCTTTCAGGGACAGACCGCTTATCTCCGAGAACCAGTCGATCTCAACCGCGGTGAAGGCCTTTACGTGAATACTCGGGAAGTGGCGCTTTATCATCTTCACTATGTCAAGGTAATGGTCGAACTCCCAGTCGGGATGAAGGCCGCCCACTATGTGAACCTCCCTCATCTCCTCGCTAAGCATGGAAAGCATCTGCTCGTCTGAAAGCTCATAGGCGTTCGGGGACTTCTTCGTGGTCCCGAAAGCGCAGAATCTGCACGATATGGCGCAAATGTTAGAAGGATTTATGTGGCGGTTCACGACGAAATAGACCTTTTCTCCCGATTTCTTTCTCTTAACGTAATCCGCCATCATGCCGACCGTGTTAAGATCGGGGGAATCAAGTATCGAAAGCCCGTCCTCAAAGGAAAGCCTCCGGCCCTCGGCAACCTTCTCCATTACGGGGAGCAGGTTCGGGTCGGTGCAGAAGTTCTCGGTCAGTTCCAGTACTCGCTCCATCTCGTCTCCACTTTGTCTTTCATATCCTCAGACATCTCTATTACCGGAGGATACCACTGTTTTATGGTGGCGTCGATTCCCATCCTGCCGTCGTAAACGACCGCTGAACCCCGAAGCTCCGTGTGTTCGAACAGAACATCCAGGTAAGGATCGAACCTAGTAAAGATACCCCAGATAAGCTCCGTGTCATCCGTTAAATCTATATCCGGGCTCACGACAGCTATTATCCGCACTCCCTCAAGGCCGGGAGTCTCGAACAGCCTGCGTATCATCTCCTTGGGGTCGGTCCGGGATTCATCTATCCGGACGACGCAGAAACCTCCCGAAAGAAGCCTGAATCCCGTTATCTCCGGGTGTTTTTCCCTGGGGTCGGGAACCTCCCTCGCGTAGGTTTTCCTCTCCGGGGAGTTTTTCCTGACCGCGTTTATTCCCATCTTGCTTCCAACGTTGAACTTGTTGCTCGTGAAGTCAAGGGTGTCTAGGGGAGCCCACTGTACCATGAGGAAATCCTCCCTGGGATCGAAATTCTCCCCTATCTCGTGGAGCACCGCGGAGAAATCCCTCGGGTTAACGTCGCTTGAAACGCAGATCATGCACTTGGTTAAAAGAAGCTGTCCCGTTCCCCAGAGCGCGAGCATTGCCTTTATCCCGCCCTTGGGATAGCGCTCGTCAACTGAAACAGCGAGCAGGTTATGAAATCCCGCTTCGGGATACGCCCACATGTCTTTCACTTCGGGCTGTATTATCCTTATAAGAGGCGAGAACATCTCGCCCGCGGCGATTCCGAGGTAGACGTCCTCCTGCGGGGGCTTTCCGACCACGATGGAGGGGTAAACGGGATTTTTTCTGTGGGTTATTTCGCTCAGGTTAAAAACGGGGAAATCGGCCTCCATCGAGTAGTGACCGAAATGATCCCCGAAGGGTCCTTCCTGCCTCAGCACGTCCCTCGGAACGGAACCCTCGAGTATGAATTCCGCGTCTGCCGGGACGTGAAGCGAGATGCTCTTTCCCTTTACCATCGGCATCGGGCTTCCCCGAAGGTAGCTTGCAAACGCAAGCTCGTCCATGCCGTCTGGAAGCGGAGCGACGGCTGAGAAGATCATCCTGGGGTCTCCTCCGAGAATCACCGCGGCCTCGAGGTCTCTTCCAAGTTTTTTCGCCTCGTGGTAGTGCGCGGCTCCTCCCTTGTGCGCGTGCCAGTGCATCCCGGTGGTCCTGCGGTCATATACCTGAAGCCTGTAAATGCCCAGGTTTCTTGAGCCCGTGGCGGGGTCTCTCGTCAGCACCAGTCCGAAAGTGACGAACTTTCCCCCGTCGCGAGGCCAGCATTTCATCACGGGAAGCCTTGAGAGGTCGGGCTCGGTTTCAACCTGCTGAACGTCGCCCCGCCTTACCTTCTTGGTCCTCATGGAAAGAAGGCCCGTGGCCTTTGGAAGCACGGAAAAAATCCCCTCTATAGAGGGAGGGTTAACCTTGCGGAATATCTCGACAAGCTCCTCGCCGACCGAGGCGGGTTTTCTGCCCAGGGCAAGCTCCACCCTCTGCTCCGTGCCGAAGAGGTTTATCACGAGGGGAAAGTACGATCCCTCCACGTTCTCAAACAAAAGGGCGGGACCGCCTTCCCTAACGGTCCGTGACGCTATTTCCGTTATCTCAAGATCGGGGGAGACTTCGGTTTTTATTCTCTTGAGGTCGCCTATGCTTTCAAGATGGCTTATAAAGCTTGCTAGATTGGGAAAACCTTTTGGGGGCATGGGAAAGACTACTGGGAATTATATACGAGGCTAATCATCAGTTGGTCAGTCTCGCATCAATTTCACGGTTCGCAGGGACTGTGCCAATACCAGTACCCTCCCCGTGCAGCTGCGCCATTCCCAGACGCCGTATGTTCATTGCCGCATTTGTGTCCGCATTGGACGCAAAACCGCAACTAACACATAGAAACCGCTGTTGAGTTTTGCGGTTCTCTTTATCCACATGTCCGCATTCGGAACATGTCTGACTCGTGTATGCGGGATTTACCTCTATCAATCTCCCGCATTTGTACTCCAAACTTCTTCTGATTTCCGCGAATGCCGTATTCAGCATTCCTCGATTAAACCCCGTCTTCCGCCTCACGTCCCTGCCAAGATTTTCTACCGTCCCCTTGGCGGAAGCCGTCATGCCTTTTACGTTCAGGTTCTCTACCGCTATAGTTCCGCATTTCTCCACAATCTCTCGGGTAGTGCGGTGAATCCAGTTCTTACGGATATTGGCTATTTTCCTGCTCACCCTCGCAATCTTTTTCCCAGTATCCTTGCGCCTATTAGAGCCTTTGACCTGCCTCGCCATCCTCCGTTGGTACTTTCTCCGTCTCCTCTCCTTTTTCTCTAAGTCGGGCAGAAAGTAAAAATGCCCGTCAGAAGTAGCAATCTGACCCATGTTCATGTCAACGCCCAGAACCTCACCGTCGTCCAATCTACGCTTCACTTCAACTTCATAGAAAACAAAGGCCCGCCACCTACGCCCGTCATGCCGAAGCACTACCTGCTTCGCTACTCCGTCCTCATGCGGATTTCCTCCCCCGCGGACAAGCTTCACCCAACCAACCTTGATAATATGAAGAAAGGCGTATTTGCCCCCATAGTTTTTTATCTGAAAATTGTTTGTGTCAGGAAGGGTAAAGCAAGGAACTGCCTTTTTTCTGCTTCTCGGTTTTGGAAAACCCTTTTTGCCTTGTATAGCCTGTCCCAAGGCATCAGCGAAATACTTAAGAGTGTATTTGACCGGATTGGCGGGAAGTTCCTGCAACCAATCTGTCTCGTGTCTCAACTTAGTAAACTCTACCCCTAGGCTGAAATAACTGGCAGACGGTGTATCTCCCTTACTGTTTTTGAACTTCTGGTATTCCTCAAGGTTCTTGTTTCTGAAATGGTTCCAGACAAACCTGCAAGCTCCAGCTATCTGAAACATCTTCCTCGCTTTCACCCTGCTTGTGGGCAGAACGACGAACTCTACCGAACGGATTTCCTTGCTCATTATCTACACCATTGGCAGGCGAAACTTATAATAATTCCAAGCTACTCCAGTTCGTCCCTTCTCCATCCTCTGCCGGTATCGACACCCACGAGGCTTAAAAGCTTGTCAACGTACCCGCTCACCACGTCCGAGACCGATTCGGCGCCTATGTAGTCGGTAGGAGAGATCGGCGCAATCACCACTCCCTCGCGCGAAAGCCGAAGGGCGTTCTCAAGGGCGATAGTGCCAAGCGGCGTTTCCCTAAGCGCGATTATGAGCCTTCTTTTCTCCTTTAGCGCCACGGCGGCTATTCTCGTTATCAGGGTGTCGGCTATGCCGTTTGCGATCTTGGCAAGAGTTGAGACCGAACACGGCACTATTACCATGGAATCGAAATGGTTGCTTCCCGAAGAAAACGGGGACGCGAGGTCAGAATCACTGTAGATATCGGTCACCCAGGGACGCAGTTCCTCAACCTTGAGGCCGAGTTCCTCGTGAAGGACTCTCTTTCCCCACTTGCTCGCCACAAGGTATTTCTCATCGGGGCATCTTCTCAGGAAATCAACCCCGTAGGCAACCCCGGAAGCTCCGGTAATTCCGACTATGGTTCTCATGGTCAGGGTAAGTATATACCCGCGAGGGTGAAAAACAAAACCGCGAAGCCTACGAGGATGTTGGTTCTGAAAAAAGCGGAATCAACCCGCCCGAAGCTTCCGTGCTCAAGGTAAAGCAGGTAGCCGCAGAGCAAAAGAGGCAAAATCGCGAAGAAGGTGCGAAACGAAAGAATATAGAGAAACACAAGGCAGACGAATGAAAGCAGGTGAGAGACCCTCGAGACAAGAAGCGCCCTCTGCCTGCCGAAACGGGCAACAAGCGAGTAAATTCCGCGGCGGCGGTCAAACTCCTCGTCGGCCGTGGCGTATATTATGTCAAAGCCAGAAATCCAGAGGAAAGTGAAAACCGAAAGCGCGACCGCCGGAAGCATCTCCTCGAGGGAGCACCTCACGGCAAGCCACCCGCCGAGCGGACCTAGCGCGAGGGAGAGCCCCACGCCGAAATGACAGAGGCTAGTGAACCTCTTCATAAGCGGATAGACCGTAAACGCCACAAGCGGAAGCGGGGAGAGGAGGAAAACGAGCGGACATATAAGATAGGCGGAGACAAAGTAAAGCAGGGCCCCCGCGGCCGCCACGGCCAGAGCTTCTCCCATGCTCATCCTGCCCGAGGGAAGCTCTCTCTGCGTGGTTCTCGGGTTCTCAAGGTCTATTTCCCGGTCAAAAATCCTGTTAAGCGCCAAGGCGGCGGTTCTCGCGCCCGTACCCGCGAGCACTATAAGCACGAAAAGCCGGGCGCTGAATATCCCGCCTGCGGCAAGAAAAGCTCCCGCGAAAATAACGGGAAGGGAAAAAAACGTGTGCTCTATTCTCAGAAATCCCGAGAGATTCTTTAAAAACGTCATTTTGGATACGGAATTCTACCGGATGTTTCGTCCGCGCGGACGGTCTTTCGGGCTGATACCCGCCCGCAGAGAACACATCCGCAGCTTACTTTGCCTGTAATCTAAAATAACAGTAATCTTCTCAAACACACGGGAAATTTCAATGAAAATCAATGTTTTGAGCCCGGAAACAGACGATGGAAACATGTGAGGCGCTTGTCTTAAGGAAATCGAGTTACGGGGAAGCCGACCTCCTGGTGACCCTTTTCTCAAGGGAACTCGGGAAACTGAGGGCGCTTGCCAAAAACGCGAAGAAAAGCCAAAAGCGCTTCGGGGGCCGTCTTGACTTCTTTAACCGCCTGGCAGTCGAAGTGACCCTTAACAAGGGAAGATTCAACCTAATCGGGGACGTGACGCTTAAGGAGAGCTACAGGGAGATAACGGAATCGGTCGACTCTTTCGTCGCGGCAAACCGCGTCCTCGAGCTGCTTGATTTCCTTACCCCCGAACAGGAACCCGCAGGCGAGCTGTTCGATCTCGTAACAGAAACCCTAGGGCTTCTCTCGGGAAAACGGGAACCGCACTCCGTTTTTCTCGTTTTCCTCCTCCGGGCGCTTACCCTCTGCGGCTACAGGCCCGATCTTCGCTTTGAGAGGGAAAAAGAGATCGCGGGATTTGACATTGAGAACGGAAGACTCGGCAGTCTCGGGAAAACACGCGGGAGAAAAAACACCTACCCCTTTCACATGGACATAATGAGACGCCCTGAAATCATGGACGCAAACCCGGAGAAGGTAAAAAATAACATAAGGGTTCTCATCAGATACACAGAATACCGCACCGGAAGGCGCCTTGAGAGAACCGGGTTTGCTGACGAGGCCTAGGCATGGGGCGCAGAGCCTCAGGCTGAGGACGCCCTGGTCAGGTCCTGTAATCGGAATTAACCGAGACGTACTCGTGGCTCAGGTCGCTTGTGAGAATCGAGTAGGCCGCCTCCCCCTCCCCGAGGCTGAGGGTCACCGTAAAGGACGGTTTTTTGAACACGGAGGCGAACCTTGATTCCGGTTTAGACCTTACCCCTTTTGAAAACACCTCCACTCCGCCGAAATAAAGCCTTATTCTTTCAGGATCGAACTTGACACCGGCCCTTCCGGCGGCCGCCACTATCCTTCCCCAGTTCGCGTCCTCCCCGTAAAACGCGGTCTTAACGAGCTGGGAAGTGGCTATAGTCCTCGCGACCCTCTCGGCGTCCCTCTCGGTCCTGGCTTCAGTAACATTGATCCTGACGACCTTAGTAGCCCCTTCGCCGTCGCTTACTATCATTTCGGCGATCTCCCCGCATAAAGAAGAAAGCACCTCCACGAACTTGCCGTAATCCCCGCTTTTCTCCGTGATCTGCCTGTTTCCCAAAAGCCCGTTTGCGAGGATGAAGACGGAGTCGTTCGGGGAGGTGTCCCCGTCAACCGTAATGGCGTTAAAAGAGCCGCCCGCCGCTGCCGCAAGAGCCCTTGAAAGAGCCCTCCGCCCGATGTTAAGGTCGGTCATTATAAAACAGAGCATGGTAGCCATATCGGGACATATCATCCCCGCCCCCTTGCCGATAGCCGAGACGGTTGCGGTCTTTCCTCCCGCCGAAAACTGCCTTGATGCGTACTTGGGAAAGGAGTCGGTCGTCATGATGGCCTCGGCCGCATCGCGGGCATTGTCCTCTCCGAGGCCCCTTGCGAGCCTGGGAATGGCTTTTTTGATTTTCCCTACGCGCAGCCATTCTCCCGTAACCCCGGTTGACGAGGGGATAACGAGCGATTCGTCTATATTGAGCTGCCTTGAGAGCGTGTTTGCAACTTCAATCGAGTCCTCGTAGCCCCTTTGGCCCGTAAAAGCGTTGGCGTTTACGCTGTTTACTATTATCGCCTGGCAGAGCCCGCCTGCGATTCTCTCCTCCCCGACAAGCACAGGGGCGCCTTTTAGCAGGTTTTTCGTGAATATGGCGGACGCGCGGGCGGGAACGGTGGAGAATATGAGAGCCAAGTCCTTTTTTCCGTTGTTCTTAAGCCCGGCGGATACGCCGCTTAGCAGAAATCCCGGTACGTTTTTCATATCGCAGGTGTGCGCGACTCAGATTTCTCCGAGGCGAATTTCAGTTCTGTTATTCAGTATATCCAAAAACAAAAGCACGCATGTTATTTACTTAACGTGGTTCCAACTATCAAATCATGTAAGCCGCGATGGTTGCCTGATTCGGCACGGGCGACGACTAGGCACAGACTTACGCCGGATACCCCCGCAGCCTCGCCTGGTATTTAGATCATGGCTATGATCAAGACTGCCTTCAGGGGGAGATGAGCGGCTTCAGATGCTCATGATACGAAAACGCATGAAAAGGGAGGTCGTCATGTCTTGGGATCAAATGCCTCAATTCCTTGCTAAGCAGCAAGTCCCATGTCTTCTCGTAAGACTGCTCTAACGGGGAATAGGAGTTAAGGGCTTTCGCCATAACTACGGCCCCCTTAAACTGAACAAACAGGAATTGGGGAATCAGCCTCGTATCAACTCCATCTTGAACCATTCCCAATTCCTCGCAGTCTTTTAAGCATACCTCAATGCCGTTTTTGGTTGTCTGGAAAAATCCATCAATACTGGAACGGAATTTCTGGTTTATGGAACCCTGTTCCAGATCCATCCTTGCAATAAAACTCCCCGTCCGTAAAAAAAGGTCGCGCTTAGCGTTAATTCCCTCTATATAAAACTTGAGAAAGCGCTCAAGCGGATCCGTATCGCGGTCAAGGAAAGTTTCCGATACGATTTTCTTCTGATAATCAACGTGAACCTTGAGTATCTTCAGTCCCAGCTCTTCCTTGCTTTTGAAATGGTAGTAGAAATTGCTCTTGGAGACCCCCGCCGCCTTTATGAGCATGTCGATAGAAGTTCCATTGTACCCATAAAAACGGAAGGACTCGAAGGCGGCCTCAATAATCTTATCTTTGTTAGTACTTCTCATTCCCAATACCTATTATTAAACTCTCTGGAAAAATTTTGTCAACCAGTTTTAGAAGTGATTACAGAATAATACATAACGATCGGATCTCATGGGGCGCCGGGAACCAAGG
This sequence comes from Thermodesulfobacteriota bacterium, assembly GCA_965207685.1. Taxonomy (GTDB): domain Bacteria; phylum Desulfobacterota_D; class UBA1144; order Nemesobacterales; family Nemesobacteraceae; genus Nemesobacter. The sequence goes on along the minus strand of OZ242294.1, from coordinate 107,466 downwards.
CGCCGCCGGCTCCGGAAAAACTAACGCCGACGATTATATCCCGCCCCCGGCTCTCACGTAAGGGCAGAATTCAGTTCGCGGCGGCAAAAACACCCGCAGTACATTCCCGTCTTTCGGGCGAATAAAGCATGAGAAGCAGGAAAAGCGCAGTAAGCGCCGAGAACAAGTCCTTGCCGAAACGCGCTCCCAACCCCGGCAAGCCGCTTCCCCGCAACCGGGCAGTCCCCAGTCTCCCCACCTCGTACTTATTCAGCAAGACGGGATTTTTAAAATTAAATCCGGCCCCTTTTCTTTTCATCGTCCGCTCAGGCTGCGCCGTGGTCCGAACCGGTAATCTCGCTTATGTTGCCGATCCCGTTTTTATCCATAAACCGGAGAAGCCCCCTGTTTATCGAGTTCGCGACCGAAAGACCCTCTCCGCGAAGGCCCGTCACCACCTGGAGGGCCCTGGCTCCCGCGCGGAGCTTCTCAAGCGCAGAAGCCGTGTCGCAAACGCCCCCGACCCCGATTATCTCAAGCTCCCCGCCCGCAGCACGGTAGATGTGGGAAATAACAGAGGTTGAAAGCTCCCTGTACTCAAGATCGTTTCCGCTTATCCCCCCGGGAAGACCCTCCCACTTCGCGCCGTACTTCGCCTTCAGGGCGCGGTTGTCGCTGGTGTTGGTGGCAATTACGCCCGAGACCCCGGAATCGATCACGACCCCAAGGAGATCGTCTATCGCCCCCAGGGAAAGATCGGGGGAGATTTTCACGAACAGTGGCCGCCCGGCTCCCGAGGAATCCACGAGGGACTCCCTCACGGCCCGTATTATCTCCCCAAGGCGCCCTCCGTCCTGGAGCCTCCTCAGCCCCGGGGTGTTGGGGGAGCTCACGTTTACGGCGAAGTAGGCGGCGTCTGTGCGGAATTTCCGCGCGACGGCGGCGTAGGCCCGCGGGGCGTCCTCGTGGCTCACGTCAGAGTTTATCCCGAGGTTTATTCCTACGGGCATGTCGAGGCGGCCGTACCGCCTGAGGTTCTCAAGGACGGCATCCATCCCCGGGCTGTTAAGCCCCAGGGAATTAAGGCACACATCGGGGGTCACCATAAACTGCCTGGGTCTGGGATTTCCCCTCTGGGGCCTCTCCACGACCGAACCCACCTCGACCCCCGCAAAACCAATCGAGTAAAGCGCCCGAAGCGCCCTCCCGGTCTTGTCCCACCCCGCGCCCACGATGAGGGGGTTCTCAAAAGGCACCCCGCCCACGGTAACGCCGAGTCGGTGGTCCCTTACCCTGGCTCCGCCGCCTGCGGCCAGCTCAAGGAGTCTCAGGGTAAGGCCCGAGAACTCGCAGAGGCGCATGAGTTCCTTTACGTTATGGTGCCACGTTTCTGAATCGAGACGGTCAAGTGCCGGCCTTAGGAAAGTTTTATAGATCATGCCCTTTTGAGAATTCTATCCGAACAAGGCCCGGGCAGGCAAAACCGGGTCCGGAACCGGGCGGGGCGATCAGACGTTGAACCTGAAGAACATGACGTCCCCGTCGCAGACCTCGTAGTCCTTTCCCTCAAGCCTCATCTTCCCGGCTTCCCTCGCCATCTGCTCGGAACCCTCGCCCACGTAATCCTCGTACGATATGGTCTCGGCCCTTATGAAGCCCCTCTCGAAATCGGTGTGGATCATCCCGGCCGCCTGGGGAGCCCTTGTCCCGCGCCTAACCGTCCAGGCCCTCACTTCCTTAGGCCCCGTGGTGAAATAGGTAAGGAGCCCCAGGTTCGAGTAAGCGCAGTTAACGAGCCTGTCGAGGCCGGAAGCAGAAAGCCCGAGCTCCTCGAGAAAAGCGGCCTTCTCCTCCCCCTCAAGCTCGGCTATCTCGGCCTCTATCCTTGCAGAAACGATTATAATGTCGTCTCCCGAGCGCTCGGCGTGCTCCCTTACCTTGCGGACCTCGGGGGTTTCCCCGGCTCCCGAGATCTCCTCCTCAGAGACGTTGCAGACGTAGATAACGGGCTTTTCGCTTAGAAGAAAAAGCTCCCGGGTGTCCGGGCTTCCTTCGGGACGCGGAAAGTCCCTCGCGCGCCGCCCGGTCTCTATAAACTCCCTGAGCGACCTCACGGTCTCAAGCTCCCTTATTACGTCCTTATCCCTGCCCTTGGCCTGGTTTGCGAGTCTTTCCTCCCTTTTCTCCAAGGTCTCAAGATCCTTGAGGATAAGCTCGTCCTCGATAGTGCGGATATCGCGGATCGCGTCAACCCCCTCCTCGACGTGGATTACGTTTTCATCCTCAAAGCATCTGACCACGTGAAGTACGAGGTCGACTTCCCTTATGTGGGACAAAAACGCGTTTCCCCTTCCCTTTCCCTCGGAAGCCCCCTTCACGAGGCCCGCGATGTCTACTATCTCAAGGCTGGTGGGAACGGTTTTCTGGGGTTTTACTATATCGGAAAGCGCATAAAGCCTCGGGTCCGGCACCCCGACCACTCCGACGTTTGGGTCTATGGTGCAGAAAGGAAAGTTCGAGGCCGCCGCGCCGGCGTTTGTAAGGGCGTTAAAAAGAGTCGATTTCCCGACGTTCGGGAGTCCCACTATTCCGCATCGAAGTCCCATACGTTGTTCTGCCTTTTAGAAGATGGGGTGGATGACCGGATTTGAACCGGCGACCTCTTGGGCCACAACCAAGTGCTCTAACCGGGCTGAGCTACACCCACCGCTGAAACCCTAATTGTCTATGGGGTAAAAACCGGATTCGCTAATATACCGGCAACGCGGTTAACAGACAAATCGCCGCGCTGAGGGCGCCGCCGGCAAACCGGAACCGCATATAAAGGTCAAGATGAGAAGGCTTCCGGGGACAGCGCCGGGGCAAAAACGCGCGTTTCCCGGCAGATGCGCCGGAAAACTATCCGAGGCCCGGATCCGGTTACTCTCAGCCGGGCGACTCTCCCCATCCCGGGGCAAAAGAGCTCTCCCCGCGGGCATGGACCTGCATCCTCCCCGGTTCATTGCGCGTTTCGCCCGTTTTTTCAGTGACGTTTCCCCCGGAGAACTGACATCGCGCAGCACGCCGGGGGAAGAATGCAGGCGCTCCGGGCACCCGGGAACGGCCGCGGCGTTTTCTGAACGTGGATGACTTTTGCGCCCAGCAAACGCACGATTGAGTCCTACCTCCCCGCCGAATGACGTTGGGTTTGCCGGCAAATTCAGGACCCGGGTTCCATTAATTATTTATACTTACCGCTCGGTAGCTACCAACCGATCGGTTTTTATGGTATAATTCCCCGGATAAAAAATAAGGAGTCTCGATAAACAATGAATTTTAAGCTTCCGCGGTCGGTTTCAAACAAAACGGCAACCCGTGATTTCAGGGTCGTAACTGCTCTTTAGTGTCCCCGTATATTCCTTAAGCGGGTTCCGGTCTTTTTCGTTCTGCTGTTTTTCACGCTTGCGGTAAACGCCCAGGCGCAGGTGACCTGTCCCGACCCTCCCAATGACAAGCAGACGCTTCTGGATATAGACAGGGCCCTTGATCCCGGAACGGGGTATTTTAACTGGGGTTCTTCTCGGGACACCGAGAACTGGAACAAGGCGACTTTCGAACCCAGTGATTTCGACGACAGCGATACCAGGGTCCTGGAAATCACCATTACCGGTAACTTACCGTTTTCAGGGCTAAGAGGAACCATTCCCGCCAAGTTTGCATGCCTTGACAAATTAGAGAAATTAATCCTTACGAATCACTTTTTAAGCGGGACCATTCCCACCGAACTCGGCAGCCTCTCAAGCCTGCAAATACTGAGTCTCGGCCTCAACGACTTAAGCGGAACCATTCCCACCGAACTCGGCAACCTCTCAAGCCTGCAAACACTGCAGTTAGAAAACAACAATCTAAGCGGAACCATCCCCACCGAACTCGGCAACCTCTCAAGCCTGCAAATACTGAATCTCGGCCTCAACAATTCAATAACCGGAACCATTCCCCCGGAACTCGGCAACCTCTCAAGCCTGCAAACACTGGATCTCAGTGATAACATCCTACGGGGAACCATCCCCACCGAACTCAGCAACCTCTCAACGCTGATAGAACTGCATCTAAACGACAATCTCTTAACCGGCGACCTGCCGGACTGGCTCGGGGACCTGACCCGTCTTGCTCTTCTCTGGCTTGACGACAACGACTTCGTCATGGTTTCAGAAGAACTTGATAATCTGACAGGACACAGCCTGCGGGAATTATCCCTCTGGGGCAATGAGCGGCTCACCTGGGAGAATCCCATCTCAAACGAACTTGCCAGAAGACAGGATCGGGCGGCCTTAAAAGAACTTTACCAGAATGCCAGCCGCGAGAACTGGACAAACAGCGATAACTGGTTGTTTTTCATGCGAGACCCCAATGTGCAGTTCTTCGAACAGTACGGGGAACTGCCCTCCTCCGGCTGGTACGGGATTGAAACCAACAGCGACAACAGGGTAATAAGACTCAACCTGTCCGGAAACGGGCTGAGAGGGAGGCTTACAAACGCGCTTGAGGGGTTAAGTGCTCTTGAACAGCTAGACCTCTCAAACAACCGGTTAACCTCGAGAATTCCCCCGGAAATCGCAAAGCTCTCGAACCTGGAAGAACTGCGGCTCAACGACAACCGGTTAAGCCCCTTAACCATTCCCCCGGAGCTCGGCAACCTCTCAAACCTGGTATGTAGGGGGTCAATTAAAATGTCCGTTTTTTGAGTTAATTAGTTGTCCGGTTTGGTTTTCTTCAAATCAGCCTCGAAGGGCGAGCCCGAAGAGGCTGATTTGAAACCGTCTCCTTACCCCGTCGCCATCTTCCTTCTCTGTTCAGTTTCTTCCACGAGATTCCCTTCCCTGTCATAAAACCCCAGCCTGCGTTTCCCTTCATGAAACACCCCTATGCTCCCATCCTCGTACTCATGCACCGCAACCTTCGCCCTCACGAAGTGATAACGATCCTTAACCGGCGGGATCTGCAAACTCATACCCCTGTACCTGACACAATTGTCGTTGCCCACTGCCCTTGTGTGCTTAAGACACAGTATGTCATCCAAACCCACTCCGAGCAGCGGTACGAACGCACTGCCTTCCTCAGCCGCCGCTACCGCGAAACGCCCGTTGAAATCCCCTATAAAACTCTCCGAGAGAAACCTGTTCGCCTCCTCCATATCCTCTATACCCCTCTCCTCCAACTCCACAGGCAACCGCCCCTGCAACGTCTTGAACATCCTCTCGCTTCGCCCCCTTGCCTCAGGGGAGTATCCCGGAATCATTAAAACGCCCAGCTCGGCCATCGCTCTTCCAAACTGCGTGGGATTCTCCTTGTCAACCCGCCCCCCGGCCCGGGGAGTACTCCAGTAATGAGACCCTCTGTCACTGTAGAAACTTGAGAATATGCCCTCACTCTCCAATACCTCCCGCACACCCCTCATGCTGCTCTGTGTGCCCTCCTGGGCACAGAAGAAAGCACTGTATATCCGCCCCGTGGCGTCATCCATGGTCACTACAAGGTCCCACACCTCCCGGGGAACCCACCTGTGAGTGCTCGCATCCTGATGTATCATCTCCCCCTCTCGCTTCTTGCGTTCCCTCAGCTCCCGGTGCGGCCCGCGGCGGCGCCCCCTGGGAACCGCTCCCGCATCCTGCAGACACCTCTTAACCCAGCTGTAGCCGCGGGTGCCCCCGTGGCGCTCTGTGTATGCCTCGTAGAAATGCCTTATGTTACGATTCGGATAACAACCCATGTATAGCTCCACTACCTCCGAAACCTCCTGCGGTGAAGCACGCCGAGGTGATGTCCTGCCCAAGCGCTTGTCCGAAAGTCCTTGTCTTCCCCACGCTTCGTAACGAACCACGTAGCGGCGGAAGGTCCTCTCGCTCATCTCAAGCTGCTCCCCGGCTTCTGCCTGGGTGAACTCCCTCTGCTTCCATCTGTTGTATACAGACTCAAACCGGTTTGCCCTGACCATCTGCAAATACCTTGACTGATCCATCTCTACCTCCTCGTTCTCCAGAGGAAATAAATCTAGTCAACCACTGCCTCTACAAACCGGACAACTAATTAACTCAAAAACCGGTCATATAACGTACTCTCTACACCTCTCAAACCTGGTAGAACTGCATCTAAACAACAACTTTTTAAGGGGAACCGTTCCTCCGGAGCTCGGCAACCTCTCAAGTCTGCAGACATTTGTGATTTCAGACAATTCCAGGTTGGACGGAAGGCTTCCTCTTGAGCCGACGGTCCACACCTCCATATCCACGGTGGATATAGAGAATACGCTCATCTGCGTGCCCGGCACGGAGGAGTTTCAGCAGTGGCTCGGGGGCATTTCCTTCACCGGAAGCGGGATTACCTGTGCGCAGGACCTTGAAAACCCCGCTGATATTGAACCGCCTACCTGTCCACAGGGGCAAGTCGGAACGCCTCCGGACTGTACCGTTCCACCCCCTCCGCCTACCTGTCCACAGGGGCAAGTCGGAACACCCCCGGACTGTACCGTTCCACCCCCTCCGCCTACCTGTCCACAGGGGCAAGTCGGAACGCCTCCGGACTGTACCGTTCCACTCCCTCTGCCGCCGGAGACCTGTCCACAGGGGCAAATCGGAATACCTCCGGACTGCTCCATTCCGCCCTCGCCCGAACTGCCCGAACAGCCGGGATCTGGGGATATTGACCGGGTAACAGGAGTCAAGGTAACGGAAGCTGTAGAGGAGCTTTCTGTATCCTGGGACGAGTTCCCGGGGGCAAGCGGGTACAGGATACAGTGGAAGTCCGAGGATTCGGAGGAGTTTGACCAAGGGGATACGGTTACGGAACAGGGTGAGACAAGCTACACGATCGAGAATCTTGATCCGGGAACGGAGTACACGGTGAGAATCGTAGCGATTCTGGATACCGGGGAGAGCCTGCCGGCAGAAGCAAACGCCACTCCTTTGGGGGAGGAACCGCCGGTTGAGCCGCCGCCGGCAATCCCGGATACGGCCCAGCAGGGTTGCGGAGCATGCGCCATTGGTTCGGATGTGCCCGGGGAGGTTTCCCAGAGCGCTTTGCTTAACATGCTTGTGGTCATGTCCATGCTGCTTTTAGCTTCGAGAAAGAGGGAACCTGGACCAGGGCGGGCCTGAGTCTCCAGTTGAGGGCCTCCGGCAAAAGACCAGTCGTCTCCTCCTCCAGAGTCCTTGGATGCCGGCAGCTTCACCTCCCCCTTATCCTCCGCGTGATTCCGCGAAAAGGCAAAAAAACCACTGTTTCCCCCGCCGCCTGAGGGGTCCCGGCGGGGATATTTGATTTAATCGAGAACTTGTTTATACTAGGCAGTTTTTATTCAATCATAACAGGCATCCGAGGAGCAAAGAACAGATGGGCACCACACTGCACATAAGAGACAACATCGAGCAGTCCTACGGGGACGTGTACACGCCGGAGGCGCTTGAGGCCCTTGAATTCATGGCCCGCTATAACGGCGAGCAGAAGGTCATCATGGAAAAAAGAACCCAGAGAAGAAAAAGGCGCTACGAATCCAAGGAAAGAATAACCTTTCTTGATCCAGGTTCCCTTATCCCGCGCACCAGTATCAAGGTCCAGGACGCAAGGGACGGAAAATTCGAGGGACCGGAGATCCCCCACGACCTCCGAAGACAGTGGATTCAGGGAACGGGCCCCGCGGCAAAACCGAACTCCCCGGTTGAAAAAAGCATAAGAAACGTCGCCTACGCCCTTCTCTCGGGCGCGGACGGATGGATGTTCGACGGCGAGGACGCCCTGGGGCAGATCTCGACCATGTCCCTTGACAACCAGAGAAACCTAAAGCTCGCGATCGCGAGGGACGAGGTGTTCATGAGGACCGCAGAAGGCGTGGCAGGGGAGATGAACAGGTGGGGCCAGAGCTTCTTCGGACACGACATAATAGAGGACTGGGAAAAGCAGCTTGACTTCACCACCGTCATTTTCAGGGCGAGGGGGCTTCACCTCGATGACCGCCACATACGCGACACAGACGGCGTGGCGCTTTCCGCTTCCGTGGTCGACATGACCCTCTTTGTCGTTAACAACTACAGGGAACTCGCCAGGAGAAACTCATCCATAGTCCTTTACCTCCCCAAGATCCAGACCGCCGAGGAGGCGGCGCTCTGGAACGAGATGCTTTCGGCCCTTGAGGGCCACGTCGGGCTTCCCGAAGGCACCATAAAGGTATACGTGCTTATAGAGCAGCTTGAGGAAACGTTCCAGCTAATGGAGATAAGGGCGGCTCTCGGAAAACACTTCGTGGGATTTAATACCGGCAGGTGGGATTACATAAACAGCGTCTCTGACGCCATGGCGTGGGATGAGGATTTCATTAACCCTAACATAGAGTCGATCACCATGACGTACGGATACATGAGAAACTACGAGGACCGCGTGAGAAGGGCCGTAAACACCCCGGACGTAAACGGAAACTTCGCCCTCTGGCAGGGAGGCATGGAACCTAACATCCCCGTGGGGTCGAAGGAAGGGGTAGAGAGCAGCATGGAGAAGGCCTACGCCGGGGCCGTTAGGGAGCAGCAGGAAGGGGCAAGCGGCAAATGGGTCGCCCACTGGAAGATGGTTCACATAATAAGGCCCGTATGGGAAAAGGAAGGCGAGGAGAACCAGCTCGGAAGAGAGTTCCCTCCCCTTACCTACACCCAGGAGGACTCAGACGGCCTCATACTCCTTGAGCCCGCCCCGAGAACCATAAGGGGAGCGCGCAACCTGCTGAGCGTGGGACTTCAGTACGGAAACGCGTTCGGACAGGGATTCCAGGCCGCGGCGCTTAAGCCCGCCGATTTCTTCGGAAACGACGACATCCTCTACCTTATGGAGGACGCCGCCACCGGGGAGATAAGGCTAAGCATTCTCTGGGAGTGGGTACACAAGGGAGCGAAGCTCACCGAGGACGACCCCGAGACCGGGCTTCGGGCCGGGGACACTTTCACCGCAGAGGTTTTCGAGAGGCTGCTTGAAGAGGAGTACGCAAAGCTCCAGGCGGCAAGCGACAGGGACGTACACGACATCTCTAAGCCCACAACCCTTCCCATAGCCAGGCAGATAGTGAGGGCCTACGTGCTTGACGACGTGAAGGTGCCGTGGTACATAGACCTACTCAACATAAACCTAAACAACCACGACCACGACTTGGCCTCGCAGAGAATCGAACTCTACATGACGGAGTTTGCGGGCAATGACAGGAGAATCACCGAGAACCTCGATTTCGTAATCTAGGTTCCAGAAGAAACAACCATCTTTATTTTCAGGAGAACATATCCATGAGCCAGTTAGAAGCTGAGATAAGGAAGACGAAGAGGTATTTCTCAAGCGCGCGCTTTAGGGGAATAACCCGTCTTTACTCGCCCCGCCAGGTGGTGGAGCAGAGAGGAACCATAAGAAGGGACTACTCGATCGCGAAAAACGCCGCGGAGGCGTTCTACAAGAGACTCCGCGAGCTTTTCGCGGAGAAAAAGCAGATAACGTCCTTCGGTCCCTATTCACCCGGACAGGCGGTCATGATGAAAAGAAAGGGAATAGAGGGCATATATCTCGGCGGATGGGCCACGTCGGCCAAGGGATCGATCGGCGAGGACCAGGGAGCGGACCTCGCGAGCTACCCGCTAAGCCAGGTGCCAGACGAGGCGGCCCCGATAGTGAGGGCTCTTTTAGCCGCTGACAAGAACCAGAGATACAACCGCGCAAGGATGACCGAGAAGGAAAGGGAACAGACTCCTGAAATTGACTACAGCCCCTTCATAATCGCCGACGCGGACACGGGGCACGGCGGTGATGCCCACGTTAGAAACCTTATGAGAAGGTTCGTCGAGGCAGGCGTCACGGGCTGTCACATAGAGGACCAGAAACCCGGAACCAAGAAATGCGGTCACCAGGGCGGAAAGGTTCTCGTGCCTTCTGACGAGCAGATAAAGAGGCTTAACGCCGCCCGGTTCCAGCTCGATATAATGGAAGTGCCCGGAATAATAGTTTCAAGGACCGACGCCGAAGCCGCCACCCTCCTTGACGGAAACGGGGACGAGCGCGACCAGCCGTTTGTCCTGGGAGCCACGAAGCTCAATATCCCCAGCTACAAAAACGCCTACCTCACGATCCTTAAAAGGATTCACGAAAAAGGCGTAAAGGAGATAAACGGCCACAAGCTCTACAAGGTAAGCAAGGAGACCTACGCGGAAACCGACAAGTGGCTTGAGGAAGCAGGCATAGCGTCGGTTATAGACGAGAACATAGAGGCGATGAAGGGGGACACCCAGGAGCTTGAGACCGCTTTGGATTCCGTAGTCACCAAGTTCGTCGAGATATGGGAAGAGGAATCCGGCCTCACCACCTTCGGTGAAACGATAGAAACGCTTATGCAGTTTAACATGGAGCAGGGCATTGAATTCGACATGACCGTCGAGCAGTGGAGGGAGTTTGCCAGGACCGCCTCCACGAAAGACGCCATGGAGAAGGCCGAGTCCCTGGGAATCGACTACATATGGGACCCCGAGATTTCAAGAACGCCCGAGGGATATTACCAGGTAAAAGGTGGAATCGAATACGCGATCGCAAAGTCGCTTGCCGTGGCGCCCTTTGCCGACCTGCTCTGGATGGAAACCAAAACGGCCGACCTTGAGGACGCAAGGCAGTTCGCGGACGCCATCCACGAAGTCTTTCCGGACAAGATGCTTGCCTACAACCTCTCTCCCTCCTTTAACTGGGACACGACGGGAATGACCGACGAGGAGATGAAGAAATTCCCGGAGGAGATAGGAAAGCTCGGCTTCGTGTTCGATTTCATAACCTACGGAGGTCACCAGATCGACGGCATGGCCGCAGAAGAGTTCGCTACCGCGCTCATGCAAGACGGCATGCTAGCCCTGGCGCGCGTGCAGAGAAGGCTGAGGCTGATAGACTCTCCATACAAGACTCCGCAGACCCATGTCGGGGGACCCCGCATGGACGGAGCGCTCGTGGCAAGTTCCGGAAGGACCGCGACCACGAAGGCCATGGGCAAGGGCTCGACCCAGTTCCAGCACCTGGTTCAGACGGAGGTCTCCATCAAGCTTCTCGAGGAGTGGCTTGAAGCCTGGGCAAGACACTACAAGCTCAAGGACACCCTCTCCGCCGAACTTAAGCCCCACACCGTGGGAACTTTCGTTCTCGAGCTTAACATCCTAAACGGCAAGGGCGAGAAGGTGGCGGACGTCATATTCGAGATACTGCAGGACAGGAAGGGAGAGAAGATACTGACCGTGAGGGACGAAAACATTGCTGAGGCCCTTCGCCAGAAACGTCTCGCGACCCTGCTTCACCTGTTTTTGATTCACCGCTACAGAACGGACTTCGTGCATTATGTAAGTCCCACGGAAGACAACCTCATGCAGACCAAGGGTATGATGAGGCTCGGGATCTACGAATCGGTCAACACCGAAGTCGGTCACATAATAGTGACCAAGGTGAACGTCGAATACGTGAAGGAGCTGCTTAACCCCAACCGCAGGGAACTTAAGAAGCTGATCGCAAAAAAAACCAAGTCACGCAAAAAGAAGTAACGGAGTACCGGATTGAAAAAATCTTGTTTCCGGGCGCGGCCAAGTCGGGGAGTATCGATTCTCGCCTTGGCCGCGGCTTTTTTTCTCTTATTCATCTGCGAGATCTCGCTTGCCGATCAAGTCTCGCTTCCCGATGACCACGCCCCCATAGGGGTTATGGGCGACCATGCCCACAAGGCGGGTGAATGGATGCTCTCTTACCGCTACGGTTTCATGAAAATGGACGGAAACCGCGACGGCACGGACGATCTTACAAGCGCCGAGGTGCTTTCTGACTTCATGGTGACGCCCATCGACATGACGATGGAGATGCACATGTTCGGGTTCATGTACGGCGCTACGGACAGACTCACCCTGATGGGCATGGGGTCTTACCTAAGAAAATCCATGAATCACGTCACACGCACGCAGAGAAGGTTCGAGGTAGAGACCCGTGGTCTCGGCGACACGAAACTGCTCGGGCTCTTTACGATCCTCGATTCGGGAGGAGCAGAAGGTTCCCACCGCACGAGGGACAAGGTCCACCTGAATCTCGGAGTGAGCTTTCCCACGGGAGATACCGACAAGCGGAACGACACGCCGGCTGCAGAAAATCAGAAGCTTCCCTATCCCATGCAGCTCGGCTCGGGGACCTACGATCCGATTCTTGCCGTCACGTGGGTAAGGAAGTACTCCGATTGGTCAATGGGTCTTCAGTCAGACTGCGTACTGCGTTTCGGGGAAAACGACAAGGGTTACAGGCTCGGCAACGAGTACGGAGCCACGGCGTGGGTCGCTAAGAACCTGAATGAATACGCAAGCCTTTCGCTTCGTGTTCACGGGAAAATCCGTGACGAGATCGAGGGCCGGGACGAAGAACTTAACCCCAACATGGTGCCGACAGCTCGGCCCGACCTGAGCTGTAGAGAGTACGTTATATGACCGGTTTTTGAGTTAATTAGTTGTCCGGTTTGTAGAGGCAGTGGTTGACTAGATTTATTTCCTCTGGAGAACGAGGAGGTAGAGATGGATCAGTCAAGGTATTTGCAGATGGTCAGGGCAAACCGGTTTGAGTCTGTATACAACAGATGGAAGCAGAGGGAGTTCACCCAGGCAGAAGCCGGGGAGCAGCTTGAGATGAGCGAGAGGACCTTCCGCCGCTACGTGGTTCGTTACGAAGCGTGGGGAAGACAAGGACTTTCGGACAAGCGCTTGGGCAGGACATCACCTCGGCGTGCTTCACCGCAGGAGGTTTCGGAGGTAGTGGAGCTATACATGGGTTGTTATCCGAATCGTAACATAAGGCATTTCTACGAGGCATACACAGAGCGCCACGGGGGCACCCGCGGCTACAGCTGGGTTAAGAGGTGTCTGCAGGATGCGGGAGCGGTTCCCAGGGGGCGCCGCCGCGGGCCGCACCGGGAGCTGAGGGAACGCAAGAAGCGAGAGGGGGAGATGATACATCAGGATGCGAGCACTCACAGGTGGGTTCCCCGGGAGGTGTGGGACCTTGTAGTGACCATGGATGACGCCACGGGGCGGATATACAGTGCTTTCTTCTGTGCCCAGGAGGGCACACAGAGCAGCATGAGGGGTGTGCGGGAGGTATTGGAGAGTGAGGGCATATTCTCAAGTTTCTACAGTGACAGAGGGTCTCATTACTGGAGTACTCCCCGGGCCGGGGGGCGGGTTGACAAGGAGAATCCCACGCAGTTTGGAAGAGCGATGGCCGAGCTGGGCGTTTTAATGATTCCGGGATACTCCCCTGAGGCAAGGGGGCGAAGCGAGAGGATGTTCAAGACGTTGCAGGGGCGGTTGCCTGTGGAGTTGGAGGAGAGGGGTATAGAGGATATGGAGGAGGCGAACAGGTTTCTCTCGGAGAGTTTTATAGGGGATTTCAACGGGCGTTTCGCGGTAGCGGCGGCTGAGGAAGGCAGTGCGTTCGTACCGCTGCTCGGAGTGGGTTTGGATGACATACTGTGTCTTAAGCACACAAGGGCAGTGGGCAACGACAATTGTGTCAGGTACAGGGGTATGAGTTTGCAGATCCCGCCGGTTAAGGATCGTTATCACTTCGTGAGGGCGAAGGTTGCGGTGCATGAGTACGAGGATGGGAGCATAGGGGTGTTTCATGAAGGGAAACGCAGGCTGGGGTTTTATGACAGGGAAGGGAATCTCGTGGAAGAAACTGAACAGAGAAGGAAGATGGCGACGGGGTAAGGAGACGGTTTCAAATCAGCCTCTTCGGGCTCGCCCTTCGAGGCTGATTTGAAGAAAACCAAACCGGACAACTAATTAACTCAAAAAACGGACATTTTAATTGACCCCCTACACGGCCCGACCTGAGCTCGAGAAAAACCGTCAAGGGATTCGCCGGGCTTAACCTCTACAAGCCGAAAGGCACCCTTTCCGGAAACCGCCTGGCGGTTGAAATCGGATTGCCGCTTTATCAGGATCTTAGTGGTCCACAGCTTAAAAGCGATTACAGCTTCACAATCGGCTGGCAACTTTCCATCTGAAAACAGAATTCAATTAAAAATCCCTCTGTTTGACACCAAGCCCTGAAGACCTTTCCTTCAACCATCATTGCCGAGTAAGAAGCCGTACCGCTTCAAATAAAAAAACCGCGGAATATATTATTTCTTGTAGTAATCGATACCGAAAACTGTATTCTAATCTGTTCAGAAAAGGGGCAAGATCTCAATTTGCCTCCCGAGAAAACACGGGACCGAGGGTAGCGCGATGCCGGTTAACGTCAAAAAAACGGTAAGGAAGATAGACAGGGCCGTTAAGAAGAGGAACTGGGATGCCTTAAGAAGCATAACCCAGTCAATGCACCCCTCCGAGATAGCGTCCCTTATACAGGCTTCTTCGCAGAAAGAAAAGCATCTCATACTCGAGGCTCTCGACGCGGAAGTGGCCTCCGAGGTCTACTTCCAGCTTAACCCTGAGGAACGCGTAAGCATACTGAAGCTCATGCGGGAGGCTTCCCTCACCGCGATGGCCGAAGAAATGGAATCGGACGACGCCGCCGACTTCCTGGGAGAACTGCCGGAAGATGTGGCGAAGAAAGTTCTCGAAGCCATGGATCCGGAAGAACGCGAGGAGGTGACGCCGCTTCTAAAATATCCCCAAGATTCCGCGGGCGGAATCATGCAGACCGAGGTTCTTAAAAGTTCGCACGACGCCACCTCGAGAGAAACGGTTGAACTCATAAGGCAAATCGAGGAAGAAGACGAAGAGGACGTAGAGGACCTGCACATGGTGTACGTTGTGAACGAAACGGGAAGGCTCGTCGGAAGGGTGTTCCCGCTTAAGCTCTCAACGGCGGCGCCAGATTCTCCCCTCTGGACCATAATGGATCCGGTCGAGGTCACGCTTACCCCGGGCATGGATCAGGAGGAAGTGGCAAGGATCTTCAGAAAATACGATGAAGTGTCGCTTCCCGTGGTAGACGATTCCGGAGCGCTGCTCGGCAGGATAACCGCCGACGACATACTTGACGTCATATCCGAAGAGGCTGGAGAAGACATATACAAACTCGGCGGTATAACCGGCGAGGGGCTGCACCCTGTACACACGTCCATATACGACAACGTGAGGCTGAGAGCTCCCTGGATAATGCTGGCCCTCGCGGGAGAACTCGTCCTGGCTATTATAATAATGCAGAAGTTCCAGACCACTCTTGAGAATTTCATCGTACTCGCAGCCCTGCTTCCCCTGGTCATGGCTACGGGCGGAAACGTGGGGGTTCAGACAAACACTATCACCGTCAGAACAATAGCCACCGGTGATTTCGTTAAAAGCCAGATAAAAGACCTTCTTCTGGGGGAACTCAAGGTGGGACTGGTTCTCGGGATCATAAGCGGCATTCTGGGTTCCCTGATCGGACTTATGCTGAATACCGCGGAGGCCGATGTAACAAGACTGTTTCTGGTAATATTCGCGGGGATCGTGGGAGCCACGCTTACAACTTCGTTCCTTGGAGTTGCGGGCCCGCTGGTTCTTAACAGGCTAAAGATGGACCCGGCGGTATCATCGGGACCGTTTCTCGTCACGTTCAACGATATATTCGGTAGCGCCTTCTACCTTTTCCTGGGCGCCGCGCTTCTCTGAAAAAGAAATTTCCCCATCACCACTGAAATGCGCGCCCGAGAGGATTCGAACCTCTGACCTACGGATTAGAAGTCCGTTGCTCTATCCTGGCTGAGCTACGGGCGCGAAAAAAAACCAAGTCACGCATCAAATCACGAAGAAATGGTCGGGGTGAGAGGGCTCGAACCTCCGACCTCAGCATCCCAAATGCTGCGCGCTCCCAGCTGCGCCACACCCCGATTCAAAAACGAGTAATTATAACAACAGGACCCGAAGAAAACAAAACCGCCGTCCAAGCTGAAAGACTCAGGAATCAGAAAGCCTGTGTCTCTTCCAGTACCTTATGAGACCGCCGGCGTTCATGTGGTAAGGAGCCATTAGTTCGTACTTGCGGTAAACATCCTCGCTTGTACCCTCACGCTCGAATATCTCGTTGAAGTAGGCGCCGAACTCCTCGGTTATCTCCTCGTCGCTCTTTCCGGCCAATAGTCTCTCGCCGATCCACTCGGACCACTCCTCAAGCTTTTCGGCGGCGGAATCAAGCATGGGGCCCACATCCGTGTATCCGCCGAAATGGGTAAGATAAATTATGTCAGGGGATATCTCCCTCATCTTCTCAATAGAGGCGTTCCATTTCTCAAGGTGTATCTCGGGAGGAGGAGTCGCGGGAATCATTGGACCGCCCGCCATCAGGCACCCCGCCGTATCTCCGGTAAAAAGGGCGTTCTCAATCAGGTAGCAGTGATGATGCCCGGCATGTCCCGCTGTCTCGACAACCCTTATTTCAACGCCTCCTATGTTGATGACCTGGCCGTCCTCGATGGCAACCACGCTGCTTTGATCCATTCCCCTTACCTCGCCCCAGAGTTCGTCCATCTTGTCCCCGTATATCCTTGTAGCGGACCTCATGAGCTTCTCGGGGTCAACAAGGTGCGGAGCTCCCACCGGGTGAACGTATATGGTGGATCCCGCCTCGGCGAAGTGCCAGGCGGCGCCCGAGTGATCAAGGTGAATGTGGGTTACGAACACGTGTTTTACGTCAGAAGGCGCGTAGCCGAGATCCGAAAGACCGCTTTTAAGATTCTCAAACGCTGTGTCGGGGCCTGTCTCTATAAGCATCGGCCCTTCGCCGGTCTCGATAAGGTAAGACGCTACCGTCTCTGTCATAAAGAAATTGATGTCAATGATCTTCAAGTCCATTTAGTTATGTCCTCCTGAGTTTGCTCCCTCTTAGAACCCGAAACATAAACCCGCATGAAAAGCAGTATTGTCGATTGATAGTGAGCCTATTATGTCGCTGCTCCTGATCAGTACCAGCTTGATTTTATACATTTCGCTACATCCTTTCAACTAGAACCAAGTCTCTTGCGCCCGATGGTTCATTAAATCAGGGTAATTCTTCCTTTTCAGATATTTTTGGCAATACCGTAAAAACAATTTCCGCAGAGAAGGACATCCCTCACGCACCGGCTTTCACCCGGCCCGAGTCAACGAGAAACGAGTGAAATTCCCCCCGGCGGGGTATCTCGTTCTTATCGGTCGAGGTGACAAACACCTGCCCGGTGAATTCCGAGAGAGTTCTGAAAAGAAAGCTCCTGCGTTTTATGTCGAGTTCGCTCGTTATGTCGTCGAGAAGAAGTATGGGGTTAGTCCCCGTGTGTTCCTTAAAAAGCCTTATCTCCGAGGCCTTGAGCGCGAGAACCAGGTTTTTCGACTGTCCCTGCGAGGCAAAGCGCGAAGCGTCCTGCCCGTTAAGCAGGAAACCGACCCGATCCCTGTGGGGACCCACCGTCGTGTGGCCCCTTTTTCTGTCGGAAGGGAATTTCCTGGAAAGCGCCTCCCTTATCGCCTCTGCGATATCCTCCCTGCGTTCAAAGGAAAATCCGTAGCTAACGCGCGCCGAAGTGTCCGATTCCCCGTGCTCCCCGTAAACCTCGGCGAGCTTGCGGTTAAAGCTTTTTATCATCTCGATGCGCCTGCCCACGATGTCGGCTCCGGTCCTGGCTATCTGCTCATCCCAAAGTTCCACGGAAACCGGGGACACCTTCTCCTTTAACCCGAGCATGTGGTTTCTCTGGCTTACTGCCCTCTGGTAGTCGCGAAGCTGCTTTATGTGGGCCGGGTGTATGGCGCTTACGACGGAATCAAGATAGTTTCTTCTCGCCTGAAGACCGCCCTTCACTATCTCTATGTCAGAGGGAAGGTACAGAACGACCTTGAACCGGCCGAAATGCTGGCTTATGCTCCGCACGGTCTTTGAGTTAAGCCGCGTGTGGCGGCCCTCTTTTTTTATGGTTATGTGCACCTCGTTAAGACCGTTTGCGGAAAGAATCTCCCCCTTAACGAGCGAGACCTCGCAGCCGAAGCGCACGAGCTCGGAGTTTTTCGCGCCCGAAAAAGGCCGCATCCCGCAGACAAGGTAGATGGCCTCGAGAAGGTTGGTCTTGCCCTGGGCGTTTCGTCCGTGGATGACGTTCAGTCCCGTATGGAACGGAAGGGAGAGATTTTCGTAATTTCTGTAGTTCCTGAGGCTCAGATGTTTAAGCTGCACTTGACTCGCCGACCGTTTTTTCCTAGGGAAAAGCGGCTTTCGCTCTTCCCGTTGAGGCTTTCTTGACCATAAAAATTTAAGCGTTAGTATCTTTTTTGAAATGTACTGACTAATGATATCGCTGGAAATTATAGCAACAACTAGACAATCAAGTATAATATAGCAATGATAAGGACTTACAAGTGCCGAGCTAAGCTGACAAAGTCGGGTCATGATGCGTTATCCCGAGTATTCGGGATGTGCACCACGCTCTACAACGCTTGTCTTGAGGAGCGTATTGACTGCTACAAGAAGACAGGCAAATCCCGCTCATATTACGACCAGTGTAAAGCGCTGACCGAAGTGAGAGCGGATGATTCTGAGTATGCCGATATCAGCGTTCAGGTGTTCCGTGGCGTTGTGGGTCGCATAGACAAGGCGTACAAGTCGTTTTTCCGCAGGGTGAGGACCAAAGAGAAGGCTGGTTTTCCTCGATTCAAGAGTTCCAGGCGTTGGCGAACAATAGAGATAAACGACCAGTGCTGGGGGATGCTGAAGCGTGAGGGGAAGAAGCTGGTTCTCAAGGTAAAGGGACTTCCCCACATTGAAGTAAAGACCGAGCGGGAACTGCCCCCAAACGCATTGCTGAAAGCAATACGAATCACAAGAAAACCTTTGCGCACTGAAGTCGCGTTATCGTATGAGTTGCCGACTCCCGAGGCAAAACCAGAAAGCAATCCCGTCGGGATAGACATGGGAATATCTAAGCGTCTTACCTTGAGTAACGGGGAAAGTGTGGAGAAGAGGGAAATGGACAGGCGAAGATTAATACGGTTGCAGCGTTCCGTATCACGCAAGGCAGTGGGAAGCAACAACAGAAGAAAGGCTGTTTCGTTGCTTGCTAAGGAATGGCAGAGACTAACAGAAAAAGAGAGGAACTATCTCCACAGGCTGACTTCAGAGATAGTGAGGATGTACGATTTTATAGCTGTAGAGAAATTAGAGACAAAGAAGATGCTTGGTAACAGGCAATTGGCAAGGAGTATATCTGAGCAGACTTGGGGAAAGTTTGCTGCACTGCTTAACGAGAAGGCTGAGAGTGCTGGCGTTACGGCAGTGGAAGTGAATCCTGCGGGAACTTCGCAGGAATGCTCAAATTGTGGAGCAATGGTAGAGAAAACCCTGTCCGTCCGGACGCATAGGTGTAGTTGCGGATATGAGGCGGACAGGGATGTAAACGCGGCAATAAATATCCTTCATCGAGGCATCTCGATTGCGGGTGGGAAACTCAAGCAGTCCCGCATGGTCGGAAGGATGAGAGAGAAGCAAGGGGTTGCCTTTGCTCGGCCAAGAACAGTGGAGGTAACTGTCTAGTTATGACTATAATTCCCATATCGCTCAAAATATCCGAAATCCACTCAAGAGACTCTGGAAAGGGTTACGCAAGGATAAGCCCCATGGACATGCAGGAACTGGGCCTTACGTCCTGGGACCTGATACAGATAGATGGAAGGAGGAAAACCGTCGTTAGAGCCCTGCCGCTTGACGCAGAAGAATGCGAAACGGATTCCGTAATAGAAATAGACACTGTAACCAGAGAGAACGCGGGAGTTGAGCTTGACGACATAGTAATAGTGACGAAAGCCGACCTTGAGAAGGCAAGCAGGATAACCCTGTGTCCGAGAAACAAGGCGTTTCTCTACGACCCGGCCAAAAGCAAGCGTCTCAGCAACAGACTCGAGGGGCTCGCCGTAACGGTCGGAGACAGGGTGTCTGTGAGAGTGTCAGCCGCCAAGACAGAAGACTTCGACGTGCTTACCACGATGCCCGAGCACTCGGTTGTCATAAGCCAGAAAACCCGCATGGACGTGATACAGAGGCCGAGGGCCAAGGTGGATGCGGAAAGGATCTCGTATACGGACATAGGCGGACTTTCAAGCCAGATAAAAAGAATAAAGGAGATCCTCGAACTCCCGATACGCTTCCCCTCGCTTTTTGAAAAGCTCGGGGTTCAGCCGCCCAGAGGAATCCTTCTCACGGGACCCCCGGGAAGCGGAAAGACCCTGCTCGCAAAGGCCATAGCGTTTGAGACGGATTCAAATTTCCAGGTAATAAACGGCCCAGAGGTAATTCACAGGTTCTACGGAGAGAGCGAAGCCAAGCTGCGCCAGATATTCGAGAACGCCACCAAGAACCAGCCGTCAATAATATTCCTCGATGAACTGGACGCGATAGCTCCCCGCCGAGACAAGGTTGCGGGAGACGTTGAAAAAAGGGTGGTGGCCCAGCTTCTGTCCCTCATGGACGGACTCACGCACAGGGGAAACGTTACGGTTGTCGGAGCGACCAATCTTCCGGACATGATCGACCCCGCGCTTCGCCGCCCGGGCAGGTTTGACAGGGAAATCCACCTTCCGGTTCCCGATACCAAGGCCCGTCTGGAGATATTCCAGGTTCATTCAAGAAGCATGCCGCTTTCAAACGACGTGGATCTTCAGAGACTCTCCGAGCTCTCAAGCGGTTACGTGGGAGCCGATATAGAGAATCTCTGCAGGGAAGCTGCCATAAATTCCCTTACCGACATTCTGCCGGACATGGAACAGGACTTCGTCTCCAACGTCGCGCACAGCTTTCTCGTCGAAGTCAGCATGGAAGACTTCCTTGAAGCGCTTCGAAATATCCATCCCTCCGCGATAAGGGAGATAGTGGCTGAGATACCGAAAACCTCCTGGGATGACGTCGGAGGCCTTGAGAACGTAAAAGACGACCTGATTGAATCTGTCATATGGCCTATGAAGCACAGAAACTTTTACGAGGCCCTGGACGTAGAGTCACCCAAGGGAATACTGCTTCACGGCCCTCCGGGAACGGGGAAGACCCTCCTCGCAAAAGCACTTGCCAACAGAACGGATGTCAACTTCATTTCCATAAAGGGAGCGGAGCTTCTCTCCAAGTATGTCGGAGAATCGGAGCGCGCCGTAAGGGAAGTGTTCAAAAAAGCAAAGCAGGTTTCTCCCTGCATAGTGTTTTTCGACGAGATTGACGCCCTCTGCCCGAGACGCTCAGAATCCAACTCGACCCGCGTGAGCGAAAGGGTGGTAAGCCAGCTGCTTGCCGAGATTGACGGAGTTGAGGAACTCCCGGATGTTCTGGTGCTTGCCGCGACAAACAGGATTGACATGATTGAACCGGCGCTTCTTAGACCGGGAAGATTCGACCTGGTGGTTGAGATTCCGACTCCGTCAAAACGGGAAATTTTCGAGATCCTGAAAATCCACACCCGGAAAAAGCCTCTCGGAACGGACGTGAAACTCACCGCGCTTGCAGAACAGCTTGAGGGTAGAACCGGAGCCGACGTAAAGCTCGTATGCAACAGGGCTTCCCTTCACGCAATAAAGGAACATCTGGGGAAAAACAGAAAAGTCATCAAGCTCTGCAAAAGACATTTTGACCTGGCGCTTTCGGAACTGCAGAAAAGAAACGCCTAACGAAAGCCGAAACTGGGACAGGAGTCGCCTTGGAAAGTTCTTTTTTCTTTTTTCATAGCATCGTTCCCGAAATATGGTTTTTCATTCTGGGAGCGGCGCTTGGAAGCTTCGCGAACGTCTGCATAAGGAGAATTCCGGTCGGAATCTCGGTAGTCTCTCCCCGTTCCCGCTGCACAAGCTGCAAAACCCCCATCAGGGCCCATCACAACATTCCGATTCTCGGCTGGCTATTTCTAGGAGGCAGATGCGCCTACTGCAAGGAGCGGATATCGGCCGAGTACCCGCTCGTTGAGCTTCTTTGCGCGGTGCTGGCGGTTTTTCTCTACAGGGAGTTCGGAGTGTCGCTCGAACTGCTTTTCTACCTGGCGCTCTGCACCGGGCTTGTGGCCATAACCCTGATAGACATAAGACACCTGATCATCCCCGACATGATAACGCTTCCCGGAATAGCGGCCGGGGTCGCGCTAAACGCGATCAGAACCGACTGGGGAGCCGTGTCCGATGTGGTGTTTTCCTCCGGCCTTGCGGACTTTCTGCCCGCAACGGCCAGTATCGCCATTTTTAATTCCATAGGGGGAGCGCTGCTCGGAGGAGGAGCTTTTTTGCTGATCGCTACGGCGTACAGGAACTTTAGAAAAAAGGAAGGGATGGGAATGGGCGACGTAAAGCTCGTCGCGATGCTGGGAGCTTTTTTCGGGATGTGGGGGGTGCTGGTCGTAATATTTTTGAGTTCCATACTGGGAACCCTGATCGGACTCTCGGTTATAATACTGCGCAGGAAAGATCCGGGACATGCCATAGCCTACGGCCCCTTTCTTTCGCTTTCGGCCGTTCTGTACCTGCTAGGAGCTGATCTTTTTCTCCTTGCCGGAATAAACATCGGGTAGCCGGGGTAGAACCATGAACAGGATAATCAAAAATCTCTTTCTTCTGATCATCATAGTCATCGCGGCCAAGTTTCTGCTCACGGTCTTCGGAAAGGACTTCTCGACCGCACACTTAGAAAAGGTGGTTCTCGGGGACTGGACGCAACAGGAAATAGAAACCCTGATGGAACAGTCCGCCTTAAAAGACGGTTCCGCCGCCAGAATAGAATTTCTCTCCGAGAAGTTTCTCGGAACTCCCTACGCGGAAAACACCCTTGGGGGAGCAAGCGGCGAGACGGAGCAGCTTACGGTGGATCTCTCGGGAGTTGACTGCTTTACCTATATCGACTACGTGGAGTCGCTCAGGCTTTCGGGAAGTTTCGGGGAATTTAAGGAAAAGCTTGTGAAAACAAGATACAGAGACGGCGCGGTGCGCTGGGAGAACAGGAGACATTTTTTCTCCGACTGGGTAAGCGGCGACGACAGGAACGCCCGTGATGTAACTCGGGAAATCGGGGGCGACGCAACGGCAACCGTGACCAAGGAGCTTAACAGAAAAACAGACGGCTCCCTCTGGCTTCCGGGACTTGCGGAAGTAAAAAGAGACGTAAGCTATGTCCCCTCTCGGAAATTAAGCCTGCCGGTTCTCCAAGGGATAAAAACGGGAGACTACCTCGGGATATACTCCGATAAAGACGGCCTTGACGTCTCCCACACGGGAATAGCCGTTAGAAAGGACGGCGTGGTCTACCTGCGCCACGCTTCCACGGTACACGGAAAGGTGCTTGACGAGGAACTTTCGGCCTACATGAAGAACAAGCCCGGACTTCTTGTATACAGGGTAAAGTGATGGATTATGTGTTAGAATCAGAACTGTCCCCGGGCGGGGCATGATAGCAATCAAGGAGGCGGGTTAATGTCTTTAAATACTAACGTAAAGGAACTCACGGGATGTCTTAAGGAAGTGAAGAAGGCGCAGGACTCTCTTGATAATCTTCTTGACTTCGTAGACCTCATGAAAAACGTAAAGGAATCTTTTCCGGGAGATGTAGCAACCCCGGCCGAGAAAATCAAGGAAATTTCAAGAGCCGCGGCGCCCTACATAAAAGAGATAAAGGCCATTTTTGACGGGGAGCTCAACAAGCTTCCGATAAACGACGAAGAGGTTGAGGACGCCGCGAAGAAACTGGTGCTATATCACGGGGACCACATGCAGGTTCTCATCTGGGCCGAACAGCAGAAGGCAAACCACGAACCGGATTCCTACTGGTGGAGATACTGGGAAGGCATAACGGGAAACGTAAAAAAGGACATAGCGGAGCATCAAAAACAGCTCTAGGGCTTCTCCCCGGAGTGGGGTCGTCCGAAAAACCGCCCGGCCATCCGCAAGACCGAAGCCCCAGCGAGATGATTCTCCCCCACCCAAACCAAAATGCAATTCATAGACGAGGCGAAAATAACCGTTATATCAGGTAACGGCGGCAACGGATGCATGAGCTTCAGAAGGGAGAAATTCGTTCCCAAGGGAGGTCCAAACGGCGGCGACGGCGGAAAGGGGGGAGACGTGGTGATAGTCGCCGACGCGAACATGTCCTCGCTTCTTGATTACAGGTACAAAAAAGAATACAGAGCCCAGAACGGCCAGCCCGGCAGGGGCAAGGACCAGCACGGAAAATCGGGTTCCGACCTCGTCATCCCGGTTCCCGCAGGGACCGTGATAACGTCCTTTGAAGACGGGGAGACGCTTGCCGACCTCATCGAGGACGGAGAGCGCTTTACCGTGGCCAGGGGAGGCGGCGGAGGCAGGGGAAACTCAAGGTTCGTATCGCCGACTAACCGGGCGCCGAGACAGGTGGAGAGCGGACGTCCCGGAGTGCGAAGGGAAATAAAGCTTGAACTCAAGGTGCTTGCCGACGTCGGCATCCTCGGGTTTCCAAACGCGGGGAAATCAACCCTCATATCCAAAATCTCGGCCGCGAGACCCAAAATCTCGGGCTATCCTTTCACCACTCTCGTTCCCAATCTCGGAGTAGTAAGCTACGGAGACCACCAGTCTTTCGTGATCGCGGACATCCCCGGGATCATCGAGGGCGCCCACAAGGGACTCGGGCTGGGTATCCAGTTTCTAAAACACGTGGAGAGAACCCGCCTTCTGGTTCACATGCTTGACCTTGACCCGATTTCAGGAAGAGATCCCGTAGAAGATTTTGACAAGATCAACTCGGAACTAAGGGAGTACTCATCAAAGCTTGCCGAAAAGCCTCAACTGGTAGTTCTCAACAAAATCGATATCGTCGAGGCCAGAGACAGAGAAGCGGAGACGGCAAGACGGCTCAAGGAAAGGGACATCGAGACCCTAAGCATATCCGCGGTCACGGGAGAAGGTTCCCAGCAGCTGGTCTACTTAATCGGAGAGAGACTCAGCCTCCTTACTGAAGATTCTCGTAATCAATCTCCTTGCGAGGAATAGGCATCAGGGAAGCGTGGTGAAGCGCCATCTTCCACTCTCCATCGGCAAGCTCGAATATGTTGGTCGCCTGGGCCAGCACCACAACCCTGCGATCGTCTATTGAGTAAGTCGCCCTCTCGACGCAGTTAAGCCAGGCCGAATTTCCCTTCACCTCAACAAAGAAATCCGAAATATCAACGCGGTCAAACCCACCCGTCTCGAAAATGGTCTTCCAGCTCTCCCTTATCGCTTCCCATCCGAGAATTATCGGCCAGCCCGCGTGAACGCACTTGGCCCTGCCATCGGTAAGCCAGACCCGCTCTATGAGCTCAACATCGTAGCGATTGCGGGCGTCGTAGAATTTTCTGTTCGCCTTTATTATTTCGTCTTTTTCATGACTCATGAGAAACAAACCTCAGTTTCGCGGGGAACCAACAGCGTGGTGAATCTCTTCCAGCACTTCCCCGTCGGTTTCGGTCTCAAGAAGCCGCTCAAGCTCACCCCGGCAATCCTCTCCCCCAAGCCTCCAGAGCGCCCAGACCGCGTGAGCCCTTACGATCGGTTCATCATCCCCGAGAAGGCTCCTTGCGTATTTTATATACTCCTTATTTCCCGAATTTCCAACAGCCACGAGCACATTTCTCATGAAACCCCTGCGCTTGGCCCTCTTGACCGGACTCTTTCTGAAAACCTCCCGGAAACCGTCCCCGTCAAGCCCGAGAAGCCATTTAAAATCGGGACTGAGCAGTTTTTCGCGCGGCCTGAAGCTTTCCTTGAGAGTAAAAAGAGCGTCGCGGTTCCACGGACACACGTCCTGACACACATCGCATCCGAAAACATTGTTCTCCACCCCTTCTCTCAGCTCAAGCGGCATTTTCCCCTTAAGCTCTATGGTGAGATAGGAGATGCATTTCCTGGCGTCAAGCACATAAGGCTCTACTATGGCATCGGTGGGGCAGGCGTCTATGCACCTGGTGCAGGTGCCGCAGCGATCCTCAGCCGCCGAGTCGTAGTCAAGCTCGATATCGGTTATCACCTCTCCGAGAAAAAGCCAGGAACCGACCCCCTGGTTTATAAGACAGGTGTTTTTGCCCACCCACCCTACTCCCGAGCGGCTCGCGTGCACTTTCTCAAGAACCGGCCCCGTGTCCACGTAAGCCCTGACGCCGGTTTCCTCGGGGAAAAGACCCGTTATGTAGTCGGCAAGCCCGCTGAGCATCTCTCCCATTACGTCGTGGTAATCGTCTCCCCAGGCATACCTCGATATCCAGCCGCCACCCGAAGCTTCCGTCGAGAGTGGATTCTCCGTATTGTAGTTAACGGCACAGGAAACGACCGATCTAGCGCCGGGGAGAACCCTCTTCACTTCCTTTCTCTTAAGAAGTCCTCTCTCAAGATAGTTCATCTCCCCCGCGTACCCCCGCCCGAGCCACCGCTCAAAAAAGTCCGCTTCCGCGTAGTGGCTCTCGGCCGGGCTTATCCCCACGAGGTCAAAGCCCAGGGCAAGCGCGTGATTCTTTATAAGCATCGAGAGTCGAGCAGTTTCTTTCATCAAAACCTATTCCCAGTTTCCATTTTTTGAGTTAACGATCAGATTTCCAAGCTCCGTGAAAACCGCTTCTCCGTCAAAGTTAGACACGTAGTCCGAGACCGTCTTGAGGTCAAGCGGAGCGGAGGCGGGCGCTACGGAAAAGACCCCGGAGAGAAGAAAATCAATGTCGGAGAGTTCAGAACCCAGCAGCACGCAGTCCCCCTTCCCCGCCCTGCCCAGAACGTAGGAACGATCGTCGGTTACGCGGTGACCGTTTTCTTCGATCAGTCCCCCGAACCCGTTTGTCGAGGCGAAGTCCCCGTCCCCGGAACCGTAAAAGACGATCTCGGCCCCGAGTGAACCAAGCTCCCTGAGAAGCTCCGGCGAAGACAAGTTCTCAGGAATCCCGAGGTCGCCGCTTGAGGTGGCGTCAAACACACCGACGTTTACCAGAAGGCAAGTGGCCCCCTGGAACCTCTTTTTTATGTCCGTCCTTATCCTTGTCAGAACATCCGTGCGGCGTTTTCGCAATTTACCCAGTACCCTTCTGAAAGCTTAAAACAAGCGAAAAAAAATAAAATCAAGTTTACTTAAATTCACGGGTTGCCTGACCGAGAGCTGCCTAATTTTACCTGTGCCATTGAGCACCTAGTTAGGACAAGCGCCTCGGCCAGGCGCCGTGATAAATGCCCAGCAGGAAGTTCGTGCCCAAGAGCACCAGTACTGGTTCTGACAAGCATCACGGCAAACCCGAATTAAAAGGAGGTATTAGTTTACAATGAATAATCTTGAATCTCTATTTTTTGCGGGGATCGACTGGGGGAAAAGCTCCCACCAGGTCTGCGTCATTGACCCCGAAGGTTCCGTCGTCGGAGAAAAAAGCTTCAGACACACGGGAACCGGTCTTTTTGAAATGTCTCAGTGGATGAGGGAAGTATCAGGCCCTGAGAGCTGCGACATGGCCTTGGCCATAGAAGTGAACCACGGCCCCGTGGTGGAAACTCTTTGCGAACAGGGATTTATGGTTTATTCCATAAATCCCAAGCAGCTTGACCGTTTCAGGGACAGATTCTGCGTCTCTGGAGCCAAGGATGACAGAAAAGACGCCCTGGTTTTGGCCTCGGCGCTCCGCACGGACCGCAGACACTTCCGCCACGTTGAACCGCAGAATCCAGACGTCATAGTTCTGCGCGAACTCACCAGGACGAGAGAAGAACTCGTGAGAGAGCGCACGCGTCTTGTAAACCGTCTCCGCGTACTGTTGTGGAGGTATTACCCCCAGTTCGAGGAACTTCTCGGCAGTACGGTAAGGCCATGGCACCTTGAACTGTGGGAGCTTATGCCCTGTCCTCGCGCGGCAAAGGGGAAAAGAGCCTCAACGGTACAGAAGATTCTCAAACGCAACAGGGTGAGGCGTATTGACGCCGAGGGAGCGCTCAAGATACTGCGGGCCGGGGAAATAAACGTGAGCGACGCGACCGTGAGCAGCTGCGTCTTCCATATAAGGTCGGTTGTCGAACGGTTGAAGGTGGCGGACCGTCAGCTCGGGGAAATCAAAGACTCTATAGACAAGGTTATAGTGACCATTAACGAAAAACTTAAGGCAGAAGGGAACGGGCCAACCGATATTGAGATTCTCCGCTCCATCCCCGGCGTGGGAACCGTGGTGCTCGCTACGCTTATTGCCGAGGCATGGAGTCTTGTGCGCCGTCGGGACTTCGAGGCGATTCGATGTCTCGGGGGCGTGGCTCCGGTGACGAGACAATCGGGCAGGACAAAGCTGGTTGTCAGGAGAAGGGCTGTGTGCAGGAGCCTCTCGGCCGCGTTTCATGTTCTGGGCGGAGTGGCAGTAATCAATGATCCGGTAAGCAGGGCAAAATACGAAGAGCTTCGGGGAAGGGGTCATGGTTACTGCAGATCCGTTCGCACCGTGTGCGACCGTCTTTTGTTCGTCGCCCGCGTCATTCTGAAAAAAGAGGAGTTGTTTGACAAGGAGCTCGGGAAACCTCTTCCGGACGCCGCGTAGTAAGGAACTATAGAGAAAAACCAGGGAGGAATCTTAAAAAAAAGAAATTCGCTATATACATAAAATTTAAGCTTGTAAAAGACAGGAAGTCCTAACTCCCGGAACTGCCTTAAGTATAATTGTCACCATAATGATACCGCTTAGAAGCACAATAAAAACCGAAATCGTACCCTATGTGAATTACGTGCTTTTGGCCGTAAACGTGCTGATCTTTGTGTACACCCTTTCTCTCACTGGGCAGGCGCTTGAGATCTTCTACCAGACACACGGTATTGTGCCCAGCAAGATAACCGCCCTTGAGACCTACGGATTCTTTGACAGGACGGCAAAATATTTCAGTTCCATGTTCATCCATGAAAACTGGCTTCACCTGGCCGGGAACCTGATCTTTCTATACATATTCGGAAACGCAATCGAGGACCTGCTGGGTCACACAAGATACCTGCTTTTCTACCTCGTGTGCGGGCTGGTAGCCGTATTCATCCAGGTGGCCTTAAACTCTCTCTCCGCGGTTCCGGTAATAGGAGCAAGCGGGGCAATTTCCGGAATCCTGGGCGCGTACATGCTCTTTTTTCCAAGATCAAGAATTCTTACGCTTCTCATAGTCCTGGTGTTTGTCCACTTCGTGCGCATAAGGGCTTATCTTTTCATAATTTTCTGGTTCGCCGTTCAGTTTCTGACAGGAATCGGCTATATTGGTGACGCGGGAACCGAGGGTCTGTGGGCGCATATGTCAGGATTCGCCTGCGGAGCCGTAGCCGGAGGGAGTTTTCTTTACACGCGGGGATACCGAAGCAAAAAGTACAAGGCCGGTTACGGAACGGGGTGGTACGGAGAAAATGACTAGCAGGAAAATGGATAACTTGGGAATAATAGCGGCCGGAGGACCCGCCCCCGGGATAAACGGCGTGATAAGCTCGGCCACTATAGAGGCCAGAAACAGGGGGAAAAAAGTAATTGGAATCCTCGACGGGTTTAAGTGGATCTCCAAGGGGGACACGTCGAAAGTCCTCAATCTTGATATTCAGAATACCTCGAGGATCCATACAACCGGCGGTTCGATTATCGGAATATCAAGGCAAAGCCCCCTCGCGACCGAACAAACCTTTAAAAACACTGTTTCCTCTATTGAAAAACTCGGCATAGGAAGCCTGATAACCATAGGCGGCGACGGAACCATGTTTCTAGCGAAAACGCTTTATGAGCACTTCGGGGGAAGATTAAAAATAGCGCACCTGCCCAAAACCATAGACAACAATATCGCCCTTCCCGACTACATATCCACCTTCGGATTCGAAACCGCAAGGGATGTGGGAGCGAAGATAATGAACAATATAATGGAAGAGGCGAGGACCACGGCAAGGTGGTTTCTGGTTATAACCATGGGCAGGAGAACAGGCCATCTGGCACTGGGCATCGGACAGTCATCCGGAGCTACAATCACCATAATCCCCGAAGATTTCGAAGAGGAAAAAGTGCCGCTTGAAAAGGTCATAGCAATTCTTGAGGGGGCTGTAATAAAAAGAATGAGCATGGGAAGAGAGTACGGGGTGGCGATACTCGCCGAAGGGATGCTTGACAAGATAGATCCCGTC
Organism: Thermodesulfobacteriota bacterium; assembly: GCA_965207685.1. GTDB lineage: Bacteria > Desulfobacterota_D > UBA1144 > Nemesobacterales > Nemesobacteraceae > Nemesobacter. The sequence continues at coordinate 77,361 of OZ242294.1, read as the reverse complement.
GACCTGGGGCTTATGGACAAGGACGGCATGGGAAGAATAAGATACGTCGACGTCAATTTCGGTCAGCTTCTAAAAAACACTCTTGGCGAAAAACTCTCCGAAAAAGGAGTCGAAGTGGAACTGGTGCACAAGAGACTGGGCTATGAACTCCGCTCGGCCAATCCGATTCCGTTTGACGTGGATTACACGCGAAAGCTCGGCTACTGCGCCGTCAAGTACCTGCTTGACGGAGAGGGAGACGGGGCTCTTGTATACGTAAGAACGGGCAAAATACAAGCAACCCCGTTTCAGGAACTCATAGATGAAAAGACAAACAGCATCAAAGTGAGATATATGGACAAGAACACAGAAGCCTACGAGGTTTCGCAGAAATACATGATCAAGCTAAACCGCGACGATATCGAAACGCCCGCGACCCTTAAAAAACTCTCAGAGCTGACCAACCTTAGCAGCGGCGAATTCAGGGAGTACTTTTCGAAAATCTTTTGCTGACGCCGCACGCTACGTTCGTTTGCGGCAAAAGCGGTTTCCCCACGAAACCGCCAAGAACACGGCGAATACGATCAGAAACAGGTTGAACAGGGAGCCTTTAGAAGCACCGACCGTCCCCCCCGCAACCGCACATCCCTTCTCAACCTTCTCCACTTTCGGATAGATGCCGGAACCGAAAATAATAACCCGGTCACTTTTGGGCAGGTCCAAGGCTTTTACATAGCCCAACTTGGGCGAAATGCCGGGGGCGCCACCCGGGTCATAGACATCGTCTTCCTTTGTTCTCGGGTCGTCCCAAAGATATAGAATAAAGCCGTCCTCTCCGGGTTCTTTCGCCTCTTTAATGATCGTGGGACCTATATGTACTCCGTTGGCGTCCGTAACCAGCAGGCTTGCATCCTCAAGGGATTTATTGTTCCCGTTAAAAAACACCTTTTCGCTCTCGTCATACATCATAAAAAGGTAGACAGCGTTTCGGTCAGACTTCCAAGGCCCTTCTGCCGACCTCATGACCGGACGGTAGAGTGAAATTTTCGAAAGATCGCAAGTCTTCGGGTCAGAGGAATCAACGCAGTGCCTCATGCTGAAGACCTTATAGGCTTTAATCGCCTCCTCAACGAATTTCTTCAGGGTCTCGCGGTCATTCACCTCGCCGGCCGTTATTGAAGGCTTGTAATCTGAACCCGGAAGTTGCGCAAAAGTCCGGGCGGGCAACTTATCATGATGATAGCCTGCGATCAAAAGAAGCTGCTTGCCGAAGTCCAGGCTGGAGAAATAGGTGACCGCGCAGCTCCATCTCCGCGTGCCGGAATAATCATACTTCAAGCAGACTTCCTGCCCGTCTGCCGCGACTGCGGCTGTGCTCAGCCGCTTCAGACTCGCAATGTCGATTCCTTCGGTATCGGATGGAAGACTGAACAACCTTCTTTCTTCCGCTTCTCCGCCGTTTCCGTGAATGAAGACCTGGCCATCTTTTGGATCCATGACAATGAGATAGATGGAGCCGGACTTCCAAAGCCCTTCCCGCCTCATCTCTCGGCGGAATCTTGAAGCCGTAACAAAGTCAAGGCTCCTCATATGCTTTTTTGCGTGCAGCAGAAATTCTCTCAGGGTCGCTTCCTTCATTTCGCCCGTTGCGGCCACCACGTCGCCGGCCGTTTTGCTCTGGACGTTGAAACCTTCATAGTGCGCGCTTGCGGGACGCAAGTCGGAAAAAAGGCCGACCAACATCAGTACGCACGAAAAAAGACCTGCCAATGCTGTGGTTTTCATAATACCCCCATTTTATTCCACTCTAGCACACATCAGTCCTTTATGTGGTGTTTTTCGTGAACCGGTCTTATCAGGACGTTGCTTATCAAAGCGATTATTAATAACGCTGCCATCACATACATCGTCGAGTTGTACAACGAAGCCGTCGGGTCTACTGTTCCCTCAGGCGCGATATCCATAAGTTTCGCGAGCGTTACGGTTTTATTTTGGACCAGTATCTCGAGGTCGTTAACTCCGGCTCCGAAAGTCTTCACGAATTCATATGGCGATACCCTTTCGGCAAGGCGATTGATTTCGACCATAAGCGAACGATCTCTAAGCGAGGTGACCGCCAAGGGACCGAGCACTCCGGCGACGCTCCAAGCGGTCAGCAGACGTCCATAGATGCCGCCGACGTAACGAGTACCGAACAGATCAGCAAGATATGCCGGAACGGTAGCGAAGACCCCTCCATAGAAAGTAAAAATTATCATCGTCGCCGCATAAAACATTAACAGCCAGAGAATCGAAGGATTAAGATTCACCTGATGGGCGGCCACAGGAATGGACAAATACAACAGAAGACCGACCGCGCAAAATATCGAACACGTATTGCGTCGCCCGAGTTTGTCAGAGGCGCTCGCCCACATAATGCGCCCCAGCATGTTGAACACACCGATCATCAATACGTAAGTGGCGGCAAAGGTGACATCAACAATATCCGGAAGCGCATTACTGAATATCTCAGTCATCATTGTTTTGGCGACGGAGATAATTCCGATTCCGGCTGTAACGTTAAGGCACAGCACGACCCACACCTGGTAGAACTGAGGTGTTTTTAACGCCTGATCGGTATGCACATCCTTCTGACTGATCATTCGCTTGGTAGAATCCTCGTCGGCCGGCGGTTCCCATCCCCGCGGCTTATACCCTGGAACCGGGACGCGATATAAAAACGCCGAGACCATTATCACAAGAAAATAAACCACTCCGAAGAGAAGAAAGGTCTCGGCGACTCCCGCGGAACCGGTGCCAACCAAATACACCCCGGCCGCCTCGCTTCCGGGCACAAGCACATGTGCCGCATCCGCAGCCCCCGCGATGACGACCTCCTTGAGATGACCGCCGACTTCGGCAAAGCGTCTGCCTGAATGAATGATCATATCGACGGCGTCAACCGTCCCCAAGTATTGAGGCGGCCTGTAAAAGTACTGGAGGAAAAATTCCTTAAGCGGTACGGCGATTATAGCCCCACCGCCGAAGCCCATGATCGCCATTCCGGTAGCCAGGCCGCGTCGGTCCGGAAACCAGCGGATTAAATTGCTGACCGGAGAAACATAAGCAAGACCCAGACCGATACCGCCGATTACGCCGTAACCCAGATAGATCAGCCACAGTTGATGCAAGGTAACACCGAGACTGCTGATCATGTAGCCACCACCCCAAAGACACGCTGCCGCCACGCCGACTGTGCGTGGTCCCACCTCCTCAATCCATTTGCCGGCAAACGCCGCCGTAAGCCCAGTGAACGCGATCGCGACGGTGAATATCCACACTACCTGGCGCAGGGTCCAGTCATCCGCCGCGCTAGTGGCAGCGCCAAGCACCTCAATTAACGCAGGGTTGTATATGCTCCAGGCGTAAACGGAACCAATGCACAGGTGAACCGCAATAGAGGGAGGCGCAACCAGCCAGCGGTTGAATTCCGGACCTCTAACGATACGTTCCTTTGATAAAAGACTCGCCATTGGCTGTATCACGCAGTTAGTCGCCGAGGTGGAACTGAAACTACATACAGCCGACGAGGGGATTCGAACCCCTGACCTGCTCATTACGAGTGAGCTGCTCTACCACTGAGCTACATCGGCAGTAATCATCTGACTAATTATTACACAGGAAAAAATTTTGTGAATATGATGTTAATAGCACGCCATCTGTCCGGAAGTATAGCACGCCGTCTGTCCGGTTTTGCTGAAGGGCGATTGTCTGGATTTATCTTCTCCAAAGGAGGAGGTATCCATGGACCAGACGAGGTTTCTGCAAAGAGTCAGGATGAACCAGTTCGAGAGGGTATACCGGAGGTGGAAGGAGAAGAAGGTTATACAGGCAGAAGCAGCAGAGCAGCTCGGGATAGGGGAGAGAACGTTTCGTCGTTACGCGGTCCGATACAGGGACGAAGGGATGCGTGGGCTTTTGGATAAGCGCCTGGGAGCGCTCTCCCACAACCGGGCCCCGCAGGAGGAGATCTCGGAGGTGGTGGAGTTGTACAAGACCCTCTACCCCGAACGCAACGTGGCTCACTTCTACGAGGCGTATAAAGAGCGCCACGGAGGCCGTCGCTGCTACAACTGGGTGAAGAGAACCCTTTACTCTGCGGGAGTGGCGAGGAGGCCCCGGGGAGGGGGAGTGCACCGCCAGCGCAGGCAGCGGCGGGAGTGTGCCGGGGAGATGATACACCAGGACGCAAGCACTCACAGGTGGGTTCCCCGGGAGGTGTGGGACCTTGTGGTGACCATGGACGACGCCACCGGGGAGATATACAGCGCTTTCTTTGTTTCGGAGGAAGGGACCTGGAGCAGCATGAGAGGGGTAAGGGATGTATTGGAGAGTAAAGGGATATTCTTGAGTTTTTACAGTGACAGGGGGCCTCACTACTGGAGCACTCCGGTGGCCGGAGAGAAGGTGGACAAGGAGAATCCAACGCAGTTTGGGCGAGCGATGGGTGAGCTGGGCATTCTGATGATACCGGGATATTCCCCTGAGGCCAGGGGGCGCAGCGAGAGGATGTTCGGGACCTTGCAGGGAAGGTTGCCCGCGGAGTTGCGTGAGCGTGGTATAGTGGAGATGGAAGAGGCGAACAGGTTTTTGGAGGAGAGTTTCATAGAGGATTTCAACAGGCGTTTCATGGTGGCCGCGGCGGAGAAGGGGGAAGCGTTTGTACCGCTTTTTGATGCCAACCTTGACGATATACTGTGTTTGAAGCATCGGAGGGTAGTGGGCAACGACAACTGCGTGAGGTACAAGGGTATGAGTTTGCAGATCCCGCCGGTTAAGGATCGTTATCATTTTGTGAGGGCGAAGGTAGTTGTGCATGAGTATTCGGACGGGAGCATGTCTGTGTATCATGGGAAGCGCAGGCTGGGCGGATATGACAGTGAAGGCAGGTTAAAAAACAAAGGAGGCGAAAGCAGACCGAGAACCCGGATAAGGGGTTCCCGCAGTTTCACTTCACCCTCTTCGGGCTACGCCCTGGGAGGCTGAAGTGAAAAAAGCAAAAGCGGACAACTCGCGTGCTATAAAAGCGGACAGTTCCATTTGCTGTTAACAATGAAAACAAAGAACCCGCTTGCGTCCTTTCACAACTTAACGGGTTATATCCGCGTAAATTTTCCTGGCGGCAAGATCTCCCGAGCGTATGCAGTCCGGGATTCCAATGCCATGGTAAGCCGATCCGCAAAGAGCAAGCCCCGAGTGGCGCGAAAGTCTATGCATAGCCCTCGAAATCTCCTCTCTATGTCCCAGCGCAAAGCGCGGCATGGACATCGGATATCTCCTGATATAAATCTCCGTTGGATGGTTATCGAATCCGAAGATTTGCGCAAGTTCTTCATCTAAGACCGCTTTTATCTTTTCCTCGTTCCAGAGTGCAGCCTCGGGGTTAAGCTCTCCTCCAAAAAAACACCTGATCACCACCTTTCCGCTCCCGGATTTCCTGGGAAACTTACTGCTGTAAAGCGAACAGGCCACAAGGTTCATTTCCTCCGCAGAAGGAATTATGATCCCTAGCCCGTCGGGAAGACCGCGGAAATCCTTTTCCTCAAAAACAAGAGTCGCGACAATGGAAGAAACGTAGCGCACTCCCGAGAGTCTGGTTCCAAGCTGCGGATCCGCATCGGAAAGCAGCTGCCCCGCTGTATCAGCGCGGGTAGACAGAACCACGGCGTCAAATTCTTCTTCTCCGCGATCGGAGCCGACAAGCCATTTCTTCTCTGATTTCTCAAGGGAGGAGACCGGGGTTTTGTAATCCTGCCTAGCAAATTCGGCACTTGCGCAAAGCCTTTCGACAATCACGGACATACCCTCCGCCGGAGTGAGAAAAAGGCCGTACCTGGCACCACTTTCCCCGCGGGACGTCGGAGGATTGCTAAGAAGGTCCCGAAGAACGCTCCCGCTTCGCTGCTCCATCTCAATAAACTGGGGCATTGTGGCCGAAAGGCTCAGCTTTTCGGGATCAGCCATGTAAATTCCGCCCAGAAGAGGTTGCGCGGCCTTGTCGAAGATTTCCCTTCCGAACCTCCTTTCCACAAAAGAACGGATGCTTTCGTCCCCTCCCCCTCCGCGCGGAACCAGAGGCTCAAGAAGCACCCTGAGCTTGGCCCCGGCGCTGAAAAGTCCGCTGCGAAGAAATGGGAAAAGCTTTGAGGGGGCCATGAGGAAAAAACCCTCGGGAAGCGACCAAAGCTTTCCCGACTGGTAAACGAACGTGTTTTTCCGCTGGCCGTATCCCACCTCAAGGAGCGAATCCTCAAGTCCAAGCCCTCTTGCAAGGTCAAGCGCCCAGGGTTTTGAAGTTATAAAGGAGTCGGGCCCGAGTTCAAGAACCATGTCCCCCGTGTTTACGGTATCGAAAACCCCGCCCGGACGTGCGGAGGACTCGAAAAGCACAAGTTCAAGGGGAACATTCTCCTCCCGACAAAGCTTTCTCAGGTAGTGGGCCGAGGAAAGACCCGAGATCCCCGCACCGACAATCGCGACTTTCATAACAAACTATCTTACTTATTGCCGGGAATTTTCTGAATCGATGAGCCTCAAAACCCCGTCGCCCAGAGCCTTTATGTAGCGGTCATCGTCGTTTACGGTTTCGGCCCTGTAGAGGTTAACCCCGCACTCGCGCGCGGCTTCGGTGGCCTCGACCCCTATATCGAAAAGCACCTCGATATGATCGCATACAAACCCTATCGGCTGAATCACGATATCCGTGAAGCCACGGTCGGCAAGGTTCCCTATCACGTCGCATATGTCCGGTTCAAGCCATTTCTCATTCGGAGAGCCGCTTCTGCTCTGATAGGCGATCATCCATTTTTTGTGTCCGACCCTGTCCGCCACCAGCATAGAGGAAGTCTCAAACTGCAGAGCATAGGGAGATGAATCCGACATCCTCTCGGGAATGCTGTGAGCAGTGAAGACCAGCATGGTGGTATCGAGCCTGCTCCCGGGAATTTCGCTCATTCGTTCCGTCACCTTGGCCGCCGAGCCTTCTATGAAAAGAGGATGGTTAAAAAGCGGAGGCACATATTCCACGTGAAGTTCCATCTTGAGATCTTCGCAGGCCTCGCTCACATCCCTCATGTACCTCTCCCAGCTCGCATCGGAGCGGTAAACAGCCATTATGAGGCCCACCAGATTCTTCACGCCATTTTCCCGCATCCGCTCGAGGGAATCCCTAATGAACGGATGCCAGTTTCTCATCCCGACGTAAACCGGAAGATCGTACCCCCACCCGGAAAGAAGCTTCTCAAGTTTCCGGGCCTGTTTGTAAGTGAATTCGTTGAGCGGAGACTTCCCGTCGAAGATTTCGTAGTGGTGGGCGACTTCCCGCAGCCTGTCCTCGGGTATCGGTCTCCCGCTGGCCACATTCCTGAGAAAAGGCATTATGTCCTCTTTTTTCTCGGGAGCCCCGTATCCGATCATCATTACGGCGTCAAAGTTATTTTGCATGGAACTTTCTTCCTAAACATCCCTTCGCGCGGAATACTCGTGAACTTCATCAATCAGCCTCAGAACATTATCAACCGGCGTCTGCGGCAGTACTCCGTGACCCAGATTGAATATATGCCCGGGCCTCTCTCCCACTCTGTCCAGTATCTTCCTTGCCTCCCCCACGACATGAGACGGGGTTGAGAGCATTGAAACCGGATCAAGATTCCCCTGAACCGCAAGAGAACTTCCGGCCCTCTGCCAGCCGTCAAGAATATCGACCCTCCAGTCAAGACCGATAACTCCAGCCCCCGTCTTTCCCATGAGTTCGAGCAAGGAACCGGTTCCGGTTCCGAACAGTATTACCGGAACTTCCGGCGGAAGCGCCGAGATAAGTTTCTTTACGTGCGGAAAGACGAATCTTTCGTAGTCCGCCGGAGAAAGACAGCCCACCCAGCTGTCGAAAATCTGCACGGCATCGGCCCCGGCATCCACCTGGGCGCAGAGATAATCCGAGATGCTTCCGGTCAGAATCTCCATCAGCCTCTCCCACAGGGAAGGGTCTCCATACATGAGTTTTTTCGTGTTCACGTAGTTTTTCGAGCCGCTCCCCTCAACCGCGTAGGAAGCCACGGTAAACGGAGCTCCGCTAAAACCAATGAGCGAAACTTCAGGGGCGAGAGCCTTTCTCGTGATACGCAGAGCCTCGTAGACAAAATCCATGCTTTCGGGATCAAAGTCCCTCAGGGCCTCTATGCGCTTCCGGGTCCTAAGAGGCTTGCCTATCACAGGGCCGTCGACGCTTGAGTATTCAAGGGAGAGTCCCAGAGGTTCTAGTATGAGCAATATGTCTGAGAAAATGATGGCCGCGTCCACGTCGAAGCGGTCAACCACCATCAGCGTAATTTCAGAGGCCATATCCGGGGTCTTGCAGAACTCCTTGAAAGAAACGCGGGAGCGGGCCTCCCTGTATTCCCGGAGAAACCTGCCTGCCTGGCGCATAAGCCAGATGGGAGTATGATCGGCTTTCTCGAGCCGACACGCCTTCATAAATGCTCCTTCAGCCGTGATTTCTTTTCTTTGGTCCTGCGCGTCGTCCCCTGACCAGACCATCTGAGTGCGGTTCCAGTTCCGGGTATCCACACCGTTTTGAAAAGCCGTTCTTTTTTTGGCGAGAAGCGCCGCCGACCTTCTGGCCACCTCTCTCACCAGATTTCCCATTTTCGGGCTGTCGGGCTCATAGTCAACGGATATTCCGTTTTCCCTGAGCGTCTCCGTGGTGGTCGGTCCTATAGAACATACAAGCGCTTTTTTCATTCCCTCAATGAAGTCGTCGCCACGTCCTTCCGCGGCCGCCACCTCAAGAAGGTTTGATACCTGCCGGGAACTTGTGAACAGAAGACAATCCTCTTCGCCTTCGGATATGGACCTTACCGCATCCTGCAGGGGACCCAGATCCTCCGGCAGTGCCCACCTGTAAATGGGGACCCTTCTTACGTCAGCCCCTCTTTTTTCAAGGGAAGCGAGAAATTCCTCGTTGGAGATCCCGTATTCCTGAACGTACACGACCAGGTTTTCAAGCGACATGTCCCTCTGGTCAAAAGTAGAAAGTATGTCTCTCCACGTGTTCGGTTCAGGAACAGTTATATTCGGTCTTATCCCGAATTTTCGAAGGGCCGCGACGGGTTTAGGACCTCTGGCAAGAATCGTCGTCTCGCGCAGGGCATCCAAATATTTCTTTTCTCCCGACTCAGCAATCACCATGTCGGAGAGGATCCGCGTGCCTACCCCCGTCATGAGAACAAGAAGGTCGATGTTGCCTGAGAAAAGATCATCAGCGAACCCGGCAACGTAAGGACTTTTAAGATCGGGGACTTCCCTCATCGAGGGCGCGACCCTGGGCACGCCGCCGTGATAAGAGATGAGTTTTTTCATCTCCTCGCAACGGCGACTTTCAAAAGACGTTATCTTGAGCCCGTTAAAATCCTGTTTCATGACTTAACTACCAGGCGCCGTTTCGATACTAGAGAAATTCCGCGATGCTCTCGGCTTTCAGCAGATCCTCGAGAGTTTCCCTGGCCCTTATCTCGCAGTACCTCTCACCGCTTACAAGAACCTCTGCAGCCCGGGGCCTTGTGTTGTAATTAGATGACATAACGAAACCGTACGCCCCCGCGCTGAAAACCGCAAGCAGTTCGCCCGCGGAAACTTCGGGAAAACTCCTGTCTCTGGCCAGAAAATCGCCCGATTCGCATATCGGGCCGACTATGTCCACCACCTCGCGGGATTCAGAACCCCCCGCACGCACCGGCTCTATTCGGTGGAAGGAATCGTAAAACGCGGGTCTCACAAGGTCGTTCATCGCGGCGTCGACTATTACGAATTTCTTCGAGGTTCCCTCCTTAACATAAAGCACTCTGGTGGACATTATTCCTGCGTTGCCCACCATCGATCTCCCGGGCTCAAGGACCAGTCCGTAACTGGTATCGCGAAGATGTTCCTCGAAAACCCGCGCATATTCAGATTTTGCCGGGGGCTTCTCCTCGCTCTCGTAGCTTATCGCGAGACCCCCTCCTATGTCTATGTAGGAAACTTCAATCCCGTCGCTCCCGAGCCTGTCGGCCAGGTAGACAAGCTTCGATATGGACTCGGAAAAGGAAGAAAGATCAAATATCTGGGAACCTATATGAGCATCAATTCCCCTTATCTCGATTCCCTCCATCCGCGAGGCGTTCCTGTATACATCCACCGCTTTCTCGATTCCGATTCCGAATTTGCTTTTCTCAAAACCCGTCGATATGTACGGATGGGTGTCGGGATCGATATCAGGATTAACCCTTATCGCGACCGGGGCCTTCTCTCCCAAGGAAACGGCCACATCGTTTATTTTCTGAAGCTCCGCTTCGGATTCCACGTTGAAAAAAAGTATCCGGGAGCGAATTGCGGCCTCTATCTCCTCTTCGGTCTTTCCGACTCCCGAAAACACCACTTTCGATGGGTCTCCCCCGGCGGCAACAACCCTCTGCAGCTCCCCCGACGAGACTATATCGAAACCGGAGTCCATGGAGGAGAAAATCTTGAGCACGGACAAATTGGAGTTCGCCTTTACGGAATAGCAGATCAGGGGGTCGATTTCGGAAAACGCCTCCCTGTACTCAAGGAAGCTTGAGCGGATGGAATTGTGGCTGTAGATATAGACGGGAGTTCCAAAGTCCTCGCATATCTTGCTCACGGGAACTTTCTCCACGTAAAGTTCGCCGTCAGTATATTCAAAATCGGAAGTCATCATCTAGGTCTCCGTGCGTTTGAAGCTAGAAAATTTACCCGAAAAAAACGGCGGAAAACAATTATAGAACCTGAAACCAAGCAAAGCCCAGCGAAGCCAAGGCGCCAACTTATGAACAAGGGAATAAAGCGATTCACCAAATCTGGGGGCTATATACTTGACTGCCCAGATGGTGAAGATGAGGAACTCACTTATCAGTTTGATTTCTTTCCGGTATCCATGTACCGTCAGAGCCATGAGTATTCGGGACAATCAGCTTGAGTTCCGGTCCGACCAGATCGAGGGCGTTCTGGTAATAAGCGTGGGCGGGCGGATTGACGGCGTGAACATGCAGGAATTCCACGACAACTTGTACATGGCAACCAGAGCTTCTGACAGCCCCGTAGTTCTGGACTTTGAGAACCTGTCCTACATCAACAGCGGAGGGTTGCGTTCAATCTTGGTCGCCGCAAAAAGACTAAGAGAGAGAAAGACGGAATTTATAGTGTGTTCCCTGTCCGACTCCGTGGAGAAGACCTTTGAGCTCGTAGCTTTCGGAAGAATCATCAAGGTGCTGAAATCCCGCTCTGATGCCCTAACCGCAATAACGGATTAAAACGCACGACCACACGGAATACTTAGGGCAAGTTACCTTCGGTGCGATCTCCTTTGTGGGCCCGCCGCTTATATTACAGGCAGTCAAATATATAAGTCCCCCAAATTTTGCTTGGACAAAACCCGGATTTGTTTTATAATGGTTTCGTTGTATCGAAAACCCAGACTCCGGAGCAAAAACCTCTCTATTCAAGGATAAATCCCAATGGACGCAATTATTGATCTGTTTACCAAGGGCGGAATATATATTTTCCCCCTGATTTTATGTTCCATATTCGGACTTGCGATTTTTCTTCAGAAGCTCAATCTCCTTCAGAGGAAAAAGCTTCTCCCCGAAGAATTTCTTTCAAATCTGTACGAGACTGTCGAGACAAAGGGGCTTGAAGGGGCGAAATCCCTTTCCGCATCAAACGACTCCGCAGTGGCCAAAATGGCCCTAGCGGCCGCGCAGAACTCGGGTAAATCGAAAGCGGATATGCACGAAGCCATTGAGGCCGTAGGAAAGAACGAGGCCCAAGGTCTTGAAAAATATATAGACACTCTGCTCACCATAAGCAGCATAAGCACCCTTATCGGGCTTCTCGGAACGATATCGGGAATGATAAAGGTGTTCGCCGTCATATCGGAGAAGGACATAGTGGATCCGCCTTCCCTCGCGGGAGGTATCTCGGAAGCCCTCTATACGACGGCTCTCGGACTCACGATAGCGATCCCGGCATACATAGCCTACAAGTACACCGACGGAAAATTCCGGGAGCTGATCTCTGAGCTTGAGGACGAAGGTAAGAAAATACTTGAAGCTTTTTCCGCAAAGGCATCCTTATGAGATTCACGAAGAGAAGAGGATCCGGTAAATCTCCGATAGATCTCGCTCCCATAGTGGACGTGGTCTTTAACCTCCTTATTTTCTTTGCTCTTACGCTCAATTTCGCCATATCAAGCGGCATAAAGGTCAACCTCCCGAAAGCGACCGGCGAAATCGTTGAGATAAAAGACGTAAACATACACATTTCCAAGGATGGAAAAGTTTACTTCAACGACGAGCTTATGCGTTCCGCCAACTCCTTGAAGCGGGAGTTTGAGAAAATACCAAACAAAGACACCCTTGTAATAATCAGGGCGGACTCCGAGGCCTTGCACGGCCCGGTGGTAAGCACCATGGACCTGGCGAAAACCCAGGGGTTCTCGAAAATAGCAATCGGGGTTGAACCGAAGCGATAAAACTCCCCTGCAATCGCTCCCCGGCGCCCCTGACGGTAACAAACAAAATTGAATTCAACGAAAAGCGCTTTAACTTCGCTGGCAGACCTTATAACAAGGTTCTTCATCCTCTGGATAGTCCTGTTCTCAGCCGTAGCGTTCTTTTTCCCCTCCCTCTTTCGGGATCTCGGATTCCTCATAGTGCCGATGCTCGCGGTGATAATGTTCGCCATGGGAATAACGCTAAGAACGGATGACTTCAGGAGGGTTTTCTCAAGACCGCTTGAGATCCTGACGGGCGTCTTCGCTCAATACGCGGTGATGCCTCTTTTGGGGTTCCTCCTCGTCTTTGCCTTCGGTACAAGCCCCCTTATCGCCGCGGGGGTCGTTCTCGTGGGTTCATGCCCCGGAGGAACGGCGTCAAACGTGATCACCTATCTGGCAAGGGGCGATCTCGCGCTCTCCGTAACGCTGACTTCGGTTTCAACGCTCCTTTGCCCGTTCCTCCTGCCCGCGCTCATGTACGTTTACGCGGGAAGATGGATAGATGTTCCGGTCGCCGATCTTTTTGTCTCCGCGCTTCAGATAGTACTGCTGCCGGTGCTTCTTGGGGTGGCATTGAGGAAACTGCTCGGGAGAAAATCAGAGACCGTCCTGCCCTTTCTGCCCTCAGTATCGTCTCTTGTTATAGCTCTTGTGGTGGGAATAATAGTGGCTTTGAACGCGGAATCCATAAAAACCATCGGCGCGGCGGTTTTCCTCATAGTAATAATTCATAACGCTCTTGGTCTCGCATGCGGTTATCTTATAGCGAAGGCAATGGGTTTCGGAGAAAGCAGCGCCAGAGCGATATCCGTTGAGGTGGGAATGCAGAACTCGGGGCTCGCGGCAGCTCTTTCCCAGATGCATTTCGGCTATCTCTCCGCCCTTCCCGCCGCGCTTTTCAGCATCTGGCATAATATCTCGGGCGCAGCTATAGCCTGGTTGTGGAGAAGCAGAAGGATTAATGAATAAAAACGATAAAAAAGAAAAGCTTCCCATAAAGGGCTATCTCTTTCTGATAGCCACCGCTTTTTTCACGGCGCTTTCCTACGCGATAGGAAAGGCGCTCGAGCGAAGCGACCTTCATCCCGAGACCACCACTTTTTTCTGGTTCTTCGGGGCTTTTGTGGTCGCCTTAATCCTGTTCCCCTTTCTTCGCTCGCAGAGAAAGGAACTCAGAAGAATCCGCGAGTACCGCGCCATTTTCATCTGGAGTTCCGTTATAACCTCGGCAGGGGCCGCCTTGTGGATGGTTGCGCTCTGGACAATCGGGCCGGCCCTCACCTCGTTCCTGATGAAGGCTCAGACGCTTTTCGCGCTTCTGCTCGGCATAATCTTTCTCGGCGAAAGGCTCAATAAGGGGGAAAGCGTAGGGATAGCCTTGACGGTGGCCGGCGGAGCGGTGGTCGCCTACCAGAGAGAAGATTATCTCATTTTCGGAACCGCTATGGCCCTCGGGGCCGCGTTTTTATATTCCTTTCTCTCTTTCATGGTAAAGAAGATAGCGCAGGACCTGAACATGCTGACAGTCGCGACGCTTAGAACCCTGGGAGTCTCCATAGTCCTTTTCATTTACCTCATACTCACCGGCACATTTGAGCCTCCAAGCCTAAACCAGGCGCTTGTGATGGCGTGCGGAGGTGCGTGCGGAGCGTATATAGCAAAAGGAAGCCAGTTTCACGCCATAAAGCTTCTTGATATCTCAAGAACAACCGCCGTCATGCCGATGGAATCGATCTTCGTGCTGATCCTCGCGCATGTCTTCTTTGATGACCTGCCGTCGGTTACGAAACTCCTCGGCGGAGCCTCGATAATAGCCGGGGTCGTCTTCTTGGTGCTTTTCCGGGGACAGAAAAACGACATTCTCGGCAAGTGAATCCTAGGTCGAGCCGGAGAAATCAGTTCTGAGCTCCCTTCTCATCCTGTGTCTCTGCTCGGCAAGTTCAACCAGCATCTCGAGCATCTCCCCGACGCAGAGCCCGCTTGCCTCCCACAGTTTCGGGTACATGCTTATGGGAGTAAACCCGGGGATTGTGTTTATCTCGCTTACAAACACCTGGTCCGTATCGGCGTCAACCAGAAAATCCACCCTCGCCATACCGGTGCAGCAAAGAGCAGTATAGGAAGCAAGAGCGAGGGTTCTCACCCTCTCCTGAATCTCGGGGGCAAGGTCGCATGGAATCCGGAATTCCGTTGACTCGTCGTGGTACTTCTTTTGGTAATCGTAAAAGCCTCCTTCCACAACCAGTTCCCCAGGAACCGACGCCCGCGGGTCCTGATTCCCTATTACGCTTACCTCCACTTCTCTTAGATTCATCACGGCCCTCTCAACAACCACCCTTTCGGAAAAATCAAAAGAGGCCTCCACCGCATCGGCAACCACCCCAGGAGAACTCACCCTTGAAACTCCAACGCTTGAACCCAGATTTGAGGATTTAACGAAGCAGGGAAATCCTATTTCGTCTTCTATGCGACGGAGAATCGCCTCCTTACCGTTTTGCCAGTCAGCTCTTGCAAAGCCGAAAAACGGGACAACCGGAATACCGCTATCCCTGAGGATTGTTTTTGATACTATCTTGTCGATGCAAAGCGAAGACCCAAGCAGGTCCACTCCCACGCAGGGAACACCCATAAGATCAATAAGACCCTGTACAGACCCATCCTCGCCGAAGGTTCCGTGAAGAACGGGGAAAACGGCGTCCACGGAAAAAATCTTCTTTATCTCTCCCCTGACTATTTCACCGAAACGGCCGGGAGGAGAACCGTAGAGCATGGGAACGATTTCGGAGTCGGGAACCAAGGCCGGAGTATGGTCCTCCTGCCAGTTTTCAAGAACGGCCCTCTGCCATCTGCCCTCCTTAGAAATGAAGATCGGCAGCAGAGAAAATTTTGAAGGATCGAGGTTGCTGATGATAAATCTTGAGGAAACAAGCGACACCTCATGCTCAACCGAAACGCCGCCGAAAAGAACCGCTATCGTTTTTTTGCTCAACCTGTGACCCCCGACATGCTTAAGGAAAAGATTTTATGAGAAACTCTGAAAAATAACAACCCGAGAAGTTCCGTTCTTACCAGTTCTTGCTAAATTTTCCATAACATACTTTGACTGTTAACAGCAAAAGGAACTGTCCGCTTTTATAGCACGCGAGTTGTCCGCTTTTGCTTTTTTCACTTCAGCCTCCCAGGGCGTAGCCCGAAGAGGGTGAAGTGAAACTGCGGGAACCCCTTATCCGGGTTCTCGGTCTGCTTTCGCCTCCTTTGTTTTTTAACCTGCCTTCACTGTCATATCCGCCCAGCCTGCGCTTCCCATGATACACAGACATGCTCCCGTCCGAATACTCATGCACAACTACCTTCGCCCTCACAAAATGATAACGATCCTTAACCGGCGGGATCTGCAAACTCATACCCTTGTACCTCACGCAGTTGTCGTTGCCCACTACCCTCCGATGCTTCAAACACAGTATATCGTCAAGGTTGGCATCAAAAAGCGGTACAAACGCTTCCCCCTTCTCCGCCGCGGCCACCATGAAACGCCTGTTGAAATCCTCTATGAAACTCTCCTCCAAAAACCTGTTCGCCTCTTCCATCTCCACTATACCACGCTCACGCAACTCCGCGGGCAACCTTCCCTGCAAGGTCCCGAACATCCTCTCGCTGCGCCCCCTGGCCTCAGGGGAATATCCCGGTATCATCAGAATGCCCAGCTCACCCATCGCTCGCCCAAACTGCGTTGGATTCTCCTTGTCCACCTTCTCTCCGGCCACCGGAGTGCTCCAGTAGTGAGGCCCCCGGTCACTGTAAAAACTCAAGAATATCCCTTTACTCTCCAATACATCCCTTACCCCTCTCATGCTGCTCCAGGTCCCTTCCTCCGAAACAAAGAAAGCGCTGTATATCTCCCCGGTGGCGTCGTCCATGGTCACCACAAGGTCCCACACCTCCCGGGGAACCCACCTGTGAGTGCTTGCGTCCTGGTGTATCATCTCCCCGGCACACTCCCGCCGCTGCCTGCGCTGGCGGTGCACTCCCCCTCCCCGGGGCCTCCTCGCCACTCCCGCAGAGTAAAGGGTTCTCTTCACCCAGTTGTAGCAGCGACGGCCTCCGTGGTGCTCTTTATACGCCTCGTAGAAGTGAGCCACGTTGCGTTCGGGGTAGAGGGTCTTGTACAACTCCACCACCTCCGAGATCTCCTCCTGCGGGGCCCGGTTGTGGGAGAGTGCTCCCAGGCGCTTATCCAAAAGCCCACGCATCCCTTCGTCCCTGTATCGGACCGCGTAACGACGAAACGTTCTCTCCCCTATCCCGAGCTGCTCTGCTGCTTCTGCCTGTATAACCTTCTTCTCCTTCCACCTCCGGTATACCCTCTCGAACTGGTTCATCCTGACTCTTTGCAGAAACCTCGTCTGGTCCATGAATACCTCCTCCTTTGGAGAAGATAAATCCAGACAATCGCCCTTCAGCAAAACCGGACAGACGGCGTGCTATACTTCCGGACAGATGGCGTGCTATTAGAGGCGTTTGCGCTGTTGATATGTTTCTATGGGATAAAGGTTTTGTGAAGGGGTAAAAAATTTTTTACCCCATAATTTCCGTAAAAACCCCTGGAAACCGCCCGATTTACTCTAAAAACCGTAAAGCTCACCCCAAGGCTGAACCACGGGGAATCTCTGCTTAAAAATTCACGGGGGAGACAAGTAACCTGCTGATATCACTTGTTTTTAATGTCGCCATGGGTTAGAATTAAAGTGTGGCGACACAAAATCCATTCTCCTGGAGGAGCAAACCCATGGCGACACAAACTAACCTACCTTTTTCCTGGGACAAAGTCGACAGCCTCTCCGATCTCAACCGTCTCCGGCTGGTGCTCGACGCCCTGCCCGACGCACAGATCATCGAAGCTCTTTGCGCGATGCGCAAAAACGGCCGCAACGACTACCCCGTTGGGGCTATGTGGAGAGCTCTTATCGCCGGCATAGTCTTCGGGCACCCCTCCATCGAGTCGCTCATACGTGAGCTCAATCGCAACTCATCGCTGCTGGGGATGTGCGGATTCAGCCCCCTGCCCATGCAAGGCCGCGGCAGGTACGCAATAGAAGGAAAAAGCGGAGAAGTAACTGTTATGAACCCTCCTTTGCGAAGTCCCGCTCCCACAAGTTCCGGCTTCTCCCGCTTCCTCTCAAATGTGGTGAAGCTTGAGAAACGCCATGGTCTTGTCTCAAGGATGATTGACGCAATGAGAGGAGAACTTATGGAACTGCTCGGTGACTTCGGGGAGAACCTGGGGTATGACGGCAAGGCCGCAGGGAGCAATTCCACGGGACGGAGCAGCCGTAAAACCGGTATGACATCCGACCCTGAGGCTGACTGGGGAAGACATCGAATCTCGGGAGTTGATTCCGCTACGGGGAAGACGTGGAGGAAGATAAAGTCATGGTTCGGTTACCGCCTGCATATTATCGCCGATACGAAGTACGAGATACCGGTTTGTCTGAGCGTAACGAGGGCTTCTGTTTCTGAGGCGGGGGAACTTGACCGCATGGCAGAGGGGCTGTTTGCCGGGGACACCGAGTTGGCGAAGAGATGCAGATACTTCACCGCCGACAGGGGGCTTGACGGCGGAGCTTTGAAGAAGAAGCTTTGGGACGGTTATCGAATCAGTCCCGTTATTGACATCAGGGAACTTTGGAAGGAAGAGAAACAGAATCGCAACTATGTTCCGGGGCAGCGGGTGATGAGACCTCTTGGCAGTGTTCATGACAACATCTTTTACACGGAGAAGGGAGAGGTTCTGTGTCGGTGTCCGGTAAGCGGGACGGAACGCAGGATGGCATTCTGGGGCAGTGAAGGTAAGCGGGGAGTTTTGAAGTATCGCTGTCCTGCGGCCGCGTACGGTCTTGAGTGCAGGGGGTGGGCGAAGTGTCACGGGGAGGCGGGCTGTGTAACTGACAGCTATGGCAGGGTGGTTCGCGTTCCGCTTGAGAGGGACCGTCGTATTTTTACTCCGCTTCCATGGGGTTCTCCTTCATGGAAGCGGGCATACAGGCGAAGGAGTGCCACAGAGCGCATAAACTCGAGAATCGACAACAGCTTTGGATTTGAAAAACACTTTATCAGGGGGAAAGACAAGATGAGCGCCAGGGCGGGGCTTGCGGTTGTGGTAATGATGGCGCTTGCGGTGGGTCACATAAAGGCGGGGAGACCCGAGTGTATGAGGTCTCTTGTGTCGGGGTGCTGGACCAGGGCGGGATAGGACCGATTTAAGCGAAACAATTTGAACGATAAGCAACCCCGAAGGGATTGGTGCGTCCACTGCCTGTTTGGTATTGGTGATTCTGCGGGAATCGGTGCCGCATTGCGTGTGAATCAGGAAACCTGGCCGCCAGACTGCTTGAATGCGGGTTGATGTCGTGCCAACCCCACTCTCATTACGGAAACCGGAACCCCAAAATCGTTACAGCGCAAAGACCTCATTATCATCCCATCTTTGACTTAAGAATCACGCAAGTTAAGATGAATGGCTTTCCGCAGAGAAGAAATTAACATGTATTTAACAATAATATTTTCCGTTCTCCTCGCTGTTTTTCTCCCCTGGGCATCCGTTACCGCCTCAAGTCTGGCGGAACTTCCTGAGCTTTCGCAAGAAACACAAGCTGAACCCTCTGAGCTAACTGAAGAAACCGAAGAAGCTGCGGAAACAAGGGGCGATCCCGCAATCCAATTACTTTCCGGCTTCGACGAACAGACCCCGCAGGCCCGGAAGACAGAATCTGATCCCGAAGAACTCTTGGAAGCCGAACCCTCAGAAACTCCTCAGAGTTATGAAGACATAAAATACGAAATAAAAAGAAACTCCAAGGTTGATCGCTACATCCGACGGTTTTCAGGAAAAGGAAAAGAAAATTTCGCCGTGGTTCTCAGACGCTCCGGTAAATACCTTCCGGAGATCAAGGAAACGCTTCGCTCAGAGGGTGTCCCCCAAGAGATCGCGTATCTGCCCATTATAGAAAGTGGGTTTAACCCCCGCGCCGTTTCAAAAAAGAACGCCGTCGGGCTATGGCAATTCATAAGGCCGACCGGACTGAAATACGGACTGAAAATAAACTACTGGACAGACGAAAGAATGCACGCCGAGAAATCGACCTTGGCGGCGGCCAGATATCTCAGGAAGTTGTATGACGAATTCGGTTCATGGGAACTTGCCCTAGCCGCCTACAACTGCGGAGAGAAAAGGGTGGCGAAGGCTATCAGGAGAACAGGTTCAACCGATTTCTGGACAGTATCAAGAAGGCTTCCCAGGGAAACAAGAAACTACGTGCCGAAATTCAACGCCGCCTTGATAATAGCCCAGAACCCTGAGAAATACGGCCTCAGGATTACGGAAACGGAGAGAGATTATGAAGCCGTGAGCGTTCCGCCCAGAAAAAGCCTTGCGGAAATCGCCAACCTCCTTGACATGGGATACAAGGAGATTTCCAACTACAACCCTTCGCTCGTCGGACTTTCCACTCCTCCCGGAGAGAACTATGAGCTTAAGGTCCCCAAGGGCTACGGAGAAAAACTCCTTGCCGTCAAAGGCGAAGTGGAAACCCTGAAGGACGTTAAGACTCCTTTCAGGACAAGGCCCGTAAGATACACGGTAAGGCCTGACGACAGCCTCTGGAAAATAGCCAAGAGGTTCGGAACGTCCGTTGAGAAGCTCAAGTACGCAAACGACCTCTCGGGTTCGATCATACGCCCCGGGCAGAGGCTTAAGATACCCGCAAAAGGAGACGTCATATACGTAAAGCACAGAATCCGTCCCGGGGAAAATATTTACGTTCTTGCAAAAAGGTACGGAACTTCAATCGACGAGATAAAAAGAGCTAACAACCTCAAGAGCTCCCTTATAATAGCGGGAAAAACCCTCTCCATTCCACAGAGACTTTCCTATACTTACGTGCCGCGGGACGTCCCGAGGAAGTTGCACCACAAGATAATCCCCGGCGACACACTGAGCGAGCTGGCGCTTCGCTACAGGGTATCGGTTTCCCAGATCAAGAGGTGGAACAACATGTCTTCAACCACGCTGATCGCCGGAAGAAACCTCGTCATCTACAAATAAATCCCGGATGCTGACAGTACGGTCAATAAGAGAAGACCTTCCGCACAAAGCCCCGGAAATAAGAAAGAGACTCGGGGAATTTGAGAATATCATCAAAGACGCCCCTGAAGAAGCAATCTTCGAGGAACTCGTCTTCTGCATATTCACGGCCGGAACGAGCGCAAAGATGGGACTGAGAGCGCTCAGTGCCGTAAAGAGCATACTCCCGAGGGCAAGCGAGGATGAACTGAGGGCGAAACTGCGGGGAGTCTACAGATTTCCAAACGTGCGCTCAAAACACGTGGTCCACACAAGAGACTATCTGGCAAGCCGATACGGACTCAGACTGAGGCCGCTTCTTCTCTCCTTTGAAGACCCGGCAGAGCGAAGAGACTTCCTCGCACTAAACAAGGATATAAAGGGGCTCGGCTTCAAGGAAGCAAGCCATTTTCTAAGAAACGTCGGTTTTCGCGGCTACGCGATTCTCGACAAGCATATACTCCAGTGTCTCTTCGAACTAGGCATAACGGAGTCCGCCCGGGCACCGCACTCAAGGTCAAAATATATTGAGATTGAAAACAAGTTTAAGAGATTCACGGAGAAAAACGGATTTGATTTCGATGAAATGGATCTGTTTCTGTGGAGCGAGAAAACAGGCGAAATACTGAAATGACGCCTCGGGAAAAAGGACCCTGCGGATGACGGAAAAACAAAGACGGGAGCTTCTGGAACTCTACGAGCTTAGAAAAGAAGAAATACAGAACCGGCTTCTGGAATTCAAACAGGCCTTTGAGGAGGCCGACGACCGCCAGATCCTCCGTGAACTCTCATTCTGCATACTGAGTTCCGGGGTTGGTCCCAGAATAGCCGGCCAGTGCATGAGTGCCATAGGAGAAAAACTCGTGGACGGAGAAGAAGACGAACTGCTGGGACGCATTGGAGCAATTCATAAATACGCCGAGAACGCGTCCCGCTATATTGTTTTCACCAGGGAATATCTTAAGGAAGAACACGGATTTCTTCTGAAATCACTTGTCAGCTCCTTTGGGGACAGAGTGGAGAGAAGAGATTTCTTCGCGAAAAACCCGGGAATAAAAGGACTCGGATACATGCAGGCAAGCCATTTTCTGAGGAATCTGGGGTTTTCCGGCTATGCGATTCTTGACCGAAACAATCTGGCATCCCTTTTCGAACTGGGGATCATAGGCGAAACGAAATATCCTCTGACGAAAAAAAGATACCTTGAGGCTGAAAACCTTATGACGGAAGCCGCCAATGAGCTGGGAATCAGTCTTGATGAATTTGACCTGCTTCTTTGGTCTAGGAAAAGAAAATACGTTCCGAGATAAGATCACCCGGAGTCGTGCTTTATGAAAACCTCGGCCCAGAGCGGCGCGAATCCGTCCGCGGTGTCATGAAAAGCCCCCCTGTACCTGTTAAGGCCCATTATGCCGTCTGTGTAGTCTTTGTAGGCCGTCTGGCTCCTGTGCGCCTCGATCGCCCGGCGCTTGCGGTCGGCAAAAGAAGTTATATCCTCGATCCGGTCGTATGAGGGAAAAGGCGTCCATACCTCATAAAACCAGCATTCGCACTCAAAAGGGGTCTCCTTAAGACAATCAAGCGTCAGGCGGGAAACCGTCCTGTGAGTTTTGTGCTTGTCGATTTCGGGATGCGGGAGGTACACCTCCCCCGGGCGGAGATTCGTTATTATTTCCGTCATCCTGGAACTGAATTCACGCCTGTTCGAATCGGATTCCATGTCGGAAAGCCCCAGAAGAGAAATCTCCACTCCGAGTATCTCTGAGGATGCCCTGACTTCCCGTTCCCTTGTCTGCACAAGCTCCTCCTGCGTAATACCAAAGGGATTCGCACTTCTCCTTCCATCCGTAACGACAACGGAGATCACGTTAATACCTTTTTCCAGAAGCAGGCAGGCAGTTCCTCCCATGCCTATTTCAAGATCGTCGGGGTGGGGAGAAATTATAAGGGCTTTTGTCTCTTGCATATCGGTCCTTCTCAGTGGAAAGAGTACCGGAATCTACATTACACCGTGAACCTAAGCTAGAAAAATGCCAATAAGAATCTGTTTCGCGCTATATCGAAGAAGTCCATAGTTCAGAGAACCTCCCTATTCCACAACAACTAAAAATATCCATCTATGTTTTTGAAAAACTCCCGGAAAGGGCATCTGTCAGCAGCATGTGCTGCTTTTTGTGCTTATCAGGGTTTGTCTCTCGTAGCTTCTTCAGATTCTGTAGCTTCCACTGAACTGCGGGAAATTGCTCAAAGGCGTAGAGACTCCAATCAGGTTCAGCATTGTCAGCACACAGAAGAAAATCCTTGTCTTCGTCAGTAAGAGACGTATTGATCATACTAATTAGTTTATTTCTAGCTTCTTCGTATTCTTCATAGGAAAAAGGTTCACGCGACATACCTTCAAATTGATTTTCAAATATATCTCTCCGATCTCGTAGCTGTGGGGCAAGTAATTCATATATCGGTCTGTCGCTACAAAGCAAGCTGTACAAAAAACCAGGTTTTATATCGATGAAAAAACCCTCTTTATCCATAAACGGGTTTAAGTCAAAAAAATCTCTTGGGTGCTGTCGATCTAGTGCCGCGCAGATCTTACCACCGTAGAGTTGGCTTATCGGTACTAAGGACATCGCACAAAACGCATTAAATTCTGACTGCGCCCTTTGGCAAAGCTCTAATTGCCCAGGAGGCGCAATAACACCCCGCTTTACCATATTAACCTCGATTTTTATTTGCACACCTGCGCGAGAAATAAGAAGCTTACAAACATCTTATTGATGAACAATCCGCATATCCCTCTTTTTTGATTCAATACCGTTTTTTATTCCCGCTAGAGCTTGATTGATATTATTCAAAGAGGTGTTTCTGTCTTCAAGCAGCGTATAGGTTAAATCGATATCAATCGATAGACGCGGCATATCCCGCACGAAAAAATTAATTGCCGTACCACCATGGAGTGCAAAGCAGGACAGCTTTGCAACCTCGGGCAAAATTTCAAGCAAAAGTTCCGCCTGTTTTCTATAGTCTTGTCTCATTACTGCTTGCTTCTAATTCCTTAGGAACAGTGATTTGATATTTCGGCACGTAAGTACCATTATTCAGAAAACTTCGCTTGCCTTTGCCCAAATCGATCTTTTCTAAATTCAGAAAATCAAACCAGTTATGTGCAGCTTTTTCACCCAGATACAAAAAAAGCCGCTTCACTTTCACCGAGTTGCACTGCTCAAGTAATGTTTGGACTTGGTCAGGTCTTAAATTGTTAAGCCCTTCCATCAACTCAAACGCCTCCAGCAAAGACTGCTTTCTTGGCGCAAGATAGAGGCATTCCATTAGTGCTCGCGCAGCGCCTGACACATTGACAGAAAAGGTCTTCTGTTCAACGCTGGTCAGTCCCAGGCGTGGGGGAAGAAAAGAAGATGCACGGTAATAAACTTCCAGCCCCCAGTCATATCTTTTAAACCAAAGAGGGAGCTTCTCTCCAGCATCACCAAACAGTATTGCCCGCTTGGGGGCCATCTCAAGATAATGAGATTTACCAAGCAAAGACAAAGCAGTTCTACCACCAAGGTGAATGCTTAAACCTCGCTGCTTTTGTAGGGCATAGAGCGCTCCCAAATAATCAACTTTAGCCCCAGCACGAACCATAGCCCCCCTACCTATTGACTCAAACCAATTACTGCGTCTATAGCGTTTTTGAAGATCTCTGCTGTATCCTTGCTCTGACAGCCATGACGACAGCAACACAACTTCTCTAGGTACAGTCTTTAAAAGTTGGTTTATTTTGGAATCATTTTTAGTATTCATAGTACCAATATATATGTTTTTTTAAACTAAGCCAAGGGCATAGTTTATTAAATAATCTCTAAGGGTGCTAAAAGTCCCTCTAAATATTATTTAATAAACTAACGATTTGCTACACCCAATGTTCCCAAGATAGTTTGCTCTGGCATTCATGTTCAAAACACAGGGAGAGTACCGACCCCAAGGTTGCCTGCGGGGCAAGCACATATATAATCTCGCGGTTACTTTACCAAATTTCCCCTGAAGGAACGATAAACGGAATACGAAGCGGTAATCGGTCTTGAAGTGCACGCGTAGCTTGCCACTGAATCAAAGACATCCTCCTCTTCCCAAACCACGCCAAGTTGAATATCGTCAAAACGTAAAAGAGGGAAATTCAAAGATGGAATCGAGCAGAGAATGGACAAGACAACAGGGGTGAAAACAGACTATCAGATCGCCGCTTGATTATGCTCCTATACGCCAGATTTGACTATATCTCCAAATGGATCTCTAGAAGTAGGTCTGAACCTGCGCTCTTACCACCGACTCATCAGACTCTACGCCAGCGAGATCCTCTTCCCTCTGGAACGTGTAGTCAAGCTGTACTTTCCACTTGTGATTGCCGCTCAGATAGTAGCTAAGCCCCTGGGTGAACGTCCATACGTTGTCAAGGTCATTTCCCCCGAGAACGTTGGCACCATCGTCAAAGATGACCATCGCGTACCTCGATGCAAGCTCAATCCTTCTCGGAAGGAGGAAGAAACCGCCCTGAACCCTGAAACCGGAGTCGTAGGCAGTTCCTACGCCGGCATCATCGGGATTGGCCCACCTTCCGACATACTCACCGATAAGATTGAACCTTGGGTCCCTGTAGTTTATATCTGCCGTGAAAGAGGTGACTCTCCCGCTCACAAGATCTCTCTCTCCAGATGGAATTCCGATATTGCCATCACTTCCATCCTCAACATCTATGCCCGCAACAGCGGCTGCAACTATGAGCGTTGGCCTCTTGGCAAAATTCTCTTTTACACTCCTGGCCTTCCCGCCGATAATGGCCGCCTGAACCCTTCCTGCCCAGAGCATACCAGTGTCGCCATTGTCGTTTTTCTGGTTCGCACCGTCGCCTTGGAAAACACCCGCATCATAGCGGATCATGCCGTCTCCGAGAAAACCGTAGACACCACCGCCGATATCCCTGCCATACCGAAAGTAATCGTCTATGATCGAGGGTCCCACAAGCTGAAAGGCGGTAATTGAGGTAAGAAACTCTCTGCTAAACGGAACCTTATACTGGCCTATCGTGGGAACAAAAGCCTTGTTTTTGGCAAACGAAAGCCTCATATCCTTCAGTCCTCCCCCTGCGAGATCATACTGAATGGTGTATTTCATCCAGGGAGCGAAAGCGTTACCGTCCCACATCAACCAGAGGTTTCTTACACTGAAACCGAAACCCTCTTCATCAGTGTCAGGATCTGTGTAGTTGGCCAGAAACTGACCAAAAAAGCGCATCCTGAGCTTGTAGTTCTTGTCCGCGGTCTGGAAAGTAAGACCCGAACCTTTTTTTGTCTTGACCTTTATCTTGTTGTACCAGGCCTTAGAATCTTTCGCCGTGGCCTCGTACTCCTTCATGTTCATCTGCTGCTCAAGCTCTTCTATCTTCTTTTTAAGTTCCTCTATCTGCTCCTTTATGCTCTGGTCGCCGCCGGCCTGGGCGGGAAGCGGCATAAAGGTAAGCAGGGTGAAAAAAGAAACAGCTAAAACTGCTAAAATCCTCATCTTACGTCCTCCTCTGAGTTATATTCAAATCTGGTGTACGGAGGGTTTGAAAAAAAAAGCGGCATACCCGGTTGATTTGAATTCACTCAAGCTAATCAACAGGAGGATACACCTCCATGGGCAGAAAGAATAAAGTTTTTGGGACGAAAGGTCAAAAAGAAACGATGGATCCGTTTACAGAGCTTTTCGCCAGATCTATTCCCTGTCCTGGACAGAAATACGCAGACCAGAGGTTGCCTGCTGGTCAAGTACATATATAATTTTCGCTCGGCTGCTTTATCAAATTTCCCCGAAGGAACGATCAATGCAATACGAAGCGGTAATCGGTCTCGAAGTACACGCACAACTCGCCACTGAATCCAAGATATTTTCTTCTTCCTCAACGAAGTTCGGAAGCCCCCCCAACTCCCAGGTGAATCCGGTCTGTCTGGGAATGCCGGGGGTGTTGCCGGTTTTTAACGAAAGGGTTCTTGAGTACGCCATAAAGGCCGGACTGGCGACCAACTGCGAAATCGCCCGGAAATCCAGATTCGCAAGGAAGAACTACTTCTACCCGGACCTTCCGAAGGGCTACCAGATTTCGCAGTACGACGAACCGCTTTGCCTCGGGGGGCATCTCGAGATAGATTCGGGGGACGGCAAAAAAAAGATCAGGATAACCCGAATACACCTGGAAGAAGACGCGGGGAAACTGGTGCACGAATACTCCGACTTTGAAAGCCACGTCGATCTCAACAGGGCAGGAGTGCCGCTTGTGGAGATAGTCAGCGAGCCCGACATCTCGACTGCCGAAGAGGCGGTTGAATACGTAAAGAAACTTAGGACAATCCTCAGGTATATCGAGGTCTGCGACGGAAACATGGAGGAAGGAAGCCTGCGCTGCGACGCGAACGTTTCCCTGCGGCCGGTAGGACAGAACGAACTCGGAACTAAAACCGAGATCAAAAATCTTAACTCCTTCCGCTTCATACAAAGGGCCATAGAATACGAAATAAAGAGGCAGGAAACGGTTCTGAGAAGCGGAGGAAAGGTTGTTCAGGAAACAAGGCTTTTCGACTCCCAAAGAGGGGTCACATTTGCAATGAGATCAAAAGAAGAAGCTCACGACTACAGGTATTTCCCGGACCCGGACCTTCTGCCGGTTGTGGTGGTGGAGGATTATCTCGAGAAAATCCGCCTGTCCCTCCCTGAACTTCCCGAAGAAAAACTCAGCAGGTTCGTGGATGAATTCAGTATACCGAGAAACGACGCCGAGACGCTTTCATCCTCAAGACCGCTTGCCGAATACTTTGAAGAGTGCGCGAAACACGTAAAAGACAAGAAGGCGGCGAGTAACTGGATATTAAACGAGATGCTTAGAGAAGTGGAGAACGAAGACAGCATAGCAGAATTTCCGGTCAAGCCCGAGAACCTTGCCGAACTGCTCAACCTTATCGGGGAAGGAAAAATAAACCGCAAGACCGCCAAGGAAATATTCCCCGAGATGATAATCGGGGGAAAACGCGCGGAAGAAATAGTAACCGAGAAGGGACTCGCCCAGATTACCGATGAAAACGAGATTTCCTCAATTATAGACAAACTAATTGAGGAAAACCCGAAGGAAGTCGAGAGGTACAGGGGTGGAGATGCAAAGCTTCTCGGCTTTTTCGTCGGTCAGGTGATGAAGGCGACAAGAGGAAAAGCCGATCCCGCAGTTGTAAATCAAATGCTCAGAAACTCTCTGGAAAAAGAATGTTAATTCCTGAATTGTCGGAGAAGAATCGATTATGACCTCGAGGAACCAGGAAAACCGCAACCCAAGCAAGAAGCTGCGGGACCCAGATTTGATTGGTGCGGAGGCAGCCATGCTAAGAGCCTCTGAACGTGCGCGTCGCCGGGCAATAGATACCAGTGGCTCAGTAGCTATTTTCAGAAACGGCAAAATCGTCCGGGAAAAAGATCTAAGAAAAATCTTCCCGGAGGAAAATCAGGGCAACTGACTCTGACGTAAGAACCTTAGCTGTTCACACTTGAACTCCGAAATGCACTACTGACTCAGGCAACCTTATTTCAGGAGAGTTTCGCTTTTGAAACTACCCTGAGCAGACATGGATGCGCATAAAAATATACGCTAACGTGTACGCGCGACACCCTTCATCCTCCCTCTCTAGGCTTCGTCATCGGCACCGCGCTTGTGGAGAATATCCTTGGACAATTGCTTCGCTTCGTCAAGACTGTCCACGAAATGCCCGGCGGGGACACGACGGAACACCTCGAGAGATTCCAAAACCTTGGCCACGTCACCAGACAGGCCCAACACGACGCAGTCGGTGTCGTTGTCGATTGCCGCTTGGACGAGTTCCTCGATCGCAAGCGCAGCGCTATCGTCCACGCCGGTGGTCTCGGAGAAATCGAGGATAATGATGTTGTGATCTTCAATGTCCGCAGCAATCACCCGGGTCAGTTCGTTTGCGGAAGCAATCGAGAAACTTCCTCTCAACTTGATGAGTCCGACCGGTAAGCTATAGGGATCAATGTCCGCTAGGGACGGTAAAGAATCGAAGTCCAAAACTGGCAGGGAAAACACGCCTTCGAGTTCGTTCTGCGTCAGGTCTCTTGAGCGCACCACGCCCGCAGCGATTAACCCAACCGCGACGGCAGTGACTAAATCAACGAACACGGTCACAAGGAAGGTAAGGAGCATTACAAGAACATACTCAAGGCGAATCGCTCGTAGGTGGGCGACGAAGCGCCAATCAACAATATCCCAACCGACTTTAATGAGAATGCCGGCCAGAACAGCGAGCGGAATCGGTTCGGCAATCCAGCCGAAGCCGAGCAGTAGGCCGAGCAGGAGGATCGCGGTTAGGATGCCCGCCAGCGGGCGCCGCCCGCCGGCCCGGATGTTGGTGACGGTGCCCAAAGTGGCGCCTGAACCCGGCAACGCACCCAGAATACCGGCCGCCAGATTGCCGAGACCTTGCCCCACGAGTTCCCGGTCGGGGTTGTGACGCGTACGGGTTTGAGAATCCGCTATCAACGAGGTCAGCAGGCTGTCGATGGAACCGAGAAGCGCTAGGATCAGTGCTGGCTCCAAGAAACCCCCGATTGAGTCTAACTCTATCTGTGGCGCCTGGAACGTGGGCAGACCCACAGGAATTGCACCGATCGTTCGTGCCTCGGTGAGCCCGAAGAGCGCAATGCAGGTGCCGATCGTCAAGGCGGCCAGCGCAGGGGGCAGGAAGCGTCGTATGCGGCGAGGCCAGAAGACGCAAATAGCCAAGGCGGTTAACCCAAGAGCAAGATCGTGCGGATTGGGGTTGGCAATGGCCTCCGGCCAAGCAGCAATCTGGACAAACGGCCCTCCCGAGACCGGATCGGCGCCGAGGATCGTCACGACCTGGAGGACTATGATGATCGCGCCGATCCCGGTCATGAAACCGGAAATCACGGAGTATGGAGTGTAACCCACAAAGCGGCCGATCCGGAGAAACCCCAGAGAGATCTGTATCAGGCCGGCTAGCATGACAATGGTGAAGGCAGTCGCCAGATCGTGGGCATACAGGGTGACGATCGCAGCCATGGCAATAGTCATCGGGCCGGTGGGACCGGAGATCTGCGCAGGCGTACCGCCGAACGCGGCGGCAAAAAATCCCACCGCGACGGCACCGTAGATTCCGGCAACTGGCCCTAGCCCCGAGGCAATCCCAAAAGCTAACGCCAGCGGCAGCATTACGATCGCGGAAGTGACACCGCCGAATATATCACCTAGAAAAGTGGACCCTATCGACCCGAAAGAAGATTTTCCCTTTTTTTTCCCGAACAATTTAAAACTGCTTCCTTTTTCAGCAACTTTCCACCCAAACCGTAATAAACTTAATCCGGTGTATGTCCCTCAATCTCCTGATGGCGCCGAAGCTCGTTGTAAAATCCTACACCTCTCCCCATAAACCTCTTTACCTCTCTAACCAAACTATAAGCATTCAGATACACCTGCTCGTATTTCAAACCATCAGGGCTGAGAATGCCCTCTTTTTATATGCTCCTCGAACTCGTCCCTGAATTTTCTCACTATTGAGTCAATGGGCATGGCGCAGCCGTCGGCAAGGGCGCATATGGTCGTTCCCCTCATCTGCGAGCACGCGTCAAGCATTATGTCGAGGTACTCAATGGATCCCTTACCTTCGTCAATCTCCCTCAGTATCTTCTCAAGCCACCACGTTCCTTCCCTGCACTGAACGCACTGCCCGCATGACTCATCCCTGTAGAAATGGGCAAGATTCTGGGCTACCTTGATCATGCTCACCGTTTCATCCATCACAGTTACTCCCGCCGTCCCAAGCATGGAGCCCGCGGCCGCCACGGTATCGAAATCCATCACAATATCCAGTTCATCCGCGGAAAAAACCGCAGAAGAAGAACCGCCGGGGGAAACTGCTTTTATTTTTCTTCCTCCGGGAACTCCTCCACCGTACTCTTCAATCAGCTCAAGAAGGTTTATTCCGAGGGGAAGCTCGTAAAGCCCGGGTTTGTTTACATGCCCGCTCAGCCCGAAAATCTTGGTTCCGGTGTTTCTGGGAGTCCCTATCGAGGCAAACCAGTCCGCCCCGTTGTTTATTATATGGGGAACACATGCGAGCGTCTCCACGTTATTGACTATGGTGGGACAGCCGAAAAGGCCTACCTGAGCCGGAAAAGGAGGCTTGGGTCTCGGCTCCCCCTTTTTTCCCTCTATTGATTCAAGAAGGCCGGTCTCCTCCCCGCATATATAGGCACCGGCGCCTATATACAGCTTCATATCGAGATCAAAACCGCTTAGGAGTATGTTCTTTCCGAGATAGCCGTGCTTGTAGGCTTCCTCTATGGCCTGCTGTATCCTCTTGGCTCCGTACGGCATCTCCCCTCTTATGTATATGTAGGCCTTGTGGGAGCGTATAGCGTAGCAGGCGATTATTATGCCCTCTATCATCTGGTGGGGATCTTTCTCCAGAATCTCCCTGTCCTTGAAGCTTCCGGGTTCGCTTTCGTCGGCGTTGCAGCAGAGGTAAATCGGTTTCTTGGAATCGGGCGGGATGAAGCTCCACTTTATCCCCGCCGGAAAGCCAGCCCCTCCCCTTCCCCGCAGGCCCGATTTCTTGACCGCGTCGGTTACTTCCCCCGGGGCCATGCCAAGGGCTTTTCTGAGCGCCGAGTATCCCCCCGAGGACAGATACGACCCGATGGTGTAGGAGTCGGGCCTGTCGACGTAATTTCTTATGACTCTCTGCTCGGGCATTTTCGAGTCCGGTTAAAGCAATTTCTCAACGGAAAAAAGGATAAGTACGGATAAATATTAAATGCGATTGCCGGAATTTTTCAAGGAAAAACGGAAAAAACAGTACCGGACGTAAAAAAGCCCCGCATTCACTGCGTCTGGCGAGCCTCTTCCTCAAGCAGAATGTCCGCCACATACTTGGCAAACGACATGGAGGAAGTAAAAGCGGGCGATATGGCGTTTAGCACGTGAACGGTGTCTTTCTCCTTGCAGACGACGTAGTCCATAACGAGTTTCTTCTCCTTCCAGTCCACAAGCTGCGAGCGGATGCCGGTTTTCGCGGAAGAGATCAGATGACGAGGCAGCAGGCCGGGAATCAGCTTTCTGGCTTCCGAGTAGAAATGGGATCCCATATATTTTTTCACCTCAGATAGCGCGTTTGCCCTGAACCCGCTGTCACTTACGAACATCGACGCGTTTCTGTAAAGAAACCGGAACGATTCAAGTCCCAGATCCTCAAGAAATCCGTAGCTTTCCCTTCCCAGGACCGGCACGGCGGTAGGACCGATAAAGACACGCCCGGAAGTGCCCCTGGTAAAGTGCACCCCCAGAAAGGGCATTCTCGGGTCGGGAACCGGATAGACATTGCCGCGGACAAGGTAAGTGCTTTTCTTTGTAAGTTCCCTGTAGGAACCCATAAAGGGGATGGCTCTGTACCCAAGGCCCACCTCGAACTTACGCGCTACGGCGTCCGCATGCAGCCCGGCGGCGTTTATGAGTTTTCCGTAACCTATCTCTCCCGCGCTCGTAAGGGCGACGCGGTCCTTTTTCTGTCCAATAAAAACCGTGTCAAAAAGCACGCGGGCTTTCCCGGTTTTTTCAATCCTCGAGCAAAGAGCCTCCAAAACGCCCAGAGGGTCAAACACCGATGTCGCAGGAGAATATATGGCTTTCTCAAACGTAGCGGCATGCGGTTCTATCTCCGCGAGCTCTTTTTCATCGATAATATACGACTCCACTCCGTTTTTCTGTGCCCTTAGCTGAAGTGCCTGGAGTCCTTCAAGCTTCTCCTCGGAGTCCGCCACGATGACCTTGCCGCATTCAGATATCGCGACTCCGTTTTCGCGGCAGAAATCTCTCATCAGCCGGTTTCCCTCAATGCAGTACCGTGCCTTCAGAGAATCGGGCGTGTAATAGATCCCGGCGTGGAGAACTCCGCTGTTTCGGCCGCTTGAGTGGGCTCCCAGGCTTCTTTCCTTTTCCAACACAATGATGTTACTGCAGCCGCGCAGAAGGAGCTCATTTGTGATTGCAAGACCCACAATTCCTCCTCCAACAACAAGAAAATCGCAACTTTTCTGCATTAATCCAGCCCTTCTCGTCCGTTTTCTGGCAAACCGGGTGTCAATCGGGTATACTGACCGTTTCATATAACTTAATAAAATGAGCAGGAAATTTAAAGCAGGACAGAACGCTGTGTATCCAGTTCACGGCGTGGTTGAGGTTCAGGGAGTTGAGGAAAAGGAAATACTTGGTTCGAGAAAAGCCTTTTACATACTCAACGTTCTTGAAAGCAACGTAAAACTTATGGTCCCCACGGATAACATAGAGTCCGTGGGCTTAAGGCCCGTAGTGCCCAGGAAGGAAGTAAAGAAAATCCTTGACATACTAAAGGAAGAAAACGGCGAATTACCCAAGCTGGGAGTTCAAAGCTGGAACAAAAGGTATAAGGAATACGCCGACAAGGTTAAAAGCGGCGACATATACGAAATAGCCAGGGTACTAAGGGACATACACCACCTGAAAAAGGTAAAAAACCTCTCTTTCGGCGAGAAAAGAATAATGGAAAACGCCCTTTCCCACGTAGTTAAGGAACTTTCCATAGCTCTTAGGAAAAAAGAGGGAGAAGTAAGCAGCCAGATAGAGGAAATCTTCTCCTAAATCTCCTCACTCAAGAATATTCTTTCCGTCAACGCCTCGGGGAATTTCAAACCCGAGATAATTGACGATGCTCGAGAAGATATCTGCGGTTCTTACGCAGTCATGTCGGGCCGGGCGGCTTATAAGAATGGGGACCACCATGTGGTCTCTGTGCAGAGAGCCATGGGAGCCGTGATGTTCAGGGTTCTCGTGCGTTGCCCGAAGGTCATAGCCCGGTTTTGAACTGATTACCACATCGCCGGTTCGAGGCGATTCGAAAAGCTGGAGAATCTGGAGGGGGGCATCCGGATAGTCAGAATCGATCGTGAGTCGAAGCGACTCCGAGGGGGTCATCTTCTTTGAGGAAAAGCCGTAGTCAAGAGGGTCGCCCGAAACATTGCTGTAGCAGATCAGACCTTCTTCATCCAAACTCACGAGAGCCTCCCCCCTGGGGTTAGTTATCTTCACCTCCCCTCCCGCCCCGCCGGTTCTGGCGCAGACAACATCCACTTCCGACCGCCCGGAGAGCTCGTCAACTATATCCGCTATTTCTTCGCAAAAGGTGTGTCTTTCCCATCCATCGGAATTTTTGAAATAGTAATGCGCCATGGAGTTTCCGGAAACCATGACGGATGAATCGGCGTCAAGATAGTGTCTGAACACGTTGGTGTAGTAAAGCGGCTTGAAACCCCGTTTGCGAAGAAAACCCAGGGAGTCGAAATGGGAGTGCGTGGACGTAAGACCGTGGTCACTTCCCACGACAAAAAGGGTATCGTCAAGTTCACCTTGCTCGGCAATCTTTTCCGCAACCGCTCCAACGTACCGGTCAAGCCTTCTGTAGGATTCCATAACCTTGTGGTGAAACGGATGGTAGCGGTGGGAGTAGGCATCTGCCGCAGTGAAGACGCAGAAAATAAAACGCGGAGAATCCTTGAGAGAATCAATCAGAATTCTTCCCGCGGCTTCTTCAACACTGTCGCTTCTGTCCGTGAAGTGGCTTTTTACGACCAGGTAATACTTAAGATACTTGGTCCTGTTTCTCCCCGAGGGGCTTATACCCTTGGTTATCTCGTTGAGTATGCTGATACTTCCCGGAACCAAGCCGAAAAGAGTCGGGGAGTCGCTCTCTATGTCACGATTGATAAGAGCAGACTGGGGAGAAGCGTAGCTTCTGAATCTTCGCAGGGAAAACGGGGTCTTATCGTAATACCTTCTGTCAAACCACCTTATGCCGGGGAGGTTGCACCTGCCTGGAAACTTGCCGAGAAGGTACGGGGTATAGGCCGGACCCGTTGTGGAAGGAAAAACCGTGATTCCCTTAAGGAACTCTCCAGGTTCAACAACGTATTTCTGTATATTCTCAAGGTCGCCTCTTTTTAGAAGTTCAGCAAAGACATCCAGCCTCGTACCATCGGCAAGAAAAAAAACGCATTTTCTTCTATCCATCAAGTGCTTTCCGTAAAATACCTGTTGTAAATTTCCCTGATATCCCCGGTCACACGCCCATATTCAGACATGAGAAAACCTCCCTCTCCACCGGAACCACCGAACTCAGGCGCCATTCGGTCAAAATCGCCCTGCGTGATTTCGTTTTTGCTCCTTTCGTTGAAAAGACTCAGCAGGTTTCCCATTTTTCTTAAAAATAGATAGCCTTCGCTAAGCGTCAGGGCCTCGTCGCTTTTAATTAACCCGGCCCTGTAAAGCGCCCCGATAGCCCCCATGGTGTTCGCCGTTCTTAGCTCGGGGTTTGCGGGACCATGGGCAAGCTGAAGCATCTGGATGAGGAACTCAATGTCAACCAATCCCCCCCTTCCCGTCTTCAGGTTAAACCTGGATTCCGTCTCGTTGGCGAGTTCTTTTTCGACCCTCCCGCGCAGCCTGTGGATTTCCTTGGGAAAATCCGGAGCGAGCTCTTTCACATAAACGAAATTCTCTATGACTTTCATTGCCTTCTCACCGAGCGCGCGGTTTCCCGCGACGGCGCGGGCCTTTACAAGAGCCTGCCTCTCCCAGATGTGAGCACTTGAACTGTGATATTCCTCAAAGGCCTCAAGCGAGGCGACTAGGGCGCCCGAATTTCCCGACGGGCGCAGTTCCACATCCACCTTGTAACAGAAGCTCTTGGAAGTGTAAACCGAAAGATTGGATATGAACCTCTGACCGTACCTGGAGAAAAGCTCGTGGTCATCCCCCTCGTAAATGAAGATTATGTCCAGGTCTGAAGCGTAGCTCATCTCCCCTCCTCCAAGCTTGCCAAGTCCTAGGACGACCATGTTATCAAGAAGTTTTCTCTTTCGCGGAGAACACTTAAGGGAATCCTTGGCAAGTTCGAGGCTTGAGTCCATTACAACGTCCGCAACCATCGACAGATATTTTCCCACGTAGATAGGTTCTAAGTCCTCGGAAAGTTCCTTGAAGCAAAGTTTAAGGGACTCAATGTGCTTGAAGCTTCGAAGAGCGTCGAGTTTGCCCTCAAAGGACTCCTCTTCCGATACGGCTTCCCCGAGAGCCCGCGCCATGGCATCTTTCGAATCGTAAAACTGCGTCACGTCCTTCAGTATGATGGAATCAAGGTATTCAGGGTGCCTGATAAGAAAATTAGACAGCATGCCGCCTCTTGAAAAGAGCCTGGAGAGCAGAGGAATGATTTTCGGATTTTCAGTCAGAAGAAAGTAGACTGACATCCTGGATCCCAGGCCCGAGATAAATCTTTCAAGATTTAAAAGCGCGGAGTCCTGATCGCTAAGCTTGATTATGTTTGAGAGAAAAGCCGGTATCACTTTTCTCGAAAGCACTCTTCCCCTTTCCGTGAGTCCGGCCCTTCGGGGATTCATGAGGCTCGATATTATTTCGATCGCGTCGTCAGGCGCCGAGAACCCGAGATTTGCGAGGGTCGAAATCGCTTCCTCGCGGTTTACATTTCCCTCGGCCATAAAATCCGCCACCTCCCAGAATTCCCTGCCTTTTTCCTCAAGCTCCATACCGGGATCGAAGAACAGGTTCCCGCAGCTCTTAACGACAAGCGAGGTTATCTCTTCGTAAGCAGCCTTGAAGTCCGCCGTCGTTTCGAAACCCATTCTCCTTGAGAGTCTGGCGAGCGAACTCTCCTCCGTGGGAATGCTGTGCGTCTGAAGTTCATCCCAGAGCTGAATCGAATGCTCCACCTTTCTAAGAAAAAGATAGCAATGCTCCATCTCTTCCCTTACCTGTTCTGTTATGAAACCCGTTGTCGCCATGGCGGAAAGGCCGTCAAGAGTGTTCATGAGTCCCCTGAGCTTCTTCACCGCCCCGCCGCTCATAAGCTGGGTCGCCTGCACGAAAAACTCGATATCCCTTATTCCTCCCCTTCCGAGCTTCACGTCGTTTTCCTTTCGGATGCCCTCGAGACGAACCTTCATGTCCTTGAGATCCTCTATGGACTCGTAATCAAGCAGCTTGCGGTATATTACCGGTTCAAGGTCTCCGAGGAACTCTCGACCGAGCTCAATATCCCCGGCAACAGGGGTCGCCTTGAGCAGAACCGCTCTCTCCCAGGTCTCGGCCCAGTGGTAATAATGATCAAGGGCCGCGTCAACCGACACCGCGACCGGACTGCTGTTGCCCCCGGGACGCAGACCCAGGTCGACTCTGTAGAGAAAACCGCCGGGGGTGACGGAGCTTATCGTCCTGGTAACTGATGAGGAAAGCGTGAATATCTGTCGGGCGTACTCCTCGTTTCTGTAGAGATAAACGAGGTCTATATCGGAACTCAGGTTAAGGAGTCTTCCGCCGAGTTTCCCCATTCCAAGCACCACGAACTCAAACTGGTCTCCGCCCTCGATTCGGGACCTGTAGAAATCAAGCACCGCCCTTACCATGGAAACAGCGAGGTCGGAAATCTCCTCCATGGTCTGGCGAAACGTGCAGAGACCCAGAATTTCTCTGTAGATTATCCTCGAGAGTTCCGTGTACTTGTACTCCTTGAGCCTTTCTGATAGCCGCTCTGAATCCTGCGAATTCCTCACAATCGAGCCGAGCGGAGTTCGGTGGGAAGAAGGCGTTTTTTTTCTCCTGAGGGTTTTTTCACTAGTAAGTACGTTTAGCGCACGTGGATTTCTTATGATTGAATTGCCGAGGAATCTGCTGTGCGAAGAGACGACGCGGAGGACTTTTTCTTTTTCCCCGGAGAGCCTGCCGTTTATCTCCCGGAATCTCTCAACGGTCAAACGCGCGTTTTCCTCGTCGGGAAGAAGGATTTTCTTTTTCATAAAGCCGGGTCACATGAAATCATAGGGATCAACGTCAACTACAAGCTTAATTCCCGAGGCGTGTTTTTTCAACGAGTCGTAAAGCGCCGAGGCGTAGCTGCGAAGCAGCCCCAGGTTACCTGACACGATAATGAGCTGCCATCTGAACCTGTTCCTAAGTTTGTATATTGGAGCCTCGGAGGGGCCGAGCACCCTGAGCGACCCGGGCGGAAGCTTGAGAAGGAACCTCTCGGCCGTGCGTTTCATTCTGTCGGCGAAATCCCGCGTTTTCTCCTCATCAAGTCCGTTTACTCTGAAGGATATGAACCTTGAGAAAGGAGGCTGATCAAGAGACTTTCTAAGCTCCAATTCTTCATCCAGGAACCCGGAACTGTTATGGGAAATGGCAAATCTTACCGAAGGATGCTCGGGGTTATATGTCTGCAGAATGGCCGTCCCAGGCTTTGTTCCCCTGCCCGTTCTTCCGGCTACCTGCGTGAGGACCTGGAAAGTTCTTTCTCCCGAGCGGAAGTCGGGAATCCCCAGCATGTGATCGGCCGAGAGAACACCGACAAGCGTAACCCCCGGCAGATCATGTCCCTTGGCTACCATCTGGGTTCCGATAAGAACGTCCACCTCCCCGGACTCAAGTTTTTTGTAAAGGTCAAGAAGCTTTGTTTTTCCGCGGGTGTAGTCCCTGTCCATAATGAAAACCCTTGCATCGGGAAGCATGCTCTTTACCTGCTCCTCTACTTTCTGGGTCCCGAGACCCTTGCCCATGTATTCGGCGCCGCAGCTTGAGCAGATATTTTCGAATTCCTGCATAATTCCGCAGTAATGGCACTTAATCGAATTATCTTTTTTGTGAAAGGTAAGAGTTATAGAGCAGTTGGGACACCTGAAGATCTCGCCGCAGTCCCCGCAGACCAGAAAGCTTGAAAAACCTCTCCTGTTAATAAAGAGAATCGACTGTTCCCCGCGGCTGAAGTTCTCCACCAGTGCGTTCCTCAGGTGCGGGGAGAAAACAGCTTCATTCACGTTTTTCATATCCACGAGTTCAACATCGGGAAGCATGCTCGCCCCCACCCTTGCGGGAAGAGAAAGATATTCGTACTTGCCCCTGATCGAGTTTGCGTAGGATTCGAGGGAAGGAGTCGCGGAACCCAGCAGCACCGGACAGTTGTATAGGGTTCCAAGCATGACCGCGGCGTCGCGGGCGTTGTAACATGGTACCTCGTTCTGCTTGTAGGAGGACTCGTGCTCCTCGTCGACCACCACGAGGCCGAGATTCTCAAGCGGAGCGAAAACCGCGGAGCGGGCGCCTATCACCACGCTCAGATCTCCGCTACGGGCCTTTCTCCAGACATCAAACCTCTCGCCCTCGCTGAGGGCGCTGTGAATCACCGATACAGAATCGGCGAAACGTGAACGGAACCTCTTCACCAAAAGCGGGGTGAGCGCTATCTCGGGAACGAGAACAATCGCCTGCTTCCCTCTGGCTATGACTTCGCTGACAGTCCTTAAGTAGACCTCGGTCTTTCCGCTTCCCGTGACACCGTGAAGAAGAAAACAGCGATATTCTCCCCTCTTAACGTAAGGCAGGATTTTCTCCATCGCCATACTCTGATCCTGGGTAAGTCTCTTCGGGGGCTCTTCCTCAGAATCAAGCACGCCGTAGGGATCCCTTCCGATCTCTTTTTGCTCCACGGAGACCAGGGCGTTATCCACAAGCCACTTTACGTGAACTGCGAAATTGCCGAATATTTCCCTCAGTTCCGAGCGGGGGACGGAACCACGGAGGTTTATGAACTCAAGTATGGCGCCCTTGGCCGGTTTCCTCCGCTTAATCTCCGAGACAGTGTCTGGACCGCACGAGATCCCATAGATCTTCTCGTACTTTACCTTCTCATCTCTTATGACCCTGTAGTCAAACTCTACATGCCCCCTTCTTTTAAGAGAGTTAAGGTTCTCAAGCGAGGCTCCGCCGCTGAGTTCAATAAGCTTCTCCGAGGCGAGTTCTCCTTCAAGCAGAAGAGTTTCCAGGATTCTTTGCTCGAGGCGGTCAGGGCCCGGTTCCTTAAGGCGGCTTTTCCCCTCCTCCGTGATCCGCACGGTTTTCCCGACGCTCTTACCAAGCCCCGAAGGATGGGCGAATTTAAGCACGATTCCGAGAGGCGCCATGTAGTACTCAGAAACCCGGCGGAAAAATTCCAGGCGCTTCTCGTCAAAAAGCGGCAACTCATCTAGGATGTCGATTATATCCTTTAGCTTGAAATCGACTTTCCGCTCTGCCGCATCTCCCACCACATATCCTATGGCCTTGCGGTTTCCGAGGGGGACAAACACTCTCTTCCCCGTGGCAATCCCCTGGCGGAAACGCTTCGGAACCGAATATAGAAAAAGCTGTTCGGAATGAATCGGCAAAGCTACCTGAACAATTTTTCCTGAAGCCATAACGATACCGGAAGACACTAATGCACAGTCTTACGGAAAAGTATATATGAAAGCGGGAAAAGAACCTTGAGTTCGGCCCGGAAAGCCTCGCGCGGTATCAGGCAAGATCCGCAGGCATCATTATCATGTTGTCCATCGATTCACCGGGGGCTATCATCGGATAAACCATTTCCGTACAATCGACTTCTATCTCCATGAGGACAACTCCCGGAGCGTTAAGGCCTTCCCTGAGAGTGGGCTCAAGCTCCTCGGGCTTCACCGCCCGAAGGCCGCGGGCTCCGAATGCTTCTGCGAGCTTCACGAAATCCGGCAGCACTTCAAACCTGGATGCCGAGTAATTGCCCTCAAAAAACATCGTCTGCCACTGCCTTACCATTCCGTGATGACGGTTGTTGAAAACGATAATCTTGAGATCCAGATTGTTTTCAACCGCTGTCGCGAGTTCCTGGAAATTCATCTGGAAGCTTCCGTCGCCGGCAACGCATACTACCCGCTCATCAGGCCTTGCGTACTTCGCTCCCATGGCCGCGGGGAAACTGAATCCCATGGTTCCCAGGCCCCCCGAGGTAAGATGGGTTCTCGGTCTTTCGAACTTGTAGAACTGGGCTACCCACATCTGGTGCTGACCCACGTCGGAAACTATTATGGCGTCTCCTTTCGTGAGCTTGTAAAGCGTGTCTATGGCGTAGGTCGTTAGAATTTTCTCGCTTCCCTGGCAATAGGTGAGAGGATGTTTCTCTTCCCAGTCCCGTATCCGCCTGAGCCATGATTCCCTTCCCTCAAGATCAATTTCTCCGGGGAGGGCATCGAGTAACTGGCGCAGCACAATCTTGGCATCTCCCACTATCGGACAATCAACCGTTATGTTCTTGTCTATCGAGGAGGGGTCTATATCTATATGGATAATCTCCGCGTTGGGGGCGAACTCTTCGAAGTTCCCGCCCGTAGCCCTGTCATCAAACCGCCCGCCGATCGAGATAACCAGATCCGATTCGGTAACGGTCATATTGGCGGCGTAGGATCCGTGCATCCCGAGCATGCTTATGAAAAGAGGATCGCTCGCCGGATAACCCCCTAGTCCCATAAGGGTTGAAGCCACGGGTATCTGAAGCCGGTGGCAGAACTCAAGCAGTTCATCCGTAGCCCCGGACCAGATAACTCCTCCCCCGGAATAAATAACCGGCTGCTTCGAGGCAAGCAGCATCTCCACCGCTCTTTTTATCTGCGAAGGATTTCCCCTCATATTGGGCTTGTAACCCTTGATGTCTATCTCACGATCCTCAGGGATCACAAGCTCGTCTTCTCCTATGAGAACATCCTTGGGCATATCAACCAGAACAGGGCTTGGTCTTCCGGTGCCAGCTATGTGGAAAGCTTCTTTCATTGCTCTCGGAAGATCCCGGGTTCTCCGCACAAGGTAGTTATGTTTCGTGCAGGGTCTTGTTATGCCGATATGGTCGGCTTCCTGAAAAGCGTCGCTTCCAAGGTACTGCGTAGGAACCTGCCCCGTGAAAATAACTATGGGAGATGAATCCATCTGCGCCGTCGCAATGCCGGTAACAGTGTTGGTTGCCGCAGGACCCGAGGTGCAAAGCACCACTCCCGGTTTTCCCGAGGCCCTTGCGTACCCGTCGGCCATGTGCGTAGCTCCCTGCTCATGCCTTACGAGCACGTGATTTATCCTGTCGGTGTAATCGGTCATCACGTCATAGACCTTGAGAACGTAACCTCCCGGCAGTCCGAAGACCACGTCAATACCCTGGTGAAGAAGCGTCTCAAAGAACATCTGTGCGCCGAGCATCTTGGCCATTTTATTCTGTCTCCCTGGTTGTTTTTAAAATGCGGAACACCAAAAACCCACTCGCTTAATCTATCACCGCGTGCAGACAACTTCAAGACCGGCAGGGAAAAACGTAAGGAATCAATTAAAGTACTCTCTACAAGAGAGGAGAAAACCCTTGACGTGGTACTCAAATACCATACAATATCAGCATGTTAGGAAACTATATCCGGTAAGAAGCGAACCCGTAGAAACCATAAGTCCCCAAC
Source organism: Thermodesulfobacteriota bacterium (assembly GCA_965207685.1). Taxonomy (GTDB): domain Bacteria; phylum Desulfobacterota_D; class UBA1144; order Nemesobacterales; family Nemesobacteraceae; genus Nemesobacter. Next base: position 35,239 of record OZ242294.1, on the reverse strand, counting down.
AGGAATTTTTCGAGAACCTCTGATGAGTAAATCAGGAAACAGGCAGAAATCAGAGTCAGGCGTCAGAACACCATATCCGGTCGTTGATCTGTTCGCAGGTCCTGGAGGCCTCGGAGAAGGTTTCTGCTCAATGATATGTCCTTCCAACAATGGCAGATATGCCTTCAGAACAGCCATATCCATTGAAAACGAAAAATACGCATACGCTACCCTCAGACTCAGGCATTTTTACAGAGAATTTCCTCCCGGAAGCGTACCGGACGAATATTACGATTATCTCGCAGACGGAATATCGCTGGGTGATCTCTACGGCAGATACCCCGAAAAATCCCTCGCTGCGGATAATTCCACATGGAAATGCACCTTGGGTGAGGAACCGCGGGGCAATGTGAAAAAGAGAATATTCTTCAGTCTCTCGGGAACTGATAAATGGGTGCTCTTGGGTGGCCCCCCGTGTCAGGCGTATTCACTCGTCGGAAGATCCAAAATGAAGGGGAGATCTAATTTTGAAACCGACGACCGGCATTTTCTTTATCGCAGTTATCTCAGAATAATAGCGGACCATAAACCTCCTGTGTTCGTGATGGAAAACGTGAAAGGGCTGATCTCGGCGAAAGTCGGGGGAAAACGCCTGATTAACGACATTAGAGAAGCACTTGCTGCTCCGCGGAAACGTTCCCGCGGAAAAAACTCAGGCGTTAAATACAAACTTTATTCGCTTTCGGAACCGGGCCTGAAAGGAACGGATGCGGATCCGTCAAGCTTTCTCGTCAGGGCGGAGGAATACGGAATTCCGCAGGCAAGACACAGGATATTCATACTGGGGGTAAGGGAAGATATAAAAGCGGAACCCTCGGTACTGAGAAAATCCGGAGCTATAGCAACTGTTAAGCAGACAATAGGGGATTTGCCTACCCTCCGCAGTGGTCTTTCGCGGGCGGAAGATTCGCACGAAGCGTGGAAAAAAAGACTGGAAGATCTGCTGAAACAGCCGTGGTTTATCCGCGGTTACGCAAACGGGCTGGCTGAGCTTACGGAAGAGGCGGAAAAAATTCTTCTTTCCGCAAACATACTGTCCGGCATGGAAAGAAGCAGCAGGAAGTATTCACCATTGTCAGGGAAAAACCGGTTTTATGACCCTAGGCTGAAAACGCTTCTATCTCACGAGTCCCGTTCTCACATGGACAGCGACATACAGCGGTATTTTTTCGCCGCTCTGTATTCAAGAGTCAATGGTACCTCGCCTAAGCTTTCGGATTTCCCGGACAGACTGCTTCCTGCTCACGGAAACGTACGTCAGGGACAAAGAGGAGAAATGTTCTCTGACCGATTCAGGGTGCAGCTTCCTGACCGCCCCTCCAGAACAATAACATCTCATATTTCCAAAGACGGGCACGCTTTTATTCACTACGACCCGTCTCAGAGCAGAAGTCTGACGGTACGCGAAGCGGCAAGACTTCAGACTTTCCCGGACAACTACAAATTTCAGGGACCCCGCACCGCTCAGTACAGCCAAGTGGGCAACGCCGTGCCGCCTCTGCTGGCAGAGAAAATCGCGGAGGTGGTGTATGAAATTCTTGAGGGTATGAAGTAGCAATGGCGGATGTGCATACCCCGGAGCAGAGAAGCTACAACATGTCCCGGATAAAGGGACGCGATACGCAACCGGAGAAAACATTGCGATCACTTCTGCACAGGAACGGGCTCAGATTCAGGATTCATGATAATAGGCTCCCGGGACATCCTGACATCGTTCTTCCGAAGTACAGGAGCGTCATATTCGTTCACGGCTGTTTCTGGCATCGTCATCCAGGCTGCCGGTATGCGTCTGTCCCTGAAACACGTTCCGCTTTCTGGAATGAAAAATTCAGCCGAAACGTGGAAAGGGACCGTAGGAACGTGTTCCTGCTTGAAGAAGCGGGATGGAATACAATCATAGTGTGGGAATGCGAACTGAAAAAGGATCCGGCCGTTGTGTTGGAAAATACACTGGCACTTCTGCGGAACCGTCCAAAACGTATCAGCGAAAGAACCTCCACTTCCTCAGCGAAACCGCTCCGCGGATTGAACGAGCAGTCAAAATAATCTAGTTTATTCAGGAATAATGGTTTCTTATATAAACAATCCTCCGGACGCAACCTCGCTCATGATGTCAGCGCGAAGCTTCGGAAACTACGATCTCGCAGCGGCTCTTGCCGACCTGATTGACAACAGTATCAAAGCTGGCGCCCGCACCGTGGATCTGTTATGTGATCATGCCGGCGGATCCCCTGAAATTCACATACGGGATGACGGATGCGGCATGTCGCCCGCGGAGCTCACGGCGGCAATGCGCCCGGCAAGTACTGACCCGCGAGCCGAGCGCAGCCCCGACGATCTCGGCCGTTTCGGCTGGGGAATGAAGAGCGCTTCCTTTTCGCAGTGTCTTGTCCTGACCGTGATATCCCGCCGCGACGGCGAACTGAGCGGTGCCGAATGGGATCTTGAGAATCTTGGTGACTGGAGGATGGGGGTCCTGTCGGAGGATGAATGTTTTAAGCGCTGTTCTGCGGAGCTGAAAGATGCGGATGGAACGGAGGTCATATGGAACCGCTGTGACCGCCTTTCTGAGGATGGAAATCTTGACGCAGCAGCGTTTAACGAGCTCGTTGCTCAGGCCGGAGACCGCCTCGCTCTCACGTTTCACAGATTCATCGGGGGAACAAACGGCGCACGCAGGGTCACCATTGTGCTGAACGGCCTGAAGATCGGAAAACAGGATCCATTTCTCAGCGATCATCCGGCGACCCAAGTTCTGGATGAGGAAGTCCTGCGGCTGAGGGAGGGCGGGGAGATCAGGGTGCGGCCGTATATCCTTCCGCACTTCGGTAAGCTCACGCAGAGCCAGCAGTCGGGCCTAGAAGGTGCGGAGGGAATGGTACGCAATCAGGGATTTTTCGTTTACAGAGGCAACCGTCTCATCATGCACGGAACATGGTTCGGACTGGTACGTCATGGAGAACTATCCCAGTTGACCAGAGTCAGTGTCGATATTCCGAACAGCCTTGACAGCGTGTGGAAAATCACCGTTGACAAGTCAAACGCGCTGCTTCCCTCGTCACTGCGGAACCGTCTGCGGGACGTTGTCAGGAAACTCAAGGGACGTGCCGTGGCTCCCTTTAGGCGTAAGCCCAGAAAAACGGGCAATGCTACAGGAACAGAAACCTGGGTGCGGACAATCCGTAACGGAATGATAAATTACCGGATCAACAGAGACCACCCGGTCGTTGTGCGTCTGCTTGGTGACCCCGACCGGGGTTCTGAAATCAGGACGCTGCTCGGTATTGTCGAGCAGTCTTTTCCGGTAGCGCAGCTACAGGCAGACATTGAACGGAACGCTCAGGCAGTAAGTTTTTCTGAAACCGATGCAGTGCGGTTCAGGGAATTCCTTGAAGCGTCTCTGCCGGGACTGCTGGCAGACTCCGGTGGAGACAGTGAACAGATGATCCCGGATCTGCGCAAAATGGAACCGTTTGCGTCAAACTGGAAGATCACAGAAGAATATCTCCGCGAAAAGGGCTGGCTTGATGGATAATTATGAAGCTCAGATGGCTTATTTCCGGGCGTTACTTTCAGGCGAACCGGAAATAACGCAGGAACTGATCTCGGACACGGTCAGAAACAGTGGTTTCCCACTTTCCGAAGAAGATCAGATAAAAATAATCCGGTCACTTGAAGCCAATTTCAATATCACACAGAGAACGGGCGCAACGGTTTCCCGCAAAGAACATGTTCCGTGGCTTGCCCAGCGCAGACCGGAAATAGGTTTCTATTACTGGAACAGGCTCAGAAAATACTACATAAATGAAGGAGTCCTGCCCGGCCGGATTATCAATGTTCTTGATAACGTGACCGATGAGATTCTCGATTTTTCCGGCAACCCCAAGGATCCCGGTCCATGGAAAAAGCGCGGCATGGTACTCGGCCATGTTCAGTCCGGTAAAACCACCAATTATTCCGCGCTGATCTGCAAGGCGGCCGACGCCGGGTACAAGATCATTATTGTTCTGGCTGGAATAACCAATTCACTGCGTTCTCAGACTCAGGAACGCATTGACGAGACATTCATAGGCCGCGTTTCCGTTTTTCAGGGTGCCACACCGCGGGCTATGAAGATCACATACTTCGGTGATACAGATGTCCAGACGAGGTTTCCCGCATACGGGACTTCCCGGGACAGAGATTTTTCAGTGAATACGGCGCGGACCGCAGGAGTGAGTCTTGCTTCCCTGAACGAACCGATGATCTTCGTGACGAAAAAGAACAGAGCAATCCTCGACAATCTCAGAAGATGGATAGAGCAGGAAAATCCGGGCGGCCGGATCGATCATCCCCTGCTGCTAATTGATGATGAAGCTGACAACGCGTCGATCAACACTTCCGCACAACCGGACCGGGTTACGGCTATCAACCGGGCGATCCGCGACATACTCGCCCTGTTTTCAAGATCCACGTACATAGGATACACGGCTACTCCGTTTGCTAATATCTTCATTGATCCTGATACGGAAGATGAGATGCTGGGGCATGATCTTTTCCCGAACGACTTCATCAAGGCTCTTGATCCTCCGTCAAATTACGTAGGGCCCACGCGGGTGTTTGAGGAAAACGGAGATCTGAGGAATTCTATGATACGGTGCGTGGAAGATTTTGCGGACATTATCCCCCTCCGCCACAACAAACACCACGCACCTGACTTTCTGCCCCCTTCACTTGAAGAGGCGATACGGATATTCATCATAGCGCGCGCGATCCGGATCCTGAGGGGATTACGAGTGGAACATTCTTCAATGATGATTAACGTAAGCCGCTTCAACGACGTTCAGGAGCGCATCGAGGGACTTGTCTATAGGTATCTTCAGGAGCTCAGGAACTCTGTCACCGTCAGTTCTGGTCTGCCGGACGGTGTCCGCAGGGATAATAATCTCGCCGCGATGAAGGAAGACTTTTCCAGAGAATTCAGTAACTGCAGAGCCAGCTGGGAAGAAGTGCAGTCCGTGCTTCGGGATGCCATAACTCCTGTGCAGATCAGAACAGTCAACATGCGGGGCGGGCAGCTTGACTATTCCCTGAACCCTCAGGAAGGACTTCACGTCATTGCCATCGGCGGTCTTGCTCTCTCCCGCGGCCTCACGCTTGAAGGGCTTCTGGTTTCCTATGTGCTGCGCAACGCGGGTGCCTCCGATACCCTGATGCAGATGGCGCGATGGTTCGGCTACCGGCCGTCGTACGAGGATCTCTGCCGGCTTTATCTTCCCGAGGTGTCCGTTGATCACTATGATTTCGTGAACGAGGCAACAGAAGAACTGCGTAGCGAGATCAAACGGATGCAAAAGCTGAATATGACGCCGGCGGATTTCGGGCTACGGGTCCGTCACAGTCCGGCGGTCATACAGATAACCGCGGCAAACAAGATGAGAACCGCTACTTCCATGACAATTGCCTTGGATTATTCCGGGCGCCATGTGGAGGGTTACAGACTCCCTAACGATGAAAACACGTTCAGAAAAAACAGGGACATGCTGGTGAAATTTCTTGATAGTCTTGGCGAGCCCGACGACGACGCACGGACACGGACACGGGTCCGGATATGGCGGAACGTTCCCGGCCGGGACGTGCTGGAACTGATAAGGAATTTCAGATTTTCCCAATGTCACACGGATCTCGGAGAAATAAATCAGGGACCCGGGCATAGCCTTTTCTCCGACTACGTAAGCGACCGCATAGCTGGGGAGCTCGGATCATGGGATATCGCCTTTCCGTTTGTTCAGAGAGTCGAAGAAATCTCGGACGATCCGCCTGACTTCAGAGACTTTAAATTACGCCGACGGAAGGCCGGACAGATTAAAGACGGCGACTACCTTGTCACCGGTGGAAAAAATCGTCTGTCGAATCCCGGAGATGAGCGGCTCGGTTACACGCAGGAAGAGGTGGATAAGATTGAAGGAGAAGCGGAAAGGGATGGACTCAGGAAAGAGACCGAACTTAATCTTTCCCGTCCCCGTCCCCTGATGATCGCCCATCTCTTCGTGGCCAAACTTAAGAATCTGTCTGAAGGAAAGCTGGAGACAGACGGATGTGTTGCCTCGCTGAGCTTCTGTATGCCCGGCACCCGGATCCCGCCGGTTCCCCAGACTTATGCTGTCAATGCTGTTTACAGACGTCAGCTTGAGCTGTTCATGAGCGAAGAAGAAGATGACACCGAATATCTGGAAGAACTATGAGGAAGAACAGCCCTTGGAACCTGATTGATACTCCGTCTGACCCCGCGGCGGAGATCATCCGTCGTGCGGATCCTGACCATCCGCTGGAATTTTTCCGCGGAAAAGATCATCTAGGCCGCCATCTCTTCATCTTCCGCGTAAGCGGGAATGCCGAGGAACTGGCTAGGCCTCCTGAACTGGCGGGGATTGACGTGTTTTACGAATTCATTGACTCAGGACTCTGGCAGTTGAAACTTGCCTTAAGAGACGCGCAGCAGTTTGATATTTTCACTGCCCTTTGCGCAAATCTTATGGAAGCTACTCGCAGAATTTCCCCCGGAGAGCAGACCAAGGCGGTCGGCGTTGTGCTGACGCGGCTACGCAGATGGCAGCAGATGCTCCAGAAGAGAAGATCCGATCTGCTTCCTGAATCTGTCAGAACAGGATTATTTGGCGAACTTCTTTTTCTCAGGGATGTTCTCAGGTCCCGGATGACCGCTACGGATTCACTTAAATGCTGGCGCGGCCCATTCGGCGAAGAGCAGGACTTCGCCGTGGGTCCGGTTCTGGTCGAAATCAAGACCCAGAGGGTTACATCGGACAGACGCCTACACATCAGTTCACCTGATCAGCTGTATTCCCGCTCAGGTGATATTGTCCTCTGCCACCAGACGCTTCATACCGAGACCCGAGACGGGGAAGGGGATTCGCTCAACGCTCTTGCGAGACGGGTGATATCGGACATGGAAACGGCTGATCCTGTGGCGGGGGACTGCGTGAGGTCGGTTCTCATGGAGTTCGGTTACGAGGACCGTCCCGAATATGACGAGCCGGTATATGTTCTGAACAGGCGTGATTATTACAGGGTAAGGGGTTCTTTTCCGAGGATCACTCCCGAGGTTATTCCCGCAGGGGTCGTCAACTTGTCGTATTCTATAGAGGTTGAGGCCTGCTCGGATTTTCTGGAGAACGAAGAGGCCGTTTTATGGGAGATGTATGATGGCGGATGACCAGCTTGAAGAAATACTCAAAGCCCTGTCGTCCGATATTGAGATAGAGGCAACCGTATCTGGTGATTTGAAAGCGGCATGCTTTTTCAGAATCTATCACGAACTGGGAACGGACAACGGAGACTTTCTCGACCTTACCTATGCGCCGGTGCAGCGGGACGGCCGCGGCGGTTATCAGATTGACGGATACGCCGTCAGTGCCGACAGGGAGGAACTGTTTCTGGTCGTGAGTGATTATAGACAAAAGGGTGCCGTGGAGGCGCTTGACGCAGCCGATCTTGACCGGTGTTTCCGCCGTGCGGAGCGCTTCTTTAATCTCTCTCTGCGGGAAGAATTCATCAGCCAACTTGAAGAAACCAGCCCCGCGTTTGACGCTGCCTGGGCCATTTACTCAAACCGCGGTCTGTTATCCCGTATCCGTTTCGTGCTGCTTTCAAACGCAAGACTGTCCACGCGCAGAAAGTCTGTCGACACACGCGAAGTAAAAGGCCGCGTGTTCACGTACAATGTTCTCGATCTCCGCCGCTATGCGGATATTCTTTCGTCTTCCGGGGGCAATGAGCCTCTTGAGATCGATATTCTTGAATTCAATAGCGGCAACCCGATTCCCTGTCTGCGGGCTTATTCAGGTGGTGACGGTTACGAATCCTACTTGGTGGTTCTCCCCGGTTCGCTTCTCTGTGAGATGTACGGCAGGTTTGGCCCTCGTCTGCTTGAGCAGAACGTGAGGTCTTTTCTCCAAGCCAGAACCAAGGTCAACAGGGGGATTATCTCGACCATCTCGGATGAGCCCGAGATGTTTTTCGCCTACAATAACGGTCTTACCGTTACCGCGGCAGGAATTGAAACCTGCACGATGAAGAACGGGGAGACCGGTATCAGACTTATCCGTAACATGCAGATTGTGAACGGCGGCCAGACCACGGCTTCCATTCTGTACGCAAATGATCGCCGCAAAGCGGATCTCAGCGGGGTCTTCGTTCAGATGAAACTTTCGGTGGTTGACTCTGATAAAGTTGAGAAGATAGTTCCTAGAATCAGCCGCTTCGCAAATACGCAGAACAGGATCAGCGAAGCCGATTTCTTCTCGGGACATCCTTTTCACGTGGAGATGGAGAAAATATCAAGAAGACTCTCCGCTCCCCCGAAAGCTGGGGCCCTGAATTCCTCAAAATGGTTTTACGAACGTGCCAGAGGTCAGTATGCGGACAGAAGGGCGCGCGGAAGTAAAAGATTTGAAACTGAGTTTCCCAAAGATCAAGTAATCACCAAAACCGACCTCGGCAAATACCAGATGACTTTTGACTGCAAGCCGCACATCGTCAGTCAAGGCGCTCAGAAATGCTTTCTTGCCTTTGCGGCCGTAGTCGGTGCGGACTGGGAAAAACGTCAGGCCAGTTACACAAACGACGCGTATTTCAGAGATGTTGTCTCAAGGGCAATCGTATTCAGGTGGTGCGACAGGATGATCGCACAGTCAGACTGGTACAGAAGTGATCGAGGTTATAAATCTCAGACGGTCACCTACACGGTCGCATGGCTTGCAAACTGGGCGCGTAAGTCCCGACGGGTTCTTGATCTTCAGCGGATCTGGAACGATCAGGACCCACCCGCAGGAATACGGAACGCGCTGACGTTGATTGCTCCGGCAGTTGCGGGAGAACTACGCAACGCGCCGCCGGAGTTAAGAAACCTAGGTGAATACGCGAAGCAGCAGATATGCTGGGAACGCGTGTCCGGACTGGATATCAGAATGCCGGAGGAGATAAATTCCTGTCTCATATCGGAGGATGAGGAAAAGTCTCTGAAAAAATCCGCCCGAAAAGACGGGGTCATCTACCAGGATGTTCAAATGGCGAAACTGTCTATGGCCTGTGTAGCGGTAGCGGGAGATATACGGAGCCATTCTAGGGAATATGGCTTTCTGACGCCGAGGTCAGACCGGGTACTGTCCAAGATAGAAAACTCTAGGTTGCCATTGTCCGCAGCCGATTTAAAGATTTTCGGAAAGCTTTGCAAACTACTTCAGGAAAACGGGTTTCAGCTTCCAGACCCTGATGCCTGACGACACATCTGATCTGTCGGCAAAAGGTTTGGGGAACGAAATGATTATAACCCCTTAGCAGAGTCGGGGAGAAGAATACCTGCATCAGGTGTGGAGAGTAAGCTGTGCCGATGCCGCTTAGCGCTCCGCCGCGGAGCGGCGAAGATAAAAAGGGGTTAAAGTGAAGGGATCGTCCTTTTGTCCGGAAAGAATCTTTTTTCTCCCTAAAAGTGCGCAGCCAGACGCCCTCGGGGTGTTTAGATCCGCAGGCAGAAAGACAGATCTCTCTCCCACGGCATCCCGTATAAGGTTTTCGTGGAGCAGGGCTCCGCTGCCCACAAAAACGGTCTTTCTTCTCACCCCGGCGCACACAGACTCGGGTGTGGCGATTTCCGCGGGGGTCATCTCCGTGCTTTTGAGATCATAAAACGAAAAGAAAACCTCCCCCCTGCCAGCGTCGGTCATGGCGCACACGTCATCTCCGCACCAAAGCGCGTTCGAGGCGAGAATTTCAAGCGATGGAACTCCCGCGAGGTCCGCTCCCAGGGAATAGCAAAGAGTCTTCGCGGTGGAGACCCCTATGCGAAGAGAGGTGAAAGAACCCGGACCCATTGACACGCAGACCGCTTCCAGATCATTTTTTCCGAGCCCGCAATCCGAAAGAAGTCGCTCGATCGTGGGAATAAGCACCTCGTTGTGCCTTGGACCGGTGTTGAAAACATATTCGCAAAGAATAGTGTCGTCATCGCATACCGACACGCTTCCCGAGAAAGTAGACGTTTCAATTCCCAGAATCTTCATATCTGTTTCTTAGCCAAAAACGAGGGATTAAGGCGTGACGTTTATGCACTCAGATTGAGTGGATCAGGCATGGCGGAAACTGTTTCCCTAAGGGTTTTTGCTTACTCCGTCTCCCCAGAAGAACCCATTCCCGAGGCCTTTATGATCTCATTTCTTACTTTTTCGCGAATTTCCAGATTTTCGTGGAGAAACTTCTTGGAATTCTCCCTTCCCTGCCCTATTCTCTCACCTTCATAGGAATACCAGGTGCCGCTTTTCTTTATCACGTTGAACTTGGCTCCCAGATCCACGAGCTCTCCGAGTTTTGATATCCCCCTTCCGAAAATCACCTCGAATTCCGCTTCCCTGAAAGGCGGAGCGACTTTGTTCTTGACAAGTTTCGCCCTGACCCTGTTACCCACGATGCGGTCGCCGTCTTTAAGCGACCCGATGCGCCTTATGTCAACTCTCACCGACGAATAGAACCGAAGCGCGTTACCCCCGGTGGTGGTCTCGGGGTTCATATAGGCCGGAACCCCGATTTTCATGCGAAGCTGGTTAACGAAGATCACTATGGTCTTGGAACGGCTCACGTTAGCCGTTATCTTGCGAAGCGCCTGCGACATCAGTCTCGCCTGAAGACCCACGTGAGTGTCTCCCATTTCCCCCTCGATTTCGGCGCGGGGTGTAAGGGCCGCAACCGAATCAAGCACTATGAGGTCAACCGCGTTACTTCTTATCAGGGTATCGATGATTTCAAGGGCCTGTTCTCCGAAATCGGGCTGCGAAATAAGAAGATCCTCAACCTTGATCCCAAGTGCGGCCGCGTAGCTTGTCGAAAGAGCGTGCTCGGCATCGACAAATGCGGTTATTCCGCCAGCCTTCTGGGCCTCCGCAATGGCGTGGAGCGCTATGGTGGTCTTACCCGAGGCCTCAGGGCCAAAAACCTCGACGATTCTTCCCCTGGGAAAGCCCCCGACTCCAAGCGCTATGTCAAGTCCAAGGGAGCCAGAGGTGATAACCGGAATGTCCGAGAGGGAAGAATCCTCCCCCAGTCTCATTATTGAACCCTTTCCGAACTGCTTCTCTATTGTGCTGATAGCTACGTCTATGTTCTTGTTCTTCTCATCAAGATCGCTCATTCCGTCTTAATCTCCGTTCTGGTCTTTGTGGTTCTAAAACTACTATGCTACATAATCAAGGCAGAACTTCCTAACCATATCAATGGCGGTGGAAGCTGCAAAGTTTTTTATCTCGTCCCTGGTTCCGGTAAAATTCCGTTTCTCGCAGAAAGTCCCTGAGGTCGCGTGACTGAATCCGAACCACACGGTGCCCACGGGCTTCTCCGCGGTTCCTCCTCCCGGACCCACGATCCCGGATATGGAAATCCCTATATCGGTTCCGAAAAGCTCCCTCGCCCCCCGGGCCATTTCGGAAACCACCTGCTCGCTCACCGCGCCAAAGCGCACGAGGGTATCCGCGCTTACCCCGAGAAGCTTTTCCTTTGAATCGTTGCTGTAAACCACCGCTCCGCCCAGGAAATAAGCCGAACTTCCCGCAATGTCCGTAAACCGGCTCGAGCAAAGCCCTCCTGTGCAGGACTCCGCAACAGAAAGGGTCAGGTCTTTTTCAAGCAATGAAGCTGCAGCTACCTCTTCAAGGGGTTCGTCCTCCTTGGAAAAGAGAAAATCTCCCAGCCTTTCTTTCGCCTGCGCGCAGGCATCGCGCAGAAGTGAATCCAGCACCTCGTCATCATGGCCAGAGGCCGTGAACCGCAGATGGATCTCGGGCAGTCGGATCCTGTATCCGACATCAACCCCTTCGAGAGAGAAGCCCTCCAGTTTTTCCGCTACCTCGGATTCGCCCAGGCCGAAGGTCCTGAGCACTCTCACGCGCAGGATGGTTCCCTTTTCCGAAACGCCGCTTATATCCGGGAAAACATGCTCTCTGAACATCCGCCTGAATTCCCTCGGGACACCGGGAAGAAAGTAGAATTTCGAGTTGCCGGAAACAAAGCTGAAACCGGACGCCGTGCCAACGGGATTTTCTATAACTGCTGTTTCTTCAGGGAACATGGCCTGTTTTTCATGATGGATGTTGGGCTCCCTTCCTCTCTTCCTTAGCTTCAGAGTGATGTCTTCGTAGACCGCTGGATTAAAAACAAGAGGAGTCCTCAGAAATTTCGAGGCCGCAAGCGCGCTCAGGTCATCTTCAGTAGGGCCAAGCCCTCCCGTGACTATGACAAATCTGGCTCTTTTTGAGGCCGTGGCGAAAGAAACGAGAAGATCATCGAGGTCATCGGCAACTGCGCAGTGATGCTTAACCTCAATACCGGATGAGGACAGTTCCGCGGCTACCCAACTGAAATTGGTATCCCGGGTGAGACCGCTCATTATTTCATTTCCGGTCGTTATCACCTCAACGCACATTGCCGGGTAATTCTAACCGGAAAGAAAACCCGGTGGAAAGATTATTGCATGATTGACAAAGAAATTTTCTTTGATAAAGTAAAGATATGTCTAAAATCAGCAGCAAATTGCAGGTAACAGTACCAAAAGCGATTGCGGAGCGTTACGGCATTCGCCCCGGGGATGATATCCGTTTCGAGGAGGCCGGAGAAACCATCCGCGTGGTGCCCCCCAATGCCCGGATGCAGAAAAAGGGACTCGACACCGAAACACGTCTGCGTATATTTGACGAGGCAATGGCCCGACAACGGGCCCGCGAAGCGGGAAGGACACGGGTTCCAGCGACCGAGCGGGGCTGGACCCGGGAAGAACTCTACACTCGTGGCAGTCCAAATGCTGATTGACACCAACGTACTGATCTATTGTTACGACGAGCGATTCCCGGACAAACAACGGATTGCTGAAAGTATTCTTCGCGACGGCATCGCGAGCGGGCATTTGCGCATCGCGCACCAGTCAATCGTTGAATTCGTCTCGGCAACAACCCGGGGAGAACCCGAAAACCGCATACTTGATCTTCCGGACGCAATACGCGAAGCAGAAGAACTGATGGCGAGTTTCACGATTATTTACCCTGATGAATCTGTGCTGCGAATGGCCCTGCGCGGGGCGGCGGCATACGGCCTGTCGTGGTTTGATGCGCATATCTGGGCCTACGCCGAAGTTCACGGCATAAGGGAACTGCTCTCGGAAGATTTCCAGCACGGCCGCATGTATGGAATGGTAACCGTGCAGAATCCGTTTCTGCTTTATTCCTGAATCCGGCAAAGACGGGAAAAACGGCGTCATCAATAGAGCCGGACAAGCACCTGAAGACAAAGATTCCCGTACACCCCAGCCAGAACGTCATCCATCACTATACCGTAACCCCCCGGGAGCTTCTCGACTCTTCGTATCGGAAACGGTTTTGCTATATCGAAGAACCTGAACAGGAAAAAGCCGATCGCCAGGTTAAGCGGGTTAGGCGTGATGAAAAGCATGCACACCAGGAATCCGCATACTTCGTCAATGACAACTTCAGGCGGGTCTTCCCTATGGAAGATCGACACGCAACGGCCAGCGGCCGCAAAAGAAAGGATAATCAGCCCCAAAGTGAATGCCGAATAAAAAACCGCGCCACCCGCAAGGCTCAGCAGGTACACGACCCCGACCGCCCCTAAAGTCCCGACGGTTCCCGGGGCTCCCGGGGCAAACCCAAACCCGAAAAAAGTCGAAAAAACAACGCATATCCTGTCTATCAAGGCTAATTCTCCAGGAACCCCGCCCGTAGGAGCGGGTCTTCGGCAAGACTTATTTGACTGATACCATCGGCAAGTTTATCATTTTTTTATAACCAAATGTCAAAAGTAATATGCGTGGTAAATCAGAAAGGGGGAGTCGGTAAAACCACGACCGCAGTCAACCTTTCGGCCTCTCTGGCCGTGGCAAACCGCCGCACGCTTCTCATAGATCTTGACTCTCAGGGAAACGCGACCGGAGGGCTCGGCATTGACAAGGAATCGGTTAACTCGAAGAACATCTGCAGCGTCATACTGGGAGAAGTAAAGCTCACGGACACCATAATCGACGTCTATCCGGAGCTCCTAAACGGTTACCTGCACCTGTGTCCGGCGAACCACGAACTCACCGGGGCCGAGATACACCTTATAGAGACTGAGAGCAGGGAATACCGTCTCAAAAAAGTTATCGACGAGATAAGGGACGAGTACGATTACATATTCATAGACGCCCCGCCGTCTCTCAGCCTGCTCACCATAAACGCGCTTGCCGCGGCCGACCGGGTACTAATACCCGTTCAGTGCGAATACTACGCACTTGAAGGAATAGGCCAGTTGCAGACAACCATATCCCTTGCGAAGCAGAGACTCAATCCTTCGCTTGAGGTGGAGGGTTATCTTTTGACGATGTTCGATTCGCGAAACAACATATGTCATTCAGTGGCCGAGGACGTAAGGAACCACTTCGGCGAAAAAACCTTCGACACCGTAATAAGCAGAAACGTTAAGCTCGCCGAAGCTCCAAGCCACGGAAAACCCCTTCTGCTTTATGAAATCAAGTCGAGCGGAGCTCAGAACTATATGAAACTCGCAAATGAAATAATAAACGGGGCGGAGGTTAACTAAAGTGAAAAGACGAAGCCTGGGAAGGGGACTTGACTCGCTTATCCCGAAGAGTCTGGAAACAGAACCCGAAGGGTACCAGATGGTAAGCACGGACCTGCTTAAGCCGAACCCTTCGCAGCCGAGAAAGCAGTTTGAACAGGGTGCACTTGAGGAACTCGCGGAATCCATAAGGGAAAACGGAATCATACAGCCGCTTATCGTCAGAAAAGAAAACGGCGGCTTCGAGATAGTAGCCGGGGAACGCAGGTGGAGAGCGGCGAAAATGGCCAAGCTCGAGAAACTGCCCGTAGTGGTAAGAACCGCCACCGATCAGGATGTGGCGGAACTCACGCTAATAGAAAACATACAAAGAGAGGACTTAAACCCCATTGAAGAGGCCGAAGCTTATGAAAAACTCTCGGAGCGCTTCAGGCTTACCCACGACGAGATAGCCAAGAAAACGGGGAAAAACCGCTCGGTCGTCACGAACCAGCTGAGGCTTCTCAGGCTTTCTGATAACGCTAAAGAAGCTCTTGTCTCAGGCTCAATAACCGTGGGGCACGCAAGAGCGCTTCTCGGCGCTTCCTCACCCGAGGAGATGGATTTCCTTCTCGGCGAAGTGCTGAAAAAGGATCTTACGGTAAGGAGAACCGAAGCGCTTGTAAAAAAGAAAAGCAGGGAGGCCGAAGCGCCCGCTGAACCGGTCTCAGAAGAGCCAGAAGAAGATATCTTCACCAGGGAACTTACAGAAGAGCTTTCCGGGAAATTCTCGACCAAAGTAAAAATAAGCCGCAACAAGACAAAGGGGAAAATAGAAATAGAGTACTATTCTCCCGAGGAGCTTGAGAGAATTGTTGGCATGCTTCTCTCGCGCGGGTAATATCCCGCGCAGATCACGCCGGAGCGAGGAAACAAGAGATGAAACAGTTTTCTGTGAAAATAGAGGTTAAGCTCAAGCCCGTGGTGCTCGATCCCCAGGGCAAGGCGGTGCTCAACGCTCTTTCCGGCCTCGGGTTCAGCGGGGTATCGGACGCAAGGGTGGGCAAAGTCGTGGAACTCACCATGGAGGGCGAATCCGCCGATGAGGTAAGCCGCAAAGCGGACGAGATGTGCCGGAAACTCCTCTCCAACCCGGTAATCGAAGATTCTTCGGTAGAGGTAGCGGAAAAATAATGCCAAGTTTCGGAGTTCTGTTCTTTCCGGGGTCCAATTGTGACCACGATTGCTATCACGCCATAAAAAAAATCTTGGGCCAGCCCTGCGAACTTATATGGCATGAGGAAACTTCCCTTGAGGGAATAGACTGTGTCGTGATACCAGGGGGATTTTCCTACGGAGACTATCTTCGCGCGGGAGCCATATCGCAGTTCTCTCCGGTTGTAAGTCCTCTCAGGGAACTTGTCGCAAGCGGAGTCCCGGTAATAGGGATATGCAACGGGTTTCAGATTCTTGTCGAATCAGGACTTCTTCCCGGAGCATTCATACACAATTCCTCACTGAAATTCGTCTGCAGATGGACAAACGTGAGGATTGAGGATACCGATACGCCCTTTACCTGCCTTCTCCGCAGGGGAGAGGTGCTCAAGCTGCCGGTCGCAAACGCCCAAGGCAACTTCGTTCTGCCCCCGGGCGGGAACGATATCTCGGAACGGAGAATAGTTCTGCGCTACTGCGGGGAAGGGGGAGAGCTCGGTGCCGAAGCGAATCCAAGCGGCGCCGAGGACAACATAGCGGGAATTGCCAACAGCCGTGGCAATGTACTCGGGATGATGCCTCATCCCGAGCGCAGTTTCGAGAGCCTGCTAGGCTCAGAGGACGGCAGAAAAATGTTCGAATCCGCGATATCGTGGATAGAGTCCCGAAATGCCAACGGAAAAGCGGTTTGAGTAAAACACAGACTGTGTTAGTCTTAACGGGACATCGCGCGCACGAGAGTTTGAAATGGATAACACGCAGAGCAAGGAAAAAATAGACATAACGGACTACATCTGTCCGATGACGTTTGTCAAAACCAAGCTCAAGCTTGAGCAGATGAAACGCGGGGAAGTCCTTGAAGTAAGGCTCTGCGAAGGAGAACCTCTTTCCAATCTCCCGAGAAGCGTGGAACAGGAAGGTCACAGGGTTCTCTCCATAGAGAAAGAAGAAGGCCGCTACCACAAGGTAATCATCGAGCGCTGCTAATGTATAGATCCGAAGCCGGAACCTCCCCCGCCGGAGGTTCAAGAGTCGAATCGGTGGTTGACCTTATAGGCAACACCCCTCTTTTGGAACTTTCCGAGACGGCAAAGGAGTGCTCTCCCGGAGTCAGTATTTACGCAAAGGCCGAGTGGTTTAACCCTGGAGGTTCGATAAAAGACCGCCCCGCCCGCAGAATGATCCTGGAAGCCATCCGCTCAGGCGAACTCACAAAAGACAAGATCATTATGGACTCCTCTTCCGGGAATACAGCGATCGCGTATGCGATGCTTGGGGCAGCACTCGGGTACGAGGTCGAAATCGTAACACCCGAGAACGTAAACACCGAGAGAAAAAAAGCGATCGAAGCCTACGGGGCGAAAATAACCTTCTCAAACCCTCTTGAAGGTTCCGACGGAGCGATAAGAATGGCTCACACGCTAAAAGCGGATAATCCCGAGAAATATTTCATGCCGGACCAGTACAACAACATCAACAATCTCCTGGCTCACTACGAGACGACTGCGCCCGAGATCTGGGAACAGACAAAGGGTACCGTGACCCATTTTCTTGCGGGACTCGGCACATCGGGAACCTTCATGGGAACAGGGAGAAGACTAAAAGAATACAATCCCGATATAAAGATAATCGCGATTCAGCCTGAAGAAAGTCTTCACGGACTTGAAGGCATGAAACATATGCCCACTTCAATAGTTCCGGGCATATACGATGAGGAAGAGGCCGACGAAGTTGTCTTCATCTCAACTGAGAAAGCGTATGAAATGATGGAGCGGCTGATGGATACCGAGGGGATATTCGTGGGTCACTCGGGAGGAGCCGCGGTCTGCGTAACGCTTGAGTACGCGAAAAAACTGAAGGAAGGAGTGCTCGTGACGATTCTTCCCGACTCGGGCAGAAGGTACCTGAGCGAAGGACTCTGGTGGTAAAGATATACAGATCGGCCTATCTGGGCATGACACGGGACGCCGAATCCGGTTATCCTTACGAGGTATGCGGAGTGATGATCGGGAAAGAAGATACCGTCACTCACTTTCGCAAATGCGCCAATCTGGTCGCTGACGACGAATCCGAAACGGCATTTAAGGAAACAGCAGACATTGACAGCAAGCGGTTAAAGGACCGTTACGAGCTTGATCCGCGTTCCTACATAGAGGCGGATTCGTGGGCAAGGGAAAACGGTCTTGAGATTCTCGGCATATACCACTCGCATCCGGACCACCCTTCTATGCCTTCAGAGACCGACAGACAGGTGGCATCGCCCGGATGGGCGTATATAATTTTCTCGGTAAACCGCGGGAAACTCGCCGACGCGAGAATATGGTACATCGACGAGCAAAATTTCCAGTTTGAAGAAAGAAAATTCGAAGTGGTTAAAGACCCCGACTGATGTAATGGAAAAAACAACCGAGACCCGGAGAAGGCTGCACATGCTGGGAGAAGCGCGATCATGAACATGCAGGTTCTATTTGAAAGCACTCTGGCCATCCTTCCCGAGTGCGTGCTCATACTCGCCGGCCTGCTCATACTGATCTGCGCCCCGATTCTCAAAAAAAGATGGACGGGGTCGCTTTTTCTCCTAGCAATCTCAGGCACCGTACTTTCCCTCGTCCTTAACTTCTCCAGATTCTCCGGCGAAAGCTCCGCGTTCTCAGGCGCGTTGGTAATCGATTCCTTCTCCGCCTATTTCAATTCCCTTTTCCTCCTGGCGGCACTTGCGACGATTCTTTTTTCAAAAGATCACCTCGAGAAACGCACGCAATGGCTTGAGGAATTCTACGCGCTTGTGCTTTTCTGCACGAGCGGGATGATGATTCTCGCCTCCTCGGTTGAACTCATGACGCTTTTTGTGGGATTCGAAATCATGTCAATCGCCGTCTACATACTCTCGGGGTTCAGGAGCAAGTCCCTCGACTCGACAGAATCAGGGGTAAAATATCTTGTTCTGGGGGGATTCTCTTCCGCGGTGCTGCTTTTCGGAATCGCCCTTCTCTACGGGGCCACCGGTTCCACTTTTATTGAGGAAATCCTAAGAAGTCCGGGGAATCTCCCGATGTATGTATGCGGAGCCGCCTTTGTGGCGGTGGGAGTCATTTTCAAGATAGGAGCCGTGCCACTTCACCAGTGGGTACCCGATATCTACGACGGAGCCCCCCTCACCGTTACGGGATATATGTCCGTTGCGGTAAAAGCGGCGGCCTTCGTGCTTCTGCTGAGAATATTTCTCGGCTCCGCTCCCGAGTTTGAAAACTACATGACAACCGCGGTACAGATCGCGGCGGTGCTGACCATGGTAGTGGGAAACATAGCCGCCATATATCAAAGAAGCGTAAAGAGGATGCTTGCCTACTCAAGCGTGGCACACGCTGGATATGCCCTTGTCGGGGTAGCGGCAGTTCTCTCGGATTCCTCGGTCGGAAGCGGGAGCGTTCTTTACTACCTGTTTGCCTATACTTTTATGAATCTCGGGGCTTTCGGAATCCTCGCCTACGCGAGCAGGGAGAGGGACGACTGCGACACTTTCGAGAGAATATCGGGACTCTGGAGCAGAAAACCGGCGGCATCGCTCGCGCTTGGAGTATTTATGTTCTCGCTTGCGGGAATCCCGCCGACTATAGGATTTTTCGGAAAATACAGGGTGTTTTTAGCTGCGGTTGACGCCAATCTGACGCCGCTTGCGGTAATAGGAATAATAGCAAGCGTAGTCTCCGCGTATTACTACCTTAAGGTACTCGTCTATGCGTTTATGAGGGAAGACAGCTACGGGGCAAGCGCAAGCAAGCCGCTTTCGGGGGCTACAATTGCAGTGCTTACCGCAGTCACGGTTTTTTTCGGTATATTTCCTTTGTTGTCATGGGATCTGGCGGCTCAGGCTTCAAACACTCTTCTCGCCGCAATCGCCTTTTAGACGGCAGAGGGTTTTTCTTTCGCCCGAGTGCGAAGGGTTTTTATTTCAGAATTTAGGAAATGCAGAAAGGTAGGGACACTCAAGGCGTATTCGTAGATGTGATGGCGGTTTTTTTCTTCGCCCTCGGCGTATTCACCTTCGTAAGTCTTCTGGTCTTCAGCAACCTTATTGAAATCGACGTAAAAGGCGCAATGGGGGGTGCGGGCCTTTACGTGTCCCATTCCCTTGGAAGTTCCTTCGGCATGCTTTCCTTCGTGTTTCCCGTGCTGATGTTCTACGCGTCATACGTGATTCTGAGAAAGCAGCCCGCCCAGAAAATATACTGGAAGCTCGGCTCCACGATTATTTTCCTCCTCTCCTCGACCACCCTGCTCGGCCTGGTTTACGGAAAAAGTTCCCTTCTGGGCTACTCGCCTGCCGGGGGATGGCTGGGGCTTGCGATCTCGAGGGAATTCGCGCAGAACATCCTGGGGACCTTTGGAACATACATTGTCGCCATAATCGTCATATTCCTCTCCGTGATAATAACAACGGAAACCAAGATCGCCACCGTAGTGAAAATCATCCGCCTGCTGTTCTCAGGCGCTCTAAAAGCAGTCTTCGCGCCGATCGGCGCGCTAAGACGCACCGCCGCACGAAGGGGCACCCGAGGAGAAAAAAGGCAAGACGCACCGAAGGTAACCCCCAGGGCGGCAAAAACCGCGGCCCCGGAAGGAAAGCGACAACCCGACGGAAAAGCCGACACGGAACCGCAGATAGTCTTCTCTCCCCCTGCTCCCGATAAGAAAGCCGAACCGCCGCCCACCGCGCCCGAGAGCAGATGGCTTGACTTCTCCCTCCCCGGAATTGACCTGCTTGACCCGAAAATCGACACGTCGGTAGAAATAGACAAGGAAGCCATGTACCACAAGGCCACCCTGATCGAGGAAAAGCTCGCGGACTTCGGAGTAACCGGAAAGGTCATGGAAATACGTCCCGGACCGGTTATCACGATGTTCGAGTACAAGCCGGCCCCGGGAATAAAAATAAACAAGATATCGTCCCTTGAGGGTGATCTGGCAATGGGTCTTAAGGCGCTGAGCATAAGAATCATAGCCCCCATACCGGGAAAAGACGTGGTCGGAATAGAGGTGCCGAACGAAAGCAGGGAGATAGTGGTGCTGCGGGAACTTTTCGAGAGCAGCTCATTCGCGGAGAAGAAATCGATGCTCACCATCGCCCTCGGAAAAGACATATCCGGAAAACCGCGCTACATGGACCTTCAGACCGCCCCGCACCTTATGATCGCCGGAACCACCGGCTCGGGGAAAAGCGTGCTCCTAAACGCCGCGATCACAAGCCTGCTCTACAGGGCGACCCCTTATGAGCTCAAGATGATAATGATAGATCCGAAGATGCTTGAGCTCTCCATATACGAAGACATTCCCCACCTGCTCCACCCGGTGGTAACCGAATCAAAAAAAGCCGTGGCCGCCCTTAAGTGGCTGGTCGGGGAAATGGATTCCAGATACAGGATGCTCTCCGAGGAAGGGGTAAGGGACATAGACAGCTATAACAGGAAGCTTGAAGCGCTTGAAATCGAGGAGAAACAGCTGAGGTGGCTTCCCTACATAGTCGTTATCATAGACGAGCTCGCCGATCTGATGATGGTTTCCCCGAGCGACGTCAAGGACTCGATAATAAGGCTCGCGCAAAAAGCCAGAGCGGCGGGAATCCACATAATAGTCTCCACCCAGCGCCCCTCGGCGGACGTGGTGGCGGGACTCATAAAGGCTAACTTCCCGGCGCGCATATCCTTTCTGGTATCTTCAAAGGTGGATTCAAGGATCATTCTTGACACCGGAGGAGCCGAGACCCTGCTCGGGAAAGGGGACATGCTTTTTCTCGCATCCGGGGGGAGCAATCTCTTAAGACTGCAGGGCGCGCTCATATCCGACGATGAAAGAAAACGGGTAACGGATTTTCTAAGGTCCCAGGCAGACCCGGTCTACATAGAAGAAATAACAAAAGACGACCCGGACGATGAGAGCGCGGGAGTCAGCGAAGACGAAAAAGACGAGCTTTACGAAACCGCGCTCGGGATAATAGCCGAAACGGGACAGGCGTCCATTTCCATGATACAGAGAAGGCTCAAGATAGGATATAACCGCGCGGCCAGGATCGTTGAGACAATGGAAAAAGAAGGTCTTATAGGCCCTCAAGGCGCCGCCGGGAAACCGAGGGAAGTCTACGTAGACATGATTAAAGCGGACAGGGGAAACTCGGATTGAAAAAAATCGCGCTTGCGGCGGCGCTTTTCGCCACCTCCCTTCTTTTTACCGCGCAGCCCGCGAGAACCCAGGACGCAGCCGCCGTTGTAAGCGGCATCCAGAAAAAATACGGTTCGATAAACGACCTTAGCTCTCCATTCACCCAGGAAACCCTGATAAAGGACCTCGATGAGAAAATCGCCTCCTCGGGCAAGGTGTGGTTCAAGAAACCCGGGATGATGAAGTGGCAGTACGAAGAGCCGTGGAAAGACACGATTGTTTCTGACGGAAAGAAGGTCTGGTATTTTGACAGCAGGGAGAACCAGGTAACCGAAATGGAAATTGAAAGCGTCTGGGCGGACTCCCTCGGTTCCTATACCATCATTTCCATACTGGAGGATCTTGACCGCCTTTTCGATGTCCGCCCGGGCGCCGGAAGCACGGACGGGCGGGGAAACATCCTCCTTGACCTAAAACAGAAAAACCAGGAGCAGTCAAAGCAGGTAACGATAGCGGTCGATCCCAAGACCTACATGCTAAGAGAAATCATAATCGGCGACATCTTCGGAAACACGACGGTCATAAAACTGGGCACCGCGGAAGTCAATCTCGGCATTCCCGATTCGTTCTTTACGTTTGAAAAACCGAAGGGAGCAGGAACAGTGACTTTTCCCTGAGGCCCTCCAGACGAGTTTTTCTTGCTCCAGGAAATGGAATCAACAATCAACTGAAAAATTCATTTCTTCATCTTCATAAAGCCCAGCATCTTCTACTTTATGATCACTTGGAACGATCAAGTCCCTGTGATTGAATAAGCGGTTCGTATCTACCGATTTGGCAGAACCGTAGGTAGCATAGAACTTAATAATACTGCGAACCTTTGGGTGAAGACTGTAATTGCTGATAGATTCTGCGAATTTAGATGGCTTCAGTCCTTTTTGTTCATTTGGACCTGACAAGGTATGGATCAATTCTCCCCGCTCTATAGAAGATAGCTGATTCCATTCGGCCCTAAATTCGTCTAAAATTGGTTTTCCTTCTCCTGAAATATAGTATTGTCTATTAAATATAAATTCATGGGGCATTGCCAGCAGGTTGAGAAACTCTTCCACAGATTCTCCAAAAGCGATGTTAAAGAAAGATGGATTTCCTGAGACAACTCCATGAGTTGTCTGCAAAATTATTTGGAAGGATCGCAAGTAATAACGGTTCCAATTCTTGCCCACAAAAGATCGATCTTTCCTAGTTACGGGTTGATATCGCATAGGAAATGACCAAATTCTAATACCAAGTTCCTCATTGAGTTCAATGTTGAGAACCAAACGTTTATATAAATCTTCGGGACTGTCGTGGAAATTGTAAAGCATGTAGTTGGAAAGCGAGGTTATGCCATGCTGAGCTGCTTCACGAATCGTGTACTCATAAGGTTTGCGTAATCCCAGATGATCAAATGCGACACGCAGAGGGCTTATACATATGGTGGAAAGCTGCTTCAACAGGTTTTTGTTCTTAGCCAAAAGTCGAGAGTCAACGCCTTGATTGAAGTCTACTCGTCGCTTGTACCAGTGCTGATTCCGATTGAGTTTAGCCCCGGGTGTAAACCCCAAATCCCGAATCTCCGCAATAATTTCATTGAACTTGGGTGCAGCGGTGACGTTGTTATCCATCAAGACCAAGTCTTTTTTCTCTCCGTATAGAGAACTGACATTGTTTACTAATTGAGAGATGGGGGGCATATCTTTCTGATAGCCTTCGAGTTTGGGTACGCCGCAAAACGAGCATTTTCGGATACATCCGCGTGACGCATACCCGAAATAAGCATCATAAACCGGGTATCGATATTCGATTTGTTCTAAGATGCTGTAATCCGGTACTAGCTCATCGATTGGTTTGCCGTTAATATCTTTGCAACCAAAATCGCAGCTAGTTAGTCCAAGAGAGAGAGCGGGTGCTTCTTTAAGAATTCCCTGAACAAACCTAATTCCTTTCCACTTTTCCACTTTTTTGTACTCTTCTGTCATGAGCGAGGCGGAAATTCCCCCAACAAATATCTTCCGTTTTTTCCCATTAACGAGCTTTATTGCGGCATCAATACATTTTTCGGTTTTGTTCCATTCAAAAGAAAAGAGCGTTGTGATGTAAATACGGTCCCACTCAAAGCGTTGAAGTGCCAGATCGTTTTCCCCCTTGCAAAAAACGACCCGATGATTTTTGTTCTGTAGACGATGGTACTGCGCCAGCTTCATCAACCCCAAGGGTGGATATTTATTCTTATATCCGGGTTCCAGCAAAAGTATGTTTTTTTTATCCATTTTTAGAAATACTCTTCACTGGATTGCGGTTTTCTTTAATCTTGACGGCGAAATCAGCTAGAAGAAACATATGGATGCTTTCCTTAAAAAAGTGTTCTCGACTATAAATTACGATTTCTCTCCAAATACTTTTGTTAAAAGGTTCTCGGTTTGAGTTTTTATCCGTCTTAGCGTGTAACGTGCGTCGGTTGTTGCTCGACTTTCGAGTCCGTCAAATTCTGACTTATTCATGCTGGCCAACTGTTTTTGTATTGCCTTGAGTCGAACTACGAGGTCTTTTGTTTTGCCATCCTCCTCAAGTTCTTCATACGCGCCCAGAAAGCTATTCTTTCCGCTTACAAACTTGTTAAACTGTTTGGAGTTGTCGCATACGTGAGGAAGCATTTTACGGAATTCTTGTGCGGTCACCTGTCCCTTTTGAACTTCTTCCACAATCCTCTTGTCCAGCCTTTGGTCTGTTGCCCTTTTGTCTCTTGCCTTTTTGTTGCTTAAATAAACCTGATAGTAGCTGTAGCGGTCGGGACGGTCTTCATCATGATCAACCATGAACTTGTAGGTCTTATACATTTGTCTGGCTTTCGTTTCCCCAATGTTCATCTGGCTTTTTAAGATATCCCAATCTTTCCCAGCTTCTCTAAGTCTGTATACCACGCCTGCTTGTTCGTATGGGGACCACTGAGTTTTTCCTTGTATGTGCTGTTGGTTAAGATAAGAGTAAATCTGTTCCTGAGATAGTGATTTTGGGAGAATTTGACATCTTGGTTTAGCAAATTTGATTGGGTCGGTCTGACACAAAAAGCGTATTGCGGCTAATCGACTATTGCCTTCAACCACTTCGAACGTACCGTCTATAACAACCATAGGGTCCATCAATCCACCATGGTGCTTGATATCCTGAATTAGTTTTTTAACATGGTCACGTTTGAGCAGTTCCACCTGAATATCCTTTTGATCAAGGGGTACTTCAGAAGCATGAACAATCGAATAAATCCTCGGGTTATCAGGCCAGTATCTCAGTTCATTCTGTGGCACGAAACCAAGCTTAATGCAAATTTTCTCGCCTGAGATAGACATCGAATCATCAGTAAACTCTGAACTTTCTAACTTTTTACTCCACATCAGAATTCTCCGTTAAGAATTTTATTTAGGATCAACTCTAAATCGGTCTCGAGTTTTTCATTGATTTCTGATTTTTTGATATCCCCCATCCCAAATCGCACTGCGGAAGCTTTAACGGAGATCAGGGCCTCGACCCACTCATCAATAGAGTCCCGCATGACTAAGTTAGTGACATAACATGTTCTGGTTTGCGATATACGATGAATACGGTCTTGTGCTTGCAGATAGTCATCTAGGCTGAAAGAGCGGTCGTAAAAAATCACATGGTTGGCTACCGTTAAAGTTAAGCCCTCTTTTGCTGCCTGAGGAGTAGCAACCATAACTCGCGTATCAGGGTCTGATTTGAAGCGCTCAACTGACCGGTCTCGGTTTTCAATCGTCATGCTGCCGTTAACCTGCACGGCTCCTTCCGCGGAGAAAACATTTCTGAGATACGAACAATTCTTGAGATATGATGTCCAGACTATGACTTTCTCTCCTTTTTGCATGATTTCTCTGACCAACCGTCGGAGTAGAACAAGCTTGCCTGGTTCTTCTGAATATTCTTCGTTGAGCACTAACGGGTTGGATGCGACTTGGGCAAGTCGAATGATGCGTTTTAATACAGCTTCCGTATCGTCGAAGAACTTTTTCCCCTCGCG
The DNA here is from genome assembly GCA_965207685.1 of Thermodesulfobacteriota bacterium. GTDB lineage: Bacteria > Desulfobacterota_D > UBA1144 > Nemesobacterales > Nemesobacteraceae > Nemesobacter. Next base: position 9,171 of record OZ242294.1, on the reverse strand, counting down.
GGCGATTTCGACAACGAGTTCTTTTTTTATTTTATTGTAGATTTTATTCTGTTCACTAGCCCATTCAGCAAATTCTGTACGGTAGACCTTTCTGGGCAAATCTAGCCCGGAACCGGTTTTAGTCTGTTTAACAGCAAAATCAGCGATTGAAGGGTATACATCGCTTAGCGCGGCTAGAAATTTCTCCCGACCATCTTTCTTCGGAATGTCCAATTTAGCTTTGAATCTGGTGAAGTCTGTGCCGAGTGCCGCACCGTTATCTAGAAAGTATATTTGCGACCAAATATCATAAGGTCGGTTAGCCATAGGCGTTCCTGTCATTATTACTCGTTTATAGAAACACTCGGATAAACAGTGGAAAGCTTGTGCTAATTTTGACTTTGGATTTTTGATTTTTTGGGATTCGTCAAGTATTACACCGATACGCCGGTGTTTTGACATTGCGCGGATTTTTTCCTTTTCAAGAGCGACTGCTTCGAAATTCGCAATAAATACTCTGGCCGAACTGAATAAAGCGCGATGATTTTTATCCCTCTTATCCGAGATTACTAGCGGTCGGATGTGCGAATGAATCTCAAACTCTTGTTGCCAATTACGTACTAAGCCTTTTTTGGTTACGACAATAACAGTATCAACAACATCCTCGATCAGCCAGTCTAGCGTAAGGTCTATTGCAATTTTGGTTTTGCCTAGACCCTGTTCAAAAAAAATTGCGGAATATTCCATGTCACGAACGGCGTTAATTGCTTCTTCTTGATAGGGAAAAGCCTCGGTAAGCTTATTTAAATTGAGATTTATAGATTTCTTGAGCCTTGACATCTACTTGTGTTTTTTGCCGGGCGCAGTTGATATTATCGAGTATCTGAGCGTACTGATTTCATTCTCGACGGCTAACGAGTGCAATAAGGCACTGGCGGTATTTTCAGCACCCCAAGGAACTGCGACCACCAATTGTCCGTTATCTCCTTCATAGTGGAGAGCATTTAAATATGCTTCAAACTGTGCACGGCTGTGATTGTTATTTATATCATTTCCAGTTTTTGCCTCTCCAATAAAACGGTAGCGATTGAAGGGTGTTTTCCAGACGACATCAGGACGATAACCCCCTATTAAGGGGGGTTTATTCGAACCAAGATAATCTGGCTCATCAGAGAACTCGACATGCATGAGAGGGTCGTCGAGTTTTCTGAAATGTTCTTTTAAAAGATTTACAAGTCTGATATGCTGGAGCGATTCAGTCATCTGTAATCAAGTTCGTTTTTCTGGAAGTTTTGTAGATATTCAATAGTAGTTTCTACCAGTATTCGTGAATCGACCTTGGCACGTATTTCTTGAATCTCTTTCCGGGGTATATCCATTATTTTGGTTTGAACAGCTTCACAGAGATCAACTAACTGTGCTTCCAGAAGTTCTTTTTTTAGTTCGGGACGGTCGATATACCTTTCGGCTTTCTTGGCACCGTACTTTTGGAATTCTTTCAATGCCCTAGGGTTGGACATGATTTCGGGAAGCAAGCGAACATACTCCTGTCTTGGTTCAAATTTGCCTTCAACAACCCAGTTGATAAAGTCCTCATTAGTAAATCCATGTTGAATAATTGACTTCAAAAGATTGGGACGTTGGACGTTAAGAAACAGACTGAATTTCCTTTCGTCAAAGATTTCACCCCTTTCTTCAACCACAGGTCGATATTTGTTTTCCATCATCTCGTAAGCATCAATGTTGCGCAGAACTTCGTTTTTGTTTCCCCCGCAAAATTCAATTAGGTCGTTAATTGGAAGGTGCTGACTTTTTGCGAGGTGATGAAGATACTTCGCTTTGGCGTATGGGGACCAATTTGTGACGCCAATCAAGTGTGCTTGTAACCGGATAGCGTCAATTTGGCGCTCATTTAGGTTTGAGTAGACGGTAGCCGGTATTGTTTGCCACTGTTCATCGTCGGGAAATTCCTTGTTTAATCGTTTATATATTAGAAGCCGAGTGTTTCCTTCGATAACGATGTTTCGTCCTTCAATCTGGTTGACGATAATGGGATTAATTATGCCGTTATTAGTTTTTATTGCTTGTCTTAACCTTCGAAAACCGTCATCCCCGCTTTGAAGAGCATCTCCTATTATTTCTTGGCTTGGATCAGTCCAATTCTCAAGCAGGGGAGTGATTCTTGGATTTTCGTCGTCGTATATTAAATCAGTTACGGGAAGCCTTATATGCTGAACCACTTATACACCCTTGTGTTTTATTCACCTCTTTTGTACCTAACGGAACGTCCTAACAATTCCAATGATTATATTAAAATCCTGTAATTAGGGCAAATGAGTACCGCTAGGAGACATTTGCGCTGTAGCGGTTTTTGGGGTTACGATTTCCGTAAAGAGAAGAGGGTCCGGCGAGAACGATTTTTTCTCTTTTTGTGGTTTTGCTTTTTGTTGTTGGTTGAGGTCCTGACGGCGGGGAGATAGCTAGAGACTTTGTCAATCTAAGCATATAATTTCCAAAGTTTGACTTTACCCTACGCTCGAAAATAATGCTAAAAGTCCAAGATCAAGAACTGGTCTCCCGCCTCAATGCCAGTGTCCAGCCACACTCCGCAAGGATTTGTTGCGGTAGGAATGCGAGTTTCCCTGCACCCACCGCACAGACCCGTACGTGTGCGTTAACGCATATGTCCTACCTCAGGTGTCTGACGGCAAACCGCTTACTCGTCCAGGAATGGAGTATTCTTACCGGTTCCCATTTCGCCTCTATCAACCTCTCCCATGTAAAGTGATTCTTCTACGACCGCCAGCGCAACGCCTTAATCATGGAAAAAGCCAGGAATCTTTTTTAACTTCCCGCAAATCTTAAATAAAACTGCCACCTGTATTTAGCGTGAGGTAGTCGTGGCCCGAGCGAAGAAGAGCATTGTTCCCTGCCCGTCCCTATGCTAAACTCTTCGAAAGAGAATTATCAAAGTCAGTGGTGAACTGAAAACCGTTTTGCAAGACGGAACCAGTTCAGATTGAGGGAACAGATAGAGCCATGATTTCTCGTCACTCAGAGAAACCCCTGTTTTTTCCGTATCGCGTTTGACAACTCCGGCAGCAGGAGGTTCAAAGCGACCGTGTTTTTATTCTTCAGTGTGCTGCAATCCTTCGGGAGTAACGCTTTGCGGGGCGGTTCTATCTTCGCTGACTTTGGGAGCAGGCGGCTGATATGCGCGCAGGTGCTGGCCGGCAGTTTCGTAAAACCCGGACACCATCTGCTCCAGTTCGTCAATGAAGCTTTTGCGCTGACCGAAACGTCTGCCCAACTGACGAATCATGCATACTTCGAATCTAGCGACGGGAAGTTCCTGACCGCTTGCGGAAGCCATCGCTGAATTCTCTCTCAATTCCCCAAGGGTATGCTGCGTGCGGGGTCTTCGTCCAGGCCAGATCAGCCTGATATGGATATCCGTTTCGGAGGTTTTTCGCAGCTGGCGAAGCAGCCAGTTGAGACGCGCCGGGGTGGTTTTTCTGTTGCCGGGAGCTTCAAGCGTCATTGACGCGCTGATCGTCCGTTTTCCAATATCGACGACCAATTCAATCGGCGCCGCCGCATCCTGAATCTTAAGCCCGGCCGAAAGCGTCTGTTCTTCGGCAAGTTCATAGGCGTCTTTCTTTGCGCGCACCGCCGGATCCAGAACATGGGAACGCGGCAGCCTGACTTCAACTTTCACATTGACCTTGCGCGTTAGCAGAAGAGAGATGTCTCTGACTTCCTGATGCCAGGAGGCCACTATATCCCGCACCTCCTCGCTTTTTGTCTGGAGCGAAGCGCCGTCGGCGACTTTCTGCACGATGCCGGTCCATGCCTCGGGCATGCGGTCAAAGCTTTTTACCCCCGTGCTCGCATGCGTCAGGAACCTCAGCATCTCGGAGAGAACAAAATGCTGGTCCTCGTCTTCAATGCCGTCATTGGAAATCAGCAGGTCGGCCTGCGTAATGATGTACATCCATGACCAGTGATAGATTTTCACCCTTGAGCGCGTTTTGGCGGAGAGCTTGACCGGGTGATGGTCCGGTCTCGAGGTGAACTGGTTTGAGACGGTTATCACGGCATCAATGTTATGTTCTCTGGCAAGGCGCGTGTAGGCGGCAAGCTGCTCCTCATCGAGCTTAGCGTTGGCGATCTTCGTTTCGACCAACGCTTTCCACCGGCGCCTGCCGACCCTGAGCACGATCAGCCCGTCCGGCCTGTGCGCTTTTTCCTCCCCCCGGTCCGCGAAGGTGACTTCGGTGTACGCTGTGAGACTCGCAAGTTTCCCGACACGTTGATTGACGGAACCCAGCATCGCCTGGCCGAATTCGCGCACGTGCACGAGGCAGAAAAGAAGAATTGAAGTGCTGCGGCCCTCTTTTGAAGTGTCCGCCAACACCGGAAAAAGACGCGCTTTTTCTCCGCGTTCTAGATATTCGGGCAAACTGCTCATAAACCGCTGATAATCTTACCATGCGTCGGAATTCTCTCCAAAAGCGCCCGGCGGATTGGCCTAGCTGCGCAAGCCACGCGCAAAAATCACGTCTGCTGTTCCAACCGGGAGAAGCAGGAGGCTTGCGTCCGGGGAAACGGTCGATTTCCGGCGCAGTGAACTCGGCGGAACTGGGAACCGGCTATGGATCTTCTGGTCTTTTTGTTTTCGTGAGCGCCGAGGCCAGCAGGGCGGTGGGAACTGCCACCACTCCGAGCCCCGTTACCGCGACGAAAAAAGTGAAAATCTTTCCGCCTGTGGTAATCGGGTACACATCTCCGTACTCGACCGAGGCAAGGGTCGTAATCGCCCACCAGAGGCTGTGGAACACGCTTTTGAACGCTTCGGGCTGGGCCTTGTGCTCAAAGTGGTGAATGCCGGCCGCCGCTGTGAACAGCACTATGACACTTGCCGCTCCGTAGAGCATCAGTTCGTCTCTGATCTGCCCCCATGCCTGCTTCAGCCTAGACACCGCTTCTGAGGACTGCACCGCCTTGATTATCAGCAGCAGGCGCAGCAGACGGAAGGAGCGCACGAACACAAGGTCCGTCCCTTTCACGAACCAGAAAATGGGAAGGATGGCGACAAGGTCCACGATCCCGAAGAAGCTGAACACGTAGCCCCACCTGTTTTCGCTGACCCAGATACGAAGCGCGTATTCAAAGGTGAAAACAGCTAGGATCGCCGCTTCCGCCATTTCCAGCCAGCGCCGGTCGTCGGGATCCAGATCCGGCAGCGTTCCGATTGAAAAAACCGCAAGTGCCGTCAGGACCAGAAACTGGACGACGTAATCGAATGCTAAGCCAGCTTTTGTGTCCCGACGCACCACCACGGTAGCCAGCCGGGAGCGCGTTTTCGCATAGACCGTCATGGAGCAATGTAGATTACTTGCTTTTTTGGGGCTTTAAAAACGGGGAAGACAAGTGCGGCGGTTTTGTGCTCTAGCTCTTAAACCATTTAAAATTGTCTTAAAATTTGGGAACTACCTAGCAAAGTAAAACTATATCTTACAGATCTATATGTTGGGATCATTATGGTGTTCATTTTTTGGGGACTTATATAGGAAAGTTGACAAAGCAACCTTCCTTCTTGTCCAAGAATCTCCTAATCCACCGATGCTTGCTTCCTTGTGATGTGAGTTAAATTTCTTTCTGGTATCCGCTGAAGTTTCTTCCCAATTTCGGCGAACGATTCTCCACTCATTCTTGCAGAAAAGACCTTACCGCAATCACTTGTATCCCCAAACAGTATGCGTGGCGTAGAGGGAGGCTGACAATCAATCTGGAGGTAGCAGGCTCACTCGCGCCGCCTCCTTCAACCACTCAATCGGATGAAGGAGCCGGCGCCTTCACGCGGATCTTGAGGATGTCCGTGTCGTAATACTGTTGATGTTGTACCGACGAGGCGATGTGTTGCAACAGTCGCAGAGACACCTCTTGTTCAGTCGGGGCTTCCGTCGCTCGCTCGCCTAGCAGCGCAATCTGGTCTTCGAGATTTTCTTCAGTGGCTGATGCAACGAATTCAAGCACAGCCTCGTCGCCTTCCCTGTGCGCAATAATGTGCAGTCGCCGCAAAGGTTCTTCCTCATCTGATGTTGTCTTCTGCTCAAGCAGGGTGAGCAGGGTTTCTTCACTGGCGGCATCAAGGCGGTCAGCCATTGCCTCCCCCCAACCGCTGTGAGAGGCAAACGATCGCAGAAACTCCCGGATTTTCGGCAATATCGTAATGTGGAACGGAAGCTCTATGCGTCTGCGCCGGGGTTCAGTGACTTCGACAAAAAGCGTCAAGAGCAGAGCGGTGAGACCACCTGCTGTCATGCCGTTCTGCAATAAGCCGCCGGCAAATTCCGCAAAATACTCAGGAAAGATCACGCCGTTCTGAAAGCCGACACCTACCCAGAATGAAACTCCCGCAATCATGCCTTTGCGGTAGTCAATTCCGTCCTGGACGACAACTTTCATTCCGACCACAAACAGCATGGATACCAGAATGGCCAGGTACCCGGCAGCAACCGGACTCGGAATTGCAAGAATTGCGGCGAGCGCCTTGGGGAAACACGCCAAGATGAGAAAGACGATGCCCGCAGCGGTCCCGACTGCCCGGGCTCCCACTCCGGTAAGTTCCGTTACCGATACGCTGGTCGAGTACGTGGTATTTGGAATCGTGCCGGCGAGCCCGGACAGCAGGTTGCCCACCCCATCGGCAGCCACAGCTCCCTGAACGGAACGAAAGTCCACGGCTCGTGGCCGTCGCCACGAAATGCGCTGAATTGCTACGGAGTCGCCAACTGTCTCGATTGCACCAATCAGGGTGACAAAGATGAACCCGGGCAGAAGCGTCCAGAACGTCGGTCCAAAACTCAGATCGAGGCCGGGCCAGCCTCCTTGCGGAAACCCGATCCAGGCAGCCTCGGAAATGCGTGCCGTGTCGTAAATTCCGAAAAAGCCGCCAACAATGGACCCTATGATAACGCCTGCTACGGGTGCCCAAAGTCGAAATACACCGGTGCCCTTGAGGGCGATGGCAATGATGACAAGTACGGTCACAAGCGCACTGAGGGGGGCAGCTTGGGGATGTGCGGCGTCTTGAACGTTGTCCAGGAGATCGAAAATTATTGGCATCACGGTGACAGAAATCAGCATGATTACCGTGCCTGCGACTGTGGGGGTGAGGATCCGGCGAAACAGGGAAAGACGCCTCGCCAGGGCAAATTGGAACAAAGACGAGATAATGACGAGCGTCGCCAGCATGGCGGGCCCGCCTTCTGCGATCGCAGTAATACAGATTGCGATGAATGCGCCGGAGGTGCCCATCAGGAGGACATATCCTGCGCCGATTCGACCAACTCTGACGGCCTGCAATATCGTGCTGATCCCGCTGATCACGACTGATGCGAATACCGCCCACAGCATGTAAGTATCAGATCCGCCGGCCGCCTTGATCACGATCAGCGGCGTGAGGACGATCCCCGATATGGTGAGAATCGCAAGTTGCAAGCCCAGCCCGGCTACCAGCAGCCTCGGCGGTTTGTCGTTAGGTTCGTAGCGGATGTCTGATCGGAAAGCGGAAGTATCGGTAGACATGCCGATACTATACTAAGCGTACTGAAATTTTTCCACAGAGCGCTAAATATAGGCTGGAAGCATGAAAATGGGTGCCAATACAGCCAAGATGCCACTTTGGACCAAGCGAGCGGCTACCAAAACCCCGTTTTTTCGTTTCCACTGAACGTCTATCCCTGCCCCCCATTTCTTCCCTTTGAGATTGGGCTGTGATATCATTTTTTTCAGGATTGTTATGCTAAAAATCAGTATTTATACAAACTCTTAAAACCATGCGCTTACCGGCGACAGGCCACGAAAGGAGAAAGACACTATGAGCAAAGAGCGGTCTGCTGATTATTCTCAAGCTACGGTGGCTGAGCCGGATATCCGGAATCGCCCGGGTTCACAATCCGGAGAACCGATAGCAGTCATCGGCATGGCGTGCCGATTCCCAGGCGCGAATGATATTCTGGCGTTCTGGCGTCTTCTGGAAGCGGGTGAGAATACAGTCAGCGAGGGTGTCCCGGGTTCCGGCATCGGTCGTATGGACGAGCTTTTCCCCGATGGGCAGATTCCGAGCGAGGCCTGTCGTTTCTGTGGCTATGTCGACGAAATCGAGCAGTTCGACGCGGGATTCTTTCGCATTTCTCCGGTCGAGGCCCAGTTGCTGGATCCACAGCAGCGGATGATGCTGGAAACCACCTGGGAGGCTCTCGAGGATGCTGGAATGGATCCGGATCGGCTGAAGGGCAGCCTCACCGGGGTATACACCGGGATCAGCAACGACGAGTACAGGATGCTGGTAGTGGAGTCAAGGAAACCTGCCGATGCCGCCTCATGTCTCTATGCTCTGAGCGGCACGAACCTCAACGGTACCAGCGGACGGGTCTCTTTCGTGCTGGGCCTCATGGGACCGGCAAAGGCAGTGGATGCCGCGTGCGCGTCGTCCATGGTGTCAGTCCACGACGCGGTGGCGGACCTGCAGCAGGGCAAGGCGGATCTGGCCATTGCGGGCGGTGTGCAGGCCATCCTGAACAGTCGCATATTCGAACTCCGCGCGGATGCGATGATGCTGTCTCCGGACGGGCAGTGCAAGACGTTCGATGAGTCTGCAAACGGTTACGTGCGCGGCGAAGGCTGCGGCGTCGTTATCCTGAAGCGGCTAAGCGAGGCCGAGGAGGATGGCGATCGGATCTGGGGAGTGATCCGAGGCTCGGCGGTGAATAACGGCGGGCCCGGCACCGGGCTGACCGTGCCGCACACTCCCGCACTGGAACAGGTGATGGAAGCGGCCCTGTCGCAGGCCGGAGTTTCTGCTTCGGATGTGGACTACATCGAGGCACATGGGACTGGAACAGCTGTAGGCGACCCGATCGAGATCGACGCCGTCTCCGCTGTCTACGGCAAAGGACGCAAGGCCGATCGTCCTCTTTTGATCGGTTCCGTAAAGACCAATATCGGCCACCTCGAGTCGGCTGCCGGGATCGCTGGTCTGATCAAGGCAGTGCTGGTGATGCAGCGCGGCGTGATTCCGAAGCACCTGCATTTCCAGGTTCCCAACCCCAGCCTCGACTGGGACCGACTGCCTTTGAAAGTTACTTCCTCCATGATGGACTTGCCTCAGCGTGGCGGACGGCC